>CAVQZY010000012.1:0-55173 GCA_963718805.1 uncultured Actinomycetota bacterium | reverse complement strand
GGTCTGCGTCGGCCAGGCAGGTCGAGCCCGCGGCCCGGGTGTTCAGGTCGTGGCACCGTGCGCGCAGGCTCTCCAGCAACTGCGCGTCGCCGAGCGGCATCGTCACCCGCAGCCGGTGCGAGTCGCGCAGTTCCGGCAGCGCGAAGACGGCCTCGACGAGTTCGCGGCGCACGTGCGTCGGTAGATGGCCCGCAGCGATCTCGAAGGTGATCTCGACACCGGCGTCGCCGTCGTCGTCGTACAACTCGACGGACGCGACCGCCTGCCCGTCATACCCGGGCGAACTCACGGTAGCCATGCTGCACGGCACTCTCGTCTCGGCCACTGTCTCGATCATCGGCGTCCCTTCACCTGCAGTGTCTCGGTTCCACTGTCGGCGCAGGAGGGCCCACCGCGACACGCCCGGGCGTCCCATCGGCTCCGGGACCTTGGTCCGCAATCGGGCCGGCCGGCGGCAAATTCGGTCCGAGAACATCAGCGCGACAGCAGTCGCCGCACCTCGTGGGCGATCTGCAGATCCTCGCGGGCGGCGAGCACGAGCACCCGCACCGGGCCGGCCGTGACGTCCGCGAGGTCACCGGCGGCGGCGGCGTTGCGGGCCGGGTCGACGCCGACACCGAGCCAGTCGAGCCGCTCGGCGGCGCCGGACCGCACCGGCGCGGAACGCTCGCCCACCCCGCCGGTGAACACCAGCACGTCGATGCCCCGCGCTGCCGCGGCCATCGCGGCCACCGCGCCGGCCAGGCGGTGCAGGTACACGTCGAGCGCGAGCCGCGCGTCGGCGTCGCCGTCGGCGGCGCGGGCGACGACGGCGCGCATGTCGGGGGTGCCGGCCAGTGCCGCGAGCCCGGACCGCTGTTCCAGCGCGGTGGCGACCTCGCGCGGCGAAAGGTGCTCGTGCTCCTCGAGCCACAGCACCAGGCCGGGGTCGACGGTGCCCGATCGCGTCGCCATCACCAGACCCTCGAGCGGCGTGAACCCCATCGTGGTGTCGACGCTGCGGCCGTCGAGGACCGCGCACGCCGACGCGCCCGCGCCCAGGTGGCAGGTGATCACCCGGCGCGCCTGCGGAATCAGCTGCGCCACCCGGCGCGCGGCGTAGGCGTGCGAAAGCCCGTGGAACCCGTAGCGGCGCACCCCGTGCCGTTCGCGCCACTCGCGCGGCACGGCGTAGGTCGCGGCCGCCGGCGAGAGGGTGGCGTGGAAGGCGGTGTCGAAGCAGGCGACGGCCGGCACCTGCGGCAGGACCTGCTGCACCGCGGACAGCGCCGCGAGCGACTTCGGCTGGTGCAGGGGCGCCAGCACGGTGAGCTCGCGCAGCGCGCGTTCCACGCCGACGTCGATGCGAACGGCGCTGGTGAAGCGCGCGCCGCCGTGCACGACCCGGTGCGCGACGACGTCCGGGCGCGGCCACGTGGCGAGCGCGTCGGCGAGCGCGTCGGTGTCGAAACCGGCGGCGTCGGCGGGCAGGTCGACGCTGCCGCGCAACTCGTCGGAGCTGTCCAGCAGCCGGATCTTCACGCTGGACGAGCCGGCGTTGACGACGAGGACCAGCACCTGCTCAGCCTGCCACCCACACCGATCGGATCACCGCGACGGGACCTTCGCCCCTGCCCGGCGGGTTGGGAGACGTCGCACCCTGGTTGGCACAGGAGGGGTGGCACATGGCGACGCTGACCAGAACCGAGGTGGCAGCCGCGCTGCGGCGCGCGGCCGTGCGCGCCACCCTCGCCCCGTCCGTGCACAACACCCAGCCGTGGCGCTTCGTCCTCGAGGGCGAGGCACTGCAGGTGCACGCCGATCCGAGCCGCCAGTTGCAGGTGCTCGACCCGACCCGGCGGCAACTGCTGATCAGCTGCGGCTGCGCGGTGTTCAACGCCCGGGTGTCGCTGGCCGCGAGCGGCCGGCCGGTGAGCGTCGAGCGCATGCCCGACCCGGCGCGACCGGAGTACCTGGCCCGGATCCGCGTCGACGACCGGGATCCGGTCGAGAGGATCGGCGCGCTCGACGCGGTGCTGGAGCTGCGCCGCACCAACCGCCGCCGCTTCGCGCCGGACCCGGTCCCGGATCAACTCACCGACACCCTCGTCGACGCCGCGAGGGCCGAGGGCACGGTGCTGCACCCGATCCGCGAGCCCGACGACCGGATCGTCACCGCGGTGTTGAGCCAGCGCGCCGACCGGCAGCAGCACGCCGATCCCGCGTACCGGGCCGAACTGCGGGCCTGGACGAGCGACGACCCGACCCGCGCCGACGGGGTACCGACGCTCGCGGTGCCGCACACCGAGGTGGACTCCCACGACGACATCCCGATCCGCGACTTCGACGTCCTCGCCCGTGGTCAGCTGCCCGGCGAGACCCGCTCGAGCGTGAACCAGTGCCTGCTGCTGCTCGGCACCGCCAGCGACACCCCGGCCGCCTGGGCCCGGGCCGGCGAGGCGCTGCAGCGGGTGCTGCTCGAGGTCACCCGCTTCGGCTTCGCCGCGAGCCCGCTCACCCAGGTGGTGGAGCTGCCGAACACCCGAGGCGCGTTACGGCGCGAGCTGCGGCTGGCGACGTACCCGTGCGTGCTGCTGCGCGTGGGGCGCGCGCCGGCGACTCCCGCGCCGCGCCGGCGCCGGCTGGTCGACATGCTCTCCGGCGCCTGACGGTGTCCGGCGGCACGCCCGACGTCGATAGAGTCGCAGCGATGAACGACCCGGAGCCGCTCGCCGGCCCCCGGCTGGAACTCGACCAGTTGCTGCGTCAGCTCGTCGAGCGGGCCCAGGACGTGATGTCCACCCAGGACCGGCTGCGCGGCCTGCTGCGGGCCAACCGCGCGGTGATCGGCGACCTCGCGTTGCCGGTCGTACTGCGCCGCATCGTCGAAGCGGCCTGCGAGCTGGTGCACGCGCCGTTCGGCGCGCTCGGCGTGATCGCGCCCGGCGGCGGCCTCGAACAGTTCATCACGGTCGGGCTGACCGACGAGGTCACCGCCCGGATCGGGCGCCTGCCCGAGGGCAAAGGGCTGCTCGGTGCGGTGATCGACGACCCGAGCCCGATCCGGTTGCGCGACATCGCCGACGACCCGCGCTCGGTCGGGTTCCCGGCCGGCCATCCGCCGATGACCGCTTTCCTCGGCGTCCCGATCCGGGTGCGCGACGCGGTGTTCGGCAATCTGTACCTCACCCGTGACGACGAGCGGCCGTTCGCCGCCGAGGACGAGGAACTCGTCCTGTCGTTGGCCGCCACCGCCGGCGTGGCGATCGAGAACGCCCGGCTCTTCGACGAGGCGCGTCGTCGGCAGGACTGGCTGCAGGCCTCCACCGAGGTCACCCGGCAGCTGCTGTCCAGCGACGGCGAGGAGCCGCTGCAGCTGATCGCGCGGCGGCTGCAGCAGGTGGCCGACGCCCACGCGATCAACGTCGTGCTCCCCACCGGCGACGGGCAGCAGCTGATGGTCGAGGTGGCCACGGGCGCCGGCGCCGACCACCTCACCGCCTACAGCTATCCCACCCGCGGCACCCTCGTCGGGGTGGTGCTCGAGTCCGGGCAACCGGTGCTGATCGACGACCTGACGGGCGAGACCGGCGGGGCCGGCCCGCTCACCGAGGTGATCGCGCTCGGGCCGGTGATGGTGCTGCCGCTCGGCGGCGAGCAGCGGGTCCGCGGTGCACTGATCGTGGCCCGGCTGCCCGGCCGAGCGCGGTTCAGCACCGCGGAGCTGGAAATGGCGACCACGTTCGCCAACCACGCCGCCGTCGCCCTCGAACTCGCCGACGCCCGGGCCGACCAGCAGCGCATGGTGCTGCTCGAGGATCGCGACCGGATCGCGCGCGACCTGCACGATCACGTGATCCAGCGGCTGTTCGCCGCCGGGTTGAGCATCGAGAGCGTGGCGGCCGGGCTCGGCCCCGGGGCCAACGGCGAACGGCTCGCCCAGGTGGTCGGCGACATCGACGACACGATCCGCCAAATCCGCACCTCGATCTTCCAGCTGCGCGGTCCGCTGGTCCCGCACACCGCTTCGCTGCGCAGCACCCTGCTCGAGGTCGCGGCCGAGATCGCCGAACCGCTCGGTTTCGCGCCCCGCGTCAGCTTCGCCGGACCGGTGGACGCGGTCGTGCCGGCCGCGGTGCTCGACGACATCGTCGCCGTCGTGCGCGAAGGTCTCACCAACGTCGTGCGCCATGCCCAGGCCAGCCGCGCCGATGTCGACGTCAGCGCCACCGGTGCCGAGGTCACCGTCGAGGTGACCGACGACGGGGTCGGCGTCGGGGCCGCCGAACGCCGCAGCGGGCTGGCCAACCTGCGCGAGCGGGCGGCGCGGCACGGCGGCGAATTCGTGATCACTTCCCCACTGCCGGCACCTTCGGAAACAGAAAGAGGCACCAACCTACGATGGACGATTCCGCTGCCGTGATCCACGATCCGGCGCCGATCCGGGTGTTCCTGCTCGACGACCACGAGATCGTCCGGCGCGGCATCGCGGACCTGCTCGCCACCCAGTCGGACATCGCCGTGGTCGGCGAGGCGGGAACGGCCGCCGAGGCGCTGGCACGGATCCCGGCCACCCGCCCGCAGGTCGCGATCCTCGACGCCCGATTGCCCGACGGCAGCGGCATCGAGGTGTGCCGCGCGGTCCGTTCGGCGCAGCCCGAGGTGCGCTGCCTGATCCTCACGTCCTACGACGACAACGACGCGATCTTCACCGCCGTGATGGCCGGGGCGTCGGGATACCTGCTCAAACAGGTGCGCGGCACGACGATCGTCGACGCGATCCGGCAGGTGGCTGCGGGCCGGTCGCTGCTCGATCCGTCGGTCACCGAGCGCCTGCTCACCAGGCTGCGCGAGGGTGAGACCCGCGACGAGCGACTCGATTCACTCACCGAACGCGAGCGGGAAGTCCTGGAGTTGATCGCGGAAGGCCTCACCAACAAGCAGATCGGCGAGCGGTTGTTCCTCGCCGAGAAGACGGTGAAGAACTACGTCTCCGGGCTGCTGGCCAAGCTGGGGCTGCGCAGCCGCACCCAGGCCGCGGTGTTCGGCGTCGAACGCGGCCTGGGGTGAACGACGGCCCGGCCGGGCCGCTGATCTTGTCCTGACGTTCCTCGAACACGCCCGCGTTTCGATCAGGACACGGTGCCGCCAACGCCTCGGCGGCACCGATCACGGCACCGCGAGGTCAGTCGCGCCGGATGGTGAATTTCTCGATGACCGGGTTGGCCAACAGGGTGTCGGCAAGCTTGGCCACGGTGTCGTCGTCGACGTCGTCTTCCACGTCGAGTTCGAAGTGCTTGCCCTGCCGCACATCCCGCACCCCGTCGATGCCGAGGCGGGCGAGCGCGCCGACGATCGCCTGACCCTGCGGATCCAGGATCTCCGGCTTCAGCACGACGTCGACCACCACTCGGGCCACCGGCTCCTCCTCTGCTCGTTGCCCGCAGCCTATGGGGTCAGCCCGCGGCGTGCAGCGGGCGCAACGCCTCGGCCGGCTCGACAGCTCCTCGAGCAGCACCTTCGCCGACGCGGTGCCGACGTCACCCGGACCGCCGACGGCCCGCGGAACTCTAAAGGACTCTAAATTCCGGGCTAGGGTGGCGAGATGGTCAACCCGTTCACCGCTAGCTTCGGGGTCAGCCCGCCGCTGCTCGTCGGCCGCGACGCGCTGCTCGACGAGTTCACCGAGGCGCTGGAGGACGGGCCCGGCGCCGCCGGCCGGGCGACGCTCTACACCGGCGCGCGCGGCAGCGGGAAGACCGTGCTGCTCAACGCTGTCGAGGACCGGGCGCGCGCGCAGGGCTGGCTGGTGATCAGCGAGACCGCCTCACCCGGTTTCGTCGCCCGGATCACCACCCAGCAGCTGCCGCGGCTGCTGCGCGACTTCGACCCGGACGCAGTCGCGCGGCGGCTGTCGAGCGTGTCCGCCCCGCTGCGGGGCGGATCGCTCGGCTGGCAGACGATCGAGCGCCACGTGGCGCACAACGGGCTGCGCAACCAGCTGGAGCTGCTCACCGACCTGCTGCGCGAGCGCGAGACCGGTGTGCTGGTCACCCTCGACGAGATCCACCGCAACCAGCTCGACGAGCTGCGCGAGCTTGCGACCACGATCCAGCACGGCTTCCGCGAGGGCCGCGACGTGGCTTTCGCCGGCGCCGGGCTGGCCGCGAGCGTCAGCGACGTGGTCAACGACGACGTGCTCACCTTCCTGCGCCGCGCCGACCGGCACACCCTCGGCCCGGTGTCGCGCGCCGACGTCGAGCGCGGGTTCCGGGAGCCGATCGAGGCTGCGGGTCGCAGCATCGACGCAGCGGCCCTCGCGGTGCTGGTCGACGGCACCGACGGGTACCCGTTCCTGCTGCAACTGGTGGGCGCGCAGACCTGGCGCCTGCATCCCGAAGCGGCCGCGATCACCGTCGAGGACGCCCGCACCGGGGTGGAACGCGCCCGAAGGCGGCTGGGCGCGCTCGTGCACGAGCCGGCGCTGGCCGACATCTCCGACGTCGACCGCGCGTTCCTGCTGGCGATGACGCGAGACGACGGCTCGTCGAAGATGGCCGACATCCGGGCTCGGCTCGGCGCCGACGACAACTACGCCAGCCAGTACCGGCTGCGGCTCATCGCGGCCGAGCTCATCGCGCCGACCCGCCGCGGGTACGTCGACTTCACCCTGCCCTACCTGCGCGAGTACCTGCGCGACCAGGCCGCCGGCGAACCGTGACCGCTGCGCCGGGCATCAGCGGGGCCAGCTGTCGAAGTCGAGGCCGGTCAGTCGCTGGTAGGCCTCGACGTATCGCTCGCGCGTGGCGGCGACGACCTCCGGCGGCAGCGGCGGCGGCGGTACCCCGGACGCCCGGTCCCACCCCGACTGCGCCGACAGCAGCCAGTCGCGCACGAACTGCTTGTCGAACGCGTGCTGGGCGCGGCCAGGCTGCCACTCGTCGGCCGGCCAGAACCGCGACGAGTCCGGGGTCAGCACCTCGTCGCCGAGCACGAGCTCGCCGGTGCGCGGGTCGCGGCCGAACTCGAGCTTGGTGTCGGCCAGGATGATCCCGCGGGCAGCGGCGAGCTCTGCGGCCCGCGTGTAGATGCGCAGGGTGAGGTCGCGCAGTTCCCGGGCCGTCGGCTCCCCTACCGTCTGCGCGACGGCCTCGTAGGACACGTTCTCGTCGTGCGCACCGAGCCCGGCCTTGGTCGCCGGCGTGAAGATCGGCTCGGGCAGCCGGTCGGCGTCGACCAGCCCGGCCGGTAGCTGCACCCCGCACACCGCGCCGGTGCGCTGGTAGTCGAGCCACCCGGAGCCGGCCAGGTAACCCCGCGCCACCGCTTCGACCGGCACCATGTCCAACGCGCTGCAGACCATCGCGCGGCCGCGCCACTGCGCGGGGATCAGCGGGTCGTCGGTGCTGATCAGGTGGTTGGCGACGATGCCGCCGAGCTGGTCGAACCACCACACCGTCATCGCGGTGAGGATCCGGCCCTTGTCCGCAACGGTGCTCGCGAGGATGTGGTCGAACGCCGAGATCCGATCGCTCGCGACCATCACCAGCCGTCGGTCGTCGGCGCGGTACAGGTCGCGGACCTTGCCGCTGTGGATGTGGACCAAGCCGTCGGGCACCGCAGTCACCCGGCGATGATCGCAGAACCGGCCGGCAGGCTCGGCGGTCGGGCGCGGCGGCGGCGGTGTCGAGCTCTTACCCCGCGGCCCGGCGTCGGCCTCACACTAGGATCACAACACCGATCGGGCGGCAACCGGCCGCCCGGCAGCACCGCGGGCAGGGCATGGACGACGCCGAGGGGCTCAACGCGCAGGATGCGGCGGTCTACCGCACTGTGCTGCGCGCCGGCAGCCGCCCGCTGACCGAGACCGCCGCGGAGTGCGGGGCAGGTGTCGACGCCAACATCGACAAATCGGTGGCCCGGCTGCTCGATCTCGGCCTGCTCCGCGTCGACGGCGACGAGCAGCTCATCGCGGTCAGCCCGATGCTGGCCGAGGCCACCGTGCTGGGCGGCGAGGACCTCGAACTCGACGCCCGGCGCGCGGCAGTCGAGCGGCGCCGCGACGCCATCCGGCGGCTGATCCCCGACTGGGACGCGGCGCTCACGACCGGGCAGCGCGAGCCGGGCGTCGACGTCGTCGAAGATCCCGGCGCGATCGCCAACGTGCTGCGGCACTTCACGCACCGCTGCGAACGCGAGTTGCTGTCCATGGCGCCCGGCCGCCGGGCCGCGAGCGGCGGCGACGGGGGGACCCGCGCCGCCGGGCTCTACGTCGCGCAGCGGGGCATCACCACCCGCGCGATCTACCAGCACGCCGCCGCGCGCGACCGGCCGACCCGGGTGTACCTGCACGAGCTCGCCCGCGCCGGCGCCGCGGTCCGGCTCGCCCCGACCCTGCCCGGCCGCGGGCTGGTCATCGACCGCCGCACGGCGCTGCTGCGGATCCCGGCCGACGCCGGCGACTCGTCCGGGCTGACGATCGTGCGGGAGCGAAGCGTCGTCTCCTGGCTGGTGGGCGCCTTCGAGCAGGCGTGGGCCGAGGCCGCGCCGCTCGCCGACGCCGTCGGCATGGTCGCCACCCCGCACGAGGTCGACCCCGAGGTCGACGCCACCCGGCTGGCGATCGTGAACCTGCTGGCCGACGGCGAGAAGGACGAGGCCATCGCGCGCCGGCTGTCGATCTCGGTGCGGACCTGTCGCCGGCACATCGCCGACTACATGGCCCAGGTCGGGGCGACGAGCCGTTTCCAGGCCGGGGTGATCGCCGCCCGCGCCGGCCACACCCGCTGACGCGTCAGCGGTACGCCGGCGCGAGCCGGGGCCAGGGCCGCAGCTGCTCCAGCTGGGTGGCGACGTGGATGAGCTGGCTCTCCGCGCCGGGCTTGCCGACCAACTGCACGGCGAGCGGCATGCCGTCCGGGCCGACGCCGGCGGGCACCGTCATGGCCGGCCAGCCGGCGATGTTCCACGGCGCCGCGAACGGCGCGTACCGCGAGTTCGTCCAGACGTTGGTGAACCAGCCACGCTGCGACCACATCCGGGCCGCGATCGGCGGCTGCGCCAGCGCCGGCGTGATCAGCATGTCGATGTCGGCGAAGAACCGCTCCACCCTCTTGCACCAGCGCAGCCGGCCGTTCTCGCGCGGCAACCGCGCCCGCAGCGCCAGCCGGCCCAGGGCCGCGTGGCGGCGGGTGCGGGCCGCGAGCGCCGTCCGGTCGCGGACGGCGCGGGCGTCGAGCTCGGTGGCCGCCACCCAGCGCACCAGCTGCTTGCCGGCGAGCAGCTGGCCGTAGGGCGGGTCGGCGTCGACGACGGTGTGCCCGGCCGAGCGCAGCAGGTGGGCGGACTCGGTCGCGGCCGCCTTCCAGTGCCGGTCGAGCGGCGCCGCGGCCATCGGCACCCGGGTCGACACGGCTAGCCGCAACTGTCCCGGAGCGCTGGGCCGGGCCAGGTTCGGCCGGTCGGCAAGCACGGCGAGCATGAGCGCGGCGTCGGCCACGGTGGTCGCGAGCGGGCCGTTCTCGGCGAGCCCGAACCAGGAGTTCGTCCCCACCTCGGCCGGCACGACGCCCGCGCCCGGCTTGACCCCGACCAGCCCGCAACAGGCGGCCGGGATGCGGATGGACCCCAGCCCGTCGTTGCCGTGCGCGATCGGCACCGTGCCGGCGGCGACCGCGGCCGCGGCACCGCCGGACGAGCCGCCCGGCGTGCGGGCCAGGTGCCACGGATTACGGGTGATCCCGAATTCCGAATCGGTGGTGCCGAACACGCCAAGCTCGGGCAGGGCGGTGCTGCCGACCACCACCGCCCCGGCCGCGCGCAGCCGGCCGACGACGGGGTGGTCGCGTTTGGCCGGGGCCGGGTCGGTGGCCGTCGATCCCGAGCGCATCGGTTCCCCGGCCACCGCGATGTTGTCGTTCACGGCGACCGGAACGCCGGCGAGCGGCAGTTGCCCGCGGTCCGGCCGGGCGTCGACCGCGTCGGCCTCGCGCAGCGCGGCGAAGGTGCGCACCTGCTGGTATGCGCCGAGCGCCGCGTCGGCGGCCGCGATGCGCTGCAGCGTCTGTTCGACCATCTCGCGGGCGCTGTAGGCGCCGGATCGGACCGCGGCGGCAATCTCCACGGCGGTCAGCGGGTCGGGCATGACCTGGACGCTAGTCAACGCGTAACGAATCGCGGAACGGACGGACAACTATGTTGCGTTGTCAGAGCCCTGGGTAAGACTGGGGAACGCACATACGAGGACGGTTTGCCCAACCCGCGGCGAGCCGCCCCCGCACCGACCCGCGGTCGCAGATCAGGCGACCGGTCCGGACCTGGAGGGGGCGGATGACCGCTTCGCACGTCCCGTACGCCTGGGAACCCGATCCGCTCAGCACGGCGCGCGACCGGATCGGGGTGGCCCGCGGGCACATCGTCGACAACGCCCTGCACGAGTCCGTCGTCGCCCGGGTCGGCCTCGAACTGGAGTTCCACCTCGTGGACCTGGCCCGGGCGGCCCGGCGCCCGTCGTGGGCGCAGATCGAGGCGCTGGTTTCGGGGCTGCCGCCGATGCCGTCAGGCAGCCGGGTGACCCTCGAGCCCGGCGGTCAGATCGAGCTGTCCACCCCGCCCGCCGACGACGTGGTGGCCGCGATCGCCGCACTGCAGGCCGACCGGGAGGTGCTCCGCGCCGGCCTGGCCGCGCAGGGCTTCGGCGCCGCGCCGCTCGGCGCCGACCCGGCGCGGCCGGTGCAGCGTGTCAACCCGAGCGGCCGCTACGCCGCGATGGAGCGGCACTTCGCCGCCGTCGGCTGCGCCGCGCCGGGCAAGGCGATGATGTCGGCCACCGCCGCACTGCAGGTCAACGTCGACGCCGGGCCGAAGACCGGCTGGGGGCCGCGGCTGGGTTTCATCCGCGAGCTCGGGCCGGTGCTGGTCGCGATCTCGGGTTGCTCGCCGTATCTCGGCGGCCGGGCGTCGGGTTGGCGCTCGATGCGTCAGCAGGCCTGGCACGGCATCGACCACAGCCGCAGCGATCCGGTGTCCGGCGACGACCCGGCCGCGGCCTGGGCAACTATGCGCTACAGGCGCCGGTGATGCTGGTGCGCGGCGCCGAAACCACGGACGACGAGGTCACCGCGATGACCACCCGGGTGCCGTTCACCGCGTGGCTCGAGGGTCTGGCGCCGATCGACCGTCCACCGACGCTGGCCGACCTCGACTACCACCTGACCACCTTGTTCCCGCCGGTGCGCCCGCGCGGCTACGTCGAGATCCGGTGCATCGACGCGCTGCCCGACCGTTGGTGGCCGGCGGTGGCCGCCATCACCGCCGTGCTGATCGACGATTCCATGGCCGCCGACCTGGCCGCGCAGCTGTGCGGGCCGGTCCGCGACGCGCGGGCCGCGGCCGCCCGCGACGGGCTCGCCGATCCGGCGGTGCGCGCGGCGGCGCTCGGCTGCGTCGAGGTCGCCGCCGCTCGTTGCCCGGCGCCGCTCAAGGCCGACGTCGAGGCCTACGCCGAGCTGCTGCACCGCGGTCGCACCCCGGGCGACGAGCTCGAAGCCGCGATCCGGGCCGACGGGCCTTTGGCGGCGCTGGAGGCGGCGGCCCGTGCGTGAGACTGCAGCCCGCGGCCTGGAAACCGCCCGGCGGCGCAGCCGCCGACTGACCGACATCGACGAGGCCCAGCTGACCCGCCAGCACAGCGCGCTGATGAGCCCGCTCGTCTGGGACCTCGCGCACATCGGGCAGCAGGAGGACCTGTGGCTGCTGCGCGGGGGCGACGCCACCCGGCAGGGCCTGCTGGCCGGCAAGATCGAGCAGCTCTACGACGCCTTCGAGCACCCGCGCGCCGAACGGGTGTCGTTGCCGCTCCTGCCGCCGAGCCGAGCCCGCGCGTTCATCGCCGACGTCCGGGACCGGGTGTTCGACGCCCTGGACGCCACACCCGAAACCGATGTCGACCTGTTCCCCTACGCGATGGTCGAGCAGCACGAGCAGATGCACGTCGAGACCATGCTCGCCACCCACCAGCTGCGCCGCGGCGAGGCGCTGCTCGGCCCGGGCGCGCCGCTGCCCGCCGGGCGCCCCCTGCCCACCGGCGCCGTGCGCGTGCCGGCGCGGCGAGTTCGTGCTCGGCGTCGACGGCGTCGACGAACCCTGGTCGCTGGACAACGAGCGGCCGGCGCACGTCGTCGACCTGCCCGCGTTCGACATCGCCCGGGTGCCGGTCACCAACGCCGAGTACCGGCACTTCATCGACGCCGGCGGCTACGAGCAGTCGCGCTGGTGGTCCGCGCCCGGCTGGGCGCACCGGGTCGAGGCGGGCCTGGCGCGCCCGCTGTTCTGGTCGGCCGACGGCTCGCGGCGCCGGTTCGGCGCCGTCGAGGACATCCCGCCCGACGAGCCGGTGCAGCACGTCAGCTATTACGAGGCGCAGGCCTACGCCGCCTGGGCCGGGGGGCGGTTGCCGACCGAGCAGGAGTGGGAGAAGGCCTGCGTGTGGGACCCGCGGCTCGGCCGGCGCCGCCGCTGGCCCTGGGGCGCGGGCGAACCGTCCGCGACGTTCGCGAACCTCGACGGCGACGCGCTGCGGCCGGCACCGACCGGCGCGTACCCGGCCGGCGCGTCCGCGTACGGCGTGGAACAACTCATCGGCGACGTGTGGGAGTGGACGAGCTCGCCCATCTCGCCGTGGCCGGGCTTCACGCCGATGCTCTACCGCCGCTACACCGAGCCGTTCTTCGGCGACCACTACCAGGTGCTGCGCGGCGGCTCCTGGGCCACTGGCGGCGCCGCAATCCGGCCGTCGTTCCGCAACTGGGACCTACCGATCCGGCGCCAGATCTTCACCGGCTTCCGGCTGGCCTTCGATGTGGAGCCGGCCGGTGTGTAGGCACGTGGCCTGGCTCGGCGCGCCACGCTCGCTGGCCGAGCTGATGCTCGACCCGGCCTGCGGGCTGCTGCGCCAGTCCTACGCGCCGCGGCGCCAGAAACGCGGCCTACTCAACGCCGACGGCTGGGGGGTCGGGTTCTACGACCGCGCCGGAGCGCTACACCGCTGGCGGTCGGCCCGTCCGCTCTGGGGCGACGCGTCATTCGCCTCGATCTCACCGGTGCTGAATTCGCATGCGGTGCTGGCGGCGGTGCGGTCGGCCACCGTTGGCATGCCGATCGACGAGAGCGCGGCCGCGCCGTTCACCGACGGCCGGTGGCTGCTCTCGCACAACGGCCGCGTCGACCGCGGCGCCGTACCACCCGCACCGGGCGCCGAGTCCGTCTGCGACTCGGCGGTACTGGCCGCCCACGTCTTCAACCGCGGCCCGCACGACGTCGTGGCCACGCTGCGCGGGGTCGCCGCCGACGACCCCGAGGCGTTCCTGTCCGTCCTGCTCACCGACGGCAGCTCGATCCTCGGCGTCACGTGGGGCGATGAGCTCAGCTACCTGGTCGCGCCAGACGGCGTGGCCGTCGCCAGCGAGCCCTGGGACGACGACCCACGCTGGGTGCTCGTCCCGGACCGGCACCTCATCGAGGTGCGCACCGACGGCGCGCGGTTCGTCACCGCCGTCACCGAATTGGAGCAGTGATGGAGATCTACCTCGACCCCGGTGCTCTGCACGACCAACTCGCTCGTGATGTGCGGGCCGGCCTCACCGGCACGCCGAAGACCCTGCCGCCCAAGTACTTCTACGACGCACGCGGCAGCGAGTTGTTCGACGAAATCACCCGGCTGCCGGAGTACTACCCGACCCGCGCTGAGCGGGCGATCCTCGTCGCGCATGCCGGTGAGATCGCCGCGGCCACCGGCGCGCAGACCCTCGTCGAGCTGGGCAGCGGCACCTCGGAGAAGACCCGGCTGCTGCTGCGCGCCCTGCGCGAAGCCGGCACACTGCGCCGCTTCGTCCCGTTCGACGTCGACCCGGCGGTGCTCAAGGACGCGAGCACCGCGGTCACCGCGGAATTCCCGGGCGTCGAGGTCGAACCGGTGGTCGGCGACTTCGAACTGCACTTGGGCCTGCTGCCGGCCGCCGCGCACCGCACGATCGCGTTCCTCGGCTCCACCATCGGCAACCTCGATCCCGACCAGCGCCGCGGATTCCTGGGGGCCATCCGTTCGGTGCTGCGTCCCGGTGAGGCATTCCTGCTCGGGGTCGATCTCGTGAAATCACCCGAACGGCTCGTGCCGGCCTACGACGACGGCGCAGGCGTGACCGCGGCGTTCAACAAGAACGTCCTGGCGGTCGTCAACCGCGACCTGGATGCCGACTTCGCGCCGGACCAGTTCGACCACGTCGCCGTCTGGGATGCCGAGCGCGAATGGATCGAGATGCGCCTGCGCTCGCGGCTGGACCAGCTCGTGCGCATCCGCGCGCTCGACCTCACCGTGCACTTCGAGCGCGGCGAGGAGCTGCGGACCGAGATCTCCGCGAAGTTCCGGCGCGCCGGGCTCGAGCGAGAACTCGCCGCCGCCGGGTTGACCCTGACCGGTTGGTGGACCGATCCCGACGGCGACTTCGCCTTGACGATTTCCGTGCCGACATAGGGTCGGGCGATGGCATCGGAGCGGTCAGCGATCCGGGCTGGGCACCGAGATCGGACAGCGCACCGGCGGTGACGGCTCGGGCGCCGCGTCGGTCGGCACGGCCGTCTCGTCCCGGTTACGGATGAGCAGGGCCGACAGCACGCCGCCGAACGCGCACAGCCCGCCGGCGATCAGCACGGCGCGCTGGAATCCGCTCGACAGCTCACTCGGATGCAGGTACGTGTCCGGCGTGATGCCGGCCAGCCCGGGCAGCACCGCCACCGCGAGTAGCCCGGCCACCCGTGCGATGTCGTTGTTGATCGCCGACGCGACACCCACCTGACGCGCCGGCGCCGCCGCCAGCACCGTCGCGGTCAGCGGCGCGACGGTCGCCGAGAGCCCGAGGGCGAACACCAGCAGCGCCGGCAGCAAATCGGTGAGGTACGACGCGTTCGGGCCGACCCGCGCCAGCAGCGCCAGGCCGGTGCCGGCGACGATCGGGCCCACCGTCATCGGCAGCCGCGGCCCGATCTGCTGGGCCAGGCGACCCATCCGGGCCGACAGCAGCAGCATCACCGCGGTGATCGGCAGCAGTGCGCTGCCGGCCGCGACCGGCGAGAACCCGGACGCCACCTGCAGCTGCACCGGGATCAGGAACAACGCCCCGGACAGTGCCGCATAGACCACGAACGTGACGACGTTGGCGGCGGCGAACTCGCGGTCGGCGAACAGCGACAGCGGCATCACCGGGTTGTGTCCGCGCGCCTCGACGACGACGAACGCGACCAGCACCAGCAGCCCCGCGGCGAGACACCCGACGAGCGCCGGCGGCCAGTCTCGATGCGGGCCCTCGGTCAGGGCGTAGACCACCAGCGCGAGGCCCGACGCCGCGAGCGCCACGCCCGGCACGTCGAGGCGGCCGGTGGCGTCCTCGTCGCGGGTCTCCGGGATGTAACGGTTCGACAGCGCGATGACCACCGCCGCCAGCGGCAGGTTCAACAAGAACACCAGCCGCCAGCCCCACGGCGCCACCCCGACGAGAACCCCGCCGAGCACCGGCCCGATCGCGGTGGCCACCCCGCCGAGCCCCGACCACGCCCCCACTGCGGCGGCCCGCTCGTCCTTGCGGAACACCGCTTCGAGGATCGCCAGCGAGCCCGGGGTCAGCAGCGCCGCGCCGACGCCTTGCAGCGCCCGCATCCCGATGAGCATCCCGGACGTCGGCGCCAGCGCACAACCGGCGGAGGCGAGGGTGAACCACGCGACGCCGAGTACGAAGATGCGCCGCCGGCCCAGCCGGTCGCCGAGCGACCCGCCGAGCAGCAGCAGCCCGGACAGCGTAAGCATGTAGGCGTTCACGGTCCACTGCAGCGCGATGAGCCCCGCGCCGAGATTGCGGGCGATGCGCGGCAGCGCGACGTTGACGACCGTCGCGTCCAGCGCGGCCATGCCGCTGCCGAGCACGGTGGCGGCCAGTACCCCGCGGCCCCGCGCCGAGCGCAGGACGAGCCCCTGGTCGCCGGCCGTCGTCACGCCGCGTCGAGGTGGTAAACGCGTTCGGCGTTGCCGGCGAGCACCAGCCGGGTGGTCTCCTCGTCCGGGCACAGCGCCGCGACCGCCCGCGCGTTGTGCGCGATCCCCGGGATGCCCGGCCAGTCGGTGCCGAAGATCATCCGTCGGGTGAGCCGCGCCCAGTTGTGCCGCGCGTAATAGGTCTGCAGCCGCGACGGCGGCAGCCCGGACAGCTCAATCCACACCCGCGGCTGCGACAGCGCCAGTACCGCGGCCGCGTCGTACCACCACCCCCGGCCGCCGTGTGCGAGCACCAGCTCGAGGCGACGGAAGTCGCGCAGCACGTCGTCGAGCAGCACCGGGTCGCCGTACTGGTTGAGCGCCCCCGGGAACGTCGAGGTCCCGCAGTGCACCACCACCGGCACCCCGCGCTCCTGGCAGATCGCATATGCCGGGTACAGCGCCCGGTCGTTGGCCGCGAACCCGCCGTGCACCGGGTGCACCTTGAGTGCGACGGCGCCGAGCTCGAGCTGACGCTCCAGCTCGTCCTCGACCGGGTAGTGCAGATACGGGTTCACGTTGGCCGCGAACCGCACCCGCGGCCCGACGCCCTTCGCCAGCGCCGCCATGTCCTCGACCGCCTGCACGCCGGTCACCCGCGGGCTGTACTCCGGCAGCACGACGGCCACGTCCACACCCTCGGCCGCGAGCAGCGCGTCGAACGCACCGGGGTCCACCGCGTCGCCGGCGTAGAGCTCGCGCAGCTGCGGCGAGTCGAAGTTCTGCACCCAGACGTCCCACGACGGCTTCAGCGTGTCGAGTCGGGCCGGATGCAGATGGACGTCGATCAGGCGGCGTCCGTCCAGCATGACTTCGACACTAGCTATTTCCCGCAGCGGTGGGTCAGAGCCGCTCCGCCTGCCGTGCGCCCATGCGGTCGATCTTGGCTGCCTGACGGTGATGGTTCGCGACGGGCCTAGACCGGAGCGCCCGCCGAAACCCGCCGCCGCAACTCCCCCGACCCGGCGTCGACAAACCCATGAGCGGTCAGCCACGCGGTCATCCACCCACGGTCCGGATGGGACAAGGGCACCCGGTTGTAGATGTAGTTCAACCCCCGCTCGCCGGCCTCGCGCTCGAGGTTCCCGACGATGAAGCCCCCCACTCCCGCACCTCGATACGCCGGCGCGACCATGAAGGTGATCTCGGCGTCGCCCCATTCGCTGTCCAGCCAGCCGTATCCGACGACGATCCCAGCGGCGTCGGTGGCCTGCCACCACTCGTCGGCGATCGCCGAGCCGACCGCCGGTCGCGAAAGCCCGACGCTCGCGAGATCGGCGTCGCCGAAGAGCCGGTCCTTCTCGGCGTCCCAGCGGGGGTTGTCCTCGCGCACCCACCGCAACGTGCCCGGCGCGAGCACCGCGGGCGGTTCCGCCACCAACACGGTGGCGGCCATCTCGCGGAGCTCGACTCGGCGTATCTTGCCGGTGGCAGTGGTCGGATAGGCGTCGCAGAACACCACCTTTCGGGGCCGCTTGAACGACGGCAGCGCGTCGCGGCAGAACTCGATCAAGGCGGCTTCGGTCACGTCCGCACCAGCAGCGCGCACGACGTACGCCACCGGCTTTTCCAGTCCGTCCGCGTCCGACGCGGCCACCACCACCGCCTGCGCCACGGCCTCGTGCGCGAGCAGCCGCGTCTCGACCTCGGCGGGCGACACCCAGATGCCACTCGCCTTGAGCATGTCGCCGGTGCGACCCAGACATGCGTAATAGCCGTCGACGTCCTGGACGTACGTGTCGCCGGTGCGCAGCCACTCGCCCTGGAACACCTGGCGCGATACCTCGTAGCGCGACCAATAGCCGGTGGCCGTCGACGCACCGCGCACGTACAGCGTGCCCGGGGTGCCGCGCTCGACCGGGCGACCGTCGTCGTCGAGAACGCGCAGGTCGTAGCCGGGCACGGCAACACCCGTGGTGCCCGGCCGCACCTCACCGGGACGGTTCGACAAGAAGATGTGCAACATCTCCGTCATCCCGATGCCGTCGATGATGTCGACTCCGAAGTGGCCGGTCCACCGCCGGTACAGCGACGCAGGTAGGGCCTCACCCGCCGAGGCCGAAAGTCGCACCCGGCCCAGCGCGTCCTTCGCCAAATCGGCACGCAACATGTTCGCGAAGAACGTCGGCCCGGCGAAGAACAAGGTGGCCTCGTAGTCACGTGCGCGTTCGGCGATCGTCGCCGGCGTCGCCGGCGCCGGTTCGAGCACCGCGGCCGCACCGACCGACATCGGGAACAGGACCGAATTGCCCAGGCCGTAGGCGAAGAAGGCCTTGGCCGCAGACAGACAGCGGTCGGCGCGGGTGATGCCGAGCACCTGTGCGCCGTACGTCTCGCAGGTGTAGCGGATGGAGCCGTGCCGGTGCATCGCCGCCTTGGGCAACCCGGTGGTGCCGGAGGTGTACAGCCAGAAGGCCGGCGAATCCGCGTCGGTCGGGTACACCGAGTCGTCATCGCCCATGAGGTCGGCGAGCGCATACACCGGCAGGGACGTGGCAACCGCGCCGCCGCCCCCGACCATCTCGCCCCCGACCACGACACCCGCCACCTCCGGCGCATCGACCAGCGCCACAGTCGCCTGCTCGGTGAACTGCGGCGAGATCGCCAACAGCCGGGCCCGAGAGTCCCGCAGCAACTCGGAAAGCCCGTCCGCCTTGGTCATCGTCGACACCGGCACCGGCACCGCGCCCATCCGCATCGCCGCGAGATAGACGACCACGAACTCCGGCGAGTCGGCCATGAACATCAGCACCCGCTGTTCGGGCTGCAGCCCGAGTTCGCGCAGGCCCGCCGCCGCGCGCAACACCCGCTCGTGCAGTTGGGTATACGTCACGTCGCCCGCGACACCGGTCAGCGCGAGCCGCCCGCCGTCACCCGCGGTGACGTGCCGGTCCAGCAGGTACTCGCACGCGTTGAACGCGCTCATGCCGCGGTCCCCCGAAAGCGTGGAGCGTTCGTTTCGCAGCGGTTGCGTGGCGTGTCTTCACGGCAGGTGCACGTAGTCGTAGTCGAACGGCTGGTTGTTGATGCCGTTGCGCGGCGGCGCGATCCAGGAGGCGATCTTGCCGCGCTCGTACACCGGGTGCATCAGCGAGCGCACATGAGTCTTGTCGACATCGGTGGGCAGGTACTTGCCCTTCTCACGCTCCCACTCGTCGGCGCTGAGCAGCCGCCCGGACGGGTCGGCCTCGATCGCGGCGAACGCGCCCACCTTGCGGTTGAACGCCACGTGCGGCAGCGTGAGCCGCGCCGACAGGCCGTGCTCGTCGAGGATGCGGTTCCACCGCTTGACGCCACCCTGGCAGTCGGAGATGTACTCGCGCCGCAGGTCGGTGTTCAGCCCCACCAGCACGGATACTTCGGTTTCCGCAATAGCGCCGTCGACCACGGCGTCGACCATGATGGAGTCGTCGCCGAGCCTGTGGTCGTCCTTGCGCCGGTCCTCCAGCCAGCGGCCCTTGATCCCGGCGGTGTAGTAGTTCGCCACGTTCGTCGACGTCTCGCCGCCGAACAGGTCCAGCGACACCGAGTAGTGGAAGTTCAGGTACTTCTGGATGACATCGAGCGGGATCGCGCCGAGCGCGGCGACCTCGTCGCTGTCGTGCTCGACCATCAGGTCGGCGGTGCGCTCCACCACACGGTCGACACCGGTGGTGCCGACCATCATGTGGTGCGCCTCCTCCTTGAGCATGAACTCGCAGGTGCGCGAGAGCGGGTCGAATGCCGACTCCTTCAACGTGCCCAGCTGGTACTTGCCGTCGCGGTCGGTGAAGTAGGTGAACATGAAGAACGACAGCCAGTCCGGCGTCTCCTCGTTGAACGCGCCCAGGATGCGCGGCGCGTCGTCGGAACCGGAGTTGCGGTGCAGCAGTTCCTCGGCCTCCTCGCGCCCCTCGCGGCCGAAGTAGGCGTGCAGCAGGTAGACCATCGCCCAGAGGTGGCGGCCCTCCTCGACGTTGACCTGGAACAGGTTGCGCAGGTCGTACAGCGACGGCGCGGTGGCGCCGAGGTTGCGCTGCTGCTCGACCGAGGCAGGCTCGGTGTCGCCCTGGATGACGATGAGCCGCTGCAGGTCGGCGCGGTACTCGCCGGGCACCTTCTGCCAGGCCGGCTCGCCCTTGTGCTGGCCGAAGCCGATCTGGCGATCGCGCATCGCGTTCGGCGAGGAAGATGCCCCAGCGATAGTCCTTCATCGCGACGTGCCCGAAGTGCGCCCAGCCCTCGCGGCCGACGTTGATCGCGGTGCGCAGATACACGTCCTCGGTGGGCAGCGTCGGCCCCATCGACTCCCACCAGTTGAGGAAGTTGGGCTGCCACGACTCCAGCGCGCGTTGCAGCCGGCGGTCCTCGTGCAGATCGACGTTGTTCGGGATCTTCTCCGTGTAGTCGGCCGTGGTGGTCACCTGATCAGACCCGTTCTCCGATCGAAATCGGCGCGCTGGCCGGTGCCGAACCTGCGCGAGTGCGCCGTCGGCGCCCGACGCGTTGGGGCGATTGAAGATCCAGTTCTGCCAGGCGGTCAACCTACCGAAGATCTTGCGTCTCGACCGTCTCCGGCCCGGCGAAGCGGTAGTTGGCCTCGAGCCCGGTGAGGGCGTCGGGGCTGAACGAGGCCCGCTCCTCGACAGCGATGCGCACCTCCTCGTCCCAGTCGATGTCGTCGGGCGCGAAGGTGACCAGGCCGAGCGACTCGGCGTCCTCGGCGAGCAGCGCCTCACCGGCCCGCTTCTCCACCGCGTGCAGCGAGTCGTCGTCGCCGTGGAAGCGGGTCTGCAGCCGGGTCAGCCCGTTGCTCATCGGCAGCGGTCCGAGGTTCAGGTCCGATACCGTGATCGCGGCCGGCGACGCGTCCGGATCGACGTCCTCGAACACGCCGAACAACTGGAACGAGCGGTCGGCGGCGAGGGCCAACTCGAGCAGCGAGCCCGCGAAGCACGAGCCCGGTTCGATCAGCGCGATCAGGCTTCGGCTGGTGACGTCGAGGCGTTTGAGCGTGCGCTTGAGGTACTGCACGATCTCGTTGGCCAGCCAGTCGTCGCGGTGCGCAAGCAGCAACGCGTCGTAGCCGAGCACGCGGGCAGCGTCGCCCTCGGTGCGGAACACCCAGGTGCCGAGGTCGAGCTCGTTGGTCCGCAGGTCGAGGATCAGGTCGTCGAGCTCGCGGGTCATCGCGAGCGTCCAGAAGTCCGCACCCTGCTCGTGCATCGCCGCCACAGAGTCCGGCGCGCCCTGCTCCGGCCCGCGCACGGTGATCGACGACGGTGCGCGCGTCGCGGTCGAGCGCCGCGCTGACGTGCGAGTAGCGTGATCGCGGCGGCGGAGCGCTCCTTCGCCAGCGGCGTGAGCTCGACGCCGGCGGCGTCGGCGGGCCGGTGCGAATTGGCGGCGAGTTCGGTGGCCCGCTCGCGCACCGCGTCGTCCCAGCGCTGCCGCGGCACCACCTCGTCGACCAGCCGCCACTGTGCAGCCTTCTTGCCGCCGAGCCCCTCGGCCTTCGTGGCGAAGAAGTCGGCGCGGTCGCGGCGGACGAACCGCTTGTCCACTACCCGGGTCAGCCCGCCGGTGCCGGGCAGCACGCCGAGCAGCGGCAGCTCGGGCAGCGACACCGTCGACGACCGGTCGTCGATCAGCATGATGTGCTCGCACGCGAGCGCGAGCTCGTACCCGCCGCCGGACGCCGTGCCGTTCAGCGCAGCGAGGTAGGTCTGGCCGGAGTTCGCGGTGGCGTCCTCGATGCCGTTGCGGGTCTCGTTGGTGAACTTGCAGAAGTTCACCTTCCACGGATGCGGCGACGCGGCCAGCATCCGGATGTTCGCACCGGCGCAGAAGATCTTGTCCTTGCCGCTGGTCATGCACGACCGTGCGCACCTCGGGGTGCTCGAAGCGCAGCCGCTGCACCGCGTCGTAGAGCTCGATGTCCACGCCGAGGTCGTAGGAGTTCAGCTTGAGTTCGTAGCCGGGCACCAGGCCGCCCGCCTCGTCGACGTCCATCGCGAGGGTCGCGACCGGCCCGTCGCAGCGACACCTTCCAGTGCTTGTAGGACGCGGGGTCCACCCGGAACTCGACATGAGGGTTCTGCTCGTCCGCCATGCCAGCTAATACTACGAAGTAATTGCGCTGCGTCAATGTTTCGTAGCATATTGCTAGGCGATGACCGCCGCGCCCGACCCTGTCCCGCCGCCACGCCACCGGCGCGGCGAGCGCACGCGGTCTGCTGTTCACGGTGCTCGGCGAGTTCGCCCTGCCGTCGGGCGGCGCGGCCTGGACGTCCGCGGTGATCGACGTGTTGGGCCGCCTGGGCGTCGAGGAGAAGGCGACCCGGCAGGCCCTGATGCGCACCGCCGCCGCCGGCTGGCTGGACTCCGAGCGGGTCGGGCGGCGCACCTGCTGGCGACTCACCCCGGCTGCCGAGCGGCTGCTCACCGACGGCACCGAGCGCATCTACTCGTTCACCGGCGTCGCCACCGACTGGGACCGCCGCTGGGTGGTCGTGCTCGTGCGCACCCCGGAGACCGAACGCGCCACTCGGCACCTGCTGCGCACCCGGCTGGCCTGGGCCGGCCTCGGCACGCCCGGCGCCCGGCGTCTGGGTGGGCACGCATGCGCAACGGCTGGCCGAGGTCGAGCAGGTGCTGCGCGAGGCCGGCGCCGACGCGCAGATGTTCGTCGGTGAGCACGCCGGGCTCGGCGAGCCGGCGGCCCTGGTGCGCCAAGCATGGGATCTCGATGCGATCGAGGCGGGCTACGAGGACTTCCTCGCCCAGTTCGGCAACCGCCGCGACCGCGATGCGCTGGCCGCTACCGTCGAGCTCGTGCACCAGTGGCGGCGCTTCCCGTGGACCGACCCGGTGCTGCCGCAACCGCTGTTGCCGGCGCGGTGGACCGGCGTCGCCGCGGCCCGGCTGTTTCGGCAACTGCACGCGCGCTGGGCCGCCGATGCGCGCGCCGAGTGGGCCGCGCTGAACCCGGCGACCGGATGAGCGGGTTCGAACAGGTACGGCATCGCCCGGTCACGCCGTTGGCCCGGCCGCGCGAGCTCGTGGTCGCCTGCGCCCCGATGCGCAGCAACGTGAACCTCTCGACGATCATGCGCACCGCGGGCTGTTGCGGCGTGCCGCGCATGGTCGTGTGCGGCCACGCCCGCATCGACCGCGCCGTGGCCCGCGACGGCGCGGACACCGTCGAGCTCGAGGTACGCAACTCGTTGCCGCCGGTGCTGAAGTCGCTGCGGGCCGACGGCTACCGACTCGTCGGACTGGAGCAGAGCGCGAACTCGCACAGTCTGCACGAGTTCCGGTTTCCGAAACGAACAGCGCTTGGTCATCGGCAACGAGCGCGCCGGCCTGTCCCCCGACGAACTCGCGCTGCTGGATGACTGCGTGGAGATCCCGGTGTGGGGGCGACCGTTCAGTTACAACGTCGCTACCGCGACCGCCATGGCGCTCTACGAGTACTGCAAGCAGTACCCGTCTTAGCCGAAGCGCCCGCGCAGCCCCAGCACCGCCAGCTCCGCGCGCGACGACCCGAGCCGTTTCGTCCACGACGTGCCCAACTGGGTGATCTCGGCGTCGGAGAGGTGCCACGCGGATTCGAGGTGCCAGCCGGCGCGCGCGTACGGCTCGGCGAGTTGATCGAGCGCCGACTCCGGCCCGGGTTCGGCGGTGCCGCCGACCTCGGGCACCGGCGGCCGCCAGGCGTGCAGGTTCACGGTGATCAGGAAGGCGGCATCCGCAACGCAGCGGTCCGCGACCGAGCGCAACACCCCTTCGTCCGGCGTGACCAGTGCGCGCAGCAGGCTGCCCCACGGCATCAGGACGTGCACCTCGGTGATGCCGGTGAGTTCGGCCGGCAGGTCCTCGACCGCAGCCCAGACGAACACGGCGTTCGGCACGCCGCCCTTCGCCGGTTTGCGGGCCGCGCGCTGTGCCGGGGCGCGCATCGCGTCCGGACCGGCGTCGACGCCGACCACCAGCGCGTCCGGGCGCTGCCGGGCCAGTGACGTCACGTGCTTGCCGTCGCCGGTGCCGAGGTCGACCACGAGGTCGCGATAGCCGCCACGCAGCCCCGCGAACGACGTCGCATCGAGATCGTGCACGATCTTGCCGACGACCTGCCGCACGAGGCGACAGTAGTGAACAGGTCAGGCTGCGGCGGCGAGCGCCCACCGCATCCGCAACGTCGAGGTCTCCGGCTGCTCCGCATAGGCGGCGGCGAATTCGGCGGCGCACCGGCACTCGCCGCCGTGGGCGCGCAGCGACCAGGAGATCGCGAACTCGACCTCGTCGTGGCTCGGGTGCTCGGAGGGCTGCAGGTCGCTGAGGAACAGGGCTTCGGCTCGGGTCACGACGGTCATGGCGATCACGCATTCTTCGGCTCGGTTGCGCTTTGCTCATGAGACGTTGGTGATCGTCGATGTGATCGGTTCCACGCCGCGCCGTTACCAGTTCGTTACCTCTACCCTGGTCGGGTGTACCTGGTCGGGCGTGGCGACGCGCGCATCCGCGCCAGCCACGCCAAGACGCTGGAGCTGCTCGCCGGCTGCGACCTGACCGAACGCGGCACCTGCGTGGTCGCGGTGGCGACGGCGTTTCCGCCCGATCGGATCGCCGGACCGGTGCGGGTGACCATCGAGGCCGACGCCGAGTCGTTCACCTTCGACGCCCGCGCCAACTCCGGTTGGACTGCGGGCGGCGCGGCCGTGATCCGGCGCGGGCCGCTGCGGCTGCCCGGCACGCTGGCCACCCACGCGAGCGCCGGTGCGGGCGACTTGCCGCCCGCGCTGATCGAGCGGCTGCGCGACCCGCAGACGGTCGTGACGGTGACGCTCGAACCCCGCCCGGGCGAGCCAGCCGTGGTGCTTTACCGCGCCGACGCCGACGGCGCCCGGCTGCAGGCCGAGATCGCCGCGGCCGACGCGGTGCTCACCACCGACGCCGCGGCCGCCCGGCTCGTCGAGCCCGCACCGGCCGCCGGATCGACCGGACGCACGCTCGTCGTCACCACCCAGACGGTGCCGACGCTCGACCCGCAGCTCCTGAACGTCCGGGTGGAGACCATCGGCTTCGCACCTGACCTCGCCGCGGCCGTGGCCGCACCGTGGCGCGGCCCGGTGCTGCTCGGCGCCCGGGCACCGGCCGCGCTGCGCAGTGCGCCGGCCGAAGTCCGGATGGTGCTCGCGACCGATCGGCGGGGTCTGCCGGGATTGCTGCGCCAGGCGCGAGAGCTGCGCGGCAGCCGCAGGGCCGTCGTGGTGCAGGACGACGCCGATCCGGTGCTCGTGCCCGTCGACGACCCGGGCGAGTTCCCCGGTGCGGACCGGTTGTTCGTCTGCCCCGGCCCGGGGCCCGGCGATCTCGACCCGGCTGTGCGCACCGCCGTCGACGGGTTGATCGCCGACGGCGTGCCGACCCGGGTCGCGGCCCGGGCGCTGGCGGCGCTGACCGGATGGCCGCAGCGGCAGGCGTACGACGCCGTTCTCGCCCGACGACCTACGCTCGAACCATGACCCGGACGGCCGAGCAGCACCCGCTCGTACTGCCGGTGCTGCTCTACGACGCCGACTGCGCGTTCTGCACCCGCTCCGCACAGGTGGCCACCCGGTTGCGGCTGCGTGCGCAGGTGCGCTCGCTGCAGTCGGTCGATCTCGATGCGCTGGGCGTGTCCGCCGAGCGGGCGCAGGCCGAGCTCCCGTTCGTCGACGTCGCCGGGCGGGTGTCCTACGGCCACCGCGCAGTGGCGGCAGCGCTGCGCACCAGCCGGACCCCGCTGACCCTGCTGGGCCGCCTGCTCGGGCTGCGGCTGCTCGATCGCCCCCTCGCGTGGCTGTACCGATGGATCGCGTCGAATCGTTACCGACTGCCCGGAGGGTCAGCGGCCTGCCGGGTCGAGGCGGCTGATGCCAAGATCGGATGGGACGCTCGGCGGTGATCACCTACCAGTGATCAGTTGCGGAACAACGCGCTGTACGCGTTGAGCGCGGGCTGCCCGCCGAGGTGTGCGTAGAGCACGGTCGACTCGGAGCCGATCTCGCCGCTGGTCACCAGGTCGATCAGCCCGGCCATCGACTTCCCCTCGTAGACCGGGTCGATGATGACGCCCTCGAGGCGACCGGTGAGCCGGATCGCGTCGAGCGTCGACTCGACCGGGATGCCGTAGTAGTCACCGGCCCAACCCTCGAGCACGGTGATCTCGTCGTCGCGCAGGTCCCGGCCGAGCCCGATCAGCTCGGCTGTGTTGCGGGCGATCTTCGCCACCTGGGCGCGGGTCTCGTCGAGCTTGGCCGAGGCGTCGATGCCGATCACCCGGCGCGGGCGGTCCTGCCCGGCGAAGCCGGCGATCATCCCGGCGTGCGTCGAGCCGGTGACGCTGCAGACGATGATCGTGTCGAAGAAGACGCCGAGTTCGCGCTCCTGCTGCGGCGACCTCGTCGGCCCAGTTCGCAAAGCCGAGGCCGCCGAGCCGGTGGTCGGACGCGCCGGCCGGGATCGGGTACGGCACGCCGCCGGACTCACGCACCTCGGCGAGCGCACGTTCCCAGCTGTCCTTGAAGCCGATGCCGAACCCCGCGTCGACGAGTTCGCACCTGCGGCGCCCATGATCCGCGACAGCAGGATGTTGCCGACCCGGTCGTTGACCGCGTCGGGCCAGTCGACCCAGCTCTCCTGCACCAGCCGCGCCTGCAACCCGAGCTTGGCCGCCACCGCCGCGACCTGGCGGGTGTGGTTCGACTGCACGCCGCCGATGCACACCAGGTGGGTGGCGCCCTGCGCGAGCGCGTCCGGCACCAGGTATTCGAGCTTGCGGGTCTTGTTGCCGCCGAAGGCCAGCCCGGAGTTGCAGTCCTCGCGCTTGGCCCAGATCGCGGCGCCGCCGAGGTGCGCGGTCAGCCGGTCGAGGCGATGCACCGGGCTCGGACCGAACAGCAGCGGGAAGCGGGGGAAGTCGGACAACGGCATCGACGTCAGCTCCAGGACTTCTCGGTCCAGCCGGGGCGCTCCCACGGCCGGCGCGAATAGGCGATGGACAAGGTGCCCGGCTCGCTGGCGACCAGCTGGCCGAGGACGGTGGCGTAGGTGTCGCGCTCGATCTCGTGCCGGACGACGAGCGCGGCGAGGTCATCGACCGGCGGCGCCGCGGTCAGCACGTCGAGCCAGTCGCGCTCGACGAAGCGCTGCCGGTAGCGCGCGGCCTTCTCGTCGTCGCCGTCGATCCCGCGCGAGGTGAACAGGTGGGTGCCGGGGTCGAGGTCGAAGCGGGTCAGCCGTGCGGCATCCCAGATCCACGCGATCACCCCGGCCGGCCCGGCGAGCACCAGCGTGAAGCTGGCCATCGCGCGGTGCTCGACCCGGTCCGGCCAGCTCGTCGCGGCGGCCACCGCGGCCAGCGGCAGCACCCCGCGCGACGGCGTGCCGGTGCGTCGTTCGATGCGATTGAGCACCAGCGCGGTGATGCCCGTCGCGACGTCGGTGACGCACCAGCTGCCGCCGGCCTGCCGGTCGCGGCCGCCGATCACGCCGGGGTGATCGGGCCACCACGCGTCCGGATCGTCGAAGTCGCGCGAGGTGAGCTCGTCGCGGACGGCCAGGATGCGCAGCGGCGCGTTCGCCGCCCACCGTGTCACGACCGTGCACACTCCGGTGACGCTATCCCGGGTACGGGCGGCTAGCTCGTGTGGTGGACCGGGGCCAGTTTGTAGACGGGCGTGTCCAGGCCCTCGGCCCGGGCCTTGAGCTGCAGCGCAAGGTAGAGCGAGTAGTGCCGCGACTGGTGCAGGTTGCCGCCGTGGAACCACAACGCTTGCACCTGGGTGGGCTTCCACATGTTGCGTTCCTCGCCCTCCCACGGCCCGGGGTCCTTGGTGGTGTCCGAGCCCAGGCCCCACACTTTGCCGACGCGGTCCGCGACGTCCTGGGAAATCAGGTCGGCGGCCCAGCCGTTCATCGAGCCGTAGCCGGTGGCGAAGACGACGAGGTCGGCCTCGAGCTCGGTGCCGTCCTCGAGCACCACGGCATGTTCGGTCAGGTGGTCGATCTGGCCCTGTGCCAGTTTGACGTCGCCGTTGGCCACCAGATCGGCCGCACCGACGTCGATGTAGTAGCCCGACCCGCGCCGCAGGTACTTCAGGAACAGCCCGGAGCCGTCCTCGCCCCAGTCGTGCCAGAACCCGGCGGCTTCGAGGCGGTCGTAGAAGTCCTTGTCGCGTCGGGCCATCTCCTCATACACCGGCACCTGCAGCTCGGCGAGGATCGCGTACGGGACCGAGGCGAAGGTGAGGTCGGCCTTCTCGGTGGTCATCCCGGCCGCGAGCGCCCGCTCGGAGTAGAGATCGCCGAGCGCGACGTCCATCAGCGTTTTCGAGCGTGCGATATGCGTCGACGACCGCTGCACCATCGTCACGTCGGCGCCGTTCTCCCACAGCGCGCCGCAAATGTCGAACGCGGAGTTGTTCGAACCGATCACGACGCACTTCTTGCCGCGGTAGGGCTCCGGCCCGGGGTGCGCCGACGAGTGGTGCTGGTCGCCGCGGAACACATCCATGCCCGCGAAGTTCGGGACGTTCGCCTTCCCGGACATGCCGGTGGCCAGCACCAGCTGCTTGGCCTTGAGCACATGCGGGTGGCCCTCACGCTCGACAGTGACGGTCCATTCCTCGGTGACGTCGTCCCACACCGCCGACTTCGCCTCGGTGCTGGACCAGTAGTTCAGCTCCATCACCTTGGTGTAGGACTCCAGCCAGTCGGCGACCTTGTCCTTCGGCGAGAACACCGGCCAGTTCTCCGGGAACTTGATGTAGGGCAGGTGGTCGTACCAGACCGGGTCGTGCAGGCACAGCGATTTGTAGCGGTTGCGCCACTGGTCGCCCGGCCGCGGGTGTTTGTCGACGATGATCGTCGGCACGCCGAGTTGGCGTAGCCGGGCGCCGAGGGCGATACCGCCCTGCCCCCCGCCGATGATCAGCACCTCGGGCTGGGTCTCGTATCCGAGCTCGCGGGCCTCTCGCTGGCGCCGGTCCAGCCAGGTCTCCCGCTCCCGGTTGATGCCGTGCTCGGCGCCCATGGGCCGCCGGTCGCGGGCCGGTTCCTCGTAGCCCTTGAGCTCGTACATCGCGGTGAGCATCGTCCAGGCGCGGGCGTCGTCGCCGTCGCCCTTGAGCCGCAGTTGCCCCTTGCCGCGGCCGATTGCGGTCTCGAACTCGATCCATGCCTCGGTGATGCCGTCGGCGCCGGCCGGCTCCTCGCCGTCGGTGACCCGCCACCCGCTCGGCTGCACCCGCGGCAGCGTCGCGGCCAGCATCTCCTCGATCGCGTCGCGACCCTCGGCGGTGAACAGGTTCCACGTGAACGCGATCAGATCGCGCCAGTAGCTGTCGGTGTCGAACAGTTCGGCGGCGGCGTGCGCGTCGCCGGCGAACAGCGCCGCATCGAGCTTCGCGAGCCACCCTTCGACGGTGGCGCGCGCGGTGTCGGTGGGGGCCTCGAGCACGTCGGTCATGTGGATCTCCGTTCGGTTACGGTCACAGGGCTCATGTTCGTCGCTCGGTGTCGGCCGGACAACTGTCCGCATTGACGGGTTGGGCAGATTCACGGTTCGGTGGAGGGCGTGCTCGCTCGTGCTGCCGCCGCCCTGACCGTCACCGTCGCGCTGCTCCTCGGCTGGACCCATGCGGCGCAGGCCGACCCGCCCGCCCCGCCCGGCACGCCCACCGCAACGACGTTCGCCGGCACCCAGACGGTGGGTCCGCTGTTTCGCGGCGGGCTCGGCAACGACCACGAGTGCACCGCGAGCGTGGTGGCGAGCCCGTCGCGCGATCTGATCCTGACGGCCGCGCACTGCGTGTTCGGTTCCGCTGCCGGTTGGCAGTTCGCGCCGGGCTATCACCTCGGTGCGACGCCGGGCGGTGTGTGGACCGTGACGGGCGCCTACGTCGATCCGCACTGGCGCGCCGACCAGGATCCGCACTACGACTACGCGCTGCTGCGGGTCGCGCCGTCGGCCGGCAGGCGCATCCAGGACGTCACCGGCGCGAACGTGTTGGGGACCGCCCCGGCAGCCGGGACCGCGATCACCGACGTCGCCTACAACGCCGGCCGCGACGACGATCCGATCCGCTGCGCCACCACGACGTACCGCACCGACGGGTATCCCGCCTTCAACTGCCACGGCTACGTCGGCGGCAGCAGCGGCAGCCCGTGGCTCACCCGCTTCGGCAGCCGCACCGCCGTCGTGCACGGCGTGATCGGCGGCCTGCACCAGGGCGGCTGCTACGAGTACACGTCGTACTCCTCGCCGTTCACCTGGGCGGTGTACGTGCTGCTCGCCCGGGCAAGCGTCCACGCCGCACCCGACGTCGTTCCCGAGCCCGGCGGCGACGGCTGCTGATCGTCAGCCGAGACGCACTGCCCGCCGGCGCAGCGTGATCGACACGTGCTGCCGGTCACGCGGCACCTCCACCGCGCCGCGCCCGGTCGGCGTGGAGACGATCTCCGCGTGGTGGCGGCGCTTCTTCGCGGCGGGTTCGAGGTGTTCGGGCCGGGTCGCGATCAGTCCGGGGACCAGCGCGTTGACCCATAGGGCGCGAGCTCGATCGCCAGGCTGCGGGTCATCGCCTCGATCTAGTGTCCCGCGCCGGTGGGAGCGGTTGGCGCCGCCGCTGGACATGTTGATGATCACGCAGTGGCCGGGTGCCACCTGATCCGTCAATTCATCGTGTGGTGCGCGCATCTCTGTCCTTAGTTTCGGATTTCAAATGACGATGGGTTCGCGGTGGCTGCCCGGTGATCAGCTGCGCGACGTGTTCGCCCAGTGCGGGCGAGCATGACGCCGTGTTCGGAGAAGCAGGTGGCGTAGTAGAAGCCGGCGACGTTCCGCGGGGCCCTGTCGGTGGAAGTAGCGCCCGGAGGCGAAGTCGACGGTCAGCCGGGCATGCCATCTGGGATCCCGCCGTGCTGCGCGGAATAGAAGATCCGGCGCCGCTCACCGGTCGACGCGAGTTCCCTGCCGCACCCGCACCCCGAGCCGCCGCGCGGCGGCGGCCTACCCTGCCCCACCGACTCGGGCGTCGCGTACCGTCCCACGGGCAGTAGGTGGCGCCCACCAACCCGTTGACATCGAGCTGCGGCACCCGAGCACCTGCCGCATCGGGTGTCAGCAACTCCACCGGGATGCCGAGCGCGCTGCGTCGCGGCAGCCGCGGTGAACAGCTCGTGGTCACGCTCGTTGTCGAGGGGACCAGGTAGCCGACCTGCTTGAAGCCGGCGTCGGTGCCGGTGAGCTCCGCGAAGCGGCTGAACTCGGTCACCGAACGCCACGCCAGGCCGGTGTTGAGCGGGTCGCCGTGCCGCATCCGGATCCCGCCGGCCGCCTTGCCGGTGGAACCGCTGCCGAGAGCGTTCGACTCCACGAGCACGACGACCTGAGCGCAGGACTCCATCACCGGGTCAGTTGCCGCCCGGCACGCATGCCTCGACGCCCGCAACGAGGCCGGCCGCGTACGTGTGCTTGTCCGCACTGTTCAGGCCGACCATGCCGGCGCTGTTGCCGCCGGCCTCGTTGTAGATCCACGGGACGTCGGAGAGCAGCTGCACGATCCAGATGTTGCCTGCGGGCAGGCCGCGGCCGCCCAGGTTGTAGCCGGTGTTGCCGAGCAGGTTGACCGAGGTGCCCTGCGCCGCGGCGCGTTTGCGCCGGAAGATCTCGGCGCAGCGTTTGCTCTGCGCGGCGACGCGCGAATTCGTGAAATACACCCGCTTGCCGCTCGGCGTGGCCCGGTAGTCGCCGACCGACTGGTAGTACACGGTGTTGTTGCCCTGTCGGAAGCCGATGCCGCCGTTGCCGCCGGCCTGGTCGTGGATGCTGAGGGCCAGCGCGGCCTGCGCCTGGTTGGCGATCTGCGCCCGCCGGGCGAGTGAGGTCGGCGTGTCGAGGGTCGGCTTGGTCAAGATGACGCGGTAGCCGTCGGCCTCGAGCTGGTTGCGGACCAGCTTCGCGACGGCGTACACGTCGCGCATTTCCGGCTCGTTCTCGTAGTCGGACACGTCCAGTCCGGTGTTCGGGTCGCTCGCGTGCACCGTCACGCTGTGCCCCGGATCGATGACGATGACCCGCCCGCCACCGGAAACCCGCGGCGCCTGCGACGTGCGGGGGTGCGAGGGCGTTCGCGTCCGGGGCTTCGACGTGTGCGTGGCCTTCGGGGCCGGCACGGACGACTGGGACGACGGGGTCGACGGGGTCGACGGGGTCGACGACGCGCTGCTGGAAGAGGTGGGCGGCACGCTCGGCAAGGTGGGCACGCTGGGTGCCGCGGACGCCGGTGCGGACGTGTCGAACGGCGTCGCCGACGCCGAGCAGCCGGCAGCCGCGCCGACGACGAAGGCCAGCGCCACGACCCGATGAGACAACCGCACCGAACCACCGTAGCGACCGAGCCGGTGCTGTCCCGGTCATCGACTGCGCGTCTGCACAGTTGGCTCAGGGCGGGGGTGCGCCGTCACTGCGACCGCCGGCCACCGACACCCTTCGCGGTTGTCCACAGCCCGAGGGTTCAACCTCGGGTGCCGCGCCAGGCCATCGTGCCGCCGTCGACCTCGTAGGTGGTCCCGGTGATGAACGACGCGTCATCGCAGGCGAGGAAGCACACCAGCTTCGCCACCTCCTCCGGCCGGCCGCGGCGCGGGATCAGGTGATTGCCGGACATCTGCTGCTCCTGTGCGACCTTGTCCTCGGCCATCTCCAGGTAGGCGTCGCTCATCGGGTCTTGATCGAACCCGGGCAGTAGCAGTCGCACCGGACGTCAGTGGCCAACTGGATCGCCGGCGAGCGGCTGAGCTGAATGGCCGCACCCTTGCTCGCGCTGTACGCCGCGGCCGGGGTAGCCGGTCAGCCCGGACACCGAGGACGCATTGACCAGCGACGGCCCGCGCCCGGACGCGCGCAGGTGCTTGGCGCCGTACTTCGCGGGCGGGCAGATGTCGTAGTCGAGCACGCCCGCCTGGTTGACGATGGTGTCCACCCCACCCATCGCCGCCACCGCCGACTCGATCCTCTGCTCGATCTGCACGCTGTCGCGGAGATCGACCCGGGCGGCGCGCGCGGTCACGCCGAGTCGACCCGACAACTCAACGCGCTGCCTGCGCAAGCTGCTGATCCTGGATGCCGCAGACGCCCTGGACGACGCGCGGATCCCGCCGGGCAACCGCTTGGAGATGCCGCGCGGCGTCCGGGCCGGCCAGCACGGCGTCCGAGTGAACCAACAGTGGCGGATCTGCTTTCGCTGGGACGACCGCCGGACCCAGACGATGTCGAGATCGTTGACTGCCACCGAGGAGCAGACAGCGTGAGCACGGCATCATCACGCCCATCCATCCCCGGCGAGATTCTCGCCGGGGAGTACCTCGCTCCATTGGGCGTAACTCAGCACAAGCTCGCGGTCGCAATCGGCGTGCCGCCACGGCGGATCAACGAAATCGTGCACGGCTCCCCGCCGCATCAGCGCTGACACCGCCCTGCGGCCGGCCCGCTACCTCGGAACCTCCGAGCGCTACTGGACGAACCTCCAAGGCCGCCATCGAGGTCGAACGCGATCGTCTGGCCGGAGCACTCGCCGACATCCACCCCCTCGCCAGCGCCTGAGTCGTCCCGGATGGCTCCCGACCGGGCACACCCGTAGCATAATGATGGCATGACTCGCATACGTCTGAGTACGACGGTCGACGCAACGCTGCTCGAGAATGCCCGAGGCGTCAGGGCCGGGACGACCGACGCGGCTCTGGTCGACGAGGCGCTGGCTGCCCTGTTGGCGCGCCACCGTTCGGCCGAGATCGACGCCAGCTACGCGGCCTACGACGAACACCCACTCGATGAGCCCGACGAGTGGGGCGACCTCGCATCGTTTCGGCGCGCGGTATCGAAGTCGTGACTGACCTGCCGGCTCGAGGGGAGGTCTGGTGGTGCGAGACGGCCGAGATCGGCCGGCGACCCGTGGTCGTGCTGTCCCGAGACGCCGTGATTCCTCGACACCGCCGCGCGCTGGTCGCGCCGTGCACCACCACGATCCGAGGGCTCGTCAGCGAGGTCGTGCTCGAACCGGGGGAGGATCCGGTGCCGCGGCGATCGGCCGTGAATTTGGACGCGACCGCGAGCGTGTCGATCGCAATCCTCATAGGTCGGTTGGGTCGGTTACGAGACAGCCGAATGCGCGAAGTCTGCGCTGCCCTCGCAGTAGCCGTCGACTGCAGCTGATCCGGCAGCGCGTCGCAGTCCCGTCGCCGACCCTGTCCCGGAACCGACCGCGTCTCGGAACGGACCCTGTCCCGGAACCGACCCGTTACCGGATCACCTGCAGTTAGCACCGGATGTCGCGTTGTTCGTCTGGCTTGACCCGTGGCGCGTCCCGTCTGCAAGCTCCCCCGCGCTGAACCTGCGAGGCTGCTCCGGTGCAGATGGATTTCGCTGAGTACCGGGAACCGATGCAGCCGGTTCAGCGCGACCTGGATGCCGCGCACTTGTCGAGGTTCAGGGTCGGCCTGGCCGTAACCGGATGCGGGCCGGACGAGGAGCCGATCGTGGCCGCCGGCTTCCGCCCCGATGGCTTCTCACCCGACGCCGGGCAGATCGACCTGTCGCTCCCGGCAACCAGCGCTGAGGTGCTCAGCCAGATCGCCATATCCATGCAGTCGTCGCTCGTCGACATCGAACACATCCAGTGGCCGGTCTGCAGATTCCACAACCGACTGCTGAACGCCACGACCAATGAAACGGTGCGGCTTGGATCTGCCGCGCGCCTCAAGAGCATGCGGTGGCACTGATCGGCGGACTTGGCCGAGTCGCCCATCAGCTGCGACCCTGACCGACACCCCGGAGCTATGCGTCGCGCGCCGAGGTCGGCCGTGGGGAGCGGCATCCCACAACGGACCCGCAGCGGGTAAGGCCGAGTGTCTGGGCGCACCTCCCGAAGCCGCTGCACCTGTGTGGCGCGATTCAGCCTGCCGGGCTAGCGTGTTCCGCGCCGAAGTCACACGGGGGAGGCGACCATCTGGTGCGCCACGGGCGCGCCGGGGACCTTCAACAGCAGTCCGGTATGGACGACGAACGCCGAGGACGGCGTTTGCCTCGAGCTGCTGTCCGGTGGTTGCGATGCTGTCATGTGGGTGCAAGGCGGCGCAGACGAGTGTCGCCGTACAGCCTCGAAGCCGGCCCATAGTCACCGCTCCCGAGCATCCGGCGGCAATCCGGTTCTTCGATCGATCCGGGCGGGGTGGGTGCGGGTGCGGGTAAGGCGCATGAGCGGGGCAGCTCGCTACCGCGTTGGCGAGGCGGTCTTCGGGTGTGTCGATGGGACTGGTAGTTCTCGGCGGTGTCGGATCGCGCTTGCCAGGATGCCGATGGCGGCGAGCGCGCCGACCAGGAGCAGTCCCAGGTAGTTGTCGCCAGCTTCTGCGCGGCTCTGGACCAGCCGCGCGGCGGGTGTGAGGGCGGCGGAGTTTGGCGGTACCCAACTGGCCGGGCCGTACGTCACCGCGGCCAGGTGTAGGACGACGATCGACAACGCGCCGACAACGGCGGTGCACAGCGCCGTGAGCGCGGCCGCGCGGCGCACTGCACCGGCTGCGGCCGCGGTGAGGCTTGCCACGCTCAGCACCGCGAACGCCGCGCTGGTTGTTGCCGGCATCGGTGGGTGGACGAGCGCCAGTATTAGCCACAGCAGCGCCGCGGCTATGCCCAGGCCAATGCCGCACGTGAGCATCCAGCTGTCGGCCAGTGCCCGTGAGGTTAGGGACAGGAAAGCGATGAGGTAGAGCGCGATAAGGGTGGTCAAGATCGGCACCCCGCTGCTCGCGCGGTCGACGCTGCCGGCTCCGGATCGGAAGCTGATCACGATGCCGATGGTGACCCACCCCAATGCCAGGACAGCGCCGTATCGCACCGCGGCACAAGATCGTGCGCTGGTCAGCGGTGGGGCGAACAGCGTGGCGCGATCGCCGAGCAGGGCGACGATGCTGAGCACCGCGACCATCGCGATAAGCCCGATCCGCAGCGGGACGAAGTGGGTCCGGGCCGTGAGCAACACGGTGACCAGGACCGCACCAACGGCAATTCCGAACGAGCCCAGCGCAGCCCGCCTCGCGATGACCAACGTGCAGCCGCGGGTGAACTGCCATCGATCGTCCACGGCGTTGATGCCCGCCAACTCGGCCTGCATGGCATCGCCCCAGTCGCGGCGTCGCGCTGGCAGCAACCGGGCCGTCCAGCTGAGCACGCGTGCCGGCGCGTCGCGACGATCATCAACTGCGCGCATACGCTTCACCAGGCGCTCCGCGGATCGCGGCGTTGCGCCGCGCGGACACGCCGAGGCCGCTCTACGGCTGCGACCGGCGAGAGTAGTTCACCCGTGGCGCGCCGCCCCACGCCGGTGAGCCGATACAGGTGACGCGGCGGCCTGCCCACGGGCGGATGACTCTCCCACGATTCCTCGAGCAACCCGCGATCACTTAAGCGCATCAAGATCGGATACAGGGAGCCGGCGCGCAAACCGACCTGCTGCCCGAGCTCGTATCCGTAGCGCCACCGCTCGGGATCCTCAGCCAGCGCGCGAAGCACCGCGCTGGACTGCGGGGACAGTCGCCGAGCCATGGCGCTAAGTCTATCTATATAGAGTTATGCCAGGCAAGTCGACGCCGGCACCGATCGCCACGATCCGCACCACGATCGTCAGGACCGCAAGTACGTCGTGTCCGACTCCGGGTGTTCTCGACAACGACCAGGCCGACAACGCGAAAACACAGGCGAGCGCAAGCAGCACGGCGACGCAGAGACGCATCCACCGTGTGGATCGTCGCCGTCGGCCACGCCACCAAGGTAAATGACCATCGGCCGCAGGCCAATGCAGGCGAGCAGCTCCCGACGTGTCTTGCGACGGACCGTGTTCGGGCATGACCGAGTCCCAGAAGGGACCTGCAACCGGGGACGCCCGCATCGCGGCAAATGCGGTCGTCGGTCGAGGCGCGAACGTGCCCGTGATCGATTTCATCGATGTGGTCTGCTGGTCCCACGGGCACCATGTCTTTGGCGTTGATCGTGATCTTGGTTCCTTGGTCGTCGGCGGGTGTTGGTGGGCGGTGATTGGTAGTGCTGCAGCGGTTGGGGATGTCGCGGCGGCGTGGTCATCGCTTCGTCCCGCAGTGCTGGCCGAGATAGGTGGCGACGTGTTGCAGTCGCTGCGCGGTAGTCGGGTCGTCGACTTTGTCCAGCACGCGAGGGTTCGCCGCGCCGCGGCCGAGGATGGCGTGCTCGATGCTCACGAACAGCCGAAAGTCTGACGCGATTTCGGTCGGCGCGAGCGCGGCCAGGTTGTCGAGCTTCGTCAGGACAGACGGGTCGACTCCGGCCGATCCGTCGTGCAGGTTGATCGACTGCTCCAGCCCGAGCGCGCGCGCCTGACCGCAGAAGGCGGCAGCACCGCCGTCTGCGGCTTCGTGCGAGGCTGTGTGCGCGGTCGCGTGGGTCGCGATGCCACCGGGCACAGCGATGGCGCTGGATGCCGGAAGCGAGGCTCGAGTCGGCGCGCTGTCGCGCCTCGGGGCCGAGGAACTGGTGCTGCAGGCGGGCACGGCGACGACGGCGAGGGTGGCGAGTGCCGTCGCGGCCACAATGTGCAGGAAGCACCTGCTGGGCAGATGACACATGGTGGTGTTCCGTTCGTGGGTGAGAGGTGAACTGCGAACCGGCGGCGCTTCGTTACGAGTCGCGGCGACCGACGGTGGCCGCGGCCGGGGTGGGCGTGCACTACCGGGAAGAGCTCGGCGCGCCGAAACGGGGTCGCCCCGATGGCTCGGGTCGGCCAGGCTGCCGGCGTAGGTGGACGACGCGGACCATCCCGGTTCGCGGCCGTCGGCCTCTGCGTGTGCGAAGGGTGTCGGGCCGCTCGGCCGAGTCGATCACGACGGGCCCAGCTGTACGGCGAGCGAGTGCAGTACGCGCACCCCTACCGATCGAGCGTTCGAGGACGTGCAGTGCGTGCGCCTGGTCGGCTTCGGGTGTGTCAGGCCGGTCCGCGCCGCGACGTCACGGCGATGTCGGGTGTCCATCTCGCTGCGCAGGCTCGTTGGTAGGAGCGGGCGAAGCCTTTGACGATGAACAGCCGGACCGGGGCGGGGACGAGGTGGATGAGGTGCTGGTAGCGGTCGGGGTCGAGTCCGTCCATCAGCCAGTGCCCGTCCATGGCGAGTTGTTGCAGCGATTTGCCGCGAATGTTGTACTGCTTGTCCCAGGCTCGCCATTCGCGGTCGGTGAGATGGGCTGAGACGACGGGCAGCGCTTCGTTCTCTTCGCGGCGCAGGTGTGGCAGCAGCAGCTCGCTCAACGCGGTCAGCGCCCGCTCGAGGTGTAGTCGGTTGGCCGGCTCGTTGCGATAGGTCGAGGTCTCGTGCAGGACCTGTTGCATCGCCGGTCCGATCGCGGCGTGGTCACGTTCGAGGTCGGCCATCAGTGGTGCGGCTTCGGGCGCGCAGGTGAGCAGCAGCGGCCAGAGCCCGTCGTCTTCTGCGCGGTGATGACGGTGTAGGAAGTCCATCATCCACTCGATGTGGTCGCACACCGCCTGCCTGCGTGCATCGTCTAGCGCTGGATTGGTGGGGCCGGTCAACAGGTGGTGCAACCGGGACAGGTCGCGGCGAAGCGCGTCGTGCACGACGCCCATCATGGTGGTGTCAGCGGCCCGGTCGGGTCGACGCCGCGCGGTCGGGGTTCGCGTGTGCGTCATGAGTCCACGACCGATCTGGCGGCGCCTGATTTTCCGGAGAACGGTGCTCCGGCGGCCGGCGCGGCGGTCCAGGCGCCGGTCCATGTCCCGGTGGCCGCGAGGTGGTCGAGGAACCGTTGCGGGTGCGCGAGGTGCGGGAAGTGACCGCTGCCGGCCCACACCTCGACGTGGCCGTTCGGCATCGCGCGCATCGCGTCTCCGGCTCTCGGGGACAGATCGGAGCCGGCGATGAGCAGGTAGGGCACCTTGGCCGCGGCGACCGCTGTGATCTCGGCCAGCAACCCGGCCTGCAGGTCGGTCGGCGAGGTGTCGAGCAGGTGCTGCCAGTAACTGATCACCACGTCTTGGCGCGGGCGGCAGTTGCCTTCGACCAAGGCACGCGCCGGCGCGGGCAGCAGGTCGACCCGAAAGCTGGCCTGCAGCATGGCCCACACCTGCGCGAAGCCGGGTCCGCGGATCTGCTCGGCGACCGATTGCAGCATCGCGGCCAGCCCAACAACATCGGGCGGGGCGTCGAGGTTCACCACGCCGCTGGTCGGAAAATGCGCGGCGTAGATGCTGGCCAATCCGCCGGACATCGAGTGGCCAACGATCACCGGCGTCGCCGCCATGCGCGCGTCCAGCACCGCGTCGTGGACCAGACCGGCGACCCGCTGCAGCGAATGCGGAAGTCGGCTGGCAGATCTGCCGTGCCCGGGCAGATCGAGCGTCAGCACCCGCCGGTGCGGGTCGACGCGCTGCAGCCGCTGCAGGGTGGGTTCCCAAATCCGACGATCGAAAGACAGGCCGTGCAGTAGCACCAGCGGTGGACGTCCGTCCTCGGCCCCGAAATCCTTGGCCCCAGGCACCGGTCCGGACAGCGACCCGCTCAGGCTGGCGAAGCGCCCGTCGGCACCAATAGGGGAAACGTTGATCATTCGATAACTCCTCAGCGCTCATGTTTCGATACGACGTAACGTAACGACGTTGCGATACGGTGTCAACCATGGGCCGCCCGAAAGAGCACGACGCCAAGACCGCCGCCGCGCTGCTGGACGCCGCCGAACTGCTCGTCTCGGCACACGGTGCGCGTGGCCTGTCGATGCGTGCGGTGGCCGACCAGGTGGGCACCACCACCCGGGCGATCTACAGCCTGTTCGGCTCCAAAGACGGCCTGATCACGGCCCTGGGTGTGCGCGCGTTCGACCTCCTCGCCACCGCCGTCGACACCCTCCCGGTCACCGAGGATCCCGCAGCCGACCTCGTCGAGGCCGGCGTGACCGGGTTCCGCGGACTGTTCATCGAGCACCCCGCCTTGTTCACCGTCGGCATCCAGCAGCACGACATCACCCCAGCACAGCTGGTCCAGATCCGGGTCGCCGCGAACCGCGCCTGGGTCACCCTGCAACGGCGAGTCGAACGACTCCAACAAGCCCACCGGCCGGCGCACCTCGATGTCCAACAGGCCGCCAGAGCATTCCACGCCCTGTGCGAAGGACTCGCCGCCCTCGAGCTGCGCGGATTCGCCTCCGGCGACACCGCGGAACGCCAGTGGCGTATCGCCCTCACCGCTCTGGTCAACGGATTCGCTTCGATCTGACCAACCACAAGTTGTCACCGCACACATCGCGCCGCCGAAACGTCACCGCTGGCTCGCCGACCGGTGGCCTGCCGTTTCGGCGATCGGGAGCTCAATCCCCCAGCTGCGCGGACAGCGTCCCGAACGGCGGAAGGATGCACGGACCTGCATGATCGTTCATTCGGCGAACATCCGACCATCAGGCAGATCCGGTCTTTGCGATGGCCCATCAAAGTCAGTGGCACGGTCGGCGTTTGCAGTCAGCGGATCGCCAGCACGCGGCCGGCGGCGTGGAACGGAGCTCTTTCCTGGCCGGGACCTCGGATGGGCTCGGCAAGGGTGTCGTTGGGCGTTCCTCAACGGCGCATTCCCCCGCCGCACTTGCATCAGTTCTCGTCGACGTAGCTGCCGGGTGCATTCTCCATCGCCGGGTATCGCGAGCAGGTCGCGCGGCGCTGGCTAGGAGGTGAGCGTGGCGCGGTCGTACTGTGCGACCGGCAGGTAGTGGTCGTGGAAGAGCTTCGCCGTCAGTTCCGGGCGGCTGCCGACCGCAAGTTTGGCGAAGATCGCCTTGGTGTGGTCTCGGACGGTATGCCGGGAGATCCACAGTTCGGCCGCGATGTCGTCGATCGGCAATCCTCGCAGCAACAGTTCGGTGACGTGCCGCTCGCGCGTAGTGAGTTCGTAGAGCTCGACGATGATGGGCGTGAGTTCGGCGGCGCGGGCTGGTTCGAGGATGACCGCGGTCCGTGCGTTGTGGTCATCGCCGTGGTGCAGCTGCGAGGCTCGCACGAGCAGCCAGCGCCCGGACTCGAGCCGGATGCGTGACATGGCGGGGCCGGTTGCGGTGCCGTTCGCGGTCGCTCGGGCGGCTCGGGCGGCGTTGTGCACGACCGAGGGCAGCTCGAAGCGGGCGCCCTCGTCTCGGGTGATCTGGGCCAACCACTCGTCGGCCTCCGGGGTGGTCGACTCGACTGTGTTGTCGGCTCGCATGATGATGATGCCGGGGACCTGGTGGCCCGCGGCCGACGTGTCGATGCTGAGGAGCAGCGCGAGGCGTAGGCCGTCCCCGATGTACTGGCTCACCGAGGCGACGAACTCCTTTTCCGCCGCCGAGAAGTCGGGTTGACCGGCCAGTCGGCACATGCACACGGCGCCCCATGTTGTCTCACCGGTCCGGAACACGGCGCGCAGCTCGTGCTCGAGTCCGAGATCGCGGTGGATGGTGCGGTGCCGCGCGCTGAGCGTGAGGTCCCCGTCGGTGGCCTCGTGCAGTGTGGTCACCGGCCGGCCCAGCCGCGCCATGTCGACGATCTTGGTGAAGTCGGGGGTCAGGAGTTCGTTGTCGGCGAATCGCATGTGGGTCTGCTCGGTGATCAGCTCGTAGCCTTCGATGAAGGCGCCGGTCTGCAGCAACGTGGCCGGATCGGTGGTGAGCCACGCACCGCCGTCGTAGGGCACCACCGAACGCACCCGGCTCGCGACCTCGCCGAGGAACTCGAGCGAGAACAGACCGCTAACGCTGAGCCGGTGAATCGCCTCATGGGCAACCACAGCCGCGGTGCCCAGCGAATCGGTCATGAATCGATGGTAGATCCGGGCACGGCCGGGCCGTACCCCGCGTTTGCGGGGGGCACACGAACCACCCAGGCACGGGATCGTGACCGCCGGCCGTGCACCGCACGATCGTTCCCATGCAAATTCGACCGACGACCGGCGCAGACCGTCCGGTTCACCAGAAGGGGACGCTGGCCGTGGCGTGTCTGGCGACCGCGATGCTGATGCTCGACATCGCCGTCGTCAACACGGCGCTACCGAACGTCGCGCACGACCTGCATTCGGGACTGACCGGCCTGCAGTGGATCGTCGACGCCTACGCGCTGGCGCTGGCCACCGTCGTGCTCACTGCTGGCTCGCTCGCCGATCGGCTGGGCCGCCGACGCATGTTCCTCGCCGGGACCGTCGTGTTCACGGCAGCATCTGTCGGCTGCGCCGTTGCCGAGGGCATCGCCACGCTGGACATGCGCCCGCGCGGTGCAGGGCGTCGGTGCGGCCCTGATGTTCGCCAGTTCGCTCGCCCTCATCGCCGACGCCTATCCCGATGTGACCGACCGGCAACGGCGCGTTCGCCGTCTACGGCGCCACCATCGGCGCCTCGTTCGCGCTCGGCCCGTTGATCGGTGGCGCGCTCACCAGCGGTTTCGGTTGGCGCGCGGTGTTCTATCTCAACGTCCCGCTCGGCGTCGCGACCCTGGCCGGGACGCGGCGCTGGGCCCGCGAGTCACGCGAGGTCACGGCCCACGACCGTGATCTGCCCGGCCTGCTGACGCTCACCGGTGGCCTGTTCCTGCTCGTACTCGCGCTGTTGCGCGGCAACGACGACGGGTGGATCAGCGCGCGGCATCATCGCGCAGCTGGTCGGCTCGGCGGTGTTGCTCGCCGCGTTCGTCATCGTCGAACTGCTCAGCGCTGCGCCGATGCTGCCGCTCGCGCTGTTCCGGGTGCCGGCGTTCACCGGGGCCCAGCTCGCCGCGTTCTCGATCTCCGCCTCGTTCTTCGCCGCTGTTCGTCTACATGACGCTGTACCTGCAGGGCGTGTTGGGGCTCTCGCCCCTGCACGCAGGGCTCGTCTACCTGCCCTGCACGGCAATGCTGTTCATCGCCTCGGCCCTGACCGCACAACTGCTGCGCCGCGCCGCTCCCGGCGCGCTCGTCGCATCCGGACTGGCGCTTGTCAGCCTGGGCATGGTGTTGTCCCTGCTCGCCGACGCCCGTTCGTCATGGGTCGCGACGCTGCCCGGACTGTTGATCGCCGGGATCGGCACCGGACTGTTCAACCCCGCCCTCAGCGCCGTCGCGCTCGGGTCGGCTCCGCCGCAGCACAGCGGCCTCGCCGCAGGTGTCAATGACACGTTCCGCCACGCAGGCATCGCGGTCGGCGTGGCCGCATTCGGCGCGCTCATTCCGACGGGGGCCGCGCTCGGACACGACCAGGGCGCAAGCTACGTCACCGGCTACCACCACGCGCTCATCGCCGGCGCCGTGATCGCCGCCGCTGGCAGCGCTTTGTCGGCCCTCCTCATCGGCGTCGTGCACCGCGACCGTGCCGTCGATCCCGCCGTCGATCACGCCGTCGATCACGCCCTCGATCCCGCCGCCGATCTCACCGCCTCGCTGCTCGAACCGGCCTGACCAGCTACCAACCACCAGCAAGGAGATTGCCATGAATTCGCACCAGGATGTCCGCGCGCCCATCGCGTCACTTCCGGATGCGCTCGACGAGATCGTCGTCTGGCCAGGCGACGACGCGTGGGACAACGCCCGCCGGGCGTGGAACCTCAGCGTCGACCAGCGGCCGGTCGCGGTCGCGCTGCCCCGAACGGCCGACGACGTCATCGCCATCGTCGCCTGGGCCAAGGACCAGGATCTGCGCGTCGCGGCCCAGGGCACCGGCCACGCCGCCGCCGCACACACGTCCCTCGCCGATGCGGTGCTGGTCAAGACCGCCGCTTTCGACCACGTGCATATCGACGCCGAGCTGCGCCGGGCGCGAGTGGGTGCCGGCGTCGTCTGGTCCGATGTCAGCGCAGCCGCGGCCGAATTCGGACTCGCGGCACTGGCCGGCTCCGGCCCCGACGTGGGCGTCGTCGGGTACACCCTCGGCGGCGGCCTGAGCTGGCTCGCCCGCCGCTACGGCCTAGCCGCCAACAGTGTCCTCGCCGTCGACCTGGTCACCGCCGACGCGACGCTCGTGCGCGCCGACCGCTACCACCACGCGGAGCTGTTCTGGGCGCTCCGTGGCGGCGGCGGCGCGTTCGGTGTCATCACCGCCATCGAGTTCGAGCTCTATCCTGTTGCCGAGGTCTACGCCGGGACGCTGTTCTGGCCAGCGGCGCGGGCCGAAACCGTGCTCAATGCCTGGCGGGACTGGGCGTTGGCCAGTCCCATTGAGGTCACCTCGTGCGCACGGCTGCTCAATCTCCCACCGCTGCCCGAGCTGCCCGAACCACTGCGCGGACGCTCCTTCGCAGCGGTCGAGCTCGCTCACCTCGGCGACTCGGCCACCGCGGCAGCGCATCTCGCGGCCCTGCGAGCCCTCGAGCCCGAGATCGACACGGTGACGACCATCCCAGCCGGGCGCCTCGGCCAACTGCACATGGACCCCGATCATCCGGTACCCGGCGTCGGCAACGGCGCGCTGCTTACCGGACTGCCGAACGAGGCGATCACCGCACTGCTTCAGGTGGCCGGGCCAGGCACAGACGCGCCGCTGCTGTCCTTCGAGATCCGCCACCTCGGCGGTGCGCTCGCCAACGCTTCGCAGGGCTCGGGTGCGCTCGCCTCGATCGCTGCGCCGTTCGCGACATACGCGGTCGGGATGGCCCTCACGCCCGAGCGCAAGCACGCGATCTCCGCCTGCATCGATGTGCTCGGCGATGCCCTGCGGCCCTGGACCGCGGCAACCGGCTCCCTCAACTTCGCTGACCGCCCGACCGATTCGGACACGCTGTTCCCCGCCGCGACGTATTCACGACTCCAGCAGGTCAAGGCTGCCCACGACCCCGACGACGTGTTCCTGTCCAACCACCCGGTGCCGCCGGCCGCTCGTGGCCAGGTGTGACATGTCCGCGATCCGCATCAGGCTGGGAGCGCTCGCGGTCTGCGCCGTCGCGCTCGCCGGCTGCACCTCGTCCCACCACACCGCAGCGGCCGCCAAAGGCGTCTCATCGGCGGCCGACCGCGCTGCACGCGGCGCCGAAGCGACGGCTCAGGCCGAACCGCGCCGAACGACGGCGAAACCTGCCCATCCGGCCCCGCCCGGCTCCAAACCCGCATCGCTGGACACCGTCTGTCAAGGCATCTCGCGCAACCTCGCGCTGCTGACCAAGATCGCGACCTCGCCCAGCGCCGCGGAGCTCGACCACAGCATCGCGCAGCTGCACGACCTGGCCGACTCGGCGCCAACGGGTATCGGAGCCGACCTTGAGGTCATCGCCGACTTCGACCAGCAACTGCTCACCGCCGTGCGCGCCGGCAAGTCCCCCGACGGCATCCGCGAAACACCCGAACTCACCCGCGCGCTCGCTGACGAAACGCGCTGGACCGCACGCAACTGCACCACGACCTGAACCAGGAGATCACCATGCCCAGCACAACAGTCCGGCAGCGCACCGTGCCGCTGCTAGCCGCCTTGATCGCCGTCCTCGCAGCCGTCGCGCTCATCACCACGGCACAGTCGGCGCACGCCGCCGTCTTGCAAACCATCACCGTGCAACCGGGAACCGGGACGATCTCGGCACTGGCCGCCGAAGCGGCGCCCGGTGACACCCTCAAACTGCTGCCCGGCACGTATCACGAAGCCGGCGTGGACCCGCGCGACACCGGAATCGCCGAACGCGATGTACACCTGACCGCTTGCGCACGGACGGCCGGCTGATGGCCGCGCGGTCGACGCGGGTGACGATCCGCAATCAGATCGGCTTGCCGCTGCGGCATATCGACGACTCCCTCGATCACGGGGAGTGGACGGACCCGCTCACTCCGCCCGGCGAGATTCCGTCCGGGCAGACCATGTGGTGGCAGTCGGAATCCGACGGCGTCGCCACCGGCACCGAGGGCCGGGCCAGGTACCGGATCGGTGACACCGGCGATGTGATCACCTTCCACTGGGACAACCCGTTCGTGGGCACCAACTTCTACGAGCAGTCGATCACCGGTCCGTACGGGTTGTACTTCGAAGGCGGCAAGGGCGACAACACCGAGGTCAGATACGCGCTCATCCCGGCTGCCCGGGTTGCGGTGCCCGGCTACCTACCATCGACGCACGGATTCTCATTTCCGAACAAGTGGCCGAGCGAGCACATCACGTCGATCACCTTGCCCGACCCGTTCGGCGACATTCTCGTCGGCGACGCATCGTGGGGGTTGTGCGGCGGCATGTCCTTCGCGTCGCGTGACTACTTCGAAGCACACCTGCGCGCGCCGCGGCAACCGACGAATCCGGCCGGCGAGGGCGATCCGCTCTTCGACTACATCGTGCGTCGACTCGCGCAGAGCCTGAACGTCGGCGACGCCGCCGACTTCGTCAAATATGCGGATCCGCTCTATCCCGACACCGACGACGTCACCGCCGACGGCCGGGACTGGCAGATGGCGCATACGGCGTGGCCCGGCATCCGCAACGTGATCGAGAGCGGTCATCCCTGCCCCATCGGTCTGGTGATCGGGCAGCTGCCCAACTTCACCAGCCTCGGGCACCAGGTATGCGTCTACGCCTACCAGCTGACCGGCCAGCTGTTGACCCTGTGGGTTTACGACCCGAACTCGCCGCTGCGCGACGACGTCACCATGACGCTCGATCTGTCCCGCACCGACCAGAAGCTCATCGATGTCGAGTCGAAGGTCAACGTGCCGCACTCGACGATCTGCTTCTTCACCCAGTCCTACGAACAACGCGACCCGCTGGTCCTGCCGACCGTTCACGGCGACTCGGGCCTGAGTGCGGTGGCTCGCGATGCCGGCCACCTCGACGTGTTCTGGGTGGGACCGGATGGCGCGATCGGCAGCACCTGGTGGGACGCCGCACACAACTCGGGGTGGGCCGATCACCAACCGTTCCCCATCACCCCACCGGCTGCCACTGCCGGCGACCAGTTCCGGGCAACATGCGTCGCCCGCACCCCGGATCACCTCGACCTGTTCTGGGTCGGCGCGGACGGTGCGATCGGCAGCACCTGGTGGGACGCCGCGCCGCAGTCGGGCTGGGGGGACCACCAACCGTTCCCGATCACGCCGCCCGGCGCGGCGCGTCCCGGGTCGCCGGTGGTGGCCGTGGCCCGCAACCCCAACCACCTGGACGTGTTCTGGATCGGCCCGGATGGTGCGATCGGAAGCACCTCGTGGGACGCGGCGCCAGGGCAGAGCTGGGGAGATCACCAACCCTTCCCGATCACGCCGCCCGAGGCCGCGGGCGCGGGCTCGCAACTGGCCGCGATTGCCCGCACGCCTGATCACCTCGACCTGTTCTGGGTCGGCGCGGACGGTGCGATCGGCAGCACCTGGTGGGACGCCGCGCCGCAGTCGGGCTGGGGGGACCACCAACCGTTCCCGATCACGCCGCCCGGCGCGGCGCGTCCCGGGTCGCCGGTCGTGGCCGTGGCCCGCAACCCCAACCACCTGGACGTGTTCTGGATCGGCCCGGATGGTGCGATCGGAAGCACCTGGTGGGACGCGGCGGCGGGGCAGAGCTGGGGAGATCACCAACCCTTCCCGATCACGCCGCCCGAGGCCGCGGGCGCGGGCTCGCAACTGGCCGCTGTTGCCCGCACGCCTGATCACCTCGACCTGTTCTGGGTCGGCGCGGACGGCGCCATCGGCAGCACCTGGTGGGACTCCGCGCCGCACTCGAGTTGGGGCGACCACCAACCCTTCCCGATCACCCCACCCGGCGCCGCAGTCGCAGGGTCACCGCTCAGTGCTGCCTCGCGCTACGCCGGACACCTGGACGTGTTCTGGCAAGGCCCCGACGCAGCGATCGGCAGCACCTGGTGGGACACCGCACCTGGCCAGAGCTGGGGCGACCATCAGCCGTTCCCGATCACCCCACCGCGCGCTGCCCGGCACCCCTCGGCCAGCTAGCGGCAATCGAGTGCACCGCGCTGCGCTCGACCCCAGTCCTCGGTCGATGCACGCCCGATGCCGAGTCCGCCCAATTGACCGACCCAGCTTCGGCGACGCCGCCGGTGCGAACAGGAGCTGGCCCGCGAGCGACCGAACGGCCGCCCAACTGCGCTCCCGTCCGGTGGCGCTAATCGCGGTGGCCACCGACGGCGCACCAGCAGCGCTCGAGACGGCTCGCACCAAACTCGAACTCGCGCTCCCGAGCAGCTTCGCCGGACCGTCCCCGCCGCTGACAATCCACGAGCGACACTCTCGTCCAGGACAGCCAGCGCGCAGCGGGGTACCAACGCCTCGCCGACATCGTCACCCCTACCAGCCTGCCGATCGCCGGCCGCACCCTCGCCGTCAGCATCATCTACGGCATCAACGAGCGCCGGCGTGCATTCAGCCTGCTCCGACTCACCGGCGCCCCTGGCGACGCTGCGCCGCGTCGTCATGCTCGAAGCCAGCGTGCGGCTCGCCCTCGACACCCTCGCCTCGATCGGCATCGGCTTCCTGACCGCCTACCTCTTCCTGAACTCCCAACTCAACGTCGCTCTGCACCCCCAGACCGGGCTACTACGCGTGCGTTGTGGGCGGCGTGCTTGCCTCGCTGGCCATCATCGGCTCCACCCTGCCCATCCTGGACCGCAGCACCGGACCCGAGCAGCCCGAACGACTGAGATGCCAGTCGCATCCGATAGGGGCCTGCCCTGCGGCAGCGCTCGTCCCTGTCGCCGCCGGGAAAAATGTCGATCTTCTCCTCCCGCGCTGCCCGCGATCGGATCGCTGTCTCCATTCGCGGCAAACCTCGCGAACACGGCGCCGCTCGTATCGCCGGCCGGTCGAAGCAAATACTCGTCCGCCCACCACGAGGGTCGCCACCGGTACCAACAGCCGCTATTACAGAGAACTCCGCAAAGCAGACCAAGATCATCCACGAAGACCGCTCATCGGCATTGTGCGGTAAACGAGCGGGCGCATACGGTCTGATCTGCGCGCGACCAAAGTCGATCAAGTCAGCTGCCTGGCCGCGCAGATCGACGGCGATGCGCGCGACCAGCAGCATGAGCGGATGGTTCGCTGCGCGGCGAGTCGTTAGAAGCCAAGTGTCGACACCACGTCCTGGCATCGTTTGCGGGGGACGCCTCGCAAGACCTCGAACACCCACTGGCGCTCGTCGGCGAACCTGATGACCATGGCTGCACGCTCACCGGTCCCAATGTGCGCACTTGTGATGGACGACCGTGGGACGCGTTCGATCACGGCGGTTGCTCTATTCCATCTCCGCCCCGGTACGGTCCTGACTGCGACCAGTTCTGTATCGGTCACCGCAAGGGCACAGGCGTCGGGACCGGACGAGGGACCCGGCTCACTGTCTTTCTGGTGAGCGCGAGTCTGCCGGCGGGCGTTGAGTCGCCGTGCCAGCGGGCCGAGGGGTAGACCCAGTTGAGCGGCTTTGAGACGAGCCCGCGCGTCTGCGGTCATTACCGCTGCTTCGGCGCGTATAGGCGCGCCGACAACCTCCTCCAAGTCGGTGGTGGGCGTCCTCAACACCTCCCGTGCTCGCTGCCGCTGAAACTCAACGATAAGTGCTCCTGCGTGGTCGCCCGAAGGCGTCACTCTGGCCCGCTTGGCCGGGCACGACCCGTCCGGTGGTTGACGCAGGAGGCTCGCGCTGTCGGCGGCATGACCTTGCGTTATCCGCTTTAGGTGGTTACGGCGCCCCGAGATCGTTCTTGGCTTGCCGCCAGCTGATCGGGCCTACGGTGCCGGTGTGGGTCAGTGGGCTGATCGCGATCACGACGTGATCGTGTTGCCTGCGGGTGTACGGGTACGCACTCGCGAATTGAGCCGAGCTACGTCCGACGAACCGTCCCCTGATTTCAGTCTCTGTCTATCGCCAGTGGACTGGCGACCATTCGCCTGGCCATCGATCTGGGTGCCATGGGCCCGCCGGCTACCCGCCGACCGCGCCCTGGCACGTGTCTCCGTGCGCGAGGCCGCGCGCCGCTGCAGTGACCAGCGGGTGGAAGTGGCCGGCTGGCCCGCGCGTGAGCAGGTGGGTACGGCACTCGCCTGTCTTGCCGTCGTGCTTGGCGCGTCGACGGCCGAGGCGGTGCGCATGATCAAAGACCAATACGAACACTGGACTGTCGCGACGCCGTGGCAAGCACGGTTCATCAGCTCGTTCGCATGCGCGGGTCAGACACGTCGAGAACGTACTCGCGGCGGAAACGCAAGGCCAGTCGATGCCGGTGGGTAGGTTGGCGAGGCCGCCGCTTTGCGTTTCGTCAAGTGGGTTGGCCCCGGCTGTCGTCAGGCGCTCGGTGATTGCTAGTTCGTCGCGTGTTCTCTCAGCCAGGGGACGCCGTAGTTGATCAGGTCGGACAGCACATCGTCGCGGACTGGCGTGGTGTCGGCGCCGTAGATGATGCGCCACCACTTGTCTTGACCCTCTGGCGTCAGGGTGCCGATCCTTGTCTGGTCAGCCCAGCTGCCGTAGCGCTTGTTCGGCGTGGGTCGGGTTCCCAGGTAGGGCTTCGCGGCGAGTTGCTCGTCCCATTCGTTGCGGCGAATGACGGACAGGTTGACGGTGAATCGAAGCTCGTGGCGGTCGCTGTGGGCAGACTTCTGGAAGCCGAGCTGCACCCAATGCGTTTCGGACGGGAACTCGAAGCGACCGGCCGAGCCGCGTAGCCCGGCGTCGCGAAGGGCTGGCGCGAACGCGGTCTTCATCAGCTCGGCATAGGTCTGCTGCGGGTCCGGGGCGTCGGCGTCTGCCGTAGCCGGCTGCTGTCGACGATGCTTCCAGCTGGCAAATCGCCGAACGGTCTCCTCGTCGTCTGGGTTCAGCTTCGACACGGAGTCAGTATGTCCGGCCCGGCCGTGATCGAGGCGCACTGATCAGTGCCGGGCGCCCGGGGCAGGCGGGCGCCCGGCGGTCAGCGGGCCCGTTGGCGTCCGGTGCCGGTGCCGAAACTGGTACCCGATCAGTAGCCCGACGGTCACCGCCTCGAGCGAGCCTCGCGCACCATGACTGCCGACAGTGGCATAGGCGCGTTTACGACCGGCGCTGCTACGCGCGTCCTCGGTTTGGCTCGTGAGGTCGATGGACATACCGATGTCGTGATCCTCGGCGTTGCAGCGCACACTCACACACCGCTCGGACGGGTCATCATCATCGTGATGGTTGTTCTCATGCTCGGACTCGTTGTCTTCGTCGCCTGGAAGTCAATGGGCGCCTTGCATCGGTTACCGCGTCAGCGACTGTCTGGTCGCCAGCGACTGATGGCTCTAGCGTTTATGGCTTCCGAGGTTTTCGTCTGCGCAGTCGGTCTGCTCGTCGGTTATCTGGTGGCGCAACCCGGACAGAGACTGTCGGCGATGCTGGTTGGCGGATTCGCGGGTGGATTCGGCTGGCTCGCGATGTGCTGGATTTTGGGCGGCGTCGCGCGCCGCCGCGGTTCTCAACGCTCGGCAGGTTCCTCGTCTGCTCACTGACGAAGCTGGCGAGGTTAGACGCACCAACTGCGGCATGAGAGTGCGTTGCGGGGTAAGCGCCGGTCGCCCCCGGGGTTCGCAGGTCAGGATTGTGGGACTGATCCGTGGAAGTGCCTGAGCCGCCATCGCTCGTCTCGGAGAACTGCGACGCATGTCAATCGGAAAGGCGAGCGCTCTCCCAGCGCTCGGCCCTGCGCATCGTCAAATCCCACGGTCCCGACCACGGCGAATACCAGGACTGTCGGCTCGGTCAGCACTGGCACCACATGGTCCCACCCCCAGCGGACCACGCCATCTTGGGCCAGCATGCGCGACACGTAGTCCTTGCTGTGCTCCGCGTCCAGGCCCTGTCCTGCTGCACCGAAGACAACGACCTCGTCATCAAGAAGCCTCATGACGGCGGCGCGATCGTGGGCGGCGAACCCGAGCTGAAGTTGGGACAAGATGCCGCGCGCGACCTCTTCGGTATCAGTCACCGCGCAAGTTTGCCACAGCTGGGGCATCCCATCAGTGATGGAACCTCGGCCACGCACTGATGCGCGCCTCGTCAGAAGCGCCCGGTCTCAAATGACCCCACAGGACCGCTCATCGGCACGATCGTGGACTGGGCCGGCTGCTAGTGAGGTCGACGATGGTTGAGTTCGCGCGGACCGTGTCAAAGATGACAACTTCATCGATGATCGAGATTCTGCATCCGGCTGAGTTTGATCCGTTGCGGCTGGCTGCGGCGGCGTACCTGGCCAGGTTCAAGGGCCAGTCTCGCGTCGCACACGCGAGTCCGACCTGCGCGCGTTCCTGGGCTGGTGCGCCGAGCGCGGCGCTCGACCCGCTGGCCGCGACCCGCCCGCAGGTCGAGCTGTACGTGCGGTGGATGCAGGAGAGTCCGCCGCTTCAAGCCCTCCACCGTCTCCCGGCGGCTGTCGGTCGTGGCCGGCTTCTACCGCACCTGCGTCATCGACGCCATCCTCGAACACTCGCCAGCCGACTACGTCCGCCGCCCGACCGTGCCAGCCGAGTCACCGACCCTCGGCCTGTCCCACCTGCAATTCGAGGCGCATGCTCGCCGCCGCCCGCGACTCGACCAACCCCAACGACTTCGCCCTGGTCGCGCCTGCTCGGACTGCTCGGTCTGCGGATCTTCGAAGCCTGCGGCGCTCGACATCGCCGACCTCGGCGAGGAACACGGCCACCGCGTCCTACGCGTCGTCGGCAAAGGCAACAAGATCGTCCTCGTCCCGCTGCCACCGGCCGTCGGCCGCGCCATCGACCGCGCCGTCGGCGACCGCACCGCCGGGCCGATCCTGCGCAACCGGCGCGGCGCCCGGATGGACCGCCACGCCGCCACCCGCCGCTCAACGCCTCGCCGACCAGCGCCGGGGTGCAGATCGCCCGGATGCACCCGCACATGCTGCGCCACACCTTCGTCACCACCATGCTCGACGCCGGCGTCGACCTACGCGACGTCCAGATCGCCGCCCGCCACGCCGACCCCCGAACCACCATGCGCTACGACCGCGCCCGCAAGAACCTCGACCGCCACCCCAACTACATCCTCGCCGCCTTCATGGCCTCCGGCACCTGACGGCGGCAAATCCGGTATCGGCTCGTGGCAGCGACCCGGTCTGAAGGGCGACGGACGGCGCACTGGCACGCGTTCCTCAAGCTGGTGCCGGATGTGCGACCATTCGCCTGTGCCTGTGCCTCGCGGTACCGAGCAATACCGCAGCCGCTGCGGTGGACTGTCGTCGGTGCGATCGCCTTCGCCATGATCGGTGCCATCATCGGGTTGATCGAATCCATCAGGTCGTATCCCTTGGGTTCCTGGATCCCGGTGATCCTCTACCTCTCATTCCTCGGTACGCTCGCCGGCGCTGTGCTCGGTGTTGTCGCCGGGTCAGTCGGCGTCGTGGCGCGGGAGCATCGCCCGAGGCTCGACCTGGCCGCGCTAGTCGGATCATTCGCGCGCAGCTATGCAGAAATGCACCTCGTGAAACAGTGACTATCCGCGGTGCTACTGCCGCGCTGTGGGTATGAACGTGGGCTGGCGCCATGCATACCAGAGTGGGGCTCGACCAGAATGGGACGCAGCCGCGGGCGACGCGCGCCGCGTTCGAAGGTTCCGCGGCGTCAGGAGTGCCCAAGACTTAATGCGATCATCGTCCGAGTGCTGCCAAGTGCGAAGCGATCGCCGCGATAGCTTCCCGAAACATCTCGGGTGCCGATTCGTGGTCGTGTGTACGGAACTGTCCGGGTGGGTTGTGGTGTAGCTGATCTGGCCAATGGACGCGAACCGCTCAAGCGAGACTCGATCTCGCGCTCGTCCGACGACAACCGTTGCGCCGCCCTGGAACGGCACCAAGACACCTGCGGCGGTCGCAGCCTGTGATTCGCCACCCGATAAGCCCTTCTCGCGCCACAGCCGCAGTGGGCCGCTGGAAACTCCTTCGAGGTGGGATGTCGAGCTTTGGCGAGCCGCCTGGAGTGCGGCAATCGCATGGGCGAGATCCGGCAGCAACTGTCGCTGCCTCTCGGCCAGCGGCCGACACCTCGTCTGCTGTGCGATCAGCGCGACGAACATGCTCGCCGCGCGCATTTCCCCCGCTGCGCCGAGCGGACTCGAGCTGGGCAGCAAACCCGTAGGCAGCCGTGGGCAACGGCCTTAAGGGTTTGCTGTCCGGGCGCATGGCGTTCGGGGTTCCGCCGGCCGCAAGCTCGTGCTTGCGGGCCGCTCGTTGGGCAGCTGCATGCTCGTTGATCTCGCGCAGCCGCTGTTGCTCGGCGATCCACGCGGGTCACGGCGCTGAGCCGCGCGTTGCTCCTCACGCACGCAGAAGTCGCACCTGAGTTTGCCCATCACACGGTTTGCGTGGGCGCTGCATACGGGTGCAGAGCACGCGACGCACTCGACCGACTGCGTAGGCGCCATCAGGTTCGCGGGTGACCGCGCCAGTGCAGATCTGCATCGATGTCCTCGCCTCTACAGCGAACGTGTGCCCGCACGCCCGTTCACGTCGGATGCTCTCGGTGCCGCTGCGCGGCTGCCCCGAGACCATCTCCGCGGCAACATCCCGAAACTCCACCGTCTCGGTGTAAGTGACATTCCCGAGACAGCTGGCAAGACCTGGAACAGTCTCGATCGTGTCCGTGGAACCACATTGGGGCACCGCGCCGACGTAAGCACAGCCGCAGAATAAGCTGAGCTCGCTGGGAGCGCAGGTTGAAAGGGGCCCTGCCCCTCCGACGATGCACGCACAGCCCCGAGCGGAGACTGACCCCCACGCCACCGCGCCAGCGAACCCCCTCACCTGCATCGGGCCTGATCGTCGACAACGTCACGCCGAGGTTGCGCGAGGCACTCGCCGCGGCAGCATTGCCGCACGTTCTCAGTCGAGCAGGTGCGACCGAACATCCTGAGGCGGTAGACGCACAGCAACCTCAAGCGACGAGACAGTCGGGGACGGTGGAGCGAGTCACGCCGGGGCATCGTTCGGCGCTGCACTGAAGCGGCATATGCGGATGGTGCCGCTTCGCGGCATTTCGGATGTCATTCGAGGTGGCGGTCTGCAATCGGCGCGAGGTCCATGCGGGTATCCGGTCCGGACACACTCGGCGCGGCATGTCCGGTAGTTGGTTGT
>CAVQZY010000011.1:0-189557 GCA_963718805.1 uncultured Actinomycetota bacterium | reverse complement strand
CACGCGGGCCGAACAACACGTTGTCGCGGGTGGTGAGCCACGGGAAGAGCATCGGGCGCTGGAAGAGCATGCCGCGTTCGGCGCCGGGCCCGTCCACTTCCCGGCCGCCCATCTCCACCGCGCCGTCGTCGGGCGCGAGCATGCCGGCGACGACGCGCAGCAACGTCGACTTCCCGCACCCGGAAGGCCCGAGTAGGCAGACGAACTCGCCCGCGGCGACGGAGAGGTCGACGTTGGTGAAGGCGACGGTGCGTTGCCCGCGGCCGCGTCGGAACACCTTGGTCAGCGAGTGCACCTGCACCGTCGCGCCGGTCACCCGGTGGGTGACCGGCGCGGGTGCGGCGGCGACGTCAGCAACCACCGCGCAGCGCCTTGTCGACAAACGAGGAGTCGACGTGGCCGGCGAGCACCGTGGCGGACGGGACCGCCTTGATCCGTCCCTGACCGAGCAGGAACTGCGCGGTCTGCGCGTACGCCTTGACGATCGGGCTGTTCACGTCGCCCGGTTTGCCGAGCCAGTGCAACTGCTGGTCGAGCGGGATGAACGGGAAAGCCTTGGTCGCCGGCACGATCAGCTTGCCGGGCACGCCTTGCGCCTTGGCACTGGCCAGCAGGTACTTCTCCGCGTCCGGGCCGGTGAAGTCCTTCGTGGCCTGTACCTGCGCGCACACGTACTGCTGTACGACGTCGGGATGGTCGTCGATCGCGCTCTTGGCGACGGCGACGACGTTCAGCCCCGGGATGCCGAGCTTGGCGATCTGCTGGGCGTTCACCAGGGCATGGCCACCCCTCGCGACCAGTTGCGCCTCCGGACCGGCCTGCACGTAACCGCCCTGGACCCCCCCGGAGAGGTAGGCGGCCGCGACCGCCTGCTCGCTGGCGAGGCCGACGACCTTGACCGAGTCGCTGAGGCCGTTGAGCTTGAGCCAGCCGCGCAGCTCGAAGTCCTCCGACGATCCGACCAGCACACCCACCGACTTGCCTGCGAGTTGCTTCGGGTCGGTGATGCTCGGTGGGACGATCAGCGCGTCCGCGTCGAAGCTCTGGGCGAGCACCACCACGACGTCGGTGCCGTTGCCGATCGCGCCGACGACCGGCGGGTTGCCGACCCCGCTGATCGCCTGCAGGGAGCCGCTGCGCAATTCGGCAATCGCCGTGACACCGGCGTCGAACGGGACGAATTTCAGCTTGGCCTTGATTGTGTCGCTGATTGCCGGCTGGGTCTGGATGATGCTGTCCCCGCTCGCGACGTTGCCCTGCCCGTACGCGACGGTGAACCCTGGGTCGGAGCCCGACGATCGCGTCGCGAGCCCGATCGCGGCCGCAGCCGCGGCGATGACGACGACGGCACCCACGGCGAGGAGCGCGCGTCGGCGGCGGCGTTTCTGGAAGCGGGTGCGGCCGGGGGCGGCACCGTCCGGGCCGGAGTCGATGGAACGGGTGGAATCGGGAGATGGCGTCGTTGTGCTCATGGTGTGCCCTTTCTCGGCTGGCCGCGCTTCAGTCCGCGGCACCGGTCGCGTAGTACGCGCTGGCGTCGCCCTCGAGCGGCCTCGACACGCGCCCGTCCGGCCCGACCGGCACCGGTCCGGCGACGGTGACCCGCTCGCCGCGCCGGTGTGCGTTCCCGTAGTCGTACACCGCGACGTGTTGGGTCGCGCGGTTGTCCCAGATCGCGAGGTCGCCGACGCGCCACTGCCAACGCACGGTGTTCTCCGGCCGGGTGATGTAGTCCTGCAGGACCCGGATGAGATCGCGCGATGCCTGCGGGCTGAAACCGACGATCGATTGCGCGAAACCACCAAGAATCAAAGACTTTTCGCCGGTCTCCGGGTGAATGCGCACTGCCGGGTGCTCGGTCTTGTAGACCGTCGACGTGAACTGCCGGCGGCTCGCTTCGAGCAGCGGGTCGTCGGCCTCGGCGCGCGATGCTGGGACCGCGTAGTCGTGCGCGTTCGTGTGCACGATGCGCAGCCGGTCCGCGAACTCCTGCAACTCCGTGGGCAGCGCTCGATAGGCGGCGACCGTGTTCGCCCAGACGGTGTCACCACCGACCGGCGGGATCACGACACCGTGCAGGAACGTGAAGGCGGGCGGGCGGTCGACGAACGTGACGTCGGTGTGCCACTTGTTCGCGGGGCCGCCCTTGTGCGAGTCGATCTCCTCCAACAGTGGTTGCCCGGTCGGCGACGGGATCGTCGGGTGCCCCAGCGTCAACGCACCGAAGCGCTGCGCGAACGCGACCTGCAGGTCATACTCGATGTCCTGTGCGCGCAGGAACACCACGCGGTGTTCGAGCAGGCTGCGCCGCACGAACGCGACGGCCTCGTCGGTCGGGTTCGCCGCGTCGACACCGGTCAACTCGGCGCCGAGCGCACCGGCGACCCGGTGCACCCCGAAATCGATGCCGCGGCCCGCCGCGACGGTTGCTGTGTTGTCCAACGTCCTGGTCATGAAAGTCCTTCAGTCATAAGGGTTGCGCGAATGCGCAGACATGGTGAACGTGCGGCGAGATCGCCGCAGCGCGAGGAGGGCAGATGCGCGAAGGCAGTGACGTACGCGCGGTTCCGCGAGGAAAGCGCCGACTGGACTACGGGCGACAGAGCGCGCCGGTCAGGCGTTTGAAATCGACGTAGCGACGCCGCACGAGGAGCGGGCGCCGGGTCATGCAGCAACGATTACAGCCGACCAGTCGATGAGTCAACCTTTCCCACGGAATTAGTAGGCAATGCCACTCGCACCGCCTCAAACCAGCCCTGGCCGTAGCGTGTCGACATGCCGAAGCCGGGGGGCCTGCCGCCGACGAGGTACGGACTCGACGTGAATTTCGATCTCGAGGTGCCGCGCCCGCGGGTCGAAGAGTTGGTACTGCTGGACACCCAGCGGCACAGTTGGCGAGCGCGCTGCTCCCCGGGGCAGTTGCAGCGCGCCGAGGACCCTGACGCAGAGGCGATGACCACTCTCGGCGACTACGGGGTGGTCGCGATCGTCGATCGCCGCCCGTACCGCGACGGCGAGCCGCCCGATCGCGGGCTGTCCGGTGAGCCGATCGACATCACGGTCGAGGTCGACGGGCAGCGATACGTCGACCCGTGGTTGTCGACGATCAGCACTGCGGGCCGGCCCTGATGGGCGATGTGTGGGTGATCGGCTCGCTCAACGTCGACCTTGTGTCGCGGGTGCGACAGCTGCCGCGACCGGGCGAGACAGTTGCGGGCACCGACCTCGAACGCCACCCCGGCGGTAAGGGCGCCAACCAGGCGGTCGCGGCCGCCGCGGCGGGCGCGGCCGTGCACATGATCGGACGGGTCGGTGACGACGACTCCGGCGCGGCGTACCTGGCCGGGCTGCGCGAACGTGGGGTCGGCATCGACGGCGTCACCGCGGAGCCCGGTTGCAGCACCGGCCACGCGATCGTGCTCGTCGACGAAGACGGCGAGAACTGCATCGTCGTGATGCCCGGTGCGAACGGGCGTGTGGACGAGCGGGACGTCGACCGCTTCCGGCCCGCACCCGGCGATGTGCTGCTACTGCAGCTGGAGGTGCCGACCCCGGTGGTCGCGGCCGCGCTGGCGAGCGCCGCAAGCCATGGGGTGCGGTCGGTGCTCAACCTCGCGCCCTATCGCGACCTCGACCCATCCCTGATCGACGGCGCCGACCTGGTCGTGGTCAACGAGGTCGAGAGGCGTCAGCTCGCGGCGCGCGACGCGAACCCGCGCTCGCTGGTGGTCACCCGCGGCGCGCGCGGCGCGACGTGGGGCAGCCTGTCGGCAATGCACCCGGCCGACTCGCTGCTCGACACCACCGGTGCGGGTGACGCGTTCGTCGGCGCGCTCGCGGCGGCGCTCGCCGCCGGCGCGGACGACCAAGGCGCGCTCGACCGTGCGGCGGCCGCCGGCGCACGCGCGGTCAGCCATCGCGGCGCGCAGGGCTGGACGTTCTGAGTGTCAGCGCGCGGGCACCGCCATTTCGAGATCCGGAACCCATCTCGGCCCGCAGGCAATCAGGTCGTGTGACCACCACCCGGGCGGCCACGGGCCAGGCCGCAGCTGCGCGTCGACCCCTTCGATCACCTGGATGGGCGACTGCGGCGACACGAATGTGATCATGGCGATCCGCAACTCACCGTCGACAACGTACGCGAGTTCGTTGCCGAGATCGTCGGTGCCGGGTCGTTGAGCGTGACGCTGTCGGACCAGGCTGTGCCGTCGACGACCTTGCCGTCGCACAGCGTCAGCACCTGGGGCGAGGCCCGGTGCGAGCTCCTCCACAGAATGTGCGAGATTGTGTTGCAGCTCTCTCGTCGCGTCTAAAGCCGGTCGGTCAGGGCAGCTGACCGCGGTCGACCAGCTGGCGCACGATGACGTTGCGCTGGATCTCGTTGGTCCCCTCGCCCACGATCATCAGCGGGGCGTCGCGGAAGTAGCGCTCCACGTCGAACTCGGTCGAGTACCCGTAGCCACCGTGGACCCGGATCGCGCTCAGCGCGACCTCCATGCCGACCTCCGAGCAGAACAGCTTCGCCATGCCCGCTTCCAGGTCGGCGCGCTTGCCCTCGTCGTAGCGCTCGGCGGCGAGCATGAGCAGCTGGCGCGCAGCGGTGATCTTGGTGGCCATGTCGGCGAGCAGGTTGCCCACGGACTGGTGTCGCCAGATCGCCTTGCCGGACGCGTGCCGCTCCTGCGAGTACCTCAGCGCGTCGTCGAATGCGGCGCGCGCGACCCCGGTGGCGCGAGCGGCGACCTGGATGCGTCCCACCTCGAGTCCGCGCATCATCTGCGCGAACCCCTTGCCCTCGACGCCGCCGAGGGTGGCCTCCAGCGGGACGTGGAAGTCGGCGAAGGAGAGCTCGCAACTCTCCACCCCCTTGTAGCCGAGCTTGGGCAGGTCGCGCGAGACCTCGAACCCGGGACCCTTCTCGACGAGCAGGATGCTGATGCCCTTGTGCGCCGGCCGCGCGTCCGGATCGGTCTTGCACAGCAACGCGATCAGCCCGGCGCGCCGGGCATTCGTGATCCAGGTCTTCGAGCCGTTGATCACGTAGCCGTCGCCGGAGCGGCGGGCGACGGTCTTCATCGCCTGCAGGTCCGACCCGCCGCCGGGCTCGGTCAGGGCCATCGTCGCGCGCAACTCGCCGGTGGCCATGCGGGGGAGATACAGTTTGCGTTGCTCGTCGGTGCCGTTATCGAGGATCAGCTTGGCCACTACCGTGTGGCCACCCATCGCCCCGGCCAGGCTCATCCAGCCGCGCGCGAGTTCCTCGGTGACCATCGCGTAGCAACGCGTCGACACCTGCAGGTCGCCGTACGGCTCGGGAATCGCCAGGCCGAAGATCCCGAGCTCCTTCATCGTTTCGATGAGGTCCTCGGGATAGGTGTTGGCGTGCTCGAGCTCGCGCACCACCGGGCGCACCCTCTCGTCGACGAACTCCGCGACGGTGTCGACGATCGCCTGTTCCTCGGTGTCGAGTCCGCTCATGCTCAAACCCTTCGTGGTTGGCTCGGCGAGTCAGCCGAGAGTCGCCAGCAGCTGTCGCGCCCGGTTGACGACCGGCGCGTCGATCATGGCTCCGTCGACCGTGGACACCCCGTCGGTTGCGGCCGCGAGCACGGCCCGCGCCCACTGCGCCTCCGCGGCGCTCGCCCGCAGCCCGTCGTGCACGGCGGCGATCTGGCGGGGATGGATGCACAGCTTGGCCCGCAACCCGAGCCGGCGCGCGGCCGCGACGTCCGCGGCCAGCGTGTCCGCATCGTCGATGCGTGTGGTGACGCCGTCGACGGGCGAGCCCACGCCAGCGGCGGCAGCCGCTGCCACGAGGCCGCTGCGCGCCCAGAGCAGCGCCTGCTGGTCGTCGGGATCGATGCCGAGTTCGACGGCCAGATCGATCGTCCCGAGCGCCGGGCGCACGACCCGCGGATCGGCGAGCAGTTGCGCGGCACCGGTCAGGCCGCGGGCGGTCTCGATCAGCGGCACGATCGCCGCGGACCCCAGCGCGCTCCAGTCCTGTCCCGGCTCCGCCTTGGCGATCATCACCGCCTGCGCGTCCTCTCGCACGGCCTCGACGTCGGCGGTGAACAGCTCGGTCAGCGGCGCGTTCACCCGCACCACGGCGCGATTCCCGGCGGCCAGCCAGGCCGCCACCTCGTCGCGCGCCTGCGCCTTGGCCCCCGCCGCGACCGCGTCCTCCAGATCGACGACGACCACGTCGGCGCCCGACGCGGCCGCCTTCGCAAACCGCTCCGGCCGGTCGCCGGGCACGAAGAGGAACGAACGCGCGTCACACAGCAACAACCCCTGACCGCCCATGCTCATCCGCCTCACCCGGCCGAAGTAACGTTTCCGATGACGATAGGACAGCCCGACCGACAAGGAGTGCCGTGCGTATTCGCGAGACGATCTTCATCGGCGGAACCTGGCGGCCGGCCACCGCCGGACGCAGCATCGGCGTCGAGAACCCGGCGACCGGCGAGGTCATCGGACGGGTGCCGGAGGCCTCCGTCGCGGACGTGAGCGACGCCGTCGCCGCCGCCAGAAAGGCATTCGCCACCTGGTCAACGACGACTGTCGCCGAACGAGTCGCCGTGCTGCGGGCACTTGCCGCCGAGCTGGCGGCCCGTCGCGATGAGATCGGTGACACCATCACCGCCGAGATGGGTGCCCCGCAATGGATCGCCCGCAAGATCCAGGCGACACTGCCGGCCACAGTGGTGGCCGGGTACGCCGACCTGCTCGAGTCTTTCGAATTCGAGAGGAAGGTGGGCAACACGGTGGTCGTCCGTGAGCCGGCGGGCGTGGTCGGCGCGATCACCCCGTGGAACTACCCGCTGCACCAGATCACCTGCAAACTCGCTCCCGCCCTCGCCGCGGGATGCACCTTCGTGCTCAAGCCGAGCGAAATGGCGCCGCTCGTCGCCTTCGAGTTGATGGACGCCTGCGAACGTGCCGGCGTACCCGCGGGCGTGGTGAACCTCGTGCCCGGCTACGGTCTCCCCGTCGGCGAAGCGCTCGCCGCGCACCCCGACATCGACGTCATGTCCTTCACCGGCTCGGTACCGGCCGGGCGGCGGGTCGCCGAACTCGCCGCAGCCAACGTGACCAGGGTGACGCTCGAGCTCGGTGGAAAGTCCGCCAACATCATTCTCGACGATGCCGAACTCAAGGACGCCGTCAAGGTCGGCGTCGCCAACGCGTTCCTCAACTCCGGCCAGACCTGCACGGCGTGGACCCGGATGCTCGTGCCCGCCGACCGCTACGACGAGGCCGTCGAGCTCGCTGCACGGTTCGCGGACAACTACAACGTGGGCGACCCGACCGACGCAGCGACCAAGCTCGGGCCGTTGGTCAGCGCCGCGCAGCGCGACAAGGTCCGCGGACTCATCGACACCGCACTGCGCGAAGGGGCGCGGCTGGCCGCCGGCGGCAGCGAAGCACCGGACGGCCTGGAGCACGGGTACTACGTGCGCCCCACCGTGCTGGCCGACGTCGCTCCCGATTCCACGATCGCGCAGGAAGAGGTATTCGGGCCGGTGCTCTCGATGCTCAAATACGCCGACGAGGACGACGCGGTCGAAATCGCGAACCACTCGCGCTACGGCTTGCACGGCGGGGTGTGGTCGGCGGACGAGAACCGGGCGCGCGCCGTGGCCCGGCGCATGCGCACCGGATCGGTCGACATCAACGGCGCTGCCTATAACCCGCTGGCGCCGTTCGGCGGCTACAAACAGTCTGGCGTTGGCCGGGAGATGGGCGCCGCAGGTCTGGAGGAGTACCTCGAAACCAAGTCGATCGGGCTGCGTTGAGCGGCGACGCTCTCGACGAGGCCCTCGACGGCTGGGCGCCGGGACCGGTCGAGATGACGCGCACCATCTTGCCCGACCCGAATGCGGCCTTTGCCGATCTCCTCGATACGCGGATCGACGTGTCCGACGGTGCACCGATCCCCCCTGCCTGGCACTGGTTCGCCTTCACCTCCAGCTGTCCGCAGCGTGAGCTCGGCGAGGACGGGCATCCGACGCAAGGTCCGTTCCAGCCCCCGCTGCCCAACCGACGCCGCATGATGGCCGGCGGCGAGCTGCACTTCGCGACGCCACTGCGGGTGGGTGGGTCCTTCACCCGGCGCAGCGAACTCGTGTCCGCTCGGGTGAAGGAAGGCCGCACTGGCCGCATGCTGTTCACCACGGTGCGTCACGTCGTCACTGGCTCCGACGCAGCGATGGTTCTCACCGAGGATGAGCACGCGGTGTACCGGCAGCAGCAGCCAGGCGCGCCACGCGGGCTGAACCCTCCGATTTCCGAAGGGCCCGGGTGGGACTCGCAGCTCGGTGCTCGCGGCCGGCGCGTCCTCGATCCCGATCCGCGTGCGCTCTTCCGGTTCAGCGCGCTGACCTACAACACGCATCGAATCCACTACGACCACGACTACGTCCGCGGTGTGGAGGGCTATCCGGATCTCGTCGTGCACGGTCCGCTGCTCGCACTGCTGATGCTCGAGCTGCCCCGAGCTGGCGGCGTCATGCCGAGCGGATTCCGCTACCGGCTGCTCGCGCCGGCGTTCTCCGGCACACCGGTCGTCGCCACCTGGGACGACGACATGTTGCGGGTCGGCACCCGGGGTTCGCCGCGGGCGGGCGCGGAGGCGACGATCGAGTTATGACGCCGGGCCCAGATCGACCGAGTTCGGCCAATACGCTGTGCCGATGCCTGACCGATTGATCTTCCAGCTCGGCACGAACAACTGGCAGCGTGACGGCGAGTTCGCACCCGGTTCGGGGATCTTGCACGAGGCGCACCATCACGCCCTGAACTCAATGCCCGGCGTGCGGGCGTACTCGATGTACCCGTCGCGCCGGCAGCGGCACCGCGACGCGGACGTGCGCGTCTTCCGCCTCGACCACGACATCCCGATCTGCGAGTCGGTGTCACCGGTCAGCAGCTACCGCTGGCACAGCATGAGCGAGGCCGAGGTCGACGCGTACCGCAAGCGACTCATCGGCGAGGTCGCCGACTGGATGGCCGAGATCGAGGCCGACACCGGTGAGCGGTTCAGCCTGGGGATCGCCCACCACGCGTTCATGAACACGGTCGTGTTGCGCGACGTCAACCGGCGCCGCACGGCCGAGGGGCTCGAGCGTTTCCCGGTGGTGTGCTTCGCGCACGGCACCGAGCTGAAGATGTTCGACAACGAACGCCGCGGCGACGACCCGGCCGAGTTCCCGCTGCGGTTCTGGCCGTTCATGCGCGCGGAGAAGATCTTCGACTACGCCGATGCCGACCACGGCGTCGACGTCGTCGCCGCGATCTCGGCGGAGCAGGTAGAGGCGTTCCTCGACGTCTTTGCGGAGTTCCCGAGCGAGCGGGTCGTGCTCTCGCCCAACGGCTACAACCAGGCCGTCTTCCGGCCGCTGCCCGAGGACATCGACCGCGCCGAGGTGCTCGCCGGGTTCCGGACGGTCCCGCTCGAGGGCAGCGCGACGGAGCCGGAGCCGCTCGCGCCCGCGGACGGCTTCGACGCCGTCGTTGCGTTCTGCGGCAAGTTCGCCGACTGGAAGCGGCTCGACGTGCTGCTCCGCGCCGCTGCGAGCTACGAGCAGCACGACACCCGGATCATGACGTTGGTGATCGGCTCCGGGCCGCCGGAGGCACAGCGTGCGATCGGCCGGCTCGCGGCCGAACTCGGACTGCGCCGCACCTACTTCCTGGGGCCGCGCCAGCAGCCGGAACTGGCGCGGCTGTTCGGCTGCGCCGACGTTGGCTGCTTTCCCTCCTACCGCGAGCCGTTCGGCTTGGTGTTCGTCGAGTGCATGGCGTGCGCGACGCCGGTGATCGGCGCCGACTCCGGCGGGCCACGCGACTTCGTCACCCCGCAGGTCGGCCGCCTGGTGCCGGAGACTGACGACAAGGCGGTCCTCGCCGCGAGCCTGGCCGACGCCGTTGCCGCGGCGATCCGCGCGGACTGGAAGCACACCCTGGGGCCGGGAGCCGCCGACTACGCCCGCACGCGTTTCAGCGTGGCGGGCCAGGTTGCCCGCCTGCTCGACGCCGTCGACCGGTTGGTGACCTGAATCACCTCGGCACCGCACCTGGACCCTACCCGTGGGTAGCATCCGGTTTCGTGCTGTATCGCAGTTATGAACTTCGCCGGTCCCTGCGGCGCGGCGTCGGCGCACTCGTCGACGGCAATTCCGCGTTCTTGCAACGATTGCCCGCGCCCGTCAGCAGTACCGCTGCGGTGCGCAGTGCGCTGGCCGCGGCGCAGGTGACCCGCGCGCTGCAGTTGACCCACGAGCGCCGCTCGTTCGGGATCGACACGATCGAGGTCGACGGCCGCAGCGTGGCCGTCACCGAGGAGATCGTGTCGAGCACCGCGTTCGGTTCGCTCGTGCATTTTCGCAAAGCGGGCCCCGCCGGCACCGACGCACCGAAGGTGTTGCTCGTGCCCGGCCTGGCCGGGCACTTCGCCACCCTCGTGCGGCCGACCGCGGCGACGATGCTGACCGATCACGACGTGTACGTGGCGGACTGGCACAACGCGCGCGACGTCTCGGCATCGGCGGGGCGCTTCGGGCTCGACGAGTACATCGAGCACCTGATGATCTTCCTGCGCGACATCGGGCCGGGCACCCACCTCATGGGCGTGTGCCAACCGGCGGTGGCGTGTCTGGCGACCGCGGCGATCATGGCCCAGGACGGCGATGCGGCGCAGCCGGCCAGCTTGATCCTGCTCGCCGGCCCGGTCGACACCCGGGTCAACCCGGGTCGGGTCAACCGGCAGGCGGCCCGCCAGCCGATGCGCATGTTCGAGCGGCTGGTGCAACGGGTGCCGGCCGGTCACCTCGGCACCGGGCGCCGGGTGTATCCGGGCTTCTTGCAGATCGGCGGCTTCATGGGCATGGACCCGCGCCGGCACGTCTCCGCGTTCCGTGGCATGTACCGCGATCTGCGCAACGGCGCGAGCGAGCGCGCCCGGCGCACCGCCGCCTTCTACGAGGAGTACTTCGCGGTGCTCGACATCGCCGCCGAGTTCTACCTGGAGACGCTGGAGCGGGTGTTCAAGAATCACGACCTGCCGCGGGGGGAGTTCTACTGGCGCGGTCGGCACGTGGACCCGGCGCTGATCGGCTCGGCGCTGTTCACCATCGAGGGCGAACTGGACGACATGTGCCGGCCCGGGCAGACCGAGGCCGCGCACGCCCTGTGCCCGGGCATTCCCGCCGAGCGTCACATCCATCACCTCCAAGAAGGCGTCGGGCACTACGGGGTGTTCGCCGGCTCGCGTTTCGACACGGAGATCTACCCCCGGATCCGGGCCTTCGTCGCCGCCGGATGAGCGACACACTTCCGAACTCGACATAGGCCGAAGGTCCCCGCAATGGGTGACCAATGATCGGTGCCCCGCCGGGCCGGACGAACTACGTTCGCTGGTGTGGGTGGATTCTCGGTAGTGATCTGCGGTGGCGGCCTGGCCGGCATCGAGGGTCTCCTGCGATTGCGGCGCCTGGCCGGCAGCGAAGTCGACATCGCGCTCGTCGGCGCCGCCGACGTACTCGTCTACCGGCCGCAGACGGTCACCGAGGCGTTCGACCCCGCGACCGCACGCCGATATCCGATCGCGCGCATCCTCGCCGACACCGGGGTTCGTTGGGAGCGCGATCAGTTGTCGTGGGTCGATCGCGGCCGGCGCATCGTCCACACCGGCGACGGACGTGAGATCGCCTACGACGCCCTGCTGCTCGCAGTCGGAGCGCGAGAGGTGCCGCCCTCGCCGCACGTGCGGTTGTTCACCGACCGCAACGCAGCCGAGTACCGCCGCGTCCTCGACGACGTCGCCGGTGGACGCATCGAGAGCCTGGTCTTCGTACAGCAGACCGGGCCGTCGTGGATGCTGCCGATCTACGAACTGGCCCTGCTCACGACGCAGCATGCCCGCGAGCACCACCGCCGCGTCGATGTCTCGATCGTCGTTCCCGACCCGCGGCCGCTGCCGGCGCTCGGTGCGCAGGCCGGCGCCTTGATGACGGGTCTGCTGAGCGATGCCGGCATCACGCTCTACACCGCAGCGCAAGCGCACGTGCAATCTGCGCGGCGGGTCGAGCTGCTCCCGAGCGCGACGTTGCTTCACCCGGACGCGATCGTGGCGCTGCCGACGATCACCGGACCGAACGTCCGGGGAATCCCCGGGTATGCCGAGGACCGCTTCCTGCACGTCGACGAGTACTGCCGGGTGCGGCACACCGATGGGCGGATCTTCGCGGCCGGCGACGCCACCGACCTGCCCGTCAAGCACGGCGGGGTCGGCACCCAGCAGGCCGACACCGCGGCCGCCGGAATCGCACACCTGGCCGGCCGCGGTCCGCTCCCGGACCCGCTGCGCCCGATCGTCAACGCCACCCTGATCACCGCGGACGGGCCACGCTACCTGTCCGCGCAGCTGATCTCGGGCCAGGGCTGGCACACCCGGTTGTACGAACAGCCACCGTGGAATCCGACGGACAAGCTCGTCGCCGCGGAACTCGGCGACCACCTCGATCGGCTGGAGTCGCTGTAACGCCCGCGGCCGGCCGGAGTCTGCCTGGATAGGCACTGGAGGTCGCAGATGTCGGTGCATGACGGCGGGTGGAACGAGGCATGATGACGCCCATGGCAGGCGAGCCCCATCCGGGCATGACCATCGAATGCCGCGAGGTCGTCGAGCTGGTCACCGACTACCTCGAGGGCGCGCTCGACCCGGCCACCACGACCGAGCTGGAGGCGCACCTGCGGCTGTGCGAGGGATGCGAGGAGTACCTCACACAGCTGCGCGCCACGCTCGACGCGATCGGGCACATCCCGCTGGACGGCCTGTCCGAACGTGTGCAGGCGGCGCTGGTCGCCGCCTTCGACGACATGCGGCGCCCGACCTGACGTCGAGTTCGCGCCAGGGGTAGGAATCCGATGCGCGAGTACGGCAGGCTTCTCCCGACGGGTACCCGAGGGGGTGGGCATGTCGGACCTACCCGCGCACGACGACCAGGATCTGGTCGCGCGGCTGCGGGCCGGCGACGACGCCGCGTTCCGGCAGCTGGTCGTCGACTTGTCCCCGGTGATGGTGCACGTTGCGCGCCGCTACGTCCCCGATCGGGAAGCGGCCGAGGACGTCGTCCAGGACGCATGGCTGGGCGTCGTGCGCGGCATCGCGAGGTTCGAGGGCCGGTCCTCGCTACGCAGTTGGGTGTTCTCGATCCTGATCAATCGCGCGAAGACCCGCGGGGTGCGCGATCGGCGGGTGGTGCCGTCGGCCGCGCTAACGGGCGAGCCCGGCGACCCCGATGACACCGGCCCCGCAGTCGATCCGGCACGCTTCCAGGGACCGGGCGGCGAATACCCAGGCCACTGGACGTCGGTGGGCGCCCCGCAGCGGCCGGCCGAACCGGAGTCCAGGGCGCTGGGTGGCGAGGTGCTCGGGATGATCGAACGTGCGATGGACGGACTCCCGGAACGGCAACGGCTCGTCGTCCAGCTGCGCGATGTGCTCGGCATGTCGTCGGACGAGGTCTGCGCCACGCTCGAGTTGACGCCGCAGAACCAGCGGGTGCTGCTGCATCGCGGACGATCCGCGCTGCGCGCCGCCCTGGAGGACTATTACCGCCGCTGAGTCTCGACAACCGCGTCAACGGCGCCGGATGCGACGCACCTCCCGGGCGGCCAGATAGCTGCCGGCCACCGTCGCGAGGAAACCCACGATCGCCGTCACCGTGCCGAACCCATTGGCCAGCACCACGCCCAGCAGCACGAGTCCCAGCCCGGCGAGGGCTGCCAGCAGCGCGACGGCGGCCCGCACCGACGGTCGCCCGCGCGCGCTGCGCAGATTCGACGCGAGCGACGGATCGTCCGCGGTCAACATGCCCTCGATCTCCTCGAGTGCGCGCTGTTCGTGCTCGGACAGGGCCATGCCGACCGCCCTTCGGTAGCGCGAGGACTGGTTCCATCATCCAGCATGCCCCGCAAACGCGCGACACGCACGAGGCACAAAGTCCTGGATTGCTAACAGTCGCCGGCGGCGCACAGCGCGGCGGCGACAACCCGGGCGTAGGCCCAGGCGCCGGGCCCGCCGATCGGCAGGTGCACGCCGTCGCTGACGAACCAATCCGGGTGCTGGCGGGCCAGGGCCTGGAAGTCGGCGACGTAGCAATGTCGCGACGGCGTGCAGGTGTGGTGGATCATCGTGTTGTTGTCGTCGATCCAGTTGCAGTACGGGCAGTGGGCAGTCACCACGACGAGATCGTTGCCGTGCTGGATCTCGACCAGGTCGTGCAGCATGTACGGCGCGAACGGGCCGTTCGTGGCGAGTGCGAAGACGAGCGCCTTCGGGGTCGGTTGCAGCCCGTGCGCGATCGGCATGCCGGCGCCGGCCGCGCGGCCGATCACGGCGTCGATCCGAATACCGTCGATCAGGGTGCGCAGGTTCGGCTCGGAATCCACCATGATCGAGTCGCCGATCGCGTAGATGGCCGCCGAGCCGCGGCGCACCGGCCGCGGTTCGTGCTCGCTCGGCGCGGCCCGGGTGCTCGAGGAGACCCCGTTGCGAATTGTCGGTTCTGATCGCAGCCCATTGATCGGGGTCGGCGTCGCGTTGGGCAACGGTGTCGGCTCAACGACCGAAGCGGAAGCGAATGTGTTGGTGGGCCGTGGCGTCGCGCTGGTGCAGCCGGCGGTGACCAGCAGCGCGACACCCGCGGCTGCGGCCATCGGGCGCAGCGACCTCACGCAGGCCATCTCACTCGGTAGTTCGGATTCCGTCGAGTGCGGCTCAGTCGCTCGCGTACTCCTGCGCGCTCACCTCGCCGAGCCAGGTCGTGTCGCCTCCGGCGGTGACCGCCAGGTGCACCAGCGGCGTGTCGGCCGCGGCGCCGTGCCAGTGATGCACACCGACGGGGACGTGCACGACCTCGCCCGGACTCAGCCCGACCCGCGGCCGCCCGTCGAACTTGACCCAGCCGACGCCGTGCTCGCCGTAGAGAACTTGTTCGCCGGTGTGCAGGTGCCAGTGCGTGTGTGCGCCGGCCGGGTAGTGGATCCGGTCGACCCGCACGCCGTCGGGCTGCGATGCGACGTGCAGCGCGTCGCGGCGCACGCCGGGGGTGAACCGCTTCGGCTCAGCCATCGGTGACACCGGCGCTGTAGGCGGCCTTCACGCCGTTCATCGTCGCCTGCGGCTCGTCCAGCAACAGCCGAAACGGCGCGCCGACCGCCGCGCGCACGAGGTCGGCGAAGCGGTCCGGCCACACCGTGCGCTCCCCCGCCGCCCAGCCGTCGAGCGAACGCTCGGCGATCTGGCCCGGACTGGCCTTCGGCAGGTCGAACGCGGCGCCCATGTCGGTGTCGATGAAGCCGGGCAGGACGTTGGTCACCGTGGCTCCGCCGGCCCGCAGTTCCTCACCCACCCCGAGCGCCAGCATGAGGCACGCGGCCTTGCTGGCGCTGTACAGCGGCGAGCTGCGCGACAGCGCGACCGCGCCCACCGACAGCACGAAGATCATCCCCGCGCCCGGGCGGGCTAGGCTCGCGCCGAACGCCAGGGCGAGTCGCATCGGGCCCAGCAGATTGACGTCCAGGGCCGACTCGAACGCCGCCGTCCCGTCCGCGCCGAGCACCGGCCCGTTGCATGACACCCCGGCGTTGGACACGACCAGGTCGACGTCGCTCGCGGTCTTTGCGGCTACTCGGACCGCGGCGACGTCGGTGACATCGAGCGCGACACCGGTGACCCGGCCGGGAGCGGAGAACCGCGGCAGCGCCGCAACATCACGTGCCCCGGCGTACACGTGCTTCGCGCCGCGGGCGAGTGCGGCTTCGACGAATGCGGCACCCACGCCGCGGTTTGCCCCGGTGACGAGCACGTGGCGACCGGACAAAGTCATGGCGCACCTTCCTGATTGAGACAACGACCACGCAGACGTGGCCCCGGTGTGCGTTGTCGCCGACGATGGGCGGCATGACATTTCTGTTCGGCGCGCCCGGCAAAGGTCTGGACATGTACCACATCGGGCTCACGGTGCCCGATCTGGACGCGGCGATGGAGCAGTACGCGTCCGGTTTCGGCTTCGACTGGGCCACGGTGCACGAGCGCACGCCCGCGGTCGTCGTCGACGGCGAACCCCGGCAGGCGCAGATCAACGTGACGTACTCGCTGCAGGGGCCGCCCTACCTCGAACTCATCGAGGAGCGCGGTGAGCCCATCTGGGGCGCCGCGGGGTTCGCCCTCACGCACGTCGGCTTCTGGGCCGAGGACGTCGCGAGCGCCAAGCGCGAACTGGATGCGGTGGGCATGCTCGCCCGGGTGCACGCGCAGGTCTCCCCCGATCACCCGATGCGGTTCAGCTATCACCAGTTCGGCGGCGGCCTGTGGGTCGAGCTGGTGCACACGTCGTTTCGTCAGCAGCTCGCTGACTGGATCGGCGACACTCTCGACCGGTTGACCTGAGCGGGGCACGTCAGCGCACCCGGCCGGCCGCGTGCCGGCCGGCGAGGTAGCCGAACACCAGACCTGGTCCGAGCGTGCCGCCGTGCCCGCCGTAGGTCATGCCCATCACCGATCCCATCGCGTTTCCGGCGGCATACAGGCCCTCGATCACAGCGTCGTCGAGGTCGACGACGCGCCCCTGCCCGTCGGTGCGCGGGCCGCCCTTCGTCCCGAGCGCGCCGCACCGCACGCGGGTGGCGTAGAAGGGGGCGGTGTCCAGAGGGCCGACGGTCGCCTGCGGTGTGTACCCGAACGCCGGGTCGCCCCACGCGCGGTCGTGGTGGCTCTCGCCGCGGTGGAAGTCCGGATCGACGCCCGACACCGCGTGCCGATTCCACCGGTCGACGCTCGCCGTGAGCACGTCCGCCGGCACTCCGATGCGCGTTGCGAGTTCCGAAATCGAGGCGCCCTCGACCAGCCAACCCGGCGCGGGTGCGGGTGGGCGGTGCCGAGCGAGCCCGTAGCTGGTCAGGAAGTGGTGGTCGACCAGCAACCAGGCGGGATGGTTGACGTAGGCGAAGCGCGCGACGTCGACGACGTGGAACGCGTTACCGAGTGCGTTGTAGTTGGCGGCCTCGTTGGTGAACCGCTGCCCGTCGTCGTTGACCATGATCGAGTGCGGGCGGGTTCGCTCGGAGTTGACCTGCCACGGCACGGTGCCATGGCCGGGCACCTCGACGTCGATCGTCGCGACCCACCAGGCCTCGCGCATGTCGGCGAGATCGGCGCCGACGCGCATGGCCATGCGCAGCGCGTCGCCGGTGTTCGTCGGCACGCTGACAGCGCGCTCGAGCGGCCCGCGCAGGAACGTCCGGACCAGCTTCGCGTCGTGTTCGAAGCCGCCGCTGGCCAGCACTACGCCGCCGCGGGCGTACGCGTCGAAGGTCTCATCCGGTCCCTCGACCGAGACGCCGACGACGCGACCGTCGTCGCGCAGCAGCCGCATGCCTCGGCTGCCGGTGCGGACCTCGACGCCGCGGTCCAGACAACCGCGCAGCAGGCGCCCGACCAGCGCCTGGCCGGCGCCGCGCTCGTCGCGAACCCGGCGCCGGGCCAGCTCCTCGGCCGATACGCCACCGGGCGCCTTGCGCCCGAGCGAGGACTCGCTCATGGTGATCTCGCCGGTGAGTTGCCACCCGACCGTCACGCGGTCGGCCCACTCGCCGAGCTCGGCGAAGGGGAACAGCGGGCACTCCAGCGAGCGGCCCTCGCGCCGCCCGCCCGGATGCTCGGGGTGATAGTCGCTCATCCCGCGCAACACCTCGAACTGGACGGGCGTGTTGTCCTCGAGCCAGGCGACGACCTCCGGCGCGGTGTCGACGTAGGCCTCGATGAGGGGCCGCTCGATCAGCCCGTGCGAGAGTGAGAGCAGGTAGGTGAGCACCTGTTCGCGATCGTCGTCTAAGCCGAGCTCGACCTCGTGCCGGTTGTTCGGGAGCCAAACCGTGCCGCCGGACCATGCACTGGTGCCGCCGACTTGCGCCGATTTCTCGAACAGCACGACTCGCGCACCATCGGCTGCTGCGCGCAATGCGGCGGTCAGGCCGGCCGCACCGCTACCGAGCACGATGACGTCGTACTGCATCACTGAGTCCGGCGCCCGGCTTCTTGGACTGTTTCGGCGGTCATCTCGAAGAACCGGTGGTTCCGGTCGCCGATGGCCTCGCCTCCGGCGTCGACCACCAGCACCGCGCCGTTCACCCAGCCGGCGTCCTCGGAGGCCAGGTAGAGGGCGGCATTGGCGATGTCACGCGGGTAGCCGGGCCGGCCCAGCGGCGCATTGCGGGCTATGCGCCGGCTCGCCTCGTCGAGCGCCCCGGCGTCGCCCGTCGCGACGTAGGCGGTCATGCCGCTCACCGTCGCCCCGGGCGCGATCGCGTTGACCCGGATGCCGTGCCGGCCGAGCTCGGTGGCCACTGATTGGGTCAGGCCCACCACACCGTGTTTGGCGGTCGTGTACAGGTGCGGGCCCAGCCCGGCACGCACGCCGGCGGTGCTGGTGGTGTTGATGATGGCGCCCCCCGATCCCTGCGCGATCATCGCGCGGGCTGCGTACTTGATCCCGAAGAAGACGCTGGTCAGCAATACGTCCATCGTGCGCCGCCAGGCATCGGTTTCCGTTTCCGCAATTGGACCTACGGCGCCCAGGATGCCGGCGTTGTTGAACATGCAGTCGAGCCGACCGAAGTGCTGCACCGCGGTGTCGACGAGGTTCGCGACGTCGTCCTCCACGGCGACGTCGGTGTGCACGAAGTGTGCGGCGTCGCCGAGTTCGGCGGCCAGCGCCTGTCCGGCGTCGTCCTGCAGGTCGGCCACGACGCAACGGGCACCCTCCTCGACGAAGCGATGCACGGTGCCGGCGCCGATGCCGCTGGCGCCGCCGGTGACCACGGCGACCTTGCCGTCGAGCCTGCCAGTCATCTGATCGGTCCTTCCTCGGTTGATTGTCATTCGCCCCGCACGACCCGGGCGAACTCGGTGAGCGCGTCGATGTGCTCGGCCGGTGTGTGCAGATCCGCGGTGGGCACCCGGTGGTAGCCGGCTGCGGTGCTCATCGTGCGGATGGACAGCATGCCGCCGCCGCGCTGTTCCCAGGCCGGTACCTCGTCGGGCCGAGGCGCTCGGCGGCCTGCGCGAAGTCGCGGATCACCGCGGGATCGTCGCCGATCTGGGTGGTCGGGAAAACCGCGCCGAGGTCCATGAGCTATCGAGCGACGACCGCGCGGTTGCCGTCGCGCCACATGTAAGTCTGCACCCGCTCGGCGATGCGCCAGCCCGCCGGAGTGCGTTCGAGTGTGTCGGCGTACCGGCCGGCGATGAGGTAGAGGTCGCCGCCGGATGTGCCGGCGCGCACGTGCTGCGCCTGGAAGTAGCAGGTCGAGTGCGCCGTGGCGCCGGCCACCTCGACGGTGATGTTGCCGAGCAGGTGCTGGGTGACGTCGAGCGGATTCAGCGCCGCCGAGGTGCGGGCGAGGATCTCGTCGAAGCCGCGCAGCGACCCGCCCGGGTGCACGAACGACGGGGAGTCGGTGAAGCAGCTTTCGAGCAGCGCCCAGTCCTTGGTGTCCAGCGCGGTGGTGTACCGCACGCACAGCTCGGCGATCTCCTGCTTGTCCAGCAACTCCTGAGCGTCGCTCATCGCGGGCCGGGTCGCGAGTCGCTGCGCACGTGCCGCGAGGTGTCGCCGTACAGATCGCCGAGCACGGCGCCGTGCTCCCACCGCCACCGTCCGTCGACACGCACGAACCGGTCGCGGTAGCGCCCGGCGAAGATCGGCTGCAACGGGGGGTCGGGCGTCGCTTGCAGCACGGTGACGTAGGAGCGCGTGGTGGCGGCGCCGGCTTGCTCGTCGACCTCGATGACGAGGTTCGTGGTGCTGTGCTTCGTGTGCGGCAGGCCGTCGGGCAGGAACACGTTGGCATCGAGCCAAGCGCGGGCGGCCGCCGCACCGGGTTCGGCGCGGTGCCACTGGCAGGGTTCGAACTGGGCGGCGAACGCGTCGAACCGGGCGGTGTCGAACAGCTCGCAGTGGTCGTGGACCAACGCGGTGATCTGCTCGACGGCGTCGCTCATCAGCCGGTCCAGCCATGCGCCTGCTGGATCACGACGCATTCGAAGTGCGCGAGCCCGCGTTCGGTCCCGTTGGTCACGAGGGTGAAGTTCTCGGCCCAGGCGTGGTCGAACTCGAACGCCCGACCCTCGGCGGCGGCGATCCGGGTCGGGTGCGACACGTCCCACACCTCGCCCTCGACGTGGTAGTCGCCGCGATACACACCCTGGCCGAGCCCGTCGTCGAACCCGCCGAAGTAGCCGCCGCCCTGGCAGTAGACCCAGCCGAGGTCGCGCACCTCGTAGGCGTGTTCGCCGCCAGCGGCGTCGGTGAGCCGGAACCGCCCGGAGCGCAGCCGCCGGCCGCCCTCGTAGAAGTCCAGGTCGGAGTCGATGCCGACCACCGGCACCACCCGGTCGGTGAGCATCAGGGCGCCCTTGCCCGACGCGGCCCGTCCGCTCGGGTCGACGAAGTAGAAGCCACTGTGGTCGGGCAGGTCGAACAACACCCACTGCCGCACGCCGGGAACCCGGCGCCGGGCCTGCAACGCCGGCGCGGTGTACAGCCGCGGGCCCCCGCGCCCGGCCTGGTAGCCCCAGGAGTGGTTGCGGAAAAACGACGCGGACGAGAAATCGAGCTCGCACCGAGTGTCGCCCACCTGCACCCAACCCGCGCACTTGCCGGCCAGTTCGTAGGTGATGCGCTCGCTCACCAGCCGGCCGTCGACTCGGGTCACCTCGGCAGGATCCTCGTACGGCACGCTCGACCCACGGCAGGTCAGGTCCAGCGCGATACCGAACTCGTTCTGGTCGAGCACCAGCCGGACCTCGCGCATCGGCTCGACGAGTTCGAGGCGCAGCGGCCCGACCGCCAGCTCTCCCATGTTCGGCCGCAGCCGGCGCGAGAGCCGGATGTTGTGCTGCTTGCCGTCGTGGCGGATGCACACGAAACCGTCGAGCACGTCGTTGTTGGAGTACAGGCGCAGGTTCGAGGTGAGCGCGACCGTGCCCGCCTGGTCGGCGGCGCAGATGTAATGGCCATCGTTCCACTGCGGGTCGCTGCCCGCCACGCCCGCGTAAGACGCGGTGATCTGGTGGTACGGATGCTCGTCCAGGCCGATCAGCACGCCACTACCCTTTGATAGAACGAGTGTTGTACTACGTGATTTTCTACCTTGTTACTACACCCTGAGTCAAGTTTCAGGTACGTTGACCATCGAAAAACAACAACGGTTGCACAACCCTCTCACCCGGAGTGACATGAGCGACGATCTGGAGCTGCTGCTCGCCGAGCGGGCGATCGCGCGGGTGCTCACGCAGTATTCGCGCGGTGTCGACCGCTTCGAACGTCGCGACGGGCAGTGGCGCATCGAGCGGCGCGTGTGCGCGTTCGACTGGCGGCGTACCGATCGCGTCGACGGCGAGGATGGCTTCGCAGACACCTACGTGCGTGGCCTACGGTCCACCGACGACATCGTCTATCACATCCTGGACCGCTGATGCGCCCGATCGACTGGATCCTGTGGTCCGGAACCGTCGGCCTGGAAAGCCCGGTGCCGCCGCGGATCGACGCCGCGGTGGCCAACGGGTTCGGCCGGCTGAGCGTGAGTCCGCTGGACGTCGCGCGCGCAGATGCCGATGGCACCGCGCCGGGCGAACTCGGCGCGCTGATCCGCGGCGCCGGGCTCGAGATCGTGCTGGATCCGGTGATGAACTGGTATCCCGACGGCGGCGGCCCGGGCCAGTCGCGCTTCGCCTCGTTCTCCGTCGATGACTCGCTGCGCATGTGCGAGCAGCTGGGTATCGTCTCGCTCACCGCGATCGGCCCCCGACAGGCACCGGAAGACGGCACGGACTTCACCGAGCCGTTCGCCGCGTTGTGCGATCGCGCCGCCGACCTCGGCGTGCAGGTGCACCTGGAATTCATGCCGATGAGCGCGATCCCGGACCTCGCGACCGCGTGGGACGTCGTGCGCGGCGCGGATCGCGACAACGGCGGCATCGTCTTCGACACCTGGCACTTCTTCCGCGGCGTCCCCGACTTCGACCTACTGTCGACGATCCCCGGCGAGCGCATCTTCGCCGTCCAGCTCGACGACGCGCTGCCGAGCGTTCGCGGGTCGCTGCGCGAGGACACCCAACGCCGGCTGCTGCCCGGCGAGGGCAGCTTCGACCTGACCCGAGTCGTGCGCGCCCTCGCGGCGATCGGCGGGCTGAACTGGGTAGGCCCGGAAGTGCTGCACCCGGATCTCGCCGCGATGCCGGCCCGGGATGCCGCCGCGTTGGCCGGGGAGCTCACCCGCCGGGTTGTCCACGACGCGCTGGCCGACCCGGCATAGCGAATCGGCTTGTCCTCGGCAGGAGGATGACCCCGTGACGCACTCGTCGCGCGACCTCGGCCGCGTCTTCGACGAGGTCCCCGATCTGTACGAACGCGTGCGGCCGGCCTACCCCGACGCGATGGTCACCGACCTCGTCACGATCGGTGGCCTGCACGCGCGGTCCGACGTGCTCGAGGTCGGCAGCGGCACCGGTAAGGCGACCCGGCTGTTGGCAGACCGGGTCGGCCCGGTGTTGGCGATCGAACCGGGCGCCGGGTTGACGGCCGTCGCCCGGCACCGGGTCGCCGACACCGTCGATGTCGAGTTCGAGACGACGACGTTCGAGCGTTGGGACGACCAGGGCCGACGCTTCGATGCCGTGGTGTCGGCGTCGGCGTGGCACTGGGTCGACCCGGCCGTCGGATGGCAGAAGGCGCACGACGTGCTGCGCCCCGGCGGGTGGCTGGCCCTGCTGGGCAACGTCGTGGTGCGCCGGCCGGGCGACGTCGAGGTGTACGCCGAGACCGCCGACCTGCACCGACGCTACAGTCCGGACGACGCGGACTGGGGGCATCCACCGCTCGAGGACGATGTGCTCGCCACCGACACCGGCTGGGGCGAACTCATCGATCCCAGCCCGTTGTTCGAGCCGCCAGTCGTGCGCTGGTATCCCACCGTCCAGACCTTCGACGGCGCCGGGTTCGCCGACCTGCTCTGCACGTTGTCGGCCTACCGCAAGCTGGCGCCCGAAGTGCGCGAGCCGCTGCTCGCCGCCATCGCCGAACGCATCAGCACCCGGATGGGCGATGTGGCGCAGCGCCGCTATCTGAGCGTGTTGCGGATGAGCCGGCGCCGTTGACTCACCGGTTCACCACGCGGCTGTCCCACCGTCGACGTTGTACATCGAGCCGGTGATGCCCGCGCCGATCTCGGAGGCGAGCAGCACTGCGACGGCGGCGACCTCCTCGACGGTAGTGATCCGCTTGAGAGCGGTCTCCTGTGCGAACTGGTCGACCATCTCCTCGAAGGTGATGCCCATCGCCTTGGCGCTGTCAGGACCCGTCGCCTGCAGCACGTCGGTCCACACCAGCCCGGGGCAGATCGAGTTGCAGGTGACCCCGGTAGTGCCGACCTCCTTGGCGATCGCCTTCGTCAGGCCGTTCATCGCGTGCTTGCACGTGACGTAGGCAGGGATGCCCGGCTTGCCGTGCTTGCCCTCGACCGAGGAGATGTTGATGATGCGGCCCCACCCCTGCGGCAACATGTAGTTGAGCGCCTTGCGGCTCGCCCAGAACATCGAATACAGGTTCCACTTGACGGCGAAATCCCAGGCCTCGTCGGACAGGTCGGCTACCGGAGCGGTCTCGATGAGCCCGCCTGCGTTGTTGACGAGGATGTCGACGCGGCCGAACCGCTCGACGGTGCCGTCGATGACCGCGTCGACGTCCTCGCGCACCGTGACGTCGCCGCGCACGAAGTGCCCGCGCTCGCCGGCGCCGAGCTGCACCAGCGCACGCGCGCCCTTCTCGGTGTCGCGGCCGTTGATCACCACGCTCGCGCCCTCGTCCAGAAACGCTTTCGCAATACCGAAACCGATGCCGGTGCTGCCGCTGGTGATGGCGGCGATGCGGCCGTCCAACTGACCCATGGTGTTGCCTCCTTCGACGTTGGGCGATTCGGCACCATGGTGCCTCACCAGATGGGTGCGGGCACGGGACGTGCCGTGGTGCCGATGCCGGCCGCGTGCTCGCGGATCACCGGCCGATACTGGTCGTGGGTGAGGATCCAGAAGCGGTTCTCGACCACGGCGGCGTGCACCTGCTCGGCGACGTCGTCCGCGGTGAGCGTGGGTGCCGCGTGCGCGGTGGTCCGCGGGATGTCCGGCGGGTTCGCCTCGTCGGCCAGCGCCACCGGGCGGTTGCGGGCGCTGTGCGTGATGCCGGTGGCGATGAAGCCGGGGCACAGCACGGAGACCCCGAGCGGGGCGCCGAGCTGGTCGAACTCGGTCTGCAGCGACAGCGACAGACCGACGACCGCCGACTTCGCGGCCGCGTAGGCGCCGAGGTTCGGGATCGGCAACAGCCCGGCCATCGACGAGGTGTTCACGACGTGGCCGCCCTCGGCCTGTTCGAGCATGCGCGGCACGAATGCGCGAATGCCGTAGAAGACGCCGCCGAGGTCGACGTCGAGCACCCACTTCCAGTCGTCGAGGGTCAGTTCCCAGGTGCGGGCACGTTTCACGACGCCGGCGTTGTTGCACAACACGTGCACGGCGCCGTGGGCGTCGAACGCGGTGTCGGCCAGATGCTGCACGGCGGCGGCGTCGGTGACATCGGTACGCACGCCGATCACGTCGTGACCCTCGGCGCGCAGCTCCTGCGCGGCAGCATCGAGCGCAGTGCCCTCCACATCGGCGAGCACGACCTTCAAACCCGCCGACGCGAAGCGACGGCCCATTGCCAGGCCGAGTCCGCTCGCTGCGCCGGTTACGACCGCGACGCGGCCGCGCAGGTCACCCATTGCGCCGCGGGTCGACGAGCACCTTCACGTCGGCGCTGCCCGTCGCGAGTTCACGCAGTGTCGCCGCCAACTCGCCGAGGCCGACCGTGCGGCTGTGCAACGGCAGCGCCTGCACCCGGCCGTCGGCCAGCAGCGCCATGCTGCGGCGCAGGTCGTCGTGGGTGAAGGCGTTCGAGGCCACTACCGTGGTCTGCTTCGCCAACCACCGCGCTGCATCGACCGACGGTGGCTGGGCCAGGAAGCTGAGCAGATTGACCAGGCCGCCCGCGCGGGCGAAGTCCATCGCGGTCTGCAGCAGCCGGGCAACGCCCGCGCACTCCAGCACCACGTCGGCGCCGACGCCGTCGGTGCGCTCGGCGACGGCCTGCGCCGCGTCGGCCGGCGCGACGGTCAGTGTCGCACCCAGTTCGCCGGCCAGCGCGCGGCGCGACTCGGACGGCTCGACGACGATCAGGTCGCCGGCACCGGCCACGCGCGCGAACTGCAGCGCGAACATGCCGATCGGACCGGCGCCCTGCACCACCACGGTGTCACCCGGCGCGATCGCACTGCGTCGCACGCCGTGGAAGGCGACGGTGGCGGGTTCGAGTTGGGCGGCCTCCTCGTCGCGCAGCGCGGGATGAACCGGAAGCACCCGCGCCGCGCTCACGGTAATGCGGCGCGCGAAGCCGCCGTGCGGCGGCGCCAGCGCGTCGCGGCCGCGGGCGACCATGGACACCGTGCGGCAGCTCTCGGCCAGCCCGCGGCGGCACTCCGGGCAGTGCCCGCAGGCCGGCGGCACCGCGATGATGACTCGATCGCCCGCTGCATACCCGGGGACACGACTGCCGACCTCGGCGATCGAGCCCACCCACTCGTGGCCGCACACCGCCGGGCTGTGCAGGTGGCCGCTGCGAAACGAGGCTATGTCGGTGCCGCAGATGCCGCACAGGCTGATCTCGACCGTGACACAGCCGGCGGCCGGCGCCGCAGCCGGGAAGGTCCGGAACTCCACCGTTTCCTTTCCGGTGATGAGCCCCGCGATAACTTCGGCCACGTCGCCATCCTTCTTGGAACAATCGTTGTATGACGAGTGTTTTACCCCAGCGCTAGACTCGGCGTCAATGCCCAGATACGTGGATCACGATGCACGCCGCCGGCACATGGCCGAGACCGCGGCCGGCCTTGTCGGACGCGACGGCCTCGAGGCGCTCACCTTCCGCAACGTCGCCGATGCGGCGGGGTCGAGCACCACCGTGCTCACGCACTACTTCGCCGACAAGGGCGAACTGATGCTGTGGACCTTCCAGGTGGTGGCCGAACGCTCCGGCGCGCGCTTCGACGCGGCGAGAGAACGCGGTGGCGGATTACTGGAGTGCATCGAGGCGCTGCTGCCACTCGACGCCGAACGGCAGCGCGACTGGCGTCTGCTGACCTCCTACTGGGGAATGGCCACCAGCGACGAGGGACTCGCGCAGGTCCAGGCGCGGCACGTGCGCTCCGGGCAACGCCGCATCGAGGCGCTGTTGCGAGAGCGCTATCCGAGTCGGGATCGGCGCGATCTCGAGCTGGTCGCGGCGCGGCTGGTGGCGATCGTCAACGGGCTGGGCGCACACAACGCGCTGGACCCCGAGCACTGGTCGGCAGCCAAGCAGCGGCGAATCGTGCGCCAGGAACTCACCTCGCTCGCCTGAGCCGCACGGTTACGATGCGGAAATCACGTCCGGAAGGCACTCCCATGACGACCGTCGACGAACCGATCTCGCTCGATCCGTATTCGGAGTCGTTCCAGCAGTATCCGTTCGGGCAGTACGCCGAGCTGCGTCAGGATGCTCCGGTGTTCCGGGTGCCGGGCCAGGAGTGGTACATGGTCACCACCATGGAGCTGGTGCGCGAGGCGCTGCGAGATCCGAAAACGTTCGCGAACGGCGTGCATGTGGGCCGGCGCAGCGAACCGCCGGCCGAGGTCGCCGACGAGATCGCGACCATCCGGGCGCAGGGCGGGCAGTACGTGCCGGCGCTCGGGCTCAACGACCCGCCGCGCCACACCCGCTACCGGCGGCTGGTGAACCGGGCCTTCACACCCCGGGCGCTGGCCGGGATGGAGCCGCTCATCGAGTCCGTCGCCGCCGAGTTGGTGGGCGCGCTGCCCGAGGGCGAGCAGGTCGACTTCGTCGACGCGTTGGCGCGGCCGCTGCCGATCTACGCGATCCTGCGCATTCTCGGGCTGCCGGAGAGCCGCCGCGCGGACGTCGTGCGCTGGTCGGACGCCGCGACCGCGTCGCTGGGTGCCCAGCTCACCCCGGCGCGCTGGCTGGCGGTCGAGCGGGACACGCTGGCCTTCCAGCAGGTGATCGGCGCAGAGCTCGACGCCCGCCGCGGCGAGCCGCGCGAGGACCTGCTCAGCGTGCTCGCGCAGGGCGCCGCCGGTAGCGAGGACGAGGTGGAGCTGAGCACCAACGAACTGGTGTGGCTGGTACGCGAGCTGATCGTGGCCGGCAACGAGACCACCACCCGCACGTTGGCCGAGATCGTGGTGCACCTGGACCGGTGCCCGCAGCAGTGGGAGCAACTGCGCACCGATCCGGCCTTCCTTGCCAAGGTCGTAGAGGAGGGCCTGCGGCTGTCCAGCCCGGCGATCGGCATGTTCCGCCGGGTCACCCGCGACACCGAACTGGGCGGCCTGCCGTTGCCGCAGGGCAGCACCGTCTATCTCGTCTACGGCTCGGCCAATCGCGACGAGTCCGTCTACGACGATCCCGACGCGTGGTCACCCGAACGCGAGCGCCTGCGGGAGCACCTGGCCTTCGGGCACGGCATCCACGTGTGCGTCGGCGCCGGCCTCGCCCGGATGGAGACCGCGGCCGTGCTGCGCACCATGGCCGACCAGCTCGCCGCGATCCGCGTCGTCGAACCCGACCGGTTGCGCTACCTGCCCAGCTTCTTCATCCACGGCCTCGAACACGTCCCGATCGTGGTCGACCGCCGCTGAGTTCGTTCCTCAGTAGGGCGAGGTGCCGCCGTCGACGCTGATGGCTGCGCCGGTGATGCCGCCGCCGAGATCACAGGCGAGCATCACGGCGGCGTTCGCGATCTCCTCGACGGTGTTCGGGCGTTTGATCGCCGATTCCTGCGCGAACAGCTCCACCATCTCGTCGAACGTGATTCCCATCGCCGCGGCGGTGCTCGGACCGTTGTCCTTGACGATGTCGGTGATGACCAGTCCAGGGCAGATGGCGTTCACGGTGACGCCGGTGGTGCCCACCTCACGTGCCACGCCCTTGGTGAAGCCGATGATGGCGTGCTTGGCCGCGACATAGGCGGTGAGCACCGGCTTCCCGACCTTGCCCTCGACCGAGGAGATGTTGATGATGCGGCCCCAGCCCTGCTCGATCATGCCCGGCAGCGCACGCTTCGTGGCGATGAACGTCGAGTGCAGGTTCCAGCGAATCGTCATCTCCCAGTCGTCGAAGGGCATGTCGACGGTCGGGAGCAATACCGCGGCGCCACCGGCGTTGTTCACCAGGATGTCGAGATGCCCGAAATGCTCGCGCGTCTGGTCGACGAACGAATCGATCTCCTCGACGTTCATCACGTCACCGGCGATGAAGACGGCCCGCTCGCCGGCGTCGAGTTCGGCAAGGACGCGCTCGCCCTTCTCCTTGTTCCGGCCGTTGAGTGCCACTGAAGCGCCCTCGGCCAGGAAGGCCTCCGCGATGCCGCGGCCGATGCCGGCCGTCCCGCCCGTGATCGCCGCTACCCGGCCGTCGAGGCTTCCCATTGAGGTCCCACTTTCCGTAGTGAACAGACAGAAAGAATCTCTACACTGGTCACGCCGCATACGGAAGAGGGAATCTCGCTCGCGCGAGTGGGGTCAGTGCGGCGCGCCGCCCAGGGCATGCAGTTCGTAGACCCGCAGCCGGGCCGGGCCCCGCTGCTCCACGCGCGGGCTCGGCAACGCGATCACCGGCCGGATCGGGTGATGCACCAGGACCTCGAGATCGTTGAGCGCCACGATCGCCCCGTCCGCGACGTCAGGGACGAAGTCCCTCGGCATGCCCGGGGCAAAGCGCACCACTACCCGTGGTCGTGTCATGACAACACCTCCGGCCCGACCCGGCCTCGGCGAAGGTCGACGAGTGGACGTATCGAGATACTTACTATATCCGATATTCTGAAACTACGGAAGGCAAAAGTGGTTCGAACTGAGTTATGGTCACTGCGAGGAAAGGACCTCCTGGGATGCGGGTACTCCTGATCGCTCCGCCGGGTGCGGGCAAAGGCACACAAGGCACGCTCATCGCCACCCATTTCGGCCTCTCGCACGTCGCGACCGGCGACCTGCTGCGCGACCACGTCGCCCGGCAGACCGAACTCGGCAAGGCCGTGCAGGCGCGACTCGAGCGCGGCGATCTGGTGCCCGACGAGATCGTGCTGGCGATGGTGCGAGAGGCCTTCATCGCGGCCAAGGAGGCCGGGCACGGCTACGTGCTCGACGGCATTCCCCGCAACATGGAACAGGCCCGCGCCGCATATCGCATCGGGCTCGAACTCGACATGACCGCCGACGTCGCCTTGCACCTGCAGGCCGACGACGAGGAGCTCGTGCGGCGGTTGGTCGCTCGCTCGGCGCTCGAGCACCGGCCCGACGACACGGAGGCTGTCATCCGCAAGCGCCTCGCGCTCTATCACGAGGTCACGCACCCGATCGTGGCGTGGTACGCCGAGCGCGGCATCCTGGTGACGGTCGACGCGATGCGACCTGCCGAGGCGGTGGGTCGCGAGATCCTGACCGCGTTGGAGGTCATGCGCTCCTTCGTCGACCACGTGCCGGCCAGCGCGCGCAAGCCCGTCGATCTGACCGGCCTCGGCGCCGCGTTCGGCGCAGGTTGACCCGACGTGAGCGGATTCCGACGGGTCGCAGTCGTCTCCGGCGGCGGCAGCGGCATCGGCGCTGCCTGCGCACACCGGTTGGCCGCTGACGGCCTCGCCGTGGTTCTGCTGGGCCGGAGACCCGATCCGTTGACCGAGACGGCGAGCGCGATCCGGACGTCGATGCCAAACGCGGTCGTCGAGTGCATTCCCGCCGACGCCGGTGACCCGGACAGCGTGCGCGCCGCCGCCGACCGACTCACTGCGAAATTCGAAGCGGTCGACGTGATCGTGAACAACGCCGGCGCGCCGGCGACGCCCGAGGGCGACGATCTCCAGACCTTGGCCGACGCGTGGCTGCAGACCTACCGCGCGAACACGTTGAGCGCTGTGCTGCTCACGACTGCGCTCGAGCCGCTGCTGCGCGCGCCCGGCGGCCGGGTGGTGCTCGTCGGCTCGCGTTCGGCACAGTTGGGCAACGCGTCCGCGGCGTACGTGGCGGCGAAGGCCGCGTTGGAGGGCTACACCCGAGCGGCGGCGGCGCGATTGGGCCCGCGGGGCATCACGGTGAACCTGATCGCGCCCGGCTACACCGAGAACACCGAGCTCACCGTCGGACGCATCTCGGCGCAGCGGCGCGAGAAGATCCTGTCGGGCATCACCCTCGGCCGCCCGGGTCAGCCCGACGAGGTGGCTGCGGCCGTGGCGTTCCTGGCCGCCGCCGACGCCGGATACGTGACCGGTCAGGTACTCGCCGTCGACGGCGGGTACTCGTTCTGACCCGGTCACGTCGCCCGCGCGATCAGATCGACATGCCGCCGCTGCAGACCAGGACCTCACCGCTGATGTAGTCCGATTCCGGGATGCACAGCAGGTACACGCCGTTCGCGGCGTCGGTCGGCGTGCCGGCACGGCCGAGCGGGATCCCGCCCTCCATCGCGGCCATCAGTTCCGCGCCGATGCCGACCTTGATCTCGCGTTCCTCGATCGAGATCGTGCTGTCGGTGCCGGCCGGGGTGTCGGTGAGCCGGGTCTTGATCAGCCCGAACGCCAGGCTGTTCACCGTGACGTTGTAGCGACCCCACTCCTTGGCCAGCGTCTTGGTCAGGCCGACGATGCCGGCCTTGCCCGACGCATAGCCCGACTGCCCGGCATTACCGCCCAGACCGGCGATCGAGGAGATGTTCACGACCTTGCGGGTGACGATGTTGCCGCTGGCGGCCTCGGCCTTCGCGCTCTCGCGCAGGTACGGCGCGGCGGCGCGCAGGATCCGGAACGGCGCCGTGAGGTGGACGTCGATCATCGCGTACCACTGCTCGTCGCTCATCTTCTGCACGACGCTGTCCCAGGTGTAACCGGCGTTGTTGACGATGATGTCGAAGCGGCCGTACTCATCGAGCGCCGCCTGCACGAACTGTTCGCCGAACGCGGGGTCGGTGACGCTGCCGACCACCGCGACGGCCTTGCCGCCGGCCTTCTCGATGGCGCGAACCGTCTCGTCCGCGGGCTCCGGGTCGAGGTCGTTGATGACGAGATCGGCGCCCTCGGAGGCGAGCTTGCCGGCGATTGCCCGCCCGATTCCGCGTCCGGCCCCGGATACGAGCGCGATCTTTCCGTCCAGCTTGCCCATCATGGATTTCCCGCCTTCGTGTCGGTTTGCACGGTCGGACTTCACAAAGCCCAGGGCTCCAACCTAAACGTGCGTGGGATAGTACGCAAGTTGCCGGCGAGAGTTAGCGTTGCCGCAAGCGCTCGTACATCTTCAGCAGCAGCTTGCGATCCGGTTCGCTGAGCGCCGGATCGAGCTGGATCGCCGCCGCTGTCGAGAATCCGGCCGGCTCCGGGGTTGCCGCCAACTCGTCCATGCCGGCGTGTTCGAGCAACACGTTGGTCGGCACGTCGAGCGCCTTCGCAAGCGCGCGCAGCACCCGCAGCGACGGCTGGTGGATGCCCCGCTCGATCTGGCTCAGGTAGGCGTTCGAGACGCTCGTCATGTCCGCGAGCTGGCGCAGCGACAGCGCCGCGACCCGGCGCTGACTACGGATGAACGCACCCAGCGGCTGGCGCCGCTGAGTGCCGACCTCGGATGCCACGCGGTCAGTGTGCCATCGCCGCGCTACCGCACCTCGAACATCTCATAGGTCATCCGGCCGTCGACGTAGCCGCCCTTTCCGACGGCCTGCACCGCGTTGAGCCAGGTGTAGCGCTCGTCGGAGGTCTCGAAGGTCGGCGCCACCGTGTAGGTGCCGCGCGAACGGTCGCACCGGCCGCGGTAGGTGACGTAGATGATCGCGCCGTCGTCGGTCTCGATGACCTGCCGCACGTCGAGCAGCATGGCGCCGCCCGGCCCGGGCATCGCCCAGTCGCCGCCCGGTCCCACGATGCGCCCAGAGAGCCGCTCCCCGTCCCACCTGCCCTCGGCGATGCCGGCGATGACGCGGTTGCCGAACGGACCGTCGGGGATCTTGTAGACGTCACCCGCCGCGACCGATACCCGGGCCAGCGGGACCAGTTGCAGACCGTCGTCGACCGGCTCCGTGCGCGTCATCCTCGCCCGCAGAGCTGTTATTAGGGACACACTACAGTTACTACTCGGAGCCGGACAACGACCGTCACGCGGCGTCGCGGAACACCGGGCCGAGCGCGTGCCGGTGACCGGACCGGACGGTGGACACGCCGTGCCGCCACTCGGCCGCGGCTACCCGGTCGGCCCACATCACGCGGCCTCCAGAGTGAGCAGCGCGGCCTTCGCGTCAGCTCCGCCGGCGTATTGCCCCCAGGTGCCGTCCGAGCGCACGACGCGGTGGCAGGCACCACGATCGGCACCGGGTTCGTCGCGCACGCGGTACCGACCGCGCGCACCGCCCGCGGGCTGCCGGCGGCGGTCGCCACCTGCGCGTATGTCTCGGTACGGCCGTAGCCGATGTCGGGCAGATGTTCGAGCACACTGCGCCGGAAACCCGATGCCAGTCGCAGGTCGAGCGCGACGTCGAAGCGGGTGCGGTCGCCGGTGAAGTACTCGTCGAGCTGGCGGGCCACGCGGTCGAGGCGGGCGGGTGCGTGCAGCACCCGCGGGCTGATCGCGGTGGCGAGCTGGCTCAGCACGGCGTCGTGGCCCTGCAGGGCGAATGCCACGCGGACCAGGCCGCGGTCGGTGGCCGCGAGCAGCAGCCGGCCCGACGGGCGAGTCCATCGTCCGGTAGGCGACGTCGAGCAGGCCGTCGCGCTCGGCCGTGTCGGCCAGGCGGGCCTGCAGCCGCTGCAGTGTCTGCGGTGTCGTCGGCGCGCAGCGCAGCGAGCAGCTGCGCGTCAGCTGGGTGTCGGTGTTCATCGCTTCGTCCTCTCCTCGGGTCTCGGATAGCCGGCGCGCAAGCGCTTGATGCCGTCGGCGGCGGCGCGGCGGGCCGCGTCCGCGGTCCCGCCGATGATCGCGGCGACCTCGGCGTAGGGCAGGCCGGCGAGATGGTGGTAGGCCACCGCCACACGCTGCTTGTCGGGCAACGCGCCGCAGCGCTGCCCACAGGTCGGGGTCGGCGTCCTCCGGGCGGCCTGTCGGTGCCGGGTCGCTCGGGCAGCTCGGCCACGGGTCGGGGGCGCCGCGCACTCGCGCGGGTGATGTCGATCGCCTTGCGGTGCGCGATCGTGACCAGCCAGGCCTGCACGTTGGCGTCCGCGTCCAGGTCCGGATACGCCCGCAGCGCGGCGAGGAACGTCTCGGACCACGCGTCCTGCGCATCGACCGGCCCGAGCACCGCGCGGCACACCCGCAGCACCATCGCCGAATGGTCGACGACGAGCTGCTCGAACGGTTGCTTGCTCACGCCCTGTAGACGTCCGGGGATCAGCGAAACGTGAGCTGGAATCAGCGGTCGGGGCCGAGAAAGTCATCGACGAGCGCGGCGCTGCGTTCGGCGAATTCAAGCAGCCACAGGTGCCCGCCGTCGGGGATGATCCGCACCTGCGTGTCCGGGATGCGTGCGGCAAGCAGCCGGGCGTTCTTCAACGGCACGAGCGGGTCGTCCGAGCCGTTGACCACCAGCGTCGGCGCGGTCAGCCGCGACAGCCACGGCAGGCTCGTCCAGCCGCTGATCGCGTAGAGCTGCTGCGCGTAGCCGAGCTGCGAGGGCGGGCGGCCGAACGTCCTCGCGGTGCCGCCGGGCCCGCCGGACCGGAACGCCTTGCCCCCGAAGACCAGCGGCGCGATCCGGGTGAAATAGGAGTCGGAGAGGAACTGCAGCGGCGTGCTCATCAGCGCCATCGCCCGAACTGACGGTGGTTTGCCGCCGCGGCCCGGGGATGTCGCGACGAGCACCAGGCGACGCACCCGGCGCGGGGCGTCCATCGCCAGCTGCTGGGCCACTGCGCCGCCCCACGAGTAGCCGAGCACGTCGACCTGGCCATAGCCGAGCTCATCGAGCAGCTCGACCACGAGGCGCGCCATCCCGGGCATCCGCAGCGGCTTGCGCAGCCGCCCGGAGCCACCGGTGCCCGGGACGTCGAACATGATGAGCCGGCGCTCGGCGCACAGCCGGCGCGCGAACGGCCGCCACATCTCCAGGCTGGCGCCGATGCCGTTGATGAGCAGCAGCGGCGGCCCTTCGCCGACCTCGGCAACACGCACCCGACCGGCCGACGACTCGACGCCGCGCACCCGCGGCTGATAGACGCCGGGCCTCGTTGCCGTCATGCTGCACTCCTTCACGGGTTGGCTCCCCTTACAAACTAGGCGGTACAGTAACGGCGTTCGAGGAGGCCCGCCCGATGATCTCCACAGTGCCTGATCCGGCCGACCACCTGGCCGTCTGCCGCACGCTGTACCGATTCGCCGCGGCGATCGACACTCGCGACTGGGACGGCGTACCGCGCGGTATTCACCGACGAGATCGACCTCGACTACAGCTCCTACCGGCCCGGCAATGTCGGCCGGGTAGCAGCCGACGAATGGGCGTCCCGGGCACAGGGCTTGTTCCCGGGCCTGGACGCCAGTCAGCACTGTCTGTACAACCCGATCGTCTCCGTCGACGGCGACACCGCGGACATCTCGATCTATGTGCAGGCCGAACACTTCCTCACGAACGCCGACGGTGACAACTCGTTCACGCTCGGCGGCTACTACGCCGACCGCCTCGTGCGCGTCGACGGCGAGTGGCGCATCAGCGGCAAGACGCTGGTGGTCACCTGGAACCGCGGCAACCGGCACGTGCTGACGCTCGCCGCCGAGCGGGTGCGCCAGGCGTCCTAGTGTCCCGCGCCAGCGATTCGCACGATAATTCCGACGCCCAGGCGCGCGCTGGCTGCGTTGTCGTCGTCGCCAGGACGGCAAGTACAGCTCTCCTCCTCCGCCTTACCAGCCCACGCCTGAACGCCGGACTTATTCGCACAATCTCTGGCGCGGGACACTAGTGTCCCGCGCCACTAGTGCTGCGACAACGTCGCGGTCAGCTCGGTCATCAGCTGTTGCGGCTCGGTGAGCACCTCGGGCATCCGAGTGACCAGTGCGTCCTCGACGAGTTCGGCCAGCGCGTCGCCGAACACGACGGTCTGCTCGGCCACCAGGCCGTCCAGCGAGTCGTCGGCCACCGATCGTGGCGTCGCTTTCGGATATGGAACGGCGGCTGCCATGTCGGTGTCGATGAAGCCCGGATGCGACGTCGTCACCACCACGCTCGACCCGCGTAGGTGCTCGCGCAGCCCGAGCGCGAGCATTCGTTGTGCCGCTTTGCTGGCGCCGTAGACAGGCGAGCTTCGCGACACGATCAGGCCCGTGACCGAGTTGATGAACAGCACTCCGCCGCGTTTCTCGATCAGCAACGGTGCGAAGGCCCGTACGAGCGCCATCGGGCCGAAGACGTTGACCTCGAACACCTCGCGCAGCAGCTCGTCGCGAGTATCCAGCACCGGCCCCGCCGGTGCGAGACCGGCGTTGCTGACCAGGATCTCGACGTCGGAACACACGTCGGCCACCGCCTCGATGTCGGCCCGCTTGGTGACGTCGAGTTGCACCGGTAGGAGCCGGGATCCGTGTCGCTGTGCGGCGTCGGCCAGCGAACCCGGGTCGCGGGCGCCCGCGTAGACCTTGGTCGCGCCACGGTCGAACAGTGCGTCGACGAGCGCCGCGCCCACACCACGATTTGCGCCGGTGACGAGGGCGACCCGCCCGCTCAGCTCCATCGCTGCTCCGTTCATAGAGACTGTGTGCAGTAACTGTAGGCTGGCCAGACATTACCGCGGACGACGAGGACCCGGCATGGACAAGCTGACCGCGCTCGAGCGCGCCTACGCGATGGCCACCGCGGTGGTCGCTGTTGCCACGCCCGGCCGACTACCCCCGGCCCACGCCGTGCACCGAGTGGGACGTCCGAAGCGTGCTGAACCACCTGATCCGGGTGGTCGACCAGTTTCCGATCGTGCTCGCCGGCGACAAGGCCGACTGGGCCGGACCGGGTTTCACCGACGACCCGGGCCAGGCGTTCGCGCGCCGCCGTCGACGCGAATCTCGCCGCCTGGCGGCAGCCCGGCGCGGCTCGAGACGCCGGGACGGCTGCCCGGGACGTAGCTGGATCGACATGAACCTGATCGACACCATGATGCACACCTGGGACCTCGCCCAGGCGATCGACCACGGCCTCGTCGTCGACGAGGAGCTCGCGGCGTTCGTGCTCGCCTGGCCACCGAGACCCCGGTGCGCCGAGCAGCGCGGCCGCGCGTTCGGGCCGGCGGTGCCGGTGCCCGCGCAGACGCGCGACGATCGACCGCCTGGCCGGGCTTCCTCGGCCGCCGCCCATAGCGGATCGCGGTCAGTCGCGGCCCGAGCGGTCACCGCCGGATTGCCCTTCGTCCAGACTGATCTCCAGCCGGCGCTCGGCGATCCGCCAGCCGTCCGGCGGCGCGCACGAACCGATCGAGATACCGGCCGGCGATGATGAACGGTCACCGCCATCGGTGCCGGGCCGGACGTGTTGCGCCTGCAGGTAGCACACCGACTCGGCGTCGTCGCCGGCAAGCGTGACCACCACGTTGCTGATCAGATGCTGGCTCGCCGCCAGCGGTGCCAGCGCGCTGCGCACTCGGGTCTCGATCGCCGGATAGCCGCGGCGTCGGGTGCGCCGTCTGCGGTAGTAGGCCACGGCGTCGGGCGTGAAGCAGGTCGCCAGCGCCGCCCAGTCGCCGCTGTCGAGCGAGAACGCGTACCGGTAGCAGACCTCGGTGATCTCCTGCTTGTCGCGCAGCATCGTCGAGCGATGTCGATCGCGCGCGAGAGCTCGTCGATCTCGCTCGACCAGCTGATTCAGAAATCGCAGGTGCACCGCCGTGCCGATGGCGAGCAGGTTCGGCGCGGTGCTGACGCCGTCGCGGAACAGCCGCAGCGCGGACAGGTTCGCGCAGGCAGCCCTTGAACAGGTTGAACGCCTCCCAGCAGCCCCACGTCACGATCGTCGTAGACGACGCCGGCGTGCTCGGCGAACTTGGCACGCCAACCCTGCGCATCTTGCATCTTGCGGGCCCGAATCGCGCCGAAGTACGTCCAGTCCTCGGCGGCGTCGCCGTAGTGCGCGAACTCCCAGTCGGTGAACGCGGTGATTGCGGTGCCGTCGTGCAGAAAATTTCCCGGGCCGGGGTCGCCGTGGACGATGCAGATCGGGCCGGTCGGGCGCAGATTGTCGACGCAGCCACTGCGCGGCCTCTTCCAGCAGCGGGATCGGCGCGACCGCGCTTCGCCGATAGACGTCCCAGCCAGTGGTCGATCGCGGCCGACACACACGTCCTGCGGCGCGGCCGGGCACCGGCCCTAGGCCGTCGGCCGCCACGCTCGGTTCGAGCGTGTGCAGTTCGTGCAGCCGGCGGACGTATTCGGCTCGAGCATCGCGTCGTCGACGGCCGGCGAGCCAGGCACCCGATCCATCACGAAGAACGGCTGCCCGAGCACCGACGGCGTCCGGCTTCGATCCAGCGCACCGGCGGGGCCGGGAAACCGGTCTCGGCCAGCGCGCGCATCACCCGCGCCTCGGGCTCGCCCTCGGTGCCGAACATGCCGCCCTGCTCGATCCGCACGACCAGATCGTCGCGCGCGCCGCCGGAACGCACGGTCGACGCTGAGCATGCGGCGGGAGTGACCTCCCACCATGACCGCGACGTCGAGTTCCTCGATCTCGCGACCGAGCGCGCGGGCAAGCCAACGGCCCAGCTCGGCGGCCTCGGGCGCCGCCACCGACGTCGGGTTCGTCGGCCGCCGGATCGTGCCCGGAGAACGTCTCGAGCAAGCGGCGCGGCCTCGGCGACGTCCTCGCCGAGATAGCGCAGCAGCGCGCCCGCAGCTCGGGGCGCGTCACCGGCCACCAGCACCTTCGACGCCGCCGCGAGACACCCGTTCAGGTCGGTCGAGTCCGGCAGCTCGAGCAGCGCGGCCAGCTCCGCGGCCCGCTCGGTGCCGCGGTCGGCGGGTCGGGACAGGGCGTAGCGGGCCACGCCGGTCAGCTGCCGCGCGGAGTCGCGCTCGAAGCCCGGCCGCAACGCCGGCAGGATCGCGTTGTCTGCACGGTGTCGAGCACGCACTCGCCACAACGCACTGTCCGTCGGCCGGTCGCCGTCGGCACGCTGTCGGCCACGGTCGCGGTCATCGGCCGGCGTCCAGCTGCTGCGCCACCTCGGCTTCGTAGGCGAGGTCGAAACCCTTGCCCCACAACGGATCGTCGAGGTTCGCGCTGCGCGTCGGCCAGCGGCGACCTCGAGGAACCACTCATAGGTCTGCTCGTGTCCCGACCCGGAACGGCCGCTCCGGGGCGAGCCCGAGCACGGTACGCGACTTGGTCAGTGTCCATCAGGCTGTGGTGCCGCGCCTTGAACAGCCGGCAGAACGCCGGCCGGTCGAGCTTCTGCGGCGACCTCCTCGGGGACCTGCCGGATGTCCGGCATCGGCCCCGACGATCTCGGCGAGCGTGCGCACGTACTGCTCGGCGGTGACCCCGACGCCGCTGATGTTGAAGATCTCGCCGGGCGCCCCCGGATGCGTCGCCATCACGAGCAGTGCGTCGGCCAGTTCATCGACGTGGCCGAAAGAGTTGACCACGAGCCCCTGGTGCGGCATGAGGATCGGCAGGTTGCGGCGCAACCGCAGGAACATCGCCGATTCCATGTCGTAGATGTTGTTGTCCGGGCCGTAGATCGCCGCCGGCCGCGCAACCGTGCGCCGCCAGCCCGCTCGCCGCGAACCGCTCGAGCAGCGTGCGCTCGGCGAAGGCCTTGAAGCCGCCGTAGGTGGTCGGCGCGTCGTCGGTAGCCGGCTGCGGTCTCCGGCCACGGGAAGAACCGTTGAACTCGTAGGCCATCACGGAGGAGACGAACACGTAGCGCGCGGTCCGGCCGTCGATCAGCTCCACGAGACCGGCGAAGTTCGCCGCGTCGGTGGCCATGATGTAGCCGGACACGTCGAAGACCGCGTCCCACTCCTGATCATCGAGCGCGGCTCGCATCGATTCGAGATCGCGCCGGTCGGCCGTCAGTTGCGTGACCCCCGTCGCGCAAGCCGCCGCTGCGGCCGCGGTTCAGCACCGCGACGTCGTGGCCCGCGGTGAGCAATCGCGCCGACGAGCCGTCCGCCGACGAAGCTCGACCCACCCAGTACCAAGCAGCGCACGATTGACTCCTCCGGGTTACTGGTTACGCCCTATAGTTACATCATGTCGTGCCGTAGCTGGAAAGGACAAGCGTGATGGCGCAAGAGCACATCGAACTCGCTCATGAACTGTTCGCGGCATGGTCCGCCGGTGACGCCGACGCGCCCCGCGACCTCCTGCGCGACGACGCGGTGCTCGACGACGTGATCGGCGGCGTCTACCACGGCTGGCCGGCCATCCGGGCCTACTTCCAGCACGGCCTGGACCGCTACCCCGACCTCACGCTCGTGCCCACCGGGGAATTCTGGCACCGAGCGGACGGCGTGGCGCTCACCTGGGTGATGTCGGCCTCGGTGCGCGACGAGTCGTTCGGCCCCGAGGCGGTGGGCATCCGCTGGCAGGCCGAAGGCATGAGCTTTCTGGTCTTCGACGGTGATCTGCTCGTGCGCGAGGTCGACTACCACGACGGCGGTTCGCGGGCCCGCTCGATCGAGACCGCACTCGCCGCTACTCGGGATTCGTGAACCCGGCTGCGACCCGACTCAGGGTCGCGATCTCCTCACGGAACCGGCGCGGGCCGAGCGTGCGGTAGGGCTCGTCGAGGGCGAGCCGGGCTCGGATCGCGGTCTCGTAGACCACGATCATCGAGACTCCGTTGACCTGGGCCTGGGCCAGCGGGCGCTCCGGCGACAGCCGCCGGACCGCTTTGGCGGCGGCCTTGATCAGCCGGTTGCGCGCGTCGCGACGGACCTGGTCGACGAGCAGTGGTGCCGTTGCCGAACTGAGGAAGAATATGCGGGCCGATTGCTCGTAGGTTTCGATATCGTCGAGGAGAGCAACCGGCACTTCGCACAGCGCATCAGGCGTTGCAGCTTCGGTGAGCAGCCGCTCGGTCGTGGTGACCCAGTCATCGGCGAAGCGACGCACGACCTCTTCGAGCAGTTGCTCACGGGAGGAAAAGTGGTAGTAAAAGGCGGCCGGCGTCATCCCGGCCCGCTCGACGATGTCGGCGACGGTGACGAACTCCCACGGCTGCAGCGAGAACAACTCGACCGCCGCCGCAATGAGATCTTGCCGGCGCGACGGTCGGTTCGCGGGCTTGCGAAGGGCGCTGTCAGCCATCATGGGCAGATGTTAGTCGCAGCGCAGCGGGGCCGGTCGCCGCGATGACACCGGCACCCGCCAAGCGCGCGGCGCACCGACCGTCGCGCCGCCACGAGATCGTCGACGCCGCGACGGTGGTGTTTGCCCGCGAGGGCTACCTGGAGGCCAACGTCGAGGACATCGCCGTCGAGGCCGGTGTCGCCCCGACCGCGATCTACTACCACTTCGGTGGCAAGGAGGAGCTGTTCGCCCAGACGTTGCGGGCCGCGCTGAACGGTTTCAGTGACGCGATCTTCAAGGCCCGGCCCGACGGCGCGCCCGGCTCGATCGACAACCTGCGCAGCGTGCTGCGTGCCGGCTGGGACTACTGGTACGCCAATCCCGACGCCGCCCGGCTCGTCGCCCGGTACTCCGAGGGCAGCACCGCCCACGCGCTGCAGTTGCGCCGGGAGTGGGAGCAACGCCACCTCGACCGCGCCTACGACTACGCGCCGGAGGCCCGCTCGGCGCGCAGCACCCGCAAGGCCCGAGAGCAGCACGCCGTGAACACGTTGGCCATGGCCGTGCTGCTCGACGTCATCATCATCAGCCAGGCGGTCGCACTCGACGGAGCACTGGAGCGGGTGTCGCGCACCTCGTTCGTCGCTGCGGTCGAGCAGATGTGCGTCGCGCTCATCCTGTCGCTGCGCTGACCCCGCTCATCGCGTGCGCGGCGGCCAACCGCGCACCCGGAACCCGCGACGGCGAGCACGACACGTAGTCCAGGCCGAGCTGCTCACACAGCCGGATCGACGCCGGGTCGCCACCGTGCTCGCCGCAGATCCCGAGTTTGATGTTCGGATTCACCCGCCGCGCACTCGTGATCGCGGTCGCGACGAGCGCGCCCACGCCCTCGGGGTCCAGGCTCGCGAACGGGCTCACCGGCAGCAGCCGGCGTTCGACGTAGGCAGTGAGCAACTGAGCCTCGACGTCGTCGCGGGAGAAGCCGTAGGTCAACTGGGTGAGGTCATTGGTGCCGAAGGACAGGAACTGGGCGATGCCGGCGAGCTGATCGGCGATCAGCGCCGCGCGGGGCGTCTCGACCATCGTCCCGACCGCGTAGGGCACCCGCACGCCGGTGGTCTCCTCGATCTCGTCGGCGGCTCGGTGGATGTTCTCGACCGCAGCGGCGAGCTCGCCGGCCAGCGCGACGAGCGGCACCATCACCTCGAGTTGCGGGCGCACGCCGCCCTCGGCGAGCTCGACCCAGGCCCCGAACAGCGCCCGCGCCTGCGCCGGGTAGAGCTCGGTGCGGGTCAGCGCGAGCCGCACCCCGCGCAGGCCCGAGCATCGGGTTCACCTCGTGCGCGGACTCGCCGAGGAACTCGTGCAGCGGCGCGTCGAGCAACCGCACCGTCACCGGCCGGTTGCCGGTGACGCTGAGCAGATCGAGGAAGTCCTCCTTTTGCGCCGCCGCGAGGTCGATCAGCGCGGCCGCCTCCTCGTCCGGGTCGGTGGCGAGCAGGAACCGGCGCACCAGCGGCAGCCGGTCGCCGAGGAACTGGTGCTCGGTGCGGCACAGGCCGACACCCTCGGCGCCGTACTGCAGTGCGAGCGCCGCGTCGCGGCCGTTGTCGGCGTTGGCGCGGACCCCCAGCCGGCGCAATCCGTCGGCGCGCGGTGAGCAATGCGTCGAGGTCGCCGCCCGGGCGCGGCGGCACCACGTGCACGGTCCCGGTGTAGAGGATGCCGCCGCTGCCGTCGACGGAGATCAGCTCGCCCTCGGCGAGGGCGTGCCCGTCGCTGGTGATGGTGCGGTTGGCGAGGTCGATGCGCACCCCGGTGGCGCCACACACCGCGGGGCGACCCAGGCCGCGGGCGACCACGGCCGCGTGTGCGGCCAGCCCGCCGCGCGAGGTGACGATGGCCTTGGCCGCGAGCATGCCGGGCAGATCGCCGGGCGAGGTCTCGTCGGCGACGAGAACCACCGGGTCACCGGCGTCGCTCAACTCGACGGCACGGTCGCTGCTGAGCGCGATGCGGCCGACCGCCGCACCCGCCGCGGCCGGCAGGCCACGGCCGAAGACGATCTCCTGGCCGGTCAGCTGCAGCTGCGGGTGCAGCAGGCTTTCCAGGTCCGAGGCCCGGACCGAGCCGACTGCGGCCTGGTCGTCGACGGCACCGGCTTCGGCGAGGTCGACGGCGAGCCGGACCGCGGTGCGCGGTGCCGGGCGTTCGACCTTGCTGGCCGCGAGCAGCGACAGCTCGCCGTCGCGGATCTCGAACTCGACCCGGGCGGCGCCCTTCAGGTGCAGTTCCAGCGTGCGCAGCGCCGAGGTGAGCAGGTCGCGGCCGCCGGGCAGCGCGTCCAGCGACTCGCCCGGCCGGTCGTCGGTGGCGCTGCGGCGCACCCCGCGCCGGAACGTGCCGGTCGGGGCGAACCCGCCGGTGTTCGGGTCGCGGCTCTCCGCGACGCCGTGCCCGGACGCCTTCGGGCGGCCCGACCCGCACCGCCTGCACGTGGAAGGCGAGCGGCAGGTCGTCCGGCAGCCCCTGACCCCGACGGGAGCGACGGGCGCGGGGGGATACCCAGCGGCGGCGCATCGCGGTGGCGGCCCTGGCGAGTTGTTCGGCCGGGTCGTCCGGAAACGGTGCGCCGGCCGCGGCGCTGAGCTCGAGGAAGGCGCTTGACCCGGTCCGGCAGCGTCTCGGCGGTCGAACTCGGCGTCGGCGAATTCGTCGCCGGCGTATACCCGACGCCGTACTCGCCGACGTAGCGGATGACCGCGGCGAACACGTCGTAGATCGCGCCGTCGCTGCCGACCAGCTCGTCCAGCGATGCGACCGAGCCGGCGGTGATGCCCAGCCCGGCACATCGACCGGCGCCCCGCTGCGCCGGCCGTGGAGGTGCTGGCGAGCAGCCGGATCAGCACCGGGTGGTCGGGGTCGCCGATGTGCCGGCCGACCAGTTGCTGCAGCAGATCGACCGCGCTGCGGGCGACCTCGACGTCCATCAGCGACTCGGCGTGCGACGGCCGGCACCGTCAGCCCCGGGACCACCGGCAACCCGAGCGCGACGAGCCGGTCGAGGTCGACGCCGTGCTGGCCGAGTTCGGCCTCGTCGAGACCGCGGGCGCGACCCTGCCCGTACGGGACGAAGTTCTCGGCGGCGGTCATCTCGTCACCTCTCAGGCGCTGTCGGTCCGCGAAGCCGAGTCAGCCTGCGCCGTCGTCATCCGGCGATGGTCCGATCGTCGCCCCAGTACGGCGCGCGCATGGCCTTCTTGTCGAGCTTGCCCATGGCGTTGCGGACCAGGTCGGCGCGGAACTCGTATGCCCGCGGCACCTTGTAGGCGCGAGCCGTTCACGGGCGTAGGCCTCGAGTTCGGCCGGGTCGGGCGCGTCGCCGACAGGCACGACGAGCGCAAGCAGCGACTCGCCGAGGTCCTGGATGCGGCACGCCGATCACCGCCACTTGGGCCACCGCCGGGTGGGTGCCGAGCACCTTCTCACTCTCGGCCGGGTAGAGGTTCACCCCACCCGACACGACCATGTCGGCGATCCGGTCGGTGATGTAGACGTATCCGTCGTCGTCGACGTACCCGACGTCGCCGAGGGTGAACATCCCCGGCGCGATGTAGGCCTTCGCGGTCTTCTCCGGGTCGGCGTGGTAGCGCGGGCCGCGGCCCTCGGGCGCCCGGAAGCCGAGCACCCCGACCTCGCCGGCCGGCACCGGCTTGCTGCTCTCGTCGACTACCGCGACCTCGAACGGCGGGCGCGGACGGCCGACCGAGCCTCGGTGCGTCGAGCCACTCGCGTGGAGTCGATGCGGCACAGCGTGCCGCTCTCACTTCCGCCGTAGGACTCGACGAAGATCGGCCCGAACCACTCGATCATCGCGAGCTTGGTGTCCGGCGGGCAGGCCGAGCCGGTCTGGCTCACCAGCTTCAGGCTGGACACGTCGTACTTCGCGCGTACGTCGTCGGGCAGGGCAAGCAAGCCGCTGCAGGTGCGTCGGCACCATCACCGACGACGTTACGGCGTGTTCCTCGATCAGCGCGAGAATGCGTCTCGGCGTCGAACTTGCCCACGATGATCACCGGCTGCCCGGCGAGCAGGTGCCGCACCGAGGTCAGCGGCGCGTTGTGCTGCAGCGGCCCGACCACGAGGTGCGGGCCGGGCGGGAACGCCGACTCGGCGGTGATCGCCGCGACGTAGTCGTCGGCGGTCTCGGGCAGTGCCGTCGTCCAGCGGACCACCGCACCGCGCGCCCGGCCGGTGGTGCCGGAGGTGTAGACGAGCACCGGCCGCGGCGGGCGCTGACCGGCGTCGGCCGGCACCGGCGGCGCGGCCGCCAGCCAGTCGGCCCAGCTGATCGCGCCCTCGGCGCGGCTCGCCGCCGTGCACCACGACGGTGTCCACGCCCGCGGCCCGCGCGCCCGCGGCGACCTCCGCCTGACCTCGCCGCGCCGGTGATCGCGCACGCGACCCCGGCGTCGGTGTACTGGTCGGCGATCTCGGCGGCGCGCAACTGGCGCGAGGTGGCGACAGTGCCGACCCCGACCATGAGCCCGGCGGCGTGGGTCTCGAGCGTCGGGATGGCGTTCTCGCCGAGCGCGGAAACCCGCTGGTCGGCGCCCGCGGCGACGGCGAGCAGAGCGCCGGCGGCCTGCTCGAGATCGGCGACGACCTGGGCCCAGGTCCGCGATCCGTGGTCGTCGGCCAGCGCGAGGCCGTCCGGCGTCGTCTTCAGCACGGGCACGAATCGCAGCCGTCACGCGCGTCTCTCCCCTGGGCAGGCGTCGGTAGATTTCATATCGTCCACGGAAACTGTTCTCGGAGTCAAGAAACAGATCGGAAGGTCGGATGGACGCCACCGACATCGTGTTGATCAACCAGGTGCTGGCGCACTACGGGCATCTCGTCGACGCGGCCGACTGGGACCGCTTCGACGAGGTGTTCGCCGCCGACGCCGAGTTGGACTACCGCGCGGTGAACGTCGCGGAGGTCATGCACGGCCTCGATGCGGTCCGCGCGTTCTTCGCCGGCGCGAATCATCCGTCCGCGCACCACTGCACGAACGTGTACGTCTACACCGACGACGCGGGTGTGGTGCGCGCGAGGAGCAAGTTTCTCGCGCCGTACACCCGCGACCGGCACGACCCGCGGCGCTGGTACGGCGGCGACTACGACGACGTGCTCGAACGCACCCCGGGCGGTTGGCGGATCCGCACCCGCACCTGCACGGCGCGATGGCAGTTCACCCCGGAGTTACCGGGCCAGGAGATCGCCACGCACCGGCGCACCTGGTGAGCTACTTCGCGCTCACCTTCGACGACTCGAACTCCTCCTCGCGCGAGATGAAGTATCGCCGGATCGAGCGGTCCAGACGCTGGTACGGCGCAATCGCAGTGCGGAATTCGGTGATGTGCGGCATCTGGAAGTGCGCAGCGAGGTCGGGCTCGGTCTCCCAGCGCTCGAACACGACGATGCGCCCCGCCGCGGCCGGGTCCGCGGACACGACGTAGTCCAGGCAACCGGGCTCGGCGCGGCTGTGCGCGGCGCACGCGGCGAAGTGCTCGAGCACCTCGTCTCGGTTGTCGCCGTAGTCCATCCAGCCCGCGATGATGAATTCCTCGGCCATTCCGACTCCTGCCGTAACTAGTGAGGCACTCAAGTTAGCAAGGCTCGGGCGACTTTCCCAGCGGCTCCTATTGCGCGACGCCTACGCTCTATCGCAGTCTTACCCGACCCCGAAACCCAGGACAGCGCCGCCCGGAGGCACCGTGACCGAAGAAAAGTGGATCATCGACACCCCGCCGAGCACCCGGTATCCGGTGTACACGCGACTCAACGCGAACGACGTCATGTCCGACCCGATCACTCCGCTGGGCGGCTCGCTGGTGTGGATCCCCGAGGTGTTCCCGGGCTGGGGCAAGGGCTACATCCAGCTCGACGCGTTCACCCCGGAGGAGGTCGCCGGCGAGGAGGTCGCTCCCGTCGGCGGATTCATCTACGGACACCTCTACGTCAACCAGACCACGGTGCGCATCGTCGGCATCCGGGCCGGCATCGGCGCCGATGCCATCGACGCCGCGTTCTTCCCGCACCCGGACGCACCGAAGCATCAGTCCAGCGACACCGACGTCAACGAGGAACTGTCGGCCCGGATGGCCGAGCGCACCCAGTGGGCGCTGACCGCGACCACCTTCCCGGAGATCGAGGAGGAGCGCGAATACGTCGCGCGGTTCCGGGCGATGCGGCCGAACCTGACTTCTTCCACCAACGAGATCCTGGTGAATTGGGCGCGCTCGGCCGCGACGATCCAGCGGCTGATGTGGGGCCGCGGCTACTGCATGGCGAGCAACCAGACCGCGGTCGGCCCCGGCGTGATCGGCGCGCTGGTCGGCGCGGTGGACCCGACCCTGGTGGTGCGCCTGATCGGTTCGGCTGGCGATGTCGACTCCGCGCTGCCGTCCTACGCGCTGTGGGACCTCTCGCGCATCGTGCGCGGTGACGCCGGTCTGACGGCCACCTTCGACGCCGGGCTGGACGGCCTGCTCGGCCGGTTGCACGACGAGCACCCCGAGTTCGCGACCAAGTTCGACAACTTCGTCTACGAGTTCGGCTACCGCGGCCCGAGCGAGTGGGACCCCGGCGTGGACTCCTGGGAGACCAGGCCGGAACTGCCCCTCGCGCTGGTGGACCGGTTGCGCCAGCTCGAAGACTCGGCCTCGCCGACGCTGCGCCGTGAGGAGCATTCGGTCGAGGCGGCCGAGGCGCTGCAACAGGCGCTCGGCATCATCGGCGACAACGAGGAGGCTGTGCAGACCCTGCACATGGCGATCGGGTCGGCGCGCCGGTTCGCCGCGTGGCGCGAGCGGGGCAAGACAACCGCGGTGATGGCGATGCACGAGGTCCGCGCGCCGCTGTTCGAGCTGGGCCGCCGGCTGGTCGCCGCCGGCCAGCTCGACCACCCGCGGCAGGTGTTCATGGCGCTGAACTCCGAGCTGGACGTGCTGACCACCCACGCCAGCGCGATGCGCGACATCCTGCGCGAACGCGAGGCGAAGTGGAAGGAGCTCTTCGACGTCGAGTTGCCGACCTTCGTCGTCGCCACCGAGGGCGTCACCCCGGTGAACCAGCTCAAGCGCAAGGGCGGCGGCGACAACACGGCGGTGGCGCCCGGCGACGTCCTGACCGGCGCGCCGGCGTCGGCCGGGGTGGCGCAGGGCCGGGCCCGGGTGATCCGCGACCTGTCGCAGATCGCCGACTTCGAGCCCGGCGAGATCCTCGTCGCGCCGCAGACCGACCCGTCCTGGACGCCGCTGTTCATGGTCGCGGCCGGCGTGGTCGTCGACGTCGGCGCGATGGGCTCGCACGCGATGATCGTCAGCCGGGAGCTGGGCATCCCCTGCGCCGCCGGGGTCTCCAACGCCTCGGCGCGGATTCCGGACGGCACGCTGCTTGAGGTCGACGGTTCCTCTGGCAAGGTGACGGTGCTCGCGGGCTGACCACTCGGGGCGGGGAGCACGCGCTTCCCGCCCCGTGCTGTCGATTTCTCTCACGAAAATCGACCAGGACGGGCGGGAAGGCGCAGCTAAGCGCCCAGTGCGGCCCACAACCGCGCGCGGGTGGCCGGCCAGCCCCTGCCGAGGTCGGTCCATAAGACCCGCTCGACGCGGTTGCCCAGGTCGCGCAGGCGTTGCTCGCGCTTCTTCTCCTGCCAGAGTTCGTCGCCGCGGTACTTGACTCGCCCGTCTGCCTCGATGACCAGGCGGTGCCGCACCAGATACAGATCGACTCGATCCCGGCCGAGCCAAACCTGCGGCTCGGGAGTCGGAAAACCGTCGTCGTGCAACGCGAGCCGAACCAGCGATTCCAGGGGCGATTCGGCGCGCGGGTCGGCCAGCGTGAGCACTGCCCTGGCCTGCCGCACACCGGGCCAACCCCGCGCGGCCATGAGCGCGGTGTCGATGTCGCGGCGGACCAGCAACCGTTCCCGCAGCGCCGCGTCCGCGGCCATGATCGCATCGCGCCGATCGTGGCGTGCCAGGTCGACGAGCGTGCGCGCGACCGTCGTGACCGGTACGCCGAACCACCGGGTGACCTCCGCAGCGGCCAGCCTCGCTCCGTGGACATGCGTGACGGGGCGGTGGCCCAATCGCGCCGGCTCGAGAGCGGTCAGCTCCGGATCGTCCGGCACCTGCAGCGTCGGCAGCCCGTGCAGGATCGCCGCACTGCGTCCGCTGACGACATCACGGCGACGGCGCAGCGCCGCAGCCGCACTCTCGACCGCATGCCGGCGCCGGGCGAGCACGTGCTCGGCGCCGTGTTCGGGAAGGTCGGTGCGCAGGTCTACCGGCGCGACGACGCCGCGGCGGGCCCGCGTCCAACGGCCGCGGCGGATCGCGGTGCGCGACTGTGACACGGTGACGCCGAGGGCCATGAGCTCGCGTCGCGGCACGACGAACCCGCGGCGCGCAGCGTGTCGTCGCAATGGGTCGTCGCCGGCCTGGCGGCTCCACCAGATCGACCACGCCGCGGCCGGCCCGACGACAACCGGCCCCCCGCCCGGTTCCGCGAAGAACAGCACATGCTCGAAATACCAGTCCGGATCCAAACCACCCATGGCCGGTGATGCTCGACGACAGCGGGGCGTCCGAGCCGGATATCCACAGCCTCCATCTCACCTTCCCGCCCCGTTGGGTTGATTCTCGGCACGAAAATCGACCCGTAGGGGCGGGAAGCTGCTACACCCCGGCCGGCGTAGGGCCAGCGCTTCGGCTCGCCGCCCAGCCCGGTGACCGAGGAGGTGACCACCGCCGTGGCGCGGCCGATGCCCGAAGCGGCACCGGTGACGGGGTGACCGACATGACTAGCGCCCGGTCGGGCTCCACCCGGCCATGACCTCGTTCTCCCGCTCGCAGCGCACCGCGAGCATGTCCTCGCCCCTGCGCACGAGATCGGCGGCGCCGGTGTCCACCGCGGATTCCAGCGCGGCCGACAGCGCGTCGCCCGCGCGGCAGTAGGCCTCGACCACGCCGTCGAGATGCAAGGAATCGCGCGACGCACCGGCCAGGGCACCGAGCGCCTTCTCGAGCTCCGGGGTCGGGTGCGCGTCGAGGACGGCGCCCGCGTAGCGCTCGATGTCGGCGATCTCCTCGGTCATCCAGGCGATCTCGTGCGCCGACCGCACCGCCATGTTGCGCAGCACCTGCTCGACCATGACGACGCGAACGACCGCGGTCTCGTCAGTGAGCGCCGGCAGCACACCGGTCATCAGCTCGCGGCAGCAGTCCAGCAGGATCTGCTCGGTGGTGGGTCGCGACAGCATGGGCGCTCCTCAGCCGGCCAGTCGGTGTGCGGTTTCGTAGAACTGTCGGGTCATAGCGGAGATGCCGTTGATCAGGTAGGTGGCCATCGCGCCACGTGGCCGCCCGTTGGCGAGGGCGTCGGCGGCCTCGAACATCTGGCCGACCAGCCGGGCCTGGCCCAGCAGCATGAAGCAGTCAACGGTCTGCTCGTTGACCTGCTCCTCGGACAGCCCGGTCCGCTCGCGGTAGCGCGCCAGGAACGTCTCCGGATCCATCTCGTACAGGTTCGGCGGTACCGGCAGGTGGCTGTAATAGCCGAGATCCTCGCGCGGATCGCCGATCCGGCCGAACTCCCAGTCGATGACGAGCACCTCGCCGCTCTCGGGCACCAGCAGATTCGCCGGCTGGCAGTCGCCGTGCACGAGGGTCAGCGCAACCGGCGGCGGCCGGTGCGCACGCAGCTGCGCGGCCGCGTAATGCAGCGCCGGGTTGGTGTCGCCGACGGTCGCGTCCAGCCGGCCGAGCAGGTCGACGAGCCCGTCGATGTAGGCGTCCCAATCGGGCGGGTGCGCCAGCTCGGCGGGCAGCACCTCGAGCGGTGTCCGGTGCAGGTCGGCGATGGTGTCGACAAAGATCGACCGGGCACGTTCGAGCTGTCCCTCCTGCGGCGCGATCAACGCCAGCGGCGTGCTGGCGAAGAAGTTCACCACGAAACACTTGGCGCCGAAGTGCGCACCGGTCGAGTCGTACCAGCGCGGCGTCGGAGTCTGCACCGACGCCTTGCCTCGCAGCGCCCGCAGCAGCCGCCACTCCTCGTCGCGGTCGCTGACGAACACCCCGGTGTCCGGCGGCGGGTCGGCGCGCAGCACGAACGTCTCGGTCGAGCCGTCGCCCCACCGCACGTCGCCGAGCGCGCTGAGCCGGCTGTACCCGCCGCTGATCGGACGCACCGATGTGACCGTGCCGCCCCGGTCGGGCTCGACGGCGTCCAGAAACCGCTGGAACGACGGTTGGTCGAGCTGGGCTTCGTCGGACATCCGGTCTCCTGCAGGCAGACTCAGCGGGCTGGTTGAGCCTGCCTCAGACCGGCGGCTTAGCGCAACGGATGAACAGAAACGTCAGGAGGCGACGCTGCCGGCCCGCGCCGGCAGCAGGGCCGACACCCCGGTCCGCAGCTGCTCGGATTGCCGGCGCGGGGTCCAGTCGTCGGGATCGAAGACCGCCTGTGTCGCGATGCCCTGGACCAGGGTGAGCAGCGAACGTGCGATACGCGCATCGCTCGGCCCGGCGGGCAGCTGCTCGGCCACCACCTTCTCGAGGCGGGTGCGCGCGCTGCGCACCCGGTCGCGCTGCTCGTCGGCCAGCTCCGGGTCGCTGGCCGCGGTACCCCAGAAGGCGACGAACAGCCGCCAGTCGCGGCGCGAGTTGACGTCGAGCGGCAGCAGCGCCTCCAGGCAGCTGACGACGCTGCGTTGCTCGGCGGTGGCGGCGGCCTCGAAGCGCGAGGTGCGATCGGTTCGCCGCGGCCCGGAAGGTGGAGCGCAGCAGGTCACGTTTGTCGGCGAAGTAATGGCTGACCACGGCCGTGCTGAATCCGGTGGCGGCCGCGACGCCGCGCACGGTGAGTGCCTCGACACCCCGCGCGCCGCGACGATCTCCGCGGCCACCTCGGTCACGAGCTGGCGGCGGGCGTGATGGTCGACGTACTTCGGCATCGGCATACTGCTAACAGTCAGAACATAACAAGCGTTGGAAAAAGAGTCACTCGTCACGCCGGGTCCTCGGACTCTTGACTGTTTTATTACAACGCTAGTTATATTTAGCGACAACCGAGGAGGAGACAGATGGAGACGTTCGACGTCGTCGTCCTGGGCACCGGCGCAGCCGCCCTGACCGCCGCGATCCGCGCCCACGACGAGGGCGCCACCGTGGGCCTGTTCGAGAAGGCCGACAGCGTGGGCGGCACGAGCGCATGGTCGGGCGGGATGACGTGGATCCCGATGAACCCGCACATGGCCGAGCTCGGCATCGAGGACACTCGGGAGGAGGTCCTCACCTACCTGCGCTCGCTCTCGCACGGGCTCATCGACGAGGAACTCGCCGGCGCGCTCGTCGACGCCGGCCCCGAGATGGTGAGCTGGCTGGAGGCCAACACCCCGGTCCAGTTCCAGATCATCAAGGACTTCCCGGACTACCACCCCGAGCACCCGGGCGCGAAGCCGCGGCGGCGGCCGCTCGCTGGAGTGCCCGCTGTACCCGTTCGCCGACCTCGGCGAGTGGCAGGACCAGGTGACCGTCGGCCCGCAGCTGTCGGGCAACATCATGATGAGCGAGACCAGCCTCGGCCGGGGCGCGCCCGACGGCGTCGCGCCGGCCGAGCTCGAGCGGCGCAAGATCCGCGACGAGCGCGGCGCCGGCCAGGGGCTCATCGGCCCGCTGCTCAAGGCCTGCCTGGACCGCGAGATCGAGCCGCGCACCGGGATGCGGGCCGTGCGAGCTGATCACCGACGACGGCCGGGTGACCGGCGTGCAGCTTCGAGACCGCGGACGGGCCGGTCGAGGTCGGCGCCCGCCGCGGCGTGGTGATCGCCACCGGCGGGTTCGAGTGGGATCCGCGAGCTCGTGCGTGCGTTCAGCCGCGGGCCGCTGGCACGCTCGGCCTCGGTGCCGACCAACACCGGCGACGGCCTGAAGATGGCGATGCGCGTCGGCGCCGAGCTCGGCCAACATGCGCGAGGCCTGGTGGGTGCCGATCGATCGACGTCCCGGTCGGCGACCGCGATGGCAGGCCTGGCAGGTCAACGGCGAGCGCACCCGCCCGCACTGCATCATGGTCAACAAGCGGGGCCAGCGGTTCACCAACGAGGCGGCCAACTACAACGCGCTCGGCGCGGCCTTCCACGTGATCGACGTGAGCACGCTTCGACTACGTCAACCACCCGGCCTGGATGGTCTTCGACCGGCACTACCTCGACCCGGTACGGGCTCGCCGGCTTCAAGGGTGACGGCCCGACGCCGGAGTGGATGACCGAGGCGCCGTCGCTGGAGGATCTCGCCGAAGGCCATCGAGTCCCCGCCGACGCCCTCGAAGCGACCGTCGCGCGCTGGAACGAGCAGTCCGCGCGCGGGGAGGACGCCGACTTCGGCCGCGGCGACAGCGCCCACGACCGCTGGTGGGGCGACCCAAGCCTCGGCGACGGGCCGCAGGCGACGCTCGGGCCCGCTCGACACTGCGCCCGTACTACGCGGTGCAGGTCTACGCCGGCGTGCTCGGCACCAAGGGCGGGCCCGCGCACCGACGGCGACGGCCAGGTGCTCGACGTCGACGGCAACCCGATCACCGGGCTGTACGCCGCGGGCAACGCGATGGCCTCGGTCGATGGGCATGACCTACGGCGGCGCCGGCGGCACGCTCGGTCCGGCACTCGTCTTCGGCTACCTCGCCGGCCGGCACGCGGCGCACGCCGAGGCCGCGACATGAGCGACGGCGAGTTCGCCGGCAAGGTCGCGCTGGTCACCGGCGCGGCGGGCGGCATGGGCCGGGCGACGGCCCTGGCGTTCGCGGCGGCCGGCGCCCAGGTGGTGGTCGCCGACATCGCCGACGAGGGTGGCAAGCAGACCGTCGAACTGATCCGTGAGGCAGGCGGCGAGGCGGTGTTCGCCCACACCGACGTGTCCCGGGCCGCCGACGTCGAGGCGGCCGTCGCGCTGGCCGTGGACGACCTACGGCGGGCTCGACTGCGCGGCCAACTGCCGCGGCGATCGAGACCGAGAAGGGCCCGCTCGCCGACACCGAGGAGGCCGAATTCGACCGGCTGGTCGCGGTGAACCTCAAGTCGATCTTCCTGTCCATGAAGTACGAGCTCCGGGCGATGCTGCAGCGCGGCGGCGGGGCGATCGTCAACATCGCCTCGACCAACTCCTTCCGACCGCAGCCGAACCAGGCGGCCTACACCGCCACCAAGCACGGCGTCGCTCGGGATGACGAAGGCGGCGGCCATCGACTACGCCGAGCACGGCATCCGGATCAACGCCGTCGCGCCGGGCGCGATCGACACCCCGATGCTGCGTCACGCCATGGAGCTGCGCGGTCGCAGCGAAGCCGATGTCGTCGGCCGGCTGAGCCTCGTCGGCCGCTTCGGGCAGCCGGCGGAGATCGCGAACGCGGTGCTGTGGCTGTGCTCGGACCGCGCCAGCTTACACCGTCGGCCACGTGCTCGCGGTCGACGGGGGCTACCTGGCCCGCTGAGTCGCCTCATCACCCACTCTTGCAACGAGATGACCCGATCCGCCGCCGGAGCGGGTCATCTCGTTGAAGAGTCGTTGCGTCACCGCCCGCCGGACGACACAGATCACGAGCGGCCGCTCTCGACACCACCGACAGCACTTAGTAATGTGAGTGCTTATCAAGTAACCCCGCGCTGAAGGTGGCAGCAATGACGACGACTCCGCAGCGGATGGAAGACACCGGCAAGCGCACGATGCTGTGGTACGACCTCGTCCTCGACGACGACGTGCCCCTGCCGGAGCCGGTGCGCGAGCACTTCCCCTATCAACCGAAGAGCCAGAAGGTGCCGGTCCGGCGCTACATCAGTCGCGAGTGGCACCAGCAGGAGCGCGAGCACCTGTGGCGCAAGGTCTGGCAGATGGCCTGCCGCGAGGAGCACATCCCCGAGGTCGGCAGCTACCACGTCTACGAGATCTCCGGCGACTCCTACCTCGTGGTGCGAACTCGCGACGGCATCAAGGCCTACGTCAACGCCTGCCTGCACCGCGGCCGCGCGCTGAAGGACTACGACGGCCGGTGCAGCGAGTTCCGGTGCAGCTTCCACGGCTTCACCTGGAAGCTGGACGGCGCGCTGCGGTACACGCCGGCGCCGGCCGAGTTCCCGGACATCGAGGCCGACCGCGACGCGTGGCGCCTGCCCGAGGCGCAGCGTCGGGCTGTGGGGCGGGTTCGTGTTCATCAGCCCGGATCCCAACGGCGTCCCGTTCGAGGAGTTCATCGGCGACCTGCCCGAGCACTTCGCCCGCTGGGACCTCGAGCACCGCTACGTGCAGGCGCACGTGTCGAAGAAGATCCGGTGCAACTGGAAGGTCGCCCAGGAGGCGTTCTCCGAAGGCCTGCACCTCGGCGCCACCCACCCGCAGTCGGCGCCCTACGTCGGCGACGCGAACTCGGCCGTGGACGTCTACGGCAACTACGGCCGCCAGATCAGCCCGTCCGGCACGCCGATCGAGGATCTCCCGCTCGAGACCGCCGAGGCCGACATCCTCAAGCGGATGCTCGACGTCCGCGAGGGCGAGGACCTGCCAATCCCCTTCGAGCAGCGCAGCACCGCCCGCGGGGCGATGGCGCGCGCCGGCCGCGAGCGCTGGCGGCAGGTGCTCGGCGATCGAGGCCGACGAGGTGTCCGACGCCGAGTTCGTCGATCACTGGGCCTACCTGGTGTTCCCGAACCTGCACCCGTGGGGCGGCTACAACCGCATCGTCTACCGGTTCCGGCCCAACGGCGACCACCACGACGAGTCGATCTTCGAGGTCATGTTCCTCACGCCGTTCCGCGGTGAACAGCCGCCCACGGCGCAGATCACTCACCTCGATTTCGGCGAGCCGTGGACGAACGCTCCCGAGTTGCAGACGCTCGGGCTGGTGATGGAGCAGGACACCTTCAACATGGAGTCGGTACAGCGCGGCCTCGAGACGACACGGCAGGACATACGTGATCTGTCGACGCTACCAGGAGGCCCTCGTGGCGTGGCGGCACGACCTGCTGGCCGAATGGGTCGAGGGGGCGCAGTGACGACCCCCGGACCGGCCGGCTCGATCCGGCACCCACTCATCCCGAACTCGTTCTACGTCGACAACGGCGACGGCACCGTGCGGGTCACCCAAGGCACCCGATGGGGCCGGTTCCGCCAGGACGGCAGCCACGTCGAGGGCACCCTGTTCGAGGCCGACCCCGAGTTGTGCGTGTGGGTCGTCGGCGCCGCGCCCGGCCAGTCCATCACCGGATCAGCCGGGTCATCGACATGCCCGCGGAGCGGTGACGCCAGCGCCGAGGAGGCCATCCGCCAAGCCGCGCTGCGGTACTGCCGCGGCGTCGACCGCCTCGACGTCGAACTGATGGCTCAGCGCCTACCACGACGACGCCACCGACGACCACGGCGTGTACGTCGGGCCGGCCCGCGGGCTTGTGCGAACGGGTCGTAGCCTCGCACCGGCGCTACGACGCAACGATGCACTGCGTGCTCAACCACGCCATCGACGTCATCGACGACACGACACGCCACCGGCGAGATCTACAACGTCACCTACCTGCGCAGTACCGAGCCCGACGGCACCGACCGATTGGACACGTGGTGGGGTCGCTACCTCGACCGGTACGAGTGCCGCGACGGCCGGTGGGCGATCAGCACCGCGTGTGCGTTCACGAATGGACCCGCAGCGAGCGTCCTCGGAGAACCATGCCCATCGACGCCGCGAAGTTCCGCGCACGGCGAGTGCAGACCGGGGACCTACGTCCTACGTGCGTTGTTGCCGCTGCAACACCTGCTACGTTCCTTACTGAACACATTCCTGTTGTTACTCTACGTTCGGCAGCGTCGGTGGTGACCGTGCCGAGGGAGCGAGCATGCGCAAGATCGAACACGCGTTGAGTGGCGCGGTCTACGAGTGGGCCGAAGACGATCTCGGGCCGGTGCTGGTCACCGACCGAAAGGGCCGGCAGGGGCGCTTCGACCGCGACGGCAAGTGGGTGATCGGCGAAGTGCGCCGCGCCGATCCCGAGCTGTGCCGTTGGATCGCCAGCGGCGGCCGCACCGCAGGCGGCGCCGCGTCCCGCAGCCGCCGCTTCGAGATCAGAGGAGACGTTCTCCTGACCGCGAAAACACCGCCGCGCACCGGGTTCCGCGGCAACGGACCGTCATACCAGGACCTGCTGGACATCGACAGCAAGCCGGTACCCGCGGCCATGCGCCGCAACCAGCCCGGCTATTTCGGCGAGGCCGACATCCCCGTCGAGCGCTATCTGTCCCGCGAGTTCCACGAGCTCGAGAAGGAGCGGCTCTGGTCGCGGGTGTGGCAGTTCGCCTGCCGCGAGGAGGTCCTCGCCGAGGTCGGCGACACCGAGGTGTACGACATCTGCGACACCTCGATCCTGCTGGTGCGCGCCGAGCCCGGGCCGAACGGCATCAAGGGCTACGTCAACGCCTGCCTGCACCGCGGTCGCACGCTGCGCGACGGCCGGGGTCGGGTGCACCGAGCTGGAGTGCTCGTTCCACGGCTTCTGCTGGTCGCTTGAACGGCAAGCTCAAGCGCGTGCCGAGCGCGTGGGACTTCCCGCAGGTCGAGCCCAACGACGTTCCGCCTTCCCGAGGTAAGGGTCGGCACCTGGGGCGGTTTCGTCTTCGTGAACCCCGACCCGAACTGCGAGCCGCTCGAGGACTATCTCGGCGACCTACCCACCTTCTTCACCCGCTGGCCGCTGGAGCAGCGCTATACGCGCGTGCACATCTCCAAGATCCTGCGGGTCAACTGGAAGGTCGCGCAGGAAGCGTTCATGGAGTCCCTCCACGTCATCACCACGCACCCGCAGTTGCTGGCCGGCTTCGGCGACGCCAACTCCCAGTACGACGTGTTCGGCAACGTCTCGCGGGCGATCTCCGCGCGCGGCGTGCCGAGCCCGTACCTGTCGTGGGACCCGAGCGAACAGCAGCGGCTCAACAGCCAGATCGACCAGCGCGTCGACGATCCGCCGATGCTCGAGGTGCCCGAGGGCAGCACCGCGCGCAAGACCCTCGCCGAGGCGGCGCGGCGCTCGCTGCGCAACGTGCTCGGCGACGACGTGTACGAGCTCACCGACGCCGAACTCGTCGACAGCTACTACATGACCGTCTTCCCGAACATGCACCCCTGGGGCGGCTACAACCAGATCACCTATCGGTTCCGGCCCAACGGCGACGACCACGCAGGCCTGCATCATGGAGGTGCTGCTGCTCTCGCCGTACACGGGCGACCGGCCGCCGCCCGCGGTCGAGACCCGCCTCGGCGCCGACGAACCGTGGCGCACCGCGGTCGAGCAGCTCGGCTCGCTGGCACGCGTGTTCGACCAGGACGAGTTCAACCTCGAAGCCGTGCAGAAGGGCCTGCGCACCAGCCGCAAGCCCGGCGTCACGCTCGGCGTCTACCAGGAGAGCAAGATCCGCCACTTCCACCACCTGCTCACCGAGTGGATCGAGAAAGGTCCGCCCCCCGCGGCGCCTGGACCGGCGCTCGGCGCACCGACTTCGGCGGAACCGCGCTGACCTCGATCCTCGATCTGTTCCGGCTCGACGGCCGGGCCGCGGTCGTCACCGGCTCCGGTCGCGGCATCGGCGCCGCGATCGCTGTCGCGTTCGCCGACGCCGGCGCGGATGTGGTGATCACCGCGCGCCGCGCGGACGACGTCGCCACCGTTGCCGCGCAGGTGCGCGAGCGCGGCCGGCGGGCGGTCGAGTTCCCCGCCGACCTGCGCGACCCCGACGTGCCCGCACAGCTCGCGCAGGCCGCCGTCGACGCTTTCGGCCGCCTCGACGTGTGGGTCAACAATGCCGGCGGCACCGACGAGCGCGGCACCCGGCCCCTTGTCGACACCTCCGACGCACAGTTGCGGGACATGCTCGAGCTCAATCTGATCGCCGCGCAGGCCGGGGCTCGCGAGGCCGCGAGGCGGATGACCCGCGGCGGCGCGATCGTCAACGTCGCATCCGGCGCCGGGATGCGCGCGGCACCGAACACCGGCGCGTACGCGGCGTCGAAGGCCGCGCTGCTGAACCTGACGTTCACGATGGCCGCCGAGCTCGCCCGCGACGGCATCCGGGTCAATGCCATCTCACCGGGCATGGTCGCGACCGACTCGTTCTACGACGTCTTGCAGTTCACCGCCGACGACCTGCCCCAGCTCATCGACACGGTGCCACTCGGCCGGATGGGCACGCCACAGGACATGGCCGCCGCGGTGCTCTATCTCGCCTCCCCCGCGGCGTCGTGGGTCACCGGGCAGAACCTGCTCGTCGGCGGCGGGCGCGACGGCGGCCGCTCCGTCGAGCACCGCTGAACGTGGATGATCATGCACGCACCGTCGCTATGGGGCGGGTACGTGCATGATCATCGGAGTCAGCGCGACGAGGTCTTGGAGCGCACCCGTACCGGGTCGGTGACGCCGTCCCATTCCTGGTGCGAGGTGCGGAACAGCTCGAACAGGTCGTAGATCGTCTGGTTCGCACCGTGCAGTTCGACGAAGCAGCCGATCTCGTCGCGACAGTCGATGTAGGCAACGTTGACGTAGGACCACAACGTCGACGCGACGGTGCAGCCCGCCTGCTCGAACCGAGCGACCTCGGCCGCGTGGTCGGCCTCGGGCACCAGCACCGCCACGTGATGGAAGCCCTCCTCGCCGGATGCGTACATGTCGCGATAGACCGACGGCGTCGCGCTGTCCTGTTGGATCAGCTGCACATGCGTGGGCCCGGTACCGCCGAACGCGTAACTGATCGGCTCGTCGAACGGTTCCCCGCGGTAGGTGTGCTCGCGGCCCAGATGGTTGCGGCTGAGCCAGAACGGCCCCGCGCCGGTCATCTCGGTCCACTGCACCATGGCGGCATCGATGTCGTTGACGACGTAGGCGTGCTGCTGGATCGGATAGCGGATGAGCGGCATCGCAAGCTCCACAGATCAGGCGGCGGCGTCGAGCAGCGGTGCGAGTGCCTCGGGCACCGCGGCCCACCGCTCGGGGGTGTTGAGCGCGGGATCGAAGTTGGTGTCGACGATGACCGTCGCGACCCCGGCCGCACGCGAGAGCGCGACCTCGGCGCACAGGTCGTCGACGCTGGCCACCTGCAGGTTCGCGACCTGCACCGGCGGGGTGGTGAACAACCGGCGGTACAGCTCGATCGGTGCCCGCCCGGCCGGCCGCATCGCCGCGATCGTCTCGAGCATCTCCAGGTGCTGCTCGAGCGTGCCGGACGCCGGGTTCCAGATGTCGAATTTCTCCGCGGTGCGGCGCAGGCCCGCCGGCGACCGCATTCCGGACAGCAACCTGGGCCGGGGCACCTGTACCGGCTTGGGCTGCACGTCGGATTTCGGGATCGAGAAGAAGCGGCCGTCGAACTCCACCGGATCCGGTCCCCAGCACGCCAGCAGCGCCTCGATCAGCTCGTCGCAGCGGGCGCCGCGGGTGCGCGGGTCGACGTCCATCAGCTGGTGCTCCTCGTCGGACCACCCGACGCTGAAGCCGGCCACCAGCCGGCCGTCGGAGATGACGTCGATGGTTGACAGCCGCTGGGCCAGCGCGACCGGCCGGTGCAACCCGGCCACCAGGATGCTGGTGCCGACGACCGGACGCGAGGTCCACGCCGCGGCGGCGGTGAGGGTCTCCAAGGCGCCCAGCACGCTGCGGTAGGCCTCCGGCACCGCGAGCCCGGGCCGCGCGGAGTACCCCGACACGGGATGGTGCGGATAGAACAGGTGCTCCTGCACCCACAGGCTGCCGAAGCCGAGTTCCTCGGCGCGTTCGCAGAAGCCGCGCAGGCCGTGGCGCGTGACGTGACCACCAAGCTGCGGCAGCGTCAGACCGATCTGCACGGGCGCCTCCACTTTCAGAACTCGACGTGTAGATACTTACCCGACGGGCACGCATCACCGCAATGGTCGGCGCCACTTCGCGGGCGGTAGTAACTGACGCCTTTCTCCGGTAACTTGACGAGTACTCCGCACGTGCGAATCCAGGAGGCTGGTGGGCGTGGAGGTCCGCAAAGAGCTCTACATCGGTGGGCAGTGGACCGCGCCCCAGTCCAGCGGCGACATCGCCGTCTCGACAGCCGTACCGAAGAGGTCATGGGCAGCGTGCCGCGCGGCGGCGCGGCCGAGGTCGACGAGGCGGTCACGGCCGCGCGCCGGGCTTTCCCGGCCTGGGCCGCGACCCCGGTCGCCGACCGGGTGGCAGCAGTGCGCGCGATCGCCGACGGCCTGGAAGCGCGCACCGAAGCGCTCGCCGAGCTGATGAGCCGCGAGGTCGGCACCCCGATCGCGCACCTCGCAGCGGGTGCAGGTCGGGCTCGCCGTCAACGTCTTCCGCTCGATCGCCGACGCGATGGCCGACCTCCCGGTGCGAAGAGCGGATCGGCACCTCGGTGCTGCTGCGCCAGCCGGCCGGGGTGGTCGCGGCGATCACGCCGTGGAACTACCCGCTCTACCAACTCGCGGCCAAGCTCGCGCCGGCGCTGGCCGCCGGGTGCACGACCGTGCTCAAGCCCGCGGGTGCCGCGCCGCTGGCCGCCTTCGCACTCGCCGAGATCATCGACGAGCTCGGGCTGCCGCCGGGCACCGTCAACATCCTCACCGGCCCGGGCAGCGAGATCGGCGACCTGATGGCCGGGCACCCGGACGTCGACATGGTCAGCATCACCGGTTCGACCCGCGCCGGCGTCAGCGTGGCGCAACGGGCCGCAGAGACGGTCAAGAAGGTCACCCTCGAACTCGGCGGCAAGTCGGCGTTCCTGCTGCTCGACGACACCGACCTGTCCGCGGCGCTGCCGGTCGCGGTGCGCAGCTGCTTCGTGAACAACGGACAGACCTGCGCGGCGCTGACCCGCCTCATCGTGCCGCGCGCGCAGCTCGGCGCGGTACAGGACGGGCTCGCCGACCTCGTCGGGTCGATGCGGGTGGGCGATCCGCTCGACGCCGCCACCGAGCTCGGACCGATGGTGTCCGGCGGACAGCGCGACTCGATGCGCGGCTACATCGACCAGGGCGTCGCCGAGGGCGCCACGCTCGTGACCGGCGGCCCCGACGCCCCGGACGGGCTCGAGCGCGGGTTCTACGTACGACCGACGGTGTTCTCCGACGTCGACCCGCAGATGGTGATCGCCCGCGAGGAGATCTTCGGGCCGGTGCTCGTCGTGATTCCGGCCGACAGCGACGACCACGCCGTCGAGATCGCGAACGACTCCGACTACGGCCTGTCCGGCGGAGTCTGGTCGAGCGACGAGGACCGTGCGATCGCGGTGGCGACCCGCTTGCGCACCGGGCAGGTGGCGGTCAACGGCGGCCGGTTCAACGTCAACGCACCGTTCGGCGGATTCAAACAGTCCGGCGTCGGCCGCGAACTCGGCCCGCACGGGCTCGCCGAGTACTTCGAGCTCACCTCGCTGCAGCTCGCCGAGCTGACGATGGCATCGCTGGCCACCGCCGACGAGCTCGCGATCCGCAACCTGCTCGCGCGCTACGGCGACGCGGTGTGCCGGCGCGACCCCGAGGCGTGGATCGCCACGTGGGCGCACGGAGTGCATCTGGGATCTAGGGCGGTGGGCGGGTGACCCGCGGCCGCGACGAGACGCTCGAGCTGTGGCGCACCTCGATCGCGAAGTACCCGTGGGTGGCGCAAGTGCCGGCGTCCGGGCAGGTCAGGCTCGTCGACGGCGAGGCGCGTGGCAGCTGGTACGTGCTGGAGCTCAACCACATCGCCGACGGCTCCGGCGTGATGCACCTCGGCCACTACGACGACACGTACGTCCGCGACGAGGGCGAGTGGCGCTTCGGCACCCGCCGCTTCCACCTCGTCTACCGCGGCGCGATGGACGCGGGCACGGTGAACCCTCTACCGGAAGGCTGATCATGTCCGACAAGGACTACGAGGACGTCACCGTCTACGGACTCGACGACGCCGGCTGAGGCGGAACTGCTCGCCAAACAGACCGAGTGCACCTTCATCTGGAGCAACAAGCGAAGGCCACCCGCTCGGCGTCATCATGAACTTCGTGTTCCGAGACGGACGATTCTGGCTGACGGCGAGCAGCCAACGCGCCCGCATCGCCGCGATGCGGCGCGACCCGCGGGTGAGCATCGCAGTGAGCTCCCACGGGTCGCAGATCTCCAGCCGACGCTCGCTGACCTACAAGGGCCGATGCGTCATCCACGAGGACGAGCCGACCAAGGCATGGTTCTACCCCGCACTCGCGCAGCGGTGCGACCCGGCGATGCGGATGCGGCGAACGCGTTCGTGCAGCACCTCGACTCTCCGCGCCGGGTAGTTCTCGAGATCGTGCCGGAGGGCCGGATCGGTTTCGACAGCGCGAAGATGTGGCGCGACACCCCCGACGCCGCGCGTCAGGACGACCGCGAGCGCCAGGGCCTCTAGAGACCGCCGGTCAGGCGCCGACGACCGCCGGGTTCCCGTCCGACCAGATCGCTTCCAGACTCCGGCGCTTGATACGCCACCCGTCGTTCGTGCGCACGAACCGGTCCAGGTAACGACCCGCGATGATGAACAGGTCGCCGCCCGGGGTGTCGGTCTTGACGTGTTGTGCCTGCAGGTAGCAGATGCAGTCGGCCTCGTCGCCGTCGAGGCTCGCCACCACATTGCCGATCAGGTGCTGGCTCGCGTCGAGGATCGACAGCGAGGTCCGGCAGGTGTCCTCGATCGCCTGGTAGCCGATGCACGGAGGCATGTCCAGGTAGTACGCCTCGGCGTCGGGGGTGAATACCGTCGACAGCGAACTCCAGTCTCGGCCGTCGAGCACGAGGCCGTAGCGGTAGCAGGTTTCCGTGATGGCCTGCTTGTCCTGCAGGTCGGTCAGCTCGGACACGGTGTGCGCACCTCTCATCTCGCGGACTGCAGCCGCATGGTTACTGGTGGTGACGTCTATATTCGGCAGCACCATCATTGGATGTGCCCCTCGTGCGCGCAAGGCCGGGGACCGATGTGTCCGTTGCCACAGGTGGGCGCCAGGGCTATCGTCATCGCATCGAGTGAGATCCGGCACCTACCGCGAATTCGTAACGGGAGATGCTCGTGAACGGGATTCGTCTTGATCTGGTACGCCCGCCGCCGCCTCCTCCCGCCGCGACGAGGATGCGACATCGTTGCCGGGTCGAAACAGGAATGAGACCCAGGAAACTCTGGCGTTGTATCTGAGTGCTGGCTACAGTTAGCCAACCCCGCGGGGGGGAACACTGCGTGACCCTCGAGCATCGGATGCAGTTGCCGTGGGGCCGTCAGCTAATCACTCATAGGAGGCCCATGTGAGGCAACGTTTCCTGGCCCCGGTCGTCGCCGCAGTTTCAATTGCGACGATCCTCGCCGGATGCTCGAGTAGCGGGAACAAGGGATCGGGCGGAGGATCCGGCAGCGCCACGTCAGCAGCGGCCAGCGGCGGAGGCGGCGGCGCCAGTGGCGTGGACAAGGCGAAGGCCGAGGTCGCCCGGTACAAGAAGGCTCCGACGACCATCCCGCAGACGCAGAAGCTGAAGTCGAAGCCCCCCACGGGCAAGACCTTCGTGTTCCTCAAGTGCAGCGACGTCAACCAGTGCGCGGACGAGGCGGACGGCTTCAAGGCCGCCGTAGCCGCCCTCGGCTGGCACTACAAGGAGCTCGGCTACAAGTCGTCCGACCCGGCCACGCTGGTGTCCTCGATGAAGCAGGCGCTCCAGTACAACCCGGTCGCCGTCGCCTTCTCCGGACTGCCGCGCGCAGTGTGGGAGAGCGTGGTTCCGGAATACAAGGCCAAGGGCGTGAAGATCGCAACGATGTACCTCGGCCCGACCAAGTACGACGACACGGTCATCGGCCAGGTCGGCGGCCCGAAGGACGTCCAGGAATACGGCCGGATGATCGGTGACTGGACCGTGGCCGACTCGGCCGGGAAGGCGCACATCCTGCTGCAGGAGGTCAACGATTTCCCGATCCTGAAGGACTACGTGACCGGCTTCAAGCAGGTCGTCTCGCAGGACTGCCCGAATTGCAAGATCACCGAGCTGAACAACACCATTCCGCAGGTGAGCAACGGCCAGATCGTGCCGGCCATCGTGTCGGCGCTGCAGAAGGACCGCAGCATCAACTACGTTTCGACCGTGAACGGGCCGTTCGTCACCGGGCTGCCGGCCGCGCTTGCCGCCGCCGGCCTCACCAAGATCAAGATCGCGGGCGAAAGCGGCGACGTGCAGAACCTGACCAACGTGAAGTCGGGCAAGGAGAGCGCCTACACGGGGCTCGCGATCCACCATGCTTCGTGGAACGCGATGGACATGATCCTGCGCAGCATGCAGGGCCTGCCGTATGACAAGGACGGCAACGGTGGCGCGCCGAAGCAGCTCCTGACCAAGGACGTCGATTTCAAGATCGCGACGTCCTACGACGTCCCGAGCGACTACGCGGACCAGTTCAAGAAGCTCTGGCTGGTCGGATGACGGACACCCAGGCGCCGGGCGGGGAGACCCGCCCGGCGCTGGCTGCCACCGGACTGACGAAGACGTTCGCCGGGGTCGTCGCGCTCAACGGAGTCGATCTCGACATCGCGCCTGGCGAGGTGCACGCCCTGCTGGGCGAGAACGGCTCCGGCAAGTCCACGTTCATCAAGATCCTGTCCGGCTATCACGACCCGGATCCCGGTAGCGAGGTACTGATCGACGGGGAGCCGATGCACCTCGGCTCCCCCGATTCCGCGTACGAGCTCGGCTGCCGGTTCGTGCACCAGGATCTCGGTCTGGTCGACTCCTCGTCGGTCGTCGACAACCTGTGCATGAACACCGGCTTCCCGACCCGGTTCCTCACCGTGCAGCAGCGCGCGGCACGCAAACAGGCCAAGGCCGACCTGGCCAAGACCGGGCTGGAGCGGGTCGACCCGCGTGCCCTGGTGGGCACGCTCACCCCGGCGATGAAGACCGGGGTGGCCGTGGCGCGCGCGTTGCGCCAGGAAAGCGGCACGCCGGTCAAGCTGCTCGTGCTCGACGAGCCGACCGCCACGTTGCCCGACGACGAGGTCCAGCACCTGCTCGAGATCGTGCGCCAGGTGGCGGCGAGCGGGGTCGGCGTCCTGTACGTGACGCACCGTCTCGACGAGGTGTTCCAGGTCGCCGACCGGGTGACGGTGCTGCGCGACGGCCACAAGGCCGCGACCGAACCGACCAGCGCGCTCGACCGGCGGCGGCTGATCAACCTGCTCATCGGCTCGGAGCTGGACGAGATCCACGCCGCCGTCGAGCACCTGCACACGCCCACCGACGAGCAACCGGTGCTCGACGTGCAGAACATGACCGCGGTCCCGGTCCGCGACATCTCGTTCTCGGTCCCGGCGGGCGACGTCGTCGGCGTTGCCGGTATCACCGGTTCGGGCCGCGAAACCATTCTCGGCGCCATCTACGGCGCCGGTATCCGCGACAGTGGCACGGTCACGATCAACGGCAAGACGCTCCCCCCGTTGCGCCCCGACCTCGCCATGGGCCTCGGGATGGCGTATCTGCCTCCGGACCGCAAGATCCTCGGCGGAATCATGGAATTCTCCGCCCGCGAGAATCTGTCGCTGTCGGACCTGTCGCCGTTCTGGCGCGGCTTGCGACTGCGGCGCCGCGCGGAGCGCAAGGAGACCTACTCGTGGTTCGAGCGGCTCTCGGTCAAGCCCGGCGACGCCGTCGAACAGCGGCTGCTGGCCTTCAGCGGCGGGAACCAGCAGAAAGTGCTGTTCGGCAAGTGGCTGCGCCGCACGCCGGCGATCTTCCTGCTCGACGAACCGACTCAAGGTGTCGACATCGGCGCCAAGGCCGAATTGCACCGCCAACTGCTCGAGGCCGCCGAGAACGGCGCCGGCATCCTGGTCAGCTCCTCGGACCTGGACGAACTCGCGGCACTGTGCCGTCGGGTGCTGGTGCTGCGCGACGGCCGAATCGTCACCGAGCTCACCGGGGCTCAACTCACCGTCGCCAACATCGCACGCGAGTGTCTGGGCGCGCACACGGAGGTCGTCGCGAAATGAGATCGCGTGGATTCAGTTTCGGCTTCGACCGGTTCAGCGGGCTCTATCTGTGGGCCCTGTTCATCGTCGTCTTCGGGCTCTGGAAACCAGATTTGTTCCTCACGATGGATACGGTGCACTCCATCGCGTCCTCGCAGGCAATTGTGGCGATGCTCGGCATCGCGGTACTGGTTCCGTTGGCAGCAGGGGTATTCGACCTTTCGATCGGCGCGACGACCAACATCACCGCCGTGCTCGTCGCGCAGTTGCAGACCAAGAGCCAGTGGGGCATGTGGCCTGCGATCATCATCTCGGTCGCCCTCGGCGTCTTCATCGGCGTCGTCAACGGCTTCCTCGTCGTCGTGCTGAAGATCAGCTCCTTCATCGCCACGCTGGCGACGACGACGATCATCGGCGCGTTCCAGGTCATCATCACCAACCAGACACAGCCCACACCGCCCACTTCGCAGTCGTGGCTCAACCTGACACAAAAAGACGTCTTCGGATTCCAGATAGTCGTCTTGTATCTGATCATCCTGGCGCTGCTGTTCTGGTGGATCCTCGATCACACCCCGGCCGGGCGCTACATCTACGCCGTCGGCGGGAACCCCGAAGCCTCACGCCTGTCCGGTGTGCGCGTCGGCAAATGGGTCTGGATCTCCTTCATCGTCTCGGGCACCGTCTCGGGCGTCGCCGGGATCTTGTACTCCTCCCTCAACGGCCCGTCACTCACCTTCGGCGCCGGCCTGCTGCTGCCCGCCTACGCTGCGGCATTCCTCGGTTCCACCCAGATCAAACCGGGTCGGTTCAACGTCTGGGGCGCCGTCATCGCGGTGTATGTACTGGCAACCGGCGTGCGCGGACTGTCGCTGGTCACCAGCGTGCAGTGGCTCAACGACATGTTCAACGGCGTCGCGCTGATCGCAGCAGTCGCCTTCGCGGTTTGGCGCCAGGGCAAGGCGGCCACCAAGCGGCGCGCCGGCGAGAGTTCCGGCGCGCTCGAAACCGCCGGAGAGGCGGACGCGCCGGCCGCCGGGGTCGGCCACAAGGAAGGCCCGACGACCGAGTCGGTCACCACGCCAGGATCATCGCCGCCGCATTGACCGGCCGCAGAGACGGTCCAGCCCGTCGGCGAGCAAGGTGCGTTGCCGACGGGCGGCCGGCTCGCCGGCTTCGAACACCGCCTGCAGCGCGATCCCGAGCGTCAGGGCGACGATCTGGCGGGCGAGTTGGGCGCTGCCGGCGCCCGCCACGCCGGGTCGCTCGCGCAGCAACCGTTCCACGCGCTCGCGGGCTCGGCCGACGTGCCCGTCCTGCACCTGCGCGAGCTCCGGGTCGGTGACGGCGACACCCCAGAACGAGACGATGACCCGCCAGTCGGTGAGCCGCTCGTCGTCGAGCGGCAACCAGGCCTCGAGCGCGGCGCGCAGCTCACCGCCCGCGGCGGCGGCCTCGAACCGCACACTGGTGCGTGTCGCGGCCGTTCGCAGCGTCGACAGCAGCAGATCCCGCTTGTCGCTGAAGTAGGTGCTGACGATCGCGGTACTCGAACCTGCGGCCTCCGCCACCCGGCGGAACGTCAGAGCGGCGACGCCTTCGGTCGCGACGAGCCGGGTGGCGAGGTCGATCACATGGGCGCGCTGCGCGTCCCGGTCCACCTGGATGGGCACGGGTCGATGATCCTGGAAATGTCGACCGATGACAATCGTCACCTGACAGTTGTCATCTAACAGATGTCATGTGAAACTGGAGGCATGGTTCACGTACCCACCCGCGGCGATGGCCCGCTGCGCTTCGGTCCTGACGTTGCGACGATCCCGGACATCGGGACCGGACACGTCGACGCTTCCGTCTACACCGACGCCGCGCAGTTCGAACGCGAGCGCCAGACGGTGCTGCGGCGCAGTTGGCAGATCGTGTGCCGCTCGTCCGAGCTCGCCGAGCCCGGTGACTTCATCACCTGGGAGGGACACGGCGAGACAATTCTGGTCACCCGCCGCCGCGACGGAGGGGTCAGCAGCTTCCACAACGTCTGCCAGCACCGGGGCGCGCGGATCGTCAGCGAGCCGAGCGGCTGCGCCCGGCGGTTCCGCTGCCGTTGGCACAGCTGGCTCTACGACCACGAGGGCTCGGTGGTCGGAGTGCCGGACCGTGAGGACTTCGACGAGAGCGAGCTGTCCCAAGTGGCGGCGCCGCCCGTGGAGTGCGCAGAGTGGGGCGGCTGGGTGTGGGTGGTGCTCGCCGGCCCAGGTGTTGCGCCGCCGTTGACCGAGTGGATCGGTGCGGACATCGTGGCGGACCTCGGCGCGTACCGCATGGAGGAGATGACGCTCGTCGACAAGCTGGTGTGGGACGTGCCGGTCAACTGGAAGGTGATCGTCGACGCGTTCAACGAGAATTATCACGCCGCGCACCTGCACTCGAAGAACACCAAACCGCAGGACGTGCGCGACGGACGATTCAGCACCTACTTCGTCATCGGCAAGCACGGCATGATGGTGATCCCGTACAAGGGCGTGCTCCCCCGCCTGCGCGAGACCCTCGACCATCAGAGCCTGGCGATCTGCCACTACACGTTGTTCCCCACCTCGGTGTTCAACTGCAACCCCAACCACATCCAGCTGTTCCGCTCGGTGCCGCTGTCGGTCGACCGCAGTCGGTTCGAGTGCTGGGAGCTGCAATACGCCGACGGTGACGGCGAGTACCTGGCGAAGGTCAACGAACACTGGGGCCGGCTCAAGGGCGTGGTGGCGGAGGACGTAGAGATCTGGGACGAGGTCGCCGCCACCGCGCGCTCGAGCGCCTACACCCGCAACATCCTCAACGACCGCGAGTGCAAGATCACGCACTTCCACCAGATGGTGCAGGAGATGACCGACGAGGGCTGCGGGCCCCTGCGCCGACGGTGACCGTACCCGCGGTGCCGTCGACGGACAGCTGCATACCGTCGCGCAGCCGTTCGGTAGCGTCCTCGATCGACAGCACGCACGGGATGCCGAGCTCGCGCGAGACGACGACGGCGTGGCTGTTCATCGCCCCGACGTCGACGACGACCGCGCCGGCCACCAGGAACAGCGGGGTCCAGGCGGCGTCGGTCAGTGGTGCCACCAGCACCTCACCCGGCTCGAGGGCCATCGCGGCCTGCAGGTCGTGCACGACGCGCGCGGTGCCGGTGTACTGCCCGGCACTGCCGCCGATGCCGCGCAGGACGTCGCCCGTGGTGGCCGCGGCCGGGTTCGGGCGGGTGCGCCGCTTCCAGTCCGGCAGCGGCGCCGGGTCGTCGTCGACAATGAACGGCGGATCTATTTCGAAAAGCAAACGATACTGCGCGAGCCGGTCGGCGATCACCGAGACGAACGGCTCAGGATCGGCGATGTAGTCGTCGAGCTCGGATTCGAGCAGCATCATCACGTCCTCCGGCGCGGCGAACCGGCCGGCGTCGACGCCGCGGCGGCCCAGCTCGCGGATCGCCATGCGCACCTCGTTGATCGTGGTGACCGCGATCAGCTTGGTCTGCTCGCGCAGCGGGATCGTGCGCGCCGCCGACTGCAGCGCGGTCTCGAAGGTGGCGAGCTGGGTCTCGTCGCCGGCCAGCCCGGCGCGCACCCGCCGGGCCGCGGCGGCGCGGGTGGCCGCGAGGCGCTCGTGCCGGTTGTCTGGCGAGTTGTCGTCCGGGGTGCGTCGCATGCTGTCGACCAGGGCCAGGGCCTGTTCGGGCCCGGCCTCCCACGACACCGCCCGGATGTCCCACTCGTTCGGGCCGCGCTGCCCGTAAGCGTCCAGGAACTCGTCGAACTGCGCGCCGAATCCGGCGAGCTCGCCGGACTGCAGCGCTGCCCATACCGCGCCCGGCCCCGCGTCGAAGCGCGCGGTGACCTGCCGGTCGGCGTTGGCCGCGCGCGAGAGCTGCCACAGCCCCCACGACGGCGACGCGGACGGCACCTCACCGAGCCCGGAGATGAGATCGAGCAACGCATCCGATGCGCCCACCGCGGCACACAGCTCGCCCAGCATAGACGGGCCCACGGCCGAACCGAAGGTGGAGTAGTCGTGCACGGCGAAGGCGTTGTCCAGCTCGGGCAAGAAGCTGCGCGCATACGCGGCCAGCTCTGCCTCGGACAGCGCGGACAGCCGCGGACGGTTGCGGCGCAGGTCCAGCACCCGGGCGAGGTCGGCGTCGATCCTCGGGAACGACCCGGCGCCGAGAATCTGCGCGATGGTCTCCCCCACCCTGGCCGAGCACTCCTCGTTGACGTCCTCCGGATGCGGCTGGTAGGGCGGCGCGACGGCGGCACTGCCGAGCAACGCGGCGTCGAACGCCTCGACGGTCATGCCCATCCGGATCGCGAGCACCCGGCAGTGCGACAGGTTGATGTAGAAGTAGCCGCCGAACAGGCCGGCGACCGGCGGGCGGTCCATCGGCAGCTCACCGTCGCGGTAGAGGCCGAAGTCCACCAAGCCGCGTAACCAGCCGGGCAGCAGGCCCTTCTCGAACACGAGCGTCCAGCCCAGCGGACTCGCCGGGTCCGGCAGCACCTCACCCGCATTGGCGCGGGTGTAGAACGGCATCCGTTCGCTACGGTCCCAGTCGGTGATCCACCGGTCCGGGAGCGTAGCGGGTTTCACCATTGAGCAGTGCCACCGTCGACGTTGATCAGGGCGCCGGTGATGCCCGCGCCGATGTCGCTGGCCAGCAGGACCGCCATCGCGGCGACTTCCTCGACGGTGTTGAGCCGCTTGATGGCTGACTCTTGCGCGTAGTTGTCGAGGAACTGCTCGTAGGTGATGCCGGCCTGCTCGGCCACCTGCGGGCCGGCGACCTTCATGATGTCGGTCTCGATCGCGCCCGGGCAGATCGCGTTGCAGGTGATCCCCTTGGTGCCGTACTCGAACGCGATGGCCTTGGTCAGCCCGTTGATGGCGTGCTTGTTGGTGATGTAGTGGCTCACCGACGCCTTGTTGGCCTGCTTGCCCTCCACCGAGGAGATGTTGATGATGCGGCCGAAACCCTTGTCCAGCATGTACTTCAACGCTGCCCGGCTGGCCCAGAACGTGGCATTCAGGTTCCAGTTCAACGCGCTGTCCCACGCCGCGTCGCTCATCTCGTGCACCAGGCCCCAGCCGTCGGTGCCGCCAGCGTTGTTGACCAGGATGTCGACCGAGCCGTACTGGTTCTTGGTCGCGTCGATGAGGTTCTTCACCTCCTCGCGCTCACGCACGTCGCACTGCACGAAGTACGCGCGGTCGCCGGCGCCCATCTCCTCCAGCGCCTGATCGCCCTTGTCCTTGGACTTGCCGCTGATCACCACGGCCGCGCCCTGCGCGAGGAACGCCTCCGCGATCCCGCGACCGATGCCACGCGACGCCCCCGTGATCACCGCCACCCGGTTGTGCAACGGCGCGGCCGTGCCCGCCGCGGCCGGTGCCGCCGTCGTCTCGTCGATATCCGTGGTGCCGCCGCCGCTCATTCGGTCATCTCCTTCAGGACTCGGTGGAAGTGCTGCACGCCTGGCTCGTTACGTCCGAACACGAACTCCTCGTCGATGAAGGAGTCCAGACCGCGCTGCACGCCGTAACCGGTGGCGTAATCCTCGTCCATGACGACGTCATGGAACCAGTCGCGGGTGTGCGCGGCGGCCTTGCGCTCGTCCTCGTCCTGCGGCTCGTGGCGCAGCGCCATGATCTGCTGGGTGTGCGAGGTGTCCCATGTCTTGCCGGGCAGCACGAGCGAGACCACGACCTGCGAGCGCCAGCCGCCGGCGACGGCCAGGCCGGGGAACAGCCAGTAGATCGCCCCGACACACAGCGCCGGGTCCCACTGCTCCTCCGGCACGTCGACCATGTTGGCGATCGGCCGCAGCGCGAACGAGTTGCGCTGGTGCGAGCCCCACTTGTCGAACGCGGCCATGTTCGAGAAGTTCGTCCGGTACACGGTGGTGCGGTGCAGCGACGCGAAGTGGTAGCCCTCGAGATAGCCGTCGATGACGACCTTCCAGTTCGGGCCGTCGAGGGTGCGGGTGGAGTAGTGGTAGGTCTTGTCCAGCGCCATCGCCTCGAGCAGCGAGATCAGCTCCTCGCCGAGCCACTCGTCGAGATCGATGGTGGCGGTGCGGTCGAGGGAGACGAACACGATGCCGGCGCGCTCGGCAACGGGCAGCGACCGCAGGCTCATGTTCGGTTTGTCGACCTCGCCGAAGGTCTCCTCACCGTAGACGCCGACCAGACAGCCGGACATGTCATAGCTCCAGGCGTGATACGGGCAGGTGAGCCGCCGAGTATGACCCGAGCCCTCGGCCACGATCTCCGAGCCGCGGTGCCGGCACACGTTGAGCATCGCGTGCACGTCGCCGGCGGAGTCGCGGGTGATGACCACCGGGGTGCCGGCGACGTCGAGCGCCTTATAGCTGCCCGGCTCGGCGATCTCGCAGGACAGCGCGAGCGGCAGCGGCACCTTGTGGTGGATGGCCTGCATCTCGCGTTCCCACAGCTGCTGGTCGCGATACTTGCGCACCGGCTCGCGCCACTGCTGCGTCGACCTGGTCCGTCGACTTGTTGCGGAAGTGCTCGACCAGGCGGCCCATGACGTCGTACGCGTCCTTACGGACCTTGGGGTTGAAGTCGATTCCTGCGACGTAGTGCGGGGCGGCCATGGCGATCCTGTCTCAGTCGGTGTCGAGCATGTCCTGCACGACCTGGTGGAAGTGCGTGATCTTGCATTCGCGGTTGTTGAAGATGTTTCGGGTGTAGGCCGTCGAGCGTCGGGCGGCGGCCCACTCCTGGTAGATCTCGACGTCCTCGGCCACGACGCCCTTGAGCCGGTCCCAGTGCGCGCCGGTCTTCTCCAGGTACTCGTCGTCGCCGTCGGGGTACCACAGCTCCCACACCTCGAAGCGGGTGCGGTCGACCTCGATCGGCACCGCGCGGAACAGCTGCAGGTGCGCCGGGTTGTTGTTGAACACCGAGGTCGGGAACAGCGTGTAGTGGCAGATCGCCAGGCCCTGGTGATCGCGGCTGCGCTGCAACTCCGGCAGCACACCCTTGTACGGCACGACCATCATGCCGTTCTTGCCGAACACGAAATACGTGCTGAACCGGCCGTCCTTGACGTCCTGCGGCGAGATCGTGTGCAGATGCGCGGCGTGGTAGTTCTCGTTGAACCCGTCGATCACCACCTTCCAGTTCGCGTCGAGCTCCCAGGTGAGCTTGTCGTGCAGCACCATGTCCTGCATCCGGTAGGCGCCCAGGTCACCCGCGATCTCCGGGCCGATCCACTCGGTCAACGTCGGCGCCACACCCGGCCCGGCGAGCACCGCCCACACCCAGCCGCCCCACTCGGCGCACTCGACCGGCGGCGCGCACAGACCCTCCAGCGCCCGCTCGTCGAAGTCCTCGCGGTCCGGCACCCCGACCACGTTGCCCTCCAGGTCATAGCTCCAGGAGTGCCAACGGCAGGTGAACCGCCGCGCCTTCGTCCCGGACTCCGCCACGATGCGCGCACCCCGGTGCTGGCACACGTTGTGGAACCCGCTCACCCCGCCGTCCCGGCGCCGGCTGATGACGATCGTCTCGCCCTGGCCCTCCCACACGTGGAAATCACCGGTGTTCGCGATCTGCTCCGAACGGCAGATGATCTGCCAACTGCGGTTGAGCACCTTGCGGCGTTCCTGCTCGAACCGCGCCGGGTCTTTGTACACCGAGGCGTCCAACTCCGCAGGACCGATGTCAGGGATGAGAGGCACCCCCGGACCCGAGCGAGCCGGCAGATCACCACGATGCGGGACGTAGACCATCTCGTCTCCTAGATAGCGAACTCGGTATAACGAAACTACGCCAGGTGTCCTGAATTATTCTCGTGTTGTCGGTCACGGGGCAACACCTCCCGGATGAGAGATTGACGGCGACTACAGCCCGGGGCGGTGCCCTACGATCAGCCGCTATGCAGCCGCATCCCGTACCGGCCTCACCGTCGACACCCTCGCCGCCGCGCCAGCCGCCGGCCGCGGCGCCGTCGCCCACGTCGTTGGATCGCCCGTTCCTGACGAACCAGCCCGGCGTCGTCACGCTGTCCTTCGTGCGGCACGGCAAGCAGGAGGTCCCGGGCGGGGCGTTCACGCCGGCACTGTGGACCGACCCGCCGCTGTCCGACCTCGGTCAGCGCCAGGCGGCAGCTGTGGGCGCGGCGTTCGCCGACGTGCCGATCGACGCAGTCCTGTGCAGCCACCTGCAGCGCGCGGCCGAGACGGCCCGCAATATTGCTGGGCCGCACGGCTTGGAGCCGGTGGTGTACCCGGAGCTGCGCGAGGTGGAGACCTACCGCGACGTGCCCGACGGCGTCTCGCTGCAGGAGATCCTGCCGCCGGTGATGTGGCACGGCGTGCAGGAGCGGTTCCTGCGCGAGCGACGCTGGGACGTCTCGCCGTTCTCCGAGGGCAGCGCCGAGTTCCGGCACCGCGTGGTCACCGTGGTCGAGGGCATCCTCGCGCTGCACGAGGGCAAGCACCTGGTGATCGTGTGTCACGGCGGCGTCATCAACGCCTACCTCGGGCACATCCTCGGCCTGCAGGAGGACATGTTCTTCCGCCCCGCGCACGCTTCCGTCAGCCGGGTGCTGGCCGGCGACGGGCGACGGGTGATCCACACCCTCAACGAGTACCACCACCTGCGCACGGTCGATCCTGCGCTCGTCACTTTCTAGAGAAGGCCGGCAGTTGCCATGGAGATGCCGCAACGCCTCGAGCAGTTCCTCGCCACTGTCGAGCCCGACCGTGCGGCGCAGGTGGTGAGTTACCAGCCGATCAGCGGCGGATACAGTCGGATCAGCGCCCGGGCCAGTGTGCGCTGGGCAGACGGCACCGAGGAGACCTTCATCCTGCGCGGCGATCCGCCCGCCGGCAGCGGGGTGTTCGTCAGCGACCGGGGCCTCGAGTGGGACCTGCTGCAGGCGCTCCCGAGTGTCGCGCGGGTCGCCACCGCCCGCACCCGCTGGTACGACGCCACCGGCGCCCACCTGGGGGCGCCGTGCATGGTGATGGACTGCGCCGAGGCCACCTCGCTGCAGGCCGTGCTGGCGGCGAGCGACGACATCGGGCCGCTGTCGGACCTGTTCGCCGACACCGCCGCGGCGATCCACGCCACCCCGCTCGACGGGCTGCCGCCGTCGGTCGACCGCCCGGCCGGCTGGGAGGCCTACCTCGACGGCGTGCTCGCGTTCTACGACCGGGTGGCCGACGAGCACCCGTCGGTGGCGCCGGTGCTACGGCACGTGACCTGGTGGGCCGCCGCGCACCGACCGCCGCCCGTGCCGCTGGCCCTGGTGCACGGCGACTGCCAGCCGTCGAACGTGCTGGTCGCCGAGGACGCCGACCCGCTGGTGATCGACTGGGAGTTCGCGCACATCGGCGACCCGCGTGAGGACATCGGCTACTACAGCCAGATCCCGCTGCTGCCCAACGTGTTGTGGTCCGATCAGGACCGTTTCCTGCAGCGTTACCGCGACGCCAGCGGGTTGACCGAGGAACAGCTCAACCCGCAGATCGTCGACTACTTCCTGATCATCGGGATGGCCAAGCTCTATGCGCAGTTGGTCGAGGCGGCGGCCGCGGTCAACGCCACGCCGCGGCCGGGCATCCTGGCGAGCTACCTGATCAACGCGATATCGCATCAGCACGAGATGTTTCTGTCGATCTGCGAGCGGAGTTGACGTGATCACCAGACCGACGACCGACCAACTCATCGAGGACGTGTGCCGCGAGCTGCTCGAGGACGTCTTGCCCGCACTGGCCGACGAGCCGCTGCAGGTGCGCGTCGTGATGGCCGAGACCGTGCTGCGCAACGCGGCGGTGCGCGCCGCGCACGAGATCGCGTGGATGAGTGAGGAGAGCGCGGCGCTCACCGCGTTCGCCCACATCGTCGAGTCGCGGGTGCCCGACGACGGTCTGCGCGCGTCGCTCGCCGACGTCGAGGCGGCGCCGACCGGGCCTGCACCTCGCCGAGGTCGTCGAACGCTACGAGCGTGCCGGACGCGCGTTCTCGTCGGCGCTGGACGTCGCCCAGCGCAGCGGCGCCACCGACCTCATCGCACAGGGCCGGTCGGTGCTGCGTGAACGGGTCGAGACCGAGAAGGTCGTGATGGCCAACTACGCCGTGGTCGGCCGCTGAGCGCTCACGGCGTTCGCGAGTAACTAGTCGGTCGCACCAGTTCCAGCGCCTCGTCGGCGATCGACTCGGCGAAGTTGTCGTGCCAGCGGCGCGCGTCGGGATGGCTGCGGACGACGGCCAAGGCGCTCAGCACGCCATCGGCCGACGGCACCCGCCACACGTGATACACCGCGCCGAGCCGGCCGATCCCGGGCGTGAATCCGCCGACGAGAAACCAGCCGTTCTCCTCCAGCACCGGCGCCATTTCGGCCATGGTGTCGGCGAAAAGGGTGTACTTGCCCCGCACCAGCTGGATCTTCACGTGCAGGTACGTCGCTGTGTCGTCAGTCATGTCGCTCCCGTCGGGCCTCGGCTCACCACCTGTTTGTGTACTAGGATGCTAGTAAGTAAACAAGGGGACGGAGACTGCGTTGGGTCGGCGATGGAGTCCGGGCAGCGCGGTGAACTTCCGTGACATCGGTTGCCACCCCACCGTTGACGGCGCGCGGACCCGCCCGGGCCGGCTCTTTCGCAGCGAGTCGCCCCAGTTCCTGCAGCCGGCGGATGCGAGCCGGCTGGTCCACGAAGGCGGCCTGCGCCTGGTCGTCGACCTGCGCTTCGCCGACGAGGCCGCGCACGAGGGGCGCGGACCGCTCGCCGACACCTCGGTGCGGTACGTCAACATCCCGATCGTCGGTGTGCGCGGCGCGGACACCCGTGCCGCGCTGCTGGACGACGACGCGCAATCACTGCTGCCCTACTACCTCGGCTACGTCGCGCACAGCGCGCCGGCGATCGTGTCGGTCTATCGGGCGCTGGCCGCCGACGGCCTGCCGGCGCTGGTGCACTGCGCTGCCGGCAAGGACCGCACCGGGGTCGTCATCGCGATCCTGCTCTCCGCACTTGGTGTCACCGACGACGCGATCGTCGCCGACTACGCCCGCACCGCCGACGCGATGCCGCAGGTGCTGCGCCGCCTCGGCACCGCGGACAGCTACGCCGCGCAGATCGCCAAGCAGGCACCCGACGACGTGCTGACCACGGCGCCGCGAGAGACCATGCGCGACTTCCTCACCTGGCTGGCGCGTGAGCACGGCTCGGCGACCCGACTCCTGCTCGATCTCGGCCTCGAATCCGAGGCCCTGGACCTACTGCGGCTGCGTCTCGTCGATCCGGACGCCCGCGCCGCCGCCTGACACCTGCACTGGAGCAGCGATGCGATTCGACGGGAAAGTCCTGCTGGCCACCGGCGGCGCGTCCGGCCTGGCCCGCTCGGTCGCCGAGCGGTTCACCGCCGAGGGCGGCCGCGTCGCGGTCGCCGACCTCGACGAGGCCAAGGCCGCCGAGGTGGCCGCGGGCCTGGACGGCGCCATCGCGCTCGGTCTCGACGTGTCCGACGAGGCGGCCGTGAGCGCCGCGGTGAGGTCCGCGCACGAGCAGCTGGGCTCCATCGACTGCGTGTTCAACGCCGCTGGGCATGCCGTGTTCGGCCCGCTCGCGGACTGGTCGTTCGAGCAGTGGCAGCGGATGATGACCGTGCACGCCGGCGGCACCTTCCTGGTCTGCCAGCAGGTGGTGCCGCTCATGCGTGCGGGCGGCGGCGGGTCGATCGTCAACGTGGCCTCGGTGGCCGCGCTCGTCGCGCAGTCGAACAACATCCCGTACGGCGCCGCGAAGGGCGCGATCGCCGCGATGTCGCGCCAGCTCGCCAAGGAGGTCGCGCCCGACATCCGGGTGAACACGATCGCGCCTGGCCGCACCCGCTCGGGCATGACCGAGCCGCTGATGCTCGAGCGGGCCGGCAGCATCGAGGCCGGCATGACGATGTTCGGCCAGGGCAACCTGCAAAAGCGGGTCGCCGAACCGGAGGAGATCGCGGCGCCGGTGTGCTTCCTGCTCTCCGAGGAGGCCAGCTTCATCACCGGCGCGCTACTCGTGGCCGACGGCGGCGAGACGGCCATATGAGTTCGCCGCTGAGCGGGCGGGTCGCGGTCGTCACCGGCGCCGCCGGCGGCATCGGCGAGGCGACCGCCGCGCTCATGGCGGCCCAGGGTGCGACGGTCGTGCTCGCCGACATCCAGGACGGGCCCGGGCGAGCCGCCGCCGAGCGCATCGGCGCGTCGGCGAGCTTTCGGCACTGCGACGTGTCCGAGGAGGGCGATGTCGCCGGGCTGGTCGACGCCGCCGTCACCGCGCACGGGCGGCTGGACTGCATGGTGAACAACGCCGGGATCGTCGGCGCGCTGGGCCCGATCGACGAGATCAGCCTCGAGGACTACGAGTTCACGATGGCGGTGCTGCTGCGCTCGGTGTTCCTCGGGATGAAGCACGCGGCGCGGGTGATGAAGCCGCAGCAATCGGGCGTGATCATCTCTACCACCAGCATCGCCGCGGTGCAGGGTGGCCTGGGCCCGCACGTCTACGCGGCGGCGAAGGCCGGCGTGATCGGGTTGACCCGCAACGTCGCAGCCGAGCTCGGAGCGTGGTCGATCCGGGTGAACGCGATCGCGCCGGGCAAGCACGTGACGCCGATGAACGCCGCCCAGATCGTCGGCGATCCGGACGACCTCGACGCCACCGCCGCCGCGTTCGCAACCCGCACGCCGCTGCGCGGGCGGATCGGGCTGGCTGACGACATCGCGCACGCCGCGGCCTGGCTGGCTTCTGATTCCGCAGGATTCGTCAGCGGGCACACGCTGGTCGTCGACGGCGGGCTGACCTCGGGCACCCGCGAGAACATCGCGCCGGGCGAGCACGGGCGCTGGGCCCAGCCCGCGCAACTGCTGCGCGAGCGCGGCCGGCGCGGTATCGGCTGATCATGCTCTCCGATGCGTTGGTGCTCAGCCACTACAGCGTGCGGCACGCCGACTTCCGCACCCGGGTGGCCGCGGCCACAGCCGGTGGCTACGCGGGACTCGGGCTGCGCATCGCGACCTACGCGCAGCTGCGCGCGGACGGGCACAGCGACGCGGAGCTGCGCGACATCCTCGCCGAGCACGGGCAGCAGGTGGTCGGTTACGAGGCACTGCGCGGCTGGGCGTCCAGCGGCGAGCTGCGCGAGCAGTACTTCGCGCAGCTGCGCATCATCGAGCAGATGGTCGAGGCCTTCGGGCCGCCCTGGCACATCCAGGTGATCGGGCCGTACGAGGGTCACCTCGATGCCGCGGCCGCCGGGTTCGCGACGGTGTGCGACCACTTCGCCGACCTGGGCACCCGGGCGGCCATCGAGTACCTGCCGGAAATGAGCAACATCCCGGACGCCGCGCACGGCTGGGCGATCGCCCAGGCGGCCGGGCGTGCCAACGGTGGGCTGTGCGTCGACGCGTGGCACCACTTCCACAGCGGCGAGGGCTTCGAGGCGCTGGCGCAGGTGCCCGCCGACCGCATCTTCGACGTGCAGCTCGACGACGGCCCGCTGCGCAAGATCGACCCGGATTACCGGATCGACTGCACCTCGTACCGGGTGCTGCCCGGCGCCGGCGAGTTCGACCTCGTCGGGTTCGTGCGGACCCTCGACGGGATGGGCGCCGACGCGCCGATCTCGATCGAGGTCATCTCGCTCGAGCTGGACAAGCTGGCGCCCGAGGACGCGGCGCGGCAGATGGCCGACGCCGCCCGCGCCGTCCTCGCCGCCGCCCGCGCCTGACTACCGCCAGACGCGTTTGACCTGGTCACCATCTCCTTCGCGTCGCGCCCCAACGCCGGGTACGGATGTTGGTTCGCTCCGGCATTCGCCGATCGCGCGGCGTGGCCCGCCTCGGCGTTCCGGTGGCGAGCCAGGCGGTGGCGAGCAGTACACCATCGGCGGGTACACCGCGGGCATCGGCGGTGACTGCGCTGCCACCGACTTCACCGGCCATGGGCCGCCTATGTCGTCGTCGCACCTGTCGGGCGCCCGGCCAACACGACACGGCCAAGCTGATCATGTCACGCAACGGCAAGCTCAGTGTCATGTCCGTCGGTGGCTTGCTGAGTGTCAGCGCGGTCAATTCGAGCAGAGCAGCTATGCACTCGGCTCCTGGGAGCTGCGCGTTACGGCCGTGGCGCCGTCTTTGCGCCGCAGCCTCCCGCGCTCAATATGACAGCAGCTCGATCCTGCCGGCACGGTCCGTCCGATCTATCGCTTCGACGTGGCCGCCAGCAGTGGAACCTGCCGTTCAGCAATCCGCGGCGGGTGTCGGCGATCATGCCGGCTTTTACAGCCAGGGGAGGGCCGACCAGGGCGTCTTGGACCGATCTCGGCCGGCTGGTCCCGCAAGGTCAACCGACGCGGTCGACGAGTGGTTCGGTCACGCTGGCGCCGGTGAGCTTCTACTGGCAGAACCCGAGCACCGGTGCCGCGATGACCTGTTCGGGTGACGGCTCAGGGACTGATCTCGAACGAGATCGGATTCTGCGGGAGATCCCCGCTCCCTGCCGGCCACGCATGTCGGTCAGTTGTCGGTATGCTCGGTCTCGGGCGGCAGCGATGCTCGAGCACCGCGGCGCCCTTCGCGAACGGCCTCGACCAGGCGCCACTGCGGGTGCAGGTCTACAGCGACGACACGCCGTGTTGCCGGTGTCCGATCCCAACTACGTCGCATCTACTACCGCGACGACAACGGCGATCTGCTCACGGGGCTGATCCCGATGGACGGCACGTCCTACATCCGGGTGAGCCCGTATCCGGGTGAGTACAGCAACGACGGATCGGCGGGATCGATCGTGCGACCCAGCCCCACCGCGCCGGTCGGCGGCCGGTACGCCTACCTGAGCACTCTCTCGTCGACCCTGGCAGGAGATCACCGCATACGTCGGCGGGTCGTCGGAACACAGCCACCGATCGAGATCGGCGCTCGACGTTCACTCCACCCATGTCCTCCGGGTACGAGGCTGCGTCGGTCTTCCTTTCCACCGGTTGCTCGGATTATCCCGGCACGACCTTCTGCCAAGTGGCCAACCCGATCACCTCCGCACCGGCCGGGTGTTCCTGACCAAGGACCCCGACATGGGCTGCCCATGATGGGACTGATGTTCTTCACCGAGGCCCAGACCGCGCTGACCAGCCTGCCGCTGCAGCAGGTCGCCGGACAGCCCGAACACAACGTCGCCGAGACGACGTTGAGCGTGAGAACGGCGATCATCATGACACGCACCTCGGGTTTCCAGCCCGGTGACGCCATCGACACCTGGCTGATCAGCCACGGGACGAACTTCCAGGCCAGGGCGGTCAAGGTGGGCGGCGGCAACTGATCGGGCGTGAGACCGGTGCCCGGCGGCCGGTCGCGGTGTGGCGATCCGGCGCCGTCAGCGGCGCGGTGGCCGCGCGGCCGATGCCGCGGCGCTCCTCGGAGAGCAAGGCGTCGACGATCTGGTAGGCCCGGATCGCCGCCGCGTCCGCGGCGGCGCTGACGCCACTGCCGATGGAATCTGGCGCCGTGGCCTGGATCGTCTCCAGCAGCGGCTGATCTTCGACCATCGTGCCCTCGTACACCTCGCGCAACCGTTCCGTCACCGACTCGTCGTGGAGCGCGTAGTTGCGCGCGGCCCGCCAAATGATCATCGTGTGTGCCGGATCGATTGGCGTGAAGGCGCGAACGAACATGCCGCGGAAGACCTGCGAATCCCCTTCGGGACCGAGAATGTCCATCTCGTCGACGTGCAGTGCCGGCGACACAAAGGTGCCCGTCTCCCGCTGGGTATACTGAGATCCGCGGCCAACCCGGTCGCGTCGTGCTGCCAGTCGGCCAACGGCGCCGGGCTGAAGGTGCGGCTGTAGGACACCGTGGTCTCGGCGACCTCGATCTGAAGCGGCGGCGGGTCCTCGACGTAGCCCGCGATGGATCCGGTGCGGGTGGACCTACGGAAAATGCGTGCGGTCGAACGCGTTGTCGTGCAGCAGCATGTAGTTCGCGGCCATCTGCAGCGATCCGCCGAGCGTGGTCCAGCCCGACTCTCGCAGCTCCGGCAGATCAGGCGGCTCGACGCTCCGGCTCCGGGCGACGTTGCCCAACCACACCCAGACGAACGGTGGCCTGCTCCCGAACCAGGTAGCTGCGCACCCGGGCGCCGTACGGGACGTGGGTCTGCGACGGCACCCGCACGCAAGCGCCGTTCGACGCATAGGTGAAGCCGTGATACGCGCACACGACCTGTGTCGTCGACGAGGGAACCCATGCGAGAGCGGTACCGCGCGATGCGCGCACCGGTCGTCGAGGGCGGCGATCTCACCGGAGACTGGCGGAACAGCACCACCCGCCGGCCGAGCAGCTGTCCGCCAGCAGCGACGCGATCCACCTCGTCGCTGGTCGCGCGACATACCAACAGTTGAGCGGGTAGTTCTCCCGTCCGAGCGAGCGCCGCTCACCGCACACCGTTTCCGCGGAGCCGTGGTCACAGGTCCAGCTCCAATGCGGGCAGACAGCGCCCGGCCCACGCAGATCATCATGTACTCGTTCGCCTCTCGCTCCTCCTCGGTCAGCAGCGAGTCACGGTGGTCGGGCGTGCCGGACAGCACCGCAGTCTCGCAGGTGCCGCACACGCCTTCCAGACACGAGGAGAGCACGCTCATCCCGTTCTCCTCGAGCGCGTCGATGATCGACTTGTCCGGCGGGACGGTGACCGTAACGCCCGAACGCGCCACGACCACCTCGAACGCGGAGTCACCCCCGCCCCGCCGCCTCGGCTGCGGCTTGGCGGCGAACCGCTCGAGGTGAAGCGCGCCGGACGGCCACGACGCGCACTGCGCCTCGGCCGCCGGGAGCAGTCCTTCCGGCCCGCAGCAGTAGATCAGCACGTCTTCGGCGGGGATGCCAGCATCTCGTCCAACGGCAGCAGGCCCTCTCGTCCTCGGGCCAGGCGTCACCCGGTCGCCGTATTGCGCAAGCTCTCCGACGAAGGCCATCGACGCCCGGCTGCGCCCGCCGTAAAACAGCTTCCAGTCGGCGCCGGCCTCGCGTCGCCGCGTCGAGCATCGGCAGGATCGGGGTGATGCCGATCCCACCGGCCAGGAAAATGTACGCCCAGCGCCGAGAAGCGGGAAAGTGGTTGCGCGGGCCGCGCACCGCCAACAGCGCGCCGACCTCGAGCGTCTCGTGCACCCGTCGCGAGCCGCCCCGCCCGGCCGGGCTCGAGCAGCACGCCGATGCGCCAGCTGTGCCGCTCGCCCGGCTGAACCGCACAGCGAGTACTGCCGCACTAGTGTCGTCCAGCAGCACGTCGATGTGCGCGCCGGCGTGTCCAGCCGGCAGCTTGCGCGCCGGACGGGTCGGCCAGCGTCAACGAGACGACGCCGTTCCGCGCGCACCTTGCGGGCGGTGACGACGAGGTCGGCATCGGCGTTCGGAGAACACCGTCGACATAGCGGTGGTAGGCGCGTCGCCAGACGTCATCGCTGCTCCCCGCCGATGCTCAGGGCACGACCACGGCGCGGCCGGACAGTTGACCCTGCTCCATCAGTTGATACGCGTGCAACGTCTCCTCCAGCGGAAACGTTCGACGTGCGGCGTGATGAGCCCGCGCGGGCCATCGCGATCACCTCGTGCAGCTCCGGGCAGCGTGCCCCAGAACGACGTCGTCAAGTTCACCTCGTAGGGCAGCGTGTAGAAGTTCCACGCGTAATTCACCGACCGCGGCACCGATGATGACGAGTCGCCCGCCGGACGGATCACCGCGGCGCCGAGCGCCGACCGTCGGCGCCGGCTCCGACGAAGTCGAGCACGACATCGACCTTGCCGCCGGCCGCATCGAGCACGGCGGCCGCGGCCTCCATCCCCGGCGAGCACCGGCGGCCTGCGCGCCGACCTCCTTGGCGAGGTCGAGCGCCGACTCACGGGTGTCGACGGCGATCACCTGCGTGCCGCTGACAGCGCTGTCGAGGATCTGCACCGCGAGGTGCCCGAGACCGCCGACGCCGATCACCACGGCGTGCGAATCCGGGCGTCAGCTTCGGCAGCAGCTCGTTTGACGGCGCGGTAGGGCGTGAGGCCGGCATCGGTGAGCGGCGCGGCGGCCACCGGGTCCAGGTCGCCGAGCGGCACGAGCCGGCGCGGGTCGTGCACGAGCAGGTACTCGGCCAGCCCGCCGTCGATCCCGAAGCCGAGCCCGGGCGGGCCCTCGTAGCCGCGCACGCAGAAGTTCTCGGCGCCGGCGGCACACGGCTTGCACCGGCCGCAGCCGTAAGCCCGTACACGGCGACCGCCTCGCCCTTCCTCGACGCCGCGCACACCGGGGCCGACCGTGTGCACCCAGCCGGCGTTCTCGTGACCGATCACGAACGGCGGCCCCCACGGCGCCATGCCCTCGGCGAACTCGTGCATCACGTGCAGGTCGGAGTGGCACAGCCCCGCGCCGCCGATCTTGACCACCACCTGGCCCGGGCCGGGCTCGGGTTCGGGCAGGTCGACGAGCTCGGGATCGGACTGGAATCGCTTGAGCTGCAGTGCGCGCACGGTTCCTCCTGGTGGTGGGCCGGAGCGGGTCGCTCAGGCCAGCAGGGTGAGCGGGCGCTGCAGCCGATCGACGACCGCGCGGAGATAGTCGGCGGCCGGGGCACCGTCGACGGCGCGGTGATCGAACGTGAGGCTCAGCGTCAGCACCTGGGTGCGCACCGGGGTGTCACCCTCCCAGCGCACCGAGTCGCGCAGCCGGCCGACACCGAGGATCGCCACCTGTCCCGGCGTGATCACCGGCGTGAAGAAGTCGATGCCGAAGCTGCCCAGCGTGCTGACGGTGAACGTGCCGCCTTCGAGATCCGCAAGCGCGGTCTTCCCGATGCGTGCCTCGCCGGCCATCCGCTTCGTCTCGGCCGCGATGCCCGACAGCGCGAGCTGGTCGGCGTTCTTCACCACCGGCACGATCAGGCCGTCGTCGAGCGCCACCGCGATCCCGACGTTGATGTCGGACTGCACGTAGATGTGCTCGCCCTGCACCGAGGCGTTCAGCCGCGGGTGGTCGATCAACGCCAGCGCCGCGGCCCGCACGATCAGGTCGGTGATCGTCGGCACCGGGATGCCGGCCTCCGACCACTGTTCCTTCAGCTGCGCGCGCAGCCCGACCGCGGCGTCCATCGTGGCGTCGGTACCGAGCGTCAGCTGCGCCATCTCCTGCAGGCTCGCGAGCATCCGCGACGCGATGACGCCACGCATGCCCGAGAGCGGGATGACCTCGAGTGGCGCGCCGGGCTCGGCCGGGGCGCGGTGTGCCGCTGCGGCGCTGATGTCCGAGCGCCGGACCTTGCCGCCCGGCCCGGACGCCGACACGCTGCCGAGATCGACGCCTGCGGCGGCCGCGTCGCGGCGCACGAGCGGTGACCCGACGCTCGGCGCCGCGCCTGCAGCCGCCGTAGGAGCTGGTGTCGCCGGCGCTTCGAGCACATCGGCGGTGATGATGCGACCGTTCGGCCCGGTGCCGCGCAGTTGGGTGACGTCGATGCCGCGTTCGCCGGCGACCCGGCGCGCGTTCGGCGACACGAACAGCCGGCCCGAATGCTCGACAGGTGCGGCGACGGTCCCGCCGTTCGGGCTCACCGCGGTCGGGCCCTCAGGCGCGCCGGCGGCCTCGGGGGCAGCGGTGGCCGCAGGACCGCTCGGCACGTCCTCCCCCGCCTCGAGCAGCCAGCCGATCAGCGCACCCGGCGGCAGCTCGACCGGTGCTTCGACAGCCGGATGGAACAGGCCCTCGGCCTCGGCCTCGACCTCGACGTCGACCTTGTCGGTGGCCATGCCGCATCAGCGGCTGGCCCGGCCGAGACGGCGTCACCCGGGCTGACGAGCCACTCCTCGATGACTCCGGTCTCCATCGTCAGCCCGAGCTTCGGGCAGGAGAACCTCGACCGCCACGTCAGGCTCCCGGGCGCTCGAGCTGGCGACGAACGCCGTCGGCGATCCTCGAGCTGTCGGGGATGTACGCGCGCTCGAGCACCGGGCTGAACGGAACCGGCGAGAAGGGCGCGCCGAGGCGAAGCACCGGGGCGTCGAGGTAGTCGAAGGCCTCTTCCTGGATCTGCGAGGCGATCTCGGCCCCGATCCCGCCGAAGGTGACCGCCTCGTGCACGATCACGCGCGCGGTTCGTGCGGCGCACGGATTCGAGGATGGTCTCGCTGTCGAGCGGCTGGACCGTCCGCACGTCGATGACCTCGGCCTCGATGCCGGCCTCGGCGAGCGGACGCCGCGGCGGTCACCGCCTCGGGCACCATCCGGCCGACGGCGATGATCGTGACGTCCCTGCCCGGGCGCACCACGTTGGCCTGGCCGAACGGGATCTCGTAGATCTCCTCGGGCACCGGGCCGCGTTCGCCGAGCATCCGCTTGTTGAGGATCACCACGGTGGGGTTGTCGTCGCGCACGGCGGCGACCATGAGCCCCTTCACGTCGTGCGCGGACGACGGCAGCGCCACCTTCAGGCCGGGGATGTGCGCCAGCCAGGCCTCGAGGCTCTGACTGTGCTGCGGGCCGGCCGACAGCCCGGCGCCCCCGGCCGTGGTGAGCGTGAGCGGCACGGTGACGTCGCCGCCGAACATGAACTTCAGCTTCGCGGCCTGGTTGTAGAGCTGATCCATCGCGACGCCGATGAAGTCGAAGAACATCAGGTCGACGACCGGGCGCAGGCCGCGGGCCGCGGCGCCGACGCCCATCCCGAGGAACCCCATCTCGGAGATCGGGGTGTCGATCACCCGTTTCTCGCCGTAGGTCTTGTACAGGCCGTCGAAGGCCTTGAACACGCCGCCGTAGAAACCGACGTCCTCACCGATGACCAGGACGTCGTCGTCCTCGGCCATCAGCTGCATCAGCGACTCGGTGAACGCCTTGACGTAGGTGATCTCGCGCATCTCGTCCTCAGACCGTGTAGACGTAGTCGAGCAGGTCGGCAGGATCGGGTTCAGGACTGTCCTCGCCGAACTTGATCGCCGCGACGATCTCGTCCGCGGTCTGCTGCCAGACCGACTGGCACTCCTCGACGTCGACGATCCCGGCAGCGGTCAGCCGGGCTTCGAGCGCCGCGATCGCGTCCCGCTCCTTCCAGGTGTCGATCTCCTCCTGGGTCCGGTACAGGGTCCGCAGGCCCTTGACGCCCTGGTGGTCGTAGTAGCGGTAGGTCTTGGCTTCCAGCAGCGCCGGGCCCTCACCGGCCCGGGCCCGCGCAATCCACTTCTCGGCGGCCAGGTACACGGCGACCGCATCCATGCCGTCGACGATCTCGCTGGGCATGCCGTAGGAACCGCGCCCGGTCCGCGACGTTCTCCAGCAGCATGTGCTTGGCCTGCGGCGTGAACTCCGCATAGCCGTTGTTCTCGCAGACGAACAGGACCGGCAGGCGCAGCACGGCGGCCAGGTTCGCCGACTCGTGGAACGCCCCGATGTTCGAGGCACCGTCACCGAAGAACGGCACCGCCACCGAGTCCTGGCCCTTGTAGGACGAGGCGAGCGCGGCCCCGACGGCGTGCGGGATACCGCCGCCCACGATGCCGTTCGCCCCGAGCATGCCGATGCTCAGGTCGTTGATGTGCATGCTGCCGCCGCGACCCTTGCAGTAACCGGTCGTCTTGCCGAACAGCTCGGCGTACATGTAGCGCAGATCGGCGCCCTTGGCGACCGCGTGGCCGTGGCCGCGGTGGGTGGAGGTGATCACGTCGTCATCGCGCAGCGCGGTCATCACGCCGGCGGCGCACGCCTCCTGGCCGACGTACAGATGCAGGAAGCCGGGCATCCTGCCACCCTCCATCAGCTTGCCGGCCTCTTCCTCGAACAGCCGGATGCGCACCATCCGCCGGTGCAGGTCACGCAGCACCTCGGGTGACACGGTGGTGATCGGGTCGCTGGTTGAATCGCTGACGGGCGCTCTGCGTCATCGCTGCTCCGGATCGGGTGCATAGGGAGATCGGCGTCAGTTACCGTACTTCCCCGCGGGGGTGTAAGACTAGTCTGTCTCCATAAAGTAGCTACCCGCGGAGCGTGATGAACAGCGAACGACCGACCCGAGTGTTGGCCGTCACTGGCGGGCACCGGGTCGATCTCGATTCGTTCACCGCGATGCTGTCCTCGATCTGCACCGAGCGGGCGTGGGTGTACGCGCATTCGGTGCAACCCACCGCGCAGGGTTGGCTCGTCCCCGCACAGGCCGGCGCATTCGATGCGATCCTGTGCCACGACCTGCCCGGGCTGCACCTGGCGCGCGGCACCGCACCCGCACCGGTCGGGCCCGACCCGCAGGTGCGCCGGGGCCTGCACGACCTGCTCGCCGCCGGACAGGGCATCGTGTTCCTGCACCACGCGCTCGCCGGCTGGCCGGGCTGGCCCGACTGGGCCGAGGTGCTCGGCGGCCGCTATCACTACGCACCCGCGCAACTGCGCGGCGCGAGCTGGCCGGACTCCGGATTCCGCTATGCCGACTACACCGCCCGGGTCGTCGATCCCGACCCACCCGGTGTGCGCCGGCGTCGACGACTTCGCATTGGCCGACGAGCTCTACCGCTGCCCGGTGTTCGAAGACGACGTCGTGGCGCTCCTGCGCGCCGACGCCGCGCCGGGCGAGTTCCACGAGACCTTCCACGAGGTGCTCGGCACGCCCCGCGACGGCGCTGCCTGGAGCCACCCGCCGGCCAGCGACCTGATCGCCTGGGCCACGTCGGCGGGGGCCAGCCCGATCGTCTACCTGCAGCCCGGTGACGGTCCGCAGACCTTCGCCGACCTGACCTTCCGCCGCCTCGTGGGGAACGCTCTCGCGTGGGTGGCGTCAGCCGACGCGCACGCGGTGGGCGACCGCCCGGTCGGCGCCGGCACCCACCCCGTAACCCGTAGAGAGGACCCACCATGGATCTGCAACTGTCCGGCCGCAAGGCCATCGTCACCGGCGCAAGCCGCGGCATCGGCCGTTCGATCGCCGAGCAGCTCGCCGCCGAGGGCTGCGACCTCGCGCTGTGCGCCCGCGGCGTCGAGTCGCTGCAGGCGCTTCGCCGACGAGCTCAAGTCCACCGGCCGCAACGTCGTCACCGCGGCCGTCGACGTCGCCGACCCGGAGGCGGTGACCGACTTCGTCAACACCGCGGCCGACGGCCTCGGCGGACTGGACGTCGTGGTCTCGAACGTCTCGGCCGGCGCGCTGAAGGGGCCGGACCAGTGGCTGTCGAGCTTCCAGGCCGACCTGCTGGCGTTCGTGCGGCTGTGCGAGGCCGCGGTGCCGCACCTGGAGCAGTCCGACGCCGCGTCGATCGTCGCGGTGGGCACCACCTCGGCGTTCGACACCCTCCCGCCGACCGCGCCGAACTCCTACGCCGCGCTCAAGGCCGCGGTGCTGCAGCACGCGTCCGGCCTCGGCCACTCGCTCGCTCCCAAGGGGATCCGGGTCAACACCGTCTCCCCCGGCCCGATCGACTTCCCCGACGGCGCCTGGGACAAGCTGCACACGTCCCGGCCCGAGTTCTACGAGGGCATCCGCGCCCGCATCCCGGTCGGCCGCCTGGGCCGCCCCGAGGAGGTCGCCCGCGCGGTCGCGTTCCTGGCCAGCCCCGCGTCGAGCTTCTGCACCGCCATCAACCTCGTCGTCGACGGCGGCTTCGTCAGCCGGGTGCAGTTCTAGTGTCCCGCGCCAGAGATTCGCACGATAATTCCGACGCCCAGGCGCGCGCTGGCTGCGTTGTCGTCGTCGCCAGGACGGCAAGTACAGCTCTCCTCCTCCGCCTTACCAGCCCACGCCTGAACGCCGGACTTATTCGCACAATCTCTGGCGCGGGACACTGATGGGTCCTGCGGGTCGGCTCGACGCCGTGCTGATCTGTGGCGGGCGCTGGCACGACTTCGACTACGCGCGGCTGCACCTGCTCGGCGAGCTGGGGCACTACGAACAGGTCCGCACCCGGGTGTTCGAGGACTACTCGAACACCGACGCGATCAACAACGCCGACTTCCTGGTCACCTACACCTGCGATGTGCGCCCGGACGCGGCACAGCAGGACGCCTTGGCCGAGTTCGTGCGGCGCGGGGGCCGGTGGCTCGCGCTGCACGGCACCCACTCGGCCATCGACCCACGCGACGAGGCGGGCATCTTCCGCACGCCGCGGGTGCTGGGCAAGGTCAAGGAACTGCTCGGGGGACAGTTCCTGGCCCACCCGCCGATCGAGCCGTACCAGGTCGAGATCACCGCACCGCAGCATCCGCTGGTGGCCGGCATCGAGGCGTTCACGGTGCGCGACGAGCTGTACGTGCTGGAGTTGTGCCCGCCGCTGGAGACCCTGCTGCACGCGCGCTTCAGCGGGCCGTGCCGCGGTTTCGCCGAGGGTGACGTCACCGACGACGAGCCGCGGCCGGTGCTCTACCTGAAGCGGACCGGCGACGGGACCGTCTGCTACTTCACGCTCGGGCACTGCCGCGGCCGATTCGACATGCAGACCGACGGCATCGACGACTACGGCCGCCACGATCTCGGCAGCTGGGCGGTGCCGGAGTTCCGCACCGTCCTGGGCCGGTGCGTCGAGTGGGCGGTCACGGGGTCGTACTAACTGGTGTGACTGTTCACTAACTCCTTCCCTCAGCGGCGGCGCCGTTATAGGGTCCGGGCAAGGTCAGCTGGAGGTGCGTGTGCCTGACGACCAGATCCCGTCGACGACCCGGATCGTCACCCTTGCGTCGCGGCCGAGCGGCCGTCCGACGCCGGACAACTTCGCGCTCGTGGAGCAGTCACTTCCCGAGCCCGGTCCCGGCCAGTTGCTCGTGCGCAACACGTACATGAGCGTCGACCCTGCGATGCGCGGGCGGATGGAGCCGACCGAGAAGCACTACACCACCAACTTCGCCATCGGCGGCCCGCTCGACGGCTCGGCGATCGGCCGGGTGGTGGCGAGCAACGCCGACGCCGTGGCGCCGGGCTCCTACGTGCGGCACCGGCTGGGCTGGCGCGACTGGGCGCTGGTCGACGCCGAGGCCGCCTCGGTGATCGACCACGGTCTCGCCCCGTTGCCCTCGTGGCTCGGGGTGCTCGGTCAGCCCGGGTTCACGGCCTACGCCGGGCTGCTGCGCGCCGGCGAGCTGCGCGAGGGCGATGTCGTGTTCGTGTCCGCCGCGGCCGGCGCGGTCGGCAGTTCGGCCGGCCAGTTCGCCCGGCTGATGGGCGCCGGCCGGGTGGTCGGCAGCGCCGGCGGGGCAGAGAAGGCGAAGCTGCTCATCGACGAGTTCGGCTACGACGAGGGCATCGACTACCGCGGCGACCTGGTCGCCGGGCTGGCCGCGGCGGCGCCGGACGGCATCGACCTGTATTTCGACAACGTGGGCGGCGAGCACCTGATCGCGGCGCTGTACGCATTGAACCTGCACGGCCGGGTCGCCCTGTGCGGGATGATCTCCACGATCGAGGACACCGAAGGCGCCCCCGGCGTACAGCACCTGATCCAGGCCGTGCTGAAGCGGCTGACGCTGCGCGGGTTCATCGTCCGCGATCACGAGGATCTGCGTCCGGAATTCGAAAAGCGGGTCAGCGACTGGCTGCGCACCGGCGAGCTGGTGTCCAAGCAAACGGTCATCGACGACCTCGACCACTCGGTCGAGGCGTTCATCGGGCTGCTGTCCGGGCAGAACGTCGGCAAGATGCTGGTCCGTCTCTGCGACGACGAGCCGACATCGTGAGCGTCACAGCCGTCGAACCGGCACTGTTCGCCTCGCTCGACCCGCCGCGGCTGGCCGGCTCGCGCTGCGACACCTGCGGCACGGTCGCCTTCCCGGTGCAGACCGGCTGCGCGAAGTGCACCGGCGCGCAGCTGTCCCAGGTCGAGCTCCCCGATCGCGGCACGCTGTGGACCTGGACGGTGCAGGCCTTCGAGCCGAAGGCGCCCTACCGGGTGCCGGCGGCCGGCTTCGAACCCTACGGCGTGGGATACGTCGACCTCGGCGAAGTTATCGTCGAGTCGCGGCTCGCCGGCGACCCGGCGGGGTTGGAGATCGGTATGCCGATGCGGCTGACTCTGTTGCCGGTATGGCCCGAAGCCGACGGTGACGTCGTCACGTATGCCTTCGAGCGCGAGGCCGCGCGGTGACCGGCGTCAGCATCGTCGGCGTCGGCATGCACCGCTTCGGCCGCCACGACCCGGGCTTCACCGGCATGGCGATGGGCGCGCACGCCATCCGCGCGGCGCTCGCCGACGCCGGTGTGCAGTGGTCGGACATCGGTTACGCCGTCGGCGGCAGCAACGTCTCGGGCAAGCCCGACACGTTGGTCGGCACGCTCGGCCTCACCGGCGCGCCGTTCGTCAACGTCCGCAACGGCTGCGCCACCGGCGGCGTCGCGCTCGCCACCGCGGCCAACGCGATCCGCGCCGGCGAGACGGATCTTGCGCTCGTGGCCGGGTTCGACAAGCACGCGCGAGGGGCATTCGCGGCCAGCCCGGCCGATTACGGGCACGCCGACTGGTACGCCGAGACCGGCATGATGGTCACCACCCAGTTCTTCTCGATGAAGGACCGTCGCTACCTGCACACTTACGGACTCAAGGACCGCATCCTCGGCCAGGTCGCTGCGAAGGCGTTTCGCTGCGGCGTGCTCAACCCGGATGCGTGGCGGCGCACCCCGCTGTCCGAGGACGAGATCATGAACGCGCGGGTGATCAACCCACCGCTGACGCAGTACATGCTGTGCTCGCCGAGCGAGGGCGCGGCGGCCCTGGTGCTCGCTCGCAGCGATCGCGCCGCCGACCTGTGCGAACGGCCGGTGCATCTCGCCGCGGTTGCCAAGCGCACCAGGCGATTCGGCTCGTTCGAGGTGTTCGCGCCGTGGCTGCCGCCGCAGGGCGGAGAGAGCCCGAGCGTGGACGCGGCGAAGGCCGCGTTCGACGCCGCCGGGCTGTCGCCGGCCGACGTCCAGGTCGCGCAGCTGCAGGACACCGACGCCGGCGCGGAGGTCTACCACATGGCCGAGACCGGCCTGTGCGAACACGGCGCCCAGCAACAGCTCGTCGACCTCGACGAGACCTCGCCGACCGGCCGCCTGCCGATCAACACCGACGGCGGTTGTTTGGCCAACGGCGAACCGGTCGGGGCGTCGGGCCTGCGGCAGGTGCAGGAGGTCGTGCTACAGCTGCAGGGCCGGGCCGGCGACCGGCAGGTGGGCGGAGCACCGCGCGTCGGCTTCACCCATGTCTACGGCGCACCCGGCATCAGCGCCTGCACCGTCCTGACCACCGACTGACGGTAGGAGAACCCGATGGCCGAGCCGGACCTCGAGCAGTGGCGCACCGAGGTGCGGGAATGGCTCGCATCGGTGCTGCCCGAGCGCACGGATCGCGGTGACGCGGCGCCCGACTACGCCATCTTCGCGAACATCACCGAGGAGGCCGAGCACGCGCTGCTCGACCGGGTGCGGGAATACCGCCGGCGGCGTTACGACGCCGGCTACGGCGCCATCGCCCTGCCCACCGAGATCGGCGGCGCCGGCTTGTCGGCGCGGTTCGTGGTGGCGTTCACCGCCGAGGAGCAGGGCTTCGAGGCGCCGCCTTCCACCGAGCTGATCAGCGTCACCTGCGGGCTCGTCGGGCCGACGATCGCCACCTTCGGCACCGACGTGCAGCGGGAGAAGTACGCCCGCGCGTTCATTCGCTCGGATCTGCTGTGCTGTCAGCTGTTCAGCGAGCCCGGCGCCGGCTCCGACCTCGCCGCGGTCGCGACGACCGCGGTGCGGGAGGGTGGCGACTGGAACATCAACGGGCAGAAGGTGTGGTCGTCGGGGGCCCGCTTCGCCGACTACGGGTTGCTGCTCGCCCGCACCGACCCCGATGTCGCCAAGCAGGCCGGCCTGACGATGTTTCTGATTCCGATGGACGCGCCCGGTGTGGAAATCCGTCCGATCAAGCAGATGAGCGGCGCCTCGTCGTTCAACGAAGTGTTCCTGTCCGACGTGCGCATCAACGACGACATGCGGGTCGGGCCGATCGGCGACGGCTGGAAGGTCGCGAACGCCACGCTCGGCTTCGAACGCACCGCGAGCGGCCAGGGCACCCGCCGCAAGGGCGGCAGTTTCGAGGACCTGCTCGGGCTCGCGCGCCGGCTGCACAGGACCGACGACCCGCTGGTGCGCCAGGAACTCGCCGACGTCTACGTGCGCACCCGGCTGCGCACCGCCACCACCGACCGGGTCGCCCGGGCCACCGCGGCCGGCGCCCCGCCCGGACCGGCGGCGTCGATCGGCAAGATCGTCGCCTCGCAGAACCTCACTCGCATCGGCGATGTGGCGATGTCACTGCTCGGCGCCCGGATGGCCGCCGACACCGGTGAAGCGGATGCGTTCGCGTGGACCGAGCACCTGCTCGGCGCGCCCGGCTACCGGCTCGCCGGCGGCACCGACGAGGTGCAGCGCAACATCATCGGCGAGCGGGTGCTCGGTCTGCCGCGCGAGCCGCGCGTCGACAAAGGCGTGCCGTATTCGAAGCTGCCGCGCAGCAGCTGAACGTGCGCGCTCGACCCTGCTAAAACCAAAATTGTCCGACAATACGGACTTTGGCGATGATTCGGCAATAGCGGGCGAGTGATTCGCGACGCACGCAGAATCAATCGTTTGTGATTCATGCGGCCACGAATTCAGGCAGGATGCGTGTTAATGGACTCTCCCACGACAGGGGCCTGCTGATGTCGAACCCGCTCGAACCGAATGCAGCAGTTGGCGACATGCCCGGTGCCGCGGACGTCGCGGCCGAGGCGATCAGCCGCGTCGAGGCCATCTTCGACAATTTCGCGGATCCCTCCCAGGAATGGCGCCGGCTGTTCTCGGAATTGCTCGGCACTTTCTTCCTGGTGCTGGTCGCCGCCGGCGGCGGCGTGATGGGGCAGGCCTTTCCACACACGATCAGCCGAACCGCCGCCGTCGTCGCCCCGGCGCTGATGGTGCTCGCGGTCATCTTGTTCATGGGCAAGGTGTCCGGTGCACACCTCAATCCCGCGGTCAGTATCGCGTTCGCCTTGCGGCAGGACTTCCCGTGGCGGCGGGTGCCCGGCTACATCGTCATGCAGCTGGCGGGCGCGTCGCTCGCCGCCTGGTTCCTGCAGGCGGTTGTCAACGTGTCGTCGTCGTACGGGTCCAACTACCCGGCCCATGCCTACAGCTCGTTCGACGCGATGCTGATGGAGGCGATCCTCACTCTTGGCCTGGTCAGCGTCATTCTGGGTACCGCATCGGGCGCCCAGAACCTCGGCGTGTTCGGCGCGCTGGGTGTCGGTGGTTACATCGCGCTCGCGGGGTTGTGGGCCAGCCCGATCTCCGGCGCATCCATGAACCCGGCCCGTACCTTCGGGCCGGACCTGGTCGCCGCCGACTTCACGGCCTACTGGGTGTACGTCGTCGGCCCGCTCATCGGCGCGGTGCTCGCAGTCGGCATCGCCTTCGTCCTGCGCGGCCGCGGCGGCGGGGACTCCGGTTCCGCGGCGGCGCAGGGCGCGCTGTTCACCGAGGCGCGTCAGGCGGCGAAGCGGATGCCGCCCGCGTAGCCGGACCTGCATCTGTCGCCCGGGGCGGGAAGCGCCGACTACCCGCCCGTAGTGGTCAATTTCAAGCCGCGGATTCGACCAGTGGGGGCGGGAAGACGCATTTTGTCGGCTCGTCTCACGGTGCGATGGACAGCGGCGCCTCGGTCAGCTGGCCGGTGTCGACGTCCAGGCCGGCCCGCAACGCCATGGCTGCGGGCAGGTTGAGGACCCCGTCTCCCGTCGGCGCGCCGGACTCCGGCTCCGACCGCACCAGTTCGAAGAACGCCTCGACCGACGCGTCGGCCACCCCCGTGTCGACGGTGTCGGCGTCGATCTCGAACACCAGCACCGAGGTGGTCGCGCGCCACCGGGGCAGCGAGGTGCTCACGACCGTCCACGGTCGCCACCTGCCGACCTCGTCCAGCAAGGTGCGGATCGCGGCGGTGTCCGACGAGTTCGCCTCGGCGTCGGCGAGCAGCTTCAACGCCTCGTCGTCATCGGCGAGATCGCCGGGCAGCGGCGCCGACAGCGTGGCGCCAACCCCGACGGCCACTTGCTCACCATCGTGCAGCGCATGGAAGACCGCGTCGAACAGTTCCCCCGACGATGTGCCGCGACTGGCACCGGGCGCGTCGTCGTCGTGACGCCGACCGCTCCAGCTGAACTCCGCTGACGAGGGTTGCGTCGATCCGACACCGATGACCAGCACTGCGATCCCTTCGAAATCGTTACCACCCGAGCAGGGCAGCGAGGCGCTCCCGGTGCACGGCGGCGTTGCCCAGCAGCGCCTCGTCGGCACGCGCGCGCCGGAAGTAGAGGTGGGCGTCGTGCTCCCAGGTGAAGCCGGTGCCGCCGTTGACGTGGACGTTCTCCGTGGCCGCGACGACGTAGGCGTCGCTGCACCAGATCTTGGCCACTTCGGCGGCCTCGGCGAGGCCGGCGGGATCGACCTGCAACGCGCGGTCGAGCGCCGAGCGGCCCATCTCCACCTGCAGCAGCAGGTCGGCGAGCTTGTGCTTTATCGCCTGGAAGCTGCCGATCGGCCGGCTGAACTGATGCCGGATCTTCGCGTAGTCGGCTGCCATGTCCAGGCACGCGGCAGCGCCGCCGATCTGCTCGGCGGCGAGCACGATCAGCACGGTCTGCAGCGCGATGTCGACCACACCGGCACCGGACCCGCCGGTGGTCAGCGCGGTGGCGGCGGCGTCGGTCAGGCGCACGACGGCCTGGCCGCGGGTCGGATCGAGCACGGGCAGGGCCTCGATCTCGACCCCGGGCGCGTCGCCGGCGAGCAGGAACAGGTCGCAGCCGTCGGGCGTGGCTGCGGCGACGACCAGCTGATCGGCGCCGACACCGTCGAGCACGAACTGCGCACTACCACGCAGCGCCGAACCGTCGGCCTGCACCGACAGTCGCTGCGGACGCCAACAACCGTCGGCGTCGACGCCGGCGAACGCCGCGCGGGCGCCCCCGGCGGCCATCGCGGCGAGCACCGCGCCGGTGTCGTCGCACCCGGCGAGGATCTGGCCGGCGAGGACGGTCGAGGACAGGAACGGGACCGGCAGCAGCGAACGACCCAGCTCCTCGGCCACCACGGTGAGCTCGGCGAGGCCGCCGCCGGCGCCGCCCGACCCCTCCGGGATCCCGAGGCCGGCCAGACCCATCTCGCGGCCGAGCAGTCGCCAGGCATCGGCGTCGATGCCGGTGCCGGCGTCGAGTTGGCGCCGGGCCACGGCCAGGCCGCCACAGCCCTCGACGAGATCGCGTACCGCCTCGCGCAGCGCACGCAGTTCGGTGTCGTCCGAGGTGGTCGTCATGCGAGTCAGCCGGCGCGGCCGGCGACCAGGCGCTCCTCGCGCGCCTCGTCCTGCGCGCGGGTCAGGCCGAGCATCAGGATGAGTTGTTGGTGCAGGTGCATCCACACGGTGTGGTACGAGTCCATCAACGGCGAGGCGAGCCACGCGTTCTCGCCGTCGTCGAACTTGTCCAGCGCCTCCTGCAGTCGCGACCGGTAGCCGGAAAGGCGCGGCGCGGCGGCACCGAGCCGACGCAGGATCGGGCCGATCGAGGAGTGCACCTCGTCGAGCCGCTCGCGCACGCCGTCGTCGTAGGCGACATCGCTGTGGTCGTTGGGCGTGCCGTCGGAGCGCGTCTGCCACGCCGAGCACACGTCGCGCAGCTTGCGGTTGATCGGGAGGAATCCGTCGAAGAGCTTGTCGACCTCGTGCTCCTGCGCGCTGCCGGGCTCGACCCGCAGCAGCTTGCCCGCCTCGGCGGTGCCCAGCGGGGTGGGCATGGTGATCGGGCCCTTCGAGATCGCCAGACCCTGTTCGACCAGTTGGGCAGTCGCCGGGTCGGGGTTGCCGCGGACCATGCCGCGGATGACGAGCGTGACGAGTGCGTCCTGCGTCGGGTCGAGTTCTCGCTCGGATGCCTCGGTCACCGCAACTACACCTCCGGTCGACGGGTCGGGGTTGCGGCAATCCTCGTATAAACTGTGGTCGACGTCAAGAAAGTCTGCGCGATGGTTCACGATGACAGCCATGGCACTCATCGCTCGCTACGAGAACCTGCTCATCGACCGGCCGAGACCGGGAGTCACGGTCGCGACGCTCAATCGCCCGGACCGGCTCAACGCGCTCACCTTCGCGATGTTCGACGAGTTGTGGCAGCTGTGCCGCGACGTCGCCGCCGACGACGACACCCGGGTACTGATTCTCACCGGCGCCGGCCGGGCGTTCTGCGCCGGTCTCGACCTGGCCGACGCCGGGACCTTGTCCGACATGACCGCCACCCAGTTCCTGCAGGGCCAGGAGGGCTGGGCGGAGTCGATCACCTCGTTCCGGCGGCTGCCGAAGCCGGTGATCGCTGCGGTCAACGGCGCGGCTTCGGGAGCCGGATTCTCCTTGGCGCTCGCAGCGGACCTGCGGGTAGCGGCACCCGCCGCGCGGTTCAACGCGGCGTTCGTGCGGATCGGGCTCACCGGCGGTGATTGCGGGAGTTCCTGGATGCTGCCGCGCATCGTCGGACTCGGGCGCGCCTATGAACTCCTGCTGACCGGTCGGTTCGTGGCGGCCGAGGAAGCAGTCGCGATCGGGCTGGTCAACCGGGTGGCGCCGGCCGACGACCTGCTCGGCGAGGCCGTCCGTCTCGCCGAGCTGATGACCGCGAACAGCCCGCTCGGGGTACGCCTGACCAAACAGGTGGTGCAGAGCAACGTCGACGCGCCCTCGCTGGAAGCGGCGGTCGAACTCGAAAACCGGAATCAGACGCTCACCGCGCGCACCGAGGACATGGCTGAAGCCTTACGCGCATTTCGCGAAAAGCGGCCGCCTGAATTCACCGGTCGGTGATAACGCTCCCAAAGTTGACGCAGGCCAAGAGCAGTGAACTACCGTGGTTCTATCCCCGAAAGACAGGCCCGTGGAGGCGGTAGTGACAGTGAGCGACGAAGCTGCGTCACCCCGGAAGGACGGCTCGTCCCGGCGGGCGAGTTCGACGCGTAACGCCCGGGTTCGTCTCGCCGAGGCACGTCCGAACGAGGAATCCGAATCTCCCACGTCGCAGGCCGCGGCCGACGCCGTCGGCGGTACCGACCCGGTCGGCATGCCGGTCCTCGGCGAGGGTATCGGCGACCTCGGGGCCGCCTTCACCGAACTCGGCACCGTCGCCCGCAAGGGTCGCAAGCTGACCGGCAACCTCGCCCGCATCGCGATCGGCCGGTCGCAGATCAAGCCCGACCCCAAAGACTGGCGCTTCAAGGACCCGACCTGGGCCGACAACCCGATCTATCGTCGCGTCGGCCAGACCTATCTCGCCGGATGTGAGTTCGCCGACGAGGTCCTCGACGAACTCGGGCGCAACGGCCGGCAGACCATCACCGCCCGGTTCCTGCTCAACGTCGTAGAAAGCACCCTGGCGCCCACGAACACGCTGCCCGGCAACCCGGCCGCCATCAAGCGCGTCTTCGAGACCGGCGGCATCAGCCTGCTGCGCGGCGCGAAGCACTTCGTCGGCGACGTACGGCACAACGGCGTGATGCCGTCGATGGCCGACCGCAAGGCGTTCACCGTCGGCACCGACCTCGCCGTCACCCCCGGCGCGGTCGTCGACCGCGAACCGCTCGGCGAGGTCATCCAGTACATCCCGACCACCGAGACCGTGCGAGCGCGACCGGTCCTGATCGTGCCGCCGCCGATCGGCCGCTTCTACTTCCTGGACCTGCGGCAGGGCCGCAGCTTCGTCGAGTACGCGGTCAGCCGCGGGCTGCAGACGTTCATGCTGAGCTGGCGCAACCCCACCAAGGAACAAGGCGAGTGGAGCCTCGACGACTACGCCGCGCGGGTGCTGTCGGCGATCGACGCGGTGCGTGAGGTCACGGGCAGCGACGACGTCGACCTGATGGGCTTCTGCGCCGGCGGCATCCTGCAGACGCTCGTGCTCAACCACCTCGCCGCGCAGGGCGATGACCGGGTCCACTCCGCGAGCTACGCCGTGACCCTGCTCGACTGGAGCCAGAAGGCGCCGATCCGCGCGTTCTCCTCGCCCAAGCTGCTGGCCCTCGCGCGGTGGAACTCCGGGCGCTCCGGGATCATCAGCGCTCGCAACATGGGTGGCGTGTTCACCTGGATGCGGCCCAACGAGCTGGTGTGGAACTACTGGGTCAACAACTATCTGATGGGCAACAACCCGCCGCGATTCGACATCTTGGCCTGGAACGCCGACGGCACCAACCTGCCCGCCACCCTGCATCGCCAGTTCCTCGACCTGTTCGAGACCAATTCGATGTGCGAGCCGGGGCGGCTGACCGCGCTCGGCACTCCGGTCGATCTGGCGAGCATCAAGGTCCCGACGTTCGTCACCGGCGGCTCCACCGACCACCTCACCCCGTGGGAGGGCTGCTACCGCACCACGCAGTTGCTCGGTGGCCCCAGCACGTTCGTGGTCAGCAACGCCGGGCATATCCAGAGCCTGGTGAACCCGCCCGGCAACCCGAAGGCGACCTTCTTCTCCGGCGGCGACCTCAACCGCGACGCGCAGGGGTGGCTGGACACCGCGACCAGGCACACCGGCACCTGGTGGGAGCACTGGGCCGACTGGGTCATCGAGAACTCGCCGGAGACCAAGGCCGCGCCGAGCCGGCTGGGCAGCGCCGATCACCCGGCTCGCGAGGACGCGCCCGGCCTGTACGTACGCGATCTGCTGCCGGCCTGACCTCGACCGGCGGTACGAGTGCGGCCGCTGATCCTCGTCACCAACGACGACGGGCGGCCACCAGCGAGTTGCGGCGCACGGCGCAGCGCCGGCAGCCGTACTACCTGCACAGCCTGCCGCCCGGCGAGCGGATCGCGGCCGACCCGCCGCGGCTGCAACTACAGTGAGCGCGTGGTCGGCACACACATCCCGGACGATCGGGACCTTTTCGAATCCGCACTGCAGCGCATGCGCGAGGCGTTCGAGGGACTGCGCGACGGGCGCCTGACACCGGGGATGGCCGAGGACGAGTTCCTCGTCGGCTACGACACCGTGCGCGACATGGGCAGCCAGCTGCTGCTGGCCCAGCAGCGCCACGATCCCCGCTGACGCCTCGCCCCTCGCCCCTCGACCTTTCCGCGCTCGACGGACGTATTCATCCCCGCGTTGAAGACGACTCAGCGGCCGTGGCGGCAGCTGACGCGCCGGCGATGCGGCCGAAGGTGACGCAGTTGGCGTAGGAGTTGCCGCTGCCGACGTAGCGCGGGCCGACGACGCCGCCGGTGCTCTCACCGGCCGCGAACAGCCCGGCGATCGGATCGCCGCGCCGGGACAGCACCCGGGCGTCGCGGTCGATACGCAGCCCGCACGCCGTGAAGCACACCGTGGCCGGGCGGATCTGCGCGCCGTAGAACGGCCCGGTGGCGATCGGCTCGAGGAACTTCGGATCCTTGAGGTAGTCGGTGTCCTCACCCGCGGCGGCGGCGGCGTTGTAACGCTGCACGGCCGTCGACAACTGGTCGCCGGGCACGCCGAGCGCCGTGGCGAGGTCCTCGAGTGAATCGGCGCGGTGGACCTTTCCCTCGTCCACCATCGCGGCCACGATGTCGGCGTTCCAGTGCGGGCTCTGCTTCTTCGTCGAACCGGGGACCTGCTGCTTGTAGCGCGCGACCCCGGCAGCCGTCGCGGCGTCGAGCACGGCCTGGTCGAAGATCGCGTAGGCGAGGTCGTCCTGGGTGTGGATGAGGCCGTCCATGATTCCGTAGGGCGCGGTCTCGTCGCAGAACCGTCGGCCGTCGCGGTTCACCAGCACCAGCCAGCCCGGCAGGTACGCCTCGTAGACCTTGGCGAACCCGGCGTGCAGGAGCCGCAGCCCGCGGTCGTAGCCCTCGATCTGCGCGTCCACCTGGGCGCCGAGATCCAGGTGGTCGCCGCGGCTGCCGTCGGCGCCGATGTACCACGCCCATTCCGTCGCCGCGGCCGACGGGAAGTACTCGGCGAGCTTGTCCGGGTTGTTACCGAAACCGCCCGCGGCGATGATCACCGCACCGGCACGCACCGTGTCCTCCCCGACGCCGACGCCCACGACAGCGCCGTCCTCGACGAGCAGTCGGTCGACCCGCTGGCCGAGCGCGAGCTCGACACGGTGCTCGCGGCACCGGCGCGCCAACACGTCGACCACCGCCTGCCCGCGCCCGACGGGGCAGTGCACCCGCGGCACCCGTTCGTCACCACCGAAGACGAGATCCGAGTAGTACTCGACGCCGAGGTCGCCGAGCCACTCCACCGTCGGGCCGCAGCGTTCGGCGAGGCGGCGCACCACCGCAGCCTCGACCTGCCACTGGTTGAGTTGCATGTAGTCGTGGAAGAGCGATTCGGCGTCGTCGACGATGCCGAGCGCGTGCTGGTAGCGGGTCCCGGCGCCCATCGTCAGGCCGCCGGAAAGCCGCGACGAGCCGCCCACCACACCCTCGGCCTCGGCCACCAGCACCTGGGCACCGTCCTGCGCTGCCGACAGCGCCGCGGCGAGCCCGGCCGCGCCCGAACCGACCACGACGACGTCGAAGTCGCTCTCTGCAACCATTCCGCAGTTTCTACACGACGGCTACAGTTATCGGCAATGATGGGAGAGGAGATCCGGTGAAGCAACGTCCGTTCCGATTCTCCGTCCAGGCGTTCGAGGCGACGTCGGCGAAGGACTGGACCGACCTCGCGCGGCGCGCCGAGGACCTCGGCTACGCGACGCTGTTCACCACCGACCACTACTTCGGGCCGGGTGCGATCTCCGACTCTTCGGGCCACCGACCCGTCGACGTCGCACCGGTCGCGGCGACGATGGCCGCGGCCGCGGCCACCGACACGCTGCGGGTGGGCTGCCGGGTCAGCTGCGTCGACTACCACAACCCGGTGGTGCTGGCGAAGGAGCTGGCCACCATCGACCTGCTGTCCGGCGGCCGGCTCGAGGCCGGGCTCGGGGCCGGCTGGGTCGCCGCGGAATACGAGGGACTCGGCATCGCGATGGACCGGCCGGGCGTGCGGATCGCCCGGCTCGCCGAGGTCGTCGGGCTGCTGAAGGCGCACTGGAGCGGCGAGAATGTCGACATCGACGGCACCTACGTGCATGCGCACGGGTTCGCCGGCCGGCCGCTTCCGGTACAGAAACCCCATCCGCCGATCTTCATCGGCGGCGGGTCGCCGAAGATCTTGCGGCTCGCCGGCCAGGTCGCCGACATCGTCAGCCTCAACTTCAACAACGCGGCGGGCAAGCTCGGTTCGGGCAGCGTGGCCAGCGCGACGCTCTCGGCGACGTTGGAGAAGCTCGAGTGGGTGCGCGCCGGTGCCGGCGACCCGCTACGACGACATCGAACTCGAGGTGGCGGCCTACTTCGTCGCCGTGCAGGACGACCCGACGGCCGCGGTCGAGGCGATGGCAACCCGATTCGGCGTCAGCACCGACGAACTGCTCGAGCACCCGCACGCGTTGCTCGGCAGCGTCGACGAGATCTGTGAGCGGCTGCAGGGCCGCCGCGCCGAGCTCGGCATCAGTTACGTCAACATCGCCCAGCGCAACATGGACGCGTTCGCGCCCGTGGTCGCGCGGCTGGCCGGCACCTGATCGTCAACTTCCGTCCAGCACGCCGCGGATGCCTGCGTAGCAGCGTGCCGCGAACGTGGACGGGTCGACCGCATCGCCCTCCTGCGGCGGCGCCTCGACGCTGAGTGCGCACCCCGGCGGCAGCGCGGCCACCAGTTCGACCAGCGGCAGTGCGCCGTCGCCGGGCACCAAGCGTGCGTAGGCCGCCTCCTGCCGGGCGGTCCCGGCATCCGGCGCAGGACGGGGGTCGACGGCGTCGCACACCTGCGCATACCCGAACAGCTCCGGGCGTTGCTCGGCGAGCTCGGCCACTTCGGAAGTCGAACCGCCGGACCGGAACAGGTGCAGCGCGTCGATCAGCACGCACGCGTTCGCCGCGCCGGCGGCGTCGACGATTGCGACGGCGTCGCCGAGCGTGCGCGCCCGGCTGAACACCATGAACTCCAGCGCGCACGACAACCCGAAGGTTGCGGCTGACGCACACAGCCGCGCGAACTGCTCCACCGCCCGCGGACGGTCGTCGTCCTCCACCGTGGTGAGCACGTAGGACGCCCCGAGCTCGCGCGACACCGCGAGGAGTTCATCGAACGCGCTCACCTCGGTGTCCGGGCGCAGCCGGATCACCTCGGTGTCCCAGATGCGCACACCAGTCTGCTCGACGGCACGGCGGGTCATCTCGATCATCGTGCGATCGCCGAGCACGTCGTGGCCACGCCCGTCCGACGTGCGTTGCAACCGGGCGAGGACGGCGTCGAAGCCGGCGTCGGCGGCCACCCGCACGAGCTGCGGTGGCGCGAGTTGGATCAGGCTGAGCTGGGCCAGGCACAACGTGCGGGCGGCCACCTCGATCGGTCCTCCTCCGAGACGGTAGTGCGGACAAGGCAGAGTATGCGGACGTGGCGTCGAGAGCGAGTCTCGTCATCGCGCTCGCGCTCACCGGTCTGACGATGCGCACGGCGGTGACCAGCGTCGGCGCCGCGCTCGACGACATCACCACGGCCCTGAACGCCGGTGATGCGCTGGCCGGGGTGCTCACCACCCTGCCGGTGATCTGCTTCGCGGTGCTCGGTGCGTTCACCCCGCAGGTCGGCGCCCGCTTCGGCCGCCACCGCACCCTGGTCGCCGCGCTGGCGGTGTCGGCCGTCGGCATCGCGTCGCGTGCCCTGGTCGACTCGATGGGTTGGTTCCTGGTGCTCAGCGTGCTCGCCCTCACCGGCGGCGCGGTGGCCAACGTGGTCCTGCCGGCGCTGGTGAAGGAGCACTTCCCGGAGCGGATCGGCGCGATGACCGCCGTGTACACCACCGCGCTCGCGGTCGGCACCACGTTGGCCGCCGGGCTCACCGTGCCGATCGGCGATCTCGCCGGCGGATGGCGATTCGGGATCGGGTCGTGGACGTTGTTCGCGGTGGTCGCGATCGTGCCCTGGCTGCCGACGCTCGGCCGCGAGACACACCTGGCCGCGGTGTCGCACTCCGCGCAGTTCCGCGCGCTGGCCCGCAATCGCACCGCCTGGGCGCTCACCGGGTTCTTCGGCACCCAGTCGATGTCGGCCTACATCGGCTTCGGTTGGTTGGCCCGGTTCCTGTACGACCACGGCGTCAGCGAGGCGGCCGCCGGGGCGATGGTGGCGCTGATGACCGCGATCGGCATTCCGGTCTCGATGCTGGTGCCGACCGTGGCGCCGGCCCGGCACCGGCCGGTCATCCTCGCGCTCGGCGGATGCTTCGCGATCGCCTATGTCGGGCTCGGCGTCGCGCCGGTCGCCGGCGCGTGGGTGTGGATGGCGTTCTACGGCATCGGGGCGGGCATGTTCCCGCTCGCGCTCACGATGATCGGCATGCGATCGGCGGACCCGTCGACGGTGGCCTCGTTGTCGGCGTTCGTGCAGTCGATCGGCTACGTCATCGCCGGGTTCGGTCCGCTGCTGTTCGGCGTGCTGCACGGCGCCACCGGCTCGTGGGCGCTGCCTCTCGCGCTGCTGTGGGTCTCGCTCGGCCTCGCGCTCGGCTGCGGCTGGGTGGCCGCCGCGCCGCGCACGATCACGTTGCGCTGAGATTCACTCACCGACCTCGTAGCGCTGCCCGGCGAGGCGCAGCCGGTCGGCGAGCACGCCCCCCACGGCGGTGGCCGGGGTCAGCACGCCGGCGATGTCGGGCAGCCGGTCGGTGTCGCGGGCGAGCGCCAGGGCCGACTCGCCGATCATGACCGCCGTGGCCTCGTAGCCGGGATCGCCCTGCGCGGCGATCCGGCAGATCAGCTGTGCCCCGCTGCTCGTGTCGGCGTGGATGTCGATGCGGAAGAAGCCCTTGTTGCGTTTCTCCTCCGACGGGCCGCAGCCGGGCTCGGGTAGCACCCGGTCGAGCAGCGGCCGGGTGAAGCGGTTCGACAGTCCGGCGACCAGTCCGCCCAGCGTCGCGACGATCGCGGCCGCCTTCACCGGCCCGAGCGGCAGCGGGCCGCCGAGCATCAACTCGCGATAGCGCAGCCGTCGGCCGTACGCGTAGCCGAGCAGCGCGTTGGACCGGCGCACCACCCGGGTGTTCACCGACCCCATCGCGAACGGCGCGAGCCAGCCGCCGAGTGCGTCGTCGTGCACGACGCTCATCGGATCGCGTTCGTTGCCGAGGTCGGGTTCGGCGGCGCGGTCCGGGCTCAGGCTGTACGGGTCGCGCATGATCCGGGCCGAGTCACGGTTCGCCCGCGCCTCGTCGAGCTGGCCGCGCAGCGAGTCGATCGTGCCGCCACTGACACCGCCGCCCAGGCCGCGCACCACGAGGGTGGTGTCCAGCAGGTCACCCGCGCCGCGTTCGTGCAGCAGCCACATACCGAGGTCGGACGGGATCGAGTCGAAGCCGCACGAGTGCACGATGCGCGCACCGCTGCGCCGCGCGCTCTCGTGCGCGGTGTCGATCGAGCGACGCATGAACAACGGCTCGCCGGTGAGGTCGGCATAGTGAGTGCCGGCGGCGGCGCACGCCGCCACCAGCGGCAACCCGTGCCGCAGATATGGCCCGACGGTGGTCGCGACCACGCGGGTCGAGCGGGCGAGCCGGGCCAGCGCCGCGTCGTCCTGACTGTCCGCGACGAGCAGCGGCCAGTGCTGTGCGCCATCGATGCCGGCGCGCACCTGTTCCAGTTTCTGCTGCGAACGGCCGGCCAGCGCGACCCGCACGCCGTCGGCAGCGGCCCGCGCCAGGTAGCCGGCCACCAGCCGCCCGACGAACCCAGTCGCACCGAACACCACGATGTCGTGCTCGCGATCCGTCACATCCATATCGGCGCAACGTAGTGCACCGCACCCTGAGGCGGTGACGCGGCAGGTCGTCGTGGCCGCCACGATCATCGACGGCGCGGTGGTGCTCGTCGAACCGGGTCCGCTGCTCGGCCGGGCGGCGATCGACGACGCGTGAGAGCTCGGCGCCGACCGGACGTTCCTGGATACGGTGCGTCGCCACCTGCCAGCGACACGGTTCATGTACTGATCAGAATCGCCGTGTCGGATCCGCCGGTCGCCGTTCGTAGAGTAGGTGAACGCGGACCACCGGGTCCGCCGGACGAAGGAGCGGTCGTGCCCGAGTACCTCATCTACTTCAACCAGCAGTGGGTGGGCGACCACACCGAGGAGTGGTTCCGCGGGCGCGGACCGCTCGCCATGGCGGTCGTTGACGAGATGAAAGCGGCCGGCGTGTACGTCTTCGCCGGGGGGCTGGAGGAGGAGGACGGCCCGGTCTACAGCGCCGACGCCACCAGCGGCACCGTGATGATCACCGACGGGCCGTACGTCGAGACCAAGGAGTTCCTGGGCGGGTTCGCCGTGGTGGACGTCGCCGACGACGACGCGGCCAAGATGTGGGCGGGCAAGATCGCGCGAGGCATGCGGCTGGCCCCAGGAGGTTCGCCGCTTCAAGCCCCGACCACCATCCGACTGACGTCGACTTCGGCTCTTCCCGACCGCGGGCCGGCGCGCCGCCGACGGCCCAACGCGCGATGGCGGTCGTAGTCTGCGGCCATGCTGCGCAGTGATCAGTGGTACGCCGGAGACGACCGCAACGCCTACATCCACCGCGCCTGGATGCGCCGCGGGGTGCCGTCAGACGCGTTCACCGGCCGGGCGCAGATCGCGATCGCCAACACCGCGTCGGATCTGAGCCCGTGCAACCGGCACTTGACCGAGGTCGCGAAATCCGTCGCGAACGGCGTCTACGAGGCCGGCGGCATACCGCTCGAGATGCCGGTGATGTCACTCGGCGAGACCCAGCTGCGGCCCACCGCGATGTTGTTCCGCAACCTCGCCGCGATGGTCGCGGAGGAGATGCTGCGCGCCAACCCCGTCGACGCGGTGGTGCTGCTCGGCGGCTGCGACAAGACGATCCCGGCGCTGGTGATGGCGGCCGCGTCGGTGGACATCCCCGCCGTGGTGGTGCCCGGCGGCCCGATGCTCACCGGCACGTTCCAGGGCAAGCCGCTCGGCTGCGGTACCGACGTGTGGCGGCTCAGCGAGGAGATGCGGGCCGGGACGCTGTCCGCCGCGCAGTTCACCGAGTCGGAGTCCGCGACGATCCGCAGCCGCGGGCACTGCAACACGATGGGCACCGCGTCGACGATGGCGCTGGTCACCGAGGCGCTCGGGATGATCCGACCGGGGCTGGCCGGCACGCCGGCGCCGGACAGCCGGCTGCTCGAAGCCGCGCACTACACCGGAGGCCTCGCGCTCGAACTCGTCGAGACCGACCGACGGCCCAGCACCTTCCTGACGAAGGCCTCGTTCCACAACGCGATCGTCGCGCTGGCCGCGATCGGCGGTTCGACGAATGCGGTCGTGCACCTGTTGGCGATCGCCGGACGGCTCGGCGTCGACCTGACCCTCGACGACTTCGACCGCATCGGCTCGCGGGTGCCGGTGCTGGTCGACCTGCAACCGGCCGGGCGGTTCCTGATGGAGGACTTCCACCGCGCCGGCGGGCTGCTCGCGGTGCTGCGCGAGGTGCGTGACCTGCTCGACCCGGACGCGCTCACCATCACCGGCCGACCGCTGGTCGAGCACCTCGACGACGCGCAGGTGTGGGACGGCGAGGTCATCCGCGACCGGGCGGCGCCGTTGGTCACCGAGGGCGGGATCGCCGTGCTGCGCGGGAATCTGGCGCCCGATGGCGCGGTGATCAAGCCGGCCGCGGCATCGCCGCACCTGCTGCGGCACCGCGGCCGAGCGGTGGTGTTCGACAACATCGAGGACTTCGGCGCGCGCATCGACGACCCCGATCTCGACGTCGACGCCGACTCGGTGCTGGTGCTGCGTGGCTGTGGGCCGAAGGGGTACCCGGGCATGCCCGAGGTGTCGAACCTGCCACTGCCCAAGAAACTGCTCGCCCAGGGCGTGCGCGACATGGTGCGCGTCTGCGACGGGCGGATGAGCGGCACCGCATACGGCACGGTCGTTTTGCACGTCGCGCCGGAGGCCGCGGCCGGCGGCCCGCTCGCGCTGGTACGGACCGGCGACGTGATCGCCCTCGACGTCGCGGCCCGGCAGCTGGAGTTGGAGGTCGACGAAGCCGAGCTGGCCCGGCGTGAGCCGAACGCGGCAACGCTGGCCGGCTTCGCCGCCCCGGACCGCGGTTGGCAGCGGCTCTACGTCGACCACGTGCTGCAGGCAGACACCGGGGCCGACCTCGACTTCCTGCGCGGCCGCAGCGGCGCCACCGTCGGCCGCCATTCGCACTGACCCGAACCGGCGGTCGGCGGCCCGGGGTGCGGCCGAAGGGACCAGGGACTGTCGATCCTCGGCCTCGACGATGAGCCGCTGGTAGTCCGGCGCGTTCAGTTCGATCACCACGGCCTTGCTGGTGTCGCGCACGTCCGAGAAGATCTTCTCGCCGTCCTGGACGAACGTGCCCGTAACGCCCCTGGACAGTGACGACCAGGTCGGTGCCTCGACGGTGACGGTGGCCATCACGGCCCTCCTTCTGTTGTCGGTTTCGATTTCAGCTAGTGAGGCGGGCGTGGAGCGCGCGCCCGGCATCTCGACCGCGCGCTGCGGCGCGCAACACCGGCGCTTCGTCGATCGGTGCCATAGTGGCCCATGGACTACGCGGAGGTCGCCGCCCTCTATCTCACCCCGGACTCCGCTCCCGAGGCCACCCCGGCCGTTCCGGACAGTCCGGCACGGCGGCTGCGGGACGCGCTCGAACCGATCGGCACGCTCGGCTGGTGGGCGCCGGCATCGGGCAAGCAGGCCGCGGCGCTCGGCCTGGACTTCATGGCCAACTACGTCTGGGGTCGGGCCGCCGCGCTGGGACCGGACGCGGCTCCCGCGGTGGTCGCCGCCGCGTTCGGCGTCTTCGAGTACGACTTCGTGTGCGACACGCTCACCGCCGCGCGGGCGAAGGCGCCGCACGCCGACATCGTGGCGTCCCGGCAACGCGGTGGCAGTGAGGGGATCGCCGCGGCCGCACCGGACGTCGACCTCGACACGATCACGGTGCTCGGCGATCGCCTGCTCGCCGCCGCCACCGACGCCGACGGCGCGGCCCGGCCGCTGTTCAGCGGATTGCGCGCACTCCCGATGCCGACCGACCCGTACGGCCGGTTATGGCGTGGCGCCGAGTTGTTCCGCGAGCACCGCGGCGACGGCCACCTCGCCGCGTGCGTCAGCGCCGGTCTCGACGCCGTGCAGATGAACGTGGTGACCGAGCTGTGGCTGGACTACCCACTGGGTGAGTACTCCGGAACACGCGTCTTCAGCCCGGAACGCATCGACGCCGGGGTGCACGGCCTGCAACAGCGCGGCTGGCTCGACGGCGACACGCTCACCGCGCTCGGCCACGAGCAGCGCGAGCGCATCGAAGCGGCCACTGACGATTCGCAGGCGAGCCTGATCACGGCACTCGGCGCCGACCTGCCCGACGTGATCGACGCGGCGACGAGGGTCGGGCAGGCGGTGGTGGCCAGCCACGCCGCGCCGGCCGACCCGCGCAAGCGCGCCGCCGGCTGACGGCCTTCCTAAAGGGCGACGTTGCGGACCCGGTCCCAGCCGGTCTGCACCGGCGGTAGCAATTGACCGCTCGCCGACTGCGGGACATACCGGATCGACAGCCCCCCGTACTCGAAGCTGACGGCCTCGCTCGGCAGATCGTCGCCGCTCGCCGCTGAGGACCAGGCGACCGTCTTCACCGCCACCAGTGTGAACTGCCAGGCCACGAAGGCGGCGCGGTTGCCGTCCTTGCCGGCGCGGTGCTCGATCAGGTCGACGGTCTCGAACGGCACCCCGGCCGCCGTGTTGTGGAACAGCGTGGGTGACAAGGTGTCGATCCTGCGGCTGATCGAGAACGGATTGAATGTGACCTTCCCGGCACCCGCCCCGGTCGACTGCGAGCCGATGTTGAGCTCTGCTCGACGTCCATCGACCAGGAGTCGATCGCGAAGAACGCGCGCGGGTCCACGCCCGCGCGGAACGGGTCGACCAACCCGGCCGCGTGGTTGCCGTCACCGGTGAGCGGGGTGCCGCCGTAGGGCACGAACACCACGTAGTGCGATATCGCCATCGCTTCCCCTCGGCGGGTGTACGTATCAGGAGACGGGCCGACCGCCTCTGCATTGTCGACGGCGGCGATCGCCGCCGCCCCGCAACAAGGCGGCGATGATGAGCAAACCGAACTGCGAGCCCGGCCGCAAGCCACGCAGCAGGATGCGGCGCGCGGTCTCCACCGCACTCGATCCGCAGCGCATCCGACGCGCGGCGGTCGCGATCTGGATGAACGTCCTCATCGGCGCGGTCGTGGTCAGCGCGGCCGCCACGACGGGCTCCCTGGTCCCGCTGGCTCCGCTGTCGGACCCGACGTGGTCGCAGCGCGCGCTGACCCTGTTCGCGATCTGGCTGCTGTCGTTCGTGCCGGGTTGGCTCTACGTGCGCTTCCTGTGTCTGCGCAAGGAAGCGCTGTGGAACGAGTACGTCATGAACCTGTACCGGCTCGGGGTCGACGACCCGGAGTACCTCCCGCCGCCGCCGGCCGAGTCTGTGTACGCCCGTCTCGCCGGCGCGCCCAAGGGCGGCCGGGAGCGCACCAACATCTACCGGCAGAAGTTCAACGCTTTCTATGGTCGAAAGATCTCCGCCGGCGTGAACGACTCCGCCCAGAGCGGCTATGTCAGCGTCGACACACTGTTCCCGGTGTACCTGTGCACGGCGACCCTCGCGGTGGCCTGGACGGCGATCCTGTGGAACCCGGCGGCGGTGATGAACCCGCAGGAACCGTGGGCGACAATGCAGTTCGGCTTCCTCGGGGCCTATGCCTTCGCCGTGTCGATGCTCGTGCGGCGCTTCTACCAGAGCGACCTGCGCCCGAGCGCATACGCCGCGGTGGTGCTGCGCATCGTGGTCGTACTCGTGATCCTCGCGGTACTGCACCAACTGTTCGTGATCACCGACATCGGCGGTGCCGCAAGCCTCGCGACCCAGTACGTCACCGCCTTCGTCGTCGGGTTCTTCCCCCTCGTGGGTCTGCAGGCGCTGCAGCGCGTAGCGGCCAAAGCCCTGCGGGTTGTGGTGCCGACGATGTCGCCGGAGTACCCGCTCGACCAGATCGACGGCCTCAACATCTGGTACGAGGCACGCCTGATCGAAGAGGGCGTCGAGGACATGCAGAACCTGACGACGGTGAACCTGGTCGACGTCATCCTGCACACCCGCGCCCCGGTCGGCCGGCTCATCGACTGGATCGACCAGGCCTACCTGCTGGTGCACCTGAACCCGGCCAACCGCAAGGAGATCAAGCGGGCGCGCACGGACGCGAAGACCGGTCAGCCGCCGACGGCGAACGCCGCGACCACCCGGGTCGCACTGCGCGGACTGGGCATCCGGTCGGCGACGGACCTGCTGCGCGCCTTCGCGCCGCCGGACGGCACCGCGCCGGTGCTCTCGTCCGACGCCCTCGCCGCGGCCGGCCTCGATCGACACCAGATCGCAACGCTCACCCGCCTGCTCGTCACCGAGCCCGGCCTCGACCCGGTGTGGAACTGGAAGGACGGCGGGGCCTGCCGCACGCCCCGCAGGCCTCCGTCACGGCTGGAGATCCTGCCGTCGCCGGGTGCCGCCGCCTGAGCGCTCAGCCGGCCAGCGCGGCGAAGTGCAGCCGCAGGTCCGCGGGACCGGCACGCAGCTCGTGCTGCGGCAGTACGCCAGGCCCGCACGACGCGGTACCCAGACCGTTGTGTGCGATGTCGAGGTTGACCGTCAGCATCTCGCGCGGCGACAGCTCGGTCGGATGCGTCGCGGCGTCGAGGTCCTCGCTCGTCCACGGCCGCACGGTGAGGTCGAACGTCGGGCCGCCGGTGATCTGCAGGCCGGCGCCGTGGCCGTCGGTGAGCCGCGCCCACCGCACGTCGATCCGGCTGCCGTTCTCCTGCGGGAACGCGTAGGCGGTCTGCAGGTCGCCGACGGTCGCGGCGTGTCTGCCGATCCGGGCCGCGCGGCGCGAATCGCGGTAGGCCTCGCCCGGCCCGCCGCCGTACCACTCGACGCGCTGGAGCGCCGCGGGCACCGCCATCCGCAGCCCGAGCCGCGGTAGCGCGACGAGCCAGTCGCCCTCGGGTTCCACGCGCAGGTGCAACGCGAGCCCCGCGCCGTCCTGGGTCCAGGTGTAGGTGGCGAGCATTGCGCGGTCGGTGGCCGCCGCGGCGACCCGGCTGCGCACGACGAGCGCGCCCTGGGACCACTGCTGAGACACGACGCGGTGGGTGAGCCGGTGCAGCCCCATCGCGCGCCAGTGCGGCGCAAGCGCCACGCCGTGTTCGCCACGATCGTTGTCGGTGGGCGCGCGCCACAGGTCCAGCCGGGGTCCGGAAACCGAAAGCGGCCCGACGGCGGTGAGCAGGCCGTCGCGGTCGAAGGCCGAGGGGTCGGGAGACCGGCCCGGCCGGAATTCGGCGTCGCGCCCGCGTACCTGGACCTGGCCGAAGCTGACCTGATGCCCCGCTGCGGCCCACGGCGCGGCCGCGGCCTGCGCGGCCAGGACCGTGACCCAAGTTTCGCCCGTTGTGTCCGGCAGGTCGGGCAGTGGCACCACGGCCGACTCGCCGGCGCCAACCGATGGCACCGCGAGCTCACCGCCCGCGCGCACCACGCCGTCCTCCTCGATCGACCATTCGAAGCGCAGGTCGGCGAGGTCGGCGAAGTCGCGCACGTTGCGAACGACGATTTCGGAGTCCGAACACTGCAGCTGCACCGGCGCGATCACCTGGGCGAACTCGACGAGCCCGGGTGACGGCGTGCGGTCGGCGAACAACAGGCCGTCGAGCACGAAATTGCCGTCGTGCAGCGGTTCGCCGAAGTCACCGCCGTAGGCGAAGAACTCCCGGCCATCGGCGGTCCGCTGCCGGATGCCGTGGTCGATCCACTCCCACACGAACCCGCCCGCGACCCGCGGGTATCGCTCGAACAGGTCCTGGTACTCGGTGAGGCCGCCGGGCCCGTTGCCCATCGCGTGCGCGTATTCGCACTCCATGAACGGGATCGAGCGGCGGTGTGCATCGAGCGCGGGGTCGGTGGTCTGCGGCTCCTCGCCCCGGCCGATCGCGTCGACCTCGGCGTGAGTGGCGTACATCCGGCTGTAGACGTCGACGTAGCCGCTGTCCCAGTCGCCCTCGTAGTGCACCGGGCGGCGCGGGTCGCCGCTCGTGGATCCAAGCGGCCATCGCAGCGAGGTTCGCCCCGTGTCCGCTCTCGTTGCCGAGCGACCACATCATCGACGCTGGGGTGGTTCTTGTCCCGTTCGACGGTGCGCTGCATCCGGTCGAGGTAGGCCGCGCGCCAGCGCGGGTCGTCGCTCGGGTTGCGCGCGCCAGCCGACCATCTGGAAACCGTGCGTCTCCAGGTCGTTCTCCAGCACCACCCACAGCCCGAACTCGTCGCACAGGTCGAGGAAGTCCGGATGCGGCGGATAGTGGCTGGTGCGCACGGCATTGACGTTGTGCCGCTTCATCAGCATGACGTCCGCGCGCAGGGTCTCCGCGTCCATGACCCGGCCGCGGTCGGGATGCCACTCGTGCCGGTTGACGCCGCGGAAAAGGATCGGCCGGCCGTTGACCTGCAACACGCCGTCGACGATCGCCACCCGGCGGAACCCCACGCGCAACGTGACGGTCTCGTCCGCGCTCGACACGGTGCAGGTGTACAAGCGTGGTCTCTCGGCGGTCCACGGCGCGGCGTCCGCGATCGCGATGTCGCACCCTGTGGTGGCGTCGACGCCGAGTTCCGGGCAGCTGATCCGGCACCGCCCCGCCGCGTCGATGCGCAGCGTCGCCGAACCGCTCGCCGCGTCGTAGTCGGCGTGCACGAACAGGTCGTCGATCGCGTCAGTCGGCCGCGCGAGCAGCGCGACGTCGCGGAAGATCCCGGACAGCCACCACATGTCCTGGTCCTCGAGATAGCTCGACGACGACCACTGGTGCACCAGCACCCGCAGCGTGTTCTCGCCGCGGCGCAGCAGGTGCCCGACGTCGAACTCGGTGGTGAGCCGGCTGCCGGTGGACCACCCCGAGCTCGGTGTCGTTGAGCCACACCCGGAAGGCGGAGTCGACGCCGTCGAAACGCAGCACCGCGGCGCCGTCGGGCCAGTCGGCGTCGAGGTCGAAGGTGCGCAGGTACTCCCCGGTCGGGTTCGCGTCCGGCACGTGCGGCGGGTCGACCGGGAACGGGTAGCGGACGTTGGTGTAGGCCGGCTCGCCGTACCCGTTGAGCTGCCAGTGTGCGGGCACCGACAGCTCGCCCCACGTGGCCGCGTCGACGGCGTCGGCGCGTTCGGCCCAGCGGAAGCACCAGGTCCCGTTGAGATCGAACGCACGCGCGTCGGTGTGCATACGGGCGCGCGGGGATCGGCGTCCGGCCCCGGGGGCGAAGGACGAGAGCAGTTCGGACAAGGCAGCTAACCCTTGCTGCCGCCGAGAGTCAGGCCGGCGACGAATTGCCGTTGCAGCACCAGGTAGACGATCAGGACGGGGATCACGGTGATCAGTCGCGCCGGCCGAGATGAGGTTGTAGTTGTCGAGGAACTGGCCCTTCAGGTTGTTGATCGCGGTGGTCACCGGCAGCCGGTCACCGGTCTGGATCAGCAGCAGCGGCCAGAAGAAGTCGTTGTACACCCAGATGACCTCCAGGGTGGCCAGCGCGGCGAGTGCCGGCCGGCACAACGGCATGATGATCTGCGCGTACTGCCGCCAGACGCCGGCGCCGTCGACGAGCGCGGCCTCGGTGAGATCCTGCGGCAGCGCCTTCATGTAGTTGCTCATCACGAACGTGCAGAAGCCCATCTGGAACGCGACGTTGATGGCGATGACACCGTAGTAGGTGTTGAGCAGGCTGCCGGAGTCGCTGACCGAGTACGGCAGGGTGACGTGCTTGTACATCTGGAACACCGGCGCGGCCAGCACCTGCGGCGGCAGCATGTTGCCGGCGGTGAACACGATCAGCAAGGTGATGTTCAGCCGCCAGCTGTACCGCGACACCGCGAACGCCATCCATCGACGCCAGCAACAGGGTGAGCAGCACGGTCGGGATGACGATGATCGCCGAGTTCGGTGAACAGCCTGGGTGAACTCGGCCTTGTTTCCAGGCGGTCGAGTAGTTGCTCGAAGTTGCAGGCGCCGCGCGATGCTGAAGTAGCCGTATTTGTCGGTGTCGGCCTTGGGGCGCAGCGAGGTGTAGATCGTCCACAGCAGCGGGACCAGCCACAGCACGGACATCGCCGATCAGGAAGATGTGTGTGCCGTAGCGCTTCTTTTTGACGCCGGTCGGGCCGTGCCGCGGCTGCACGTGCTCGAGCGGCGACAGGTCGGCGGCGGACGGGATGTCGGCAGTCGCGGTCATACCTCAGTCGTCCTTCTTGAAGGTGTAGGCGAGGTAGCTGACGATCGGCACCAGGGCGACCACGAGCAGGATCACCGCGAGCGCGGACCCGACGCCGATCACCTGGCCCTCACCGACCAGGTTCTGGATCACCAGCGCGCTGATGAGTTCCAGCCCGTTGGTGCCGCCGTTGATGACCCAGACGATGTCGAATGCGCGCAGCGCCTCGATGATGGTGATGACCACGACCACGATGTTGATCGGGCGCATGGCCGGGAAGACGACCCGGAAGAACGTCTGCCGCTCGTTCGCGCCGTCGATCGCCGCGGCCTCCCGCAGCGACGGGTCCACACCCTTCAGGCCGGCCAAGTACAAGATCATGATGTAGCCGACGTGTTTCCAGGTGGCAGCGACCATCGCCGCCCAGATGTTGATCCCACATCTCGCGGGGCACGCGGGCATCAATATTTAGCAGGAGGCCCCGCAGCGTCAAGACCTGTTCGACTTAGCGACATAACAGCGCGGTAACAAAGTGGGCTGCGGGGGAGGTGTGGCCGATTTGACCGGATAGTCCTGCGGGAGACTCTGTTCGGATTTGTTAGGTATCCATGACAGAATCAAACAGATGCCGACTGCCGCCGACCCGATGTGCCCCAGCGCCGGGGGCGGTCCGGAACATCGCCGGGGACGTGAAGCCACGGGCCGCGTAGGCGTTCACGACGGTCCCGGCCACACCCTCCACCAGGCCCTCCGGGCACAACGCGATGACACAGCCGCCGAAGCCGCCGCCGGTCATCCGGGCGCCGAGCGCGCCGGCGTCCAGCGCGGCGGCGACGGCGATGTCTACCTCGGCCACCGTGATCTCGTAGTCATCACGCATCGACGCGTGGGAGGCGGTCAGGAGCGGGCCGATCTCGGCGATCCGGCCGCCCTCGAGCAGCTGCGCGACGCGCAGGGTGCGGTCGTTCTCGGTCAGCACGTGCCGTACGCGGCGCACCAGCAGGTCCGCGTCGTCCCCGGCCGCCGCCGCCAGCCGGGCGAGCACCGCGGCGTGCTCGTCGTCCTGCACCGCGCGCAAGGAGTCGACCCCGAGCAGCTGCGCGGCGCGCTGACAGGCCGCGCGCCGGTCGCCGTACTCGCCACCCGCATGGCCGTGCGCGGCCCGGCTGTCGATCACGAGCAGCGCCAGCCCCGCGATGTCGAGCGCCATCGGCACATGACGCGTCGACAGGGTCTGCATGTCGCACAGCAGCACGGTGCCGGCCTGCGAGCAGAGGGACGCGAGCTGGTCCATCCCGCCGGTCGGCGCGCCGACGAAGTCGTTCTCCGCGGAGCGGGTCAGCGCGATCAGCTCGTCGACGGACTGCTGCAGACCGAGCGCTTCGTCGAGGGCGGTGGCCACCGAACACACCACCGCCGCCGACGAGGACAGCCCGGCCCCGACCGGGACGTCGCTGTCGATCGAGATCGTCACACCGTTACTCAGCGCCCCACGATCGCGCAACGGCCGCACGACGCCGGCGGCGTACGCGCTCCAGCCGGTGACCCGGACCGGCTCGACCTCGTCGAGCGCGATGTCGAGCGGCCTGTCCTCCTGCGCGGACTCCACGTACAGCCGGCCGTCGGCGCGGGCCGCCACGTGGGCGGTGCAGCCCTGCTCGATGGCCAGCGGCAGCGCAAACCCGTCGTTGTAGTCGGTGTGTTCACCGATGAGGTTTACGCGCCCAGGCGCGCGCCAGGTGACGGACCTCATCGACGGCCCTTCCGGTTGGGTGGCTACGGTCACGACCGGGAACGGAATCTAACCTACGTCGCAACGGAAGGTGTCTTCGCTTGAGCGGCGAATCGCACGAGGGTCCGGTGTTGATCGGGCGCCGCGGCACGTGTCTGGTGCTCGCACCGGTCGCCGGCCGGTCGGCGCAGCTGTGCTGGTTCGGGCCGGGGCAACCAGGCCTCGACGCGACCGAGATCGCCACAGCGGTCGGGGTCGGCGGCCCGCCGCGTTCGGTGCACGAGGCCGCCGGCCACCCGGTGCCGCTGGTGCCGGGTGCCTGGGACACCTGGGCCGGGCGGCCCGGGCTGGCCGGACACCGGCTCGAGGATCCCGAGCACGCCGGCCGCGACTGGGCGCCGGCGCTCGCCACGACCGCGATCACGGCGACGCAGGAAGGCGGCGTGGTGGTCGAGGCCGCGGACCGGGCCGCGGCGCTGGCGCTGCGCACCGAACTCGAACCGGTGCCAGGCGGCCCGCTGCGCATCCGGCACCTACTCACCAACACCGGGGCGCGCCCTTACGTCGTCGACCATCTCGACGTCGTCGTGCCGGTGTCCGACCAGGTCGCCGACCTGCTGGACTGCACCGGGCGATGGGGCCGCGAGCGCACGCCGCAGCGGCATACGGTCGCCGACGGCATCTGGCTGCGCGAGGGGCGGGGCGGACGGCCCGGCCACGATTCGCCCACCGAACTCGTGGCGGGCACTGCGGGTTTCGGTTTCCGACATGGTTCGGTGTGCGCAGTGCATGTGGCTTGGAGCGGCAACAGCCGCTACTACCTCGAACGCCAGCCGTCCGGCGTGGTCACCCTCGGCGGCGGCGAGGTGCTGCTGCCCGGCGAGATCGTGCTCGATGCCGGCGAGAGCTACGCGACGCCGTGGGTCTACGTCCTCGCGTCCGGCGAGGGGCTGGACGGCCTGGCGGCCCAGACGCACGAGTACCTGCGCTCGCTGCCCGCGCATCCGCGGCGCCCGCGCCCGGTGGTGTCCAACGTCTGGGAGGCGGTGTACTTCGACCACGACCTGGGCCGGCTGACCCAGCTGGCCGACCTCGCCGCCGCGGATCGGGGTCGAGCGGTTCGTGCTCGACGACGGCTGGTTCGGCGCGCGCCGCAGACGACCACGCCGGGCTGGGCGACTGGACGGTGTCCGAGGACGTCTGGCCGGACGGCCTGACCCCGCTCGTCGATCACGTGCGCGGGCTGGGCATGCAGTTCGGGCTGTGGTTCGAGCCGGAGATGGTCAACCCGGACTCCGACCTCTACCGCGCCCACCCCGACTGGATCCTCGCGGTGAGCGGACGCGAGCCCGCGCTGCACCGCAACCAGTTGGTGCTCGACCTCGGCCGTCCCGAGGTCCGCGACCACCTGTTCGATCACGTCGACGCGATCCTGGCGGCCTACCCGATCGCCTATGTGAAGTGGGACCACAATCGCGACCTCGTCGAGGCCGCGAGCCGGGCGCGGCACGATGCGCCGGGCGCACACCGCCAGACGCTCGGTTACTACGACCTGCTGGACCGGCTGCGGGCGGCGCATCCTGCGGTGGAGTGGGAGAGCTGCGCGTCCGGCGGCGCGCGGATCGACCTCGAGGTGCTGCAGCGGGTGCAGCGGGTGTGGGTGTCGGACATGACCGAGGCGCTGGTCCGCCAGGGCATCCAGCGCTGGACCGCGCAGCTGGTGGCGCCGGAGTACCTGGGCGCACACGTCAGCGCGCCGGTGAACCACCAGACCGGCCGCACGCATCGGCCTGGACTTCCGGGCCGCCACGGCGTTCTTCGGCGACTTCGGCATCGAGTGGGACCTCGCGAGCGCGAGCGCGAGCGAGCCCGACCTGGACCGGCTCGCGGCCTGGATCGAGCGCTACAAGCAGCACCGGGAGCTGCTCCACTCGGGTCGGATGGTGCGCGTGGACTCGGCCGAGGACGCGGTGTGGGTGCACGGGGTGGTGGCACCGGACCGCACGCGAGCACTCGCTGCCTACGTCCAGCTCGACGAACTCGTGCACGACCCGCCGCCGCTGCGGTTCCCGGGGCTGGACCCGCAGCGGCGTTACACCGCTCGGGTGGTGGGCCCGGACGACGCGACCACCTGGCGCGGCGAGGGTATGCGGCTGTCCGGCGCGACGTTGGCCGAGGTGGGCTTGCCGGCGCCGCCGCGCTGGCCGGTCACCGTCTTGATCGTCGAGCTCACCGCCGACTGACCTCGATGATCATGCACAGACCCGCGCTATAGCGACGCTGCGTGCATGATCATCGCGTTTCGGCGTGCCGGTGCCGCTCGCTGGTGACGATGGTGATCGTGCCGATCTGGTCGGCGAGGACCGCGTGCGCGTCGTCGGACAGGCTGTCGTCGGTGATCAGGATGTCCGCGGCCGTCAGCGGGGCGAACGACGCCAGCCCGCGGGTGCCCCACTTGGTGGAGTCGGCGCAGATCACCACCTGGTCCGCCGCGGCGATCAGCGCCCGGTTGGTCTCGGCCTCGGCGAGATTCGGCGTGGTGAACCCGGCGTCCGCGTCCATGCCGTGGACCCCGAGGAACAGCTGGTCGACGTGCAGGTTGCGGATCGATTCGGTCGGCGACCGGGCCGACCAGCGCGGCGCTCGGGGTACGCATGCCGCCGGTCAGGATCACGGTCTGGTCGTGCCGCGGGCCGGAGTTGCGATCACGTCGGCGACCGTGGTCGAGTTCGTGACGATCGTCAGCCCGGGGACGACGCCCACGAGCCGCGCGAGCCAGCCCCAGGTGGTGGTGCCGGCCGAGACGGCGATGGCCGCGCCGGGCCGGATCAGTTCGGCGGCAGCTGCTGCGATCGCCGTCTTCGCCGGCTGCTCGAGCGCTCGACTTCGCCTCGAACCCCGGTTCGTCGGCACGCTGGTCGCGGCGAGCACCGCCCCGCCGTGCACCTTCCGCAGCCGAGCCGCGGATCTCCAGCTGGGTCAGATCGCGGCGGACGGTCATGTCCGACACGCCCAGGATCTCCACCAGATCGGTGATCCGCGCGCCGCCCTTGCGGCGCAACTCGTCCATGATGCGAGCCTGCCGTTGGTCGGCGAGCATGCAGGACCACCCTTCGAGAGCCTTCGGCCCCCAATTTGGCACACCTGGCACGTCCCCGAAACCCCACCGCGCCGCCGAGCCCGCCCGGGCGGGTCGCGATCAGCTCAGCACGGTGCCGGGATCGACGCGCAGTTTCGTGCCGTTCGCGCGGACCCGCACGTCGCCGCGGGCCACCACGTCGGCCCCGAACCACACGTCGCCCTCGACGACGAACCGGTCGCAGCCGACCAGCGACACCGGGCCCGCCTCGAAGCGGCGGTCGAAGTCGGCGAGGTACCGGAAGAACTCCGGATCGAGGTCGACGAACGGATCGTGCCCCACCTCGCGCCCGGCCGCCACGTGCAGCGTGGAGTCCTCGGCGAGCTCGTACACGTCCGAGCGCAGCACCAGCAGGTCGTTGGTGGTCTTGACCGGCACGAACCGCGAGCGGTCTACCAGCAGCGAGCGCGCGCCCTCGAAGCATTGCACGGCGGCGCCCATCGCCGACTCGATCTGGATGACCTCCGGCGTGCTCGAGTCGGCTGGGTCGACGGACTTGACGTTGCGGATGACCGGCAGGTCTAGCACGCCGTGGGCGGCGTCGAGCGTGTCGCGCAGCCGGGGCAGGTCCAGCCACAGATTGTTGGTGTTGCAGAACCGGTGCCGGTCCAGGTCGGACAGCGCCTGCATGTCGGCCTGGGACGTCTGGGCCGTCTCGCGCAGGATCAGCCGCCCGTCGCCGCGCCGGATCGCGAGGTGCCCGCCCTTGCGGTCGGCCGGGGTGCGCCGGCACGACTCCATCAGGAACGCGACGTCGTGGACGGACATCCACGCCGGGATGCGCGCCTCGACGGTGGCGCCGAGGTTGTCGGCGTTCGAGCAGAACGCGTAACGGTAGCCGGCGTCGATGAGCCGGTCCAGCAGCCCGGTGGAACGCAGCGCCGGGTACAGGTCACCGTGCCCGGGCGGGCACCATTCCAGCGCGGGCTGGTCCGGCCACTGCACCGGGTCGAGGGAGTCGGCGAGCAACTTGGGTTCGCGGTTCTGCAGGAAGTCCTCCGGCAGGCCGCCGACCGGCAGGTCCGCGTGCTCGGCGAGCACGGCCCGCACGTCGTCACGGGTGCGGAAGCTGTTCATGAAGATCAGCGGGACCCGCGCATTGTAGTGCGCGCGGGCGTGCAGCGTCTGCCGGATGATGACGTCGAGGAAGCGCAGCTCGCCCTTGACCGGCAGCAGCGACTTCGCGCGGTCCATGCCCATCGAGGTGCCCAGCCCGCCGTTGAGCTTGATCACCGCGGTGGCGTCGGCGGCCGCGCGCAGTTGCGCATCGCCGAGTCCGATGTCGGCCAGCGCGTCGAGTTCGGTGAGCGGCTCGATGTCAGTTTCGGCGATGAGCCCGGACGCGCCGTGCTCGATCTGCCGGTAGAAGTTGGCGAACGCGGCGATCGCGTCCTCGCCCGCACCGTCGGCGGTCATCTTGTCGGTCGCGCGGCGCAGGCCCTCCTCGCTCACGCCCGCCAACCTAGCGCGATCGCGCTAAACGCATAATCGTCGGGTGCGAGTTCATCCTCCGAAGATCCGGGTCGTGGGCGACCCGGTGCTGTCCACGCCGACCCGCCGCGTCACCGAGTTCGACGAGGGTCTCGCCGCGCTTGATCGACGACATGTTCGCCGCGATGTACGTCGCCGAGGGCGTGGGTCTCGCGGCGCCGCAGATCGGCGTCGACCTGCGGTGTTCGTCTACGACTGCCCCGACGGCAGCGGCGGTCGGCAGCGTGGCCACGTGGTGAATCCGATGCATCCGGACCAGCGGCGACCCGGACGTCAACGACGAGGGCTGCCTGTCGGTGCCCGGGCCGTACCACGAGCTGGCCCGCTCGTCGTACGCGACCGTGACGCGGCGTCGACCAGACCGGCGCGCCGGTCGAGGTCAGCGGCACCGGCTACTTCGCCCGCTGCCTGCAGCACGAGACCGATCACCTCAAGGGCGTGCTGTACATCGACCACCTGCCGCGCAACCGACGCCGCCGGGTGCTGCGCGACATGGAGCCCTTCGAGTGGAACGCGCCGGTCTCCTAAACGAGTAGCTCGGCGATCTGCACGGCGTTGAGCGCGGCGCCCTTGCGCAGGTTGTCGTTGCTGACGAACAGCGCCAGCCCGCGGCCGTCCGGCGACGCCGGGGTCCTGCCGGAGCCGCCCGACGTAGCGACGGGTCGCTGGCCGGCGGCCTGCAGCGGGGTCGGGCACGTCGGTGAGCTCGACGCCGGGCGCGGCGCGCGAGCAGCTCGAGTGGCCCGCGCGACCGAGAGCGGCCGCGCGAACTCGGCGTTGATCGACAGCGAGTGGCCGGTGAAGACCGGCACCCGCACGCAGGTGCCGGACACGAGCAGGTCGGGGATGCCGAGGATCTTGCGGGACTCGTTGCGCAGCTTCTGCTCCTCGTCGGTCTCGAACGCGCCGTCGTCGACGATCGAGCCGGCCAGCGGCAGCACGTTGAACGCGATCGGGCGCGACGTACTTCACCGGCGCCGGGAAGGTCGACCGCCGAGCCGTCGTGGGTCGAGCTCGCGCGGCCTTGTCGACCGACCTGCGCGCACCTGCTCGTCGAGCTCGTCGACGCCGGCCAGCCCGCTGCCGGACACCGCCTGGTAGGTCGACGACGACCAGCCGGACCAGCCCGGCCTCGTCGTGCAGCGGCTTGAGCACCGGCATCGCGGCCATCGTGGTGCAGTTCGGGTTGGCGATGATGCCCTTGCGGCGCGTCGCGCGACTCGCGCCGGGTTGACCTCGGTGACGACCAGCGGGACGTCGGGGTCCATCCGCCAGGCCGAGGAGTTGTCGATCACGATCGACGCCGGCCGCGGCGAACCGCGGCGCGAGCGCCTTCGACGTCGCGCCGCCGGCGGAGAACAGCGCGATGTCGAGCCCGGTCGGGTCGGCGGTGGCGGCGTCCTCGACGACGATCGTCGCCGCCGTCCCACGGCAGCGTCGTGCCGGCCGAGCGGGCCGAGGCGAAGAAGCGGATCTCGTCGACCGGGAAGTCGCGCTCGGCCAGGATGCTGGCGCATGACGCCGCCGACCTGGCCGGTCGCGCCGACGACGCCGACGTCGCAGCGCGCGTGCTCATCGGCCGGTCCCGCCGTAGACGACGGCCTCGTCCTCGTCGCGTGCCGAGCTCGAACGCGTCGTGCACGGCGCGCACCGCGGCGTCGAGGTCGGTGTCGCGGCAGACCACCGAGATCCGGATCTCCGAGGTCGAGATCATCTCGATGTTGACGCCGGCGTCGGCGAGCGCGGCGAAGAACGTCGCCGAGACGCCGGGGTGCGAGCGCATGCCGGCGCCGACCAGCGACACCTTGCCGATGTGGTCGTCGTAGAGCAGGTCGTCGAAGCCGATCTGCGCCTGCACCTGGCTCAGCGCCGCCAGCGCGGTCGGGCCGTCGGTCGCCGGCAGCGTGAACGAGATGTCGGTGCGGCCGGTCGCCGCCGGTCGAGATGTTCTGCACGATCATGTCGATGTTGATCTCGGCGTCGGCGAGCTCGCGGAAGATCGCGGCGGCCTCGCCGGGCTTGTCGGGCACGCCGACGACGGTGACCTTGGCCTCGCTGCGGTCGTGCGCGACGCCGGTGATGATCGCCTGCTTCCACGGCGAGCTCCTCCATCGATCCGGTGACGATCGGTGCCGGGCTTGGTCGAGAACGACGAGCGCACGTGGATCGGCACGCCGTAGCGGCGGGCGTACTCGACGCAGCGCAGGTGCAGGATCTTCGCCCCGCACGCGGCCAGCTCGAGCATCTCCTCGTAGGTGACGCTGGTCGAGCTGCTGCGCGTTCGGCACGATGCGCGGGTCGGCGGTGAAGACGCCGTCGACGTCGGTGTAGATCTCGCACACGTCGGCGTCCAGCGCCGCGGCGAGCGCGACCGCGGTGGTGTCCGAGCCGCCGCGGCCGAGCGTGGTGATGTCCTTGGTGTCCTGGCGAGACGCCCTGGAAGCCGGCGACGATCGCGATGTTGCCCTCGGCGATCGAGCTCTCGATCCGGCCGGGCGTGACGTCGATGATGCGGGCCTTGCCGTGCACCGACGTGGTGATCACGCCGGCCTGCGAGCCGGTGAACGACTCGCGCCTTGTAGCCGAGGGAGTTGATCGCCATCGCGAGCAGCGCCATCGAGATGCGCTCGCCGGCGGTGAGCAGCATGTCGAGCTCGCGGCCGGCGGGCGCCGGGACGACCTGCTCGGCGAGGTCGATCAGCTCGTCGGTGGTGTCGCCCATCGCGGAGACGACGACGACGACGTCGTTGCCGGCGCTGCTGCGTGTCGACGATGCGCTCGGCGACCCGCTTGATGCGCTCGGCGTCGGCGACCGACGAGCCGCCGTACTTCTGCACGACGAGACCCACGCGGCAACCCCTCAGACGTTCTCGGCGGAATCCTCAGGATACCGGCGCGGCGCTGCTGGGATTGCCCGCCGGATCAGGGCCCTGCCAGACGGCGCGGGTCAGGCGGTGGCGGCGAAGGCGTCCTCGAGCATGTCCAGACCCTCGGCGAGCAGGTCCTCGCCGATCACCAGCGGCGGCAGGAAGCGCAGCACGTTGCCGTACGTGCCCGCGGTGAGGGTGATGAGCCCGCGTTGGTGGCACGCGGCCGCCACCGCGGCGGTCAGCGCCGGGTTCGGGGTCAGCGTGCCCGGCTCGACGAGTTCGACGGCGAGCATCGCGCCGCGGCCGCGCACGTCGCCGATCGCCGGCGTATTTCTCGGCCAGCGCCTGCAACCGCGGCATCATGATCGCCTCGATGCGCCGGGCCGCGCCGCACAGGTCCTCGGCGACCATCGTCTCGATCGCACCCGAGCGCCGCCGCGCACGCGACCGGGTTGCCGCCGTAGGTGCCACCGAGGCCGCCGCCGTGCACGGCGTCCATCATCTCGGCCCGGCCGGTGACTCCGGCCAGCGGCAGCCCGCCCGCGATGCCCTTGGCGGTGGTGATCAGGTCGGGCACCACGCCCTCGTGCTCGCAGGCGAACCAGTCGCCGGTGCGGCAGAAGCCGGTCTGGATCTCGTCGGCGATGAACACGATCGCCGTGCTCGGCGCACCACGCCGCGACGTCGGCCAGGAACCCGGGCGCCGGCACGACGAACCCGCCCTCGCCCTGGATCGGCTCGATCAGCACCGCGGCGACGTTGTCCTCACCGACCTGGGTGTGCACCAGCGAGACGAACTGCTCGAACGCTTCAGTCGGCGCAGTTGTCCGGCCCGGTCGGCCAGCGGAACGGATAGGCCATCGGCACCCGGTAGACCTCGCCGGCGAACGGGCCGAAGCCGTGCTTGTAGGGCATGTTCTTCGCGGTCAGCGCCATCGTCAGGTTGGTGCGGCCGTGATACGCGTGATCGAAGGCCACCACCGCCTGCCGACCGGTGGCCGACGCGGGCGATCTTGACCGCGTTCTCGACCGCCTCGGCGCCGGAGTTGAACAGCGCCGAGCGCTTCTCGTAGGTTCCCGGGGTCAGCTCGTTCAGCTTCTCGGCGACGGCGACGTACTCCTCGTACGGCGTCACCATGAAGCAGGTGTGGGTGAAGTCGGCGACCTGCGCCTGCACCGCCTCGACCACCCGCGGCGCGGCGTTGCCGACCGAGGTCACCGCGATGCCGGAACCGAAGTCGATGAGCTGGTTGCCGTCGACGTCGACGACGATCCCGCCGCCGGCCCGCTCGACGTAGACCGGCAAACGTCCCGACACCGCTTGACACCGCCGCCGTCTTGCGCGCCTGCAGCTCCTGCGACCGCGGGCCGGGGATCTCGGTGGTCAAGATGCGCCGCTGCTCGACAGGCATCAGATCACCGCGACCCGCGAAGACGGGGGTACGCGTTCGCTCCGGTTGTCATAGCTCCTCCTCGATCACCACGATGCGCTGCGCCTCGATGGTGTCACCGATCGCAGGCTAGGCCTCGATGTTGTGCATCACGTGCTTGACCCGGGTGTAGTCCTCGAGACCGTAGACGGACAGGTCCTTGCCGTAGCCGGAGTGCTTGAACCCGCCGTGCGGCATCTCGGCGACGATCGGGATGTGCGTGTTCACCCACACGCAGCCGAAGTCCAGCGCGCGGGTCATCCGCATCGCGCGGCCATGATCTTTTGTCCACACCGAGGCGGCCAGGCCGTAGTCGACGCCGTTGGCCCAGCGAATCGCCTCGGCCTCGTCGGTGAAGCGCTGCACGGTGATGACCGGGCCGAAGATCTCGTGCTGGATCGCTTCGTCGTCCTGCTGCAGGTCGCCGACGACCGTGGGCTCCCAGAAGTAGCCGCGTTCGCCGATGCGGTGGCCGCCGGCGAGCACGGTGGCGTGGTCGGGCAGCCGGTCCAGCAGCCCGCCGACGCGCTCGAGCTGGCTGCTGTTGTTCAGCGGGCCGAGCGCGGAGTCGGGGTCGTCGGGCGGGCCGGCCTTGGTGCCGCGGGCCTGCTCGGCCAGCGCCTGCGCGAACTCGTCGGCGATCCTGGGGCCGACGAGCACGCGCGTGGCGGCGGTGCAGTCCTGACCGGCGTTGAAGTAGCCGGCCATCGCGATCCCCTCGGCGGCAGCGGCGAGGTCGGCGTCGTCGAACACGACCACCGGCGCCTTGCCGCCGAGCTCGAGGTGAACCCGCTTGAGATCGGCTGCGGCGGCCTCGGCGACCTGCGAGCCGGCCCGCACCGACCCGGTGATCGACACCATCGCAGGGGTCTTGTGCGCGACGAGCGCCCGGCCGGTGTCACGATCACCGCAGACGACGTTGAACACGCCCGGTGGGAAGAACTCGCTGGCGATCTCGGCCATCATCGCGGTGGTGACGGGCGTGGTGTCACTGGGCTTGAGCACCAGGCAGTTGCCGGCGGCGAGCGCCGGCGCGTACTTCCAGACCGCCATCATCAGCGGGTAGTTCCACGGCGTCACCTGGCCCACCACACCGACCGGCTCGCGCCGTATGTAGGACGTGTGCCCGGCCAGGTACTCCCCCGCGCCGCGACCCTCGAGCAGCCGGGCAGCCCCGGCGAAGAAACGGATCTGGTCGACCGACGGCGGGATCTCCTCCGAGCGCATCAACGCGACCGGCTTGCCGGTGTTCTGGCACTCGGCGGCGATCAGGTCCTCGGCACCTGCTTCGAGCGCGTCGGCGAACTTGAGCAGCGCGAGCTGCCGCTGGCTGGGAGTGGTGTCGCGCCACGTTTCGAAGGCCCTCGCCGCGGCGGTGTACGCGGCGGCGACGTCGGCCGCGCTCGACACCGGGGCCGAACCGAACACCTCGCCGGTCGACGGGTCGATCAGGTCGGACCGGCGCCCGTCCTGGGCATCCACGGCCTTGCCGTCGACGAAATTCTGTACGTCGCGCCGGTCGCTCACGTCGGGTTCTCTCTGCGTCGTCATTCGGGGCGCGGCCTACGCTACCCAGCGCTCAATCGGAGCTCAACAACGGAATCCGTCAGGACTTGAGCAGAACGCGACGAAATTCGTAGGTTCAGCCGGGCAGCCAGTGTCCCGCGCCAGAGAATGTGCGAATAAGTCCGGCGTTCAGGCGTGGGCTGGTAAGGCGGAGGAGGAGAGCTGTACTTGCCGTCCTGGCGACGACGACAACGCAGTCAGCGCGCGCCTGGGCGTCGGAATTATCGTGCGAATCTCTGGCGCGGGGACACTAGTAGCCCCAGGCGCGGCAGACGCCACGCAGCTCGCGGGTATCTCGTCGGCTTCGGGCAGGTCGCGGCCGGCCTGCACCGCACCGGTCTTGATCTTGGCTCGCCAGTCGCCCAGTCCCCTGGTGAGCCGCCCGTGGTCGAACTGCCCGTAGTCGAGCATTGCCGGCTCCCAGTCGACGCCCAGGAATTCGCAGATCCGGCGCACCTCCTGCTCCGGCGCAGCGGTGAGGTCCTCGTAGCGCACGGTTAGACCGGGCAGGTTGTTGCGGCCTTCTCCAGGGACTTCATGAACCAGAGCGTGTGATTGATGGACTGTTCCATCGAGCGACGTTCCGGCGCCGACTCGCGCCAGGAGCCGGCGATGGAGTACGGGTGCCGGATCAGGAAGACAAACCGGGCGTCGGGCCAGGCGATCGCGAGCCGATCCGCGACGAACACGTTGCTCGGCGTCTTCTCCACGAGCAGCGACTTGCCGCTGCGCACCAGCTCGCGGTGCAGCAGCCGGTCCCAGAGCAGGTGTTCCAGGTCGTGCCGGTTGAGATCGAGCGCCCGCATCGCCTGCCGCACCGGGTTGGTGGTGGGATCGACGGCCAGCCGGCGGAAGTGGGTCTCGTGCGGCGCGCACAGCTGCGAGTGGCTGTTCAGGATCAGCCGCAGCAAGGTCGACCCGGAGCGCACCGGCGACAGGACGAAGGCGGGCCGCTGCAGCAACCGGTCGCGCGGATCGGACGGCGGGCGCACTGGCACCGGCGCGTGCGGGGAATCCGCGGTCAGCCGCACGACGCGCACGCCGAACCGCTTGGCGAGCTGGGCGTTGAGGGACCGGGCGACGCGGCGCGGGGCGGACACGTGACGAAACGCTAATGGCGGCAGCGAAACGATGCACCCAGGGGTTGGCCGACGCGGCGGCGGTCGGTAACCTGAGACCACCATGACGCGCTCGCTGCTTCTTCGCGGCCGCGACGAGGCCCGGTAACTCGCACCGGTCGGCCCCTCGTCGCGGGCCGTTGATCTGCGCCGACCGATCCCCGATCGCCTTCTGGAGCGCAGACCCCATGAGCCCGTCCTTCGCACAACGTCCCTCCGGCATGCCCTGCCACCGCTACCGCCCCTTCACGCCCGTCGACCTGCCCGACCGCACCTGGCCGGACAAGCGCGTGACCGCCGCGCCCCGGTGGCTGACCACCGACCTGCGCGACGGCAATCAGGCCCTCATCGACCCGATGAACGCCACCCGCAAGAACGCCATGTTCGACCTGCTGGTCCGCATGGGTTACAAGGAGATCGAGGTCGGCTTTCCGGCCGCGAGCCAGACCGACTTCGACTTCATCCGTTCAGCTCATCGAGAACGACCGGATCCCCGACGACGTCCGCATCTCGGTGCTCACCCAGGCGCGCGAGGAGCTCATCGAGCGCAGCGTGCAGTCGCTGGTCGGCGCCAAGCAGGCGACGGTGCACATGTACAACGCCGCGGCGCCGGTGTTCCGTCGCGTCGTGTTCGGCTTCGGTGCCGACGGTGGCGACGGGCGGGCCGAGTGCCGCGCGGTCGCCGTCGACGGCGTGCAGGCGATCATGAAGTACGCCGACATGTACCTGCCCGACACCGAGTTCGGGCTCGAGTACTCCCCCGAGATCTTCATGGACACCGAGCTCGACTTCTCCCTCGAGATCTGCGAGGGCGTGATGGACGTCTGGCAGCCGGACGCCGATCGCGAGATCGTGGTCAACCTGCCGTGCACCGTCGAGCGTTCGACGCCGAACATCTACGCCGACCAGATCGAGTGGATGTCACGGCACTTCTCCCGGCGCGAGTACGTCTGCCTGTCGGTGCATACGCACAACGACCGCGGCACCGCCACCGCCGATGCGGAGCTGGCGGTGCTCGCCGGAGCACAACGCGTCGAGGGCTGCCTGTTCGGCAACGGCGAGCGGTCGGGCAACGTCGACCTCGTCACGCTGGGGCTGAACCTGTACAGCCAGGGCATCGACCCGATGATCGACTTCAGCGACATCGACGAGATCCGCCGCACCGTCGAGTACTGCAACCGCATCGGTGTGCACGAGCGGCACCCCTACGTCGGCGACCTCGTGTACACGTCGTTCTCCGGCTCGCACCAGGACGCGATCAAGAAGGGCTTCGACGACCTGGAGGAGCAAGCGCGGCGCTCCGGTAAAGACGTCGGCGAGATGCGCTGGCAGATCCCGTACCTGCCGATCGACCCGAAGGACGTCGGACGCACCTACGAGGCCGTGATCCGGGTCAACTCGCAGTCGGGCAAGGGCGGCGTCGCGTACATCATGAAGACCGAGCACAAGCTCGATCTCCCGCGCCGGCTGCAGATCGAGTTCAGCCAGGTGATCCAGCGGCACACCGACGACGAGGGCGGCGAGGTCGAGGCCGACCAGATGTACGAGTACTTCCACGACGAGTACTTCGCACCCGGCGACTTCGCGTTGAAGGCGTGGTCCACGTCGAGTCAGAACGGCGTCGAGCGCATCGCGGCGACCGTCACGGCCTTCGGCGCCGACCACGACGTCGTCGGGGTCGGCAACGGCCCGATCGACGCGTTCTGCAATGCGCTGTCGCCGATCGACCTCGGCCTCGGCGGCATCGGCATCCGGGTGCTCGACTACGCCGAGCACGCGCTCACGTCCGGCGGCGACGCCGAGGCAGCGTCCTATCTCGAGCTCCAGGTGGGTCAGACAGGTGCTCTGGGGCGTGGGGAAGTCCGAGTCGATCGTCGGCGCGTCACTGCGCGCCGTGATCAACGGGATGAACAGGTTTGCGCGACCCCGATGATCATGCACGGACCGTCGCCAGGGCGACGGTCCGTGCATGATCATCCTTGGTTGCGCGGCAGCGGTTCCGGCGGTCCGGGTAGCACCCGGGCCGTCGGCGCGGCCGGCGACATCGGGGTGACCGACAGCGGCCAGTCCGCTCCGTCGGCTCCGGGCGCGACGGGCGACGCCGCGGCCCGGCCGGTGCGGCGACGGCGCCTTGCCGCACCGACCAGCAGCGCGGCGAGCAGCAGCAGCCCGGCGAGCGCGGCGGCGGCGCCGAGGATCACCGGCGCGGACCGCCAGCGCGGGGTGGCGTGGGTCGCGTGGCCGCCGGCGTCGCGCAGTGGCGTGCCCTCGCGGGCGGCGGTGGGCGGCGCGGCGCCGAGAGCGGAGTGGGCCAGCGCGTCGGCGCGGGTCAGGAACGGCGCGGCCGCCGCCGAGACCGGGTTCGGGAGCTGCACGGGCAGGTCCGCGGTGACGGCCCGGCCGACGTCGAGCCGTCCGTAGCCGTAGGAGCTGTCGCGGGTCGCGCGCTTGCCGTCGAGGGTGGCGAGCACCCGGCCGACGACCTGCGGACCGGTACGGTTCGGGTACCTCGACCACACCAGCGCGATACCGGCCGCGGTGATCGCGGTGGCCTGGCTGGTGCCGGAGCCGGAGTAGGCGCGGCCCTGGACCCGGCTCAGGCTCGGGATGTCGACGCCGGGCGCGGTCAGGGTGAGATAGCTGGCGCGGGCCGAGAACGGCGCCACCGTGCCCGACGCATCAACAGCACCGACCGCCACCACACCCAGGCACACGGCGGGATCGACGGCAGTGTAGTGCGCCTGCCCGGTGTTGCCGATCGCGGCCACGACCACCGCGCCCTTGCGCAGCGCGTGGAACACGGCAGCCTGCTCGTCGGCCGGGCAGGCCAGCGGGTCCTCGCCCGGGGTACGACGTTCGCCCAGGGACATGCTGATGACCTTCGCGCCGTGGTCGGCGGCGTAGCGGATCGCGGTGGCCAGGTGATCGGGGCTCTCCCCGTCGAAGGTGCCCTCGAGGGGCACCCCGATCGGCAGCACCCGTGCCCGCGGGGCGAGTCCGGTGATGCCGAAGGTCCCGGCCCGGGCCACCATCAACGAGGCCATCGCGGTGCCGTGGCCGAACTCGTCGATCTCGCGGTCGATGCGCCCGTCGCCCGGCTCGCCGAGGTCGGTGCCTTTGACGATGCGCCCGCGCAACTCGGGAAGCTCGCCATTCACGCCGGTGTCGATCTCGGCGATGGTGACACCCTGGCCGCGCGCACCCGCGGCCCACAGCGACGGCACCTGCCAGTCGTCGAACCAGTACTCCTTGGCGCCGGGCGGTCCCGGCGCGGCCGCGGCCGGTGCGGCGCCCAGCGCGAGCGCCGCGACGCCGACGAGCGCCGCCGCCCACCGCCGGCCGATCACGCCGGGCCCCAGACGACGGCCGTGGGGCGTGACGCGTAGAGCGCCGCGCGGATCGAGACGTCCACCGAGCCGTGCCCCGTGACGGCGGTGTTCTCGAAGGTGAGGCGCTGATAGCCCCCGTCGACCGAGACCGTCCCCTCGACGTCGACGACCCCGGCCCGCCCCGGGCGCAGGTCGGTCGTCAGGGCGGGATGGCCGGCGATCGTGCCGTGCAGCGTGCCGGGCACGTATCGGGCCCCGGGCAGCGGGCAGGTGTCGGCGCCGTGTCCGGCCAGGCAGCGGCGCAGCGCGGCGAGCACCCCGGCCTGGGCGGCGCGCCGGCCGGCCGCGCTGAGCTGCACCGCGACGTCGGTGACCTGCCCGGCGCCGAAGGTGATCGCGTCGTGACCGGGCGCGAGCTGCAGGTAGCGCGTGTCGAGGCTGATCGGCAGCGCGCCCGGGAACAGCAGCACCGTGCCGCTGGGCACCGGCGCGCCGAACACGGTCGCACGGTCGGCCGCAGGGACGACCCGCAGCGTGGTGGCCACCGCGACGCGATCCAGCCGCCACGAGCCGTCCTGTTCGTGCACCGCGACCGTGTCCCGGACGACGGACCCGCCCCGCGAGTAGCGCACCCGGACCTCGGCCGCGCTGCCGTCACGCGTCGTGGCGACGATCTCGACGTCGCGGATCCGCGCGCGCCGCTGTTGCGCGCGCAGCACCGTCGAGGTCAGCAGGGCGCGCGAGCCGGCCGGGACGTCGCCGGCGCCCAACGCGGCCGGGGCATCAGCGCGGGCGAGCGCGGCGAGGTAGCCGCGCACCGGGTCCTGCGGGCTGGTGCTGCGCGTGTAGCCGCGGTAGGCCACTACGCTGCCGACGCCGACGAGCGCGACCGCGGCGGCGACTCCGGACCACCAGACCCAGCGACGCATCGCCGCTTACTCGACCCGGCGGCGGCCCGAGAACGCGCGGCCGAGGGTGACCTCGTCGGCGTACTCGAGGTCGCCGCCGACCGGCAGCCCGCTCGCCAGCCGGGTGACGGTGAGGCCCATCGGCTTGAGCAGCCGGGCGAGGTAGGTCGCGGTGGCCTCGCCCTCGAGGTTCGGGTCGGTGGCCAGGATCAGCTCGGTGACCGTGCCGTCGCGCAGCCGGGCGAGCAGCTCGCGGATGCGCAGGTCGTCCGGGCCGACGCCGTCGATCGGGCTGATCGCCCCGCCGAGCACGTGGTAGCGCCCGCGGAACTCGCGGGTGCGTTCGATCGCGACGACGTCCTTCGGCTCCTCGACCACGCAGATGAGCGCCAGGTCGCGGCGCGGGTCGCTGCAGATCCGGCACTCGTCGGCCTCGGCGACGTTGCCGCAGATCGAGCAGAACCGCACCTCGCTCTTGACCCGCAGCAGCGTGCTCGCCAGCCGTTCGACGTCGACGGCCTCGGCGGCGAGCAGGTGGAACGCGATGCGTTGCGCGCTCTTCGGCCCGACGCCGGGCAGCCGGCCCAGCTCGTCGATCAGGTCCTGGACGGCGCCCTCGTACATGGCGACTAGAGGCCGGGCAGCCCGAGGCCGCCGAGGCCACCGGTGACCGGGCCCATCTTCTGCTCGGTCAGCTCGGCGACGGCGCGTTCGCGTCGCGCACCGCGGCGACGACGAGGTCCTGCAGCGTCTCCACGTCGTCCGGGTCGACCGCCTTCGGGTCGATGGTGATCGAGCTGAGCTCGCCGCTGCCGGTGAGGGTCGACCGTGACCAGGCCGCCGCCCGCGGTGCCGGTGACCTCCGCCGCGGCGAGCTCGGCCTGCGCGGCCTCCATCTGCTGCTGCATCTTCTGGGCCTGCTTCATCAGCTGCTGCATGTTCGGCTGGCCGCCGAACTGTCCGCCTCGCTGCGCCATCGATACCCGTTTCTCACTCGTCACTGCGGTCGACCCAGCGTAACCGCCGCGGTGCAGTCTTACCGCTCGAGCGGGCGGGCGCCGAGCTCGCTGCGCAGCAGTTGCACGGCGGCATCCTGCGGGTCGACCGGCGCCGCCGCGTCTGCCGCGTCCGGCTCGTCGTCGTCACGCGGGTCGGGCTCGGGCTGCGGTGGGGCGGCCGCCCTGCCGGGCGCGGGCACGGCGTCCGGACGCGGACCGGCCGGTTGGACCGTGACCTTCCAGGTGCCACCGACGACGTTGTTCAACCCGGCTGCGATCGCGGCGGTGTTGCGTTCCTCGGTCAATCGCTTCGCCAGGCTGGCGGCGACGGACAAGGTGACGGCATTGGCGCTCGCGTCGACGACCTGCGACGACTCCAGCAGCGCGCGGATGGTGCGGCTCGACGCGCCGATGACGTCGAGCACCTCGGGCCACAGCCGGCGCAGTGCGGCCGCGTCTAGTGCGGCCGGCTCGGGCGCGGGCTCGGTCTGGGGTGGCGGCGGTGAGGACGGGGATGGCGCGACCGGCGGGACCGGCACCGGGGTGCGGCGATCCGGGGGGGCCGGCCGCTGGGCGGGCGGCTGCATCACCGCCGCGGCCGGCGGCTGCATCACCGCCGGCGGCCGGCGGCTGCTTCACGCCTGGCGCGGCCCGCGGGGGAAGTTCGCCGCCTGCGCCGAGGCGGCGTTCGACGCGTTCGAGCCGCTGCAGCAGGGCGGCCATGTCATTGGCGGCGTCGGGCTGCATCATCCGCGCGCACAACAGTTCGAGCACCAGCCGCGGCGATGTCGTGCCGCGCATCTCGATCAACGCGAGGTGCACGATCTCGGCGTAGCGGGTCACGGTGCCGGCGCCGAGACGAGCCGCCTGGTCGGCCATCCGGTCGAGCTGGTCCGCCGGGACGTCGATCAGTCCACGCTCGCCGGCGTCCGGCACGGCGCCGAGCAGGATCAGATCGCGGAACCGGTCGAGCAGGTCGACGGAGAACCGGCGCGGGTCATGGCCGGCCTCGGCGACGTGATCGACGGTGCCGTAGACGGCGGCGGCGTCACCGGCGGCCAGTGCGTCCACGATGTCGTCGAGCAGCGAGCTGTCGGTGACCCCGAGCAGTGCGACGGCCTGCGCGTAAGTGACGCCGTCCGGACCGGCGCCGGCGAGCAACTGGTCGAGGATCGGACAGCGAATCGCGGGCCGACCCAGCACCGGCGCGCACCACCAGCGGCAGCACCGCGGGCTCGAAGACGATGCCCTCGGCCGCGCAGATGCGCTCCAGGTGCGCGCGCATCACGGTCGGTGGGATGAGCCGGAACGGGTAGTGGTGGGTGCGCGAGCGGATGGTGGTGAGCACTTTGTCCGGCTCGGTGGTGGCGAACACGAACACCAGGAAGTCCGGCGGCTCCTCGACAACCTTGAGCAGCGCGTTGAACGCCGCCGTGGTCACCATGTGCGCCTCGTCGATGATGTAGACCTTGTAGCGGTCGCGCACCGGCGCGAAGAACGCGCGCTCGCGCAGGTCCCGGGCGTCGTCGACGCCGTTGTGGCTCGCGGCGTCGATCTCGATGACGTCGATCGACCCGGTGCCGTTCGGGGCGAGTTCCCGGCACGAGTCGCACACTGCGCACGGGTCCGGTGTCGGCCCCTGCAGCGCAGTTCAGGCTGCGGGCGAGAATGCGCGCGCTCGAGGTCTTCCCGCAGCCCCGCGGCCCGCTGAACAGGTAGGCGTGATTGACCCGCCCGGCCGCCAGCGCGTGCCGCAGCGGCGTGGTGACGTGATCTTGCCCGATGACCTCGGCGAAGGTCGCCGACCGGTACTTGCGGTACAGCGCCAGATTGCCCGCACCGTCCGCCACGCGTCGACCCTAACGACCCGCACCGACGCCCGCCACGCCGTCCCGCGATGATCATGCACGCACGGTCGCCCTGACATCGCTGAGTGCATGATCATGACCGTTGTCCACAGGCGGCGACCGGGACCGCCCGGTTCGGAGCAGCATCACCGGGTGCCCATCGACGACATCGCGCCGTTGCTCGACCCGACGACGCCGCCGCGAATCCTGACCTGGACGCAGGCGCGACGACTGGGCTACACCGAGTCTGCGGTGCGGCACCTCGTGGCGACGGGTCGGTGGCAGCACATCCTGCCGCGGGTCTACCTCACGAGTGACACGCTGACCTTCCACGATCGGCTGCGCGCGGCTGTTGCGTTCGCCGGGCCCGGCGCACTGCTGTCGGGTGCGGCGGCACTCGACGACCTGGGCCTGCGGTCGGTCACCCGGCCGGTGTCGGTGCTGGTCCTGGTCCCTGGCGATCGTGCGCCGCGATCGGTCGAGTGGGTGCGGATCCGCCCGTCCGACCGCCAGATGACACGTGCGCTGCTGCCCGGACCGCCGCGTGCCACGGTTGGGCGCTCGACCGCGGATCTGGCGCTGGAGCTGGCCCGCGAAGACGATGTCCGGGCACTGGTCGCGGACGTCGTGCGACGCGACCTGTGCACGGTCGACGAGCTTGCCGACGAATTGCGACACGGACCACGTCGCGGCAGCGCGTTCTTCCGGACCGCGATCGATGAGGTCGGCCAAGGCGCGTGGTCCGCGCCGGAGGCTCGCGCGGCGACGTTGCTGCGCCGCGCGCAGGTGCCGCGGTTCAAGCAGAACCGTCGCATCGATCTGCCCGACGGCCGGTGGTTATTCGTCGACTTTCTCTGGACGGAATTGCGCGCCGTGCTGGAGATCGACAGCGACACGCATCATGCGCTGGCCGGCGACGCGGACGGTACGGCCGACAGGCACATCGCGCTCGAGACGCTGGGCTTCACCGTCGTCCATCGGACGCCGGCCTTCATCATCAGGCGGCCGCGGGCGTTCGTGACGGGCATCGAGGCGTGGCTCGCCGCTCGCGCTCGTGAACTGGGCCTACCCGCGGCCTCATGATCATGCACTCACCGTCGCCCCTGCGACGCTGCGTGCATGATCATCGCGGTGGGGGAAGAGGGGACCCCCCGCGCACCCGCCAGAGCCTGCTTATCCTTGCTGCCTTCCGGCCCTGGGGAGGTTCGTAGGGTGAGCGCCGCACGGGGGGTCGGCTGCCCAGTGTACGGGGACGCCGAACAGGGGGCCGTATCCTTCTCGGCGGAGGATTCGCCTAGTGGCCTAGGGCGCACGATTGGAAATCGTGTTGGGTTAACACCCTCAGGGGTTCAAATCCCCTATCCTCCGCCAACTGCCCGCCGGTGCGGGGCGCCGCCCCGCACCGGCCACCTCGAACCCGAGCCCGACCTCGGAACGAGCGGCATCAGCTGCGCGCGGCTTGCAGCGGCGCTTCGCGAGCGACGCGTTCCGCGCGCACCGGCGTGATCGGGATCGCGAGCAGCGGGAAGATCGCGGTCACCACGAACCCGACCGCGTAGCTGGTGCCCGAGATCAGTGCGGCGAGCAGCGGCGCGGCCAGCACCGCGGCGACGTTCTGGACGGTGTTCTGCACGCCCAGCGCGCGTCCCGACCACTCGGTGCCGGCCAGCTCGGCGACCGCGGTGTAGGCGAGCCCGTTGTCGGCCACGGTCACGACGGCGCCGACCGCGAAGCCGATGATCACGATCCACGAACCTGCGGCCGCGCCGGCCGCGATCACGCCCATCAGCGTCGCGCTCGCGATCGCCAGCTGCCGCATGGGCCGCAGCCGGGCGCCGACCAGATCCGACCAAACGCCCGCGGCCACCCGGCCGAGCGCACCCGCAACCAGGAACCCGAAGATCATCCGGCCGGCGACCGACGGGTTCCAGTCCCGTTCGCCGACCAGGTACGCGAGGGTGAACGAGGCGAGCGCGAACTGCGGCACGACGAGCATCGCGCTGGCCAGGTGCACCCGGCCCAACTGCCAGGACCCGCGGTACGGCGACCCGGCGGCCGGCGCATCGGCCGAGCGTGCGGGCCGGGGCGGGTCGCTCGTCACCGTCAGCACGAGAGCCGCGGCAAGCAGGCACAGCACGGCCGGGAACAGCAACGCGTGGTGCACCCCGAACGCATGCGAAAGCGGCGGCAAACCGATCGCGGCGATGGCCACACCGAGGGGCTGCGCCGTCTGGCGGGTGCCCATCGCGAGGCCGCGCTCGCGGGGCGGGAACCAGCCCATCACCATCCGGCCGCTGGCCGCGTTCACCGACGCACCGGCGGCGCCGGCGAGCGCCAGTGCGATCGCCAGCCCGGCTGGGCCCGGCACCACCACCGCGCCGAGCAGCAACACCGCAGCAGCGCCGACGCCGGTCCCGATCACGATCCGCTCACCGAAGCGGTCGGCGGCCGCACCCCAGGCGATCAGGGTCAGCAGCAGCCCGGCCATCGGCGCGGACATGAGCAGGCCGGCGGCGAACAGCGACAGTCCCTCGGCGCGCAACGCCGGGACGAGCATGGGGACGCCGTAGATGAAACTGCAGGTTGCAGCCTGCGCGAACGTGCCCACCGCGAGGACGACCCAGCGGCGCGCGGACATGGCCGCGACTGTACCCGGACTCTCATTATGAGAGACTATCGTCTCGCTATATGGGACGGACGAACTCGGCGACCTCCGCTGCGAATCGGTCCGCGTGCCGGCGGTGCGGCTCGTGCCCGCCGCCGGGAAAGATCACCAGCCGGCTGCGCGGTAACTGCACATGTGCGGCGCGGGCGTGTGTGACCGGGATGACCGGGTCCTCCTCCGACCACACCAACATCGTCGGGACGTGCTCGGCCAATGCTTTCGTTTCCAGAAATGACCCGCGCTGCCCGGCCGGTTCGATCACCCCGCGCAGCGACGCGAAAAACGCGGCGCGCCCGTCCGACGTGCCGAGCGCGCGCCCGGCGCGACGCAGGTTCGTCACGTTGTCCGGCGTCAGCCGCAGTGCCCGGTGCAAACCCGGCCGGGCGTACCAGCGGCGCAGCCGCGGGCGCAGCGCGAGATCGAGCACGGCGGGCGCGACCGGTAGCGAGGCCGCGCGCAGCACGGGGTGCACCTCCCGGCCCAGGCCGCCGGAGGCCACGAGGATCAACCCGTCGATACGGCCCGGGTAGCGCGCCCCGAAATGCACCGCGATTGCGCCGCCCAATGAGTGTCCGCACAGCGTGGCCGTCCGCAGTTCGAGCGCATCGAGCACGCCGGCCAGCGAATCGGCGAAGTCGTCGAGCAGGTAGCCACCGGCCGGTTTGTCCGATCGGCCGTGCCCGATCAGGTCGACGGCGTAGACGCGCAGGCCGTGACCGGCGAGCGCGGACAGCGCGCGATCCCAGGTGTCGCTGTCGGACGCCAGCCCGTGCAGCAACACCACCGGCGGGCCGTCGACCGGGCCGGCGGCCTGGTAGGCGATCGCGTGGCCGCGCGCGCAGACGCTGCCGCGGGCGATCTCTTCGGTCACGTCCGGGACGTTACAAGCGCGCCGTCAACAGTCGACGACCAGCCGCACCACGGTGCCGGCCGGTGCGGAACGGATCTGCAACAGATCGCACAGATGGTTGGCGAGCCACACCCCACGGCCGCTGGTCGCCTCCACGGACGGCGCGAGCCGACCGACGGTCGGGTCGCGGACCCAACCGTGGTCGCGTACCTCGCACACCACCGCGGACGCTTGCGCCCAGACCGCGACGACGCAGTGAGCGCCGCTGTGCCGGACGCTGTTGGCGACGATCTCGTTGGCCGCGAGCACGAGATCGTCGACCCGGTCGTCGCGCAGGCCGTGCAGCCGCGCTTCGGTGCGCACGAACTCGCGCATCGTGGTCAGGCTGGTGCCGTCGACGGCGAAGCGTGGCGCTGCGGCGGGCGCGGGGGGTGACAGCTCGGCGCGGTAGAGAACCGCGAGCCGGTCGACGTCGAAGTCGTCGTTCGGACCGAGTTCGCCGCGGATGACCGGATGGCCGCGGCGCATCTCGAGCTGGCAGTCCGCGTCGAGGCGGTCGACGTCGTACAGGCAGATGATCGACATCGGCCAGGACGCGAGGGCCGGGGCGTTGAGCACGCTCTCGGCCAGCTGAGCCTCCTGCAGTATCGGGGGCGCCAGGCCGGGCAGCACTGTCTCGCTCAGTCCGAGCGCGCGGCGGCCGTGGTCCATCACCGAGAAGCTGTGCAGCATCGTGGTGATGCGGCTCGGATTGCGGCCGTGGTCGTCGGTGGCGACCATCGTGACAGCGTCGACATCCGCGCCGAGTCCGTCGCGCACGTCGTCGAGCTTCGCGCTGCCGGCGAGGAAGATGAGGCGCTCGTCGCGGTCGAGCGCGTCGCGCAGCACCGAGACCGCGGATGCGAGGAACTGCTCGTGCCCGCGGTAGGGCAGAGCTTCGTGGCGAAGCGGGTCGGGCATCTTCGTCCTGATCGATCTGATCCGCGGTGCCGCGCGCGGACGACGCGTCAGTGCGAGCATGCCCCGACGTAGCCCGCGCCAATCACCGGCTGGGGGAGACAGCCGGCCGGCACGCGTCAGGCGGCGGCGCGCCCCTTGGGCGGACGCTTCGGCGCGGACGTCAACTGGGTGCGCGCTTGCGACACGACCTCGTCGCGAAGCCCGAGCATCGCGAGCAGGCTGCGGCAGTCCGCGGCATCTCGCGCGCAACCTGCGACCACTACGACGGCATTGCGCTGCTGCTGGACGTGCATCGCCTCCTCGGCCGCGATGCGAGCCAGATCCGCGCGCGAGATGGGCGTGCCATCGATGGCGGTGGTCCCGATCGGCGAGTCGATGCGCGCTGTCATGGCTGCACCATTCCCCGCGCAATCTTCGGTCTAACCGAGTCGAGGTGAACGGCGGTCGACGCCGCGGCGACACCTACCGGTCGCGGCTCAGGTGGGCGGCGGCAGCTGCGCGACGGAGATGAAGAAGTCGTCGATCTGCCGGACCACCTCGGCGAAGTGGTCGAAGTCGACCGGCTTGGTGACGAAGACGTTCGCGTGCAGGTCATAGCTGCGCACGACGTCCTCGGTGGCACCGGACGTGGTCAGCACGACGATCGGGATCTGGCGCAGTTTCGGGTCTGCCTTGACCTCGGCGAGCACCTCGTGGCCGCTCTTTCGCGGCAGATTGAGGTCGAGCAGGATCAGGTCGGGCCGCTCGGCGTCGGCGTAGCAGTTCTGCCTGCGCAGATAGGCGATGGCCTCGACGCCGTCGGAAACGACGGTGAGCCTGGAATCCAGGCGGCTGGCGCGCAGTGCCTCCTCGGCGATCAGCACGTCGCCGGGATCGTCCTCGACGAGGAGCACCCCCAGTGGTGGGCGCGGCTGATCAGTCACGTGATTCGGCACAGGTCTCGCTCTCCGGCACGGTGAACCGGAAGGTCGCACCTGGCCGTGACTCTACGGTGTCGAGCCAGATCTGTCCGCCGTGGAATTCGACGATCTTGCGGCACAGCGCGAGCCCGATCCCGGTGCCGCCGTACTGGTCGCGCAGGTGCAGCCGCTGAAACACGACGAAGATCCGCTCGGCGTACTCGGGGTCGATGCCGATGCCGTTGTCGCGGATCGTGACGGTCCACATCCGGGTCTCGTCGTCGCGCTCGGCGAAGACCTCGATCACCGAGGGCACGTCCGCCTGCCGGTACTTGACGGCGTTGGCGACCAGGTTCTGCAGCAGCGAGATCAGCAGCGCGCGGTCGCCGTCGACGATCGGCAGCGGGGTCAGCCGCTCGATGCGGGCACCGGCTTCCTCGATCACGACGCTCAGCGCCGCCAGCGCCTGGTCGAGCTTGCGGTCGAGGTCGATCGGCTCGAAGCGTTCGGTCGTCCGTCCGACCCGCGACAGCGCCAACAGGTCCGCGATCAGGACTTGCATGCGTTTCGCCCCGTCGACGGCGAAATCGATGTACTGCAGACCGCGCTCATCGAGCTGCTCGCCGTACTGACGCTCGATCAGCTGGCAGAAGTTCGCGACCTTGCGCAGCGGCTCGGACAGGTCGTGGGAGGCGACGTAGGCGAATTGCTGCAGGTCCTCGTTGGAGCGGGTGAGCTCGGCACTGCGCTGGCGCAACTCCTCCTGGGTCGCCTCGGCCGCGGCCAGTTGGGCGACGATTTGGCGCCGCATCGCCTCCACGTCGCCGCCGAGGTCGGTGAACTCCGTCGGCCCGTCGACGCGGATCTGGCGTTGGGTGGCCCCGGCGGCAACCTCGCGGGTCTGCGCGCCCAGCCGATCCACCGGACCGAGCACCGAGCGGCGCAGGCCGCGCCACAGCACGATCCCGGCCACGACGACCAGCACGGCCATCAGCGCGCCGCTTGCCGCGGCGACGACGCCCGCGGTGGTCCGGGTCGAGCGGGCGTGCGCCGAGCGGGTAGCGAGCGCCTTCGTCAGCTCGCGGGAATCGCGACGCACCGCGTCGAAGCTGGCCCGGCCCGCGTCGAGCGCCTGCAACCCCGGATTCCGTCCGGCCCGCACGTCGCTGATCACCGGCTCGGCCACCATGCGCCGCCACTTCTCGGCGGTCTGCCGCACACCGTCGAAGATCGCGCGCAATCCCGGTTCGTCGCCGATCAGGCGATCGAGCTGCGCCTCGTCGTCACGCAGCCGCATGGTGTAGTCGGTGTAGGGACCGAGGAACGCTGCTTGGCGCGAGAGGGCATATCCGCGCACCCCGGTCTCCTGGTTGACGAGATCGGCGAGCACCCGTTGGCTGGCACTGGCGGCCGGCTGCCACCGGTAGATGATGTCGTTGCCGGCGCGCGCGAACACCACCCACGAGACGGCGAGCACCCCCGACAAGAGCGCGAGCAGGGCGCCGAGGACGGCGAACACGATCCCGGTGCGCCGTCGCAGCGACCACGCGTGGGACGGCGGCATCGCGGCCTGCGTCATCCGGGCGCGGCAACGCTCAACACGACCAACGCCGTGTCGTCGACCGACTCACGGGGCGCCGTGCTGAGCAGGCTCGGCATCCACTCCGCGGGCGGCGCGTCGTCGGCGCTGCACGACGACACCGCGTCGACGAGCGCCTCGATGCCGATGCTGTCCGGCGCCGCCGAGTCGGCATAGGCCTCGAGCAGGCCGTCGGTGTAGAGCACGACCGACGATCCCGGCCCGAGGGCCACCACCCGTTCCGGCCAACCGGTGCCGGCGTCGGTCAGGCCCATCCCGAGCGGCGGCCCGACCGCAGCGTCGAGGTAGCGCGACACGCCGTCGGCGCACACGATCGGCGCGGGGTGACCGGCCAGGCGCACCGACAACGTACCTTCGGCGTAGGTCAGGTCGCACACGGTCACGAACCGCCCGGCCTGATCGGGCTCCATGCTCAGCAGCCGGGCCAGGCTGGGCAGGATCTGGGCGTCCGGCGTGTCGGCGACGACGAGGGTGCGCCAGGCAACTCGAAGGTTCACGCCGAGGGCGGCCTCGTCCGGGCCGTGGCCCATGACGTCGCCGATCACCGCCCGGATCACGCCGTCGACGGTCTCGACGACGTCGAAGAAGTCGCCACCGAGCACCGCGCCGTCGCGCCCGGGCCGGTAATAGGTCGAGCAGCTGATCGTGTCGGTGCGCAGCATCGGGTTCGGCAGCAGCCCGCGTTCGAGACGGGCCTGCTCAGCCCCACTCAGCCGCAGCTGCTGCTGGGTCGTCTGGGCGCGCTTGCGTTCCACGGCATAGCGGACTGCGCGTTCGAGCAGTTCGCTGCTGATCAGGTCCTTGGCGAGATAGTCCTGGGCTCCGGCTGCGAGCGCGTCGACCCCGTCGCGTTCCTGGCGGCCGGTGAGGACGACGACCGGGATCTCGGGTGCCGCGCCGACCATCTTGACGACCGCGCCGTAGCCGTCGGCGTCCGGCAGGCCGAGGTCGAGCAGCACGCAGGCCGGCCGGGTGGCCAGCGCGTCGAGGCCGTCGGCCAGGGAGCGCACCCAGGATACCGAGGAGGCCCCGATGCCGGCCTCGGCGAGACATGCCTGTACGAGGACGGCGTCGCCGTGGTCGTCTTCGACGAGCAGGATCGTGGCATCGGCCCACGCGCTGGCTCCAACAAGGACCGGGTCGGTCACGAACCCTCGCTTTCCCACTGGACTGCCCTCGACCGCGGCCGCGGCGTGTCGACTCTACCGAGACGAACTCACCCGCACGCGTCGTCGGAGGCGGAGTCGTCGGAGGTCGGAGCAATCGGCGCCGTCGTCGGCGAGCCGGTCGATCACGGCGTGTGAGATGTCGGTCAGCGTGTCGACCTGTTCGGCGCTCAGTCGATCGAACAGGTACCGACGCACGGACTCGACATGGGCCGGCGCGGCGTCGCCGACGGTGTCCCGGCCCCGCGCGGTGAGGACCACGAAGGCCCCCCGGCGGTCGTCGACGCAGTTCGAGCGCTCGATCAGCCCGCGCTGCTGCATCCGGGTGAGCTGGTGGGACAGCCGGCTCTTCTCCCAGCGCAGTGCGCGCGCGAGCTCGAGCACCCGCATCCGGCCTTCGGGGTGTTCGCTGAGCTGGACCAGCACCGAGAAGTCGGCGATCGAGATGCCGGACTTGTCGGAGATCTCGCGGTTGAGCCGGGCGATCAGCCGCGCGTGCATGTCGAGGAACGCACGCCAGGCCGCCTGTTCGCGGGCGTCGAGCCAGCGCGGGGTCGATGTGGCGGGCATAACACATCCTAGCCGGTTGTTGACACGTCATCCGATCCGCGGTTCAATGTACTTGAAAGCTCAATCAAGTACTCAATCGAGAGGACGAGACATGACCACCACCGCTGTCGACTTCCGGGCTCTGACCGGCACCTACTCCATCGACCCGGTGCACAGCCGCTTCGGCTTCGTCGCCCGCCACGCGATGGTGACCAAGGTCCGCGGCCAGTTCAACGAGTTCGCGGGCACCACCGCGATCGACGGCGACGAGCCGGCCAACTCCTCCGTCCAGGTGACGCTCGAGGTGGCCAGCGTCGACACCCGCAACGCCCAGCGCGACGGGCACCTGCGCACCAACGACTTCTTCGACGCCGAGACCTACCCGCAGATCAGCTTCGTCTCGACCGGCATCGCCCACGAGGGTGGCCACGACTTCGTGGTCAGCGGTGACCTGACGATCAAGGGCGTCACCAAGTCGATCAGCTTCCCGCTGGAATACCAGGGCAACGCGACCGACCCGTTCGGCAACGTGCGGATCGGCTTCGAAGGCAGCACCCCGATCGTGCGCAGCGAGTACGGCATCAGCTTCAACGCCGCGCTCGAGACCGGCGGCGTGCTGGTCAGCGACAAGGTCACCCTCGAGTTCGAGATCTCCGCGATCAAGACCGCCTGACGCCCGACCCGGCGCTCACCCGCGCCGGCCAACGCGCCTCGTCGAGAGCGCGGGCCGCTCGACCAAGGCGAGGCGGTGCGCGTAGCCCCGGCCGTAGTACCCGAGCAGCACGTCCACGGCCCCCGCGGTGTCGCCGGCGCGGCCTGCGGCTCGGGCCCGCCGGGTGGGGTGCGGGCCGAGGCGGGTCGCGATGGCGTCGAGCGCGGCGATCCAGGCCTCGGGCGGCCCCGCGCCGTAGGTAGCGACGAGGCGGCGGACGCGCTCGGTGCGCGGGACGTGAACCTCGACGCACGGCGCGGTTCGGAGCGCGGTGATCAACTCCGGCGGCAGGGCGAGCGAACCGAGGTTCTCGCCCTCGTCCTCCACCCAGGTGCGCTCGACCGCCTCGGCGAGCGCCGCGCGCACCGCCGTCTGGAAAGCGGTGAGCGCGGCGGTGCGACCGCCGACGAGGTCGACGCCTTCCTGGCCGCGTGCGCCGACCGGTGGAACCGTCCGCGGTTTCATCCCGGCGCTGGACCCCACCGGCCTGGCGCCGGCGTTCACGTCGAAGGGTCCGGGCATCGTCACCTACGATCCGGCCGCGCGGGCGGTGATCGAGCTGGCCTACGGGTTCGCCGAGGACCCCACTGCGGTCGCCGAGCTCGGCCGCCCCGGGGTGCTGCTCGCGCGCGGCGCGGGCGGTCGGCTCACTCTGTTCGTGCCTGCCGACGGCTACGGCGGCGCTTCGGCCCGGCCGCAGTCGCTGTTGGCGGCCGAGACCGCGGCGCAGTCGGGCAGCACCGACGCGGATCTGGTCGCGATCGGCCGCAAGAACCTCGAGACATTCCTGCGGGGGCGTATTCCCGTCGCCACCGTGCTCAACGACGTCGGCGTGGACCGCGCGGAGAGCCTGCTCGCCCTCATGTCGCACCCCTCGTTCGACCCGGTCGCGAATGCCGGCAGCTACAGCCGCGCCGACCTCGTCGCGCTGGGGCGATCGGACGACGCCGGGTGGTTCGCGATCAACCGCAGCGTGAAGCTGGCGCTCAACCTCAAGCGCGCGGCCGGTGGCCAGTCGACGAACGTGTTCGGCCCGAAGGCGCCGGACATGCTGCGCCGCGCGGACGCCTGTCTGAGCGCGGCGGCCGCCCCGGCCGCGGCGCTTTCGGAATTGGAAACATGGGCAGCCCGGCGCTGCGGCGCACGCTCGCACCGGCCAAGCCGTCCGCGCCCAAGCCGATCAAGGTCACGAAGGACAACCTGGGCATCGATCGCGGTTCGGCCGAGTGGAAAGCGCTACGCGCGCTGCAGGAACTACGCAACGCGTCGCGCGCGACGCCGCTGAGCGCCGAACAGCTCGACGTGCGCGCCGACGTCGACCAGGTGGTGGAGGTCTCCAAACGCGGCCGGTTCAGCAAGTGGTCGTTCCAGGACAAGCTCGCCCTGGTCGTCAAGCTGACCACGATCCAGGCCGGCGGCGGCTACGTCTGCCGGGCCGCGACCAGCAGCCGCGGCGGCGGCGGCGAGCGGCTGTTCATCCCCGGCTACCGCGCCGGCGAGAAGCTCGGCTTCCTCAACGGCAAGGTGGTGCCGCTCGCCACGGCGGGCGACACCGAACTGGACTGGCTGTTCGACCACGAGGGCGGCCTGGGCGGCGGGGAGATCAAATCCGATCGCCTCGACCTGAAGGACACCCCGGGTGAGATCTCCTCGATCATCACCGACTACTGCACGGAAGGCATGCAGGACGCTTACAACTCCCCGACGGGCATGCACTACCGCCTGGCCTTCCCGTTCGCGCCGAAGACCGCCGCGTTGGTCCAGCGCGCGGTCGACGACGCGAAGACGTTCCCGTGGCCGGCCACGATGGACCTGGTCTTCGGCGACAGCGCGCCGATCAAGATCAAGTAGCCCGGCGCGGAATCGTGGGAGCCATCGGCAGGTTCCGGATTCTCGGCGCAGGCACCCACCGATCACGATTCAGGTTCCTTGGCGGTGGCGGTGGGATTCGAACCCACGGTGGTTTTACCCACACACGCTTTCGAGGCGTGCTCCTTTGGCCGCTCGGACACGCCACCGCCGGACAGGTTACCCGACGGCGAATCACCGACGCGCGGCGAAGAACGCGTCGAGCAGCGCCGCGCACTCCGCCTCCCGGATCCCGCCGACGACCTCGACCCGGTGGTTGACCCGGCGGTCGCGTACGACGTCCCACACCGAGCCGGCCGCACCCGCCTGGTGATCCCAGGCGCCGAGGACCAGTCGCTGCACCCGCGCGAGCACGAGCGCTCCCGCGCACATCAGGCACGGCTCGAGGGTCACCGCGAGCGTGCAGCCGCTCAGCTGCCACGAGCCGAACGCGGCACCGGCCCGGCGCAGGGCGAGCAGCTCGGCGTGCGCGGTGGGATCACGGGCCGCCTCCCGCTCGTTGTGCGCGCTCGCGAGCACTGCGCCGTCCGGGCCGAGCACGACCGCGCCGATCGGAACGTCGCCGGACGCCGCCGCCGCGGCGTCCAGCGCGAGGCCCATCGCCGCTGCGTAGCTCACCCGTGCAGGTTCTCGAACAGCTCGCCGCAGCCGGCCTTTTCGCACACCGCGACGAGCAGATCGACGGGCAGCGTGCCGTGGTGACTGCAGATCGCGAGCAGCTCGCTGGCCGGGATGCCGAGGTCCTCGACCAGGTCAGGATCGCCGAACGGCGCGCTGTCGTGCGCCGGCAGCGGCTTGCCGTCGAGCAGCTCGCCCTCGAGTTCCTCGTCGATCTCGGCGGCGCCGATCTCGGGCAGGTCCTCGGCCACCACCGCGGCGAGCGCATAGGCGTCCGCGGCGTGGCCGTCGGACAGGAACGCGCGCGGCTCGTCGTCGTCCGCGTCCAGCCGCACCAGCGCGGCGTACTCGTCATCCTGCTCGATGAGCAGCAGCCGGACCTCGCCGTCGACGTCGCGCAGCATGTCGGCGATGTCGTTGAGCGTCTCGCAGTCCTCCAGCGAGGTCTCGTCACCGCGCCAGTCGTCGTCGGCCCGGATGAGGACGGCGGCGAAGTACGTCATGTCCTGCCGGCCGCTTGCCAGGCCGCCTCGGTCGCGCGGGCGAACTCGTCGGCGATCTCCAGCCGCTCGGCGATGGTGTCGAGCATCTCCTCGGGCAGTGCGTCGAGGTCGTCGAGGATGTCCTCCATCTCGTCCTCGGGCAGGCCGAGGTCGGCGAACAGCTCGAGGTCGCCGACCGGCCACATCTCGTCGAGTTCGTCGTCGGCCGGCGGGTCCTCGCCGAGGCGCGCCATCGCCTGCTCGGCGAGGGCGAACTCAACCGCGGCGGTGATGTCGGACAGCAGCAACGAGATGCGTCGCCCGTCCTGACGCGCGACGACGAAGAACTCCTCCTCGACGCAGGCGATGACGAACGGCCCGCCCTCGGGCGGCTGGGAGCGCAGCGCCGAGACCAGCACGGCCAGGTCGTCGAGCACGGTGGGCGGTAGCGGTTCGACCCGCCACTGCGAGCCGTCGCGGAACGCCGCGACGGCGAAGCCCGGCTGCGCCATGTGTCCCACCGCCTCCCGTGCTGCTCCTACTGCCCCAGAGGACCCCCGTGCGACATCCCAGCGATCCTGACACGCAACCCGGCGGCGCAAAAGACATCGGCGCGCGCCGGTTACCGTCACGGGGTGGACGCGCAGGGCAGGACGAGCCGGTGACAGCGCATTTCGAGCGCGTCGCCGTGCTCGGTCTCGGCCTGGTCGGCGGCTCGCTGTTGCGCGCGATCCACCGCGCCGGTCTCGCGGTCGTCGGTTTCGACACCGACCCGGCGACCGCGGCGGCGGCGAGCGCGGCCGGGTTCGCAGTGGCGCCGACGGATGCCGCCGCGGTGCACGGCGCGGACCTCGTGGTGCTCGCGATGCCGCTGCCGGACCTTCAGCCGGCGCTGCGCTCGCTGGCCGGCCGGCTGGGCCCGCATACGCTGCTGACCGACGTCGGCACGCTCAAGCGGCCGGTGCTCGCGCTCGTGCGCGAGCTGGCGCCAGAGGCGGTCTTCGTAGGGGGCCACCCGCTCGCCGGCGTCGAGGAGACCGGCTGGGACGCGACCGATCCGATGCTGTTCCGCGACGCCCCGTGGTCGCTGCTGCTCGAGGACGGGACACCGGTCGAGGCGTGGCTGCGGCTGGCCGAGCTGGTGTGCGACCTCGGCGCGAAGCCGGTGCCGACGACGGCGGTCGAGCAGGACTTCGCGATCGCGCGGGTGATCGGGCTGCCGCACGTACTCGCCGAGGCGCTGGCGCTGACCGGGCTGGCCGGCGGCCCGCTGGGACTGTCGCTGGCCGCGGGGTCGTACAAGTCCGGCTCGCGGGTCGCGCGCACCCGCCCGGAGCTCGTCGCGACCTGGTGCGACGACAACCCGGGCCTGGTCGACGCCATTGACGACGCCCTCGCGCACCTGCAGCAGGCCCGCGACGCGCTCGCCGCCGAGGGCTCGATGCTGCCGCTCGCCCGCGAGGGTCACGACGCCCGGATCAACTGGGAACACCGCCGCTTCGAGCCGGTCGAGATGCCCGCTGACGCCGGGCAGTTGCGCGCGCACGGCACGCGCGGGGGCTGGGTCACCGCCGTCCTGCGCGACGACGACGGCGTCCGCCTGCTCGGGATGCGCCCGGTGGAGTGAGCCGCGCGATCGCGACTTTGGAGGCGGCTGCGCGCGTCCCCTATGATTGACAACGTCCACCAGCGGGGCTTGCATCCGCCCTCATCGTCTAGAGGCCCAGGACGCCGCCCTTTCAAGGCGGTAGCACGGGTTCGAATCCCGTTGGGGGCACGTTCGACCCGGGAGACCGGCACAAGTTCAGAGCAGTTTTGCCAAGGCCCAGTAGCGCAGTTGGTTAGCGTGCCGCCCTGTCACGGCGGAGGTCGCGGGTTCAAGTCCCGTCTGGGTCGCAGTGCTGGTCGATGAGGCAGTGTTCGTTGCACCGCGGTTGCTCGTCGTCGCCCACGGCACCGCCTCGGCCGAAGGTTCGGCCACCACGTCCCGGCTCGTCACCGCATTGGCCGCCGCACGCCCGCAGACCGTGGTCGACGTGTGCTTCCTCGACGTCGCGGCGCCCCGGCTGCCGGACGCGCTCGACGACCGGCCCACCATCGTGGTGCCGCTGGTGCTCTCGACCGGCTACCACGTGCAGACCGACATCCCGCAGGCCGTCGCCGGGCACCCGCAAACCCGGGTCGCCGCCCACCTCGGCCCGGACCCGCTGCTCGCCGACGCCCTCGCCGTCCGCCTCGGCGCGGCCCCGTCCACGAGCACGGTGCTGGCCGCGGTCGGCTCCAGCCGGCCCGACGCGAACGCCGAACTGGCGACGATGGCCGACCTGTTGAGTACGCGGCTCGGACGCAGGGTGACCCCGGCGACGGCCGCCGAGCTGCCCGCGGTGATCGCCGCGCTGCCCGCGCCGATCCGGGTGCTCGCCTACCTGCTCGCCGAAGGTCAGTTCCTGGCCACGTTGCGCGCCGCGGTCGCCGACCGGGGAACGGTCAGCGCCCCGATCGGCGTACACCCCGCGCTCGTCGAGCTGGTGTGGCGGCGCTACGACGAGGCGGGCGGGCGCGCCGGGTAGACTTCGGCCCGGTTCACCACACACTGGCCAGGTAGCTCAGTTGGTACGAGCGTCCGCCTGAAAAGCGGAAGGTCGACAGTTCGATCCTGTCCCTGGCCACGCGCTGACCCCGCATGTTCGCCGGCTCTCAACTGCACGCGTGAGATTCGTCTCGCGCGTGGTAGCCGCCGGTGGCCGGCGGCGCCGTTCGGTTGGACGGCATCGGACCGCACGCGGCTCAGCTGTGCCGTAGTCCACACGACAGCCGCACGGCGTGACCGGTCGTCCGGGTTGGGCCGGGTCGGCGTCGACGACTGCGAGCCCACAGTCGCTGCACGAGCGCTGACACCATTACCTCACGGTCCCCGCCAGGGAGGCGCTCACACGTCCACGCCAGTGCGGACAGCGGGGTCTGGTCGTGGCGGCACCGCGGACCGAAGGCGTCAACACATGCCGATATTGGCGAGGTGGCACGATCATGCCGCGAAGGATCGTCCCGGCGAATGACTGAGTCGTCAGAAAGACACGCGCGATGGGGGCTCAGGTCTTTCTGATTCAGGAGCCGGCCGTCATTCCACTCATGGACCCCATGCCGGACATCGAGCTGGAGGGGTGGCTCGGGGACATGCTCATTCTTGTCGGGACGTCGGTCGGCGTTTCACCCAGGGCGACGACGGGCAGGTCGAGCTCGACTGTCCCGGCGTGCGTGAACGTCAAAGTCATGGGGACGTGGTCGCCGGCCTTGAGCGGTCTGGGTTTCTCGAGCATCAGGTGCGCGTGGTTCGGGGTGAACCGCATGCTCGTGTGCGCGGGGATGGTCACGTCGGCGAGATCGGTCATGCTGCCGACGCCGTTGTTGTCCTTCTCGTCCATGGGCATGACCATGCTGGTCACGTCGCTGGTGACCTTGGTGAGCTTGTCAGGGGTGTCGCCGTTGTTGGTGATCGTCAGGTAGGCAGCCGCGACGTCAGGCGATGCGGGCAACGGGACGTAGCCGTCGGAGATGGTGAGCGGGCCGACCGCGGCGCTGGCCAGTGCGACGGTGGGAGTGTTCTCGCCGGCGCTCGATGCGTTCGCCTGCGTGTGGGCGTCGTTGTCGCCGCTGCTCGAGCAGGCAGACATTAGCCCGAGGACGAGCGCGCCCGAGGCGAGCAGTCCGATTCCACGATGGCGGGCGCGGGCAGCGCTGCGGATGCGCATCAGCGGATTCCTCTTCCTTCGCCTGGGCCGGGCACCGACCCGCTGGGCACAGGTGCGGAGATGTCGGCGTGTGGTTCCCATCGCGGTAGGGGTATGGCGGGCCTCACCACCGGGTCCGGCGCGAGCGTCGGCTCACCAGACCCGGTAGCGGACCGAGGTTGGGTAGGCGCGGCTGGCGTCGAGACCGATGTCGAGTTGCAGGGTCCACACCCCGGGCAGCGGCGCCACGGCGTTGCGGCTGACCCAATCGGGATCCGTCGGGCGCGGAGCGGGTCAACCTGACTGTGAGGGCGGCGACGCGCGGTGAGGACAGGCTCGCGGTGAGTGTTCGGGCGGGTACCGGTCTGCCGGTGTGGTCGAAGATGCCGATCGTGAACGACGCGGGCCGCGCCGCTTGGTGTCGATCCGCACCGTGGCGTGGTCGGGACCGGCGGTGCGGTCCGGGTCACGGTCGGTCCGGAGCTGCTGCGAGCCGGTGGTTCGGACACGAGGACTGCCGTTGTGGCGAGCACCAGCACCGCGATTGCGGCCTCGATAACGACGGTGCGGGTGATCCGGCGAGCGAGTTGCGTCGTGTCGGGTTGGGAGGTCTCGACCACCGCGACAGTGCGACCGGCGCTCATTGAACGGGTGGTGGTCGCCGGCCGCAGGTTACGTTGGGCCAGCGCGGCGCTGACGAGCATGATTGCGACGAGTGCGATCTTGACGAGCAACAGCGCGCCGTAGCGCGTCGACCACAGGGCTTGGATCGGACTGATCTGCCTGGAGGCCTGGTACTCGCCGCTGGCAGTGCGAGTGCCGGGCTCGGGCCCACCGCACTCGTGCCCGGTCACCGCGATACTGATCAGCACGCACAGGGCCGCCACCGCCGAGACGGCAGTCACCCACGACCCGCCGCCGAGTGCGACGGCCCGGCGTCGGGAGATGCGGACCAGGAACGGTGCGAGCACCAGGAGCAGCGATGTCCGGGCGATCAACTGTCTGCCGTAGGTGGAGTCGAGGGTCTCGGCGATGCCCGTGAACCGCGCGAATTGCGCCCAGCTCCCGTTCTGGGCGCGGGGCCCCTGCAGCAGGAACTGCAGGATCGACCCGACGGCAAGCGCGGCCCAGCCCACCCAGATCAGGGTCAACACGTGCCGCAGTCGCCACGTCCCCCTCCACAGCAGCCACCCGATCGCCAGGGCGCCGACGAGCAACACCGCACCGACATAGACCAGGGTCTGTGCGACTTGGTCGCCCACGCCGAGGGCGCGGGTGATCGAGCCGGACACGATGTGCGTGTCGGCCGATACGACCCGCCAGGTGGCCGAATAGGTCCCGTTCGGCAGGTCGGATTGGAGCGGCACGACGACGGTTGCGCCGCCGCGCGCCAGATGGGCGGCGCCGGTGTCGGCCCGGCGACCGGTGGCTGAGATCACCTGAGCAGTCGAGGGCACCAGGGCGACGGACTCGTCGAATCGCAACAGCACCGCGGCCGGCTCGGTGTTGACCCGCGAGCCGTCCTCGGGGCTGCTCGACACCAGGGTGGCGTGGGCCGAGGCCGGCCCGGCGAGTGCCAGGCCGGCCAGCGACACCCCGACGAGCAGGCCGAGGAAGGCGAGCAGCCGCATCCCGCTACGCACCTCGTGGCGAGGCGCGTCGAGCCGGGTCACGCGTCCGTCGAGCTCCGGGCGCCTCGACCGCGGACGAACAGCAGCGCCGCGACGCTGATCAACAACGCCAGGATCCCGGCGATCAGGCCGACGATGCCCGGCCAGTTGCTCGAGGTGCCGTTGCTGCTGCTGCACATGTCCATCGCACTCATCGATGGATCGCTCGAACTCGACGCGTTGGATTGGGCGCCGGTGCCCGACGTGTCGGCCGCGGCCGCGAGTTGCAGAGTCGGTGCCGGGTGCTCGGGCTCGGTGCCGTTGGCCGAGTGCGCGTTCCAATTCACCGTGGTGCCGTCGCTGTAGGTCTGCTGCACCGCGAAGGACACCGAGGACTTCTTCGGGAACGGGCCGACCGAGATGTTGAACATGTCGAAGTCGCCGGGCGGGATCGCCGAGGCGGCGCCGGCGGCTTTGAACTCGACCTGCGAGACGTAGTCGGTGATCTCGTCGCCGTCATCGTTCTGCTGCGGCGTCGGCAGCTTCTTCATGGTCACTTTCCCGGTCCAGCCGGCCATCGGCTGCATGCTTGCCGACAGGAACGGCGTATCCGCCGGAGAGGTGATCAGCAGTGCGGTGGTGGACGCGGTGTCCGACTCGGTCAGCGCCCGGAACGTCACCACCCCGTAGCCGCCCTGGACCGCGTCGATGCCGGTGACCCGAACGTGCGCAGTGGTCGATCCAGCCAGCGCCAGCCCGGCCCGGCCCCCAGTAGTACGACGACGACGCCGGCGAGCACGGCGGCCGCCCGGCCGCGGCGGCGAGCAAGTGCGGTAGTGCGAGTCATGTCGGAGCTTCCTTTCCTCGTTGGTGATTTCGTGAACACATCAGGCCAGCTTCAGCAGCGTCACGCCCGTGCCGAGGGCCATCAGCGCGCCGATCCCGTCATGCATCAGCCGTCCGGCCGGCAGCGGGTTGGCCGCGGCGGACAGCGTCCGCACGGCGGCGAGCGCGTACCAGGCCGCGGCGGCCAGGAAGCCGGCCCCCAACAGCAGACAGATCACGCTGACCCACGCGGCGGGAGCGCCCATTGACATGGCCGGTGAACCGTTGGCCGCCATGGCAGGCATCCGCAGGCTCGACATGCTCATGCCGAACATCGCCGACGCCCCGTTGGTGCGGGTGGATGTGGTGAGCACGGACGTCGGAGACTGCATGGTCGCCATCGCGACGGCCATCCAGACCATCGCCGTCATCATCGCGGCGTGGTACCAGTCGGCGTGCGGACCTCGCGCGCTGAGGAGCTCCGCGCCCGAATGACCGCCGCGCGGTCCAGCCAGCAGGACCTCGGAAAGGAACCAGGCGGCCGCGGCGGTGAACACCGTCATCTGCGCGATCGATGGGATGTGCGCGCCCCAGGGCCAGAACATGGCGATCATGGCGGCGCTCATCAACATGTGCGCGCCCGCGCCGACCGCAGAACGCCAGCCCGGCGCCGGACGTACCAGAGCGCGGTACATCACCAGCAGGTACCACGTGCCGGTGAACGCGAACACCGCGCTGAGCAGCCAGCGGCCCGACTCGTCGATCGTCAGCACGCCCGCTCCTCTCCACGCGCCTCAATCCACGCGATTCCACCAGTGGTCGCTGGTAGGTGCCGACGGGCGGTCTGCTGGTTCCCCGCCGGGCGCTGGTGTCGTTGTGTGTGTCTCTCCGAAAATCGGCGGGAACTAATCGATGTGTTTCGGCGACTAATCACTACGTGGGGTGCTGTTGGGCGCAGACTTTGCTGGCGATGCCGCCGGGGTCGCAGCTGCCGCGGGCGACCCCGTGCGCGGACGGGTGCGGCGCAGGCAGGTGCCGGCGGGTGTGCGGTTCCTCCTCGGCGTCGGCCGGCGCGGCGCCTGCGGGGTCCGCTGCGGCGCACCGACCTCCATCGGGACGGGTCGATCGGGGTCGGTCCGATCCAGTGCAGGTCCTCTCGGCAAGGCTGGATGGCGTACGCGAGGTCGGGCCCGATCCGGACAGCCTGACTCGGCTGATTCTGAGCCGGCTGCGCGCCGAGGGGCTGCTTACGCACCGGCAAGTCGGCGCCGAGGACTCCGTCGAGGACGACCCGCCGGATTCGGCACCAGTCGGTTCGCTGACGCCCGTTTGCCGCGAACTCCAGCGGCGACCGTGACGGTGCTGCCCGCGGCGCGGCCGGACCTGCGCCGGGGTCTGTGGACACCCGGTGGCGCGGCCGGCTACGGCGGTAGCGCGTTGGGGAGAGCGATCCGGGCGGCGGTCTTCACCGTGGCCACGGTCGCACTGGCACTCGCCGCACATCTGCTCGGCGGCGGAATTGTGCCGCAGCGTCACGCGCTCGTCGCGATCATCACCGTCGTGTGGGTGGGCGCGTTCGCGCTTGCCGGGCGCGAACGCGGCGCGAGCTTCCTCGGCGCGCTCGTGGTGTCCACCCAGCTGGCGCTGCACGCCGTGTTCACCGTGGCGTCGTGCGCACTACCCATATCCGGCGCCGGCGCCGCCGCGGGAGGCCGGGCCGACTCGACCGCGGCGTGGGCGAAGCTGCTGTTCTGCCACCACGGACCGGGTTCGATCAGCGCTGCGCAGGTGGCCACGGCGCGATCGGCGATGGGTTTGGCGTCGACCGACCTGCCGGCAAGCACCGGCGCCGGCGCGCCCGCACCGACCGGTTCGCTGCTCGGCTCCGTCCTGGCCGTGCTGGCTCAGGCCGGTCCGGCCACCGCAATGCTCGTGATGCATCTGCTCGCGGCCCTGGCGATGGCCTGGTGGCTGCGCCGCGGCGAGCGTGCGGCCTGGGCTGCGGGCGGGCGCGTCGTCGCCCTCGTCGCCGCGCAGCTGCGCCTGCACGGCTTCGACCCGTTGTCCGGCCTCGTGTCGGACCCCGGTGCGATCACGGTCGGACGCGCGATGGTCCACGAGCATCGATTCGCCCATTCCGTCGGCAAACGCGGGCCACCCGCCGCTCCACGTACCGATTGAGACAACCCGCCGCTGACTGCTGACCCGTGGCGAGCGGGTCCGCCCGGCCGACGCCCGGCGCCTGATGGCTCGGCGCCGCGCCTGTCGCCGGGCTGCTGCGTGCCGATCCCACCGCTAAGGAGCTCCCTCGTGTCGATCATGTCCCGATGCCGCACGCTTCGTCGTGTCCTAGCCGTGCTCGCCGCCACGATGACCGTATTGGCCGCATGCAGCGCCAGCCACGGCGCGAACGGTCCGGCCTCCGTCGATACCCCGACGTCCTCGTCCGGCTACGATGGGGACCTGCTGGATCGCCCGTTGCAGCTGCGCGCCGCCGACCTCTCGGCCTCGTTTCGCAGCACCACCGGATCAGCGACGACGCTCGCCGAGCTCGGGTCCGGCAAGTTGATGCTGCTCTACTTCGGATACACCCACTGCCCGGACGTCTGCCCCACCACGATGGCCGACCTGGGCCAGGCGTTGCGGCAGGTCCCTACGCAGACCCGGTTCCACACCCAGGTCGTGTTCGTGACCTCCGACCCGGCCCGGGACTCGCCGGGCGTCATGAAGGCCTGGCTGGGCCACTTCGACTCCGGGCTACCGCTGCCGTTCGTCGGGCTCACCGCCTCGATCCACCAGATCGACACGATCGCGACCTCGATCGGGGTCCCGCTGTCGCCGCCGGTGACCAACGCCGACGGGTCGGTCACCGTGCAGCACGGGGCGCAGACCATGGCCTTCCGCAACGGCAAGGCCTCGCTGCTGTGGCTCGCTGGCACCACGCCGGCCCAGTACGCCCACGACATCGCCGCCCTGCTCGCCCCCGGCGGCCGATCGTGAGCCCCGAGCGGCGAGACCTCGTCGAGTTGGCCCAACGCGCCGGGCACGGTGATCCGGTTGCCCTGAGCGGGTTGATCCGGGCGACCAGCCAGCAGATCTGGTGGGCCTGCGCGGCGCTCGTCGACCGGGAAAGTGCCGACGACCTTGCGCAGGAGACCTTTCTGCGGGCGGTGCGCTCGCTGCCCGGCTACCGCGGCGAGGCCGACCCGCTGCGCTGGCTGCTGACGATCGCCCGTAGGGTCTGCGCGGGCGAGATCGCGCGCCGGCAGCGGGCCCGTCAGATCGCTGCGCGGGTCGCCGCGGATTCGACGGCGTCGGTGCCCGGCCCCGCGATGGGGGTGGAGATGGCCGAGGCCATCGCCCGGCTGCCGACCGCCCGGCGTGAAGCGTTCTTGCTGACCGCGGTTGCCGGCTTCAGCTATGCCGAAACCGCGGCGGTCTGCGGCTGCCCGGTCGGCACCGTCCGCAGCCGCATCTCGCGGGCCCGGGCCGAACTGGTGGACATGCTCGAACTCTCCGGCCTGCCCGACGCGACCCACGATGACGTAGGTGAAGAGGCGGTGGTGATCGAGCGATGACGACGGCCAGAGCAGCACGTGAGCTTCGCGGCGCCGCCGGTCCGGTGCGGCCGTGGCGCCCGTGGTGTCGGCTTGCCGCCGTGCTCGCCGGCGTGGCGGTAATCGCCGGTTGCTCGGACCGCTCCGGCACCGCGGACGGGCTGCTGTCGATCCGGGTGCCGAAGACCGTAACCGTCACCACCGGGACGGTCGCCGGCCTCGGGACGATCCTGACCGACAGCCGCGGTCACACGCTGTATATGTTCCCACCCGACGCCGGCAGCCAGGTGCGCTGCACCGGCGCGTGCGTCGGCACCTGGCCGCCGCTGGCGATCGCCACCGGGCACAAGCCGACCGGCGCCGGACAGGTCAACGCGTCGGCGTTGGGCACGATCCCGGACCCCAACACGGGGGCGCGCATCGTCACCTACGGTGGGTACCCGCTGTACCGGTACGCCGGCGACCTGACCGCCGGCCAGGCCAACGGCCAGAACCTCTTCTCCGACGGCGGGCCCTGGTATGCCCTGCACCCGGACATGCAGCCGGTGACCGTCGACCCCGCGCCCGCGCGCCGGCCCGGATCATGAGCAATCGCCGCCGGCTCCCCCGTGAGCAGCCGTCCGCGCCGCCCGCCGACGGTGATCTGGCAGCGTCGCGGCGATCACGGGTAGGCCGGCGCGAGGTGTTGCTGGGTGGCGGCGGCCTGGTCGTCGGCGCGGCAGCGGCAGAGGTCACCAACCTGCTCGCCGGCGGGTCGACGACCGCGACGCGACCCCCGACGCCAGGCGAAGACCTGATGAGCGAACACGGCCTGCTCAAACGGCTGTTGCTCGTCTACTCCGCGGCGATCGACCAACTCGCCGCCGGCAAGACTCCGCCAGCCGAGGCCATCAGCGACGCCACCCAGATCATCGCCGACTACATCGAAGGCTTCCACGAAGGACTCGAGGAGGCCTACGTCTTCCCCAGGGTCTCGGGGGCGCAGCCCCGGCTGGTCCAGACCCTGCTGGTCCAGCACGACCGCGGCCGGCATCTGACCACCGCGATCGCCGCCGTCGCCGCCGAGAACCTTTCCGAACCGGCCCCGCGCGCCGACCTGCAGCGCTACTTGAGGCTCTTCGTCCGCATGTACGCACCGCACGAGGCGTGGGAGGACACGGTGATCTTCCCGACCCTGCGCGAGGTGACCGGGCAGCCGACGCTCGACCGGCTCGCCGAACGCTTCGCCGACCTGCAGAACAGCGAGTACGGCGACCACGCGTTCGGCCAGATGCTGCAGCGCGTGCACGGCATCGAGCAGCAGCTCGGCATCGCCGACCTCGACGAGTTCACCCCACCGCTCGTGTACCGGTCCTGACCAGGACACGCAGCGTTGATCCGGATGCCTGGCGATGTCGGCCGAAGCGCGGCAGCCGCAGGCTGTTGACGACCACGAACAGCGATGACGCGGCCATCGCTGCGGCAGCGACGAGCGGGGTGAGCAACCCGGCTGCTGCGATCGGAATGGCAGCCACGTTGTAGGCGAACGCCCAGACGAGGTTGCCGCGGATGGTGCGCAGGGTGGCCCGGGCCAGGGCTACCGCGTCGGCGCAGGCGCCGAGGCCTCGCGCACCAGGACGATGTCCGCCGCGTCGATCGCCACATCGCTGCCCGTTACGACGGCCATGCCCAGCTCGGCGCGGGCCATTGCCGGGGCGTCGTTGATCCCGTCGCCGACCATCGCCACCACTCGGCCGTGGCGCTGCAAGCCTTCGATCACCGCGGCCTTGTCCGACGGCAACACCTCGGCGATGACATCGTCGACGCAGGAACGCTGCGACCGTCTCGGCGGCTCTTGGCCCGTCACCGCTGAGCACGACGACGTGCCGACCGAGTTGGTGCAGCCGAGTGACGGCAGCCGGCGCTGAGGGTTTCACGCTGTCGGTGAGCGATCATGCCGATGACCCGATCGGCCAGCGCGACCAGCACGCAGGTGCAGCCTCGCTCGCTCCACCTGCGACATGTGTCGGCCATCGCGGCCGGCACCGGCAGGTGGCGCTCGGCGAACAACCGCTGCGAACCGACCGTCACCGCCTGGCCGTCCAGCTGACCGGCCGCGCCGCGGCCCGGAACGTTCACGAATTTGTCGACCGTCGGCAGCGCCGCCAGCTCGGCTCGCGCGTAGCCGGCGATCGCCTTCACGATGGGGTGGGCCGAACCGTCCTCCACCGCCCCGCCGTGCGCACCAGATCCTCGGTCTCGACGGTGTCGACGGTGTCGACGGTGTCGACGGTGACAACGGTGTCGACGGTGACAACGGTGTCGACGGTGTCGACGTGGACAACGCTCAACTGTCCCGTGGTCACAGTGCCGGTCTTGTCGAGCACGACGGTGTCGACGTCACGGGCCGATTCCAGGGCCTGCTGGCTCTTGACGAAGATCCCCAGCTGCGCGGCTCGGCCCGAGGCGACCAGCAGCGCGGTGGGCGTGGCGAGACCCAACGCGCACGGACACGCGATGATCAGCACCGACAATGCCGCACCGACAGCCCGGTCGGCACTCGCGCCGGCCAGCAGCCATCCCAGCAGTGTCAGGAAGGCCAAGCCGAACACGATCGGCACGAGGATGCCGCTGATCCGGTCGGCCAGCCGTTGCACCGACGCCTTGTCGTGCTGAGCCTGTTCGACGAGGCGGACCAGTTGCGCGAGTTGCGTCGCGTCGCCGACCCGGGCCGCTTCGACGATCAGGCGACCATCGGCCACGGTGGGGCCACGTATCACGGCGGCGCCGACCTCGACGGCCCGCGGCACCGACTCGCCCGTCATCGCGCTGGTGTCCACCCCTGCCGCACCGGACAGCACCCGGCCGTCGGTGGCGATCGTTTCACCGCCCCGGACGACGAAACGGTCACCACGACGCAGTTCCCGCACTGGGATCCAGCGTTGCGTCCCGTCCGGCTCGGTTCGAGCCGGCACGCCTGCTTGGGCGTCAACGCCGCGAGAGAGCGCAGGTCGCGGCCCGCTCGGCGTTTGGCGCCGGCTTCAGCCAGCCGTCCGGCGAGGACGAACGCGACGACCCCGGCAGCCACCTCCAGATAGACCGATCCGCCCGGTCGCCACAGCAGGCTCCAGCTGCGGGGGGTTCGCGGGTATGCCCTGTTGCCGGAAGAAGATCGTCCAAAACGACCAGCCGCACGAGACGATCACCCCGACCGAGACCAGCGTGTCCATCGTCATGGCGCCGTGCCGGGCCGCACGCCACGCGGCGGCGTGAATCGGCCACGCGCACCACGTCACCACCGGCACGGTCAGCGCCAGCAGCACCCACGGCCAACCCGGGAACCGCATCCACGGCCGGACCACCACGCCCAGTGACAGATCGCCCAGCGGCATGCACACCAGCAGCGCCGCGGTGTAGCCGGTCGCCTCGACGGGGGCGACCAGTGTCTCCGGCGGCACCGGCCGCGCCATCTGGATCCACGCCAGGGACGTCGCGACATTGACCTTCGCGTGAACGCCGTCGAACTTGTTGAGTCCGCGCTGTACGCGCGCCGCGCAGGCACCACAAGTCATCCCGCCGATTTCCAGCTCCGCGATCGCGGACACCGGTGGTGCCGATGCGCCATCGGCTGCCACCTCGGAATCCGGGCGGCCAGGCGGGCCGATCCCCGGCGGCCCCAGCCCGATCACCGACACGACGTCGAAGGTCCCACGCACCCCGACCGCGGCAATCTGCAGCGGGCGCAGCGCCGCACGCAGCGCTGCGAGGCTGTCGTGATCAGGGTCCGTCGTCGCCAATACGAGCATCAACCGCTGCCGATCACCGCGCGACAGCTCCCGGGCTGCCGACTCCACCCGCGACATGAAGGCCTGCGCGTCGCCGTTGCGCAGTGCGCCGAACAGCACCACGACAGCACGCCCGCCAGCGTCGCGCGGCAAGGTAATCTGCGCGCCCGTGGTCGCCGGGAACCGCGGCGCAGGCTCCTCGACGGACTGCGGATAGGCGATCCCGAACCACCGCGGCGCAGGCGTACTGCCGGCGCAACCCGCAGTCAGGGCCAGAGCAACGGCGGCCGCTGCGACGGGTCGCCACAGCCACCGCATGGTGGTCAGCACCGCGGCGTGAGGGCGTCCATCCACAGCACCGCGCCGAACATGACCACGGTGAGGACGTGCACGGCGGTGCACCACAGGCAGATGGCGTCGATCTCGAACAGTTCCACGAATACGAGATAGACGACCATGGCCACGCCGGCGAGGGCGCCGGCCAGACGCAGCAGCCGGACCCACCGAAGCGGCGAGGGCACGGCGAGCGGGATGCCGGCGATGACCGACCACGAGCTGGTGGTGACCTTGAGGCAATTGATCGTCGCGGTTTCGGGGCAGGCGAAGCTGGTGCCGTGGGTGTAGTGCTCGACGCTTAGGTCAGGCCCGGCAGCGTGTAGACGGCCATCAGCAACCCCTCCTGCTTCCTGCGAAGACTTCGCAATAAGGAGATTGCCTGCCCAACAGGGCGCGTCAACCGACCGGGAAACCGTTGCCGTGTCGGCAATCCAGGACCGTCAGACCGCTGACTGCTTCTTGCGAAGCTATTGCAATAAGGCTGGTCGGGTCCTACGGTCGGTTCGGCGAGGAACAAATCGAGCCGGCAGCTGGCGGAGGCGGGGATTCGATGGGCGCGGCGACGAGCGACGGAGCATCAGGCAGCTCGCCGGGCAAAGCCGCGGTGACCGCACCGACCGCTGCGGGTGGTCGCCGGGTGGGTTCGATCGCGTCCACGGTGATGGGCCCGGGCGGAGATCCGGTGCCCGGCTCGGACGGCTCGGGCGGTGAGGCGGCTGGTTGGCGGGCGCGGTTGCGGGCGTTTCGGCATTCGCTGACCCGACGCGACTGGCTCTCGCTGGCCGGGATGGTCGGGTTCATCGTGGTGTTGCACGTGATCGGGTTCGGGGTGCTGTTCGGCCTGATCGTGCCCAAGCACTATCCGCTGGGTGGTGATCATCCGGTGTTCACGGTCGGTGTCGGGCTGCTCGCCTATACCTTCGGGTTGCGGCATGCCTTCGACGCCGACCACATCGCCGCCGTCGACAACACCACCCGCAAGCTGATGGCCGACAACGCCGAGAAGGAAGCCGACGGCGTTGCGCCGCACGAAATCCGTAAACCCCTCTCGGTCGGGTTCTGGTTCTCCCTCGGCCACTCGACCATCGTGTTCCTGTTGGCGTTCCTCCTCTCGGTCGGCGTCAAAGCCCTGGCCGGGCAGGTGGAAAACGACGACTCCGGATTGCACTCGGTCACCGGCATCATCGGCGCCTCGGTGTCCGGGACGTTCTTGTGGATTCTCGGGATCCTCAACCTGGTCGTGCTGCTGGGCATCATCAAGGTCTTCCGCGAGATGCGGACCGGCAAGTACGACGAGGCCCAGCTCGAGGAACAGCTCAACAAGCGCGGGTTCATGAACCGGTTCCTCGGCGGCCTGACGAAATCGGTCACCAAGGCGTGGCACATCTACCCGATCGGGGTGCTGTTCGGGCTCGGGTTCGACACGGCCACCGAGGTCGGGCTCCTCGTCCTGGCCGGCGGCGCCGCGGCGTTCAACCTGCCCTTCTACGTGATCTTGGTGCTGCCGATCCTCTTCGCCGCCGGGATGTGCCTGATGGACACCACCGACGGGGTATTCATGAACGCCGCCTACGGCTGGGCCTTCGCTCGGCCCGTGCGCAAGGTCTTCTACAACATCACGATCACCTCGATCTCGGTACTGGTGGCGTTGGTGATCGGCACCATCGAGCTGATCGGCGTGATCGCCGACCAGGCAAACGTCACCAGCGGACCGCTGGCGTTCATCGCCGACATCAACCTCGACTACGCCGGGTACGCGATCGTCGGGTTGTTCGTGCTGGCGTGGATCGTCGCCATCGCGGTTTGGCACTTCGGCCGGATCGAGGAGAAGTGGTCCGCCGACCTCAACCAGAACGTCGAGCCCACCCCGGGCTGACGGTGTCCGCCATGCCAGTGACACCCAGCCCAAGCGTCGCACAGCGGGGAGCGGTCGCGGTACGGACACCGCGCGTGGTGCTCGCCGACCTCGAGCGGCTCAGCGGCCGGCTCGGCACCGCCGACCACGGTCTGCGCGAGCAACTGCACCAGCACCGGCAATGCGTGACACCAATCAAGCTCGCGGTGCTCGCCGCGCTGAGCCACGCACCCGGCTCGCCCGGGCAGACGCCGCCACACGTGACCGCCCGCGACATGCTCGAAACCGTCGACGACCTCGGCGTGCGCGTGAACGAGACCAGCATCTACCGAACCGTCGATCGTCTCACCGAAGTCGGCCTCGTCCACCAGGTCGCCGTCCCCGGCGCCGCCGTGCGTTACGGCTTGAGCAGCCCGGATCATCATCACGCGGTCTGCGTGGACTGTCGCGCGGTCTGGGCGGTCCCCGTCGCCGGTGTCGCGCCCGCTCTCGAGCTCATCGCCCGCGCCGTGCGCCTGCAGCCCGCACCCAGCGGCGCTCTCACCCTGAACGGCTATTGCGGCGGCTGCCGCGACTAATACTCATGCTCGTCGGTCTACTTCGGAACTAGAAATCTTGCCGAGAGCGGCCTACAGCCCACTGCCAGGCTGCCGGTGGTGAGCCGGCACGCCGGGGCCGAGGTGTTCGGCATGCCGCAACGTGTCCGCGACCAGCGCGCTGACATGTTCATTCGCCACCCGGTACAACACCTGTGTGCCGTTGCGCCGGGTCGTCACCAGCCGCGCCATCCGCAGCTTCGCCAGATGCTGGGACACCGCACCGGGCCGCTTGCCGACCGCGCCGGACAACTCGTTCACCGACAGCTCACCGGACTCGCCGGCCCACCCGAGCGCGCCCAGCAGCCGTAACCGTGTCGGATCGGCGAGCACGCGCAGTACCTCCACTGCCAACTCGACCGTCTCGTCATCATCGCACGGCCACCCCGACGACCCGGACCACGCCGGTCACCACCACCCGCACAGCCATCCGCACGGGGCGGGACACCACGGCGAGCCGGGCAGCGCCGAGCATCACGAGCACGAGCACGGCCACCCCGAGGACCCCGACCACCGCGATCATCAGCATCCGCACTCGCACGTGCACGGCCCCGAACACCACGCCTGATCGACGCGCGCCGGCGCCGCTCGGACGGGCCATCAACCGATCGGTCATGGCGCGACGCACGCCAGCGGTGTCAGCGAGCCACCGGTCACGAGCAGCCCGGCGAGGGCGAGCGGGCCGACGGCGCCGTGCGCGATGACCACGCTCGGCGAGCAGCGCGCCCCGCTCGACCGCGGTGCTGGCTACCCAGCTCGGGCCCGAACGACTCGGCCGGTGCGCGACGCCCGCCTGCGCTCGTGCGTTTTCGACACCTCGGCCGACCGGTCCCGACGCAGTTGCAGCCCAGACCGATCGCAGCGCCTCCCCCCGTTATGCACTACCCGGTGTGGTGCCGGAACGGCGACACACTCGAGCTACCGATCCTCGATCATGGTGACAGCCCCGGAGTGCGCTGGGCGCGGTCGGCCCGCACCGGTGACACGGTTCGGCAGCGAAAGGGCCTGCGCCTGCCGCCTGGTCTCCTATCACCTTGTTCGTGGCCGACGAGACCGCGTCCGTCGGGTTCGGTGCCATGATCCGCGGACCGGTTGCCACCACGACGGTCTTCGCCCTCGGCGAGGTCGGCACCGAACAGCTCGACATCCCCGGTTACGTGACCTGGATCCACCGCAAGGCCATCACCACTCCGTTGTGGGCACCCGGCCGCACCGGGGTCGAATGACAGCGCACGCCAGACGGTGCCGCGGTCGCGGGTAGGCGAAGTTCGTAGGCAGCTACCGGCCGCCCGACCCGATGACGAACCCGTCGTGGCAGCCGTCGATATCGGCCCGGCCGGCGTGATTGTCACGAGAACCCCAGGGACGTGCCGCACGCTCTGAGTCCCTCGGCGATCCAGCTACACGCCCCATCGGGGTTTGTGCACCACTTCGCCGCCATCAACCCCGCGACGCAGCCGTCTTCGCCGAATCTCCGGCGCGCGCTGATCCTTCATGCACGAGTTCCTCGCGCGACCGTGGCCCGAAAACGGAGCCCGTAGTCGTTGGTCGCGACATCGGCGTGGTCGAACCCGGCGTCGCGGAGCCGCTGCTCGAGCGAGCCAGGGTCGAGGGGGACGCAGATGTCGTCCTCGTGCAGTTCGCGGAACTCAGGACTGTCGAGGCTGTCCGAACCGGCGAACACACCGCCGGGTCGCAACAGTCGGCGCATCTCGGCGAAGACAGCGTCTTGCGCGTCGGCACTCGGGACGTGATGCAACATGGTCAGGCTCACCGCGCCGGTGAATGCCGCGGAATCCAAGCCAGTGTCAGCCGCGTCGGCGGTGACCACTCGCAGATCGTCGAGCCGTGCGGCGAGTGCACCGGCGTAGTCCGGATCGAGTTCCACAACCGTCAATCCTGGAAAGCGCTCAAGGAGCACCTCGGTCGTGCGGCCCGGACCAGGCCCGATCTCAATCACCGACTCCCCGAGTTCGACGCCATCGAGCGCCCACGGCACGATCCACTTCCGGACGGCCTCGGCCCACTCCGCGCTCGAGCACAGTGCGCGATGCCCCTCATTCACACCAACCTCCCATCACTTCCCTCCGATGCTGCTGGAACCTACCGCGCGGGTAATCGTTGTGGCCGGGCTGAGACCGCCCATTTCCAATCAAGTTAGGGTTGCCTTACTTTGCTTGAGTGAGGTGGGCTGATGCCGCTCCGAACCTGTTGATCGGGTTGCGCGAGGGTCTCGAGGCGGGGCTGGTCGTCAGCATCCTGCTCGCCGCATTGCGTAAGACCAACGCCAGCGCTGTCGAGTCCGGCCGGCGGCGGCTGTCGTCGGCGGCGGTCTGGCTCGGTGTCCTGGGCGCAGTGATGGTGGCGGGCAGCTTCGCGGCGGTGCTGACCTACTCGACCAGCGTGCTCTCGTCCTCGGCGCAGGAGGCGGCCGGCGGCATCCTGAGTGTGCTGGCAGTCGGCCTGGTCACGGGCATGGTGTTCTGGATGCGTCGGGCCGCCCGGAACCTTTCGTCCCATCTACGTGGCGAGGTGAATCGGGCGGCGGCGATCGGCGTAGGCGCGTTGACTGTGACCGCGTTCCTCGCGGTCGGGCGGGAGGGCCTGGAGACCACCCTGTTCTTGTGGACGGCGGTCAAGGCGTCCGGGTCGACGGTGGCGCCGCTGGTCGGCGCCGGTCTCGGCTTGGCTGCGGCCGTGGTGCTATGCGCGCTGCTCTACCGGCAGGCGGTACGCATCGACCTGGGCACCTTCTTCAACCGCACCGCCGTGGCGCTGATCGTCATCGCGGCCGGAGTGCTGTCCTACGGCCTGGGCGACCTGCAGGACGCCGGGCTGCTGCCCGGCCAGAAGTGGGTGGCCTTCGACCTCACCGCGCACGTCGATCCCAACTCCTGGTGGGTGTCGATCATCAGCGGCGTCACCGACCTGGCACCGAAGATGACCGTGCTCCAGGTGGTCGCCTGGCTCGCCTACCTCACCGTCGTCATCGCCGTCTTCGTCCGAGTCAGCGCCGGCGCCCCGCAACCGGCCACAGCGCCAACTTTCCACACCGAGAGCGCGGCGGGTTGGTGGGAGCGGTGGGCTGCCCGCCGAACCGTCCCGGTCATGGCCGTGCTCATCGCGGTGCCGGCGCTGGTCGCCGGACTGGTGATCGCTGCCTTGCCGGCCGCGAGCGCGTCGGAGACGACGGCGGTCAGCGTCACGAAGACCGGCTGCGCCCGCGAGTGGACCTCCGGACACACCGGCACCCAGACTTTCGCCGTCGACAACAAGTCCGGCGAGGCCGGCGAAATCGACCTGGACAACGCCTCCGACGCGGTGGTCGCCGAAATCGAGACCATCGGCCCAGCCACCACGGCCCAGATGAGCGTCACCCTCGGATCGGGCCAGTACAGCTTCGTCTGCCTGATGTCCGGCGGCACGATGCGCGGCGCCCTGGTACAACTGTCCGGCAGCAGCCGCCGCACCACGACCACTGCGGTCAAGCCGGTCACGCGCGCCGACCTGACCGGCCCGAACAAGCAGTACCAGACCTACGCTGCCACCGTCCTCAACACCCTCGCCCGCGACGCGGGCGCGCTGCGCAGCGACCTGGCCGCCGGGAACCTCGCTGCCGCTCGCCCCGCGTGGCTTGCCTGCCAGCTCGACTGGGAACGTGTCGGAGCCTCCTACGACAGCTTCGGCGACGAAGGCGCGACCGTCGACGGGCTCCCGGACGGGCTGCCCGCCGGTGTCCGAGACAAGCACTTCACCGGGCTGCACCGCATCGAGTACGGCCTGTTCCACGGACAATCCGCCGCCGAGCTGCTGCCGGTCGCCGGTCAGCTGCGGATCGATATCACCACCGTGCAGACGAAGCTCAAGACCGCGGACGAAGCCGGCGACCCGACCAACCTGCCGCTGCGGGTGCACGAGATCCTCGAAGACGCGTTACGCGATCACCTGTCCGGCATCGACGACGAAGGCTCGCACACGGCCTACGCCGAGACCTACGCCGATACCGAAGTAACCCGCATCGTCCTCGGCGAGGTCACCCCGCTGATCAACGCGCGTATGCCAAATCTGGTCGACACGATTACCCGCCGGCTCAACGCCCTGCAGGCCGCGCTGCTCGCCACCCGTCACGCCGGTCAATGGCAAGACGCCCGCGCCGTCCCGCTCGCCGCCCGCCAACGCATCGACGCCACGATCGGCACCCTGCTCGAGTCGCTGTCCATCGAACCCAACCTGCTCGAAATTCCGCCGACCCACTGACCGAGACCACGGGCCGAGCCCGAGACGACGAGGCATGATGAGCATGAACGAGCAGCGGATCAGCCTGAGCCGCCGCAACTTCCTCAAAGGCGCTGCCGCCGGCGCGGCCGGCACTGCCCTGGCCGGCGGCGTGCTCGCTGGCGGCGCACACGCCGACGCACGCACCAGCGACACCGCAGCGCCCCCAGTCCAGGAATCGTTCCCGTTCCACGGGATGCACCAGTCCGGCATCCTCACCCCGGGCCCGGCTGACAAGCAGAACTACTCGGTCTTCGCCGCTTACGACATCGTCGACGGCGTCACCAAGACCGATCTGGTCGACCTGATGAAGGCCCTCACCAGCCGAACGAGGTTCCTCGCGACCGGGGGCGCCGCACCCGATCTCGGGATCTCCCAGCCGCCGTCGGACAGCGATGTGCTCGGCCCGCAGATCCCGTCGGACGGTCTGACCGCCACGCTCGGGTTCGGTTCCAGCCTGTTCGACGGCTTCGGGCTCGCCGACCACAAACCCAAACGGCTCACCCGGATGAAGGCGTTCCCGAACGACTCGCCCGACCCGGCGTGGCTACACGGCGACCTTTCGGTGCAGCTGTGCGCCAACCACCCCGACACCCTCCACCACGCGATGCGCGACCTCGCCAAGCACACGCGCGGCGCCATGCAGCTGCGCTGGAAGATCGAGGGCTACAACTCCCCACCCCGCCCGTCGGGCACCTCACGCAACCTGCTCGGATTCAAAGACGGCACCGCCAACCCCACCGGAAGCACCGCCCACAACCTGGTCTGGGTCGATGACCCCAGCGAACCAGCCTGGGCGCAAGGCGGCTCCTACCAGGTGATCCGGCTGATCCGGATGCTGGTCGAGTTCTGGGACCGCGTCTCCATCAACGAACAAGAAAGCATGTTCGGCCGCCGCCGCGACACCGGCGCCCCCCTCGACGGCAACACCGAGTTCGACACCCCCGACTACAAGGCCGACCCGCACGGCACCGTCATCCCGCTCGCTGCCCACATCCGCCTCGCCAACCCCCGTACCCGAGCCACGCAGAACCAGCGGATCATCCGCCGCTCCTACAACTACGACCTCGGCGTCGACCCCAACGGCAACCTCACCGCCGGCCACATCTTCGTGGCCTACCAGCAAGACGTGCACCGCCAGTTCGAGACCATCCAGACCCGACTCATCGACGAACCACTCATCGATTACGTCCAACCCTTCGGCGGCGGGTACTTCTACGCACCCCCAGGCGTGCGCAACCCCGATGACTGGTACGGCCGAACGCTACTGGGGTGACGGCCGCACCGGGGACGAAGGCAAGGTGCTATCCGGGCGGGCGACCTGGTCCGCGCCTGACCTGTCCGAATGACGGTGACGGGCGCCTGCAGCCTCCCAACTGTTGACGCCACGATCACAACCTCGCCCTGGTAGCCACGGTGGTAGCCAATGCGGAGTCCCGGCCGACTCTGACGGCGCCACGCCCGGCTCCAGGAGCCACCAGGTACGCGCATCGCCACAACACCGGACGTCCGGGCCCACGGCCTGAAAAGCGGAAGGGCGACAGTTCGGTCCGGTTCCTAGCCACCGCCACTCACGCACAGCGGTGACGTCCCGCGCTCGCCGGATCCTCACTCGCCGCGCCGGGCGCTTAGTGGGTGGACCCGGGCTGCCGGCTCAGGTCCGGCGGCACCGGGACCTGCGCGGCGTCGCTCGGCAGGTCCATCGCGTCGGAGAAGCGCGCCTTGAACGGGTGCGCGAGGATCGGGTCCAGCTTCTGGACGAACGCGGTGTCGTTGCGGCTGCCGCTGCCGTGCAGTTGCGCGAGCTGGTCCGGATGCGCCGCCGCGGCCTGCTTGAACTCCGGTTCGGTGCTCGCCTTCGCGTCGGCGCGAGGATCTTGTTGCCGGCCGTGGCGAACAGGATCGACAAGAAGACGGCCGTGCCGAGCGAGCCGCCGACCTGGCAGAAGAACGTCACCGCCGAGGTCGCGACACCCATGTTGCGCGGCTCCACCGCGTTCTGCATGGCGAGCACGATGCTCTGCATGTTGAGCCCCAGCCCGGCACCGAAGACGAGCATGAACAGATCGGTCTGCCACAGCGGGTGTCTGGGGCATACGGCTGACCAGGTGGTTCTCAGGCGTGCCGGGTGGCGGCGGCGTCCTGCAAGCCGAGGATCTCGACCGCCTGGGCGCGCATCTCGACCTTGCGGACCTTCCCGGTGACCGTCATCGGGAACTCGTCGACGCGGTGCACGTACCGCGGGATCTTGTAGTGGGCGAGCTTGCCGGTGCTGAACTCGCGCAATGATTCTGCCGAGAGTGCCGGCGCTCCGGGCCGCAGCCGCACCCAGGCCATCAGCTCCTCGCCGTACTTCTCGTCCGGCACGCCGATCACCTGCGCGTCGACGACGTCGGGATGGGTGTAGAGGAACTCCTCCACCTCGCGCGGGTACACGTTCTCGCCGCCGCGGATCACCAGGTCCTTGATCCTTCCGACGATGTTGAGGTAGCCGTCGGCGTCCATGGTGGCGAGGTCGCCGGTGTGCATCCAGCCGTGGCGCAGCACCTCGGCCGTCTTCTCCGGCTCGTTCCAGTAGCCGATCATGACCGAGTAGGCGCGGGTGCACAGCTCGCCGGGCTCGCCGTGCGGCACCGGCAACCCGGTCTCGGGATCGATCACCATCACCTCCACGTGCGGATGCACGCGCCCGACAGTGCCGGTGCGCCGGTCCAGTGAGTCGTCCTTGCGGGTCTGGGTGGACACCGGCGAGGTCTCGGTCATGCCGTAGGCGATAGTCACCTCGGCCATGTTCATCTCGTTGATCACCCGCTTCATCACCTCGACCGGGCACGGCGAGCCGGCCATGCACCCGGTGCGCAGCGACGACAGGTCGTAGTCGGCGAAGTTCGGCAGCGCGAGTTCGGCGATGAACATCGTCGGCACGCCGTACAGCGAGGTGCACTGCTCGTCCTGCACGGCCTGCAAGGTGGCGGCCGGGTCGAAGCCGGGCGCCGGGATGACGACGCAGGCCCCGTGCGACGATGGACGCCAGGTTGCCCATGACCATGCCGAAGCAGTGGTAGAACGGCACCGGCACGCAGATCCGGTCCTGCTCGGTGTAGCTCATCCCCTCGCCGACGAAGTAGCCGTTGTTGAGGATGTTGTGATGGCTGAGGGTGGCGCCCTTCGGGAAGCCGGTGGTGCCTGACGTGTACTGGATGTTGATCGGGTCGTCGAAGGTCAACGTTGCGGCGCGTGCTTCGACGTCGACGCCGCTCACCTGCGCGGCGTCGGCGAGCAGTGCCGTCCAGCTCGGCTCACCGAGGTAGACGACGTCCGTCAGGTCCGGCAGCTCCGAGCGCACCTGCTCGACCATGCCGCGATAGTCGCTGGTCTTGAACGACACGGCGCAGATGAGTGTGCCGATCCCCGCCTGGCGCAGCACGTACTCCAGCTCATGGGTCCGGTACGCGGGGTTGATGTTCACCAGGATCGCGCCGATGCGGGCGGTGGCGTACTGGGTGAGGAACCACTCGGCACAGTTCGGCGCCCAGATGCCCACCCGCTCACCGACGCCGATGCCGCGGGCGATCAGGCCGCGGGCGAGCTCGTCGACCGCGGCGTCCAGCTCACGGTAGGTGTAGCGGCGGCCGGCGGCGACGTCGACGAGCGCCTCATGGTCGGCGCAGCGGGCCACCGTGGCGCGCAGATTGGCGTCGATGGTCTGGCCGAGCAGCGGCTTGTCGGAGGTGCCGCTGGAATAGGACGACTGGACGATCGACTTGCTCACGATCCGAGCCTAGAGCGAGGCGCCGCGTGCAGACAGCCAGGAAATCAGCCGGCGCGCGAAAAGGGCACCCCCGAACCCGGTCGGGGTTCGGGGGTGAACGGGTGTGCTACTCGAGCACCGGGCGAGGATGCGGCCGGTCGGTCAGGCCTCGACTGGCGCGGTGTTGCCGTCGAGTAGAGAACGGACCTCGGATTCGCGATAGCGGCGGTGGCCACCGAGAGTGCGGATCGAGGTGAGCTTGCCGGCTTTGGCCCAACGCGTGACCGTCTTCGGGTCGACGCGGAACAGCGTCGCCACCTCCGACGGCGTGAGCAGTGCCTCCGGCGACGGTGAATCCGGGCGCTGACGAGGCGTCGTCATGGTGATGCCACCCTTTCTGCGGAATGTGAACGATGCTAAGTATGCATAAAGTGAAGTCCGTCTGCTATCAGTGCTCGCCCAACTGTCCACTCTGTGCCAAACGGGCGGTCGCTGCCCGGTTTCCGCCGATTCCTCAGACCCGGTCCCGCGACCGGTCCGGAGGCTGACAGCTGGATGTGTCCGCGCGATGCGGCGGCCGTGGCGCGCGAGGTAGGCTGGGAGCACGACATGACAACATTCCCGACGGCGCCCGCGGACTCCATCCGACGGCGTCCGCGGATGAGCGCGCGAGCGAGGGGGTCGAGCCATGGGGCGCGGCCGAGCGAAGGCCAAGCAGCAGAAGGTGGCCCGCGAATTGAAATACAGCACCCACTTCACCGATCTCGACGCGTTACAGCGCGAGCTCGGGGCGTCCGAGCCGAACGGCGAACGCACCGCCCGGCGTGCGGACGAGGACGACGACGAGTACGACGAGTGGACCGGGACCGATCGCTGAGTCGTCCGGACCTGACGATCCGGACATTCCGTGCCAGGGGCCGCAACCCCGACTTTCAGCGGTTTGTCATCTCCAGCGGCCCGCCGGGCCGGCGTAGGCGCCGAGCAGCGTCACCTGCGCCGCTGCCGATCCCGCCGTGCGTACGTCGCCGAGGACCCAGGCCGGCACCCCCCGGGTAGTGAGCAAACTCATCGCTGCGTCGACCCGATCCGGTGGCAGTACCGCGATCATGCCGACCCCGAGGTTGAAGGTCAGCTCGAGCTCGGCGCGCGGCACCACGCCCGCACGCGGCCACCAGGTCGAAGATCGGCCTGCGGGGCCCAGGTCGCCCGGTCGACGCTGGCTTGCGCGCCGGCGGGCAGCACCCGCGCCAGATTGCGCGGCCAGCCCACCGCCGGTGATGTGTGCGAAGCGCGTGCGCGTCGCACTCGGCGCGACCAGGGCCAGGCAGTCCCGGGCGTAGATCCGGGTCGGGGTCAGCAGCTCGTCGCCGAGCGTGCGGCCGCCGAGCTCGGCGGGCGTGTCGGCCAGCGGCAGACCGGCCCGCTCGAAAAGCACGTGGCGCACCAGCGAGTAGCCGTTGGAGTGCACGCCGGACGAGCCGAGCGCGACCAGCACGTCGCCGGGCCGGACCCGATGCGCGCCGAGCACGCGCGTCGGCATTGACCACGCCCGACCCCGGTGCCGGAGATGTCGTACTCGTCCGGCTCCATCACACCGGGGTGCTCGGCCGTCTCGCCGCCGGACAAGCGCGCAGCCGGCCTGCACGCACCCCTCCGCGATGCCCGCCGACGATCGTCGCGATCTGCTCCGGGATCGACCTTGCCGGTGGCGATGTAGTCGGTCAGGAACAGCGGCTCGGCGCCGCACCACGACGAGGTCGTCGACGACCATCGCGACCAGGTCGATGCCGATCGTGTCGTGCCGGTCCAGCGCCTGGGCGATGACCATCTTGGTGCCGACGCCGTCGGTGGAGCTGGCCAGCACCGGCTGCGGGTAGCGCGTCGAGGTCGAGCTGGAACAGCCCGGCGAACCCGCCGAGGCCGCCCATCACCTCCGGGCGGTCGGTGCGCTTGACCGCCGCCTTCATCAGCTCGACCGCGCGCTCGCCGGCCTCGATGTCGACGCCGGCGGCGGCGTAGCTGGCGTCACGGACCGCGTCAGCGCGTCTTCGGCGGCGAAGGACGGCGCGTGCCTCGGGCTCGCGGCCGTTCTGGCACGGATTTCTCGATGCCCTCGAGCACGTGCTTGCCGACGATCGTCCGGCAGCGGGATCGGGTAGTCGCCGTCGAAGCAGGCCGTGCACAGCCGGGTGCGCGGGCTGCTCGGTGGCGCGCGATCAGGCCCGTCGAGCGAGACGTAGCCGAGCGAGTCGGCGCCGATCGAGGCGCGGATGCCCGTCGACGTCCAGGCCGTTGGCGACCAGCTCGGCGCGGGAGGCGAAGTCGATGCCGTAGAAGCACGGCCACTTGACCGGCGGCGATGAGATCCGGACGTGCACCTCGACCGCGCCGGCCTCGCGCAGCATCCGGACCAGCGCGCGCTGGGTGTTGCCGCGCACGATCGAGTCGTCGACGACGACGAGCCGCTTGCCGCGGATGACGTCGCGCAGCGGGTTGAGCTTGAGCCGGATGCCGAGCTGGCGGATCGTCTGCGACGGCTGGATGAAGGTGCGCCCGACGTAGGCGTTCTTGACCAGCCCGACGCCGTACGGGATGCCGGAGGCCTCGGCGTAGCCGATCGCGGCCGGCGTGCCGGACTCCGGCACCGGGATCACCAGGTCGGCCTCGGCCGGGTGCTCGCGGGCCAGCCGGCGGCCGACCTCGACCCGGGCCGAGTGCACGCGAGCGGCCGGCGATCGTGGTGTCCGGGCGGGCGAGGTAGACGTACTCGAACAGGCAGCCCTTCGGGTCGGCGTTGGCGAAGTGCTGCGAGCGCAGGCCGTCCTCGTCGATCGGCGATCAGCTCGCCGGGCTCGATCTCGCGCACGAAGCTGGCGCCGACGATGTCGAGCGCGGCCGTCTCGCGAGGTGACCACCCAGCCGCGTTCGAGCCGGCCGAGCACCAGCGGGCGCACGCCCTGCGGGTCGCGGGCGGCGTAGAGGGTGTGCTCGTCCATGAACACCAGCGAGAACGCGCCGCGCAGCCGGGGCAGCACCTCCATCGCGGCCTGCTCGAGCGCTGACGTCGGGCCGCGCGGCGAGCAGCGCGGTGACAGGTTCGGAGTCGGTGGTCGCGCCGAGTCGCACTGCGCGATCCCGGCCGCGCGCGCCTCGCGCGGCGAGCTCGGCGGTGTTGACCAGGTTGCCGTTGTGGCCGAGCGCGAGGCCGGTGCCGGCCGGCGGTGGTGCGGAAGCTCGGCTGCGCGTTCTCCCAGGTGGTGGAGCCGGTGGTCGAGTAGCGGGTGTGGCCGATCGCGATGTGGCCCTGCAGGGTGTCAAGCGTCGGCTCGTCGAAGACCTGGCTGACCAGGCCGAGGTCCTTGTAGACGACCAGCGAGCTGCCGTCGCTGACCGCGATGCCGGCGGCTTCCTGGCCGCGGTGCTGCAGCGCGTAGAGGCCGAAGTAGGTGAGCTTCGCGACCTCTTCGCCGGGCGCCCAGACGCCGAAGACGCCGCAGGCGTCCTGGGGCTTCTTGTCGTCGGGTCGAGCTCGTGCGTGAGGTGTCCGTCGCCGCGCGCCACGGTTTCGAGTGTACGGGTGAGGACGGTCACTTCTGTCGTTGTGGTTCCGCCGCTCCGGTCGATGGTGTCCTTTGCTCGCAACCACGCCTCGCTCCTCGTCGCTCGGGGGGCCATTGCCATCCGCGCTCCCAAGGCAACCATCGCCGTCCGCTCCGTCGTTGTCGCGACGGGTTGCTCGCCTCCCGCTCGGCTCTCGGTCGCGCTCAGCTGAGGACGGGGAGGTAGTTGCTGAGGTTGGCGCGGCTGCCGCTGGCTCGCACCGTGCCAGCGCGGACCTCGTCGTCGAACTGAGCCCTGCCGGTCGCGAGTCGGATCCAGGTCACCGGGTCGGTCTCGACGACGTTGGGTGGGGTGCCGCGGGTGTGACGGGGGCCTTCGACGGCTTGGACGGCGATGAAGGGCGGGACGCGGACCTCGACCGAGCGGCCGGGGGCCCGGGCGGCCAGGATCTGCGGCGAGGGTGCGCACGCAGAGGCCGAGGGCGCGGCGGTGCAGCGCGACCGGGTCGCGGTCGGGCAGCGAGCGGGTGAAGTCGTCGCAGTGCACGACGAGATCGACGACCCGGGTGACCAGCCAGTCCGCCGGCCGTGATCGGGCCGCGTCGCGCCGTCCAAGACCGTGCGCGGCCCGACCGCTGCGAGCGCGGCCGCGGGCCGGCGCGTGGTCGCGCAGGGCGGCGATCAGCTCGGCCGGGGTGTGCTCGTCGCGGGTCTCGACGGCCTGTTCGGCGATCTCGCCGGCCGCGGCGCGGTACCGGCCGACGTAGAGCGCGAGGCGGTACCGGCGCCTCGGCGCTGCGGGTGCCGAGCCGATGACACAGGCCACTGTGCACCCGTACCACGTGGCCCAGCAGCGTACGCAGGTCCCAGCTCCGGCGAGCGCCGACGTCTCGAGAAACGCCTCGGCGGCGACCAGCTCGAGCCAGTCGGCGAGCCGGTCGGCTTGCTCGGCGAAGGTGTCGAGCAGGGTGTCGAGCGGGTCGCGTCACCGATCGAAGCGACGCGGCAGCGTCGAGGTCCAGGCCTCGCGCAGCTCGCGCAGCGGGATCCGGAACTGGCCCTGCACGTCGAGCTCGGGCACCAGCAGATCGATGACGCCGATGCGCTGGGCGGGCAGCCCGCGCGCGGTGCACATGTCGGTGAAGCGCACCTCCTCGCTGCGCGGCACGCTCACGATCGCCCGGGCCGTCGACTCGCTGAACAGCGCGACGAACGGGTCGACGCCCTCGGGCAGTCACGACCCGCGCGCCGGCGTCGTTGCGCAGGCAGGCCTCGACGAGCGCCTGCGCCAGCCCGCCCTCGGACAGGTCGTGGGCGGAGTCGATCAGCCCGTCGCGCGAGGCAGTTGATCAGGACGTCGGCGAGCAGCCGCTCCCGGTCGAAGTCGACGCGCGGCGGCAGGCCGCCGAGGAAGCCGTGGATCGGCGTGCGCCCACTCCGAGCCGCCGAACTCGTCGCGGGTGTCGCCGAGCAGGTAGACCAGCGCGCCGTCGGTCCGGAAGCCGTTCGGCAGTGCGGCGGGTGACGTCGTCGATCACGCCGAGCACGCCGATCACCGGCGTCGGGTGGATCGCGACGGTGCCGGTCTGGTTGTAGAAGCTGACGTTGCCGCCGGTGACCGGGGTGCCGAGGGCCAGGCAGCCGTCGGCGAGACCGCGGACCGCCTCGGCGAACTGCCACATCACTCCGGGGTCCTCCGGCGAGCCGAAGTTCAGGCAGTTGGTCACCGCGAGCGGCCGGGCGCCGGTGGCCGCGACGTTGCGGTAGGCCTCGGCCAGCGCGAGCTGCGCGCCGGCGTAGGGATCGAGGCGGGTGTAGCGGCCGTTGCCGTCGGTGGCGACGGCGAGCCCGCGGGTGGTCGACTCGTCGAGGCGGATCACGCCGGCGTTCTCCGGCTGCGCCAGCACGGTGTTGCCCATGACGTAGCGGTCGTACTGGTCGGTGACCCACGCGCGATCGGCAAGGTTCGGCGACGCGAGCAGCCGCAGCAGGGTCGCGCGCAGCTCGGCCGGCCGCTGCGGGCGCGGCAGCCCGCGCCCGTCGACCTCGACGACGGCGTCCTGGTCGAGCAGGCCGCTCGATCGGACGCTGGTAGACCGGCCCCTCGTGCGCGGCGGTGCGCGGCGGCAGGTCGACGATCGTGCTCGCCGTGCCACCACATCCGCAGCCGGCCGGTGTCGGTGACCGACCCGATAACGGTGGCGGTGACGTCCCACTTCGCGCAGACGGCGAGGAAGTCGTCGAGACGCTCGGGCGTGACGACGGCCATCATCCGTTCCTGCGACTCGCTCATCAGGATCTCTTCGGGCGCGAGCGTGGGGTCGCGCAGCGGCACCCGGTCCAGCTCGACATCCATTCCACCGGTGCCGGCAGCGGCCAGTTCGGTGGTGGCGCACGACAGCCCGGCGGCGCCGAGATCCTGGATGCCGACGACGAGGTCGGCGGCGAAGATCTCCAGGCAGCACTCGATGAGCACCTTCTCGGCGAACGGGTCGCCCACCTGCACGCTGGGTCGCTTGGCCTGATGGGCGTCGTCGAACGTCGCCGACGCGAGCACCGACGCGCCGCCGATGCCGTCGCCACCGGTGCGGGCGCCGAACAGCACGACGTGGTTGCCGGGCCCGTCGGCCTTGGCCAGCTTGATGCCGTCGCTGCGCATGACGCCGACGCACAGCGCGTTGACGAGCGGGTTGCCGAGGTAGGACTCGTCGAAGTAGATCTCGCCGCCGACGTTCGGCAGGCCCAGGCAGTTGCCGTAGCCGCCGATCCCGGCCACCACGCCCGGCAGCACCCGGGCGGTGTCCGGCGCGGACAGCGGACCGAAGCGCAGGCTGTCGAGCACCGCGACCGGCCGGGCGCCCATGGTCAGGATGTCCCGCACGATGCCGCCCACCCCGGTGGCTGCGCCCTGGTACGGCTCGACGTAGGACGGGTGGTTGTGCGACTCGATCTTGAAAGTGACCGCCCAGCCGTCGCCGACGTCGACGACCCCGGCGTTCTCGCCCATCCCGACGAGCAACGCGTCGGTGCGCGGCGCCTTCTGGGCGAACTGCTTCAGGTGCACCCGCGAGGACTTGTAGGAGCAGTGCTCGCTCCACATCACCGAGTAGATCGCCAGTTCGCTGCTGGTGGGGCGGCGGCCGAGAATTTCGCGGACTCGGCCGTACTCCTCAGCGGCGAGGCCGAGTTCCTTGTAGGGCTGCGGCTGTTCCGGGGTTCGCGCAGCGTGTTCGACCGTATCCATTTAGGCGGGCACTCCGAGCAGTGAGTGGAAGAAGCCGAGCCCGTCGAGGCCCGGGCCGGTGAGCGCTTCGACGGCATGTTCGGGATGCGGCATCAGGCCGACCACGTTGCCCGATTCGTTGGTGATCCCGGCGATGTCGTGATAGCTGCCGTTGGGGTTGCCGAGATAGCGGACGACGACCCGGCCCCCGGCCTCGAGCTCGGCGAGCGTGCGTCGGTCGGCGACGTAGCCGCCCTCGCCGTTCTTGAGCGGGATGGTGATGTCCTGTCGCTCGCGGTAGGCCGAGGTCCAGGCGGTGCCGTTGTTCTCGACCCGCAGCGGCTGGTCGCGGCACACGAACTTGCGGTGGTCGTTGCGGATGAGCGCGCCGGGCAGCAGGTGCGCCTCGCACAGCACCTGGAACCCGTTGCAGATGCCAAGTACCGGCAACCCGTCGCGGGCGGCTTTCACCAGCGACACCATCACCGGCGCGAACCGGGCGATGGCCCCGCAGCGCAGGTAGTCGCCGTAGGAGAACCCGCCCGGCAGGATCACCGCGTCGACGTCGTGCAGCGACGGGTCCGCGTGCCACAGCGGCACCGCCTCGCCGCCGCCGATACGCACTGCGCGGGCGGCGTCGCGGTCGTCGAGGCTGCCCGGGAACGTGACCACACCCACCCGCATCGGCACGTGGGTCAGGCTACCGGGGGAACGGGCGGCGCTGCGTCAGTGTGCGTCACCGCGCTGGTCGAGCAGCGTGGTGAGCACCCGGCGGTGAATTCACTGCCACCCCGGCGAAGACCATGATCGATCCCTGACTACGCTCGGAGACGCCGGGTAGCCGGGTCCGAGCCCCCCGGGACCTTGGTCCCGCGGCGGTGTAGGCGGTTCGGTTCTCGCGCCGGTCGGCCGCGGCGACCAGGCTGGGCCACGACCTGTGCGCCCACCAGATGACCCTGCGAGGTTCGTGTGGATCCCCTCATCCTGGCCCGCTGGCAGTTCGCCTCGACGACGCTCTACCACTTCCTCATCGTGCCGCTCTCGATCGGGCTCACGCTGCTGGTGGCGACGATGCAGACCCTCGCATACCGGGCGAAGAAGAAGGCCACCGCGGCCGGCGGCCCGGCCGGCCACGGCGCCGGTCATGCCCGTGAGGACTGGGAGCGCGCGACGCGGTTCTTCGGGCGCATCATGCTCGTGCTGTTCGCCCTGGGCATCGTCACCGGGATCGTGCAGGAGTTCCAGTTCGGGATGAACTGGTCGGCCTACTCCCGCTTCGTCGGCGACATCTTCGGCGCCCCGTTGGCGATGGAGGCACTGATCGCGTTTTTCCTCGAGTCGACATTCCTCGGCCTCTGGATCTTCGGCCGCGAGCTGCTCGGCCCGCGGCTGCACCTGGCCTGTATCTGGCTCGCGGCGGTCGGCACGGTGATCAGCGCCTACTTCATCCTGGCCGCCAACAGCTTCATGCAGCACCCGGTCGGCCTGACCTACAACGAGGCCAAGGACCGGCTCGAGCTCACCAGCATCTGGAAGGTGCTGACGAACTCCACGCAGCTCGTCACCTTCCCGCACACGATCTTCGCCGCGCTGCTCACCGCCGGCTCGCTGCTGCTGACGGTGTCTGCGTGGCACCTGCGCCGCCAGCGCACGGACGACGAACATGCCGATCCGATGCACCGCAAGGTGGCCGTGCTCGCGGTGGGCGTGGTGCTGGTCTCCACCCTCGGCGTCAGCATCGTCGGCGACGAGCAGGCCCGAATCATGGTCGAGCAGCAGCCGATGAAGATGGCCGCGGCCGAGGCGCTGTGGGACGGCCAGACCCACGCGCCGTTCAGCCTGTTCGCCTACGCCAACGTCGAGCAGGGCGAGAACAAGATCGACATCTCGATTCCCAGCGGGCTGTCGATCCTGGCCACCCGCAGCCCGAGTGGGTTCGTGGCGGGGATCAACGACGTGCAGGCGGAGTCCGTGCAGGAGTACGGCCCCGGCAGCTACATCCCGGTCGTCTGGATGGCGTACTGGGGTTTCCGGCTGATGATCGGCTTCGGGTTCCTCGCCGGTCTCGTCGCGCTCGCGATCGGCATCCAGTGGTACCGCAAGAAGCTCGAGGTTTCCAAGAAGTGGCTGCGGACAGCCACCTGGGCGGTCGTGTTGCCGCTGGCCGCCAACAGCGCCGGTTGGATCTTCACCGAGACCGCGCGTCAGCCCTGGCTCGTCTACGGATTGCTGAAAACGAAAGACGGAGTGAGTACGAACGTCAGCGGCGGTTTCGTGCTGACCACCCTCGTCGGGTTCACCGCTGCTCTACGGCGTCCTCGGCGCCGTCTGCTACTGGCTGGTGCGGCGCATCGTGCGAGCCGGCCCGGATCCATCGGGCAGCGGCGGACAGAGCCCACCGGACACCGACCCCGCCGACGAGCAACAGCTCAGTCTCGTCTGAGGCAGGAGGCGACATCATGCAAGGCTTCTGGTTCGGCGTCATCGCCATCCTCTGGGCGGGTTTCTTCGTCCTCGAGGGCTTCGACTACGGCGTCGGGATGCTGCTGCGCTCGTCGGCAAGACGAACGCGGACCGCCAGATCGCGCTGCGCTCGATCGGTCCGGTGTGGGACGGCAACGAGGTGTGGCTGATCACCGCGGGCGGCGCGATGTTCGCGGCCTTCCCGGAGTGGTATGCGTCGGTGTTCTCCGGCTTCTATCTTGCGTTCGCGCTGCTGCTGCTCGGACTGATCCTGCGCGGGATCGGCATCGAGTACCGCGGCCACGCCGAGACGCCGAAGGGGCGGGGCTGGTGCGACGCCGCTATCGTCGTCGGCTCGCTGCTGCCCGCAGTGCTGATCGGGGTGGCGTTCGCGAACTTCGTGCGCGGCGTGCAACTGAACTCCGACCACGTGATGACCAACAGCTTCATCTCTCTGCTCAACCCGTACGCGCTGCTCGGCGGGCTGACCACGCTCGGGCTCTTCGCCTTCCACGGTGCGACGTTCCTCGCCTTCCGCACCGTCGGCGACGTCGCGGAGCGGGCCGAGCGGCTGACCCGGGTCCTCGGCCCGGCGGCGACCCTGCTCGGCCGTCGGTTTCCTGATCTGGACGACATTCCTGCGCAGCAGCGCGCTGAGCGTGGTGCTGGGCGTGATCGTCGCGGCCACGGTGCTGGCCGGCGACCGCCGCCGCCCGCGCGCGCCGGGCGAGCGCGGCGTTCACCGCAACGGCGATCGCCGCCGCACTCATCCCGATCTGGCTGTTCGCCGCGCTGTGGCCGAACGTGCTTCCCGCGCGCAATCACGCGGCGTGGTCGTTGACCGTGCACAATGCGAGCTCGTCGCACTACACGCTGCTGGTGATGACGGTCGTCGCGGTCATTTTCACGCCTATCGTGCTGCTGTACCAGGCCTGGTCGTACTGGGTGTTCCGGGCCCGGGTGACCGGCGAGATCGCCAGCGGCCACGGCTACGGTGGGACCGGCCGCGCGAGCGACGTGCTGCGCAAGGCCCAGCAGTCGGCGCGTGACACCCTCGGCCGCCACACCGAAGCACCGAAGACATGAACACCGCGCGGAAACGCTGCGCAGAGAACGCTCGTCGTTCTCCCGGGGACCCCAGAACGTGACCGCAGCGCCGCCCATCGACGCGCGGCTGCCGCGCACCGCACCCGCGGTGCGGCAGGTGCTGGTCGCGCTCGCCGCGCTGAACGCGCTCGGCGTCGTGCTCGTCGTCGCGACCGCGACGCTGCTCGCAGACATCGTCGCGACGGTCGTCGGCGGCGGCGTGCCCGGCGTAGCGCTCGGTTGGCTCGCCGTGGTCGGGGTGCTGCGGGCCGCGGTGGCCGCCGGGCAGGAGTGGGTCACCAGCCGCGCATCGGTGCACGCCCGCGCGCAGGTGCGGCAGGCGGTGCTGTCGTCGGTCACCCGACTCGGCCCGGCGTGGGCGGCGCGTCAAACCGCCGGCCGGCTCGTGACGGCGACCGGCCCCGGGCTCGAGGCGCTCGACGGCTATCTCACCCGCGCGGTCCCCGCGCTGGTGGCCGCGGTGATCGTGCCGCCGGTGGTGCTCGTACGGATCGGGCTGGCCGACTGGCAGAGCGCGGCGGTGCTGCTGGTGTGCCTGCCGCTGGTCCCGCTGTTCATGGTGCTGCTCGGCGTGACCACCCGAACCCGCATGCGGCAGCAGTACGCGACCCTCGGCCGGCTGGCCGGCCGGTTCCTCGATCTCGTCCAGGGTCTGGCGACGCTGAAGGTCTACGGCCAGGCGCGGCGGCAGGTCGACACGGTGCGGCGGGTCACCGACGACTACCGCCGCAAGACCATGGCCACGCTGCGGGTGGCGTTCCTGTCCGGCCTGACCATGGATCTGATCGCCACCCTGTCGGTCGCCGTGGTCGCGGTCGACGTCGGGTCTGCGGCTCGACCACGGCGGCCTCGACCTGCGGACCGCGCTGCTGGTGCTGCTGCTGGCGCCAGAGCTGTTCGCTCCGCTGCGGGCGGTCGGCGCGCAGTACCACGCGGCCGAGGAGGGTCGGGTCGCGGCCGCCGACGCGTTGGCGATCGTCGAGGCGGCTCCGGAGCCGACCGCCGACACCGCGGCCCCGTGGTGCGAGGTGCATCCGCGCGCGACGCTGCGGATCACCGACCTGCAGGTCAGCTATCCCGACCGCGACGCACCCGCGCTCGCCGGCACCACCCTGTGCGTCGCTGCGGGCGAGGTCGTCGCCGTCGAAGGCCCGAGCGGGGCGGGCAAGAGCACCCTGCTCGCGGTGCTGCTGCGATTCGTCGACGCCGACGGCGGTGACGTCACCCTCGGCGTCGGGTCGCGGTCCGGGTCGCTGGCCGACACCGATCCGGCTCGCTGGCGCGCGGGGATCGCCTGGGTGCCGCAGCGACCCACGCCCACCCAGCCGACCGCCGGCGCCGAGGCGGCCCTCGGTGATCCGGACGCGAGCCCTGCGCGGGTCGATGCCGCGTTGACGAACTGTCACGCACCGATTGCGGAAACCGAACTCGGCCAGGATGGTGAGCTCGTCTCCGCGGGGCAGCGGCGCCGCATCGCGCTGGCCCGGGCACTGCTGCGCGCCCAGGCCGTCCGCACCCGCGGCGAGCTGCCGTTGGTCCTGCTCGACGAGCCCAGCGAGGACCTGGACGCCGAGACCGAGCAGGTCGTGGCCGGCGTCGTCGGCTCGCTGGCCGGATGGGCGAGCGTACTGATCGTGACCCACCGCGCCGCTCTCGCCGCGGTGGCCGACCGCCGGGTGTTGCTCGTCGACGGCCGGATCGTGCACGAGGCCGAGCAGAAACCACTGCGGCCGGCGCTCAGGGCGCCCGCGGGCGACCCGCGTCGCACCGCGGCGCCCACCACCCGCGCGCCGGCGCGAACGTCACTACGCACGCTGTTCGGCGGGTTGGCCCGCTCGGCGCGTGGACTGGTCGCGCCTGCGCTGATGTCCGGCGCGGCCGGACTGTCCGGGCTCGCACTCACCGCGACCTCGATCTGGCTGATCTGCCGGGCCGCACAGCACCCCAACGTGCAGGCCCTCGCGCTCGCCGTCGTCGGGGTGCGGACCTTCGCGCTGTCCCGCGCGCTGCTGCGCTACGGCGAACGGCTCTGCGGCCACGATGCGGCGCTGCGCCTGCTCGCCGACCTGCGCGCCCGGGTGTTCGCGGCGCTCGAGCCGCTCGCGCCGGCCGGACTGCGGGAGTTGCGGCGCGGTGATCTGCTGCGCCGGTTCGTGGTCGACGTCGACAGTGCGCAGGACGGACTGGTGCGGGCGATCCTGCCGCTGACCGGCGCGACGTTCACCTGCCTCGGTGCCGCGGCGCTCGCGACCGTCCTGGCGCCGCCGGCAGGCGCGGTGCTGGCCCTGGGCCTCGCTGTCGGCCTGATCGTGGTGCCGCTGCTGACGCGCCTCGGCGCCGGCGACGCGCACGACCTCGCCGCCGCGAGCGGGCGTCGCGACCAGCACAGCATCGCGTTGCTCGCCGGGCTCGGAGAGCTCACTGCCTACGGAGCGCTCGAGCGAGCCGTGGCCGAAGTGGTCGACGACGACCGGCGGGTGGTCGCCGCGAGTCGGCGCCCGGCGCTGACGGCGACCGTCGGTGCCGCGTCGGGTGCTGTCGTCAACGCGCTGACCGTGCCGGCCGTGCTCGGGCTCGGCGCGCGCGCCGCGATCGACGGACGGCTGAACCCGATCGTTATCGGGGTGCTGCTGGCGTGCGCGCTGGCCGGCTTCGAGGCGCTGGCCCCGTTGCCGGCTGCGTTCGCCTCGTGGACACGGTTGCGCGCCGGACTGGCCCGGGTCGCGGCGGTGCTGGCCGCGCCGGTCCCGGTGCCCGAACCCGGATCGCCCGCGCCGGCGCCCGAGCGCGCCCAACCGATCGGCGTGCGCGCCGCCGCGGCCCGGCTCGCACCCGCGCCGGGCGCGCCGGTCGTGGTCGACGGCCTCGACCTGACCCTGCACCCGGGTCGGCGGGTCGCGTTGGTCGGGCCGAGCGGCTGTGGCAAGACGACCGTGCTGCGCGCCGCGCTGCGGCTGCTGCCGACGACCAGCGGCACGATCGCCGCCACCACGCCCGAACGTGAGGTGCCGCTCGCGGACCTGTCGGCATCGGCCGTGCCGCCGCTGCTCGCCGGCTCGCTGCAGGGCGACCACGTCTTCGACGCGACCCTGCGCGACAACCTGCGCGTTGTGCGGCCGGAGGCGTCCGACGCCGACCTCGACGCGGTGGCGGCGCGGGCCGGACTGGGCGAGTTCGTCGCCGGCCTGCCCCGCGGGTGGTCGACACCGGCCGGCGCCGACGGCTCGAGGCTGTCCGGTGGGCAGCGACAACGGCTGCTGCTGGCCAGGGCGTTGCTGGCCGACCCGGCGGTGCTCGTGCTCGACGAGCCGACCGCTCACCTCGACGCCGGCACCGAGCAGGCGGTGCTGCGCGATCTGCTCGCCGGCACCCACGGCCACACGGTGCTGCTCAGCACCCACCGGCCGCTGCCGGCCGGCTCGGTCGATGCGGTGTACACCCTGGGCACCGACGCACCCAACCCCCGAGTTGTCCGCGCGACCCGGCGAAATGACGCCGCCTGGCACGGACAACTCGCGGAGTAGGGGGTTAGTCATCGGTCTCCCCTGGCGGGGTGCGCCCTTCCGGGCTGAAAATGGTGGTCCGGTCGCCTGCTGACGTCGTTGCTCCTTGGTCCTGTGAGGCCGTGAGTTAGTCGGGCGCTGGGAGCTGCGCGTTTGGGCCGTTCAGTGTTGCTTCGAGCACGAGGATTAGATTCGCCGTTCCCTGCAGCTCCCGCGGGCGACCGCCCTTGTCGGTGTCGTCGAGTGGAGGTGGGCGTGTGGAAGTCGAGCAGGACGATCAGGAGATCATCGCAGCGGATCGCGGCGCTGGATGTCGGGAAGGCTGAGGTGGTGTGCTGCGTCCGGGTGCCCGGTGCAGGGCCGGGGCGCGGCGGATGCAGGAGGTCCGCACCTTCACCACGATGACCCGGTCGTTGTTGGCGATGTCGGATTGGCTGGCCGGTCTGGGCGTGACCCGGGTGGTGATGGAGGCCACCGGCGATTACTGGCGGCCGCCGTTCTACCTGTTGGAGAACACGTTTCGAGACGTGGCTGGTCAACGCCAAGGACGTCAAGCACCTGCCCGGGTCGGCCCAAAACGGATCGGCTCGACGCTGTTTGGTTGTGCAAGGTCGCCGAGCGGCAGATGCTGCGGCCCAGTTTCGTGCCGCCGCCGGCGTTTCGGGAGCTGCGTGATCTGACCCGGTACCGGGTCGACCTGATCACTGCGCGGACGGCGGAGAAGCAGCGGGTGGAGAAGCTGCTGGAGGACGCGCTGATCAAGGTGTCGGTCGTGGTCAGCGACGTTTTCGGGGTGTCCGGGCGGGCAGATGATGGCGGCGTTGATCGCCGGGGAACGCGACCCGAAGGTCCTGGCGCGAGTTGGCCCGCGGGTCGATGCGGGGCAAGACCGGCCGGTTGGAGGAGGCGTTCACCGGCCGGTTCACCGAGCATCACGCGTTCCTGCTGCCACGGATGCTGGCCCGGATCGACGCGCATCAACGCCGACATCGACACGGTGCAGGCCCGGATCGACGAGCAGATCGCCCCTTTCGCCAAGGCGGTGGCCCGGCTTGGATGAGATCCCCGGGGTCGGGGTCACCGCCGCGCAGGCCATCATCGCCGAGATCGGGCTGGACATGACCCGGTTCCCGACCCCCGCGCACCTGGCGTCGTGGGCCAGGTTCGCCCCCGGGGTCAGCGAGTCCGCCGGCCGCAAGAAGGGCAACGGCTGCACCGGGCACGGCAACCGCTACCTCGCCCGAGCCCTGGGCGAGGCCGCCGTCGGCGCCTGCCGCACCGACACGTTCCTCGGCGAGCGCTACCGGCGGATCGCCCGACGCCGCGGCAAGAAACGGGCCATCGTCGCGGTCGGCCGATCCATCCTGATCATCATCTGGCAGCTGCTCAGCGACGAAGCCGCACTTCGTCGACCTCGGACCCGACTACTACGACGACCCGCGTCAACCGCAACCGCAGCATCCGCAACCACGTCCGCGAACTCCAAGCCCTCGGCTACAAAGTCACCCTCGAACCCGCCGCCTGACCACAGCTCACACCGATCAGCGTGACGCTTGCCGCCGTGCCCCACAGCCACGTCACCAACCAGCATGGTCGCCAGCACCGGTCACCTTCATTTTCGGATTAGTC
>CAVQZY010000010.1:0-410111 GCA_963718805.1 uncultured Actinomycetota bacterium | reverse complement strand
CCGTCATGATCGTCGAGGGTAGGCGGTTGATGCGGCGTCGTGGTCGGGGTGGCCGCGGGCTGCGCCGCCGTGCCCGGAGATGTGGATGGGCGTCTCCGGGGTGAGTGTGCCGGAGAAGATCCGCAGCACGGACAGCCGCCCGAGATACGGATCGACGGAGGTGCGCACCACCTCGGCCAGCAGCGGGCCGGCCGCGTCGCAGGACTCGACCGTCGTCTCGACGCCATACAGGGCCTGCACCGGCGGGATCGGCCGCTCGACCGGCGGCGGGAAGCCGCCGACCACCAGCTCCAGGACCTGCCCCAGCCCCACGGACGTCCCCGAGCACACCGGCAGCATCGGGAAGAACGTGGCCCGCGCGACCGCCGTCTCGAGGTCGTCGACGAGCACGTCGAACTCGATCTCGTCACCGGACAGGTAGCGTTCGAGCAGCGATTCGTCCTCGCTGTTGTTGATGATCGCCTCGATGAGCGCCCCGCGCGGCCCGCCGATGTCCACACCGGACGCGTCCGACTCGGTCGCCGGCCAGCCCCCGGAGTAGTCGTAGCGCCGCCCGGACAGCAGCCCGACGACCGCGGTCTCGCCGTCCGGAACGTAGAGCGGCAACACGTCCTGCCCGTCGGCGCCACCGAACAGTCGCTGGCACTCGGCGAGGGTCGCGGCGTAGTCGGCGCGCGGCGCGTCGAGCTTGGTGATGATCACCGCACGCGGTGTGTGCACCGCCGCGCATTCCTCCCACAGCGACACCGTGATCGGGTCGATGCCGTCGGCGGCGGACACCACGAACAGCGCGGAGTCCGCCGCCCGCAGGCCGGCCCGCAGCTCGCCGGTGAAGTCCGGATAGCCCGGGGTGTCGAGGAAGTTGATCGTCACGTCGTCCCAGCGCAGCGGGCACACCGACAGCGCCACCGAGCGCTGCTGGGCGACCTCGACGGGGTCGTTGTCGCTGACCGTAGTGCCGTCGGCGACGGTGCCCGCGCGCGGAATCGTCGCCGGTGGCCGCGAGCAGCGCCTCGACCAGCGTCGTCTTGCCGGCGCCCGAGTGCCCGACCAACGCGACGTTGCGAATCTGGTCGGGACGCTCGGCCGTCTCGATCGCCGCCGCCGCGCCCTTGCTCGTGGCCTTCTGTTTCGACATGCCGCTCCATCTCGACTCGCGGGTCCGGTCCAGGCGCACGCGCCGGTTTTTGCATTCGACACCCGCGCAGCGTCCGGGACAAGCGTCCATGGGTCGCCGGCCGGCTGCGGCTATCGTGGGCGCACCTGCCGACAAGAGAACGGACACCTGGACCAAGCGTGCTCAACATCCACGCCCGCGCCGCGCTCTCGCGGGCGCTGACGCCACTCGGCACGTCTCTCGCGCGCGCCGGGATCACACCCGACGCGATCACCGTCGTGGGCACGCGTCGGCGCGGTCGCGAGCGCGATCATCTTCTTCCCGCAGGGCTGGTTCTTCGCCGGCACGCTGCTCATCTGGGGCTTCGCGATGCTCGACTCGTCGACGGCGCGGTGGCCCGGGCCGGCGGGCGGGAGTCTGCCGTTCGGCGCGGTGCTGGACAGCTCGTGCGACCGGCTCGCCGACGCCGCGGTGTTCGGCGCGCTGGCCTGGTACTTCGCCGTGGACGGCCAGCGCTGGCTGCTGCTGGCCGCGCTGCTGTGCCTCGTGCTCGGGTCGCTGACCTCCTACATCCGGGCCCGCGCCGAGGCCGCGGGGCTCACCGCCACGGTCGGCATCGCCGAGCGCGCCGAGCGGCTGATCATCGTGCTGGTCGGCACCGGGCTGACGGGCCTGCCCGGCCTGCACGTGCCCGTACGTGCTGGCGGTCGCGCTGTGGATCCTGGTCGCCGCCTCGACGATCACGGTCGGGCAGCGTCTCGCGACGGTGTACCAGCAGTCGCGGGCGCGCCAGCAGGTCGGTGCATGACCGTCCTCCTGACGCGCGATCCTCGCGAGCCGATGCCGCCGTCGGGTTCGGGTACTCGGCGGGCTGGGGACTGGTCAAAGCCATGCCGCGAGCGCGTGTCCGCCCGCGCCTTCCGCTCGGCCGCCGACGCCGCGACGGTCCGCAACGGCCGCGGCACCCAGCAGCTGCGCAAGAACCTGCGCCGCGTCGTCGGGCCGGGCATGTCCGAGCTGCGCATGGACGCCCTCGTCGGCGACGCCCTGCGCTCCTACTCGCGGTACTGGCTGGAGACGTTCCGCTTCCACGGCATGGACGCGCGAGGTCGTCGCCGACGATCGACCGCAACTGCCGCGGCCGCGAGCACATCGACGCCGCGCTCGAGCGCGGCAAGGGCGTGATCCTGGCGCTGCCGCACTCGGGCAACTGGGACGCCTCGGGCATCTGGGCGGTCGCGCACTACGGCGCCGTTCACCACCGTGGCCGAGCGGTTGCGCCCGGAGTCGCTGTTCGACAGGTTCGTCGCCTACCGCGAGGCGATCGGGATGGAGGTCGTCGCGCTGACCGGCGGCGAGCGGCCGCCGACCCAGGTGCTCACCGAGCGATTGCGACAGAACCGGCTCGTCTGCCTGCTCGCCGATCGCGACCTGTCCCACAGCGGCATCGAGGTGGACTTCTTCGGCGAAGCGGCCAAGATGCCGCCCGGACCGGCGCTGCTCGCCGCGACCACCGGCGCGACATTGCTCGGCGTGCACGCGTTCTTCGTCGGTGACCACGGCTGGGGGCACACCATCAGCGCGCCGATCGACGCTGGGGGAGGGACGGCTGCGCGACCGGGTCACCCGCGGCACGCAGGCGGTGGCCGATCACTTCGCCGCCGACATTGCGCGACGCGCCCGCCGACTGGCACATGCTGCAGCGGCTCTGGCTGGCCGACCTGCGACCGCCGCGCAGGGCTGAGCCGTGCGGATCGGGATCGTCTGCCCGTACTCCTGGGACATCCCGGGCGGGGTGCAGGCGCACGTGCGCGACCTCGCCGAGGAGCTGATCTCACTCGGCCACCGCGTCTCGGTGCTGGCGCCGGGCGACGACGACACCCCGGGCCTACCGCCCTACGTCGCCATCGCCGGCAAGGCGGTGCCGATCCCGTACAACGGGTCGGTGGCCCGGCTGCAGTTCGGCGTGGTCTCCGCCGCGCGGGTGCGCCGCTGGCTGCGCGACGGCGCGTTCGACGTGGTGCACGTGCACGAGCCGGCGCCGCCCAGCCTGTCGCTGCTCACCTGCATGATCCACGACGGCCCGCTGGTGGCGACCTTCCACATCGCCACGGTCCGGTCGCGGTTCCTGTCGATGTTCGACACGGTGCTGCAGCCGTTCCTGGAGAAGATCACCGGCCGGATCGCGGTGTCGCCGGCCGCGCGCAAGGTGCTCGTCGAGCACCTGGGCGGCGACGCGGTGGTGATCCCGAACGGCGTCGCGGTCTCGCACTACGCGGGTGCCGAGCCGTTCGACGGCTTCCCCCGACCCGAGGCGCCGACCGTCGGGTTCATCGGCCGCTACGACGAACCGCGCAAGGGCATGGACGTGCTCGTAGACGCCGTCGACCTGCTCGCACCGGAGCTGCCGGGACTGCGACTGCTGGTCGCCGGGCGCGGCGACGCCGACGACTTCCTCGCCGGGCTGCCGCCGGCCGTCGCCGACCGGGTCGACCTGCTCGGGCAGGTGAGCGAGACCGACAAGGCCCGCCTGTTGCGCAGCATCGACGTCTACTGCGCGCCCAACACCGGGCAGGAGAGCTTCGGCATCATCCTGCTCGAGGCGATGGCCGCCCGGACCGCGATCGTGGCCAGCGACATCGACGCTTTCCGGCGGGTCCTGGCGGCGGCTCAGGGGTGAGTGCCGGGCGCCAGTTCCCGGTCGGCGACGCGGCGGCGCTCGCCCGCACGCTGCGGCGAGGTGCTCGCGATCCCCGCAATTGCGCGCCGAACTGGTCGAGGCCGGGACGGCGGCGGTCGCCCCGTACGACTGGTCGGTGATCGTCGCCGACGTGCTGCGGGTCTACGAATTGGCGATCGCCGGGGCGGGCGTCATCGCGTGAGCGCCTACCATCGGCGGGCGTGCTCTCTGTCGGTTGGCTGATCCTCGCGGTTGCCGTCGCGATCCTGCTGACCACCTGGATCACCTTCACCCTCACCCGGCTCGACCGCCTGCACGCCCGCGTGGATGCCGCGCAGGCGGCGATGGACGCCCAGCTGGTGCGCCGGGCGGCCGCGCTGCTGCACGTCGCCGAGGCGGACAGTGCGGTGCCCGCCGATCTGCGCGAGCGCTACGAACGCGTCGCGAAGGCGGCGTTGGCCGCGCCGGCCGACGCGAGCCGGGCCGGTGCTGAGAACGCGGTGAGCCACGCGGTGGCCGGGCTCGCGCCGGCGAACCTGAGCCCGGAGTCAGCAGCAGAGCTGCAAGAAGCCTCGGCCCGGGTGAGAATCGCGCGTCGGTTCTACAACGACGCGGTGCGCGACACCCGCGCCCTGCGGGGCCGCCGCCTGCCGCGGCTGTTCCGGATGGCGGGTCGGCGCGCCGTGCCGGAGTTCTTCGACATCGATGACACGCTGCCGACTGCGGTGGGTGTCCCGCCAGCACGACCAGCACCACCCGATGACAGAGATGAGGATCCGCAATGAACACCCCGTCCCGACCGCGCCGCGCTCTCGCCGCGGCCGCCGTGGCGAGTGTGCTTTTCGCCGGTACCGCGTGCACGTCGGACCACAAGAAGCAGGCCGCAGCCACGCCGACCACTCCCACCCCCACGACATCGTCCAGTTCGCCGACCCCCACCCCGACGCCCAAGCCGAAACCGGCGCCGAAGAACCCGCTCACCGGCATCGGCGGCGTGCCCGCGAACCCGGTGATCGCGGTCAAGATCGACGACACGGCGCCGGGCCGACCGCAGCGCAACATCGACCTCGCCGACGTCGTCTACATCGAGGCCGTCGAGGGCGGGCTGACCCGGCTGGCGGCCGTCTACGCCACCCACATGCCGACCGTCGGCTACGTGCGCAGCACCCGACCGAGTGACCCGGACCTGTTGCTGCAGTACGGCAAGATCACCGAGGCCTACTCCGGCGGCGCCCACGACTCGCTGCCGCGCGTGCACAGGTCCGGGATCACCAGCTGGAGCAACGACGCCGGCGCCGCCTACTACTTCCGTGCCCCGCACGCCGGACGACCACGGCTACATCAACCTGGCGCTGAACCTCGCCAAAGTGGCGAAGAAGACCAAGACGCCGCGCGCGAAGTCCATCGGCTGGACCTTCAACGCGAGCCTGACCGGCCTGCCGGCGACGACCGCGACGAGCATCCAGACAGTGGTGCGCGGCTCGAACAGCGCCGGCACGGCGGTGACCGTTCCGCTACGAGCCGAAGCTGCGCAAGTACGTGCGCTACATCGACGGCGTCGCGGCAGACGGCCGCCGACGGCAAGCCGGTGGCCGCGGCGAACGTGATCGTCCAGCAGTGCAAGGTGGTCGCCCACCCGGCCGACACCGACGTCAACGGCAACCCGTCGCAGTTCACCTACACCGTGGGCACCGGCGCGGTCTCGGTGTTCCGGCAGGGCAAGCGGATCAACGGCACCTGGTCGCGGCCCAAGCTCGACTCGGGCACGACCCTGCGCACGACGGCCGGCAAGGCGCTGCCGCTGAACCCGGGCAACACCTGGGTCGTCCTCACCACGAAGACCACCCCGGTCCGCTCCTGACCCCGGTCGCGTCCCGCCCGTGCCGCCGGGCAGGCCATAGCTTGCCGATCGGTCCGCCCGACGGGCCGGGCGCCGGTCGCGCAGCCCCGTAGAATCGCGGACATGTCGCAGGAGCACGTGCAGGGCACGGCCCGGGTCAAGCGCGGCATGGCCGAGATGCTCAAGGGCGGCGTGATCATGGACGTCGTCACCGCCGAGCAGGCGAAGATCGCCGAGGACGCCGGCGCGGTCGCCGTCATGGCGCTGGAGCGGGTGCCCGCCGACATCCGCGCCCAGGGCGGCGTGTCGCGGATGAGCGACCCGGACATGATCGACGGCATCATCGCCGCGGTGTCCATCCCGGTGATGGCCAAGGCCCGGATCGGGCACTTCGTCGAGGCGCAGGTGCTGCAGTCGCTCGGCGTCGACTACGTCGACGAGTCCGAGGTGCTGACCCCGGCCGACTACGCCAACCACATCGACAAGTGGGCGTTCACCGTGCCGTTCGTGTGCGGCGCGACCAACCTGGGCGAGGCGCTGCGCCGCATCACCGAGGGCGCGGCGATGATCCGCTCCAAGGGCGAGGCCGGCACCGGCGACGTCTCCAACGCGACCACCCACATGCGCACGATCCGCGCCGAGATCCGGCGGCTGCACGTCGCTGCCCGAGGACGAGCTGTTCGTCGCGGCCAAGGAGCTGCAGGCGCCCTACGAGCTGGTCGCCGAGGTCGCCGCGGCCGGCAAGCTGCCGGTCGTGCTGTTCACCGCCGGCGGCATCGCCACCCCGGCCGACGCCGCGATGATGATGCAGCTCGGCGCCGAGGGCGTGTTCGTCGGCTCGGGCATCTTCAAGTCCGGCAACCCGGCCCAGCGCGCCGAGGCGATCGTCAAGGCCACCACGTTCTACGACGACCCCGACGTCATCGCCAAGGTCTCCCGCGGGCTGGGCGAGGCGATGGTCGGCATCAACGTCGACGAGATCCCGCAGCCGCACCGGCTCGCCGAGCGCGGCTGGTAGCCGGCGCAACCGGCCGACCACCTAAGGGCGAACGACACCCGCGGCGCCAGACTGGATGACGGCCCTGCGCCGCCGTGGGGCAGGCGGCATACAGTGTCGAACCGCGCAGTGTCGCCGCGGCAGGTCCGAGCGTGCGCGCCGATGGTGGGGAGCAGCGAGAGGTCCAACGATGGGATCCGAATTCGATGTCGTCCGGGAGCGGATGCTCGCTTCGGTGCGACCCACCGACGCGCTGTCGGACGCCGCAGACGCAACCTGGCCGCGCTCAGCGCACACAGCACCGTCGCGATGTCGGCGATCGGCGACCGGCTCGAGAGCGCGGTCACCGAACTGCGTTCGCTGGTGCCATGAGCGCCTGCCCGACCGTCGGGGTGTTCGCGCTGCAGGGCGACGTCCGCGAGCACCTGGCGGCGCTGACCGCCGCAGGTGTCGTCGCCGTGCGGTGCGCCGCGGCCGAGCTGGCTGCCGTCGACGGTCTGGTCCTGCCGGGCGGCGAGTCGACGACCATGGTCAAGCTGGCCGGCATCTTCGAGCTGATCGAACCGCTGCGGGCCCGGATCGCCGACGGGCTGCCGGTGTTCGGCTCCTGCGCCGGGATGATCCTGCTCGCCGACCGCGTCGACTCCGCTGGCCCGCCGATCGAGGCGACCTTCGGCGGCATCGACATGACCGTGCGGCGCAACGCGTTCGGCCGCCAGGTCGACTCCTTCGAGGAGGACCTCGACGTCGAGGGCATCGACGGGCCGCCGATCCGGGCGGTGTTCATCCGCGCCCCCTGGGTGCGCGACGTCGGGCCGCAGGCCCGGGCGATCGGGCACGTCAGCACCGGCGAACACGCCGGTAGGATCGTCGCCGTGCGGCAGGCCGACCTGCTGGCCACGTCGTTCCACCCGGAACTGACCGGCGACGCGCGCATCCACGCGTACTTCTGCGACATGGTGAGGAACTCGAGGTAGCACAGTGAGCGGCCACTCCAAATGGGCGACGACCAAGCACAAGAAGGCCGCCATCGACGCCAAGCGCGGCAAGCTGTTCGCCAAGCTGATCAAGAACATCGAGGTCGCGGCGCGCACCGGCGGCGGTGACCCGGACGGCAACCCCACGCTCTACGACGCCATCCAGAAGGCCCGCAAGAACTCGGTGCCGGTCGACAACATCGACCGCGCGGTCAAGCGCGGCTCGGGCGCCGAGGCCGGCGGCGCCGACTGGCAGACGATCATGTACGAGGGCTACGGGCCGAACGGCGTCGCCGTGCTCATCGAGTGCCTCACCGACAACCGCAACCGGGCCGCCAGCGAGGTCCGCACGGTGATGACCCGCAACGGCGGGTCGATGGCCGACCCCGGCTCGGTGTCCTACCTGTTCAACCGCAAGGGCGTCGTGATCGTCCCGAAGGACGGCAAGCAGCCGAGGACGACCTGCTGCTGGCCGTGCTCGACGCCGGCGCCGAGGAGGTCAACGACCTCGGCGACTCCTTCGAGGTGGTCTCCGAGGCCACCGACCTGGTGGCGGTGCGCACGGCGCTGCAGGACGCCGGCATCGACTACGACTCGGCCGAGACCTCGTTCGTGCCCAGCGTGCAGGTGCCCGCTCGACGAGGACGGCGCCCGCAAGGTGCTCCGCCTGGTCGACGCGCTCGAGGACAGCGACGACGTGCAGAACGTCTACGCCAACTTCGACGTCAGCGACGAGGTCCTCGAGGCCGTCGGCGCGGAGTAGCGGTCGCTCAGAACGGGGTCTTCGTCCAGAACTTGAAGAACTGGTAGCCCAGCTGCCAGATGCCCGGGGTGCTGCTGAGCAGTCCGTAGAGCCAGTCGACGAGGTCGAAGAATGCGTCGCGGACCGGGCCGGCGTAGAAGAGCAGCACCAGCACGCCGAGCAGGCCCCAGGGCTTCACCTTGTCGGCGAACTGCCGGGTCTGCGGGTCCAGGTACGGCTCGATGATCCCGTAGCCGTCCAGGCCGGGGATGGGCAGCAGGTTGAGCACCGCCGCGGTCAGCTGCAGGAACCCGAGGTAGCCGAGGCCGGTCCAGAACCGCAGGTGCGCGGCGCCCGCGCTCGGGTCGGTGTAGGCGTCGGCGAGCAGGATCAGCCCGATCGCCAGCACCACGTTGACCGCCGGCCCGGCTGCCGAGGCCAGCGCCAGCGCGCGGCGGCTGCGGAACTGGTGCTGGTGCAGGTAGACCGCGCCGCCGGGCAGCGCGAACCCGCCGGCCACCACCGCGACCAGCGGCAGCAGGATCGAGAGCACCGGGTGCGCGTACTTGAGCGGGTTGAGGGTGAGGTAGCCGGCCGCCTCGACGCTGCGGTCGCCGGCCCGGTAGGCGGTGTAGGCGTGGGCGAACTCGTGCAGGCACATCGATACCAACCAGCCGCCGACCACCAGCAGGAACACGCCGAAGTCGCCGAGCCGTGAGCCGTAGCCGTCCTCGACCCAGGCCAACACCCCACCGACCGCGGCGATGCCGACCAGCGCCAGGAACAGCGGGCTGGGCCGCACGGCGCGTCGACGGGGCCCGGGGTGGTAGGTGGGCTCCCAGACCGACACACGGCCACGGTACGGACCAATCCTCGGTGTTGTTGCACAGCCAGCGCGTGTTGCGCGTCGGGTGGCGTCGCGCGCCCGCTTAGGCTGCCTCGAACGACCGTTCGATCCGAGGAGGCAGCGGTGCGGGTGCTGGGCGTCGACCCGGGGCTGACCCGGTGCGGCATCGGCGTGGTCGACGGCGCGCCGGGCCGCCCGCTCACCCTGGTGCATGTCGACGGTGGTCCGCACCCCGTCCGATGCCGCGATCGGCGAGCGGCTGCTCGCCCAGGCCGACGCCATCGCCGACGCCATCGCGCATGCACCGACCGGAGGTGGTCGCCGTCGAGCGGGTGTTCAGCCAGCACAACGTCCGCACCGTGATGGGCACGGCCCAGGTGGCCGGGCTGGCGATCGTCGCCGCCCAGCGCGCCGGGGTGCCGGTGGCGCTGCACACCCCGTCGGAGGTCAAGGCCGCGGTCACCGGGTCGGGCATCGCCGACAAGGCCCAGGTGGGCGCGATGGTCACCCGGCTGCTGCGGCTGAGCGACACCCCGAAACCCGCGGACGCCGCCGACGCGCTGGCGCTGGCCATCTGCCAGGTGTGGCGCGGCAGCGCACAGTCGCGGATCTCGGGCGCACTCGCCACGACGTCGAGGGCGCCCAGATGATCGCCAGCGTGCGCGGCCTGGTCGCCGCGCTCGGCCCGGACGGCGCGGTCGTCGAGGTCGGCGGGGTCGGCCTGGCCGTGTCCTGCTCGCCGGGCACGCTGGCCCGGCTGCGGGTCGGAGAGACCGCGCGGCTGGCCACCAGCCTGGTGGTGCGCGAGGACTCGCTGACCCTCTACGGGTTCGCCGACGACGACGAGCGGGCGCTGTTCGAGCTGCTGCAGACCGCCAACGGCGTCGGTCCGAAGCTCGCGCAGACCATGCTCGCCGTGCACCCGCCGCGCGAGGTCCGCCGTGCGATCGCCACCAGCGACCTCGCCGCCCTGACCAAGGTGCCGGGCATCGGCCGCAAGGGCGCCGAGCGGATCGTGCTGGAGCTGCGCGACCGCATCGGGTCCATCGACGGCTCGGACCAGTCGGTGAGCGCCGGCGCCGCGGTGTCGCCGCCGTGGCGCCGTGGCGCGACCAGCTCGACGCACGCCCTGGCCGGGCTCGGCTTCTCCGGCGGCGAGGCCGGCGAGGCGATCGAGGTCGTCGCCGGCGACGTCGCCGACGGGGAGTCCCCGAACGTGTCGGCGCTGCTGCGGCGCAGCATCCAGCTGCTGGGCCGCGCGGACGATGACCGACCCGACCGAGGATCTCGTCGATCGCCGAATCTCGCGCCCGACGAGCGCGACGTCGAGGCCTCGCTGCGGCCCAAGCGGCTGGGCGAGTTCGTCGGGCAGCCGAAGGTGCGCGAGCAGCTGCAGCTGGTGCTCGAGTCGCGCACTGCGCCGCAACCGCCCGCCCGACCACGTGCTGCTGTCCGGGCCGCCCGGGCTCGGCAAGACCAGCCTGGCGATGATCATCGCCGCCGAACTCGGCGCGCCGATCCGGGTCACCAGCGGGCCGGCGATCGAGCGGGCCGGCGACCTCGCCGCGCTGCTCACCAGCCTCGCCGACGGCGAGGTGCTGTTCATCGACGAGATCCACCGCATCGCCCGGCCGGCCGAGGAACTGCTCTACATGGCGATGGAGGACTTCCGGGTCGACGTCATGGTCGGCAAGGGACCGGGCGCCACCGCGATCCCGCTCGACCTCGCGCCGTTCACCCTGGTCGGCGCCACCACCCGCGCCGGGCTGCTCACCGGCCCGCTGCGTGACCGGTTCGGGTTCACCGGGCACATGGACTTCTACGACGCCGCCGAGCTCGTGCAGGTGCTCGACCGCTCGGCCGCAGCTGCTCGGTGTCGCGCTGCGCCCCGACGGCGCCGCCGAGATCGCCGGCCGCTCCCGCGGCACGCCGCGGATCGCCAACCGGCTGCTGCGCCGGGTCCGCGACTACGCCGAGGTGCGTGCCGACGGCGTGGTCACCGAGGACATCGCCCGCGCCGCGCTCGCCGTCTACGACGTCGACGAGCTCGGCCTCGACCGCCTGGACCGGGCGGTGCTCGACGCGCTCGTGCGCCGCTTCGGCGGCGGGCCGGTCGGGCGTCGGCACCCTCGCGGTCGCCGTAGGCGAGGAGACCGAGACGGTCGAGGAGGTCGCCGAGCCGTTCCTGGTGCGCGCCGGGCTGCTCGCGCGCACGCCGCGCGGCCGGGTCGCCACCCCCGCCGCCTGGGCCCACCTCGGGCTGAGCGCCCCGCCAACGCGCAGCGGGCCCACACTGTTCGACGCGTAGGCTCGGCCGCGCACCTGCCGCCGACGCTGAGGTCCGCTGTTGTGAACTATCTTCCGTATGTCCTTTTTGCCGTGGTCATCCTCGGGCTGCTCGCGTTCTCCGCGCGAGCCCGGCGCCGGCAGGCCGAGGCAGCGGCGCAGCGGCTGACCGACATCACCGTGGGCACCGAGGTGATGACCACCTCCGGGCTCTACGGCGTCGTGGTCGCCCACAACGACGACGAACCGTCCAGCTGTCCATCGCGCCGGGGGTCGAGGTCAAATGGGCGTTCGCGGCGCTGCGCGAGGTCGACTCGCTGCCGCAGCGCTACCGCGCCGGCCGAGCGCGACGGCTCTGACAGTGCCGGCGGGTCGGCCGGACGCCGGAGCGGATACCGGCGTCTGATCGGCGCGTCGGTCATACTGTCCTGCGGCCCTGACGAGCGTTCAGACGCGGCCCGCAACATCGAGGAGAACGTTTTCGTGGCACCACCCCCCGGGACGCTGCGCGTCGGGCGCTACTTCCTCGCGCTCGGCGCGCTGGTGGCCGTGCTGTACGCGATCGTCTTCTTCGGCGAGCACCCACACGCCGAAGCTCGGCCTCGACCTCGTGGGCGGCACCCAGGTCATCTTCCAGGCCAAGACGCCCAACGGCAGCGCGCCCGTCCAAGTCCTCGATGGAGCAGGCCCAGCACATCATCCAGGAACGGGTCAACGGCACCGGCGTCACCGAGGCCACTGTGGTGATCCAGGGCGACGACCAGCTCGTCGTGTCGATCCCCGGCGGTACCGAAGACCGATGTCAAGAAGCTGGGCGCGGCCGCCGTGCTGAACTTCCGCGGGCTGGTGATGCCGGCGGTGGCGATCCCTGCGGTACGACGGCCGTCGGGCGGCGAGCGGCTCGGCGACGCCGTCCGGCTCACGCCACCGTCGGGCGCTTCGAAGAGCACGTCGCCGGCCGGCGGCGCGACTTCCAGCTGCGGCCAAATCGGCCGGCGCCTCGGCCGGTGCCACCGCCCAGGACGCCGCGCACCGGCCGCTGGCAGCCGCACCGAGCACCTCGGCGAGCACGTCCCCGGCTGCCACCTCGTCGGCCAGCACCAGCCCCGCGAAGACGACGCCGGCGACGTCGACCCCGACGAGCGGCGCGGCCTCCAGCGCGGCCGCGACCAAGTGCGTCGCCGACCCGCTGGGTGCGCTGAAGAAGGCGAACCCGTCGCTGAAGATCCCGCTCAACGACAAGGAGTTCGAGGCCCTGCCGCAGGCCCAGCAGCAGCAGATCGCCGCCGCGCTGAGCACCTTCGACTGCGATTCCGGCGCGGACAACCCGGACCTCCCGGATTCCTACTTCATCGCCTGCGACAGCTCGAACCAGATCGCCTATCTGCTCGGGCCGGTGATCGTGCCCGGCAAGCAGATCAGACACCGCGAGCGCGCAGGCCCCGAACGCCGCGAACGGTCAGACGCAGTGGGCCGTCGGGCTCGACTTCAAGTCCAGCGGCGAGGAGGCGTGGGCCAAGTACACCGCCGCGCACAACATCGGCGACAGCTCCGGCAACACCAACGCCAGTCCCACCAGTTGCAGCTCCTCCACCTACGCGTGCGCCGCCTTCGTCGGGTTCACCCTGGACGGCCGGGTCATCTCGATCCCGGTGAACGAGACCGCGATCAACGGCGGCACCACCCAGATCAGCGGCAGCTTCGACGAGAGCTCGGCGAACCAGCTCGCCGACCAGCTGAAGTACGGCGCGCTGCCGCTGAGCTTCACCGCGCAACAGGCCCAGACGGTGTCCGCGACCCTGGGCACCTCGCAGCTGAAGGCCGGCCTGCTCGCCGGCGGCATCGGCCTGGTCCTGGTGGTCCTCTACTCGCTGATCTACTACCGGGCGCTGGGCCTGGTGACGATCGCGTCGCTGCTCGTCTCCGGCGTGCTCACCTACGCGATGCTGGTCATCCTCGGCACCCAGATCGGCTTCACGCTGAGCCTTGCCGGCATCGCCGGTTTCATCGTCGCGGTCGGTATCACCGCCGACTCGTTCGTCGTGTTCTTCGAACGAATCAAGGACGAGGTGCACGGCGGGCGGTCGGTGCGCGTCGCGGTACCGCGCGCCTGGGTGCGGGCCCGGCGCACGATCCTGTCCGCCGACACGGTGTCGTTCCTCGCCGCGGCGATCCTGTACTACTTCGCCGCCGGCGACGTGAAGGGCTTCGCGTTCACGCTCGGCCTGTCGACGATCCTCGACCTCGTCGTGGTCTTCCTGTTCACCCACCCGATCGTGTCGCTGCTCGTCGCGCAGCCGGGCGTTCGGGTCGCCCGGTTCACCGGGCTGGATTCGGTGCGCACCGGTCCGGTGCTGCCCGACACCGAGGTCGGGCGACCGGCGCCGTGCCAAGCGCGGCGCGGCCGCGCCGCAGCAGAGCAGCCGGATCGAGCGCGGTGGCGGTGCTCGACAAAGCCGCTCCGCCGCCGAGGTTGACGACGGAGCCGACCGACGTCGACGACGCAGGCCGAGCCGGCCGAGGACACCGTGGACGACGAGCGGCGGCCAACCGGCGACTGAGGACCGACGACCGCCCGGCGGCACACGACACCGGAGCCGGGCTCCGCCGCCGAGCGGGCGGCCGCGCGCCGCGCCCGGATGCGCGCCGAGCAGGACAAGCAGCGACGGGAAGGGTGAGCGCTGATGTCCGCTCGATCGCGGCGCCTGTACCGCGGCGAGACGCAACATCGACTTCATCGGCACCCGCAAGCGCTGGTACCTCGCGTCCGCGGTCCTGCTGCTCATCTGCTTCCTCGAGCTTCATCTTGCGCGGCTTCAACTACGGCGTGGAGTTCGAGGGCGGCACCCAGTTCCGCATCCAGACCGCCGGGCACTCGATCTCGGCGACCGAGGTGAACGACGGCATTCGCCGGCGCCGGCGTCGCCGAGCGCCGAGCCTGCGCAGGTCGTCGGCTCCGGCACCACCCAGACCATCGTGGTCGAAGACCGAGTCCATGTCGCCGGCCGAGCAGGCCGACGGTCACCGCCAAGGTCGCCAAGGACCTCGGCGTCCCGCGCGAGAACATCAACGTCGACGCGGTGAGTTCCAGCTGGGGCCACGACATCACGGTCAAGGCGATCCAGGGCCTGGTCGTCTTCCTGGTCGTGGTGTCGATCTACATTGCGTTGCGGTTCCAGTGGCGCATGGCCGTCGGCGGCATCCTGGCGCTGCTGCACGACCTCGTGCTCGCCGCCGGGGTCTATTCGCTCGATCGGCTTCGAGGTCACGCCGTCGACGATCGTCGGACTGCTGACCATCCTCGGTTTCTCGCTCTACGACACGGTCGTCGTCTACGACAAGGTCGCTGAGAACTCGAAGGACATCCTCGCCGGGTCGCGGATGACCTACTCCGAGGCGGCCAACCTCGCGGTCAACCAGACCCTGATGCGCTCGATCAACACCTCGCTGATCGCGCTGCTGCCGGTCGCCGGGCTGCTGTTCGTCGGCGCCGGCCTGCTCGGCGTGGGCACGCATCAAGGACCTCGCGCTGATCCTGTTCGTCGGGCTGGCGTCCGGCGCGTACTCCTCGCTGTTCCTGGCGACGCCGATCGTCGTCGACCTCACCGAGCGCGACCCGCGCTACCAGGCGCTGACGAAGCGCGTGGTGGCCAAGCGCTCCGCCGACGCGCGGCGTGGCCGCCGAGGCCGAACTGTCCGGCGGCGAGTGCCGCACCGCGGCGGGCCGGCGGTCCCGCGCCGGCGCCGAAGGTGGGCGCGCGCGCCGGACCCGGCGCAAGCGCAAATGACGCGCGGTCGGCGACGAGCAGATCGCCGCGCTGCTGCGCGACGTGCCCGACTTCCCGCAACCCGGGATCCTGTTCAAGGACATCGCGCCGCTGCTCGCCGACGCCGCGGCGTTCGCCGCGGTCGTGCAGGCGCTCGGCGCCGCCGAGGGCGCCGCGGACATCGACGTGGTGGCCGGGATCGAGGCGCGCGGCTTCCTGCTGGCCGGCGCTGTCGCCGATCGCCGCGCCGCCGGGCTGGTGCCGGTGCGCAAGGCGGGCAAGTTGCCGCCGCCGACCGTGCGGCGTACCTACGAGCTCGAGTACGGCAGCGCTGAGCTGGAGGTGCCGGTGCACGTGCTCGAGGGCAAGCGGGTGCTGCTGGTCGATGACGTGCTGGCCACCGGCGGCACGGTTCGCGCCGCTGCCGACCTGCTCGCGCGCTGCCGGGGCGCGAACTCGCGGCCATCGCGGTGCATCCTCGAGCTCGAGGCGCATCGGCGGGCGGGCGGCGCTGGCCGACCTGCCGCCGCTGACCGCCCTGCTGCGCGTTAGGGCCGAGCACCCTCGAGGCGGCCGGGATAACGCCGGAATCGTTTTCGCGCCGTAGAATGGGCTGCGCAACGGACGAGGGGAGTGGCTCTGCCCACCACGGCCGGCACGCGAGAGCACTCGCCGCTGCCCGAGGAGCCGCCGTCCGCCGTCTCATCAGCGGTGTCTTCAGCGGCGTCATCCGGTCGCGCCCTCGTCGCCGTCGACTGCCCCGGTTGCGAGCCGCCGAAACCGCCGCCGATCGACCGCCCGAGCCGCCGGCCGGGGTCGAGCCCGCGAACAGCGCGAGCACCGCGCACCGCCGCCGCTATCGCGACCGGCTCGCCCGCCGGCTGGTGTCCACCGCCCGGCAGGCCCCGGTCAAGCCGGTGCTCGAGCCGCTGCTGGCGATCCACCGCCGCGCCCACCCCAAGGCCGACGCCAAGGCGTCTGCAGCGCGGCTACGACGTCGCCGAGAAGTGCCACCGCGGGCAGCTGCGCAAGAGCGGCGACCCGTACATCACCCACCCGCTCGCGGTCGCGACGATCCTCGCCGAGCTCGGCATGGACACCACCACGCTGATCGCCGCGCTGCTGCACGACACCGTCGAGGACACCCGGATGACCGTGCGCGACGTCGAGGCGCAGTTCGGCGACCGGGTGGCGCACCTCGTCGACGGCGTCACCAAGCTCGACAAGGTCAAGTACGGCGACGCCGCCGAGGCCGAGACCATCCGCAAGATGATCGTCGCGATGGCCAGCGACCCGCGGGTGCTGGTGATCAAGCTCGCCGACCGGCTGCACAACATGCGCACGCTGCGCTTCCTGCCGCCGGAGAAGCAGGAGCGCAAGGCCCGCGAGACGCTCGAGGTGCTCGCCCCGCTCGCGCACCGGCTGGGCATGAACACCGTCAAGTGGGAGCTCGAGGACCTCGCGTTCGCGACGCTGTACCCCAAGCGTTACGACGAGATCGTGCGGCTGGTCGCCGAGCGCGCGCCCTCGCGCGACACCTATCTCGGCGCGGTGATCGAGCGGATCAACAACGACCTGCGCGACGGCGGCATCAAGGCCGACGATCACCGGCCGGCCCAAGCACTACTACTCGATCTACCAGAAGATGATCGTGCGCGGCCGCGAGTTCACCGACATCTACGACCTCGTCGGCATCCGGGTGCTCGTCGAGACCGAGCGCGACTGCTACGCCACCCTCGGCGTGATCCACGCGAACTGGCAACCCGTGCCGGGCCGGTTCAAGGACTACATCGCGATGCCGAAGTTCAACATGTACCAGTCGTTGCATACGACGGTCATCGGGCCGGGCGGCAAACCGGTCGAGCTGCAGATCCGCACCCTGGCCATGCACCGCACCGCCGAGTACGGCATCGCCGCGCACTGGAAGTACAAGGAACGCAAGGACGCCGACATCGCCGAGCCGTCCGGCATGTCGGACGAGATGGGCTGGCTGCGGCAGCTGCTCGACTGGCAGCGCGAGGCGCAGGAGCCGGAGGAGTTCCTCGACACGCTGCGCTTCGACCTCGGCGCGAACGAGGTCTACGTCTTCACCCCGAAGGGCGACGTGATCGGGCTGCCCAGCGGTTCGACGCCGGTCGACTTCGCTTACGCGGTACACACCGAGGTCGGCCACGCGTGCATCGGCGCGCGGGTCAACGGCAAGCTGGTGGCGCTGGAGAGCCCGCTGGACAACGGCGACACCGTCGAGATCTTCACTTCCAAGGCCGAGAACGCCGGACCGTCGCGCGACTGGCTGGAATTCGTCAAGTCACCACGGGCCCGCACCAAGATCCGGCAATGGTTCGCCCGCGAGCGCCGCGAGGACGCCATCGACGCCGGCAAGACCGCGTTGTCCAAGGCGATGCGCAAGGCCGCGCTGCCGATCCAGCGGCTGGCCGGCGGCGACCAGTTGATCACGCTCGCGCAGGACATGCACTACGCCGACATCTCCGCGCTCTACGCGGCGATCGGCGAGAACCACGTGTCGGCGCAGTCGGTGGTGCACAAGCTGGTCACCCAGCTCGGCGGCGCCGAGGGCGCCGTCGAGGACATCGCCGAGGCGATCGTCCCGTCGAACGACGTCGCGGGCACCATTCAGCGGCGCACCGGCGGCGACGTCGGGGTGGTCGTCAAGGGCGTCAGCGACGTGTGGGTGAAGCTCGCGCGGTGCTGCACGCCGGTGCCCGGCGACGAGATCATCGGGTTCGTCACCCGCGGCGGTGGGGTCTCGGTGCACCGCAAGAACTGCACGAACGCCACCGCGCTCCACTCCCAGCCCGAACGCCTCGTCGAGGTCGAGTGGGCGCCGTCGGTGGGGTCGAGCTTCGTGGTGTCGATCCAGGTCGAGGCGCTCGACCGGCACGGGCTGCTCTCCGACATCACCCGGATGCTGTCCGAGGAGCGGGTGAGCATCCTGTCGGCCACCGTCACCACCAACCGCGACCGTGTCGCCACGAGCCGGTTCACCTTCGAGATGGCCGAGGCCAAGCACCTGGGACACCTGCTGCGCGCCATCCGCACCGTGCAGGGCGTCTACGACGTCTACCGGGTCCACACGACCCACTAGCGTCCCGGCCTCCGGTCGGCGCGGCGCGGGACACTAGTGGCCAGTAGTGACTGTCGTGAACGAGATCGGCAGCTTGGGCTTGCCGTCGGAGGCCGGGTTCGATCCCTTGGCGGCCACCTTGTCGACGACCGACAGCCCTTTCGTGACCGTGCCGAACACCGGGTACGACGGCGCGAGCTGCGTCGCGCCGTAGACGATGAAGAACTGGCTGCCGCCGGTGTTGGGGCCGCTGAGCGCCATCGCGATGGTGCCGCGGGTGTACTTCTCCTTGCTGGTCAGCTCGTCGGCGAAGGAGTAGCCGGGGCCGCCGCTGCCGGTGCCGGTCGGGTCGCCGCACTGCAGCACGTGCAGGGTCGCGGACGAGGTGAGCCGGTGGCAGGGCGTCTTGTCGAAGTACTTCTGCTGGGCCAGTGACAGGAAGCTCTCCACCGCGCAGGGCGCGTTCGCCCGGTTCAGGGTGAAGGTCATCGGGCCCTGCGTGGTGCCGACGGTCACCGCGACCGTGCCCTTGCGCGAGGGCGTGGTGGTCGGCGGCACGCTCACCTCCTTCGCCGCCGTGCCCGTCTTCTTCCAGGTGCACGGGTAGGCGGCGACCTTGGTCGTCGACGACGCCGAGGTCCTCGGCGCCGGGCTGGTGGTGGCGGTCGGGGTGGCGCTCTTGGCGGCCGGCGTCGACTTGTCGTCGTTCGTGGCCACCAGTACGACCACGATCACGGCGATCACAGCGAGCGCCCCGACGATCGAGACGATCAGGTTGATCCGGCGCCGGCGCGCGGCCCGTTCGGCGCGATGCTGCTGCTGCCGCGCTTGTCGGCGCCGCTGCGCCTGCCGGCGCTGCCGGTCGCTCGGCACGCGCTCAGCTGACCTTCGTCAGATCGACGACGAACACCAGCGACGAGTTCGCCGGGATGCTGCCCTGCGCCTGCGCGCCGTAGGCCAGCGGGGCCGGCATGATGATGATCCGACGGCCGCCGACGTGCATCGGCTCGACCTTCCCGGCGCCCCCGATGCCCTGCTTGAAGCCGGGGATGACACCGCTGAGCGGGAACGACGCCGGCTTGCCACCGCTGGCCCAGGACGAGTCGAACTGCTTGCCGTTGGCGTACAGCAGGCCCGCGTACTGGACGCTCACCGTCGAGTCGGGCGTCGCCTTCGCGCCCTTGCCGACCACCAGGTCGGCGCAGGCGAGTGCGGCGGCGGGCGTGGTCGACTTCGCGGTCACCTTCGGCTCGTGCTTGAGGTCGGTCGCCTGGCCCACCGTGACGCCCTCGAAGGTGGTCGTCGCCTTCTTGTCCGGCGTGCGGCAGGCCGCCGTCGGCACCGGCACCGCGCTGGAGCTCGGGCCGCGGTCGAGCTGGTCGCCGCGCCGTCGGGCTGCTCGAGCTGCCGCGGTGGGCGAGGTCTTGGAGCGGCGGCGGCGGGTTTCTTCTTGTCGCCCCCGCGTCGTGTCGCGACGATCACGACGACCACCACGGCGGCGATCACGACCAGGGTGCCGACGATCGAGGCGATCAGGGTGAACCGCTTGCGGGCCGCCTGCCGGGCGCGGCGCTCCTCGAGCTGTCGCTGCAGGCGTCGGCGCTCGGCCTCGCGGCGCTGCTTGTTCGTCGGCACGAAGAGATCCTCCAGCTGGTCGGCAAAACTCCCGGCAGTGTACGAAAGGTGTCTCGGAACGCCGCTGCGATCTCAGCGGGCATGACCCGGCGCTGCTGACCCTCGGTAGGCTGGCGGTCGTGCTCATCAGCGGGTTCCCGAGCGACCTGACCGACACCAATTGCTGGGTGGTCGCGCCAGGCCGCGGGGAGCAGTGCGTCGTTATCGACCCCGGCATCGGGGTCACCGGGCGCCTGGACGAGGTGCTCGCCGACAACCGCCTGCACCCGGTCGCCGTGCTGCTCACCCACGGGCACTTCGACCACACGTTCTCGGTGCTGCCGGTGTGCCAGGCCCGCGACGTCCCGGCCTACATCCACCCGGCCGACCGCGGTCAGCTGGCCGACCCGTGGAGCGGCGTCGGGATGGTGCCGGGCACCCCGCTGCTCGGGCAGCTGACCTTCGCCGAGCCCGACGACGTGCGCGAGCTGCAGTCACGAGGACAAGGTCGACCTCGCCGGCCTGACCTTCGCCGTCACGGCACGCCCCGGGCCACAGCGCCGGGTCGGTCGTCTTCGGCCTGACGGGCGCCGACGAGCGCGGTGCTGTTCTCCGGCGACGTGCTGTTCGCCGGGTCCATCGGCCGCACCGACCTGCCCGGCGGCTCGATGGCGCAGATGACGACGTCGCTGCGCGAGGTGATCCTGCCGCTGGACGACGCCACGGTCGTGCACCCCGGCCACGGCCCGTCCACGACCATCGCGCGCGAGCGCGGCGCCAACCCGTTCCTGGTGAATCTGCTAGATGCCGCTGTCCGGATTCCCGGAGCTGCTGCCGAGCCAGCGCTTCGTCGAACTCACGGTGCTCGACCGGCTGCGCGAGACCTTCGAGCTGCACGGCTTCGCGCCCGTCGAGACCCCCGCCGTCGAGGCGCTGGACCAGCTGCTGCGCAAGGGCGAGATCGAGAAGGAGGTCTACGTCCTGCGCCGGCTGCACGCCGATGCCGACGAGCGCGAGCGTGCTGGCGACAACGCCGGGCTGGGCCTGCACTTCGACCTAACCGTGCCGTTCGCGCGCTACGTCCTCGAGCACGCCGGGCACCTGGAGTTCCCGTTCCGCCGCTACCAGATCCAGAAGGCCTGGCGCGGCGAGCGCCCGCAGGAGGGCCGCTTCCGCGAGTTCACCCAGGCCGACATCGACATCGTCGCGAAGGACACGCTGCCGCTGCACCACGACGTCGAGATCGCCCGGGTGATGGCCGAGGCGCTGGCCGGCTGGAGTTCCTGCCGCCGCTGCGGCTGCAGGTCAACAACCGCCAGCCTCATCGAGGGCTTCTACCGCGGCCTCGGCGCGTCCGACCCGGCCGCGGTGATGCGGATCATCGACAAGCTCGACAAGCTGCCCGCCGACGCGATCGAGGTGCAGCTGCGCAACGAGGCCGGGCTGGACGAGAGGCAGGCCGGGCTGTGCCTGCAGCTGGCCGAGATCCGCAGCACCGACACGTCAGCTTCGTCTGACCGGGTCCGCGAGCTCGGGGTCGGCGACGAGCTGCTCGACAGCGGCCTGGCCGAGCTCGCCGCCGTGATCGACGGCTGTGCGCAGGTGCCCACCGAGCGGGTGCGCGTCGAGGCCGACCTGCGCATCGCGCGCGGGCTCGACTACTACACCGGCACCGTGTTCGAGACCCGGATGAGCGGCTTCGAGTCGACTCGGCTCGATCTGCTCCGGCGGGCGCTACGACTCGCTGGCCTCCGACGGCCGCACGACCTACCCGGGCGTGGGCATCTCCCTCGGCGTCACCCGGCTGCTGGTCCCGCTGCTGCAGCGCGGGGTCATCGACGGCTCGCGGGCGGTGCCGTCGGCGGTGCTGGTCGCCCTGCCGGACGAGGCGTCCCGCCCGCAGTGCGACGAGATCGCGCACGCGCTGCGGGCGCGGGGGATCGCCGACCGAGGTCGCGGCCGCCCGCGCAGAAGTACGGCAACCAGATCCGCTACGCGCGAGCGGCGCGGGCATCCCGTTCGTCTGGTTCCCGGGTGCTGCGCAGACTGCGGACCGGCACGAGGTCAAGGACATCCGCAGCGGCGACCAGGTGCCGGCCGACCCGGATTCCTGGCTGCCGCCGCACAGCGACCTGCGACCGCAGGTGATCGAGCAGAAAGTGAATGCAGTGATCCGCACGCATGAGGCCGGGACGCTGCGCGCGTCCGACGCCGGCCAGACCGTCACCCTCGCCGGTTGGGTCGCCACCCGCCGCGACCACGGCGGGGTCACCTTCATCGATCTGCGCGACGCGCAGCGGCGTCGCGCAGGTCGTCGTGCGCGAGGCCGACGTCGCGCACGACCTGCGCAACGAGTGGGTCGTCGCGGTCACCGGCGAGGTGCGGCTGCGTCCGCAGGGCAACGTCAACCCGGCCATCCCGACCGGCGAGATCGAGGTCGTCGCCGACGCCCTCGAGGTGCTCAACGAGGCCGCGCCGCTGCCCTTCCAGCTCGACGCCCACACCGAGGTCGGCGAGGAGGCGCGGCTGAAGTACCGCTACCTCGACCTGCGCCGGCAGGCGCCGGCCGCGGCGCTGCGACTGCGCAGCCAGGTGAACCGGGCCGCGCGCGAACTGCTGTACGAGCGGGGTTTCGTCGAGATCGAGACGCCGACGCTGACCCGCTCCACCCCCGAGGGCGCGCGCGACTTCCTGGTGCCGGCCCGGCTGCGGCCGGGCAGCTGGTACGCGCTGCCGCAGTCGCCGCAGCTGTTCAAGCAGCTGCTGATGGTGGCCGGCATGGAGAAGTACTTCCAGATCGCCCGCTGCTACCGCGACGAGGACTTCCGCGCCGACCGGCAGCCGGAGTTCACCCAGCTCGACATCGAGATGAGCTTCGTCGACCAGGACGACGTCATCGAGCTGACCGAGACGCTGCTGCGCGCGCTGTGGCAGCTGATCGGGTACGAGGTGCCGACCCCGATCCCGCGGATCACCTACGCCGACGCGATGCGCCGCTACGGCACCGACAAGCCCGACCTGCGCTTCGACCTCGAACTGGTCGAGTGCACCGACTTCTTCGCCGACACCCCGTTCCGGGTGTTCCAGGCGCCCTACGTCGGTGCGGTCGTGATGGCCGGCGGGGCGTCGCAGCCGCGGCGCAGCTCGACGCCTGGCAGGAGTGGGCGAAGCAGCGCGGCGCACCGCGGGCTGGCCTACATCCTGGTCGGGGAGGACGGCGAGCTCGGCGGCCCGGTGGCCAAGAACCTCTCCGACGCCGAGCGGGCCGGCCTCGTCGCCCACGTCGGGGCGCGGCCCGGCGACTGCGTGTTCTTCGCGGCCGGCCCGCCAGGGCTCGGCGCGGGCACTGCTCGGCGCCACCCGGCTCGAGATCGGCCGCCGCCTCGGGCTCATCGACGAGTCGGCGTGGTCGTTCGTCTGGATCGTCGACGCGCCGCTGTTCGAACCGGCCGACAAGGCCGTCGCGGCCGGCGACGTCGCGGTCGGCTCCGGCGAGTGGACCGCGGTGCACCACGCGTTCACCTCGCCCAAGCCGGAGTGGATCGACCGCTTCGACGCCGAGCCCGGCCGCGGCGCTGGCCTACGCCTACGACATCGTCTGCAACGGCAACGAGATCGGCGGCGGGTCGATCCGTATCCACCGCCGCGACGTGCAGGAACGCGTATTCGAGGTCATGGGCCTGGACGAGGCGCAGGCGCAGACCAAGTTCGGCTTCCTGCTCGACGCGTTCAGCTACGGCGCGCCGCCGCACGGCGGCATCGCGTTCGGCTGGGACCGGATCTGCGCGCTGCTCTCGCACACCGACTCGATCCGCGACGTGATCGCGTTCCCGAAGACCGGCGGCGGCTACGACCCGCTCACCGCGGCGCCCGCGCCGATCACCGCCGAGCAGCGCAAGGAAGCCGGCGTCGACGCGAAACCCGAGGCCGAAGCCGGGATCAGCTGAGCTCGGCAGGGACGTCGCCGGTCACCAGGTACAGCAGCGCGAGCCCGTAGGCCTCGGCGCGCCGAGGCGTGCGTGATCCCGTGGGTGCGCCCGGCGACCTCCAGATGCACCGTCCAGTGCGCGCCGTCGCGTTCGAGGCGGGCGAACGTGCCGCCGAGCAGCTCGCGCAGCTGCTCCTCGCCGGGCAGCCAGACCGTCTGCGGCTGGGTCACCGAGTCGAGCGCCCACTCGACCGTGCCGTTGAAACCGATCACCTTCCCGATCGGGGATTCGTGCACCTCGATGGTCATCTCCGAGACGGTGAAGACCTCGTCGTCCATGTTGCGGTCGGCCACCACGAACCGGTCACCAGGCGCCGGTTCCCAGCGCAGGCCGCCGTCGCGCAGCCGGCGGGCGAGCGGCACCGAGATCACGCCCTCATCATGCCGTGCCGCCGGTGCCGGTCGGTGCCGTTCCCTACGCTGGGCGGGTGACGTTGTTCGGGCCTGTCGAGCCGAGCGCGGCCACGACCGCAGCGCCCACGTACGACCCCGCGGCGCCGCTGGCCGCCCGGATGCGGCCGCGCACCCTGGACGAGGTCGTCGGGCAGGATCACCTGCTGGCTCCGGGCTCGCCGCTGCGGCGCCTGGTCGAGGGCGACGCCCCGATGTCGCTGATCCTGTTCGGCCCGCCCGGCACCGGCAAGACCACGCTGGCCCTGATCGTGAGCAGCGCCACGAACCGCCGTTTCGAACAGCTGTCCGCGCTCAACGCCGGGGTGAAGGACGTGCGCGAGGTGATCGCCCGGGCCAAGGCCGAGCTCAGCCACCACGGCCGGCAGACGGTGCTGTTCATCGACGAGATCCACCGCTTCTCCAAGACCCAGCAGGACTCGCTGCTCAACGCCGTCGAGGCGCGGCACGTCACCCTGGTCGCGGCCACCACGGAGAACCCGTTCTTCTCGATCGTGTCCCCGCTGCTCTCGCGCAGCCTGCTGCTCACCCTGCAGCCGCTCGACGAGGCGACCGTCGGCGAACTGGTCGACCGGGCGCTGCGCGACGAGCGCGGGCTGGCGGGTGCGGTCGAGCTCGCCGACGACGCGCGCGCCCACCTGCTGCGCCTGGCCGAGCGGCGACGCCCGGCGCGCGCTCACCGCGTTGGAGGCGGCTGCCGGAGCCACACTTGCCGCGGCAGGCCGCAGGGGCTTCGGCAAGCAGAGTCATCGACCTGGCCACGCTGGAACAGGCCGTCGACACCGCGGCAGTGCGCTACGACCGCGACGGCGACCAGCACTACGACGTGATCAGCGCGTTCATCAAATCGATCCGCGGCTCGGACGCCGACGCCGCGCTGCACTACCTCGCCCGGATGCTCGAGGCCGGGGAGGACCCGCGCTTCATCGCCCGCCGCCTGGTCGTGCACGCCTGCGAGGACGTCGGGCTGGCCGACCCGACCGCGCTGCTCGCCGCCACCGCCGCCGCGCAGGCGGTGCAGCTGATCGGGCTGCCCGAGGCGCGGATCAACCTCGCGCAGGCCACCATCCACCTCGCGCTCGCGCCGAAGTCGAACGCGGTGGTGCGGGCGATCGACGCCGCGCAGGCCGACGTGCGGGCCGGGCTCGCCGGCGCGGTGCCGCCGCCGCTGCGCGACTGCGCACTACCCGGGCGCGGCGCAAGCTCGGCGCCGGCCAGCGCTACGTCTACCCGCCGGACACGCCCGACGGGGTGGTGGCCCAGCAGTACCCGCCGGACGAGCTGGTCGGCCGCGACTACTACCAGCCGTCCGGCCGCGGCGCGGAGCGGCGTTCTGACCGAGCGGCTGGCCCGGCTGCGCGCGCTGATCCGGGGGCGCCGCCCGACCGACTCGGCAGCCCCGATAGGGTCGACGGACACCGAAACGCCGGTGGACTGAATCGTTTTGGAGGCCCGATGTCCGGAGGCGAAGATCGCGGCACTGATCGCGGCGGCGCGTTCGTCCTGCTCGTCCTGTTGCTGGCGATCCCCCTGATCAAGTTGGGCCGCACGCTCGACGAGGCGACGCTCGCGCTGCGCAAGACGCACGAGGGCGTGGGTCCGCTGTTGTCCGACGCCGACGACACCCTCAAGGTCGTCAACGCCCAGCTGGTGCAGGTGGAGGGCATCGCCACGAACGTCAACTCGACGACCACGAACGTCGCCGCGCTCACCTCGGTGGTGTCCAGCACGCTCGGCAGCCCGATGATCAAGGCCGCGGCGTTCACCTACGGGGTGCGCAAGACCGTGTCCGACCGGCGTGACTCGGAGGCGGTGCGGTCCGCACGCCGCAAGCACCGCTCGGACCGGCGGGCCGTGCGAGGACGCTCGTGAGGCGACTGTTCTGGCTCGCGCTCGGCGTCACGCATCGGCGTGCTGATCATGCGCAAGGTCTCGCGGGCGGTCGAGAAGCTGACCCCGCGGCGGCGTCGCCGAGGGCATCGCGGCGGCGCTGTCCGACCTCGCCGAGTCGATCAGCGACTTCGCCGCCGACGTGCGGCGGCGCGATGAGCGAGCGCGAGGCCGAGCTGCGCGAGGACACCGGGCTGGACGGCAGCTCGGCGCGATGCCGACGGACGGCGGCCAGCACGGAGCAAGCGGCCGGCTAACCGGCCTGCGCCGCTCTGGCAGAGTTGACGACGTGAGATCCGCCGAGATCCGGCGCGCGCTTCCTGAGCCACTTCGAGCGCAACGGGCACCACGTCGTGCCCGAGCGCGCCGCTGCCGTTCGACGACCCGAACCTGCTGTTCGTCAACGCCGGCATGGTGCAGTTCGTGCCGTACTTCATCGGCCAGCAGACGCCGCCGTGGCCGCGGGCGACCAGCATCCAGAAGTGCGTGCGCACGCAGGACATCGACGAGGTCGGCAAGACCACCCGGCACGGCACGTTCTTCCAGATGAACGGCAACTTCAGCTTCGGCGACTACTTCAAGCAGGGCGCCATCGAGCTGGCCTGGGAGCTGTCGATCGAACTCGGTCGCCGACGGCGGGTTCGGCCTCGACGGCGACCGCATCTGGGCCACCGTCTACCTCGACGACGACGAGGCCATCGACATCTGGCACCGGGTCGATCGGCCTGCCGCTGGAGCGCATCGTGCGGCAGGGCATGGACGACAACTTCTGGTCGATGGGCATCCCCGGCCCGTGCGGGCCGTGCAGCGAGCTCTACTACGACCGCGGCCCCGACTACGGCGTCGAGGGCGGCCCGGAGGTCGACGAGGACCGCTACATGGAGTTCTGGAACCTCGTCTTCATGCAGAACGAGCGCGGGCCGTCGACCGGCCCGGGCAAGTCCGACTTCGACATCCTCGGCGAGCTGCCGGCGCAAGAACATCGACACCGGCATGGGCATGGAGCGCATGGCCGACGCTGCTGCAGGGCGTCGACAACCTCTACGAGATCGACGAGACCCGCCCGGTGCTCGCCCGCGCGGCCGAGCTGGCCGGCAAGACCTACGGCGCGCACTCGGGCCACGCGGCCGCCGAGTCGCACCCCGACGACGTGCGGCTGCGGGTGGTCGCCGACCACGTCCGCACCGCGCTGATGCTCATCGGCGACGGCGTCACGCCGTCGCAACGAGGGCCGCGGCTACGTGCTGCGCCGCATCCTGCGCCGCGCGGTGCGCTCGATGCGGCTGCTCGGCTATCGACGACCCGGTCGCTGCCGGAGCTGCTGCCGGTGTCGCGCGACTGCATGGCGCCGTCCTACCCGGAGCTGGCCACCGACTTCGAGCGCATCGCGACCTACGCCTACGCCGAGGAGGAGGCGTTCCGGCAGACGCTGCGGGCCGGCACGACGATCTTCGACAACGCCGTCAGGGCGCTGCCCGAGGACCGGCGGAGCGGCAGCTGTCCGGCGCGCAGCGCGTTCGCGCTGCACGACACCTACGGCTTCCCGATCGACCTCACCCTGGAGATGGCCGCCGAGCAGGGCATCTGCGGTCGACGAGGCGGGCTTCCGCCGGCTGATGGCCGAGCAGCGCGCCCGGGCCAAGGCCGACGCGCAGGCGAAGAAGACCGCGCACGCCGACCTGTCGCTGTACCGCGCGGCTCGCGACGCGGCCGAGCCGACGACGTTCACCGGCTACGTCGAGATCGCCCGCGAGGCGGTGGTGACCTCGATCATCGGGCCGGACGGGCTGCTGCCGGCCGCGGTCGAGGGCGACGACGTCGAGATCGTGCTCGACGTGACGCCCGTTCTACGCCGAGGGCGGCGGCCAGCAGCCCGACTGGGGCCGGCTGCGGGTCAACGGGCACGGCCGCGACGCCGAGATCGCGGTCGTCGACGTGCAGCAGCCGTCCCGGGCCTGATCGCGCACCGCGTGACCGGTGCTGTCCGGCGAGGTCCGCCCGGGCGACCCGGTGTTCGCCGAGGTCGACGCCGGGCGCCGCGCGTCGGTCTCGCGCAGCCACTCGGCCACCCACCTGCTGCACACCGCGCTCGAGCGCTCGCTCGGCGACAGCGCCGCGCAGGCCGGTTCGCTCAACGCGCCCGGCCGGCTGCGCTTCGACTTCCAGACGCCGGGCGCGGTGCCGGCGAGCGTGCTGACCGACATCGAGGACGAGATCAACGAGGTGCTGCTGCGCGACCTCGAGGTGCGGTGGTTCGTCACCGACCAGGAGGAGGCCGCGCCGCATCGGCGCCATCGCGATGTTCGGCGAGAAGTACGGCGACCAGGTGCGCGTCGTCGAGATCGGCGACTACTCGCGCGAGCTGTGCGGCGGCACGCACGTGCCGCGCAGCTCGGTGATCGGCATGGTCAAGCTGCTCGGCGAGTCGTCGATCGGCGCCGGCGTGCGCCGCGTCGAGGCGCTGGTCGGGCTCGACGCGTTCTCGCTACCTGGCCCGCGAGCACGTGCTGGTCGCACCAGCTGGCCGGCGAGCTCAAGGCGCAGCCGGAGGAGCTGCCCGAGCGCATCGACGGCGTCCTGGAGCGGCTGCGCGGCGCCGAGCGCGAGCTCGAGCAGCTGCGCGCGGCGCAGGTGCTGGCCGAGCGCCGGCTCGCTCGCGGCCGCCGCCGAGGAGATCGGCGCCGTGCGGGCCGCGCTGGCCCAGGCGCCGGCCGGCGTCGGCGGCAACGACCTGCGCGCGCTCGCCCTCGACGTCCGCGGCCGGCTGCGCGTCGGAGCGCCCGGCGTCGTGGTGCTGGCCTCGCCGGCCGAGGGCGGCGGGGCGGCTTCGTGGCCGCGGTCAACGAGGCCGGCGCAGGCGCGCGGGACTCGCGGCCGGCGACCTGGTGCAGTACCTTCGCGCCGGTGCTCGGCGCGCGCGGCGGCGGCAAGGCCGACCTCGCCCAGGGCGCCGGCGGCGACGCCGCGCGCCTCGACGACGCGTTCGCCGCGGTCCGCACCGAGCTCGGCCGCTCCGAGCTTGGCCGATCCGGGGGATGAGCGAGGCCGTCCGGCGCGTCCGGCGCGTCCGGCGCGTCCGGCGCGTCCGGCGAGTCTGCCGGCGATCGGTCCGGCATCTGGTTCGGTGTCGATGTGGGCACGGTGCGGGTCGGCGTGGCGCGCAGCGACCCGCGCGGTGTGCTCGCGGTCCCGGTGGCCACGCTGCGCCGCGACCCGCGCCGCGACACCGACAACGACACCGACATCGCCGAGCTGGCCAACCTGATTGCCGAGTATGAGGCGGTTGGCGTCGTGGTCGGGCTGCCTCGTACCCTCGCTGGGCAAGAGGGGCGGGCCGCGCAGCTGGCCCGCGAATACGGAGAAAAGCTCGCACAGATAGTTGCGCCGCGAACGGTGCACTATGTTGACGAACGTAACACTTCTATAACAGCGGCGCGTAAGCTGCGGCAGAGCGGCGTCCGGGAGCGGGCCGGACGCGCGGTCATCGACCAGATGGCTGCCGTGGAGCTGCTGCAGCACTGGTTGGACATCCGGGCCGGCCGCGGGCGGGCATGAACCCTGCGTACGCGCGAGGGCACAACGAGCGAGAGGGCGGAGCGTGAGACAAGGCCACGTAGGGTCGGCCGCTGCGACCGACCTGCGCGAAGCCCAGCTGAGCGGCTCCATGTTCGGCTCCGTCGAGTTCGAGCAGCACCCCGACGACTACTCCCTGCTCGACGGCTACGACACCACGGAGGCCGACGACGGCGGGGGCCGGGGCCGGCGCACGGGCCGCCGCAACGACGACCCGAACTCGCGCAGCGGCCGCCACTCGCACCGCCGCCGCCGCCGCAACCGGCGCTTCGTCGCACTGATCGTGGCGCTGTTCCTGATGGTCGCCGCGCTGGGCGCCTACCTGATCGGCAAGCCGATCTACAACTACCTGCACCCCGCCGACTACGCCGGTTCGGGCACCGGCGTCGCGATGATCACCGTCCACGCCGACGACGGCGCCACCCAGATCGGCAGCGAGCTGCACCATCACGCCGTCGTGGCCAGCGTGCGGGCCTTCACCAACGCCGCGAACGACAACGACAGGTCGAAGAACATCCAGCCCGGCACCTACCGGATGCACCGGCACATGTCGGCGGCGTCCGCGGTGAGCCTGCTGCTCGACCCCGCCGCGCGGGTGAACAACGACGTGCTCGTGCCCGAAGGGGTCACGTCGATCGACATCACTCGGACCCTCACGGCCGCTCCGTGCACCGGCAGCGCCGACGCCTCGGCAAAGTGCGGCCCGGGCCTGTCCGCGGCCGCGGTGCACAGCGCGCTGACGAACGTCAAGGCGCTGGGCGTGCCCACCGAGTACACCGTCAACGGCCGCACCCCGGCCTCGGCCGAGGGCTTCCTGTTCCCGGCCACGTATCTGGTGCCCGACAAGTCCACCGCATCGGACGTGTTGCAGCAGATGGTGAACAACTTCGCCGAGCACGCCCGCCAGACCGACTTCACGGCCTCGGCCAAGGCGCTGCACATCACGCCGTACCAGCAGCTGATCATCGCCTCGATCGCGCAGGCGGAGGCGAAGAACGCCGCGGACTACCCGCGCGTGGCCCGGGTCATCCTGAACCGGTTGGCCGCGCACAAGCCGCTGCAGGTGGACGCCACCAGCGCCTACGGTGCGAAGCTGCAGGGCCTGGACCCGACCAAGGTCATCTACTCGAAGCTGGACTCCCCGTACAACACCTACACCCACGCGGGCCTGCCCCCGACGCCGATCGGCAACCCCGGCATCGAAGCCATGAACGGCGCCGCGCATCCCACCGCCGGGGCGAAGTGGATCTATTACGTCAACGGCGACAAGGACGGGAACCTAGCGTTCTTCGCCTCGGCGAGCGAGTTCGACAAGGCGCGGCACAAGTGCCACGTCGAGGGCTGGGGCTGCGCCGGGCCGTGACCCGCTGCAACGCCGGTGTCCTGGGCCGCCCCGTTGGGCATTCCCTGTCCCCGGTGTTGCACCGGGCGGCGTACGAGGCGCTCGGGCTCGACTGGACCTACACGGCCATCGACTGCGGGGTCGACGAGCTCGCGGCGACCCTGGCCGCGCGTCGCGACTGGGCCGGGTTCTCCTGCACGATGCCGCTCAAGCACGCGGCGCTCGAGGTCGCCGCGTCGGTCAGTCCGCTCGCCGCGGCGGTCGGCGCCGCCAACACGCTGCTCGCGGCCGGCGACGGGTGGAACGCGGACAACACCGACGTCGCCGGCCTGGTCGAGACGCTGCGCCCGCACCTCGATCCGGGTCCGTCAGCAGCCACCGTGATCGGCGCCGGCGGCACCGGGCAGGCCGCAGTGGCCGCGTTGGCAGAACTCGGGCTCTCGACCTGCATCGTGCTGGTCCGCGAACCGGCCCGCGCCGCGCCGGTGGTGGCCACCGGCGCCCGGCTGGGGATCGAGATCCAGGTCGAGCGCCTCGGCTCGGCTGCCGGTCCGTTGCGCGCCCCGGCCGTCGTCTGCACCCTGCCGCCCGGCGCTGCCGACCCGCTCGCCGCCCACCCCTGGGTTGGCGGGCAGGTCGTCATCGACGTCGTCTACGCCGACTGGCCCACCCCGCTCGCCGCTGCGGCCGCCGACGCCGGTGCCACGGTGCTCAGCGGCGCCGCGATGCTGCTGCACCAGGCCGCGGCGCAGGTGCGGCTGATGACCGGCCGCGCGGCCCCGGTGCCGCGGATGCGGGCCGCGCTGCTGGCCGCGGCGCCGGGGTGTGGCCTCTGAGCCGCTCCGCGGCGGTGGCCGCTGGGCCGCTCCGCGGCGGTGGCCGCTGGGCCGCTCCGCGGCGGTGGCCGCTGGGCCGCTCCGCGGCGGTGGCCGCTGGGCCGCTCCGCGGCGGTGGCCGCTGGGCCGCTCCGCGGCGGTGGCCGCTGGGCCGCTCCGCGGCGGTGGCCGCTGGGCCGCTCCGCGGCGGTGGCCGCTGGGCCGCTCCGCGGCGGTGGCCGCTGACCTACGCTCGCGGTATGGCGCTCACCTCCACCCGGCGCGCGATCGTGCGCGCGCCGCACGGCGGGTCGCCCGCGCCGGGCCCCGACGACCTGGCCGTCGAGTCGCCGCTGGTGCTCGGTCTGGACGGCGCGGCGATCGCGACCTTGATGCGCACCCCGGGGCACGACCTGGAGCTGGCCGCGGGGTGGCTGGTGGTCGAGTCCGGGGTGCGCTGCCCCGAGGACATCGTGACACTGCGGGCCTGCCGTGAGGACGACACCGACCGGGTGCACTTGACCCTGCGGGCGGGGGTGCGCCCGCCGCGCCCGCGCGCGTTCGTCACCTCGGCGGCGTGCGGTGTGTGCAGCGCCGACGTGCTCGACCTCGCGCCACTGGCCACCTCTGCACCGCACGGACCCGGGTTCGCGGTCAGCCGGCAGGCGCTTGCCGGGCTGCCGGAGACCATGCGCAAGGGGCAGCGCACCTTCGCCCGCACCGGCGCGGTGCACGCGGCCGCGCTCACCGCGGCCGGTGCCGGGATCGGGGCCGTGTTCGAGGACGTCGGGCGGCACAACGCCGTGGACAAGGCGGTCGGTGCGGCACTGTTCGCCGGCACCCTGCCGGCGCAGGACCGGCTGCTGGTGGTCAGCGGGCGGGTTTCGTTCGAGATCGTGCAGAAGGCGGTGGCCGCGGGCGCGGCCGGGATCGTGGCGGTGTCGGCACCGACCAGCCTCGCGGTCGACCTCGCGCGCGAGTACGGGTTGCTGCTGGCCGGCATGGTCCGCCGCGGCGACCTCAACGTCTACGCCGGTGCCGACCTGCTCACCTGAACCCACCGCGATGATCATGCACCCACCCGCGCCAGGGCGACGGTGCATCCATGATCATGACGGCTCCCGCGCCGTCGCCCGCGCCGCCTCGACGTCGGGCCAGGTGTCGCAGCCGCGCGTCCAGCCGCCGGTGTCCGGCACCGTCAGCCACGCGGTCTGCGCCACCAGCGTCCGCATCGCGGCGTTGTCGACGCTCCCGACGGCGTCGAGCGCGGCGCGCAGCGCGTCGCGGCGCCACGCGCCGGCCAGGTAGTTCACCCGCTCGCCCGCGTCGACGAGGAACGCGGCTCCGGCGGCGGGGGACCCCGACAGCGCCGACAGCAGCGTCGGCACCCCGGGGCCCACGAACGGCAGGTCCGCCGCGAGTGTCACCACGACGGCCGCCGCGGTCTCGCCCAGCCCGGTCGCCAGCCCAGCCGCCAGCGCCGCCACCGGGCCGCCGCCGGGCGGGTGCTCGCGGCACCACCCGACCGCGACCGACACCGGGCGGGCCGGCCCGACGACCACCACCCGCCGCGCGTCGGACACCGCCGTGACCACCCGGTCGAGCAGGGTGCGGCCGCCGACCTCGAGGGCCGGTTTGTCCGCACCGCCGAGGCGCCGGGCCGCGCCGCCGGCGAGCACGATCGCGTCGTACACAACCGCGACGGTAGCCGGGCCGGAAACGGCTACGCTTGCCCGCTATGTCGCTCGGGCCGGCCGCGGTGCCGGCCGCCGCCGTGAGCGCCGGCGCGTGCGTGCTGGGTGCGGGGTATCTCGCCGGTCTCACCATCACGGTCGCGGACCGGGCCGCGCGGCGCTGGTGGCGCCCGTCGCTGGCCACCCGCGCCCGCCGACTCACGGTCGCCACGGTTGGGGCGGTGCTCGGTGCGCTCGCCGGCGCGGGCGCGGGCTGGACCGCGCTGCTGCCCGCGTTCGCCGCACTCGGGCTGGTGTGCACCCCACTCGTGGTGATCGACGTCGAGCACCACCGGCTGCCGGACCGGCTGCTGGTGCCGCTGGCCGGCGCGGCTGCCGTGTTGCTGACGCTCGCGGCCTTGTCCGACGGCGCCTGGACGACGCTCGGCCGGGCCGGCGCAGCGGCGGTCGCGGTGTTCGGGGCGCTGTTCGCGCTCAACCTCGCCTCGCCGCGCTCGTTCGGCATGGGCGACGTCAAGCTCGGCGGCGTCCTGGGCGCCTACCTCGGCTGGTTCGGGTGGGCGTTCGCGCTGTGGGGCGTGTTTCTCGGGTTCCTGCTGGGCGCGCTGGCGGCGGTGGGTCTGGTGCTGGCCCGCCGGGCCACGCTGCGCACCGCGGTCGCGTTCGGTCCCGCGCTCGTGCTCGGTGCGCTGCTGACCGTGCTCCTCGGCCAGGCGTAAGCCGGCCGTCCGTACCGTCGAGGCCATGGCAGCTCACGAACGTCCCGGGCCCACCGTCTTCGTGCTGTTCGGCGCCACCGGCGACCTCGCGAAGCGGATGGTGCTACCGGCGTTCTACCGCCTGGCGATCGACGGACTCCTGCCCGTCGACTGGTTGCTGGTCGGCAACGGCCGCGGCGACGTCTCGCACCTCGACTTCCGCACGCACGTGCACGACGTGCTGACCGAGTTCGGGCCGAGGCCGGCCGACGGGCCGTGGCAGGAGTTCAGCGACCGGCTGCGCTTCGCCGGTGGCGGCTTCGAGCGGTCCGACCCGGGCAGCCTGCTCGACGTGCTCGCCGAGGCCCGCGAGCACGTGGGCGGCGACGCGCAACTCGTCCACTACCTCGCGGTGCCGCCGGTCGGCTTCGGCCCGATCACCGAGGGCCTGGGCGAACACGGGCTGGCCGAGGGCGCCCGGGTGGTCTACGAGAAGCCGTTCGGCACGTCCGCCGAGGGTTTCCGCGATCTCGACACGGTCGTCCACGAGGTGCTCGACGAGCACCAGATCTTTCGGATCGACCATTTCCTCGGCAAGGAGGCGACCCAGAACCTGCACGTGCTGCGCTTCGCCAACGGCCTGTTCGACGCCGCGTGGTCGCGCCGAGCACATCCGTGCGGTGCAGATCGACGTGCCCGAGAAGATCGGCATCACCGACCGGGCCAGCTTCTACGACGCCACCGGCGCGGTGCTCGACATGCTGGTCACCCACCTGTTCCAGGTGGCCGCCGAGATCGCGATGGAACCGCCGGCCAGCCTCGCCGCCGACGACCTGCAGTCGGCGCGCGAGGAGGTCATCGGCTGCTTTCGGCCCATCGACCCGGCCGAGGTGGTGCTCGGCCAGTTCGACGGCTTCACCGACGTCGCCGGCGTCCGGAAGCACTCGCGCACCGACACCTACGTGGCGGCCCGGATGTGGATCGACAACGACCGGTGGCGCGACGTGCCGTTCCTGCTGCGCACCGGCAAGCGACTGGCGTTCACCGAGCAGCGGGTCAGCCTGATCTTCCGGGAGCCGGACGGCACCATCCCCGATACGCCCGACGCGGCGGCAACGTGCTCGGCTTCGACCTGCAGCGGCAGCGGCGCCATCGACCTCACCCTGGTGGCCAAGCAGCCCGGCCCGCAGCTGAACCTGGAGCAGGCCAGCGCCCGGCTCTCGCTCGACGCCCTGCCCACGGCCACCGACCCGCTGCCGCCCTACGTCCGGCTGCTGCACGACGTGCTCATCGGCGACCGGTCGCTGTTCACCCGCCCGGACGGGCTGGCCGCCGTCTGGGACACCGCCGGCCAATGCTCGCCCGGCCGCCGAAGCCGATCCGCTACGCACCGGGTTCCTGGGGGCCCGAGGCGGCGCGCGAACTCGCCGCGCCGGACGGTTGGCTGCTTGGCCAGTAGCGTTCTGAAAGACTTCAGGCCGTGCTGCGTTGGATCACTGCCGGCGAGTCGCACGGCCCCGCCCTGGTCGCCGTGCTCGACGGGCTGCCCGCCGGCGTCGCAGGTGACCACCGGCGACATCGCCGCCGAGCTCGCCCGGCGCCGCCTCGGCTACGGCCGCGGCGCGCGGATGAAGTTCGAGCAGGACGAGGTCGAGCTCACCGGCGGCGTACGGCACGGCGTCACGATGGGCGGCCCGGTCGCGGTGCGGGTCGGCAACACCGAGTGGCCCAAGTGGGAGACGGTGATGGCCGCCGACCCGGTGCCGCGCCGACGTCCTCGCCGAGCAGGCCCGCAACGCTCCGCTGACCCGCCCGCGGCCCGGGCACGCCGACCTCGCCGGCATGCAGAAGTACGACCTCGACGACGCCCGGCCCGTCCTGGAGCGGGCCAGCGCCCGCGAGACCGCGGCCCGGGTCGCGCTCGGCACCGTCGCCAAGGCGTTCCTGCAGCAGGTGGCCGGGGTCGAGGTCGCCAGCCACGTCGTGTCCATCGGCAGCGTGCAGGCCCCGCCCGGCGCGATCCCGCGGCCCGCAGGACGCCGCACCGCGTCGACGCGTCCGAGGTCCGCTGCTTCGACCCCGGCTACGAGCGCGGCGATGATCGCCGAGATCGACGAGACCAAGCGCGCCGGCGACACCCTCGGCGGCGTGGTCGAGGTGCTCGCCTACGGGCTGCCGCCCGGCCTGGGCAGCCACACCCACGGCGACCGGCGGCTGGACGCCCGGCTCGCCGCGGCGCTGATGGGCATCCAGGCGATCAAGGGCGTCGAGCTCGGCGACGGCTTCGAGCTCGCCCGCATCCGCGGCTCGCAGGCGCAGGACGAGATCGTCAACGCACGACGGCGCGGATCCGGCGGGTGTCCGGCCGCTCCGGCGGCACCGAGGGCGGCATGACCACCGGCGAGGTGCTGCGGGTGCGGGCCGCGATGAAGCCGATCTCGACGATTCCGCGCGCGCTGCGGACCGTCGACGTCGCGACCGGCGAGGCCGCCGTCGCGATCAACCAGCGCTCGGACGTGTGTGCGGTGCCGGCCGCCGGGGTGGTCGCCGAGGCGATGGTCGCGCTGGTGCTCGCCGAGGCGGTGCTGGAGAAGTTCGGCGGCGACTCGCTCACCGAGACCCGCCGCAACCTCGACGCCTACCTGCAGCGGCTCACCGACCGCGGCCTCACCGCGCCGCGGCTCGACACCGCTCCGATGACCCCGCGGGCCGTGCTGGTCGGGCTGCCCGGCGCGGGCAAGAGCTCCACCGGGCGCCGCCTCGCGAAGATCCTCGTGGTGGCGTTCGCCGACTCCGACGACCTCGTCGAGGCCGCCGACGGGCGCACCGTCCGGACGATCTTCGCCGAGTCGGGCGAGGCCGTGCTTCCGGGCCGCGGAGTGCGCCGCGGTGTGCGGCGCGCTGCGCGACTTCGACGGCGTCCTGGCCCTCGGCGGCGGCGCGCTCAACCACGCCGACACCCGGGCGGCGCTCGCCGGCTCCGGCGTGCCGGTGGTGGTGCTGCGGGCCCGGCACGAGACCCTGCTCGCCCGGGTCGGCGACGGCGCCACCCGGCCCGCTGCTCGCCGGCGACCCGTCGGCCCGCCTGGCCGAGCTCGCGCGCGAGCGCAGCGCCCGCTACGAGCAGGCCGCCGCGTTCGGCGTCGACACCGACGGCAAGTCCCCGGGCCAGGTCGCGGCCACGATCGCCGCCCGGCTGCACGAGCGCGAGGTCCGGGCGCACGCGATGAGCGAGACCACCCGCATCGACGTCGGCGGGCCGGCGCCCTACCCGGTGCTCGTCGGCCACGGCCTGCTCGGCGAGCTGGCGCCGCTGCTGGCCGGCGCCGTCCGGGTGGCGGTCGTCCATCCGCCGACCCTGCGCGCTCACCGCCGCGGCGGTGCAGCAGGACCTGCGCGAGCAGGGCTTCGAGGCGCACCTGCTCGAGGTGCCCGACGGCGAGGACGCCAAGAAGCTCGAGGTCGCCGGCTTCTGCTGGGACGTCCTCGGCCAGCTCGGCTTCACCCGCTCCGACGCCGTCGTCGGGCTCGGCGGGGGAGCGACCACCGACCTCGCCGGCTGGGTCGCGGCGGCCTGGCTGCGCGGCGTGCGGGTCGTGCAGGTCGCCACCACCCTCGCCGGCATGGTCGACGCCGCGGTCGGCGGCAAGACCGCCGTCAACACCGCGCGCGGCAAGAACCTGGTCGGCGCCTTCCACCCGCCGGCCGGCGTGCTGTGCGATCTGGCCACCCTGCGGACCCTGCCGGCCCACGACTACGTCGCCGGGCTCGCCGAGGTGGTGAAGTGTGGGTTCATCGCCGACCCGGCCATCCTGGACCTCATCGAGCGCGACCCGGCCGCGGCGAGCGCCCCCGGCAACCCGGCCGAGCGCGAGCTGGTCGAGCGCTCGGTGCGGGTCAAGGCCGCACGTGGTGTCGGCCGACCTCACCGAGCAGGGCCTGCGCGAGATCCTCAACTACGGCCACACCCTGGGCCACGCGATCGAGCGCGCCGAGCACTACCGGTGGCGGCACGGCGCCGCGGTGTCGGTCGGGCTGGTCTACGCAGCCGCGCTCGGACGCCTGCTCGGGCGCCTCGACGACGCCACCGCCGACCGGCACCGCGCGGTGCTCGACCGCGCTCGGGCTGCCCACCACCTACCGCGCCGACGCCTTCGCCGCAGCTGCTGGAGTCGATGCGGGTGGACAAGAAGGCGCGCGGCAACCGGCTACGCTTCGTCGTCCTGGACGGTCTCGCCCGCCCGGTCGCGATCGACGACCCGGACCCGGCCGTCCTGGTCGCCGCGTACTCGGAGGTCGCCGCGTCATGAGTGCACCGCGGGTACTGGTGCTCAACGGCCCGAACCTGGGCCGGCTGGGCACCCGCGAGCCGCAGGTCTACGGCTCGACCACCCACGCGGAGCTCGCTGCGCTGTGCGTGCGCGGCGGCGTCGAGCTCGGGCTCGACGTCGAGGTGCGCCAGAGCGACAGCGAGGCCGAGTTGCTCGGCTGGCTGCACGAGGCCGCCGACGCCGGGACCCCGGTCGTGCTCAACGCGGCCGCCTTCACGCACACGTCGGTGGCGCTCGGCGACGCCTGCGCGATGCTCACCGCGCCGCTGGTCGAGGTGCACATCAGCAACGTCTTTCGCCGCGAGGCGTTCCGGCACACCAGCTACGTGTCCGCGCACGCGGCCGGCGTGATCGCCGGCCTGGGCGTCGAGGGCTACGTGCTCGCGCTGTCCTGGCTGTCCTCGAGCCTCGCGCCCGGCTAATGCCCGCGCCGGAGATTCGCACGATGATTCCGACGCCCAGGCGCGCGCTGGCTGCGTTGTCGTCGTCGCCAGGACGCCAAGTACAGCTCTCCTCCTCCGCCTTACCAGCCCACGCCTGAACGCCGGACTTATTCGCACAATCTCTGGCGCGAGACACTGCAGTGGACTGGACACTCGCCGCCGCCGCGTTCGGCATCGGCATCGTCGTCGGGCTCACCGGCATGGGCGGCGGCGCGCTGATGACGCCGGTGCTGGTGCTGTTCTTCAACGTGCCGCCGCTGACCGCGGTGTCCAGCGACCTGGTCGCGAGCGCGGTCATGAAGCCGGTCGGCTCCGTGCGTGCACCTGCGCCGCGGCACGGTCCGGCTGGACCTGGTCAAGCTGGCTCTGCATCGGGTCGGTGCCGGCGGCGTTCTGCGGCGTGCTGATCGCCCGCGCGCTCGGCAAGGGCGCGGACGTGCAGGACCTCATCCAGAAGGCGCTCGGCGTGGCGCTGCTGATCGCCGCCGCCGGGCTGTTCGCCCGCGCCTACCTGCGGCTGGCCGAGCGGGCCCGCGCACCGCGACGGGCATCGCGACGCCGACCCGCAGGGTCCGCCCGAGATCATCGTGGCCCGTCCGCTGCCGACGTGCTCATCGGCGTCGTCGGCGGCGTCGTCGTCGGCATGACCTCGGTCGGTCGCGGCTCGCTGATCATCATCGCGCTGATGTCGCTGTACCCGACGCTGCGCGCCAGCGAGCTCGTCGGCACCGACCTGGTGCAGGCCGTGCCGCTGGTCGCCTCGGCGGCGCTCGGGCACATCCTGTTCGGCGACTTCCAGATGTCGGTGACCGCGGCGCTGCTGGTCGGGCTCGATCCCGGGCGCGTTCGTCGGCGCCCAGCTGTCCGCGCGGCTGCCCGGCGCGCTGATCCGCCGGGCGCTGGCCTTCGTGCTGCTCGCCTCGGCGCTCAAGCTGTTCGGCGCCAGCACCGCGGTCACCGGCATCATGCTCGGCGCGCTGCTGGTGCTCGCCGGCGCCGATCTGGATGGCTGCTGCGCCGCAGCGCACGGTTTCCCGGCCTGGCCGCGACGCGACGAAATGCCAGCCGAGGCTCACTAAGCATCGGTGGTGGACGACCGGAGGCAGACGATGACGCGCAACCGCTACTACACGACGGTGGTGCCGATCGCCGGTTTGCTCTACGTGATCGCGCTGCTGGCCGTCCACGTTAAGCACGTCGCGTCGATCGGTGCGTTGGCGCTCGCCGTCGTCGTGGTCGCCGGCGCGTTCCTCCCGGCCGCAGCCCCGACCGACCTCGACCGGCCGCGGGACCGCTCCGACGCGCCTAGACCGTGCCCCCGTAGACTGACCCGTCGTGGCAACCACGAACGACCTCAAGAACGGCCTGGTGCTCAACATCGACGGCCAGCTGTGGACCGTCGTCGAGTTCCAGCACGTCAAGCCCGGCAAGGGCGGCGCGTTCGTGCGCACCAACGCTCAAGAACGTCATGTCCGGCAAGGTCGTCGACCGCACCTTCAACGCCGGCACGAAGGTCGAGACGGCCAACGTCGACAAGCGCGCGATGACCTACCTGTACAAGGAGGGCGTCGACTTCGTCTTCATGGACGCCGACACCTACGACCAGATGCCGGTCCCGGCCGAGACCGTCGGCGGCAACGCGGACTACCTGCTCGACAACGCCGAAGCCGTCGTCGCCGTCCACGACGGCACCCCGCTCTACGTCGAGCTGCCGACCAGCGTCGAGCTGGTGATCACCCACACCGACCCGGGCCTGCAGGGCGACCGCTCCACCGGCGGCACCAAGCCCGCCACGCTCGAGACCGGCGCCGAGATCCAGGTGCCGCTGTTCGTCTCCACCGGCGAGAAGGTCAAGGTCGACACCCGCGACGGCCGCTACCTCGGCCGCGTCACCGGCTGAGCGCAGCCGCACTCCGGTGTCCGCCCGCAGCAAGGCGCGCAAGCGCGCCGTCGACGTCCTCTACGAGTCCGACCTGCGCGGCACCGACCCGGTGGACACACTCGCCGAACGGGTCGCGCTGGCGCGAGCCGCCGGTCAACGACTTCACCGTCGAGCTCGTCGAGGGCGTGCAGGCCAACCGCGAACGCATCGACGCGCTACTCGCCGAGTACGCCGAGGGCTGGACGGTCGACCGGATGCCCGACGTCGACCGCGCGGTGCTGCGCCTCGGCGTCTACGAGCTGCTGTGGGGCGAGCAGGTGCCGCACGCGGTCGCGATCGACGAGGCCGTCGAACTCGCCAAGACCCTCTCGACCGACGAGTCCCCGAGATTCGTGAACGGGATCTTGGCCAGGATCGCCAGGCTGGAACTCGAAGGCAGCAGCGCAACGGCGGAGACGCTCGATCGCGACGACAGCCGCTAAAGCGCGGGGAGGCGGCGCGGTCAGGGCTCCCCGTCGACGATGACCGATTCGGGGGCGAGCACCTGCCAGCGCACCAGTCGCTCGGTGAGCGCCTCGATCGAGGTGTCGTACATCAGCGCCAGGGTGCGCAGATCCTCATAGCGTACGGACAGGGTGCGGGCGCCGACGTCGCCGCGCTGGCGCTGGATCGAGGTGGCGAAGCGCCGCAGGATGTCGGCATTGCCCTCCGTGAGGTCCTGCACCTTCTCCAGGTTCAACACGATGCGCGACAACGGTGTGGCGCCGCTCCCGCCGGAGAACGCACTCTCCTCGGGCGGCAGCAGGTCGCTGACCGGAACCCCGTAGAAATCGGCGAGCTCGGCGAGTCGCTGGACCGAGACGGCCCGGTCGCCGCGCTCGTAGGAGCCGACGACGACAGCCTTCCATTTCCCGGCCGACTTGCGTTCCACCCCGTGCAGCGAGAGGTGTTGCTGCATCCGGATGGCGCGCAGCCTGGCGCCGAGTGCTTTCGCGTAGCCCTCGTTCGCGACGGCGTCCTGTTGTGCCGGTGTCTCGCTCATCCAAATCCCGTTCGACTGCGTCATTTGTGGTCACAACTTTCGGTGCCGACCCCCCGACGGCGCGGAATTTGCGGGGGCGGGGTAGGCCGACCTTGGTCATTGTGGCAAAGAACATTGGATCCGGCACGCGGAACGTCCTTGCCGGTCCCGGCCGGGCGCTGGGATAGGGTGGCTGCGTTCACTCCTTTAAAGGCCCGTCCCGTGAGGCGGACAAGGAGGTCGAGTTTGCCTGGCCATGCCGTGGGATCGTCGGAATCCGGCACCGTCGTTCTCAGCGCCGCCGACGTCGGTCGGATCACCGACCGCATCGCGCACCAGATCATCGAGCACACCGCCCGCAGCGAATTCGACGTCGCGCTGCTCGGCATCCCCACCCGCGGCGTCCCGCTGGCGCACCGCCTCGCCGAGCGCATCGCGGTGTTCGCCGGCGTGGCGATCCCGGTCGGGTCGCTCGACATCACCCTCTACCGCGACGACCTGCGCATGCGCGGGGTACGCCCGCTCGGCGCCGACCGTCGAGCCCGCCGGCGGCATCGACGGGCGCACCGTGATCCTCGTCGACGACGTCCTGTTCTCCGGCCGCTCGGCACGCGCCGCGCTCGACGCGCTGACCGAGCTCGGCCGCCCCGGCGTGGTCCAGCTCGCGGTGCTCGTCGACCGCGGGCACCGGCAACTGCCGATCCGGGCCGACTACGTCGGCAAGAACCTGCCCACCTCGCCGCGACAGCGCGTCCGGGTGCGGGTGAGCGAGGTCGACGGCGCCGACGCCGTGATCGTGGATGAGGAGTCCGCATGAAGCACCTGCTCTCGGCCGCCGACCTCGACCGCGACGAGGCGCTCGCCATCCTGGACACCGCCCGGCGCATGCACGCGGTGCAGACCCGCGAGGTGAAGAAGCTGCCGCCGCTGCGTGGGCGCACGGTGGTGAACCTGTTCTTCGAGGACTCCACCCGCACCCGCTCGTCGTTCGAGATCGCCGGCAAGTGGCTGTCCGCCGACGTGATCAACGTCAGCGCCAAGGGGTCGAGCGTCAGCAAGGGCGAGAGCCTGCGCGACACCGCGCTCACCGTCGCGGCGATGGGCGTCGACGCGATCGTGGTGCGGCACAGCGCATCCGGAGCCGCGGCCCGCATCGCCGGCTGGGTCGAGTCGGGCGGCGTTCGGGTCATCAACGCCGGCGACGGCACCCACGAGCACCCCACCCAGGCGCTGCTCGACGCCTACACCCTGCGCGAGCGGCTCGGCGAGCTCGCCGACCGGCACGTCGCGATCGTCGGCGACATCACGCACAGCCGGGTGGCGCGCTCGAACGTGCTGCTGCTGCGCACGCTCGGCGCGCGGGTCACCATGGTCGCACCGCCCACCCTGATGCCGTCCGGGGTCGGGTCGTGGCCGTGCGAGACGAGCTGGGATCTGGACGCGGTGCTCTCCGGCAAGGCTTACGGCGACGTCGACGCGGTGATGATGCTGCGGGTGCAGCGCGAGCGGATGAGCGGCGGGTACTTCCCGACCGAGCGGGAGTACGCGATCGGCTACGGCCTCTCGCCGGAACGGGTCGACCTGCTCGGCGACGACGTCCCGATCCTGCATCCCGGCCCGATGAACCGCGGCCTGGAGATCTCCTCCGCGGCGGCCGACAGCATCAACTCGGTGGTGCTCGACCAGGTGCGGGCCGGGGTGTCGGTGCGGATGGCGGTGCTGTTCCGGCTGCTCGCCGGAGCGGAGGACGTCGCGGTATGACCCTGCTACTGAAAGGCGTCTCGCCGCTCGGCGGCAAGCCGACGGAACGTGCTCATCGACGGTGAGGTGATCGCCGAGGTCGGCGCCCGGCTGTCCGGCGACATCGAGCTCGACGCCGGCGGGCTGGTGCTGCTGCCCGGCCTCGTCGACCTGCATACCCACCTGCGCGAGCCGGGCCGCGAGGACGCCGAGACGATCGCCACCGGTTCGGCAGCGGCCGCGCTCGGCGGCTTCACCGCGGTGCACGCGATGGCCAACACCGACCCGGTCGCCGACACCGCCGAGGTGGTCGAGCAGGTGGCGCAGCGCGGCGAGCGGGTCGGGCTGGTCGACGTGCGGCCGGTCGGCGCGGTGTCGCACGGGCTGGCCGGCGAGACGCTCGCCGAGATCGGCAACATGGCACGATCCGACGCGCGTGTCCGGGTCTTCAGCGACGACGGCAGGTGCGTGCACGACGCCCGGCTGATGCGCCGCGCGCTGGAGTACGTCAAGCCGTTCGACGCAGTGGTCGCGCAGCACGCGCAGGACCCGCGGCTGGCCGACGCCGGCGCCTGCGCCCACGAGGGCGAGCTGTCCGGCCGGCTCGGGCTGCCCGGCTGGCCGGCCGTCGCCGAGGAGTCGATCGTGGCGCGCGACATCATGCTCGCCGAGCACACCGGCTCGCGGCTGCACGTGTGCCACGTGTCCTCCGGCGGCTCGGTGGAGCTGATCCGGTGGGCGAAGGGCCGGGGTATCGCCGTCACCGCCGAGGTCACCCCGCACCACCTGCTGCTGACCTGCGACCTGCTGGAGGGCTACGACCCGGCTTTCAAGGTCAACCCGCCGCTGCGCCCGGCCACCGACGTCGAGGCGCTGCGGGCCGGGCTCGCCGACGGCACCATCGACGCGGTCGCCACCGACCACGCGCCGCACGCCGCGCACGACAAGGACCACGCGTTCGCCGACGCCGCGTTCGGCATGCTCGGCCTGCAGACCGCGCTCGGCGTCGTGGCCCAGACGATGGTCGGCACCGGACTGCTCGACTGGGCCGGCGTCGCCGACCGGATGTCGGTGCGCCCGGCGCTGATCGGCCGGGTCGCGGGACACGGCGGCCCGCTCGCGGCCGGCGCCGCGGCCAACCTCACGCTCGTCGACCCGGGCGGGGCGTGGACCGTCGATCCGGCCGCGCTCGCGTCGAAATCGCGCAACACCCCCTTCGCCGGACGCACGCTGCCCGCATCGGTGGTGGCGACGCTGCTGCGCGGGCGCCTCACCGTCCGCGACGGCGAGTTGCTGGCGGCGGTGAGCGCATGAACGCCGATCCTGGTGCTCGAGGACGGCCGCACGTTCGACGGCGACGCCTACGGCGCCGTGGGGGAGACGTTCGGCGAGGCGGTGTTCAACACCGGGATGACCGGCTACCAGGAGACGCTCACCGACCCGTCCTACCACCGGCAGGTCGTGGTGCAGACCGCGCCGCACATCGGCAACACCGGCGTCAACGACGAGGATCGCGAGTCTTGGCGCATCTGGGTCGCCGGCTACGTGGTCCGCGACCCGGCCCGCCGGGCATCGAACTGGCGGGCCCGCCGATCGCTGGACGACGAGCTCGAAGCGCAGGGCATCGTCGGCATCAGCGGCATCGACACCCGCGCGCTCACCCGGCACCTGCGCGAGCGCGGCGCGATGCGCTGCGGGGTGTCCAGCGTCGACCTCTCGCCCGACTCGATGCTGGCGAAAGTGGTGGCCTCACCGCCGATGGCCGGCGCCGACCTGTCCGCCGAGGTCACCACGCCGCAGCCGTACCAGGTCGACGCGATCGGCGCGCACCGGTTCACCGTCGCCGCGCTCGACTACGGCATCAAGGCGATGACCCCGCACCGCATGGCCGAGCGCGGCATCACCACGCACGTGCTGCCCTCGACCACCTCGGCCGAGGACGTGCTCGCCACCGGCGCCGACGCGGTGTTCCTGGCCAACGGCCCGGGCGACCCGGCCACCGCCGACGCCGCGGTCGCCACCGTGCAGCACCTGCTGCGGCAACAGATTCCGATCTTCGGAATCTGCTTCGGCAACCAGGTGCTCGGCCGGGCCTTCGGGTTCGGCACCTACAAGCTCGGCTACGGCCACCGCGGCATCAACCAGCCGGTGCAGGACCGCGCCACCGGCAAGGTCGAGATCACCGCGCACAACCACGGCTTCGCCGTCGATGCGCCGCTCGACGCCCGCACCGACACGCCGTTCGGCGCGGTCGAGGTCAGCCACGTGTGCCTCAACGACGACGTCGTCGAGGGTCTGCGCGCGCGCGATGCGGCGGCGTTCAGCGTGCAGTACCACCCGGAGGCGGCGGCCGGGCCGCACGATGCCGGCTACCTGTTCGACCGGTTCGTCGAGTTGTTGGAAGGGAAGAACTAGTGACCCGCGCCAGAGATTCGCACGATAAGTCCGACGCCCAGGCGCGCGCTGGCTGCGTTGTCGTCGTCGCCAGGACGGCAAGTACAGCTCTCCTCCTCCGCCTTACCAGCCCACGCCTGAACGCCGGACTTATTCGCACAATCTCTGGCGCGGGGCACTGGTGCCCAAGCGCACGGACATCAGCACATCCTGGTGATCGGCAGCGGGCCGATCATCATCGGCCAGGCCTGCGAGTTCGACTACTCCGGCACCCAGGCCTGCCGGGTGCTGCGCGCCGAGGGTTTCCGGGTCAGCCTGGTCAACTCGAACCCGGCCACGATCATGACCGACCCGGAGTTCGCCGACGCCACCTACGTCGAGCCGCTGACGCCGGAGTTCGTCGAGCGAGTCATCGCGAAGGAACGCCCGGACGCCCTGCTGCCCACGCTCGGTGGCCAGACCGCGCTGAACCTCGCCGTCGCGCTGCACGAGACCGGCGTGCTCGACAAGTACGGCGTCGAGCTGATCGGCGCCGACATCGAGGCCATCCAGCGCGGCGAGGACCGGCAGCGGTTCAAGGAGATCGTGGCCCGCGCCGGCGGCCGGACCCCGTCCTCGCTGGTCTGCCACACGCTCGACGACGCGGTCGCGTTCGCCGCGACCGTCGGCAACCGCGTCGTGATCCGGCCGTCGTTCACGATGGGCGGCCTCGGCTCCGGCCTGGCCAACGACGCCGACGAGGTGCGCACCATGGTCGCCCGCGGCCTGGCCGCGAGCCCGGTGCACGAGGTGCTCGTCGAGCGAGTCGGTACGCGGCTGGAAGGAGTTCGAGCTCGAGCTGATGCGCGACAAGCACGACAACGTCGTGGTCGTCTGCTCGATCGAGAACCTCGACCCGATGGGCGTGCACACCGGCGACTCGATCACCGTCGCGCCGGCGATGACCCTCACCGACCGCGAGTACCAGCACATGCGCGACGTCGGCATCGCCGTGCTGCGCGAGGTCGGCGTCGACACCGGCGGCTGCAACATCCAGTTCGCGATCGACCCGGCCAACGGCGAGATGATCGTGATCGAGATGAACCCGCGCGTCTCGCGGTCCTCCGCGCTCGCCTCCAAGGCGACCGGCTTCCCGATCGCCAAGATCGCGGCGAAGCTCGCCGTCGGCTACACGCTCGACGAGATCCCCAACGACATCACCCTCGAGACGCCGGCGGCGTTCGAGCCCACGCTCGACTACGTCGTGGTCAAGGTGCCGCGCTTCGCGTTCGAGAAGTTCCCGGGCGCCGACCCGGTGCTCACCACGCACATGAAGAGCGTCGGCGAGGCGATGGCGATCGGCCGCAACTTCACCGAGGCGCTCGGCAAGGCGCTGCGCTCGATGGAGACGAAGGCCGCCGGTTTCTGGACCCGGCCCGAGGAGGAGCTGCCGGTCGAGGAGTTGCTGGCGCGCGCCGCTTCACCGACGGATGGCCGGCTCTACTTCGTCGAGCAGGCGCTGCGCGCCGGTGCCGAGCGTCGACCAGGTCGCCGAGGCAACCGGTATCGACCCGTGGTTCGTCGATCAGATCGCCCAGATCGTCGAACTGGGTCACGAGGTGCGTCGAGGCCCCGACGCTGTCGCGAAGGCTTGCTGCGCAAGGCGAAGCGGCACGGGCTCTCCGACCGGCAGATCGCCGCGCTGCGGCCCGAACTCGCCGGCGAGGACGGCGTGCGCTCGCTGCGGCATCGGCTCGGGATCCGACCGGTCTACAAGACCGTCGACACCTGCGCGGCCGAGTTCGCCGCCGCCACGCCGTACCACTACTCCTCCTACGACGAGGAGACCGAGGTCGCGCCGCAGCCCGAGCGGGAGAAGGTGATCATCCTCGGCAGCGGGCCGAACCGCATCGGGCAGGGCATCGAGTTCGACTACTCGTGCGTGCACGCGGTGATGGCGCTGCGCGAGGCCGGCTACGAGACCGTGATGGTCAACTGCAACCCGGAGACCGTCTCGACCGACTACGACACCGCCGACCGGCTGTACTTCGAGCCGCTCACCTTCGAGGACGTGCTGGAGGTCGTGCACGCCGAGCAGGTCAGCGGCGCGGTCGCCGGCGTGATCTGCACGCTCGGCGGGCAGACCCCGCTCGGCCTGGCGCAGCGGCTCAAGGACGCCGGCGTGCCCGTGCTCGGCACCCAGCCCGAGGCGATCGACCTCGCCGAGCACCGCGGTGCGTTCGGCCGGGTGCTCGCGCGAGGCCGGCCTGCCGGCGCCGCGGCACGGCACCGCCACCTCGTTCGAGGAGGCCAAGGCGGTCGCCGACTCGATCGGCTACCCGGTGCTGGTCCGCCCGTCCTACGTGCTGGGCGGGCGCGGCATGGAGATCGTCTACGACGAGCAGCACCTGGCCGACTACATCACCCGGGCGACCGAGATCACCGCCGGACCATCCGGTGCTCGTCGACCGGTTCCTCGACGACGCGGTCGAGATCGACGTCGACGCGCTCTACGACGGCACCGAGCTCTACCTCGGCGGCGTGATGGAGCACATCGAGGAGGCCGGCATCCACTCCGGCGACTCGGCGTGCGCGCTGCCGCCGATCACGCTCGGCGCCGGCGACATCGACGCCGTGCGCCGGCCTCCACCCTCGCGATCGCGCAGGGCGTCGGCGTGCGCGGGCTGCTCAACGTGCAGTACGCGCTGGCCGGCGACATCCTGTACGTGCTCGAGGCGAACCCGCGCGCCAGCCGCACGGTGCCGTTCGTGTCCAAGGCGACGGCGGTGCCGCTGGCCAAGGCGGCCGCCCGGATCGCGGTCGGGGCGACGCATCGCGCAGCTGCGCGCCGAGGGCGTGCTCCCGCGCGCCGGTGACGGCGGCGACCTGCCCGCCGACGCGCCGATCGCGGTCAAGGAGGCGGTGCTGCCGTTCCACCGCTTCCGCACCCCGGGCGGCGACCAGGTCGACTCGATCCTCGGGCCGGAGATGAAGTCCACCGGCGAGGTGATGGGCTTCGACGCGACCTTCGGCACCGCGTTCGCGAAGTCGCCAGGCCGCCGCCTACGGCTCGCTGCCGGTCAAGGGCACGGTGTTCGTCAGCATCGCCAACCGCGACAAGCGGGCGGCCATCTTCCCGGTCAAGCGCTTGTCCGACCTGGGCTTCCGGATCCTCGCCACCGCGGGCACCGCGCAGGTGCTGCGCCGCAACGGCGTCGAGGCCGAGATCGTCGGCAAGTTCAGCGAGGGCCCGGGCAACATCGTCGAGCAGATCCTGGCGGGCGACGTCGACCTGGTGCTCAACACCCCGTGGGGCTCGCCGGCAACTCCGGGCCGTCTGGACGGTTACGAGATCCGCACCGCGGCGGTCAGCGCCGCGGCATCCCGTGCCTGACCACGGTGCAGGCGTTCGCGCGCCGCGGTGCAGGGCATCGAGGAGCTCGTGCGCGGCGAGATCGGCGTGCGCTCGCTGCAGGACCTGCACGCCTCACCTCGCGACCTGGCGGGCCGGGGACTGTGACGCGCCAAGCCGGTCCAGGAAGCAGGCGGCGAGATCTTCTCGGTGCAGAAGGTGGGCGACTACGTCCAGTTCACCGTCGTCGCGCCCGGCATCGCCGCCGGGTTCAAGCCCGGCCACTTCGTCGCCGTCGCCGTCGGCGGCGAGAACACCGCGATGCTGCTGCGGCGCTCGTTCGCGCTCTACGGCGCGACGCCGACCGGCGCATACGCCGGCACCATCCAGTTCGTCGTGGCCGAGCACGGCCCGGGCACCCGCTGGCTGGTGCGGCCGCCGGGCCGGCGACGCCTCGACATCGTCGGCCCGCTGGGCAACCCGTTCCCGCTGCCGACCGGCCCGGCGCCGGCCGTCCTGGTCGGCGGCGGCTACGGCACCGCGCCGCTGATCCCGCTGGCGCCGAGCGCTGCTCGAGCGCCGGTCGCCGGTGGAGATCGTGCTCGGGCGCCGCCACCGCGTCGCGGCTCTTCGGCGAGCTGGCGGCCAAGCGGCTGGTCGGCCAGGTGACCGTCACCACCGACGACGGTTCGGCCGGCGCGCGCGGCCTGGTCACCGACGTGCTGCCCGACGCGATCGAGCGGATCAACGCCGAGGTCGTCTACGCCTGCGGACCGATGGGGATGCTGCACGCCGTCGGCGAGGTCGCCGCCAGCACGGCGATCCGCGCGCAGGTCGCGGTCGAGGAGTCGATGGCCTGCGGCATCGGGGTCTGCATGACCTGCGTGCTGCCGGTGCGCGGCGCCGACGGCCGGTCCCGGTTCGTGCGCTCGTGCGTCGACGGGCCGGTGTTCGACGCGCTGAACGTGCGCTGGGACGACGTCGGCCACCTGCCGGCCGACCTCGTCGGCGCCGACGCGATGAGCAGGGCACTGACATGGCCGACATGACCGACCCGGCTGGCGACGCTCACGCTGCCGAATCCGGTGCTCACCGCGTCCGGCTGCGCGGCCGCCGGGCGGGAGCTGGACCAGTTCTTCGACGTCTCCGCGCCTGGGCGCCGTGGTCACCAAGTCGATCATGCCGACGCCGCGGTCCGGGCGGCCGACGCCGCGGATGGCCGAGACGCCGAGCGGGATGCTGAACTCGATCGGCCTGCAGGGCCCGGGCATCGACGCGTTCATCGAGCACGACCTCGCCTGGCTGGCCGAGCACAATGCCCGCACCGTCGTCTCGATCGCCGGCGGGCACACCGACGAATACGTCGCGCTGCCCGCGCGGCTCGCCGGCCACCCGGCGGTGTCCGATGATCGAGGTGAACATCTCCTGCCCGAACGTCGAGAGTCGCGCGGCCAGGTGTTCGCCTGCGACGCGATCGCGTCCTCGCGGGTGATCAGCGCGGTGCGCCGCGCGGCCGACCCGGCGCATGCCCATCTTCGCCAAGCTCTCGCCCGACGTCACCGACATCACCGCACATCGCCCGCGCCTGCGCCGACGCCGGCGCCGACGGGCTTCTCGCTGATCAACACGCTGCTCGGCATGGTCGATCGACACCGACACGCTGGCGCCCGGCGCTCGGCGGGGTCACCGGCGGGCTGTCCGGCCCGGCGATCCGCCCGGTCGCGGTGCGGTGCGTCTGGCAGGTGCACCGGGCGCTGCCGCACCTGCCGATCCTCGGGCATGGGCGGCATCCGCAGCGGGCTGGACGCGCTGCAGTTCATCCTGGCCGGGGCCTCGGCGGTGTCGGTCGGGACGGCGGTGTTCGGCGACCCGTCGGCGCCGATGCGGGTGCTGGCCGAGCTGGAGCAGGCGCTCGACGAGCGCGGGTTCGCCGCCCTGGCCGACGCGGTCGGGTACGCGCACCACGACCGCCCGCGAGCGCACGCACGCCGGTCGCGGCCGACCGGTCGGGACACGCGGCCGCGCGTCGTGACCTTCGGGGCTCGGCTGGACCGCGGCCGTCGACTCCCGCGGGCTCGCTGTGCGTCGGCATCGACCCGCACGCCGCGCTGCTGCAGGCGTGGGGACTGCCGGACGACGCCGCCGGGCTGGCCCGCTTCGCCGACCTGTGCGTCGACGCGTTCGCCGACGTCGGCCGCGGTCGTCAAGCCGCAGTCGGCGTTCTTCGAGGTGCTTCGGCAGCGCCGGGCATCGCGGTGCTCGAGCGCACCGTGGCCGGCTGCCGGGACAGCGGCGCGCTGGTGTCCTCGACGTCAAACGCGGCGACATCGGCTCGACGATGGCGGCCTACGCGCAGGCCTACCTCGACCCGACAGCGCCGCTGGCCGCCGACGCCGATCACCCTGAGCCCGTACCTCGGCGTCGGGTCGCTGCAGCCCGCCTTCGACCTGGTGCACCGGCACGGCGCCGGGGCGTTCGTCCTCGCTGCGACCTCCAACCCGGAGGGCGCCGCAGGTGCAGCACGCGCTCACCGCCGCGGACGGCCGCACTGTCGCGCAGCTCGTCGTCGACGAGCTGGCCGACCGCAACGCCGGCGCCGCGCCGCTGGGCTCGCTCGGCGTCGTGGCCGGCGCCACCATCGAGCCCGGCACGCTCGATTTCGCCGCCCTCAACGGGCCCGTTCTGGCGCCCGGGGTCGGGACGCAGGGCGGCACTGCGGAGTCGGTGCGCGCGATCTTCGGAGCCGCCGGGCGCGACGTGCTGCCCAGCGTGTCGCGCGACGTGCTGGGTTTCGGCCCGGACATCCGGGAGATGACCGACGCCGTGCGGCGGCTGATCGATGACTTCGCTTTCCTGCGCAGCTGAGAAAGCTGGCGAAACGCCCGTTCGCCAATAGGTGCTCACGGCTTGTGATCGGTATCGTCGCCCCGGGCTGTGGCCCGTCACCGATGTTCCCGTCTCCCGTTCCCCACAGGGAAGGACCCCAATGACCAGCACCGCCGACGACACCGTGCGCCGGGCCGCTCAGGACATCCTGGACCGCGGCTACTGCGTGGTGAAGCTCTCCGACCTCGACACCGCGAACCTGCACACCGCGATCTCGACCGCGGTCGAGTTCTTCGAGCGCCCGCTCGAGGACAAGCAGGCGCACGGCAGCACCGACCACAACTACGGCTACCGGCCGTTCGGGATCGAGTACTCGATCACCCCGGACCGCCCGGACATGAACGAGTGCTTCACCCTCTGGTCGAGCCGCCTGGACCTGATTCCCGAGGCGCAGGACCTCCCCGAACTGACCGAGGCGTTCCTCGGCTGGCGTGACTCGCTGGCGCCGCTGGTGAAGGGGATCCTCGACGAGGTCGCCCGCAACTTCGGCACCGACGACGCGCCGGTGTTCGAGAAGGCGTCATACCTGCAGATCAACTACTGCCTGCCGGCACCGGCCGAGCGCGACCTGCTGCAGGACAAGCACGAGGACGGCCACATGGTCACCGTGCTGCACGCCACCGAGCCGGGCCTGGAGATCTACGTCGGCGACGAACCCAAGCCGATGCTGCCGGGTCGTGACGAGGTCGTGATCATGCCGGGTTCGGTGCTGACCGCGCTGTCCGGCGGCAAGATCGAGCCGCTCTACCACCAGGTCCGCAACCACGGCCTGAACGACCGGCAGTCGATCATGTACTTCGTCAACCCGGAGATCGAGGAGCCGTTGTTCGGCTGGATCGACGCCCCGGACGGCGAGCGCGCCGACATCCGCGAGCACGTGCAGAACGCGCCGTCGATGTTCGGCCTGCCGCCCGTCGAGGCGCTGTAGCACTGCGCTGATGGCCGACGACGCCGGCAGCCGAGCGGACGCCGTCGTGGTCGGCGCCGGGCCTGGCCGGCCTGGTCGCCACCTACGAGCTCACCCGCGCCGGGCGCCGAGTGCTCGTCGTGGAGCAGGAGAACCGGGGCAACCTCGGCGGTCAGGCGTTCTGGTCGCTCGGCGGGCTGTTCCTCGTCGACTCGCCTGAGCAACGCCGGCTGGGCATCCACGACTCTCTCGACCTCGCCCTGCACGACTGGTTCGGCACCGCCGCGTTCGACCGCGAGCGCGAGGACCGGTGGCCGCGGCAGTGGGCGCAGGCCTACGTCGAGTTCTGCGCTGGTGACAAACGCGCGTACCTGCACGACCTCGGGCTGCGGTTCACGCCGGTCGTCGGCTGGGCCGAGCGCGGCGACGGCCGGGCCGGCGGGCACGGCAACTCGGTGCCGCGTTTCCACCTCACCTGGGGCACCGGCCCCGAGGTGGTGCGGATCTTCGCGGAGCCGGTGCTCGAGGCCGAGCGGCAGGGGCTGGTCACCTTCGCGTTCCGGCACCGCGTCGACGAGCTGATCGTCGACGACGGCGCCGCGGTCGGGGTGCGCGGCACCGTGCTCGAACACAGCGCGGCGCAGCGCGGCGCGCCGTCCTCGCGGGAGAGCACCGGCGAGTTCGAGCTGCGTGCGCCCGCGGTGGTGGTCACCTCCGGCGGCATCGGCGCGAACCACGATCTGGTCCGCGCCGCCTGGCCGAGCGAGCGGCTCGGCCCGGCGCCGCGCTCGATGATCACCGGCGTCCCGGCGCATGTCGACGGCCGGATGCTCGCCATCACCGAGCAGGCCGGCGGCAACGTCGTCAACCGGGACCGGATGTGGCACTACACCGAGGGCATCCACAACTGGGACCCGATCTGGCCCGACCACGGCATCCGGATCATCCCCGGCCCGTCGTCGCTGTGGCTCGACGCCACCGGGCGGCGGCTGCCCGCGCCGTGCTTTCCCGGCTTCGACACGCTGGGCACGCTGCGCGAGATCCTTGCCACCGGCCACGACCACTCGTGGTTCCTGCTCGACCAGACGATCATCGAGAAGGAATTCGCGCTGTCCGGGTCCGAGCAGAACCCCGACATCACCGGCAAGGACCTCAAGTTGACGCTGCGCAGCCGCGCCGCGAAGGGTGCGCCCGGCCCGATCGAGGCGTTCAAGGAACACGGCGTCGACTTCGTCGTGCGCGACACACTGCGTGAATTGGTCGACGGCATGAACGAGCTCGGCACCGGTGTCGCGGTCGACTTCGCGCAGGTCGAACGCGAGGTCGCTCGCGCACGACCGCGAGGTGGCGAACAAGTTCTCGAAGGACCTGCAGCTGATGGCGATCACGAACGCGCGCCGCTACGTCGGCGACCGCATCACCCGCGCGGTGAAGCCGCACCGGCTGCTCGACCCCGACGCACGGTCCGCTGATCGCGGTGCGGCTGTCGGTGCTGACCCGCAAGACGCTCGGCGGGCTGGAGACCGATCTCGACTCGCAGGTGCTGCGCCCGGACGGTTCGGTGTTCGCCGGTCTGTACGCCGCCGGCGAGGTCGCCGGGTTCGGCGGCGGCGGGGTGCACGGTTACAACGCGCTCGAGGGCACCTTCCTCGGCGGCTGCATCTTCTCCGGCCGCGCCGCGGGCCGCGCGCTCGCCCGCGACCTCACCTGACGCCGCCTGACGCCGCCTGACGCCGCCTGACGCCGCCTGACGCCGCCTGACACACCGCCTGACACCGGCCTAACGCGCGGTCAGCGCGTCCAGCTCGGCGAGGTCCTCGAGCGTCGGCGCCCACACGCCGGCGGCGGCGTTGCGCGCCACTTGCTCACGCGAGGTCGCACCGGCGATGACGCTGGCCACCGCTGGCTGCGCGGCCAGCCCGCCGATCGCGATGTCGAGCAGTTCGATCCCCCGCGAGCTCGCGAACGACTCCAGCGCCTCGACGACGTCGAAGTTGGCGTCGCTGAGATCCTGCTCGCGCCCCCAGTCGGCGATCCGGGTGCCCGTGGCGGCCCCTTCGCCGCGCCGATACTTGCCGGTGAGCAGCCCGTTGGCCAGCGGGTAGTAGGGGAGCAGACCGATGCCGTACTGCTCGAGCGCGGGGATCAGATCGGTCTCCGCGTCGCGGCGCAACCAGTTGTACTGGTTCTGCGCGGAAACGAAGCGGGTGAGCCGTCGGGTGCGAGCGGTCCACTCGGCGTCGGCGACCTGCCACCCGGTGAAGTTCGACGAACCGACGTAGCGGACCTTCCCCTCGCGCACCAGGTCGTCGAGCGTCGACAGCGTCTCCTCGATCGGGGTCGCCGGGTCCGGGCGGTGCAGCTGGTACAGATCGATCCAGTCGGTGCGCAGGTTGCGCAGCGACGATTCGACCGCGCGCCGCAGGTAGCGCCGCGACCCGCGCGCGCCCCAGTCGACCCCGAGGTCGCCGCCGCGGTTGCGCACGTCGCCGCCGAACTTCGTCGCGACGATCACGTCGTCGCGGCTGCCGTGCAGGAACTCGCCGAGCCGCGACTCCGAGGCGCCGTAGGAGTCTGCGGTGTCGAAGAGCGTGATGCCCTCGTCCAGTGCGGCGTGCACGACTTCGCGGCTCGCCTCGGCGTCGAGCTTCATGCCGAGGTTGTTGGTGCCCAGCCCGACCACCGACACGACGAGACCCGAATCACCCAGCCGTCGGAACTCCACGCGACGACACTACGCACCGGTAGTTTCGCAGCGTGCCCGCCCATCTGACCGTGCTCTCCGGACCCTCCGGCGTCGGCAAGGGCTCGGTCGTCGCGGTGTTGCGCCGACTGGTACCGCAGATCTGGGTGTCGGTGTCCTGGACCACCCGCGCGCCGCGACCGGGGGAGACCGACGGCGTCGAGTACCACTTCATCGACCGCGCCGAGTTCGCCCGGCTGGCCGCGGCCGGCGAGCTGATCGAGGGCGACGAGCACTTCGGCAACTGGTACGGCACACCTCGCCGGCCGGTGCTCGAACACCTCGAGGCCGGGATACCGACCCTCTTGGAGATCGACCTCGAGGGGGCCCGCCAGGTGCGTGCCTCGATGCCGGACACCCGGTTCGTGTTCCTCGCCCCGCCGTCGCTCGACGAGCTGATGCAGCGCCTCGCCGGGCGCGGCACCGAGTCCGCCGACGCGATCGTCGCGCGGCTCGGGCGCGCGGAGTTCGAGCTCGCCGCCGAAGACGAATTCGACGAGGTCGTCGTCAACCACGACGTCGAGCAGGCCGCGCGCGAGGTTGCCGCACTGATCCTCGAATCGAGCTGAGCGTCAGCCGATCTCGCGCAGGATGTCCTCGACGCGGTCGCGGGCGTCGCCGAAGAGCATCTGGGTGTTGTCGCGGAAGAACAGCGGGTTCTGCACGCCGGCGTAGCCGGAGGCCATCGAGCGCTTGAACACGATGACGTTCTCGGCCTCCCAGACCCGCAGCACCGGCATGCCCGCGATGGGGCTACTCGGGTCCTCGGCGGCGGACGGGTTCACGGTGTCGTTGGCACCGATGACGAGTACGACGCTGGTCCGGGGGAAGTCGTCGTTGATCTCGTCCATCTCGAGCACGATGTCGTAGGGCACCTTGGCCTCGGCGAGCAGCACGTTCATGTGGCCGGGCAGCCGGCCGGCGACGGGGTGGATTCCGAAGCGGACGTCGACGCCGCGCTCGCGCAGCTTGCGGGTGAGGTCCGCGACCGGGTACTGAGCCTGCGCCACCGCCATTCCGTAGCCGGGGGTGATGATCACCGAGGATGCCTCGCGCAGCATGTCGGCGGCGTCCCCGGCGTTGGTCTCGCGGTGTTCGCCGTACTCGGCTTCGTCGCCCGACGGCGCCTCGATCCCGAAGCCGCCGGCGATGACGGAGATGAACGAACGGTTCATCGCGTTGCACATGATGTAGGACAGGTACGCACCGGAGGAGCCCACCAGCGCGCCGGTGACGATGAGCAGGTTGTTGTCCAGCAGGAACCCCGAAGCCGCAGCGGCCCAGCCGGAATAGCTGTTGAGCATGGACACCACGACCGGCATGTCACCGCCGCCGATCGAGGCGACGAGGTGCCAGCCGAGCGCGAGCGCGACGGCGGTGACCGCGATCAGCAGCCCGAGGTTCGGGGAGGCCACGAACGCGACGGTGAGGCCGACGAACACCACCAGCGCGCCGACGTTGAGCACGTTCTTGCCCGGCAGCATCAGCGGTTTGGAGTTGATCCGCGCCGACAGCTTGAGGAACGCCACAATCGAGCCGGTGAACGTGACCGCACCGATGAACACGCCGATGAACACCTCGGCGTGGTGGATGCGCAGCAGGTCGTGCGCGATCTCGTCCTGCGCCGAGCCCCGCCGTTCGACGCTGAGGTAGCCGGCCCAGCCGACCAGCACCGCGGCCAGACCCACGAAGCTGTGCAGCAACGCGATCAGCTCCGGCATGCCGGTCATCTCGACGACGCGCGCGCGCCACAGCCCTATCCCGGCGCCGATCACCACCGCGACGATCAGCAACACGATCGCGATCGCCTCGGCGTTGCGGGCGACCAGCCCGAACGTCGCGGCCAGCGCGATCGCCATGCCGGCGATGCCGAACACGATCCCCGGGCGGGCGGTCTCGTGCCGCGACAGGCCGGCCAGGCTCAGGATGAACAGCAGCCCCGCGACGATGTAGGCGGCCTGGGCCACCGTGGTGGCAGTCATCGGTGGAACATCCCGAGCATGCGGCGAGTGACCGCGAAGCCACCGAAGATGTTGATGCTGGCCAGCAGGATGCCCACGAACGAGATCGTGCGGATCACCGTGTCGTCGGAGCCGATCTGCAGCATCGCGCCGACGATGATGATTCCGGAAATCGCATTCGTGACCGACATCAACGGCGTGTGCAAGGCGTGGTGCACCTTGCCGATCACGTAGTAGCCGATCACGATCGCGAGCACGAACACGGTGAAGTTGGTGATCAGCTGCGCCGGCGCGAACGCGGTCAGCAGGAACAGCACGACACAACCGGTCGCGACGATCCCGTACTTGCGCGGTTGCGTGAGCGGCTTTTTGTGCGCGATCACCGGCACCGCGCCGGCCGCGGTGGGCGCCGGCGCCGCCGATACCTGCACCGGTGGTGGGGGCCAGGTGTTCTCGCCGTTGCGCACCACCGTCACCCCGCGCTGCACGACGTCGTCGAAGTCGAGGACGACCTGTCCGTCCTTCTCCGGCGTCAGCAGCTTCATCAGGTTGACCAGGTTGGTGCCGTAGAGCTGCGAGGCCTGCGTCGGCAGCCGGCCGGCGAGGTCGGTGTAGCCGATGATGGTGACCTGGTTGTCGGTGACGACCGCCTGGCCCGCAACCGCGCCCTCGACGTTGCCGCCCTGGATGGCAGCCATGTCCACGATCACGCTGCCCGCCTTCATCGCAGCGACGTCGTCGGCTGTGATCAGCCGCGGTGCCGGGCGGCCCGGGATCAGCGCGGTGGTGATGATGATGTCGACGTCGGCGGCCTGTTGGGCGTACAAGGCCCGCTCGCGCTCCTTGTAGTCGTCGGCCATCTCCTTGGCGTAACCGGTGGAGCTGACCGCTGTGTCCGCCGTCTCGGTGTCGACAGCCAGATACTCGCCACCGAGGGACGCCACCTGGTCGGCCACCTCGGGGCGCGGGTCGGTGGCCCGCACGATCGCGCCCAGGCTGCTGGCCGCGCCGATCGCGGCCAGCCCGGCGACACCCGCGCCGGCGACGAGCACCTTCGCCGGGGGGACCTTGCCGGCCGCCGTCACCTGCCCGGTGAAGAAGCGGCCGAACACGTGCGCCGCCTCGACGACTGCGCGGTAGCCGGCGATGTTGGCCATCGAGCTGAGCACGTCCAGCGACTGCGCCCGCGAGATGCGTGGCACCGCGTCCATCGCCAGCGCGGTGATCGGCCGCGCCGCCAGCGCCTGCACCAGATCCGGGCGCAGGCCCGGGCTCAGCAACCCGACCAGCGTCGCGCCCGCGGCGAGCTGCCCGATCTCCTGCTCCGACGGCGGGTTCACCTTGAACACCACCTCGGCCTGCCACGCCTGCTCCCGGGTGCCGACGGTCGCCCCGGCATCGGCGTAGGCGTCGTCGGCGAACGAGGACGCCAGCCCGGCGCCGGACTCGATCACGACCTCGTAACCGAGCCCGCGCAGCTGCTCGACCGTCTTCGGCGTTGCGGCGACCCGGGTCTCACCCGGCTGGGTCTCGGCAACGACCCCGATCCTCATGGCAGCCACGCACACCTCGGTTCCTCGCGCCGCGGCAGGGGGTGTTACGTCGCGGTGTCGGGTGGAATGTAGCCAACCCGGGCACCCGCGCAGGTCTGCAGGTGGTCGACCGCACACCGTCCAACCGGCGGCACCGACTGCCCGCGCACCCTCGGGTCGCAGAGCGCAACGCCCGGCGATGGTGTCGGTACCCGAGGATTATCGGCGCACCGGTCCGCTGATCCACGCTTGCTAGACTTGCCCGAGCAGGAGTGCGTCCAGCGTGAGTCCGCCGGACGACCACCACGGCCCCCGGGCCGCACCGCCCTCGATGAAAGCGAAGCTGTGACTGAGTCTGTGTCCACCGCGCCCGTGTCTACCGCCGAAGGCATCACCAACCCGCCGATCGACGAGCTGCTCGAGCGCACCCAGTCGAAGTACGCGCTGGTGATCATCGCGGCCAAGCGCGCACGGCAGATCAACGCCTACTACAGCCAGCTCGGCGAGGGCCTGCTCGAGTACGTCGGGCCGCTGGTCGAGACCGCCCCGCAGGAGAAGCCGCTGTCGATCGCGCTGCGCGAGATCAACACCGACCTGATCGAGTTCAAGCCCAGCGAGCCGACCGCGGAAACTCCCGCCGAGTAATCACCGGCGCGATGAGCCAGGTTCTCCTCGGCGTTGGCGGCGGCATCGCGGCCTACAAGGTGGCCGACCTGCTGCGCAAGCTCGTCGAGGCCGGCCACGAGGTCCGCGTGGTGCCCACCGCCGCGGCGCTGGAGTTCGTCGGCGCGCCCACCTGGGCCGCGCTGTCCCACCAGCCGGTCGCATGCCGACGTGTGGACCGACGCCGCCGAGGTGCCGCACGTGCGGCTGGGGCGCGAGGCCGACCTCGTGGTCGTGGCACCGGCCACCGCCGATCTGCTCGCCCGCGCCGCGCACGGGCTGGCCGACGACCTGCTCACGAACACGCTGCTCACCGCCCGCTGCCCGGTGCTGTTCGCACCGGCGATGCACACCGAGATGTGGGAGCACCCGGCGACCGTCGACAACGTCGCGACACTGCGCCGGCGCGGCTGCATCGTGCTCGACCCGGCCACCGGTCGGCTCACCGGCGCCGACACCGGCAAGGGCCGGCTGCCAGAACCCGCCGAGATCGCCGAGCTGGCCGAACTGCTGTTGCTGCGCGGCTTCGCGCTGCCGCACGACCTCGCCGGCCGGCACGTGGTCGTGAGCGCGGGCGGCACCCGCGAACCGCTCGATCCGGTCCGGTTCCTCGGCAACGCGTCGTCGGGGCGGCAGGGCTACGCGGTGGCCGCCGTCGCGGCCGCGCGCGGCGCGCGGGTCACACTCGTCGCGGCCAACGTCGACCGGCCCGACCCGGCCGGCGTCGACATCGTGCGCGTCGGCACCGCGCTGGAGCTGCGCGATGCCGTGCACAAGCTCGCGGTGGACGCCGACGCGGTGGTCATGACGGCCGCGGTGGCCGATTTCCGGCCGGCCGACACCGCCGCCTACAAGATCAAGAAGACCGGCACCGCGCCGCCGGTGGAGCTGGTCGAGAACCCGGACATCCTCGTCGAGCTGGTGGCGGCCCGCCGGCCCGGCTGCGTCATCGTCGGGTTCGCCGCCGAGACCGGCGATTCGAGCGCCACCGTGCTCGATCACGGCCGGGCCAAGCTGGCCCGCAAGGGTTGTGACCTGCTCGTCGTCAACGCCGTCGGGGCCGGGAAGGCGTTCGGGACGGCCGAGAACGCCGGTGTGATCCTCGCCGCAGACGGCACCGAGACGGTCGTCGAATTCGGCCCGAAAGCGGTGCTCGCCACGGCGCTGTTGGACGTTGTTGCGCCGCGCCTGAGCGCTCGGACGGCCGATCGCGGGCCGCGCCGGTAGACTCTGGCCGATTTCGACCCATCCCATCAGGAGTTTTCGTGCACCGTCGCCTGTTCACGTCCGAGTCCGTCACCGAGGGCCACCCGGACAAGATTGCCGACCAGATCAGTGACTCGATCCTGGACGCGCTGATCAAGGATGACCCGACCAGCCGGGTCGCCGTCGAGACGCTGATCATGACCGGTCAGGTCCACATCGCGGGCGAGGTCACGACCTCCGCCTACGCCGACATCCCCAAGCTGGTCCGCGACCGCATCATCGAGATCGGCTACGACTCGTCGCGCAAGGGCTTCGACGGCGAGTCCTGCGGGGTCAGCGTGTCGATCGGCAGCCAGTCGCCGGACATCGCCCAGGGCGTCGACCACGCCTACGAGGAGCGGGTCGAGGGCAGCGAGGACGCGATCGCCGCGCAGGGCGCGGGCGACCAGGGCCTGATGTTCGGCTACGCCACCGACGAGACCCCCGAGCTGATGCCGCTGCCGATCTGGCTCGCGCACCGGCTCTCGGAGAAGCTGACCGAGGTCCGCAAGAACGGCACCGTGCCCTACCTGCGCCCGGACGGCAAGACCCAGGTGACCATCGAGTACGTCGACGAGAAACCGGTCCGCCTCGACACCATCGTCATCTCCAGCCAGCACGCCGACGACATCGACCTCGAGACGCTGCTCAAGCCCGACATCGAGGAGCACGTGGTACGCCCGGTGCTGGCCGAGCTGCACATCGACACCGACGACTACCGGCTGCTCGTCAACCCGACCGGGCGCTTCGTCATCGGCGGCCCGATGGGCGACGCCGGCCTGACCGGCCGCAAGATCATCGTCGACACCTACGGCGGCATGGCCCGTCACGGCGGCGGCGCCTTCTCCGGCAAGGACCCGTCGAAGGTGGACCGCTCCGCGGCCTACGCGATGCGCTGGGTGGCCAAGAACGTGGTGGCCGCGAAGCTCGCCGCGCGCTGCGAGGTCCAGGTGGCCTACGCGATCGGCAAGGCCGAGCCGGTGGGGCTGTTCGTCGAGACGTTCGGCACCGAGACCGTGCCGGTCGACAAGATCGCCGACGCGATCACCCAGGTGTTCGACCTGCGGCCGGCGGCGATCATCCGCGACCTCGACCTGAAGCGGCCGATCTACGCCCAGACCGCCGCGTACGGGCACTTCGGCCGCGAGCTGTCCGACTTCACCTGGGAGCGCACCGACCGCGCCGAGCAGCTGGCCAAGCTCGCCAACGGCTGACCCGCGGCGCCGAATCGTCGGCGTGCCCTGCTAGGAACTGAAGGCGTGACCAGCCGTCGGCTCGCGCCCAAGGCCGGGCGCGAGCCGGCGGCCACCGACCCGGTCGCCCGGCTGATGGTCGACGTGCCGCTGCCGCATCTCGACCGGCCGTTCGACTACCTGGTGCCCGATGCCCTCGACGCCGACGTGCAGGCCGGCTCGCGGGTTCGGGTGCGCTTCGCCGGCCGGCTCGTCGACGGGTACGTGCTCGAGCGGCGCGCGGCCAGCGAGCACGAGGGCGGCCTGTCATTCCTCGACCGCGTCGTGGGCACCGAGCCGGTGCTCACCGCGCAGACCGCCGCGCTGTTCCGCGCGGTCGCCGACCGCTGGGCCGGCAATTTCGTCGACGTCGTGCGGCTCGGCGTGCCGGCACGGCACGCGGGCGCGGAAAATGCCGCGTCGGCGCCCGCGTCGGCCACCGAGCCGGCCACCGAGCCGGCCACCGAGCCGGCCACCGAGCCGGCCACCGAGCCCGAGCCCGCGCCCGAGGCCGGGCTGGCCGACTATCGCGCCGGGGCGGCGTTCCTCGCCGCGGTCGGCGACGGCCGGGCTGCCCGGGCGGTGTGGTCGGCCCTGCCGGGGGAGGCCTGGCCGGCCCGGCTGGCCGAGGCGGCCCGGGTGGCGCTCGCGGCCGGGCGCGGCGCGATCCTCATCGCGCCCGACGCCCGTGATCTCGCCCGCCTCGACGCCGCGGTGACGGCCGCGCTCGGCCCGGATCGCCACGTGGTCCTGTCTGCCGAGCTCGGCCCGTCGGTGCGATACCGGCGCTGGCTCGCGGTGCGGCGAGGTGCGGTGCGGCTCGTGGTCGGGACCCGGTCGGCGGCCTACGCGCCGGTGGAGGGGCTCGGCCTGCTCGCGATGTGGGACGACGGTGACGACCTGTACGCCGAACCCCGCGCGCCCTATGCGCACACCCGCGACGTGCTGGTGCTGCGCTCGGCGCAGACCGGCGCCGCGTTGCTCGTCGGCGCTCACGCCCGCACCGCGGAGGCGCAGCAACTCGTCGAGACCGGCTGGGCGCACGCGATCGAGCCCGATCGGGCGCTGCTGCGCGCCGCGGCCCCGCGGGTGCGGCCGGTGGCCGACGATCTCGAGCTGGCCCGCGACCCGGCGGCGGCCGCGGCCCGGCTGCCCAGCCTCGCGCTGCGCAGCGCGCGCGACGCGCTGGCCGACGGCCACCCGGTGCTGGTGCAGGTGCCGCGCCGCGGCTACGTCCCGGCGCTGGGGTGCGCCCGCGACCGAACTCCGGCCCGCTGCGCGGTGTGCTCCGGCCCGCTGGCGGCGGCCGGCCGGCGCACGATCCCCGCGTGCCGGTGGTGCGGGCGCCCGGCGGGGCAGTGGCGGTGCCCCACGTGCGGGCAGCGAGAGCTGCGTGCAGTCGTCGTCGGGGCCGGGCGGACGGCCGAGGAACTGGGCCGGGCGTTCCCGGGCGTGACGGTGCGCGCCGCCCACGGCGAGCACCCGATCGCCGAGGTCGAGGACAGCGCCGCGGTCGTGGTCGCCACCCCCGGCGCGGAGCCGGTGTGCCCCGGCGGCTACGGCGCCGCGCTGCTGCTCGACGGCTGGGCGCTGCTGTCGCGCCCGGATCTGCGTGCCGGCGAGGAGACACTGCGCCGCTGGGCCAATGCGGCCGCACTGGTGCGCGCCGGTGCGCCGGTCGTGGTGGCCGCGGACGCTGCGCTGCCGGTGGTGCAGGCACTGGTGCGGTGGGACCCGGCCGGGTTCGCGGCTCGCGAGTTGGCCGAGCGCGCCGAGCTCGGCTTCCCGCCGGCCACCCGGATGGCCGCGCTCACCGGGTTGCCGCAGGCGCTCGCCGAGCTCGCCGCGGCCGTCGAGCTGCCGCCGGGCGCGCTGGTGGCGGGTCCGGTGGTGTCGACCGCGGACCGCGAGCGGCTGCTGGTGCGGGTGCCGCGCGCCGAGGGCGCGATGCTGGCGCAGGCACTCAAAGCCGCCGCCGCGGGCCGGTCGGCGCGCCGTTCGGCCGAGCCGGTCAGGATCGAGCTCGACCCGGTCCAGCTCGGCTGACCCCGGCGCCGTGGTCGCGCGCGGCCAGCGCCGCGTCGTAGGCGACCTCCTCGCCGGGCACGCCGGTCAGCGCGTCGCCCTCGCGGGCCATCGCCTCCAGCGGCGTGTCGTGGTGCACCCAGCCGTCGGCCTCGGCGTGCACGAACCGCTCGCCGCGCAGCAGCGAGGCCCCGGCCGCGATCAGCAGCATGATGATCGCGGCGGTGAACGCGACCGCGATGCCGTGCTCGAACGGCTCGGAGATCAGGTTCGGGAAGAAGCTGGTGCCGTAGATCGACGGGTCGGCGTGCGCGCCCGGGTGCGGCACCAGCGCCTGGACCGGGTTGTCACCGAGGAAGGCCGCGAACAGCAGCCCGACCGGCGATGCGTGCGAGGCGGCCGTGGCCGCCGACGGCGCGACGCCGGCCGCGGTGAGCCCGTCGTACATCGCAGCGGGCAGCGTGCTGGCGAGCCCGACGGCCATCAGCGTGAAGAAGCCGCCCATCGACAGCACCATGCCGGTGTTCATGCCGGTGGCGCGGATGCCCGACGCGGCGCCGCGCTCGTCGGCCGGGACGGCGTTCATGATCGCCGCGGCGTTGGGTGCGGCCATCAGGCCCATGCCGATGCCGTTGAGCGCCAGCAGGACCGCGAACGTCACGTAGTCGAAGTCGGCCGGCAGCAGGATGAGCCCGGCGAAGGTGGCCGCCGACAGCAGCAGCCCGCCGGATGCGAACGTCCGCGCGCCGAGCCGGTCGGACAGCGCGCCGGAGGCCGGACCGGCCATCAGGAAGCCGATGGTGAGCGGCAGCATGTAGATGCCCGCCCACAGCGGGGTGTCCTCGAAGCTGTAGCCGTGCAGCGGCAGCCAGATGCCCTGCAACCAGATGATGAGCATGAACTGCAGACCACCGCGCGACATCGCGGCCAGCAGGTTGACGGCCTGACCCGCCGAGAATGCGCGGATCTTGAACAGCCGCATGTTGACCATCGGCTCGGCGACGTGCAGCTCGATGACGACGAAGGCCACCAGCAGCGCCACCCCGACGATCAGCTCGGTCAGCACCTTCGGCGAGGTCCAGCCCATGGTGTGCCCGCCGTAGGGCTGCAGGCCGTAGGTGATGCCGATCAGCAACGACGATGAGCCCGAACCCGAAGGTCAGGTTGCCCCACCAGTCGATCACCACCCGCCGCGAGCTGTCGCGCGGCCTGTCGTGCAGGCTGCGGTAGCCCATCCAGGTACCCCACACCCCGACCGGCACGCTGACCCAGAACACCGCGCGCCAGTGCCACTCGGCGAGCAGCCCGCCGAGCACCAGCCCGAAGAACGACCCGGCCACTGCGGCGACCTGGTTGACGCCGAGCGCGAAGCCGCGCCGGTCAGCGGGGAACGCGTCGGTGATGATCGCAGTGGAGTTCGCGAACACCATCGCACCGCCGACGCCCTGCACCAGGCGCATCAGGATGATCTCCATCGCGCCGGCGCTGCCGGTGTTGGGGACCAGCGCGCACCCGATCGAGCCCACCGTGAAGATCAGGAAGCCGAGGTTGAACAGCCGGGCCCGGCCGTACTGGTCGCCGAGGCGGCCGAAAGTGACCACCAGCACCGCGGTGACCAGCAGGAACCCCATCAGCATCCACAGCAGATAGGAGATGTTCTCCGGTGCGAGCGGGTCGAGCCCGAGACCCCGGAAGATCGCCGGCAGCGAGATCAACAGGATCGAGGAGTTCAACGTCGCCGCCAGCATGCCGACCGTGGTCAGCGACAGGGCGACGCGGCGGTCGTGAGCGGGCGAGTGACACAGCCGATCCTTTCGTTCGTTAGTCATCCTAACTAGTTGACCCGTCAGGCGACACCCGGGTTCTCGTTAGACTCGCCACTCGTGACCGTGCAGCCCATCCGCCTGTTCGGCGATCCGGTGCTGCGCACGCCGGCCGACGTCGTGCACGACTTCGACAAGGAGCTGCGCAGCCTGGTCGCCGACCTCGAGCAGACGATGCTCGCGGCGCCGGGTCAGGGGCTGGCAGCACCGCAGATCGGCGTCGGGCTGCGGGTGTTCACCTATCACGTGCACGAGTCGATGTCCGGCCATCTCGTCAACCCGGTGCTGCACTTCCCGGACGACGACGAGCAGGACGGCGAGGAAGGGTGCCTGTCCATCCCGGGGCTTGACCTTCGACTGCCGCCGCCGGGCCAACGTCGTCGCGCACGGGCAGAACATGTACGGCGAACCAGTCACGGTCGAGGGCACCGCGCTGCTGGCGCGCTGCATCCAGCACGAGACCGACCACCTCGACGGCGTGCTGTTCGTCGACCGGCTCGACACCGAGACCCGCAAGGCGGCGATGCGGGCGATCCGCGAGCGCCGAGTGGGCCGACCGGGTCAACCCGACGATCAAGCTCTCGCCGCACACCGCCCGGTGAGGCTGGTCTTCGCCGGCACCCCGGCCACCGCGGTGCCGTCGCTGCGCGCGCTGTGCGCCGCGCCCGGCCACGACGTCGTGGCGGTGGTGACCAGGCCGCCGGCCCGCGCCGGCCGCGGCCGCCGCCTCGCGCCGTCGCCGGTGGCCGCGGTCGCCGAGGAGGCCGGTATCGCGGTGCTCGCCCCGCGACGCCCGGGCGAGCCCGAGTTCCTCGAGCAACTGCGCGGCCTGGACGTCGACTGCTGCCCGGTGGTGGCCTACGGCGCGCTGCTGCCGGCCGCGGCGCTGGCCATCCCGGCCCGCGGCTGGGTCAACCTGCACTTCTCGCTGCTGCCGGCCTGGCGGGGCGCCGCGCCGGTGCAGCACGCGCTGCTGCACGGCGACGAGGTCACCGGCGCGTCGACGTTCCAGATCGAGGAGGGTCTCGACACCGGTCCGGTCTACGGCGTCGTCACCGAGACGATCCGGCCCGACGACACCGCCGGCGACCTGCTCGCTCGTCTTGCCGGCAGCGGCGCCGGGCTCCTGGTGGCCACGCTCGACGGCATCGCCGACGGCACGGTGTTGGCCCGCCGGCAGCCCGACGACGGCGTCTCCTACGCGCCCAAGATCACCGTTGACGACGCGCGGGTCGACTGGAGCGCCCCGGCCCGGCACGTCGACCGCGCGGTGCGGGCCTGCACCCCGGCCCCGGGGGCGTGGACCACGTTCCGCGGCGAGCGGCTCAAGCTCGGCCCGGTGCGGCTGCGCGGCATGCACGACCTCGCGCCCGGCGAGCTCGCGGTACGGAAGGACGGCGTCGCGGTCGGCACCGCCACCGTCGACGTCGAGCTGGGCAGCGTGCAGCCGCCGGGCAAGCGACCGATGCGCCGCCGCCGACTGGGCCCGGGGCGCTCGCATCGCGCCGGGGGAGTCCGTTGCCTGAGCGCCGCGCGGGCCGCCCGCGCTCGGCTGTCGACCCGGCCCGGCTGGTCGCCTACGAGCTGCTGCGCGAAGTTGCCGACGACGGCGCCTACGCCAACCTCGCGCTGCCGCGGCTGCTCGCCGCGCCGCGACCTGCACGGGCGCGACGCGGCGTTCGCCACCGAGCTCGGCTACGGCACGCTGCGCGCCCAGGGCACCCTCGACGAGATCCTCGCGGCCTGCCGCGCGCCGCGCGGTCGCGGACGTCGAGCCCGGCGTGCGCGACCTGCTGCGGCTCGGCGCCTACCAGCCGCTGCGCACCCGGATCCCGCCGCACGCCGCGGTGGCCACGACCGTCGACCTCGCGCACGCGGTCGGGCACGGCCGAGCCGGCGGGTTCGTCAACGCGGTGCTGCGCCGGGTCGTCGAGCGCGACTGGGCCGCCTGGGTCGCGCGGCTGACCGCCGGCGCACGCCGCTGGCGCGGACGCTCGCGGTGCGCACCGCACATCCGGACTGGATCGTGCGATGCGTTCGTCGGTGGCGCTGGGTCGAGCGATCCGGACGAGACCGAGCGGCGCGCTGCGCGGCCGACGACGAGCGGCCGCTGACCCACCTCGTCGCGTGGCCCGGCCGCGTCGACCGCGCCGAGTTGCTGGCCGCGGTCGACGGCGTGCCCGGCCCGTGCTCGCCGTACGCGGTGCGGATGGCCGGCGGCGATCCGGGCGAGCGTCGCCGCGATCCGCGAGCGGCGCGCCGGCGTCCAGGACGAGGGCAGCCAGCTGTGCGCCCTGGCGCTCGCCGCGCGCCGCTCGCGGGCCGCGACGAGCGCTGGCTGGACCTGTGCGCCGGGCCCGGCGGCAAGGCCGCGCTGCTGGCCGCGCTCGGCAGCGAGCGCGGCGCACGGCTGCACGGCCAACGAGCGCGCGTGCCCACCGCGCCGACCTCGTGCGCAGTGTGACGGCGCCTGGGACGTGCCGGTGCGGGTCGGCGACGCCCGCGACTACCCGATCGGCGACGCGCCGCTACGACCGGGTGCTGCTCGACGCGCCCTGCACCGGGCTGGGCGCGCTGCGCCGCCGGCCCGAGGCGCGCTGGCGGCGCAGCCGCCGACGACCTCGCCGAGCTGGTGGCGCTGCAGCGCGAGCTGCTCGCGGCCGCGCTGCGGCTCGTCCGGCCCGGCGGCCTGGTCGCCTACGTGACCTGCTCGCCGCACCTGGCCGAGACCGTCGAGGTGCGTGGCCGGGCCACGACCTCGTCGACGCCCGGCCCGGCGTTCGCCGGCGTCGATCGACCTCGGCGCCGGGCCCGACCGTGCAGCTGTGGCCGCACCGGCACGGCACCGACGCGATGTTCTGCGCGCTGCTGCGCGCGCCCGCAGCTGCGGTGGCCTCACTAGACTCAGCGTGGGTGAGCGACCCGGGCAGCGCCGAGCCGATGATCGCGCCCAGCATCCTGTCCGCCGACTTCGCCCGGCTCGCCGACGACGCCGACGCCGTCGATTACGGCCGACTGGCTGCACGTCGACGTCATGGACGCGCACTTCGTGCCCGAACCTGACCCTCGGGCTGCCGGTCGTGCAGAGCCTGCTGCAAGGCCACCGCGCTCCCGCTCGACTGCCACCTGATGATCGACGACCCGGACCGCTGGGCGCCGGGCTACGCCGAGGCGGGCGCGGCCAACGTCACCTTCCACGTCGAGGCCGCCGCCGACCCGGTCCAGATCGCCCGGGCCATCCGCGCGCCGGCGCACTGGCCGGGCTGTCGATCAAGCCGGACACCCCGCTCGAGCCCTACCTCGAGCTGCTGCGCGAGTTCGACACTCTGCTGGTGATGACCGTCGAGCCCGGCTTCGGCGGGCAGGAGTTCATGGCCGAGGTGCTGCCGAAGGTGCGCCTGGCCCGCGAGCCACGTCCGCAGCCGGGCACCTGCGGCTGTTCGTCGAGGTCGACGGCGGCATTGCGATGGACACCATCGAGGCGGCCGCCGAGGCCGGCGCCGATGTGTTCGTCGCGGGCTCGTCGGTGTACGGCGCCGCCGACCCGGCGCGCGGCCGTCGCCGCGCTGCGCGCGCCGGGCGCGCGGGTCGATGACCGGGTGATGAGCGGTCGATGACGGTCTCCGACGCAGAGCAGGCGGCGATGCACCGCGCGCTCGCCCTCGCCGAGACCGTGCGCGGCAACACCAGCCCGAACCCCGCCGTCGGTGCGGCGGTCCTCGACGGCGAGGACCAGCTCGCCGGTGAGGGCGCCACCGCAGCCGGCCGGCGGCCCGCACGCCGAGGTCGTCGCGCTCGACGCCGCCGGCGCCCGCGCGAAGGGCGGCACCGCGGTGGTCACGCTCGAGCCGTGCGCCCACACCGGCCGCACCGGGCCGTGCACCGACGCGCTGATCGCGGCCGGCGTGGCGAGGGTCGTCTACGCCGTCCACGACCCGAACCCGGACGCCGCAGGCGGCGCCGAGCGACTGCGGGCCGGCGGCGTGGAGGTGGTCGGCGGGGTCGAGGACACGCCGCGGCCAGCGGCGCGCTGCGGCCCTGGCTGCACGCCGTGCGGACCGGCCGCCCGTTCGTCACCTGGAAGTTCGCGGCGACTCTCGACGGGCGGGTCGCCGCGGCCGACTGCACCTCGCGCTGGATCTCCTCGGCGGCCTCGCGAGCCGACGCGCACCGGCTGCGGGCGATCGTCGACGCGATCATCGTGGGCAGTGGCACGGTGCTGGCCGACGACCCGCACCTCACCGTGCGTGACGGCGACGAACCCGCGCAGCGACAGCCGCTGCGGGTGGTGCTCGACCGGCGACACCGCCTGCAGGGCCCCTACGGGCAGGGCGCGCGAGTGCTCGACCACGGCGGCCGAGACCGTCTGTGCTGGACACCGCCGTGCCGCGTTCGCCCTCAAGGCACTGCACGACCGCGGCGTGCGCCACGTGCTGCTCGAGGGCGGTCCGACGCTGGCCGGCGCGTTCCTGGAAGCCCGTTGCGTCGACGAGGTCGTCGCCTACTTCGCGCCGATGCTGCTCGGCGCCGGACCGCCCGCGCTGGCCGACGCCGGCATCGGAACACTCGCCGAAGCTGCGACATTGGACGTCGACGTCGGTCTCGCGGCTCGGCGGTGACGTGAAGGTCGTAGCCCGGCCGACGCTGGGCCGAACGGATAGAGGAGTAACGGTGTTCACCGGGATCATCGAGGAGCTCGGCGAGGTCGTCGGCCTCGAGCAGCGCGGCGACAGCGCCCGTGCTGCAGATCACCGCGCGGCGATCGTCGACGACCTCGCCCACGGCGCGTCGATCGCGGTCAACGGCGTGTGCCTCACCGTCGTCGGCCGGCGTCGGGCGCCGGGATCGACTTCGACGTCATGGGCGAGACCCTCAAGCGCTCGGTGATCGGCGGCGCTGCGCGTCGGCGATCGGGTCAACCTCGAGCGCGCCGTGCGCGCCGACGGCCGGCTGGACGGGCACATCGTGCAGGGCCACGTCGACGGCACCGGCGTCGTGCTGTCGCGCACCCCGGGCGACCGACTGGGAGTCGGTACGGTTCGGGTTGCCGTCGGATCTGGCGCGGTACGTGGCCGAGAAGGGTCGATCGCCGTCGACGGCGTCTCCCTCACTGTGGCCGACGTCGGCAACGACTGGTTCGAGTCGGGTCTGATCCCGCAGACCTTGCGCGCGACCACCCTCGGGCGGAAAGGTCGCGGGTGACGCCGTCAACCTGGAGGTGGACGTGCTCGCCAAGTACGTCGACCGACTGCTGGACGCGGGTGCAACCGTGAGCATTCGACTCGGACTCGATCGAGCGCGCGATCGCCGACATCAAGGCGGGCAAGGCCGTCGTCGTGATCGACGACGAGGACCGCGAGAACGAGGGCGACCTGATCTTCGCCGCCGAGCTCGCGACGCCGGAGCTGGTCGCGTTCATGGTCCGCTACACCTCGGGCTACATCTGCGTGCCGCTGACCGAGGCCGACGCCGACCGGCTCGACCTGCCGCCGATGTTCCACACCAACCAGGACCGCCGCGGCACCGCGTACACCGTCACCGTCGACGCGCGCGAGGGCGTCTCGACCGGCATCTCCGCGGCCGACCGCGCGCACACGATCCGGCTGCTCGCCGACCCACGTCCACCGCCGCCGACCTCTCCCGGCCGGGGCACGTGGTCCCGCTGCGCGCGAAGGACGGCGGGGTGCTGCGCCGTCCCGGGCACACCGAGGCCGCGGTCGACCTCGCGCGTGCTGGCCGGGCTGCACCCGGCCGGCGTGCTGTGCGAGGTCGTCAGCGAGAAGGATCCGGCCGGCATGGCCCGCGCCGACGAGCTACGGGTGTTCGCCGACGAGCACGACCTCGCGCTGATCTCGATCGCCGACCTGATCGCCTACCGACGCCGCTTCGAGAAGCTCGTCGAACGCGTCGCGTCGGCGCGGGTTCCGCTGCGTTACGGGGAGTTCACCGCGGTCGGTTACTCCTCGAGCTCCTACGACCAGCGCGAGCACGTCGCGTTCGTGTTCGGCGACATCGGCGACGGCGAGGACGTGCTGGTGCGGGTGCACTCGGAGTGCCTGACCGGCGACGTGTTCGGGTCGCTGCGCTGCGACTGCGGGCCGCAGCTGGACGCCGCGCTGGCCGCCGTGGCGCGCGAGGGCCGCGGCGTGGTGCTCTACGTCCGCGGGCACGAGGGGCGCGGCATCGGGCTGCTGCACAAGCTGCAGGCCTACCAGCTGCAGGACGCCGGTGTCGGACACCCTCGACGCGAACCTCGAGCTGGGGCTGCCCGCCGACGCGCGCGACTACGGCACCGGCGCGCAGATCCTCGTCGACCTCGGGATCCGTTCGATGCGGCTGCTGTCGAACAACCCGGCCAAGCGCGCCGGCCTCGAGGGCTACGGGCTGCGCGATCGTCGGGCGGGTGCCGCTGCCGGTGCACGCCAACCCGGAGAACCTGCGCTACCTGCAGACCAAGCGCGACCGGATGGGCCACGATCTCGACTTCGATCATCGGCGAGTGACGGTGTGAGCGGCGAGGGGGCGCCGGCGCTCGTCGCCGACGGTGCGCAGATCTCGGCGTGGTCGTGATCGCGAGCCGGTGGCACGACGAAGGTGATGGCCGGGCTGCTCGCCGGCGCGCGCCGGGCGCTGCGCGAAGCGGGGGTCAGCGACGTCACCGAGTTGCGGGTGCCCGGCGTGTTCGAGCTCACCGTCGCCGCGGCGCGGGTCGCCACCCGCCCGCGTCGACGCCGTCGTCGCGCTCGGCGTGGTGATCCGCGGCGGCACCCCGCACTTCGACTACGTCTGTCGACGCGGCCACCGACCGGCCTCACGCTCGTGTCGCACCAGACCGGCGTGCCGGTCGGGTTCGGCGTGCTCACCTGCGACACCGACGAGCAGGCCCTCGACCGCGCCGGGCTGCCCGGCTCGGCCGAGGACAAGGGCTACGAGGCGGCGATGGCGGCGGTCGCGACGGCCGTCACGCTGGCGCCCTGGGACCGGCCTCGCGGCTGAGCGCGCCGGTAGGCTGCGCGTCGAGATGAAGACCTTCGACCAGCTGTTCCAGGAGCTCACCGACCGCCAGCGCGAGCGGCCGGCCGGTTCCGGCACGGTGCTCGCTCTGGACGCCGGCGTCCACGAGCAGGGCAAGAAGGTCGTCGAGGAGGCCGCCGAGGTGTGGATGGCCGCCGAACACGAATCCGCGGAACGCACTGCCGAGGAGATCAGCCAGCTGCTCTACCGCGTGCAGGTGATCATGCTCGGCAGGGGCCTCGGGCTCGACGACGTGTACCGACATCTGTAGGCGGCACCGTCCGATCCGTCCTCCACAGACAGGCCCCCATGCTTCGCATTGCCGTTCCCAACAAGGGTTCGCTCGCCGAACCCGCCAGCCAGATGCTCGTCGAAGCCGGCTACCGGCAGCGCCACGACGCCCGTGAGCTCGTGCTGCTCGACGCCGACAACGAGACCGAGTTCTTCTTCCTGCGCCCCCGCGACATCGCGGTCTACGTCGGTTCGGGACAACTCGATGTCGGCATCACCGGCGAGGACCTGCTCCTCGATGCGGCGCCGACGCCGAATCGATCATGCCCCTCGGCTTCGCCGACTCCACGTTCCGCTTCGCCGCGATGCCCGGGACGGCGACGAGCGCAGCCGATCTCGCCGGGCGGCGCATCGCGACGGCGTACCCCGGCGTGGTGTCGGCCTACCTCGACGAGCGGGGGATCGGGGCCGAGGTGATCCGCCTCGACGGCGCGGTGGAGACCGCGGTGCGCCTCGGCGTGGCCGACGCGATCGCCGACGTCGTGTCCACCGGCACCACGCTGCGCAACGCCGGGCTCGAGATCTTCGGCGAACCGCTGCTGACCAGTCAGGCGGTGCTGATCCAGCGCGCCGGCGCGGCGCGCACGCCGCGGGTCGAGCAGTTGCAGCGGCGCCTGCAGGGCGTGATCATCGCCCGGCAGTACGTGCTGATGGACTACGACATCCCCGACGAGCTCGTGGAAAAGGCCGTGGCCATCACCCCGGGCATCGAGTCGCCCACCGTCTCGCCGCTGCACGAGCGGGGCTGGTGCGCGGTGCGCTCGATGGTGCGCCGCGCTGACACCAACGCGGTGATGGACGAGCTGTGGGAACTCGGCGCGCGCGGCATCCTGGTCACCGCGATCGCCGCGTGCCGTCTCTAAGCCGTGCCGAGGGACAATCGCGACGTGCGTAGACAACGGCTCCCGCAGCCCGGTGTCGTCACCGCGAAGCCGATCAAAACAGCCCGGATCGCCAACGCGTGCGCCGTGGTCGCGCTGATCGTCTTCGTGATGGTCGCGATCCTCATGCCGACCGACAACGCCGGCGCGACCTTCGGCATCAAGGACCAGATCTTCACGGTGGTCATCGGGTTGATCGTCGCCGGCGGGCTGCGCTTGCCGGCGCGCCCGCGCCTGCGCGCCGACGCCGAGGCGGTACACCTGCGCAGCTACCTCGGCAACTACCGCACCGTGCCGTGGTCGGAGGTGGTGGGCGTCGAGTTCCCACCGAACTCGCGCTTCGCCCGGCTGCTGCTGCCCGGCGACGAACTGTTCGCCATCTACGCGGTGCAACGCACGGACGGTGAGTACGCGGTGCGCACCATGCGCGCGCTGCGCGAGCTGTTCGCCGCGAGCCATCCCGCGGTGAGCTGACCCGGGTCCCGCCGAATCCGTTAACGCTTACTTGTTGCGCCCCGTGCGACATGAGTGGAAATGTCCGCCTCGGACGAATGCGTCCACTCATCGTGGAGAGGATCAACCATGGCGCACCAGGACCTGAGCGAAACCCGACCCGCGCCCGGCTCCCACCTCGCGGATCCAGGTCCGCTCGGTCTGGCCGGCTTCGCCGGGACGACGTTCTTCCTGTCAGCGGTCAACACGAACATGCTCGGTTCCTCGGTGCAGACCATCGTCTTGGGTTTGGCGCTGTTCTACGGCGGTCTCGCGCAGTTGCTCGCGGGCATGTGGGAATTCGCGAAGGGCAACACGTTCGGCGCCGTCGCCTTCTCGTCCTACGGCGCGTTCTGGCTCTCGTTCTGGTACCTGCTCAACCACTTGCCCGAGAAGGCACCGCCGAAGGACATCCTGCACGGCGTCGGTCTGTACCTGCTGGTCTGGACGATCTTCACCGCGTACATGACGATCGCGGCCGTGCGCACGTCGGGTGCGGTGCTCGTCGTCTTCGGGTTGCTGGCGCTGACCTTCCTCGCGCTGACCATCGGATGGCTGAGCGAGAGCGTGCTGCAGTTCGCCGCGAACAGTGACGGCTGGATCCACCTGGGTGGCTGGCTCGGCCTCCTCACCGCACTGGCTGCCTGGTACGCGTCGTTCGCCGCAGTCACGAACGCCACGTTCCGACGCACCGTGTTGCCGGTGCTACCTCGCTGAAGTGCCGGTTTACGGCCCTACACCCCGGAACTAGGTTCATCTCATGACCGAGACACTTTCCAACCTGTCGCACGAGGACCGCAAGTTCCCGCCGAGCGACGAGTTCGCCGCCGCGGCGAACGTCACGGCCGACGCCTACGAGGAAGCCGACCAGCGACCGGCTGGCGTTCTGGGAGAAGCAGGCGCAGCGGCTGTCGTGGGCGCAGGCTGGTCCGAGGTACTCGGACTGGTCGGAACCGCCGTTCGCGAAGTGGTTCGTCGGCGGCAAGCTGAACGTGGCCTACAACTGCGTCGACCGCCACGTCGAGTCCGGACACGGCGACCAGGTCGCCTACCACTGGGAGGGCGAGCCCGGCGACACCCGCACCATCACCTACGCCGAGCTCAAGGACGAGGTGTGCAAGGCGGCGAACGCGCTGGTCGAGCTCGGGGTGCAGACCGGCGACCGGGTCGCGATCTACATGCCGATGATCCCGGAAACCGTCGTCGCGATGCTGGCCTGCGCGCGGTTCGGTGCACCACACACCGTGGTGTTCGGCGGGTTCTCCGGCGTCGGCGCTGTCGGACCGGATCATCGACTGCGACGCGCGAGTGGTGATCACCTCCGACGGCGGGTACCGGCGTGGCGCGCCGTCGGCGCTCAAGCCCGCGGTCGACGAGGCGCTGCAGAAGTGTCCGGACGTGCGGTCGGTGCTGGTGGTCAAGCGCACCGAACAGGACGTCGAGTGGGACGACGTCGCGTGACGTGTGGTGGCACGAGATCGTCGACCGGCAGTCGACCGAGCACGAGCCGGAGGCCTTCGACGCGGAGCATCCGCTGTACGTGATGTACACCTCGGGCACCACCGGCAAGCCGAAGGGCATCCTGCACACGTCGGGCGGCTACCTGACCCAGGTCGCCTACACCCATCATGCGGTGTTCGACCTGAAGCCCGACGAGGACCTGTACTGGTGCGGCGCGGACATCGGCTGGGTCACCGGCCACTCCTACATCGTCTACGGGCCGCTGGCGAACCGGGCCACGTCGTTCATGTACGAGGGCGTGCCCAACTCCCCGGACGAGCACCGCTGGTGGAACATGATCGAGAAGTACAAGATCTCGATCCTGTACACCGCGCCCACCACGATCCGCACCTTCATGAAGTGGGGCGAGGACATCCCGGCCGCGCATGACCTGTCCTCGCTGCGGCTGCTGGGTTCGGTCGGCGAGCCGATCAACCCCGAGGCGTGGGTGTGGTACCGCCGTAACATCGGCGGCGACCGCACGCCGGTGGTCGACACCTGGTGGCAGACCGAGACCGGCGCGATCATGATCAGCCCGTTGCCCGGGGTCACCGTGGCCAAGCCGGGCTCGGCGACCCGGCCGCTGCCCGGCATCGGCGCTGACGTGGTCGACAACGACGGCAACTCGGTGCCCAACGGCGGCGGCGGATTCCTGGTGCTCACCGAGCCGTGGCCGGCGATGACGCGCGGCATCTGGGGCGACCCGGACCGGTTCAAGTCCACCTACTGGGATCGATTCGCCGAGCAGGGATACTACTTCGCCGGCGACGGCGCGAAGAAGGACGACGACGGCGACATCTGGATGCTCGGTCGTGTCGACGACGTGATGAACATCTCCGGGCACCGCATTTCGACTACCGAAGTCGAGTCGGCGCTGGTGTCGCACTCGTCGGTGGCCGAGGCCGCGGTGGTCGGCGCCACCGACCCCACCACCGGCCAGGGCATCGTCGCGTTCGTGATCCTGCGCGGCGACGGTCCCGACCGACGAGGGCGAGGGGAGCAGCTGGTCAAGACGCTGCGCGACCATGTGGCCAAGGAGATCGGCGCCATCGCGAAACCGCGTCAGATCATGATCGTGGCGGAGCTGCCCAAGACCCGCTCCGGCAAGATCATGCGCCGGTTGCTGCGCGACGTCGCCGACCACCGCGAGCTCGGCGACGTCACCACGCTGACCGACTCCTCGGTGATGGACCTGATCGGCGAGAAGATGCCGGGCGCGCCTTCGGAGGACTAGTGGTCACGCCTGTTAGTTCGTCGGGGGTCATGCTGCGATTCGGTTGAGGAGCTGGTGAAGGTCGGCTCGGCTGAATCGCCAGTCGAATGGTCGGGACGCGCGGTTGTATCGGTTCTCGAATTCGATGATCTTGGTGGCGAGGTCGTCGGTGTCGGCGAAGTTGTCGGGGGTGAGCAGCTTGCGTTGGATCACGGAGAAGTAGATCTCGTCGGGTAGCCCCGGCGCATTGCTGCGCCAGGGCCCCCTAAGCCGAAGTTACGGCGGCTGGGACGGTGAGATCCCCGGTGTTGGGGGGGGTGGCTTGTTTGGGGTGGGTTGTTCTGTCTACGCGAGTGTGAGTGGGACTGTGGTGTTGATCAGGTCGAAGGCGCGCCGTTGGGTGGGTGTGGTTTGGGCGAGGGTGGGCACGACGGGTCCGTGGTTGCCGTAGCGCAGGTCGTTGCGGGTCAGGGTGGCCAGGTGGTCGAGCAGCCCGCGGAAGTCGTGTAGTGGCTGGTTGTGGTGGTCTTTGTGGCGGGAGGCTTTGCGGGTGGCTGTGGTTGATCGTTTTGCGGGGGTGACGGGGTTGTCGCGGCCGGGGGGATGTTCGTCGGTGTAGGTCAGCGGGGCCCAGGCGCGGCGCAGGTGCCAGACGAGGTAGGCGGCGAGCATGCAGATCAGTACGTGGCCGCGGACGCGGTCTTGGAGGCGGTGGTGGATTGGGCGCAGATCCAGGTCATCGGCTTTGATCGAACGGAAGTCGCGTTCGACGCCGGACAGCGCTTTGTAGGCGCGGACTGCGCTGGGTGGGTCGAGACGCGCGGCGGGCAGCGAGGTGCGGATGACGTAGATGCCGTCCAGGGCGGCCTCGGCGGCGATCTGGTCCTGGTTGCGGGTCAGGCTCAGGCTGTTGTTGGTGATCGTGACGGTGAAGTGTTTGGCCATCTTGTACTTGTTGATCAGCTTGCCGACTTTGAGGCCGATCTTGTCCTGGCCGTGTAATCGGCCAGCGGTGACCGCGGCGTGGATGGCGGCAAGCGCGTGCTCGGTGGCGGTGAGCAGATCTGTGCGTTTGCGGGCTCGTTCGGCTGCGAGGAGCGGGTTGCGGCAGGCGATCAGCCGCTCATTCGGGTAGTCGGGGTGGGTGATCTCGGCCAGGTCGCCCTGGTCGAACAGGCACAGTTGCAGCGGGCCGTTCTCGGCGGCCAGCTTGGCGATGGCAGGCGCGCGCAGACAGGTCAGCCAACCCGTGCCGCCCAGCTCACGCAGCGCCTGGATCCGCGCGCTGGTGATCATGCCGCGGTCACCGACCATCACCAGCTGCTCGAGCCTGAACTTCTCCCGCACCACCTCGACGGCTTCGACGAAGGCGGTGGGGTCGGCGGTGTTGCCGGCGAAGACCCGGATCGCGACCGGCCGCCCGGCCGGATCGGTGAGCAGTCCGTACTCGATCTGGGCCCGGTGTTTCTTCCCGTCGCGGGAGTAGCCGCGCGCGGCCAGCGGACAGTGACTGCCTTCCATCCAGGACGAGGACAGGTCGAACAGCGCCATCGCGGCCGGGTTCTGCTCGCCGGACAGGTGCCGCTTGGCCAGTGCCGCCTCGATGGTGTCCTGGCGCGCGAGCAGCCAGTCCATCGAGGCGTAGATCTCATCGGTCGACGCGTCGGCGACGCCGAGGTCGACCCCGAGGCTCACATCGGCCCACCAGGCGCGGGTGGACAGCTTCGGCTTGGGCCGCACCACCCGCGAGATGATCAACGCGAGGGCCAGGTCCCGGTTGCGGCCGGCCGGACCCAGCAGGCCCGGCAGGCCGAGGGCCTTGGCTTGCGCTGCGACCGCCGCGACGTGCCCGTGCGGCAGCGACCGCAGCACCTGCACCGCTGCGGCCGCGGACACGAACGCCTCTCCCTTCAGCGAGCGGGAGATCAGCTCGATCTGCTCGGCCGGCAGCTGCGACAAGTTCGCGAGCGTCTCATGCTTGACCTGCCCGCCATCGCGGTAGGAGCGTCGCAGCAAATACGAGCGGTACTCACGCTGCTCACCGGACGCGAGCCGCTGCTTCCGCACGACCTTGGCCACGTGCATCGCGCCGCTACGCCGCGTCATAACCAGCATAGTAACGCTTACCATCCGCAACACGGGTCACGCCACGCCGATACTCTTGGCTACTAAACCCGACCCTCAACCAGCCAGAACCCGTACAACACAAGGAACTCAGCGGTCACAGGCGCCGTAACTTCGGCCTAAGAACCGGCCATGCCCGTCACCGAGCAACCGGCTCAAGCAAGCCCTGAAGGTTCATGGGCGGCTTCGGAGTGAGGGCCTGCTGCCGCTGGTATTCGTCGGCGGCAGTGGGCGTGTATGAGGCGGTGTGCGACGCGTTCATTCGGCGTGCCGGCTCCCCAGACGATGATCGCGCGTTTGCTGATCGCCTTGCGGGTGGCCGGGAACCACAGTTCCCACTGATGTGGGGTTTGCGGTTCTCGGTCGGCGTGCAGCAGCATCCCGCCGCAGATCGGGCAGCGGCCGTGCTGCAGGCGCAGTAGCCGCAGCGTGGCCGTGCCGAGCGGGGGTGGCTGACGGCGACGCCGCCGGTCCCAGTAGTCGACCAACGACGGGTCGTCCGGGGACGCCGTCGTGGCCACCATCCGGTGCCGGATGATCGGTGTCCAGGCGAACTTGCGCAGGTAGAAGCCGCTGCCGCGGCTGCCGAACACCCACTTGTCCCGCCTGGCGGGGTTGAACGTGCCGAAGTACTGGGCGATCACCCAGTGCGCCGACTTGTTCGGGTGTGTGAAGCGGGCCCACTTGTGGACCAGCCTCCACACGTGCGCGTCCAACGCGCCGAAGGCGCGTTTGGACACCCCGATCCGGTAGTACGCAGCCCACCCGGTGATGATCGGGTTGAGCTTGGCGATGAGCGCGTCGGCGTTGGCCCCACGCAGGGCCCTCACCTCGGCGGACAATCGCCTGCGGATCCGCCGCAGCGCATCGTTACTCGGCTTGGTCAGCAGCTTGCCGTTCGGAAATCGGCGAATGGTGAAACCCAGAAAGTCCACACCCTGCGCGAGGTGCGTGATCCGGGTCTTGTCCTCGTTGAAGACCAGACCCCTGGGCGCCAGCCATTCCGCTAGCTGCGTCTTGACCTGCTCGGCCTGCTCACGGGTGTGACACAGGGCAAGCAGATCGTCGGCATAGCGGATGACCGCCGGACAACCCGGCACCACCGTCCCGGCGCGCGTGCCGGTCTGGTGATACCGCACCCCGGCGGCGGCCTCCATTCCGTGCAGAGCAACGTTCAGTAACAACGGGCTAATGACCCCACCCTGAGGAGCACCGTCCTCGGTGGGGCTGAACCGGCCGTCCTCGATCACCCCGGCCTTCAGCCACTGGCGCACCATTCCCCGGGCGGGGAACGTGCCCAGCGCGGCAAGGATGTGATCCTGGTCGAGCCGGTCGAATGCCGCCTTCAGGTCGGCGTCCAGCACCCACGCACGTTTCGCGTCGGTGCGGCTGACGACCGTATGGATCGCCACGATCGCGTCGTGGCACCCCCGGCCGGGCCGGAAGCCGTACGACTTCGGCTCGAACCGGGCCTCCCACTCGGGTTCCAACGCGTTGACCGTCAGGGCCTGAAGGCACCTGTCGGCGATCGCGGGAATTCCGAGCGGGCGGCGGCGCCCGTCATTCTTCGGCACATACACCCGCCTGACCGGACGCGGCGACCACGGCTCGGCCCGGTGCTGCAGCCAGTGCGCCATCTCGGCCCGCTGCTCTGCCACCACCACGACTTCACCGTCGACCCCGGCCGTCAAGCGGCCAGCGTTGAGCTGCGTGACCCGCCGCACCGCCACCAGGGCGTTGCTGCGGGACCGCAACATCAACTTCTGAAGATTGCGGACCTTCTTCAGGTCCCCTGCCCGTGACGCCGCGAAGATCCGCTGCCGCAACCGCTGCACGTCGGCCTCGACCCGGCGCCACTGCACCGCGTCCCAATCCAGCCGCCCGTCCTCGGGTCCGTTCACCACGCCGTCGCCGACATCGGCCATGGCCGTGTCGAGCAACATCGTGGCGTCCAACTTGCCCCTCAGTTTCCAGCGATTGACGATCACCAGTCCTCGCAGGCTCACCTGATCCGCGTCAGCACCCTTTCAGGTCGGGGCACCCGCCCCTATCCGGCCGGTTATCCGGGCACCACTGGCGGAGGAGCCAGCAACACCGCACCCGGTTTCCCGCTGCCTTTCGGCCACCGGCATTCGCTTCTCGGATCATCCTGCGCCCACCGAGGGCTCGGCGTCCCTCACGGTCAGCCCACCAGACGCGAACACGCGTCTGGACCTCGACGGGGTTGTCACGTTCCGCACGAGACAGATACGACCGGGGAGGGTGCCCTCTGTACCCCGGGGACGGTGGTGCGCTCCCGCCCGGCCAAGTTCCCCCGAACGGCACCTGTCGCCTCACAACGACCGGCCCCTACCTCCCGCTGAAACATCCCACCGAGCGAGAGTGCTAATGACGAGGCGTCAACGAGGGTTCACGCGATTCACCCGTCCGGCCTTCCCCAGCCTGTAGCCACCGGATGGAACGGCGGCCCTTGGGCCTGTCCCCTCGGGCTTCGCACCCCGCAGTTACCCGCGACGCACGCCGAGGTGGGGACGGTCCTTGCGCACTGGACCGGGCGCTACGTCTTCGACATCAGTCAAACCTCCTTTGACGAACACCACTGCATCCCGTGCGACTTCGTGTCGCACGACCTGGTTGAGCCACGAGGCGTGCACCGGCAGGTGGATCATGCGCGCGTTCGGGAACGCGTCGGACAGGCGCGCCGCGGCGGTCCAGCCGCGGTGCGAGGAGCCATTGTCGACGATCCAGAACACTCGTCGCGCGGTGGCGTATGGCTTGCTGGTCATGACCTTCTCGACCAGTTCGGTGAACGGCGCGATGCCTGTGGTCTTGGCGCAGTGGCCGATCACGTGCGCGCGGTGCACGTCGTAGGCGGCCAGGTATGCCAGGGTGCCGTGTCGGCGGTATTCGGATTCTCGACCCGCATCGGCTGGCGCCCCGGCCGGGCCGGTGCGCTTTGGTGGATGCGGCTGCGGGCCTGCACGCCCGGCTTCTCATCGGCGCTGAGGACGAAGTCGTTTTCTCCCAGTGGTTCGCCGTCGAACACGCGCGCATAGAGATCTAGCGCGCGGGCGGCTTTGACGGCGAAGTCTGGGTCGCGCGGGAAGATCCACGAGCGGTGCTGCCACGGTTTGAGCGCGTCGCAGGCCAGCCAACGGCGCACCGTCGACGCGGACACCGATGTGACGATGCGGCGACTGACTGCCTCGGCAGCCAACTCCGGACACGACCAGCGCGCCAGCGGCGTGCCCGCTGTCGGCCGGTAGCTCGCAGGCCAGCGCTTTCACCTCAGCAACCACCGTGGCGGCGAAGCGACGCGGCCGGCCGGGGCGTGACCGGTCACGAAGACCGTCCAGCCCATGCTCACAGAACCGGCGCCGCCACTTGCGCACGGTGTCGTCGGTGACCCCCAGGCTTCGAGCGATCGCGGCATTCGGCGCGCCGCCGGCAGCGGCCAACACGATCCGGGCACGCAGCACGTCGCGGTGTTCACCGCTGGCTCGGCGAGCCCGGGCCAGCAGCAGTTGCCGCTGACCGGCACAAACAACGATCTGGTGCGCACTCAAAACAGGCATGATCTGGTTGTCACTCGCCAGTGCCCACTCCGGCGACGACACGCCGAGCAAGGCTGTTCGAGCATCATGGATGCCGTGCCCACGCCTCCGGACTCAACCAAGAACTCCTTGCGATACCGGCTGATCATGCGCACCCGCGAACGCTGGCCACAGTTGGCTGACCTGACCATCCGTCATCGCGGCCAGTTCGCCTACATCGACGGGAAACTCGCCGATGGCACGACACTGCCCCTGTTCCGGCTGCGCTACGGCGGATCGGCCAACAGCTGGGGCTTCGCGATTCACCTCGCCAGCCGGGACGGCTACCAGGACGCCATCCTCCCCAGCGGATACCCCGTCGGCACCCCCGAAGAAGCCCTCGACTGCGCCTGCGGTCTCTACCTCAACGACCCCACCGCATGGATCCAACCCCCGACGAACTAACGGGCGTGACCACTAGTGTCGCGCGCCAGAGATTCGCACGATAATTCCGACGCCCAGGCGCGCGCTGGCTGCGTTTTCCTCGTCGCCAGGACGGCAAGTACAGCTCTCCTCCTCCGCCTTACCAGCCCACGCCTGAACGCCGGACTTATTCGCCAATCTCTGGCGCGGGACACTAGCCGTTCACCTTCGCGGCGAGGCTCATCGCGTCGTAGGGCGCGTGGACCTTGACGTCGTTGTCGAAGTGCACCTGGACGTCGAGGCCGTCGGCGAGCCAACGGCGGATCGCGGCCGCCCAGTCGTCGAGGGCCTGCTCGGTGTAGCCGCTGGTGTAGAGCTCGACGTCGCCGTGCAGTCGCAGATAGACGAGGTCGGCAGTTACTTCGCGGATGAGCGGCCAGCGGCCTGCGGTGTCGGCGATCACCAGCGCGATCGAGTGCTCGCGCAGCAGGCCGGTGAACGCCGGCGTGACGAAGCTGCTCGTGCCGCACCTCGAGCGCGTGCCGCAGCGGCAGGTCGACGTCGATGGCGGTGATCGCGCGGTCGGTCATCCGCTCGTCGTGGCGGCGCGCCAGCCAGGCGGCCTCCTGCGTCGATCGCGGCAGCAGCGCGAAGAACGCCGCGAGCCGGTCGCCGTTGAAGCCGAGGTTGGGCGGCAGCTGCCACAGCACCGGACCGAGTTTGGCGCGCAGCGCGAGCACGCCGGACGCGAAGAAGTTCGCGAGCGGCGTTTCGACGCCGGCGAGCTTCTTCATGTGCGTGACGAATCGTGGCCCCTTGACCGCGAAGGTGAAGTCGGCTGGGGTGTCGGCGTACCAGCTGCGGAAGCTGGACGGACGCTGCAGCGAGTAGAACGTGCCGTTGATCTCGACGCTGTTCAGCTTGCCGGACAGGTATTCCAGCTCGCGGCGGTGCGGTAGGCCCGGCGGGTAGAAGACCTTGCGCCACGGCGGATAGCGCCAGCCCGACGTGCCGATCCGCGCCTGCGCCATGTCAGGTGCGCCGCTCCAGTGCGGCGCTCAGCTTGTCGCGGGCGGCGGGCCAGTCGTCCTCGGTCATCGAATACTGCACGGTGGTGCGCCAGGATCCGTCGCGGCGGATCCGGTGCTTGCGCATCTCGGCCTCGCGGGTGGCGCCGAGGCGGGCGATCGCGGCCTGCGAGCGTTCGTTGTAGATGTCGGTGTGCCAGACCACCCGCGCCGCGCCGAGCGTGCCGAAGGCGTGGGTCAGCATGAGCAGCTTCGACTCGGTGTTGTGGCCGCTGCGCCACCAGCGCTTGCCCAGCCAGGTGTGCCCGATCGCGATGGTGCGCAACGCGGGGACGACGTCGTAGTAGGAGGAGGTGCCGGTCACTTCGCCGGTGGTGGCGTCGAGCTGGGTATAGGCGAAGCGCTCGCCGCGGGCGCGGGCGGCGAGCGCGGACAGGATGTCCGCGCGGGCGTCGTCGAGGGTGCGCGGTGCGCCGGAGGTCGACCCGGGGCTGTTGAGCCAGCGGAACACGTCCTCGGCGTCGGCGCCGGTACCTGCGGCGGCGAGATAGCCGGGAACGTGCTCGAGGGTCACCGGCTCCAGTCGGATCAACCGGCCCGCGAGCACCGGCATGGCGTACCAGAGGTCGGCGTTCGTCACACCCGGATCGTAGGGTGAGCGTCGTGCGACTTACCGAGTTCTGGCGACGGATGAACGAGCGGTTCGGCTCGGGCTACGCCGCGAGCGTGGCGGCCGACTACCGCCTGCCCGAACTCGGCGCCACGATCGACGAGGCGCTGCGCGCCGGCGTCGAGGCCAAGGCGGTCTGGCGCGCCGTGTGCGCCGAGTTCGATATGCCCGCCTCCCTGCGCTGATCGCTGCGGCGTGTCGGCCGGCAGTCGAACAGGTGTTCGGCTAGCGTGGGCACGCAACATGCGGGCGGTATCCACAGGCACGAGTTGAAATCGGCCGGCTGTCCACAGTCGGCGCGCCGCCGCCGGTTCTGTCGGTGCCCGCCCCTAGCGTCGCCCCTGACCAGTTCGACCGCACATTTCGAAGGAGCCGGCATGGCCACCACGTTCGACCGCGACAAGGCTCTCGACGTCGCCTTGGCGCAGATCGAGAAGCAGCACGGCAAAGGCTCGGTCATGCGCCTCGGCGAGCGCGCCGCCGCCCCGATCGAGGTCATCCCCACCGGCTCCATCGCCCTCGACGTCGCACTCGGCATCGGCGGCCTGCCGCGCGGGCGAGTGGTCGAGATCTACGGACCGGAGAGCAGTGGGAAGTGCCTGACCGCCGGCACCTACGTCTGGACCGACCACGGTCTGGAAACCGTCGCCGAACTGTTCCGGCGCGCCGGACTCGAGGTGTCGTGCACGTCGCGGATCACCGACGTGCGCGAGCTGGGGCTACGCGCGGTCAACGAGCACGCCGAGCTCGAGCCGATCGCGGCGCTGACCCACAACAACCGCAAGCAGGTACGCAAGCTGCGGTTGCGGTCCGGGCGTTCGGTCGAGGCCACCCACAACCATCCGCTGCGGGTAGTCAGCGAGCGCGGATTCGTCGTCTGGCGCGAGGCCGGCCGCATCCAGGTGGGCGACACCGTCGTCTCGGGCACCTTCGGGGCGGTCGAGGCGGCGTGCGGGGACGAGCTGTCCGAGGACGAATCCGTGTTCCTCGGCTACCTGGTGGCCGAGGGATCACTGGGCTATCGAGAGCGAGTCAGGTTCACCAACACCGATGCCGATGTCGCGGCAGAGTACGTCGCGCTCGCCGAGCAACTCTTCGGGGTTGAGGTGCGGTGCTACAACAGCCAGGAGTACGACATCTCCGGTGTCGCATTCCGGCGTCGGATGCGCGATGACTACGGCCTGGAATACGTCAACGCCGCCGACAAGTGCGTGCCGCATCGAGTGCGCACCGGCGGGCACAAGGCACAGCGTGCGTTTCTCAGCGCGCTGTTCGAGGGCGACGGACGGATCGACACCTCGTCGACTGTCGGGCTGGGCACGGCGAGCCCGACGCTTGCCGAACAGGTGCAACTGCTGCTGCTCGGGCTGAACATCCCGTCGTCGGTGCGGGCGAGCTGGCGAGAGGACTACCAGCGAAACTACTGGACCGTCACGATCAACCCGGCGCAGGTGCACCGTTTCCTCGACGAAATCGGGTTCCGCTCGCCGCGTCGTCAGGGTCAGGTCGAGCGCGGATTCCGTCGTTCGTCGCGGGATCCGCAGGTGGAAAACGTTCCGCACATCGCCGGTCTGATTCGCGACCTGCGCGATGATGTCGGCGGGGACCGGCAATTCGATCGGATCGCGGGCGAGTTGTTCCGTCGCGACATGAACCGGGGTTGCTCGCGCCAGCGACTGCGGCAGATCGTCGACTGGGCACAGCAGCGTTCGGTGCGACTGAGCACCAGCGGGCGCGCCATCCTGTCGCATCTGCAGGTGCTCGCCGACGCGCGGCTGACCTTCGAGCCGGTGGTCGAGATCATCGACGCCGGGCTGCAGCCGACGTTCGACCTGATGCTCCCGCAGACGCACAGCTTCGTCGCGAACGGCATCTTGTCGCACAACACCACGGTGGCGTTGCACGCCGTGGCCAGCGCCCAGGCCGGCGGGGGCGTAGCGGCGTTCATCGACGCCGAGCACGCACTCGACCCGGAGTACGCGCGGGCACTCGGCGTCGACACCGATTCGCTGCTGGTCAGCCAGCCGGACACCGGCGAGCAGGCTCTCGAGATCGCCGACATGCTGATCCGCTCCGGTGCCCTCGACATCATCGTCATCGACTCGGTGGCCGCCCTGGTGCCGCGCGCCGAGATCGAGGGCGAGATGGGTGACAGCCACGTCGGCCTGCAGGCGCGGCTGATGAGCCAGGCGCTGCGCAAGATCACCGGAGCGCTGAGCAACTCCGGCACCACCGCGATCTTCATCAACCAGCTGCGGGAAAAAATCGGCGTTATGTTCGGTTCGCCCGAAACCACCACCGGCGGCCGGGCGCTGAAGTTCTACGCCTCGGTCCGGCTGGACGTGCGGCGCATCGAGACGCTCAAGGACGGCGCCGACGCGGTGGGCAACCGCACCCGCGTCAAAGTGGTCAAGAACAAGGTCGCGCCGCCGTTCAAGCAGGCCGAGTTCGACATCGTCTACGGCGAGGGCATCAGCCGCGAGGGCTCGCTGATCGACGTCGGGGTCGAACAGGGGCTGATCCGTAAGTCCGGCGCCTGGTACACCTACGAGTCCGACCAGCTCGGCCAGGGCAAGGAGAACGTGCGCAGCTTCCTGCGCGACAACCCCGACCTCGCCGACGAGATCGAGAAGCGGATCAAGGAGAAGCTCGGCATCGGGCCGCGCGTCGACGACAGCGGTGCGCCGGTCGAGCCGCTACCGGCCCCGGTCGACTTCTGAGCCGGGCCGTGGCCGGCGTCGATGAGGTACCCGGCGATCCGGAGCAGGAATTCGGGGACCCGGAGTCGGTGGCCCGGGCGATCTGTCTGCAGCAGCTGACCGACCGAGCCCGCAGCCGCACCGAACTGGCCACCACACTGCGCAAGCGCGGCGTGCCCGACGATGCGGCCACGCGGGTGCTGGACCGGTACACCGAGGTCGGCCTGATCGACGACGCTGCGCTGGCCCAGGCGCTGGCCGCCGCGCAGCATCGTGAGCGCGGCCTGGCCGGTCGGGCGGTGGCCGCGAAGCTGCGCCGGCGCGGGCTCGGCGACGAGGTCGTCGGTGCGGCGGTCTCGGCGATCGGTCCCGACAGCGAGCGCGCGCGGGCCGAGGCGCTGGTGCACAAGCGGCTGCCCGCGCTCGCCGGGCTGGCGGTGTCGGTGCAGCAACGCCGGCTGGTGGGGTTGCTGGCCCGCAAGGGGTACTCGCCGGCGCTCACCTGGGACGTAGTGGGTGCCGCGCTGCGTCGCGATGCCGCCGATCCCGCTGATGCCGGCGGCGACTTCGACATGGTGCTCTGAACGCACCACCGGCGTCGGTGGGGTATCTCGCGGACGGGTTACTTGCTTTGTTCGCTCTGCGTTCATAATCTCGTTTGCACCAGGAGTGACGCCCATACGCGCCGCCATCGTGACGGCGCGCACGATAACAAGATCCGAACCGCCCGAAGGAGGCCCGCCGAACCAGACCGCTGCCGGCATCGGCAGCCGTACGTCACGCTTCCCAGCCTTGGCGTGACGCGTCCTGGGTGCTCCCTGGTCGCACGGTGGTCGACCGTGCATCGAGGTCAGGAGGCGTGCATGGACGGGGTCTGGTACTCGGCAGTCGGAGCCGTTTTCGTTCTCGGTCTGGTGTTTCTCGGGCTTTACGGGCGGCGTAGCACCGCGCACCCTCCCGAGCACGCGTCAGTCGATCCGTCCGATGAGACGGAGAGCTCGCAGTTGCGCCAGACGGCCCGCTCGGAGGCGGCGGCGTTGCGCCAGGCCGCGCAGGTCGAGGCCGACGGGCTGCGCCGCGCCGCCGAGACCGACGCCGAGGCCACCCGGCAGGCCGCCCGTGCCGACCAGCAGGTCGCCCGCGCCCGCGCCGAGGAGCTGCTGGCGACGGCCCGCGAGGAGGCCGACGCCGTACTCATCGAGGCCCGCCGCGCCGGCGCCGCCGAAGTCGACGCACTCACCGCCGACCTGGCGCGCCAGCAGAGCGCGCAGGCCACCCGTGCCACGCGTCTCGAGGAGACCGAGCGGCTGCTGGACGCGCGCGAGGACCGGGTCACCGCTCGGGCCGGCGAGCTGCACGGACTCGAGGACGCACTTGCCGGCACCAAACGCGACCTCGACGCGCAGCATCGCCGGCTCGAGAGCGAGCGCGCCGACCTAGACCGCGCCGCGCAGGAGCACACCCGCGAGCTCGAGCGCATCGCCGGGCTGACGACCGACGAGGCGAAGGCCGAACTGCTCGCCGGAGTCGAGGCGCGGCGCGCGCCGCGAGGCGGCGGTGCTGGTCCGCACGATCGAGAACGAGGCCCGCGCCGAGGGCACCGACCGGGCCCGCAACGATCGTGGTCGAGGCGATCCAGCGGGTCGCCAGCGAGCAGACCGCCGAGACCGTCGTCAGCGTGCTGCACCTGCCCAGCGACGAGATGAAGGGCCGCATCATCGGCCGCGAGGGCCGCAACATCCGCGCCTTCGAGTCGGTCACCGGCGTCAACGTGATCATCGACGACACCCCCGAGGCGGTGCTGCTGTCCTGCTTCGACCCGGTCCGGCGCGAGGTCGGCCGGCTGACCCTGGACAAGCTGGTCCTGGACGGGCGCATCCACCCGCACCGCATCGAGGAGGTCTACGAGCAGAGCAAGCGCCGAGGTCGACGAGCTGTGCCTGCGGGCCGCGCGAGACGCGCTGGCCGAGGTCGGCATCGGCGACATCGACGAGCGGCTGCTGCCCACCTTGGGCCGGCTGAGGTACCGCACCAGCTACGGCCAGAACGTGCTCGGGCACCTCATCGAGACCGCCCACATCGCCGGCATCATGGCCGCCGAGCTCGGCGTCGAGCCCACGCTGGTCAAGCGCTGCGCGTTCCTGCACGACATCGGCAAGGCGCTCACCCACGAGGTCGAGGGCAGCCACGCCCTCATCGGCGCCGACCTGCTGCGCAAGTACGGCGAGTCCGAGGCGGTCGCGCACGCGATCGAGGCGCACCACAACGAGGTCGCTGCCGCGGACCATCGAGGCCGTGCTGACCCAGGCCTCGGACACCTGCTCGGCGGCCGGCCGGGCGCGCGCCGCGAGTCGCTCGAGGCCTACGTCAAGCGGCTGACCCGCATCGAGGAGATCGCCGCCGGCAAGCCCGGCGTCGAGAAGGTCTTCGCCATGCAGGCCGGCCGCGAGGTCCGGGTGATGGTCCAGCCCGCCGAGGTCGACGACCTCGGGGCGTCGGTGCTCGCCCGCGAGATCGCCAAGCAGATCGAGGACGAGCTGACCTACCCGGGCCAGATCCGGGTCACCGTGGTGCGCGAGTCGCGCGCCACCGAGATCGCGCACTGACGGCGGAGCGCCCGCCGGCCCGTATCCTCGACGGCGCTATGACGACTGCGCCGCGCACGTACGAGATCCGCACCTACGGCTGCCAGATGAACGTGCACGACTCCGAGCGGATCGCCGGCCTGCTCGAGCAGGCCGGCTACGTCGCGCGCCGGACGCGGCGGCAGGCGCCGGACCTCGTCGTCTTCAACACCTGCGCGGTGCGCGAGAACGCCGACAACCGGCTCTACGGCAACCTCGGCCACCTGCTCCCGGTCAAGGACGGCCAACCCGGGCATGCAGATCGCCGTCGGCGGCTGCCTGGCCCAGAAGGACCGCGGCGCGATCGTCGAGCGGGCGCCGTGGGTCGACGTCGTGTTCGGCACGCACAACATCGGCTCGCTGCCGGTGCTGCTCGAGCGCGCCCGGCACAACCGCGAGGCGCAGGTCGAGATCCTCGAGTCGCTGGAGATCTTCCCGTCGACCTGCCGACCCGGCGCGAGTCGGCGCTACGCGGGCCTGGGTCTCGATCTCGGTCGGCTGCAACAACACCTGCACGTTCTGCATCGTGCCGAGCCTGCGCGGCACCGAGACCGACCGCCGGCCCGGCGACGTGCTCGCCGAGGTCCGCGCGCTGGTCGCCGAGGGCGTCCTCGAGGTCACGCTGCTCGGCCAGAACGTGAACTCCTACGGCCGCTCCTTCGGCGACCGGTTCGCGTTCGGCAAGCTGCTGCGCGCCTGCGGTGAGATCGACGGCCTGGAGCGGGTGCGGTTCACCAGCCCGCACCCGCGCGACTTCACCGACGACGTGATCGCGGCGATGGCCGAGACGCCCAACGTCTGCCCGCAGCTGCACATGCCGCTGCAGTCCGGCTCGGACGCGGTGCTCAAGGCGATGCGCCGCTCCTACCGGCAGCAGCGCTACCTCGGGATCATCGACAAGGTGCGCGCCGCGATGCCGGACGCCGCGATCACCACCGACATCATCGTCGGCTTCCCGGGCGAGACCGAGGCCGACTTCGAGCAGACCCTCGACGTGGTCCGCGCCGCCCGCTTCGCCAGCGCGTTCACGTTCCAGTACTCGAAGCGCCCCGGCACGCCGGCCGCGACGATGGCCGACCAGGTGCCCAAGGCGGTCGTGCAGGAGCGGTACGAGCGGCTGATCGCGGTGCAGGACGAGATCTCCTGGGACGCCGAGAACAAGCGCTGGTCGGCACAGGAGGTCGAGGTGCTCGTCAGCGCCGGCGAGGGCCGCAAGGACGGCGCCACCGGTCGGTGTCCGGCCGGGCCCGCGACGGCCGGCTGGTGCACGTCGCCGGCGACCGCGCGGACCGGGCGACATCGTGCACCACCGAGGTCACCTACGCCGCGCCGCACCACCTCGTCGCCGACGCCGGCATACGCACGCACCGACCCTGGCGCGGCCCCGGTGAGACGGCTCACGCCCAGCCGGGTCCGCTGCTGACCATCGGTCCGCGCCCCGACTGACCAGAGCTGCCCGCGCTCGCGGTTCGGATATCGACGTGCAGCGCGGACAACTCGGTTGCGCGGGAGGTGATCGGTCAGTCGGACGGGATCAGCGCGCTGCGCTGCTCGACCTCCTGCTCGGCCTTCGCGATGCGGGCCGCGTCGCCGCTCTTGCGGGCCCGCTCCAGCTTCGCCTCGGCCTCGGCCAGCCGGTCGCGCAAGCGCGGCCAGGAACGGGTTGGTCTGCGCGCTGGCCGCGCCGCCACTGCGCCTCGACGGCGTCGCGGACCCGGGTCTCCGCGGCCCGCATCCGGTCGTCGAGCGGGCGCATCGCGTCGCGCGGCACGTGACCGATCTCGTCGTAGCTGCGCCTGCAGGTCGCGCAGCGCGGACTGCGCGGCCTTCGGGTCGGAGACGTCGAGCGCCGCGGCGCGCGCGATGACCTCCTCCTTCTTGTGCTGGTTGGCGACCTGCTCGGCGTCGCGCTCGGCGAAGGTGCCCGAGCGGCGCGCGAAGAAGGCGTCCTGCGCCGCCCGGAACCGCGCCCACAACGCGTCCTCGACGTCGCGCCCGGCGCGTCCGCGCGGCCTTCCACTCGGTCATCAGGTCGCGCATCGCCGCCGAGGTCGCCTTCCAGTCCGAGGAGCCCGACAGCTCCTCGGCCCGCGATGATCAGCCGCTCCTTCTCCCGCTTGGCGATGTCGCGTTCGGCGTCGAGCTGGGCGAAGTGCTGCCCGCGGCGGCGGCCGAACGCGTCGCGGGCGGCGGCGAACCGCTTCCACAGCGCGTCGTCGGTCGTGCGGTCGATGCCCTTGATCTGGCTTCCACTCGTCGACGATCGCGCGCAGCCGGTCACCGGAGACCTTCCACGACGTCGACGACTCGGCGATCTGCTCGGCCTCGGCGACCAGCGCCTCCTTGGCCGGCGATGGCGTCGGCGCGGGCCTTCTCCCGGCGCTCGGCGGCCTCGCCGGCCTTGGCATCGGCAGCGGCGAGCACCTGTCCAGTCGCTTGTCCAGGGCGTCGAGGTCGCCGATCGCAGCGACGGTCGGCAGCTGCTCCTTCAGCGCGACGGCGTGCTCGCGGGTGCTGGCCGGATCGCCGGCGCCGGACTCCAGGCGCTTGCTCCAGCAGGTCGACCTCGGTGGCCAGGTCCTCGAAGCGGCGCGTGTAGAACGCGAGCCCGGCCGCGGTGTCGCCGGCCTGCCACGATCCGATCGCCCGCTCGCCGTCGGCGCCGTTGACGTAGACGGTCCCGTCTGCGTCGATGCGCCCCCACGGCGAGGTCATGCCGATCGCCTGCGCAGATCCATGACTGTGCATTAGACACGATCCGCGCCGCTGCCCGCACCGGCCGTCGGCCGCGTCTGCGATGGACCGGCTAGCCTCGCGGAGTGATCGCCGGGCGGGACGCCGCCGCAGGGCAGCGGGTGCTCGCGGTCGTCGGGTCCGACCGCGACCGGCAAGTCCGGACCTCGCCATCGCGCTGGCGCACCGCCTGGACGCCGAGATCGTCAACGCCGACTCGATGCAGCTCTACCGCGGCATGGACATCGGCACCGCCAAGGTGCCGCCGGCTCGAGCGGGAGGGCGTGCCGCACCACCTGCTCGACGTCTGGCCGATCGCCAAGTCGGCCGCGGTGGCCGAGTACCAGGCGCTGGCCCGGGCGCAGATCGCGGCGATCGCCGCCCGCGGCCGGCTGCCGATCCTCGTCGGCGGCTCCGGCCTGTACCTGCGTGGCGCCCTGGATCGGCTCGAGTTCCCCGGCGAGGCGCCGCATATCCGGGCCCGGCTCTACGCCGAGCTCGACGCCCTCGGCCCCGCCGCGCTGCACGCCCGATTGGCTGAACGCGACCCGGCCGCGGCCGCCGCGATCCTGCCCACCAACGGCCGCCGCATCGTGCGCGCGCTGGAAGTCATCGAGATCACCGGGAAACCGTTCCTCGCCCGCATGCCCGGTTTCGAGTCCGTCTACGACTGCGTGCAGCTCGGGCTCGACCGCACTGATCTGGACGCGCGGGTCGAGACCCGGGTGCACGCGATGATGGCCGACGGGTTCCTCGACGAGGTCCGGGGTCTGCTGCCCGACGGCCTGCGGGCCAGCCCGACGGCGGGCAAGGCGCTCGGCTACGCGCAGCTGCTGGCCTGCCTGGACGACGACGGCGCGCTCGACGGCGAGCTCGCCGAGGCGGTCGAGCTCACGGTGCGCGCGACCCGCCGGTTCGTGCGCCGCCAGCGCTCCTGGTTCCGCCGCGACCCCCGGGTGCGCTGGCTCGACGCCAGCGCGTGACGACCTGCTCGACGACGCGATCACTACCCTGGACGCATGCGGCTGGTGAAGGGCCACGGCACCGAGAACGACTTCCTCGTGCTGCCCGACCTCGACGCCTGCGTCGATCTGACCCCCGCGCTGGTGCGCGCGCTGTGCGACCGGCACGCCGGGCTCGGCGCCGACGGCATCCTGCGCGTCGTGCGCTCGGACAACCACCCCGAGGCCAAGGAGTGGGCCGCCGACGCGCCGTTCTTCATGGACTACCGCAACGCCGATGGCAGCGTGGCCGAGATGTGCGGCAACGGAATTCGCGTATTCCTGCGGTATCTCATCGCCGCCTCGCTCGTTGACCAGGATGCGGCGGTGGCGACACGCGGCGGGATCCGACGTGTGCGGTCACGCGGGGACGGACACGTCACTGTGGAAATGGGCCAGCCCCGGGTCCTTGCCGACCGGCCGGTCGCCACCGCCGCCTGCCAACCGCCGCACCCGCCGCAAGAGCACAGGGCCACGGCGGTCGAGATGCCCAACCCGCACGTCGTGACGCTGCTCGACTCCGACGCCGACCTCGACGTCCTGGACCTGCGGCTGCCGCCGGTGGTGCGTCCGGCGCTGCCCGACGGGCAGAACGTCGAGTTCGTGGTCCGGCACGATGCGCGTCGGCTGCGGATGCGAGTGCACGAACGCGGCGTGGGGGAGACCCGCTCCTGCGGCACCGGCATCTGCGCCGCGGCCGTCGCGCTCGCCCACGCCGACGGCACCGCGGCCGACGACACCGAATGGCAGGTCGAGGTCCCGGGCGGCCGTTGCACGGTCCGCTGGCGCGCCGACGGCGAGGTCGAGCTCACCGGCCCGGCGGTGCTGCTGGCCGAGATCAACGTGGATCTCGAGGCCGTCCCGAGATGGCGTGAGTGACGCGCGGCATCCAAACGGGCTCGCCCGCGCGTGTCAGGATGGACTCGATATGACGAACACCTTCCCGTCTCCGGCCGCCGACGAGCGGGCCAACCAGGAACTCGCCGACCGGCAGGCGCTGCGGCGAGTCGCCGGGCTGTCCACCGAGCTCGAGGACATCACCGAGGTCGAGTACCGCCAGCTGCGCCTCGAGCGCGTCGTGCTCGTCGGGGTGTGGACCACCGGCACCCTCGTCGACGCCGAGAACTCCCTCGTCGAGCTCGCCCGGCTCGCCGAGACCGCCGGCTCCCAGGTGCTCGACGGGCTCATCCAGCGCCGCGACCGTCCGGACCCGCGCCACCTACATCGGCTCGGGCAAGGCCAAGGAGCTGCGCGACATCGTCGCCGCGCAGGCCGCGGACACCGTCATCTGCGACGGCGAGCTCGCGCCCGGCCAGCTGCGTCAGCTCGAGGCCGTCGTCAAGGTCGAAGGTGGTCGACCGCACCGCGCTGATCCTGGACATCTTCGCCCAGCACGCGCGCTCCAAGGAGGGCAAGGCGCAGGTCGAGCTCGCGCAGATGCAGTACCTGCTGCCCCGGCTGCGCGGCTGGGGCGAGTCGCTGTCGCGCCAGGTCGGCGGCCGGGCGGCCGGCGGCCTGGGCATCGGCGGCCGCGGCCCCGGTGAGACCAAGATCGAGATCGACCGCCGCCGGATCAACTCGCGGATGGCCAAGCTGCGCCGCGACCTCGCCGCCATGAAGACCGCCCGCGACGTCAAGCGGTCCCGGCGCACCGACCCGGCAGGTGCCGGGCGTGGTGCTCGCCGGCTACACCAACGCGGGCAAGTCATCGCTGCTCAACCAGCTCACCGGCGCCGGCGTGCTCGTCGAGAACGCGCTGTTCGCCACCCTCGACCCCACTGTGCGACGCTGCGAGACCTCGGACGGGCGCGTGTACACGCTCGCGGACACCGTCGGGTTCGTCCGACACCTGCCGACCCAGCTCGTCGAGGCCTTCCGGTCCACGCTGGAGGAGGTCGCCGACGCCGATCTCATCCTGCACGTCGTCGATGCCGCGGACGCCGACCCGCAGGCGCAGATCCAGGCGGTGCGTGCGGTGCTGGCCGACATCGACGCGCTGCACGTCACCGAGCAGCTCGTGTTCAACAAGATCGACGCCGCCACGCCGGAGACCCTGCTGCGGCTGCGCGGGCTCGCGCCCGACGCGGTGTTCGTCGCCGCCCGCACGGGCGCCGGCCTCGACGAGCTGCGCGCGGTCATCGAGCGGCGCCTGCCCCGTCCTGCGGTGGAGATCGACGTGCTGGTCCCGTACACCCGCGGTGAACTGGTCGCCCGGCTGCACGAGCACGGCGAGATCCTCGAGACCGAGCACACCCCGGCCGGCACTGCGGTGCGGGCTCGCGTCGATGCCGCGCTGGCCGAGGCGCTGCGCCCCTACGAGCGCGCGGTGACCGGCTGAATCAGGCAGTCCACGGGCGCGGGGCGTACCCTCGGGAACGGCCCGACCACCGACACGCCGTGCCAGGAGGCAGCCAGATGGAGCTTTTCACGCCCGGTCATATGATCGTTATTGCGATCGTGGCGCTGGTGCTGTTTTTCGGTTGGAAGCAGCTGCCGGAGATGTCCCGCTCGCTCGGCCGCTCGCTGCGGATCTTCAAGACCGAGATCAAAGGCATGGGCGAGGATGACAAGGCGCGCAAGAACGCCCAGGGGCAGCCGCAGGCCATCGAGGGTGCGGCGGCGACCCGGCCGGTCCAACCGGCCCAGCCGCTCGAGCCGCCGACGGCGAACCCCCCCGCCCAGCCGGTTAGCCACCCGGTTACCCAGCCCGCCACCGAGTCCGCCCAGCCGGCGGGTCGGCCCCGGCCGCGGCCGAGCCCCCTCGCGAGCCCACCGGCCGGGCAATCGAGCGTCAACGGCAGCGTGAACGGCAGCGCGCCCGGTGCGCCGAGCGGGCCGTGATGCCGCCCGGGATAGCCACCACCTGCTGATGACAGCGCGCCGCGAGGCGCGGGCGCTCGTGGCAACTGCGGCCCTGGTCGGGTCGGTGTTCGGTGCTCCCGCGATCGCACCCACCTGCGCGGACGCGGTGACCTGCCCGGCCAGCCGGCCCGGCGGTCCGGCGGCGGACAGCTACTTCCCGCTGACCCGGCCCGGTTTCGAGGCGATCTGACCGATCACCGAGGGCAAGTCGGTGCGCACCGCGGCGCACCGGTCACGGTCGCGGTGATCGACAGCGGGCTGAATCTGAAACAACCGCAACCGCAACTGATCGATCACGCTCGATTCGTCGACGCCATCAAACGCCGCAAGGACGTCGCCGCCATCCCGGACTGCGTCGGGCATGGCACCGCGGTCACCGGGATCATCGCGGCCCAGCCGCACAGCGGCTCGCCGATCGTCGGGGTCGCGCCGCCCGCGCGGATCCTCGCCATCAAGCAGACCGGCGACGACGGCACCGGCAGCGACGCCGCACTCGCCTTCGCGATCGACGCCGCGGCCCACCCCGGCGCCAAAGTGATCAACATCTCCGGCGGGTCGTACGATACCGACGGGGACCCACACGAAGCAGTCCAGCGCGGCGCCGGATCTCGATCAGGCCGGGCGGCACCCCGTGCTGCCGTACCAGATCGGCTACGTCTCGCCCCGCAAGGAGGTCACCGAGGCCGGGCCGGAGGCGACGCCCGAGCCGTTGCCCGCCGGCCCCGCTGACATCCTGATGGACATCTTGGTGGGCCGGCTCGAGGGCGCCGGGGTGCCGGCTCGCAAGGTGTGGCTCCCGCCCCTGGGCGATCCGCCCACCCTCGACGAGCTGCCTCGCGCCACCGACGGGCACCGAGCTCGGGCTGCGGCCGATCGACTGGGACCCGGCGCCGACGCTGTCCGCGCCGATCGGGCTCATCGACCGGCCCTTCGACCAGCGCCGCGACCCGCACTGGCTCAATCTCGCGAGCTCGCACTTCGTGGTGGTGGGCCGTCCGCAGAGCGGCAAGAGCACGATGCTGCGGTCCCTGGTCGCCGGGATGACCCTCACCCACACGCCCGAGCAGGTGCAGTTCTACTGCCTGGACTTCGGCGGCGGCACGCTGACTGCGCTCGCCGACCTGCCGCACGTCGGGTCGGTGGCGACCCGCCTCGAACCCGAGCGGCTGCGCCGCGCCCTGGCCGAGATCAACGCCCTGCTGGCGAGCCGCGAGGAGTTGTTCACGCGGCACCGGATCGATTCGATGGCCTCCTACCGGCGCCCGAGCGTGGCCGGCAGCGTGCCGCGCGATGGGTTGGGGCACGTGTTCCTCGTCGTCGACGGCTGGGGCACGGTGCATAACGACCACGAGGCGCTGGAGGCGGCGATCACCCAGATCGCCGCGCGCGTGCTCGGCTACGGCGTGCACGTGATCTTGTCCCGGCAACGCAGGATGGAGTTGCGGCCCGCGTTGCGCGACCTGATCAGCAACCGGCTGGAGCTGCGCCTGGGCGACCCGTCGGATTCGGAACGTGGGCACGCCCGGCGTGCTGCTGTCGGGCAGCAAGGACGAGGGCGCGGTGCTCGGCTCGGTGAAGATGGAGTCGCTGCCCGCGGGCCGCGGGCGCCTCGTGCATCGCCGATTCGCGCCGACCCTGATCCAGACCGCGAAGACCTGACGGGTCAGACCCTGCGCAGCACGGTCACGACCTTGCCCAGCACCGTCGCCTCGTCACCGTCGATGGGGGAGTAGGCAGGGTTGTGCGGCATCAGCCACACGTGCCCGTCGCGGCGTTGCAGGGTCTTGATCGTGGCCTCCCCGTCGATCATCGCCGCGACGATGTCGCCGTTGTCAGCCGTGGGCTGCTGACGCACCACCACCCAGTCGCCGTCGGCGATCGCGGCGTCGATCATCGAGTCGCCGACCACCTTGAGCAGGAACAGGGTGCCGTCGCCGACGAGCGCCTTCGGCAGCGGGAAGAGGTCCTCGATCATCTGCTCGGCCAGGATCGGCCCGCCGGCTGCGATCCGGCCCACGACCGGCACGAAGACCGGTGCCTCGCCGCGCGGGGCGCCGTCGGCGATCGCCAGCGCGCGGCGCGCGGCCTTGGCCTTCTTCGCCGGCGCGCCAGGGCGGACGTCGACCGCGCGTGGCCGGTTCGGGTCGCGGCGCAGGAAGCCTTTGCGCTCGAGCATCGCGAGCTGGTGCGCCACGCTCGACGTGGATGCCAGGCCCGCGGACTCGCAGATCTCCCGGATGCTCGGCGGGTAGCCGCGCCGTTCGACGGAGTCGCGGATGACGTCGAGGATGGCCTGCTGGCGCCGGGTCAGGCCGGTGACAGGGTCGGGCAGTTCGGTGACCTTTGGCCGTCCCGGGCGCCGGCGCGCGACCGGGGCCGCGTTTTCGGCCGCATCCGCGTTCTCGGCCGCATCCGCCGCGTCGGTGTCAGTGCTGGCGCGGGCCCGACTACTGGGCTTGCGGCTGCTCGAGGTTCTGCCGCTGCTGTTCGGCACTGCCGTCCTCCGGTCGTGTTCGTGATGGCTCACAGCTGCGTCGATGCGGCCGCCGCAGGCCCCCGCCCTGCTCGCCGAAATCGATCACCCTTGCGAGTCCGACGGTAGCCCGACCCGGCCGGTAACTCAAACATTTGTTCGAACGACACGCCGACGCGGCTAGTTTTCGTCAGACCCCGCTGGTACACATTCGATCAGACGTTCTATCGAATCTGTGTTCGATGCAGTGTACGAGTTGGAGGCGCATCATGTCGGTCGCATACGACCTCACCGAAGTCCCCCTCGCGCCCGCAGATCCTGGGCTGCCACGCCGGCACCGGCTCGCCGCGGTCCCCGAGGCGGCGCCCCCGCCGGCACGCCGCACGCCGGCCTGCGCGCCGGTCGCGACACCCGCTCGAGGCGGGGGCGTAGCGGAGCTGCGGCCGCCGCTCGCGGCACCGACGGCGGCGGCCCCGGTGCGGCTGACCCGGCGCGGCATCGGGGTGCTCACCATCGCGATCGCCGCGGCCTGCGCCGGCGTTTGGTGGCTCGCCGCCAACTCGGCGGCGGGCGGCGCCGCGGCCGGCGGCGCGCAGCACGTGCCGAGCACCCTCACCGTCGCGCCCGGCGACACGCTGTGGGACATCGCGGCCAGGGCCGCGCCGCAGCGCGACCCGCGGGCCGAGGTGGCCGACCTGCAGCGGCGCAACCACCTGACCGAAGCGGCGATCGTGCCCGGGCAGGTACTGCACCTGCGGTGATCACTGGCGGCAATCTCCGTGTTCGCCGCGATTCGCGACGCGCCGGAGTCTCGCTCTTGCGGAACATCGTGGGTCGTTCTACGGTTCACCCCTACATGTAGTAGTTACACCGATGTACTTCGTCCACAAGTTGGGGTTGGCGGTCCACAGCCAGCCTTGGTCGTCCACAGCCTGATCCCCATCTTGTCGACAGCCTGATCCACAGGCGGCGAGCCACCCGACGGTGTTGCACGGGAGAGGGAGGACCTGACATGCGGTGCCCGTACTGCCGTTATCCCGACTCCCGGGTCGTCGACTCGCGCGAGGCCGACGAGGGCCAGGTCATCCGCCGGCGCCGCTCCTGCCCGGAGTGCGGGCGGCGGTTCACCACCGTCGAGGAGGCGACGCTGGCGGTCATCAAGCGCAGCGGCGTCACCGAGCCGTTCAGCCGCGCAGAAGGTCGTCAACGGCGTGCGGCGGGCGTGCCAGGGCCGCCCGGTCGACGAAGACCAGCTCGCGCATGCTCGCCCAGTCCGTCGAGGAGGCCATCCGGGCCACCGGCGTGGCCGAGGTGCCCAGCGACGAGGTCGGCCTGGCCATCCTCGGCCCGCTGCGCGCCCTCGACGAGGTCGCCTACCTGCGCTTCGCCTGCGTCTACCAGGCCTTCACCTCCGTCGACGACTTCGAGAAGGCGATCGCTCGACCTGCGCGCCGAACACCGGGCCCGCTCACTACCCGAAGCACCCGAAACACCGGCGCACCCGACGCCGTGACCCACCCGTCCCAGCTCCGCACCCGCCCCGACTCCCGCTCGCTCCGTTGCGCTGGAAAGGACCACAGATGACCGAGGCCGACGTCACCCGCTCCGCCGAATCGGCAGACCCACGCCCCACCGCCGGCACTGCCCGCGGGCGGGCGAAGGCGCGCCGGGCCGGCCAGCCGCGACGGCCTTCAGGTGCGAGCGGGTGTACACCACCGACGGCGTGCACCCCTACGACGAGGTCACCTGGGAACGCCGCGACGTCGTCATGACCAACTGGCGCGACGGCTCGGTCAACTTCGAGCAGCGTGGCGTCGAGTTCCCGGACTTCTGGTCGGTCAACGCCGCCAACATCGTCACCACGAAGTACTTCCGCGGCGCGGTCGGCACCGATGCGCGCGAGTGGTCGCTGCGCCAGCTGATCGACCGGGTGGTGCACAAGTACCGCGCCGCCGGTGAGGAGCACGGCTACTTCGCCTCGCCCGCCGACGCCGAGATCTTCGAGCACGAGCTCACCTGGATGCTGTTGCACCAGGTGTTCAGCTTCAACTCGCCGGTGTGGTTCAACGTCGGCACCAGCTCGCCGCAGCAGGTGTCGCGCGTGCTTCATCCTCGCGGTCGACGACACGATGGACTCGATCCTGAACTGGTACCGCGAGGAAGGGCTGATCTTCAAGGGTGGCTCGGGCGCCGGGCTCAACCTGTCCCGAATCCGTTCGTCGAAGGAGCTGCTGTCCTCCGGCGGCACCGCCTCCGGTCCGGTGAGCTTCATGCGCGGCGCCGACGCGTCGGCGGGCACGATCAAGTCCGGCGGCGCCACCCGGCGCGCGGCCAAGATGGTCGTCCTCGACGTCGACCACCCGGACATCGTCGAGTTCGTCGCAGACCAAGGCGCGCGAGGAGGACAAGATCCGCGTCCTGCGCGACGCCGGCTTCGACATGGACCTCGGCGGCTCGGACATCACGTCGGTGCAGTACCAGAACGCCAACAACTCGGTGCGGGTCTCGCGACGAGTTCATGCGCGCGGTCGAGGAGGGCAGGCAGTTCGGGCTGCGCGCCCGCACCGACAACCGGGTCATCGAGTCCGTCGACGCCAAGGGCGCTGTTCGGCCAGATCGCCCAGGCGGCCTGGGAGTGCGCCGACCCGGGCATCCAGTACGACGACACGATCAACGACTGGCACACCAACCCGGAGACCGGCCGGATCACGGCCTCGAACCCGTGCTCGGAGTACATGAGCCTGGACAACACGTCGTGCAACCTGGCGTCGCTGAACCTGATGAAGTTCCTCGGCGACGACAACGCCTTCGACGTCGAGAAGTTCGTCAAGGCCGTCGAGCTGATCATCACCGCGATGGACATCTCGATCTGCTTCGCCGACTTCCCGACCGAGGCGATCGGCGTCAACACCCGCGCCTACCGGCAGCTCGGCATCGGCTACGCCAACCTCGGCGCGCTGCTGATGGCCTCCGGGCTGGCCTACGACTCCGACGGCGGCCGGGCGCTGGCCGGCGCGATCACGTCGCTGATGACCGGCGTCGCCTACCGCCGTTCGGCCGAGCTGGCCGGCATCGTCGGTCCGTACGAGGGGTACGCCCGCAACGCCAAGGCGCACGCCCGGGTGATGCGCAAGCACGCCGCGGCCAACGACGCCGCGCGCTCCGCTGCACGAACAACGACCGCGCCGTGCTCGCCGTGGCCGCCGACGAGTGGGCCCGCGGCAACAAGCTCGGCGAGCTGCAACGGCTGGCGCAATGCCCAGGCCATCGGTGCTCGCGCCCACCGGCACCATCGGCCTGATGATGGACTGCGACACCACCGGCGTCGAGCCCGACCTCGCGCTGGTGAAGTTCAAGAAGCTGGTCGGCGGCGGCTCGATGCAGATCGTCAACCAGACCGTGCCGCGCGCGCTGCGCGCGCTCGGCTACCAGGAGGAGCAGGTCGAGGCGATCGTCGAGTACATCGCCGAGCACGGTCACGTCGTCGACGCGCCGGGCCTGCGGCCCGAGCACTACGAGGTGTTCGACTGCGCGATGGGCACCCGCGCGATCAAGCCGATGGGCCACGTGCGGATGATGGCCGCGGCCCAGCCGTTCCTGTCCGGCGCGATCTCCAAGACGGTCAACCTGCCCGAGACGGCGACGGTCGAGGACATCGAGGACGTCTACTACCAGGGCTGGAAGCTCGGCCTGAAGGCGCTCGCGGTCTACCGCGACAACTGCAAGGTCGGCCAGCCGCTGTCGGCCGGCAAGGCGGCGCAAGAACGGCGACGCGAGCGCGACGGACCGGTCCTGGCGAAGGTCGTCGAGTACCGGCCGACGCGGACCCGGCTGCCGAAGTCCCGCCCGTCGCAGACGACGTCGTTCACCGTCGGCGGCGCCGAGGGCTACATGACCGCCGGGCTCCTACCCGGACGACGGCCTCGGCGAGGTGTTCCTCAAGCTCGGCAAGCAGGGCTCGACGCTCGCCGGCGTGATGGACGCCTTCTCGATCGCGATCTCGATCGCGCTGCAGTACGGCGTGCCGCTGGAGACCTACGTGCAGAAGTTCACCAACATGCGGTTCGAGCCGGCCGGGCTGACCGACGACCCGGACATCCGGATGGCGCAGTCGATGCTCGACTACATCTTCCGGCGGCTGGCGCTGGACTACCTGCCGTTCGAGACGCGGTCGGCGCTCGGCATCTACACCGCCGCCGAGCGGACCCGCCAGCTCGAGACCGGGTCGCTACGAACCGGTCGAGGAGCAGCAGGACGAGATCGACCTCGAGACCTATGGCCCAGTCCGCGCCGGTCGTCCAACCGGCGATGGCCGGAGACCGACGAGCAGGTCATCGCCGACACCGCGGCGCCCGCTCCGGCCGGCGTGCACAGCTCGACCGAGCTCGCTCGAGTCGCTCATCGGCAGCGCCGGCTTCTCCTCGATGCCCCGCTGTGCATGAACTGCGGCACCAAGATGCGCCCGGCCGGCAGCTGCTTCGTCTGCGAGGGCTGCGGCAGCACCAGCGGCTGCAGCTGAGCCGCACGCCGTTCCCGACAGCCTGACCTCTCGCCGACCGGTCGACGCCGACCGGTCGGCGAGGCGCGCCGGCAGGTTTGCACAGGTGGCACGCTGAGCGCCATGCAGGGTGCGGCGGTGCGCTTCGACGACCTCGTCGACGGCACTGCGCTCGCCTTCCCGCCGCCGGAGCGGGTGATCGCGGCTACTCGGCCCGGGCAGGTCGGCGATGCGCTGGCCGCGGTCGACGCGGCGACGCGTGCGGGCAGGTGGGCGGCCGGGTTCGTGACCTATGAGGCCGCGGGCGGGCTGGACCACGGTGCTCGCGGTGCACGCCGCCGAGGACGAGGATCGGCCGCTGGTCTGGTTCGCGATCAGCGAGGCGCCGCGCCGCTGCGCTGCGGTGGAGGTCGCGGACGACCCGCGCGGCTATGACGTGACGCCCTGGACGTTCGCCACCACGGCCGAGCAGCACCGCCTCGACATCGCTCGGGTGCGGGAGCGGATCGCGGCCGGCGACACCTATCAGGTCAATCTGACCACCCGCCTGCGGGCGCGGGTCGTGGGGTCGCTGCCGGCCTACTACGCCGACCTGATCGCCCGGCAGCGGCCGCGCTACGCCGCGTATGTCGACACCGGCACGCAAGTGCTGCTCAGCGCGAGCCCGGAGCTGTTCTTCGAATGGCGCGGCACCCGCGTGCTCACCCGGCCGATGAAAGGCACCGCGGCGCGCGGGCGCTATCTCGACGAGGACGACGTACGCCGGCGCCGGCTCGTGGCGAGCGCGAAGGAGCGGGCCGAGAACATCATCGTCGTGGACCTGCTGCGCAACGACCTCGGCCGGATCGCCACGATCGGCACCGTGCGCGCGGACCGGCTGTGTCATCCCGAACGGTACGAGACGGTCTGGCAGCTCACCTCCGACGTCGGCGCCGAGGTGCCGGAGGACGCGTCGCTGGTGTCGCTGTTCACCGCGCTGTTCCCGTCCGGCTCGGTGACCGGGGCGCCGAAACCGGCCACGATGCAGATCATCCGGGACCTCGAACCGCGCCCGCGCGGCGTGTACTGCGGCGCCGTCGGTTGGGTGGCCCCGCCGGACCGGCCCACCCGGGCCCGATTCAACGTCGCCATCCGAACCGTGACGGTCGACCGTCGTGACAACGCCGCGGTCTACGGTGTCGGCGGCGGCATCACCTGGGGATCGGCGCCGGATCGTGAGTTCGCCGAGCTGCAGACGAAGGCCGCCATCCTCGATCGCCGCGCGGCCGACACCGGCTTCGGTTTGATCGAAACCATGGCACTGCACGGTACCGGAATCCGAAATCGCGACGCGCACGTCGATCGACTCGCGGCGTCGGCTCGCTACTTCGGCTTCGCCTTCGACCGCCGAGCCGTCGACGCCGCGCTGGACGAGGTGGTCGCCGCCGAGGCCGACGCCCGGGTGCGATTGACGCTGACCCGCTGCGGGGCGGTGACCGTCGACACCGGCGCACTGCCGCAGCCCGCGCAGCGCCCGGTCACCGTCGCCGTCGACACCGAGCCGATCGACTCGACGCAGCCGTGGCCGTTTCACAAGACCACCCGCCGCGAGCCGTACCTGCGTCGGGCGGCCCGGCACGACACCGGCGACGTCGTGCTCGTCAACGAGCGGGGTCACGTCACCGAGACGACCATCGCCAACCTCGCGGTCCGCCTCGGCGAGTCGTGGTGGACGCCGCCGCTGGACGACGGGTGCCTGCCCGGCATCGAACGGGCGCGTCTGCTGGCAGCCGGGCGAATGCGCGAGCGGGTCCTGACCCCGGCCGACCTCGACCGCGCCTGCGCGCTCGCGCTGGTCAGCTCCCTACGCGGCTGGCGTCCGGCGATGCTCGCCGCCGGCCGCGCCAGTATGCAGCGCGACGGGTCCTCGCTAGGGTCGCAGGAATGACGGATGCACCGGTGGTCGACGAGACCTCGGTGACCTTCGAGCTCGCCGATCGGCGCGGGCGGCTGGCCGCGGTCCGGCTGGCCCAGGAGATCGGGCTGCCCGGACCGCTGGACTTCACCCGGGCGCCGCGCGGGTGGCGGCTCACCCTGCCGCTACCCGACGTCGACCGGATGGAGTACCTGTTCGAGCTCGAGGACCACAACGCCAACCGCGCGACGATCCTCGACCCGGCGAACCCGCGCCACGCGCCGGGGGCGTTCGGCGACAAATCGGTCGCCGAGTTCCCGGGTTACGAGACGCCGGTATGGCTCGGCGTCGAACCGGCCCCGAGTGACACCGCCGAGCTCGCCGTCGCGGCACCGGCGCTCGACTCGGAGCTGCACGTGCACCTTTGGGCGCCGGCCGCACTCGACGCCGCCACAAGCGCGCCGCTTGTCGTGGTTCACGACGGCCCGGAGTTCGCCAAGCTCGGCGGGCTCACCGCCTACCTCGGCGCGTCCATCGCAAGCGGCGCCCTGCCGCCGGTACGGGCGGCGCTGGTCGATCCGGGCGACCGAAACGACTGGTATTCGGCGAATCCGGCGTATGCGGACGCGCTCGCCTCCCTGGTTCGCGCCACCCTGCGCACCTCGCTGCCGGTCACGGCCACCGTCGGTGTCGGCGCCAGCCTGGGCGCGCTGGCGATGCTGCACGCGCACCGCGTCCATCCGGACCTGTTCGACGCGCTGTTGCTGCAGTCGGGCAGCTTCTTCACTGCGGATCTGGACCCGCAGGAGTCGAACTTCAGCGGTTTCGCGGCCGTCACCGAGTTCGTGCGCAGCGTGCACGACGCCGTCACGGATCCGCACCCGGTGCCGACGGTGATCACCTACGGCATCGTCGAGGAGAACCTGGCCAACAACCGGGAGATGGCCGCGACCCTGCGCCGCCTCGGGTATTCGACAACCGAAATCGGGCGCCGTGACGCGCACAACTTCACCGCGTGGCGCGACGCGCTCGACCCGAGCCTGACCGAACTGATCACGACGGTGGTGGCGACCAGTGCGGCGTGAACATGTCGACCTCGGCCCGGGTGCGCTGATCGCCTACGGGCACTACGGTCGGCCCGTCCTTGTCTTCCCCTCCGAGCAGGGCCGGGCGTGGGACTTCGAGAACAACGGCATGGTCGGCGCCGTTGCCGACCTGATCGATGCCGGTCGGGTGAAGCTGTACTGCGTCGACAGCGCCGACGCTCACAGCTGGTCGGACCGGTCGGCGTCGATCGAGGAACGCGCCCGCCGCCATGATGACTACGAGTCGTGGGTGCTCGGCTCGGTGGTGCCGTGGATCCACGGCGACTGCGGCGGGCCCGGCGGACGTAGCCACGCTCGGGGCAAGCCTGGGTGCCTACCACGCCGCGAACTTCGCGCTCAAGCGCGCCGACGTGTTCCCGTTGGCGATGTGCCTGTCCGGCAACTACGACCCGAGCACCTGGAACGCGTGGGGCGACCCGGGCGACGCGACGTACTTCAACAACCCGATGTGGTACGTCCCGAACCTCGAAGGCGGGCACCTGGACTGGCTGCGCGGGCGGCTGAGTCTGCTGATCGTCGTCGGGCAGGGCGCCTGGGAGGTCGATCCGACCGGCGCGCTACCGAGCAGCCGCGCGTTCGCGGCTGTCTTGCAGGACAAGGGAATCCGCCACGAATTGGACGTGTGGGGCTACGACATCCCGCACGACTGGCCGTCCTGGCGCGCGCAGCTCGCCCATCATCTACCGCGATTTTGTTGAGGAGGTCACGTGGAGCACCTGATCGGCCTGCTGCTCGGTACCGAGGAGGACTGGCCGAGCGCGTTCGAGGCGATCATGCGGCGGGTCGGCACGGTCGCCGACGGCCGCGGCACCGAGCACACCTACACCACCGAGCGGGTCACCATCGAGCCGTTCGACCTGCGTGACAAGCCGCGCCACGACCTGGTGATCGACCGGCTCGCCTACTGGTACTACGTCCCGCGCGAGTGGCTGAAGAAGGCCGCGCTGATGGACGACATGTACCTGCTCAACAGCCCGTTCACCTTTCAGAGCATGGAAAAGCACGCGGCCTACTGCGCGATGATGCGTCTCGGGCTGCACGTGCCGGACACCGTGCTCGTCCCGTTCAAGAACCCGCCCGACAACGCGAAATACGCCTACACCGCCGCGCGCTACAACCAGGCCTTCGACCTCGACGCGGTCGCTGAGCGCATCGGGTACCCGATGTTCATGAAGCCCTACGACGGCGGCGCCTGGGTCGGGGTCAGCCAGATCCGCGACTCCGGCCAGCTGCACCGCGCGTACGACGAGTCGGGGCAGCGGCTGATGCACCTGCAGCGCGCGGTCGACGGCTTCGACGTGTTCGCCCGCAGCCTGTCCATCGGCGCCGAGACCATGGTGATGAGGTTCGACCCGGACCAGCCGATGCACGCGCGCTACTCGGTGGCCCACGACTTCCTCGACGCCGACACCGGCCACGAGACGGTCACCATCGGCCGGTTGGTAAATGCCTTCTTTCGGTGGGAGTTCAACTCCTGCGAGACGCTGATCAAGAACGGCGTCGTCTCCCCGATCGACTACGCCAACGCGTGCCCGGACGTCGCGATCACCAGCCTGCACTACTACTTCCCGTGGGCCATGAAGGCGCTGGTGAAGTGGTCGGTGTTCTGCACCGCCACCGGGCGGCAGCCGCGCTACGACCTCGACACCCGGCGCTACTTCGACATCGCCGACCGCGACGACCTCGACTACGCCGCCAAGCTCGCGGCCTATCGCGATCTCGCTGACGACTACTTCGAGGTGGAGCACTACGCCGACTTCTGCGCGAGCCGCCTCGCCCACCTCGACGAGGTGGTGGTGGAGTGGATCGAGGGCGCGGGCTTCGACCGAATACTGGTCGACACCATCCGCTCGACCTTCCCGGCGCACGAGCACGACCACTTCATCGCCCACTACCGCGGCTTGCTCGCCGCCTGGGCGAACGACGAGCGCAACCGGCTGGCCAAAGCCACCTGAATGCGATGATCATGCACGCACCGTCGCCCCAGCGACGATGCGTGCATGATCATCGGGTTAGTCGATAGGCCAGGTGTGCACCGGCTCGTTGGTGTGCATCAGCTCGATGTAGCGGCGTAGCATCTCGCGCAACGAGTCGCGCCGGTCCAGTGGCTGCTTTCGGGAATCGATGGCATGGAACGTGCGCACCTGCCATTCCGCGCCGTTCTGGTGAGTGGTGCAGCGTTTCTCGATGATGCCGAGCAGCCGGTCGCTGACCGCGGCGTCGACACCCCACTCGTCCAGGCCCTGCTTGGCGATCGGCAGTAGCCGGCGCAGTACCAGTTCGGTGGCCGGGACCTCACCGAAGCCGGGCCAGTACACCTGCGCGTCGATGCCCGTAGCGCGCGCCGGTGTCGAAGTTGTCCGAGGCCGCCGCGAAGGACATCTGCGACCACAGCGGCCGGTCCTGGGCCGACAGCACGCGCACCAATCCGTGGTAGAACGCACCATTGGCAAGGACGTCCACCACCGTCGGCCCGGCCGGTAGCACCCGGTTCTCCACCCGCAGGTGCGGCTTGCCGCGGAACACGTCGTACACCGGGCGGTTCCAGCGGTAGACCGTGCCGTTGTGCATCCGTAGCTCGGACAGCCGCGGCACGTCCCCGCGCGCGAGCACGGCGGCCGGGTCCTCCTCGTCGCACACCGGCAACAGCGCCGGGAAGTACCGCACGTTCTCCTCGAACTGGTCGAAGATCGAGGTGATCCACCGCTCGCCGAACCACACCCGCGGCCGCACGCCCTGCTCCTTGAGCTCCTGCGGCCGGGTGTCGGTGGCCTGTTCGAACAGCGCCACCCGCGTCTCGCGCCACAGCTCCTTGCCGAACAGGAACGGCGAGTTCGCACCGAGCGCGAGTTGCACCCCGGCGACGCACTGCGCCGCGTTCCAGGCAGGTGCGTAGTCCTGCGGGCTGACCTGCAGGTGGAACTGCACGCTGGTGCACGCCGCCTCGGGTGCGATCGTGTCGGCGTAGGTGGCGAGGCGTTCCGGGCCGTCGATGACGATGTGCAGGTCCTCGCCGCGCGCGGCGAAGATCTGCTCGTTGATCAGGGCGTAACGCGGGTTCGCGCTGAGCGAGTCGCCGACCAGGTGCTCGGGGGTGAGGGTCGGCAGCATGCCGATCATCACGATGTGCGCCCCGACCGAGCGCGCCCGCTCCTCGGCGTCGTTGAGGCTGGCCCGCAGCTCGGTCTCGAGGTCCGGCAACTGGGTGTCGCCGAGCACCCGGCGGCGGCACGTTGATCTCGATGTTGAACTGGCCGAGCTCGGTCTGGAAGTCGTCGTTGGCGATCGCGTTGAGCACCTCGGCGTTGCGCATCGCCGGGTCCTGGTTGCCGTCGACGAGGTTGAACTCGATCTCCAGACCCGTCATCGGCCGCTCGAAGTCGAAGTTCGACTCGCTCAGCATGCGCGCGAACGTGTCCAGGCAACTGCGCAGCTTCTCGCGATAACGCTGCCGGTCCTGCCGGCTGAAGTCGCGACTCTCGACGTCCTCGCCCATGACCGGAGCCTCCCAGAATCCGCTGCGACCGTCAGCCTGCGGGAATCAATCCACCGTCACTGCCGACGAGTTCGAGCAGGTCGTCGTCGTCGGCGAACGTCTTCGCGATGACCGCGGTGCGCTTGAGGTAGTGGCCCACCGGGTACTCCATCGTCATCCCGATGCCGCCGTGCAGTTGCACCGCCTCCTGCCCGACGTGCCGCGCCGCGAGGTCGATGCCGAGCCGGGCTGCCCGCACCATCCGGCGCCGCGCGGCGACGTCGTCGTCGTCAAGCGCCAGTCGCGCGACGAGGGCCAGCGAGCGCGCCTGTTCGAGCGAGACGTACATGTCCGCGGCCCGGTGCTGCAGCACCTGGAAGGTGCCGATCGGGCGGCCGAACTGGACCCGGGTGCGCAGGTAGTCGCGGGTCAGCCACAGCATCCGCTCCATCGCACCGACCGCCTCGGCGCACAGCATCGCCATGGCGGTGTCGAGGACGCTCTCGAGCGTTTGCAACGCCGCGCCCGGTTCACCGAGCGCACTTGCCGGTGCGGCGTCGAAGGCGACGTCGGCCCCACGCAGCCCGTCCTGCATCGCGTACCCCGCGCGCCGCACCCGGTCGGAGCCCGCATCGGCCAGGAAGAGGCCGATCTCCCCGTCCGGGGTGCGGGCGGTGACCACGATGTGGTCGGCGGCGTCGCCACCGAGCACGGCGATCTTCGCGGCGTCGACGGTCCAGCCGTCGCCGGCCGGCTGTGCGGTGGCCGGCGATGTCGGTCAGCGACCACCGCGACTGCGCCTCGGTGTGCGCCAGCGCCAGCAGCGTGGTGCCGGCACAGACGCCGGGCAGGATCTCCTGCCGCTGCTCGGGTGTGCCGGCCGCGTTGACCAGCGACGCGCCGAGCACGACCGTCGCGACGTACGGCTCGAGCACGAGGTAGCGGCCGAAGGCCTCGGCCACCACGGCCAGCTCGGCCACGCCCATGCCGGCGCCGCCGTACTGCTCGCCGACGGTGAGCCCGAGCAGCCCCATGTCGGCGTAGCGTTTCCAGGCGTCGCGGCTCCACCCCTGCGACGAGGTCAACAGGCCGAGCCGGGCGTTGGCGTCGTAGGTCTTGTCCAACAGTCCGTCGACGGTTTCGGCGAGCATCCGCTGCTCGTCGGTCGGCTCCAGATCCACCCGGATTCCTTTCTACAGCTTGAGAATCGCCTTGGCGATGATGCCGCGCTGCACCTCGTTGGAACCGGCGTAGATCGACGCCTTGCGCCAGTTGAAGTACGTCGGGAACGCGTCGACGGCGCCTTCCGACGTATCAGCGTCCTCGTCGCGGTAAGGGAGTGCGGCCGGACCGAGCAGGTCGACGAGCAATTCGGTGGCCTCCTGCTGCAGCTCCGAACCCTTCAGCTTGAGTACGGACGACACCGGGTCGGGCGTGCCGCGCGGCAGCGACTCCTCGCGGGCCAACACCCGCAGCACGCTCATTTCCAGCGCGGTGGTCTCGACCTCGAGGCGGGTCAGCCGGGCGCGGAACAACGGCCGGTCGGACAGGTCGCCGGCCAGCCGCTTGATGCGCCCGATCCGGGTCTTGATCAGGCCGATGCCGGCGTTGGTGGTGCGCTCGTTGCCGAGCAGGAACTTGGCGTAGGACCAGCCCTTGTTCTCCTCGCCGACGAGTTGGTCGGCGGGCACCCGGACGTCGTCGAAGAAGACCTCGTTGACCTCGCGCCCGCCGTCGATGAGCTGGATCGGGCGCACCGTGAGTCCCGGCGAGGTCATGTCGATGAGCAGGAACGAGATGCCCTGCTGCTGGCGGGCGTCCGGATCGGTGCGCACCAGGCAGAAGATCCAGTCGCCGTACTGCCCATACGTGGTCCAGGCCTTCTGCCCGTTCACGACGTAGTGGTCGCCGTCGCGCACCGCGGTGGTCTTCAGCGAGGCGAGGTCGGACCCGGCGTCGGGCTCGGAGAAGCCCTTGCGACCACCAGATCTCGGCGCTGGCGGTCTTCGGCAGGAAACGTCCTTCTGCTCCTGGCTGCCGAACTGGGCGAGCACCGGGCCGAGCATCGCGGCGTTGAACGCGATCGGCGGCGGGACGTGCGCGAGCGCCATCTCCTCGGCCCACAGGTGGCGCTGCAGCGGCGTCCAGTCCTGCCCGCCCCACTCGACCGGCCAGTGCGGCACCGCGAGCTTGTGGTCGTTGAGCGTGCGCTGGGTGCTGACGGTCTCGTCCTTGGACGCATGCCCGCCGCGGGCCACCTTCTCCCGCAGGTCGGCGGGGATCTCGCTGGTGAAGAACGCCCGCATCCGGGCCGCGAACTCGCGGTCCTCCTTGCTCAGCGCCAGGTCCATGCACACTCCTGTCGTCAGACGAGGGTGTCCGCCACGCTACCGCGCTGGTTCCCCGGGATACTCGCGGGCGGGCAGGACGGCAACGGGAGGTGGTCGGGTGGACAGCAGAACCCTGGTCGACCTGATCACCATCCCGCTGTTCACCGGCGTGATCGGTTACATCACCAACTGGACCGGCGTGCTGATGCTCTTCGCGCCGCTGCGCTTTCACGGCATTCCGCTGCCGGGTCTGCGATTCGTCTATCCCTACCTGCCGCGCCGGGTCCAGGTGCTGCCCTTGATCCGTCACGACGGGCGCATCGGGTGGCAGGGCATCGTCCCGTCGCGCGCGGACAAGATGGCCAGCATTGCCGTCGACAAGGGGCTGGCGAAGCTCGGCAGCATCAGCGACTTCTACCGCGAGCTCGAACCCGAACGCATAGCCGAGCGGCTCGCGGACATCGCCCGCGGCGAGATCCGCGACATCGTCGAACAGATCATGCTGCAGGAGAACCCGCAGCTGTGGCACGACCTGCCGCCGATCGTCAAGGAGGCGGTGTTCATCCGGGTGCGCCGGCAGCTGCCGCGCATCGTCCGCAACATCACCGACGAGATCGGCGAGAACATCGACCAGCTGATCGACGCCAAGCTCATGGTGATCAAGTACTTCACCGCGCACCCGGAACTGCTCAACGAACTGTTCCTCGTCATGGGCCGGCGCGAGCTGCGGTTCATGAAGAACTTCGGCTTCTATTTCGGCCTGCCGATGGGGATCGTGCTGTTCGCGGTGCTGCAGGTCTATCCGCACTGGTGGGTGCTCCCGATCGGCGGCATGATCATCGGCTGGACGGTGAACTGGCTCGGCATCGAGTTGATCTTCGAACCCGTCGCATCCGACGAAGTGGCTGCCGTGGCATCAGGGACTGCTGCTCAAGCGTCAGCCGGAGGTGACCGAGGCGTACGCACAGATGGTCGCCGACAAGGTGATCACGTTGCAGAACATCGGCGAGGAGCTGATGAGCGGGCCGCGTAGCGACCGCACCGTGCAGCTGCTCGAAGACGCGCTGCGGCCGGCCGTCGACGACGCCATGGGGCCCGCGCGCACGGCGGTGCGGGCGGCCATCGGGGCGCGCGAATACGACCAGATCCGCAGCTCGCTGGCCACCGAGGCGAGCGGCCTCGCGCCGGTGGCCTTCGAGGACGCGGAGTTCAGCCGGCGCCAGTCCGGCAAGATCTACCGGTTCATCGCCGACCAGATGTCACGCATGGGGCCCGACGATTTCGTCGAGATGCTGCGTTCGGCCATCAAGCAGGACGAATGGCTACTGTTCTTCCATGGTGGCGCGCTCGGGCTGTTCGCGGGGCTCCTCCACCTCGCCATCTTCGGGGTGTGACACGTGAGCGACGACACCGAGGCGGCGCCGGCGCTGCCCCGGTCGCGTGCGCGGCCGCTGCCGAACCTGCCGGCGCTGGTCCAACCCGCCGCGCGCGCGCTGCGGCCCACCCCCGGCGTCGTGCGGGCCGCGCCGAACGTCGCGAAGGTTGCGGTGTCCTCGGCGTGGAAGCTCGCCAGCTGGGGACTCGGCACGACCCTTGCGAGCGCCAACTACGTGGTACGCCGGGCCGCCGACGGCGAGTCGGCGTCGGCGATCATGCAGGACGCCGCCCACGACCTGCGCGACGCCGCATGGCGCGCGCTCGGCCTCGGTGATGCGGCGACCCCGACGCGCCCGCTGCCCGGCCCCGGCGCTGCAGTCTCGCCCGAGGACCTGCAGCAGCGCGGGTCGGACCTGCTGCGCCGGTCCAACGACGTCCGCGTGGTGGAGGACACCCACCCCGCCTTCGCGCGCATCCTCACCGAGATCACGCCGGACGAGGCGCGGATCCTGCGCTTTCTCCACCTCGACGGTCCGCAACCGTCCGTCGACGTCCGCACCCGGCGCCCGTTCGGCATCGGCTCGGTGCTGGTGGCACAGGGGCTGACGATGATCGCCGACCAGGCCGGGTGCCGCAACGCAGACCGGATCGGTGTCTACCTCACGAACCTGAGTCGGCTCGGGCTCGTCGATCTGTCGCCGGAGCAGGTCAGCAACCCGGATCGTTACCAAGTGGTGGAGGCCCAGCCCTACGTGACCAAGGCGCTCAAGCAGGCCGGGCGGTGGCCGCGCACGATCCACCGCAGCATCCTGCTGACCGCGTTCGGCACCGAGTTCGTGCTCACCTGCCTGCCGCTCAACGGCCGGGTGGTGCAGCGCCGCGAACTGCGCTCGAGCGAATAGCGCGTCAGCGCATACGACCGGCGTTGAGCTCGCCGTCCTCCAGGTCGGCGGTCTCGATCACGTGCAGCACGGCGTTGATCAGCGCCAGGTGGGTGAACGCCTGCGGGAAGTTGCCCAGGTGCTGCGCCGCTGTGCGCGTCGATCTCCTCGGCGTAGAGCTCGAGCGGCCCGGCGAAGGACAGCAGCTTCGCGCACAGCTCGCCGGGCCCGCTCGTACTCGCCGATCTCGCACAGCGCCGACACCAGCCAGAACGAGCAGATCGTGAACGAGCCCTCCTCGCCGCTGAACCCGTCGTCGGTCTCCTCGACCCGGTAGCGCAGCACCAGGCCGTCCACGGTGAGCTCGTCGGCGATCGCGCAGCACGGTGTTGCCGGATCCGCTCGGTCGTCCGGCGGCAGGAACCGCACCAGCGGGGCCAGCAGCAGCGACGCGTCCAGCGCCTTGGTGCCGTAGTACTGGGTGAGGACGCCGCGGTCGTCGACGCCGTTGGTGAGGATGTCGTCCTTGATCTCGTCCGCGGCCTTCTGCCACTCGGCCGCCGTCGCGTCCTGGCCGATCATGCGCGGCGAGCTGCGCGCCGCGGTCGACGGCCACCCAGCACATGATCTTCGACGAGGTGAAGTGCTGCGGCTCGCCGCGCACCTCCCAGATGCCGGCGTCCGGGCTCGCGCCAGTGCTTCGAGCGCCGCGTCGACCTGCTTGGCCAGGATCGGCCAGATCCGCGTCGTCGAGATGGTCGGCGGCCTTGCTGTGCAGGTACACCGAGTCGAGCAGCGCGCCCCAGACGTCGTGCTGCTGCTGGCGTAGCCGCGGCGTTGCCGATCCGCACCGGCCGCGAGTTGGCGTAGCCGGGCAGGTGGTCGAGCTCGATACTCGGTGAGCTCCCGTTCGCCGCCGATGCCGTACATGATCTGCAGGTCGTCGTCCTCGGCTCGGCGAGGTCGGCGATGAAGGAGAAGAAGTCGACGGCCTCCCAGTCGAAGCCGAGGGAGTACATCCCCCACAGGGCGAAGGTCGCGTCGCGGATCCAGGTGTAGCGGTAGTCGTAGTTGCGGTCGCCGCCGAGCGTCTCCGGCAGCGAGGTCGTGCCGGCCGCGCAGATCGCGCCGGTCGGCGCGTAGGTGAGGCCCTTGAGGGTCAGCGCGCTGCGCTGCAGGTAGCTGCGCCACGGGTGGTCGGGGAACTGGCCGCGGGCCAGCCAGTGCTGCCAGTGGTGCGCGGTCCAGACCTGCCGCGTGTAGGCATCGGCGTAGGTCGAGCGGCGGCGCCTTGCCGCCCCACGACAGCGCGACGAACCGGACGTCGCCCTCCTTGAGCAGGGTGCGGGCGCTGGCGCTGGCCGCCCTCGAAGCCCAGCCGCATGTCGGTGGTCAGGGTGCAGCGGGATCGTGCCCAGTCGGCACAGGCGACCGCCCTGGTGATAGACCGTGCTCGGTGTAGTCCCAGCGCGGCGTGCGCCGGCCGTAGTCGAGCACCGGGCTCGCACTCGATGACGGTCTGCACCTCGCCGGTGACGCAGCGGATCGTGCGCAGCAGGATGTGCTCGGCCTCGTAGTCGGTCGGGGTGCGGCGCTGCGTGCGGGACAGGTCGCTCCTCGTGGCGCCACGGGCCGATCAGCAAGCGCGTCGCGGACGATGATCCAGCCGGTGGCGGTGCCCCAGCTCGTCTCGAGGATCATCGTGCCGGGCAGGTAGCGCCGCGCCGCCGGCACCGTGACGTCCGACGGCGCGACCCGGAAGGACTGCCGGCGTGCCGGCCCGAGGATCGCGCCGAAGACGCTCGGCGAGTCGAACCGCGGCAGGCACATCCAGTCGACGGAGCCGCCCGGGGAGACCAGCGCGATGGCCTCGCCGTCGGAGAGGAAGCCGTAGTCGCCGATCGGCACGAAGCGTTCGCCGATGCCCTTGGCATCGCTTTGCCCGACACCACCCGTGGTCTCCATGGTTTGCCTCCTCATGGCGCAGGATGCGCTCATTGGCGTGTCGGCTCAAGACCTGGCGTGTTGCGGTGTGTTACCGATTCGTTCACCTTCGGCAGGCGACAACGGTAGCGCCGGGAATGCCGGTCGTCCCTGCGACGCTCTAATCTGCGGCCCGAAGATCGTGCAGAGGAGGACCGGTGACACGGCGCAGTTGGGTGTTGTTCGCGGCGATGTGCGTCATCTGGGGCATCCCGTACCTGCTGATCCGGATCGCGGTCCGCGACTTCTCGCCCGGCACGCTCGTGCTCGCCCGCACCGCCATCGGCGGGCTGGTGTTGGTGCCGTTCGCGCTTTCGCGCGGCGGCTACCGGCAGGTGTTGCCGTACTGGCGCCCGCTGCTGCTGTTCACCGTGATCGAGGTGGGCATCCCGTGGTTGATGCTCTCCGACGCCGAGCGGGTGCTGTCGAGCTCGCTGTCCGGCCTGCTGGTGGCAGCGGTGCCGTTGGCCGGGGTCGTCGCTGCGTTCGTCGCCGGGCTGGAGCCGCTCGGCAGCGGCGGCCCCTGGCGGTATGTCGGCCTCGCGCTCGGCTTCGCGGGCGTGGTGCTGCTGCTGGGCCTCGACATCGGATCGGTGCATCTGGTCCCGCTGCTCGAGATGGGCGTCGTCGTCGTCGGCTACGCCATCGCGCCGGTGATCATGTCGAAGCGGCTGAGCCACCTGCCGAGCATCCCGGTCGTCTCGGCATCGCTGCTGATCGCCGCCCTCGCCTACCTGCCCTACGGCCTGACGCACTGGCCGTCGCACATCAGCGCCCAGGTGGGTTGGTCGATGCTCACGCTCGGCCTGGTATGCACCGCGCTCGCGTTCGTGGTGTTCTTCGCCCTGATCGCCGCGATCGGCCCGGCCCGCGCCACGGTGTTCACCTACGTCAACCCGGCCGTTGCGGTGCTGCTCGGCGTCGTACTGCTGGGCGAGCCGTTCACGCTCGGCATCGCGGTCGGCTTCCCGCTGATCCTGGTCGGCTCCGTGCTCGCCGCCCGCACCGGCGTGGCGGTGCCTGAAGGCGTCGCCGCGCAGGAAGTCTGCGAGGACGGTCAGTCGATGCGCACCTCGCCGTTGGGGGTGTCGAACACGGCGCCCACGACGCCGGTGCCGCCGTCGAACGGCGAGAGCCATTCGACCTCGATGCCGTCGAGGGGTTGACGCGCGGACGTGCCGAGGAAGGCGTCCACGGTGGGTTCGTCGCCGGCGATCTCCAGTCGCCGTAGGGCGATCGCGCGAAACGGGTACCGACGGGTGGTGCTGTTCGTCGCTCTCCCATTGCACGAAGAAGGGCAGCTGAGGGTCCTCGCTCATGTCGTTGATGCCGATCTGGCGCCATCGCAGGTCGAAGCCGTCCGGCCGGCGTCGATGGCCCGGCGCCGCCTTGCGATGGAGCCGCGCCTCGACCGAGCTGATGTCATCGACCGCGATCGCCCACGCGAGCCAACCGCCGCCAGCCGTGCTGCGGGCGGTGACGGCGCGGCCGAACGGTGCGCTGTCGACGGCCGGATGGTCGAGCGTTGCAACGATCTCGAGATAGCAACCGTGCGCGAGCGGCAGCACGAAGTTGCGGGTGCCGAACGCCGGGTGCCAACCGCCGTCGGAGAAGGCGGCGCCGAGTCGAGCACCGAGTCGTTGTGCGCATGCGCCGAGTCCTTCCAGACCGACGGCGTAGGACAGGTGATCGAGACGCATGAGCCCATCGTGACCGAGGCCGCGTCCCGCCGCGCGCCCGGGGCGGTGCCGCGCCCCCTGTCGGTTGCTGGTAGGCGCCTCAGCGGTCGGTGATCGGTACGAATTCGCGCAGCCGCGGCCACACCGCCGCGAAGCCGTGGTGCAGGCGCAGTAGCGCGACGTCGTCGAGCGCCCACCAGCGGATTTCGGTGCTCTCGGCGTTGACCGGGACGACGTCGAGTGAGCTCGGCGAGCTCGCCACGATCGTCGTGTACGACCACCCGCCGTGCTCGTCCACCCACTCGGCGATGGGACTGACGACGGCCGGGTCCAGTGAGGTCTCCTCGGTCGCCTCGCGCAGCGCCGCCGTGATCGGGTCCTCGTGGCTGTCGCGCGCACCGCCGGGGACCGCCCAGGTGTCGCCCTCGTGGGTCCAGGCGGCGCGGTGCTGCAGCAGCACGCGCGCACCGTCGGTGAGCAGGAGGCCGGCCGCGCCGAAGCGACCCCAGTGCCGGTGCCCGAGTGCGCACTGCACCCAGCCGTTGCCGTCACCCACGGGTTCAGTGTTCCCTACTGGAACTCGGTGGCGCCGGCCTGCCAGGTCGCCTCTCGGCGGAAGGCCGCTCGTGGCGGCTGTTGTGGGACCGGGGGCCATGGATCAGGCCGACGCCGGCACTCACGGTACCCGTTGGCGATCGGGTGTGGTCGGTGCGCACCGGTGTCGCTCAGATGCCTTTGGCGTCCGGTGCGCAGATGCCGCGACGTGCGCGATGGCACAGCCCGGCGGTCGTATCGTGAACCCGTGCGCGATGACGGTGGTGCCGGCCGCGAGCAGCCGCGTCCGCATCGTCCTGCGCGCTTCGCCGACCTCACCGCGATGATCGATGCCGCGGGAGCGGACTCGTCGCCGACCTCCCGCGCGGAGATCGCCGCGGCCACCGCGGCGGTGGTGGTGCAGGCCGGCCGCTCTCCTGGAGACGGTGAGCGGTTCGTGGCGCTGGCCGACCGCGTCGGGCTCGACACGCTAGCGGCGTTGTGGCAGGACGCGGATCCGGTGAGCCTGCCGGGCGCGTTGTGGGCGCTGTACCTGTTGCGTCAGTGGTGCCACCTGGACGGTGAGGAGGTCACCCGCCTGTGGCGGCGAGGGGAGGCGCTCGCCCCCGCCGACGCCGTCGTGGCCGGGGTGCCCGCCTATGCCGACGTCGCCGCGATCCGCGACGTCGCAGATGCGGTGCTGTCCGGCGTGTACCAGCGCGACCTCGCGGTCGCCCTCGAGCGGGCGGCCGCGTTCTTCCGGGTCGTCGCCGCGGGCCGCCGCAGCGAACCGGTAGAGGCGCTCGAGGCGGTCGACTCGGCCGAGCCGGCGGCGCACTCGGGCGCCAATCTTGCGACGCGCAACGAACGAGTCGCGGGCTCGCTCGCCGCGGCGGCCGCGCGCTGGCGCGCCGGGACGCTGCGCTGACCCGCTAGCACATCCGACCGACAATCGCGCCTGCGGCTGTGCACAGGCGGCTCGCCGTCCACAGCGAACGGCCGCAGCGCCCGGCGCGGGCCACAGCGGCGAACGCTCGAGCGCATGACCTACCGCCGTACACAGCGCATCGTCGGGCCGGCCGAACTCGTGCAGGCCGTGCCGTACTTGCTCGGTTTCCATCCGAGTCGCAGCATGGTGCTGGTCGGCCTGGCCGAGGGCCTGCTGGTCGTCACCGCCCGGGTCGATCTCGCCGACGCGCTGGTCGGCGGCGTGTTGCCGGACACCATCGCGGCGATGCATCGCGGTGGAACCCGCGAACTCGTCGCCGCGGTCTACGACGAACCGGTCGCGGACATGCCGGTCGACGCATTCGACCCGCGCCCGGGTCGCCTCGATCTCGCCGACCGGGTCGAGGATGCGGCCGCCGTGATCGGCTGCCGGGTTCGCGACGTGCTGCTGGTGATCGGCGACCGGTGGTGGTCGCTGACCTGCGGCGTGCCGAGCTGCTGCCCGCCGGGCGGTGAGCCGGTGCTGGTCGAGCCGTCGGCGTTCGCGGCGGCCGCGACCGTCGACGGCCGGGTGGCGCTGGTCGACCGGTCGGCGTTGGAACGGCTGCTCGATCCACTCCCGGAACCCGAGCGTGCTGCCCTCGAACCGGCCCTGCAGGACTGCGAGCGGCAGTCGGTCCAGGCCGTGCTGACCGGCGCCGACGCGCGGCACGACCGCTCGCTCAAGCGCGCGGTGTTCACCGCGGCCCGGGCGTGCGCGGCACACGACTGGCCGGGGGTCGACGACGCGAGCTCAGCGCGGTTTGCGGTGGGGCTCTCCCGACTGGCGGTGCGGGATCCGGTGTGGATCGCGATCGACGACGGCCGGCTCGACGGCCGCCCGCTGTGGCGCGAGTTGGCCCGCCGGCTGCCCAGCCCGTACGACGCTGCGCCGCTGTTCCTGTTCGGCTGGGCCACCTGGCGCAGCGGCGACGGCGCGCTGGCCGGCATCGCCGCCGAGCGAGCGGTCGCCAGCGACCCGGGCTACACCGCTGCCGACCTGTTGCTGGCCGCGCTCGCCCAGGGCGTCGATCCGCGCCGGCTGCCGCGGCTGCGGCTGTCCCGATCGGCCTGACCGTGCGGCCGCGGGTGGCGTCGCGGAAGCTGGTCAGAGTGCCTTCGCGTGTGGGCGCACCGGCTGCGGCAGCTCGGTGATGCCGGTCAGCGCATGGTCCACCGCGGCAGCGCACGCCCGGCCTTCGGCGATCGCCCAGACCACCAGCGTGGCGCCGCGGGTCGCGTCGCCGCAGGCGTACACGCCGGGCGCCGTGGTCTGCCAGCGGTCGTCGATGTCGACCGTGCCTCGCCCGGGCGCCGTTGCACGCCGAGCTCGTCGAGCAGCTCCGGGACGTCGGTGCCGACGAACCCGGCCGCGAGCAGAACGAGTTCGGCGGGCAGCTCGTGCCGCGAGCCCGGGACCGGGCGGAACTCGCGCCGACCGTCGACGCGGACGATCTCCACCTCGTCCACCAGCACCGCGCGGACCTGGCCGCGCTCGTCGCCGACGAAGGACACGACCTCGCGAGCCCAGGCCTCGTGGACGCCCTCGTCGTGGGCGGGCGAGGTCCCGCGGCTGCTGGGCGCCGAGGGCCAGACCGGGTTCACCAGGCCGACCCGAGCGGCCGGCCGGGGGTTGTGGTCGAGGACGGTCACCGACAGCGCGCCCTGGCGGTTCGCGGTGCCGAGGCAGTCGGCTGCGGTGTCGCCGCCGCCGATGATGATGACGTGCTTGCCGGCCGCGTCGATCGCCGGCGCCTCGATGTCGCCGCCTGCACCCGGTTGCCCTGCGGCAGGTACGCCATCGCCTGGTGGATCCCGCCGAGTTCGCGGCCGGGGTTGGTCAGCTCGCGCGGGTCGAGGGCGCCGACGGCGAGCACGACGGCGTCGTAGTCGGCGCGCAGAGCTACAACGTCCGCGGGACCGATCTCGGTGTTGACCCGGAACTCGGTGCCCTCGGCCGTCATCTGCTCGATCCGCCGGTCGATGATGTTCTTGGGCATCTTGAAGTCGGGGATGCCGTAGCGCAGCAGCCCGCCGAGCCGGTCGTCGCGTTCGAAGACGGTCACGGCGTGGCCGGCACGGGTCAGTTGCTGGGCGGCGGCCAGCCCGGCCGGGCCGGAGCCGACGACGGCGACTCGGCTACCGCTGTGCTCGGCGGCCGGTTGCGGGTCGACGAAGCCCTCTTCGAAGGCCTGCTCGACGATGGTGACCTCGACCTGCTTGATGGTCACCGGGTCGGTGTTCAGGGCCAGCACGCAGGCGGCCTCGCACGGCGCCGGGCAGATCCAGCCGGTGAACTCCGGAAAGTTGTTCGTCGCGTGCAGCCGCTCGCTCGCGGTCGCCAGTCGCCGCGCGCGACGAATTCGTTCCACTCCGGGATCAGGTTGCCCAGCGGGCAACCGCTGTGGCAGAACGCGACCCCGCAGTCCATGCAGCGCGCGGCCTGCTCGCTGACAGCCGCGTCCTTGGGCCGCAGGTAGATCGGCTGCCAGTCGCGCACCCGCTCGGCGGCCGGGCGCTTCGGCGTGTCTACCCGAGCGTGCTTCAGGAAGCCCTGGGGGTCGTAAGCCACCGGCCCACCTCTCCCTCGGGCCCGCAGGCGCAGGCAACCGGCGACCGTCGCCACAGTGGGACGACTGCGATGTCTGCACCCGCTGGCGCGGTGTGGCGGCGGGCGGCCGGCGGCGGTGCAGATGCAAGCGGGACGCCCGGCGAGGCTGCGGTGGCTCGCGGCGTCAGTCTACGGGGCCCGCCGCGTCACGGCGCGCGCGGGCAGCGAGGCGGTCGGCGAGCAGCGGTGGCAGCGGCGGTGGCAGCGAGGGCGGTGGGGCAGCGAGGGCGGTGCGGCAGCGGGCGGTGGCAGGTGACCGATGGCGCGGCTGGCACGGTCAGGTCACCGGCGCGGACGAAGACGTGGTCGGCGACGGCGCGGGTGAACTGGCTCAGGTGCTCGTCCCCGCCGCGCACCTCGACACCGCCGGCCGCCGCCTTGACCGCGACCCGGCGCCCGGGGCGCAGCCCGGCGAGGTCGAGGCGGTGCATCAGGCCGGCGTCGGGCTGCAGCTGCTCGCTGATGCGGTCGACCACGACCTCGATCTCGCCGCTGTCGGTGGCCTTGCGCCCGGCACCCCGGCCGGCCGCCCCGTCGACGGCGGCGGTGAGCGGCATCAACGGCGGGTGCTCGTCGGTGGTGCCGAACGGCAGGCCGAGCTCCTCGAGGCCCGGGATCGGGTTGCCGTGCGGGCACACCAGCGGCTTGTCGAGCAGCGCGAGGATGCGCCGCTCGACCTCCTCGCTCATCACGTGTTCCCAGCGGCAGGCCTCGATGTGCACGTCCTCCCACTCCAGGCCGATCACGTCGGCGAGCAGCCGCTCGGCGAGCCGATGCTTGCGCATCACGCTGATCGCCTCGTGCCGGCCCTTCTCGGTCAGCTCGAGGTGGCGGTCGTCGGCCACGTGCAGCAGCCCGTCGCGCTCCATCCGGGCGACGGTCTGGCTCACCGTGGGACCGCTCTGCCCGAGCCGCTCGGCGATCCGGGCGCGCAGGGCACCACGCCCTCTTCCTCGAGCTCGTACACCGTCCGCAGGTACATCTCGGTGGTGTCGATCAGCTCGCTGTGGTGGCTCATCGCCCGCCTCTCCGAGCTTCACTGTTCTTGTCCCGTGACAGCGAATTCCGCCGGATCCAGCGTTGCCCGCGCCTCCCAGCGTATTCCTAAGCTTCGAGGTAGTCGCGCAGCACCTGCGAGCGCGAGGGGTGGCGCAGCTTGGCCATCGTCTCGCGCTCGATCTGGCGGATCCGCTCGCGGGAGAGCTTGAACGCACGGCCGATCTCGTCCAGCGTCTTCGGCTGCCCGCCGTCGAGGCCGTAGCGCATCCGCACCACAGCGGCCTCGCGCTCGTCGAGCGTGTCGAGCACAGCCTGCAGCTGCGCGCGCATCAGTCCGCCCTCGACCACCGCCTCGGCGGCGAAGGAGGCGCGCTCGTCGGCGATGAAGTCGCCGAGCGAGGCGTCGTCGTCGGCACCGACCGTCTGGTCCAGGCTCACCAGATCGCGGGAGAGGTCGATCAGCTCGCGCACCCGCTCCTCGGTGATGTCCAGCTCGTGGGCGAGCTCGGCGTGGGTCGCCTCGCGGCCCAGTTCCTGGTTCAGCTCGCGCCGGATGCGCTGCAGCTTGTTGACCTGCTCGACGAGGTGGACGGGCAGCCGGATCGTGCGCGACTGGTCGGCCATCGCACGGCTGATCGCCTGCCGGATCCACCAGGTGGCGTAGGTCGAGAACTTGAAGCCCTTGGTGTAGTCGAACTTCTCGACCGCCCGGATCAGGCCGAGGTTGCCCTCCTGGATCAGGTCGAGGAACGGCATGCCGTGGCCGGTGTAGCGCTTGGCCAGGGACACGACCAGTCGCAGGTTGGCGCGCAGCAGGTGATCCTTGGCCCGCTCGCCGTCGATCACGAGCGCGCGCAGCTCCCGCTTGCGGGTGGGGGTGAAGCTGTTCTGCGCAGTTAGCAGGTGCGCGGCGTACAGGCCTGCCTCGATCCGCTTGGCGAGCTCGACCTCGTCGGCCGCGGTCAGCAGCGCCACCTTGCCGATCTCGTTCAGGTAGACGCGCACCAGGTCGGCCGAGGCCGCGACCTCGTCGAGGTCCGGCGCGGCCGGCGGGGTAACGGCCGGCGTTGTGTCCAGGGGCACGGCAGCCGTCGCGACGACGGACTGGTCGAGCGTCGTCTCCTCGAGGGCCGGGGCTGCCTCGGCCTGCCGCGCCGCGGTCTTGCGCGCGGTGCTCTTGCCCGCGGCGCCGGCGGCGCTGGTGGCTTTGCGCGCGCTGCGGTGGCCGCGCGCGGTCACCCGCGGCTCGGTGGACGACGCGCGCGACGCGGCCCCGCCCGCGCGGCGCGCGGTGGGGCGAGCAGATGCGTTGCGAGACGTAGTCACGATGTACCAAACCACCTTGAACGTGAACAATGACCGACATCGCTGCCCGCCGGGGATCTCGTAGTTGATACGTTCCGGCGGGCGCTTTTCGGATTCATGTAGGACAACGTGTTTACCCCGCTCATGTGTTCCCAAACGGGACCGCCTGATGCCCCGGCTCAGGCTCGACTCAGATTTCGATGAGCACGGTCACGGGGCCGTCGTTGATCGATTCTACCTGCATGTCCGCTCCGAATTCGCCGGTTTCGACCGGCGCCCCGAGCTCGCGCAGCGCCCGTACGAGATGCTCGATCAGCGGTTCGGCGACCGGCCCGGGAGCCGCGGCCGCCCAGGTCGGCCGCCGGCCCTTCCGCGCGTCGCCGTAGAGTGTGAACTGGCTCACAACGAGGACCGCGGCGTCCGGCTCACCGGCCACGCTGCGCTCGTCGCGCAGTATTCGCAACCCGTGCAGCTTGCGGGCCAGTGCCGCGGCCTGCGCGGGCGTGTCCGAGTGCGTGACACCGACGAGCGCGAGCAGCCCGACGCCGATCGCGCCGACCTCGGCGCCGTCGACGCGCACCGAGGCGCGCGACACGCGCTGCACCACCGCCCTCATCGGCGCTGCGCCGCCCTCATCGGCTACCGCTGCGGCGGGCGGCACCAGGAAACCCCGCCCGACAAGCTCGCGCGCCTGCACGCGCGATCAGCCCGGCCCGCGGTGCCCGGTCGAGCGAGAGCGGCCGCAGGGCAGCGACGGCGTCGGTGTCGGCGATCGCGCTGCCGAGCAGGAACAACCGGATCAGCGCCGTTACCCGCCCGGGCGGGGTCATGCGCAGCGCGCGCTCGACCCCGGCGCGATCACCGGCCGCCGGTGATCGCCGCCCGTCCGGGCCGAGGGTCGCGTCGACCGCGTCGACGGTGAACTCGGCCAGCGCGGCCCGCAGGGCGCTTGTGCCGTCGTCGTCGAGTAGGCCCGCGCGCACCGGTTCATCGTGGCAGCAGGTGCGCACGAGCTTTTGTCTGGGATCGGTGTAACGATGGGCCTATGCGCCGTTCTCACCCCGAGCACCCGGCGCTGATCACGTCGGTGCCGGAGAGCAACGACGACCAGTTCGAGCGCCGTCGCAAGAAGTACGCGATCTTGATGTCGCTGCGCGCGGCCTGCGTGGTCGCGGCGGCGTGCACCTACCGGGTCTCGGTGATCCTCGCGCTGTTCTTCGTCGTCGGGGGGATGGTGCTGCCGTGGTGCGCGGTGATCATCGCCAACGACCGACCCGCGCGTAGGCGCGCCGCCACGGTGGTACGGCCCGGCGCGAACACCCAACGCGCGCTGCCGAGCGCCGACGACGGCCGCACGCTCGACGGCTAGCCTCCGATCGCCGACAATCGATGTCGTGACAGACACTCAGGTCCTGGAATCCCCGTCAACGACGGACACCGACAAAGGTCCGGAGCTGTTCCATTACGTGCGCAAGAACAAGATCGCCGAGAGTGCCGTGATGGGCACCATGGTCGAGGCGCTGTGCGGCGAGGTGTTCCCGGTGACCAAGGCGCCCAAGCCCGGCTCGCCGGTGTGCCCGGCGTGCAAGGAGATCTACGAGAGCTTGCGCTCCTGATCCGGCCCGTCAGAGGGTGCCGGGGCGCCGCTGGGTCCGATGTCCTGGAACACCTGCCAGTTGCGCGGGGCGAGGACGCGCGGCGGCTTCGTCTTGGCGGGTTTGCGCTCCTCGATGGCCGCATTGAACTCGGCGCCGAGCAGCACACCGAAGGCCATCACGAAGAAGAACAACAGCGCCGCGATCGGTGAGGCCAGCGTTCCGTACGCGTGGTTGTGATCGATGATGAACCCGATGTAGGCGCGTAGCCCGGTCGAGCCGGCCAGGAAGACGAGCACGGCCAGCACCGCGCCCGGCAGCGCCCGGTGCCACGGCAGCCGGCGCGGCAGCGCGAGCTTGTAGAACGTCGTGAGCCCGAGCAACAGCACGACGACGAGCACCGGGTAGTAGCCGTTGTCGATGAACGTCCCGACCGTCGGTCGCACCCGTTTCGGGAACGCGCGGCGCAGCAGGTCCGGTCCCAGCACCAGCATCGGCAACACGATCACCCCGAGCGCGACGCTGCCGAGGAACAGGCATAACGCCAGCAACCGGCTCTGCACCGGCCCGCGCAGGTCGCGCATGTCGTATGCGATCGCGATCGTGTTGACGAAGGTGGCGGTGGCCGACGACCCGGCCCACAGCGCCAGTACGAAGCCGATGCTGATGATGTCGGCGCGGTTGCCGTTGAGGATCTCGCGCAGGATGGGGTGGACCACCTGGTTGACCACCTGCTCGCTGAACGCCCGGCTCAGCGTCGCCTCGATCTGCGTCTCGGTGCGGTCGACGGTGCCGGTGCCGATCCAGCGCGAGACGTAGCCCAGGGATGCGATCAGGGCCAGGAACAGTGACGGCAGGCTCAGCATCTGCCAGAACGCCGCCTCCGCGGACAGCCCCAGCACCCGGTCGTGCCACGCCTTGGCGACCGCACGTCGCAGCAGCCCGGGCAGCAGCCGCAGCGCACGCAGGAAGCGACGCAGCAGGTGCACCGCACCAGTGTGCCGATTCGCCGGCCCGCGCCGCCGCGTCCCGGCCGCCCGAGCGTGTCGGGAACGAGCCCGGTTCGAGGCCCATTAGGTTGGAGGATCGCTGCCCGAGCGCAGCGAGTCGCGTCCCGGCTGGGCTGGGCAGGACGGATCGCCGAGACAGCGAGGAGGCACGTGGCCGCGCCGCAGACTCCCGAGCTCGTCGATCGGCCGAGGCTGCGGCGCTGGCAACGCGAGGCAGTGCACGCCTACCTCGACGTCCGGCCCCGCGACTTCCTGGTCGCCGCCACGCCGGGCGCCGGCAAGACCACCTTCGCGCTGTCGCTCGCGCTGCTGCTCGTGCACCAGCGGATCGTCGACCGGGTGGTCGTGGTGTGCCCGACCGATCACCTGCGCACCCAGTGGGCCGACGCGGCCCACGCAGCCGGTCTCCCGCTCGACGGCGCCCTGACCAACGCGGTCGGGTCCGGTGCGCGCCGACCTGCGCGGCTACGTCACGACCTACGCCCAGGTGGCCGCCAAACCCGCCCTGCACGCGGCCCGGACGAACGCGAAACGCACCCTGGTCGTGCTCGACGAGGTGCACCACGCCGGCGACGGCCTGTCGTGGGGCGAGGCGGTCGCCGAGGCGTTCGACGCCGCCACCCGGCGGCTGTGCCTGACCGGCACCCCGTTCCGCACTCGCGCCGACGAGCGCATCCCGTTCGTGCGTTACAGCGAAGACACCGGAATGCGGCCGAACCCGGCGCGCTGTGTTGCGTGCCCGACTACAGCTACGGCTACCGCGACGCGCTGCGCGACGGTGTGGTGCGGCCTGTCGTCTTCGCCGCGTACACCGGCACCGCACGCTGGCGCAACAGCGCCGGGCAGGTGATTGCCGCATCGCTGTCCGAGCGCAGTACCCGCCGGGTCGAGGCGACCGCGTGGCGCACCGCGCTGAACCCGCGCGGGCGCTGGGTCCCGCACGTGATCGCCGCCATGGACGAACGGATCACGCACCTGCGCGACGCGGGTATGCCCGACGCCGCCGGCCTGGTGCTGGCCAGCGACCAGGACGACGCCCGCGCCTACGCCGAGGTCGTCGGAACGCCTCACCGGCGAGGCGCCGGTGGTGATCCTGTCCGACGACCCGCAGGCGAGTGAGAAGATCACCGCGTTCGCTGCCGGAAGCCAGCGGATGGCCGTGTGCGTGCGGATGGTCTCCGAGGGGGTCGACATCCCGCGGCGCCGCCTGCCTGGCCTGGATGACCTCCTACCGCACGCCGCTGTTCTTCGCCCAGGCCGTCGGCCGCGTCGTTCGTTCCCGGGCGCCGCGGGAGTCGGCGACGGTGTTCCTGCCGGCCGTGCGCCCGCTGCTCGCGCTGGCCGCCGAGCTGGAGGACGAGCGCAACCACGTGCTCGCGCCGCCCGGCGACGAGACTCCCGAACTGCTCGACGTCATGCCGTTCCAGCTCGAGCCGGCACCGCCCGACCGGGCCGAACTCATCGACGCCGACGCGTCCTTCGCCCACGTCCTGCACGGCGGTCGGGCGGTGCTGGCGCCCGTGTCCAGCACGTACAGCGCTCAGGACGAGGACTTTCTCGGGCTGCCCGGCATCCTCACCCCAGAGCAGACCGCGCAGCTGCTGGCCCGCCGCGATTCCGCCGCCCGGCGCCGGGCCGCAGGGGCGCCCGCGGCACCCGAGGCGCCGGCCCCCGAGCTCGCGGCGGCACCGGCCTGGCGGGCCGGCGCCCAGCTGCGCAGCGAGGTGAACCGGCTCGTCGGGGTGCTCGCGGCGCGCACCGGCACCTCGCACGCCCAACTGCACGCCGAGCTGCGCCGGGCCGTGCCCGGCCCGGCGTCCGCGGCGGCCGACGCCGACCTCCTCGAGCGCCGCCGCGACCACCTCATGTCGCGCCTTGGTTGAATCGCGACGAGTGGGTGACGTCACGCCGGGAATCCTCGCGGTCCCCACGTCGTTGTGCACCACGTAAGGCGGCGGCCGGAGCTGTTGCGAATAGGTTTCGGCTTCGAGTGTCGCCGTTATTCGTGGCTCGGGCATGGTTATCTGGAACGACGAGCTACGTGAGTACGCACGAAGAGAGGTGTTGACGTGACCACGACGATTGCCGCGAGTCCGCTCACCGTCGCCGACCGGTGCGACCGGTGCGGCGCACAGGCATATGTCCGGGCCACCATGGAGTCGGGTTTCGACCTGCTCCTGTGTGCCCATCACTTCCACGAGAACGAGAACCGGCTGCGCGAGATCGCGCTGCACATCCAGGACGAGTCACAGCGCCTGTCCGGCGTCACCTCCACCGCCGCGCTCGACGAGCGCTGATCGGACCGCCACACAGCCAGGACACAACTGCGGCCCCGCCCGGAACGGGCGGGGCCGCAGTCATGTCGGTGGTCAATACCAGACCTTGCGGCCGCCCACCTCGCGTCCGGCCATCCCGAGAATCGCCAGGATCGCCCCGATGACGATCGCGACAATGCCGAGGGTCCAGATGATCGGGATCCCTGCGATGAACCCGATGAGCAGCAGCACCACTCCCAGCACGATCATGTCGGCTCCCGTCGACGTCGGCCGCGCATCGGCGCGCGGCATACGGTCGATGTACCCCGATTGGCCCCGCAATCACCGAGCCGGCCGATTCGTTATCTGGTGTCTAGTCCAGGTAGTCGCGCAGCACCTGCGAGCGCGACGGGTGGCGCAGCTTCGACATCGTCTTGGACTCGATCTGGCGGATCCGCTCGCGGGTGACGCCGTAGACCTGGCCGATCTCGTCCAGGGTGCGCGGCTGGCCGTCGGTGAGCCCGAAGCGCAGCCGGACCACGCCGGCCTCCCGCTCGGACAGCGTCTGCAGCACCGACTGCAGCTGGTCCTGCAGCAGCGTGAACGACACCGCGTCGACCGCGACGACGGCCTCGGAGTCCTCGATGAAGTCGCCGAGCTGGCTGTCGCCCTCGTCGCCGATGGTCTGGTCGAGGCGAGATGGGCTCGCGGGCGTACTGCTGGATCTCCAGCACCTTGTCCGGCGTGATGTCCATCTCCTTGGCGAGCTCCTCCGGGGTGGGCTCGCGGCCGAGGTCCTGCAGCAGCTCGCGCTGGATGCGGCCCAGCTTGTTGATGACCTCGACCATGTGCACCGGGATGCGGATGGTGCGGGCCTGGTCGGCCATCGCCCGGGTGATCGCCTGCCGGATCCACCAGGTGGCGTAGGTGGAGAACTTGTAGCCCTTGGTGTAGTCGAACTTCTCGACCGCGCGGATCAGGCCGAGGTTGCCCTCCTGGATCAGGTCGAGGAAGGCCATGCCGCGGCCGGTGTAGCGCTTGGCCAGCGACACGACCAGCCGCAGGTTGGCCTCCAGCAGGTGGTTCTTGGCCCGCTCGCCGTCGCGCACGATCCAGCGCAGGTCGCGGCGCATCTGCAGCACGAGCTTCTCGTTCGCCTCGTCGGCCTGGCGCAGCCGCTCGGCGGCGTACAGGCCGGCCTCGATCCGCTTGGCGAGGTCGACCTCCTCCTCGGCGTTGAGCAGCGCGACCTTGCCGATCTGCTTGAGGTAGGCGCGGACCGAGTCGGCCGACGCGGTCATCTCGGCGTCCTTGCGGGCCTGGCGCAGCGCCTCGGACTCCTCCTCGTCGTCCCAGGTGAACTCGGCGTCTTCCTCGCCCGCGGTCTCCTCGGTTGCCGCGTCCGCGCCGGCGTCGGCAACCGCGGCGCCGCCGCCGGACGGCTGCGGCGAGGGCCTGCGCGCCCGGCTCGCCCGCGGCCGGCTTGGCACCGGCCTTGGCGCCCTTGGTCGCTCGCGCGGTCCTCGTGCCCGATCCGGACCGGCTCGACTTCGCCGAGGACCTCGCCTTGGCGGCCGCCTTCGCGGCCGGCTTGGCGCTCGACTCGGTCGGCCCCGATGCCGGCGACTCCGTTGTCGATTCGGTTGTCGACTCGGTCGATCCGTCGTCGAGTCCGTAGCCGGATCGGCGACCTTGGCTCGCCGGTAGCCGATCCGGCGCGGTGGGTCGCGCCGGCCGCGGCGAGGACACGAGTTTGCGAGGATTCGGAGTCTTGCACGGTCGGGTGCTTGGTTGAACTCACGAATGACCTTTCACGCGAGAGCGAACGATGGTCTGTACGCGATAGGCAGCACCGCGGGCCGCGGGCCGAGCGTGTACGGGTCGCAGGCCGTCTGTTTGTCGGCTCAAGAATCGAGTCCAGATACGTGCGCAGTTCCCTGACGCGCTCATTGTACTGCTGTCCGGCGCGGGGCGACCACCGCAGCCGCGCGCGGCGGCTACTCGGCGAGGCTCTCGACCGCAGCCATCGCCGCGCCGACGATGCCGGCGTCGTTGAGCAGTTGGGCCGGGAACGACCGGGGTGTTGAGTTCGAGCAGCGGCACCCACTTCTCGGCTTCCTTGCTGACGCCGCCGCCGACGACGAACAGGTCGGGCGTGAACAGCCGCTCGACGTGCAGCATGTAGTGGTTGACCCGCTGCGCCCACTGTCTTGTAGGACATCCCGTGTCTCGTCGCGCACCGAGGCCGCCGCGCGCGTCTCGGCGTCGTAGCCGTCGAGCTCGAGGTGGCCGAGCTCGGTGTTCGGCACGAGTACGCCGTTCGATCAGCAACGCACTGCCGATGCCGGTGCCGAAGGTCAGCATGATGACGACGCCGTCGACGCCCTTCGCCGCCCCGAAGCGGGCCTCGGCGATGCCGGCGGCGTCGGCGTCGTTGAGGACCACGACCTGGCTGCCGTGCCCGACCGCGTTGGTGAACGCCTCGTCGACGTCGGTGCCGATCCAGACTCTCGTCGACGTTGGCCGCCGAGCGGGCCACGCCGTGCTTGATGACAGCCGGGAACGTCGCGCCGACCGGCCCGGTCCAGTCCGCCTCGGACACCAGCTGGGCCACGACCTCGGCCACCGCGTCCGGCGTGGACGGCTGCGGGGTCGCGATAGCGCTTGCGTTCGGTCACGAGCCTGCCGGTCGTGAGTGTCGACGACGGCGCCCTTGATGCCGCTGCCGCCGATGTCGATGCCGAACGCCCGGTCCGGCGTCGCGTTCGAAACCATCCGTTCCTCCACTCGTCCGGCGTGCGCTCGTGCGACCCGCGATCACGATGCCCGATCCGATCCGGACCCTATCCGGTGCGACCGGCAGCCGTGGGGCATTCGGGCTGTGGTGCGATGAAGGGGTGACGATCGACGCCGCCGGCCGCGCGCCGCTGCCGACCGAGTTGCTCGACATGTGCGTCTCGCTGGCCGCCGGTGCCGCCGATCTCGTCCGCGACGCCCGGCACGCCGGCATGGCGATCGACACCAAGAGCACCGCCACCGATCTGGTCACCGAGGTCGACACCGCGTGCGAGCGGTGGCTGACCGGGCAGATCCTGGCCCGCCGCCCGGACGACGCGGTCCTCGGCGAGGAGGAGACCGGCCGCGGCGGCCGTTCCGGGGTGCGCTGGCTCGTCGACCCGATCGACGGCACGGTCAACTTCGTCCTGGGCATCCCGCACTACGCGGTGTCGGTGGCGGCCGAGGTCGACGGCGTCGTGGTGGCCGGGGCGGTCTGCAACCCGGTGTCCGGCGAGCTCTATCGCGCCAGCGTCGGCGGCGGCGCCTTCTGCGGCGAGCGCCGCCTCACTGAGCACCGCGACATCCCGCTCGAGCGGGCGGTGGTGGCAACCGGGTTCGGCTATGCCGTCTCGTTACGCGCCAGGCAGGGCGCGGTGGCCGCGCAACTGCTCTCCCGCATCGCCGACCTGCGCCGGCTCGGGTGCGCCGCCCTCGACCTGTGCTTTCTGGCCTGCGGCCGCGTCGACGCCTATTTCGAGGCCGGTCTGCACCCGTGGGACCACGCCGCCGGGGCGCTGATCGTCGCCGAGGCCGGTGGCGTGGTGAGCGGGCTGCGCGGCCGCGCGCCATCCGGGCGCATGCTCGCCGCCGCGGGTGCGCCGCTGGCGCCGGCGTTCTTCGCTCAGTTGGAGGCACTCGACGCCGACGAGGTGGGTGGCGACACCGTCTGAGGCGTGCAGCTGGCCGGGGCACTTGCAGCCGGAGTCGGCGTCCCGGCCACGGTGTTGTGCTGCCTGAGGCGCGCCTGCACCGACGCAGCGGACGCCACCCCGCGGTACTTCGTCCCGAGCGAGACCACGACGGTGGGGGACTTGCTCTCGGTGCGGACCAGCGTCGCGCCGGGCAAGTAGTAGGCGACCAGCCGGGCACTTTTCGCCTGCGCCGGGCCGTACCGGATCTGACCGACCGTCTTGATCTTGTTCAACGTCTTGGGATTGTCGTTGCCGGCCGCGGAAGGGACGTTGAAGCCGATGTCGGTGAACACCGTGCGGGCCTTGCCGGCGATGCCGGACCGCGACGTCGAGTTCAGCACCGCCAACGTCACCGCGCTCGGGGCCGGAAGCACGATCGCCGCCTGCACCGTGGGGCAGGGCTTCGCCGCGTCGTTCTTGCTGTCCTTGTCGCGGCCGAGTACCCGCCACCACACCAGCCCGGTGAGCAGCAACAGCGCGAGCAGCGCGATCAGCGCCGGCAGCGGCCGGCGTTTCACGGTGCTCGCCATCGGACGGCGACCTCCTCGGGGCGGGTGCCAAATGGTAGCTGTGAGTTCGCGGGAATGCGTTCGACGACCCCGTCGTTGGAGCGAAACATCCGCGCGGTACCGTTCCGCGCTGGCCCATCCGAACGAGGTGCGGACCCGCTTCGGCGCGACGGGCACAAATGCGGACCGCCGGGCGTTGCAGCGCCAGACGCACGGATGACTGGAAAAGATGGCAGACCGTGGGGATCCCACAGAGGAGTTGACGACGCATGGCGACTGATTACGACGCCCCACGTCGCGGAGATGTCGACGAGTTGAACGAGGACTCGATCGAGGAGTTGAAGGCCCGGCGCGCGGAGGCCCAGTCCGGGTCGATCGACGTCGACGAGACCGAGCTGGCCGAGTCGCTGGAACTGCCCGGCGCCGACCTGTCGAGCATGTCTGGCGAGGAGTTGACCGTCCGGGTGCTGCCCAGGCAGCAGGACGAGTTCACCTGTTCGTCGTGTTTCCTGGTGCACCATCGGAGCCGGCTCGCGCGCGAGCGCAACGGACAGCCGATCTGCCGGGACTGCGCCTGATTCTCGAAGCCTGATTCTCGACCAGCCTGATCCGCGACGGGACTGAACCCGAGCCGGCCGGACCCTTACATCCGGACGTTGAGCCCGGACCCACCGTCGATGACGAGGGTCTGGCCGGTGATCCACGCTGCGTCGGCGGAGGCGAGGAACGCCACCGCCGCGCCGATGTCGGCCGGTACCCCCAGCCGGCCCAGCGGGTAGCCCGCAGCGACACCCGCCTCGTCGGATTCGTAGAGCGCGGCCGCGAACCGGGTCTTGACCACTGCGGGTGCAATGGCGTTGACCCGCACCCGCGGGGCCAGCTCGAAGGCCTGCTGGATCGTCAGCCCGATCAGGGCGGCCTTGCTGACCCCGTAGTAGGCGATGCCGGGCGACGGCGCGATGCCGGACACCGAGGACATGTTCACCACCGCGCCGGGTCGCTGCGCGCCCAGTCCGGCCGCGATCGCGGCGCGCGTCCAGGTGAGCGCAGCCAGCACGTTGACTTCCATGATCTTGCGGGCGGCGCCCGGATCGAGTTCGGCGAGCGGTCCGTAGACCGGGTTGATGCCGGTGTTGTTCACGAGGACGTCCAACCCGCCGAACTCGCGCACCGCGGTCTGCACCGCAGCCTCCTGGTGATCGGTGTCATCCGCGCGTCCGGCGACGGTGAGCAGCCGGTCACCGGCGTCCAGTTCGGCTGCGGCGTCGTCGAGGCCGGGCTGCTTGCGGGCGGTGATCACCACCCGTGCGCCCTCGGCGAGCAGCCGCTGCGCAGCGGCGAGCCCGATCCCGCGACTGGCGCCGGTCAGCAGCGCGACCTGTCCCTCGAACCGATTCCCGGCCTGCGGTGTCGTCATGACGCCAGAACCTAGTCGGCGTCTCTGAGGGCGGCGACCAACCGGTCGGGATGGCGCGAGCTCACCACCCAGTACGGCGTCGGGTCCTCGGCGTCGTCGACCCACACCTGCACGCCCGGCCCGATCCACGGCCGGATCGACACGAACGCCGCGGGATCGCCTTCGCGGCCGACCACCCGGCGCAGGGTGCGTTCGTCGAGCGCGATCGACGCCGCTGACGTATTGCAGCGGAAGGTGCGCGCCGCGCACCCGCAGTTCGCCGGCCGACACCTCGACCCGGCCGCGGCCCAGCGACCACACGATCACGGCGGCGAGCGGCAGCAGCACGACGAAGGGCACCCAGTCGGTGACGCCCGAGCCCGCCGATGTGGAACTCCGCGGCGAGCAGGCAGGCCACCGCGATGCCCACGACGTACCACCACCAGGGCGTACGCAGCGACTCCCGGTAGGCGGTCTCGCCGCGCTGCATCGCGGCGCCGCACTCATGTCGATGACAGTAGCTGCCGCGGGTAGCCTCAGCCTCCGTGACGACCCGCAGCTGGCAGCAGCCCCACCGCAGCGTCGGACACCGCCGTGCAGGTGCTGGTGCGGCGCGACAGCCAGGATCTGCCGCTGCCCCGGTACGCGCTGCCCGGTGACGCCGGCGCCGACATCGTGACCGCCGCCGACGTGACCCTGGCGCCGGGCGAGCGGGCGGTGCTGCCGACCGGCATCGCGATCGCACTGCCGAGCGGGTACGCCGCATTCGTCCACCCCCGCTCGGGGCTGGCCGCGCGGGCCGGGCTCGGCTTGGTGAACGCCCCCGGCACGATCGACGCCGGCTACCGCGGCGAGATCAAGGTGATCGTCATCAACCACGACCCGACGCACGCTTTGCAGCTCTCGCGCGGCGAGCGCATCGCGCAGCTGGTGGTCCAGCGCGTCGAGCGTGCGCAGTTCGTCGAGGTCGACGAGTTGCCGGACTCCGCGCGCGGCGCCGGCGGGCACGGCTCCACCGGCGGTGCCGCCGCGCTGGGTGCGCGATCGGTGGACCGCGAGTGCCCGGCGCGTCGCAAGCAGACGGCGCACCGACCGGTCCAAGCTCGACGCGACGCCGCCGTGGGAGCACGCGCGTCCGCGACGAACCGCAGCCGACCGACGGGACCCTACGACGAGCGGGACGCCCCGGAGGACGACGTCGCGCGGGTGGATCTCGGCGCGCTGCGGGTGCCGGTGCTCGAGGGGTACGAGATCCGCGTCGAGGTCAACGAGGCGCAGCAGGTGGTGGCCGCGACGCTCGCCGGCCCGGACGGCACGATGCAGCTCGGCGTGTTCGCCGCGCCCGCGCAACGAGGGCATCTGGGACGAGGTCCGGGCGGAGATCGCCGACTCGCTCGGCGGTACCCGCAGAGCGGCACGAGCGAGCAGGACGGTGACTTCGGCATCGAGCTGCATCGGCACCGTGCGCGCCGAGGGCGGCACCATCCCGGTGCGCTTCATCGGCATCGACGGCCCGCGCTGGTTCCTGCGCGCGATGCTCGCCGGCCCGGTGGCCACCGACCCGGCCAAGGCCAAGGTGTTCGAGCAGGCGCTGCGCGACGTCGTGGTGATCCGGGGCAGCGTCGCCGCTGCCGGTCCGCGAGCCGGTGCCGCTGCAGCTGCCGGCCGACATGGAGTTGCCGGACAATTTCGGCCAGTGAGGCCCGCACGCGCTTACCCTGGGCGCATGGGACGGCCGTCGCTGCTGCATCGCCTCACCGCGAGCCCGCAGCGCCTGGACGCCGCGCAGCTGCAGGACGAGGTCGTCGAGCGCCGTTGCGCGCGGCTGGACGCGGTGCGCTGCGGCCAGGCGGTCAAGATCGTGGGCCGGCTGCGTTCGGTCGTGTACACCCCGAGCGAGACCGTGCCGACCCTGACCGCCGAGCTGTTCGACGGCTCGGACGTCGTCGAGCTCGTGTGGCTCGGCCGCCGCCGCATCGCCGGCGTCGAGCCGGGGCGGCGGGTGCTCGCCCGCGGCCGCGTCGGCGAGCACGACGGCAAGCTCGCGATCTACAACCCGTGGTACGAGCTGCTCCCACCGTCGGCATGACCGAACGCGCCGACGGCCGACGCGCGCAGCTGCGGGAGACCTATCGCCAGCAGATGCTGGCCAGCATCGGCGGCTGGTCCGGCGCGCTGATCACCGCGATCCCGACGGTCGTATTCGTCATCGTCAACGTGACGGCCTCACTGCGGGCGGCGATCATCGCCGCGGTGGCCGCCGCGCTGCTGCTCACCGGCTACCGGCTGCTGCGTCGCCAGCCGATCCAGCAGGCGCTGTCCGGGCTGTTCGGCGTCGTCGATCGCCGCCTTCATCGCCGCCCGCACCGGCCAGGCCCGCGGCTACTTCCTGCTCGGCATCTGGACGAGCTTCGCCTACGCGGTGCCGTTCGCGATCTCGCTGGTCGTGCGCCGCCCGCTCGTCGGGCTGGTGTGGGAGTTCCTCGACCCGACGCCGGGCTCAGCTACCCAGACCGACGATGCGGCGCAGCGGGTCGAACCGCCCGCCGTGGTACCGCCGGCGGCCGCTGCTGATCGCCTACACCTGGGCGACGCTGGCCGCCACCGCGGTGTTCCTCGCCCGCGGGTTCGTGCAGCTCGCGCTCTACGGCGAGAACGCCACCGGCTGGCTGGCGTTCGCGCGCATCGCGATGGGCTATCCGCTGTTCATCGCCGCGGTCGGCTTCAGCTTCCTGGTCGTGAGCCCGGCGCGACGCCGCGGTCAGCCGGCTGCGCGTGCGACTCAGCCGGGCAGCACTGAGGCGCGCATCGCGTCCTCGGTCTCGGGCGAGGCGACGAACAGCAGTTCGTCTCCGGCCTCCATCGGCTCCTCCGGCGACGGGGTGATGACGCGCCGCCCGCGCACGATGCCGACCAGCGTCGTGTCCTTCGGCAGGTCGAGATCGCGCACCGGGCGACCCGCGCAGGGGGCGTCGTCGGGCAGCGTCAGCTCGACGAGGTTCGCCTGACCCTCGCGGATGCCGAACAGCCGCACGACGTCGCCGACCTCGACGGCCTCCTCGACGAGCGCGGCGAGCACCCGCGGCGTGGACACCGCGACGTCCACGCCCCACGCCTCGGTGAACAGCCATTCGTTGGCCGGGTGGTTGATGCGGGCGACGACCCGGCGCACCGAGAACTCGGTCTTGGCGAGCAGCGAGACCACGAGGTTGACCTTGTCGTCGCCGGTCGCGCCGACCACGACGTCGCAGTCCTGCAGCCGCGCCTTCTCCAGGTTCGCCACCTCGCAGGCGTCGCCGAGCAGCCAGTCGGCGCCCTCGATGCGCTGCGGGTCGACCTTGCGCGGCGTCCTTGTCGATGAGCAGCACCGCGTGCTCCTTGCTGAGCAGTTCGCGGGCGATCGAGCGGCCCACCGAGCCGGCTCCGGCGATGGCGACCCTCATCGGTTGCCCCCGTCCGGGCCGGAGGACGCGCAGCTCGTGCAGCGCCGGCCGCAGTGCTCGTCGGTGACCAGGACGTGCAGGGTGTCGCCGGACTGGATGAGCGTGGACGGGGTCGGCAGCTGACCCTTGCCGAACCGGGTGACCAGCGCGGTCCGGGCGCCGGTCGCGGCCTCGAAGTCGACGAGCCGAGCGGCCGATCCAGCCCTCGTGCGGCGCGACCCCGAGCAGCGCCACCACACCGGACGGGTCGCGCCACGCCTCGGCCGTGGACTCGCCGAGCACCGCTTCAGCAGCCTCGACGCCGTCCAGGGCACGGTTGCCACGGTGGGGATGCCCAGCCGCTCGTACACCTCGGCCCGCTTCGGGTCGTAGATGCGGGCGACCACCCGTCGCGACGCCGAACGTCTCGCGCGCCACCCGGGCGGCGATGATGTTGGAGTTGTCGCCGCTGCTGACCGCGGCGAACGCGTCGGCGTGCTCGATCCCGGCCTCGATCAGGGTCTCGCGGTCGAATCCGACGCCCGTGCACCTGCCGGCCGATGAAGTCGTCGCCGAGGCGCCGAAACGCCAGTCGGATCCTGGTCGATCACGGCGACGGTGTGCTCGAGCGGCGCCAGCTGCGTCGCCAGCGACGTGCCGACCCGGCCGCAGCCCATGATGACGATGTGCACCGTGCGAGCTTGGCACGCGAGCGACCGCTTCGTACACGGGCCTCGCGCGCAGACGGCCCGGCGGTCGTATCGTTCCGCTCGTGGCCGTAATCCCGCGCGTCCTCAAACGGCTGATCATCGGGCGCCCGGTCAGCACCGAACTGGCCGGGCACGCGCTGCTCGACCAAGCGCCTCGCGCTGCCGATCTTCGCCAGCGACGCGCTGTCGAGCGTGGCCTACGCGACGCAGGAGATCCTGCTCGTCCTGACGGTCGGCGGCACCGCCTTCCTGTACCTCGCGCCCTGGGTCGCGCTGGCGGTCGTCGTGCTGATGGCGGCGGTCGTGGCCTCCTACCGCCAGCTGGTGCGCGCCTACCCGACCGGCGGCGGCGACTACGAGGTGGCGACGAAGAACATCGGCCGCGCGGCCGGCGTGATCGTGGCCAGCGCCCTGCTCGTCGACTACGTCATGACCGTCGCGGTGTCGGTGTCCTCCGGGCGTGGACAACATCATCTCGGCGCTGCCGTCGTGGTCGCCGACGCGGGTGCCGCTGGCGCTCGGGCTTCGTCGTCGTGCTCGCCGCGGTGAACCTGCGCGGGCTGCGCGAGGCCGGGCTGGCGTTCGCGGCGCCGACCTACCTGTTCGCCACCGGCGTCGTCATCATGATCATCACCGGGCTGTTCCGGGCGGTCGTCGGCAACGCCGCCGGTGGCCGAGAGCGCCAACTACCAGATCGAGGCGCAGTCCGGCTTACGGCTCGCTGAGCTTCCTGGCGCTGATCTTCTTCGCGCTGCGCGCGTTCTCCTCCGGCTGTACCGCGCTCACCGGCGTCGAGGCGATCGCCAACGGCGTGCCGGCGTTCAAGCCGCCGAAGGCGCAGAACGCCCAGAAGACGCTCGTCGCTGATGGGCTCCATCGCGGTCACGATGTTCGCCGGCCTCACCGCGCTCGCGCTGATCTCCAAGGTGCACATCACCGAACCGACGACGAACAGTTGTCGACTTCAGCAACGTGCCGAAGAACGTCTGCGAGAGCGACGCCGCAGCGCACCGTGATCGCGCAGGTGGCCAGCGCGGTCTTCGGCGGGCCGCACTCGATCGGGTTCTTCTTCGTGCAGGCCACCACCGCCCTGATCCTGGTGCTCGCCGCCAACACCGCGTTCAACGGTTTCCCGCTGCTGGGCTCGATCCTGGCCCGCGACAAGAACCTGCCGGTCCAGTTGCACAACCGCGGCGACCGCCTCGCCTACAGCAACGGCATCCTGATGCTGGCGGTCGTCGCCGGGCGCGCTGATCTGCGATCTACGACGCCGACGTCACGCCGGCTGATCCAGCTCTACATCATCGGCGTGTTCACGTCGTTCACGCTCGGCCAGACCGGCATGGTGCGGCACTGGAACCGCGCCCTGCGCACCGAGCGGGACCCGGCCGAGCGCACGCCGGATCCTGCGATCGCGCGCGATCAACGCGCTTCGGCGCCACGCTGTGCGCGGCTCGTGCTGGTGATCGTCGTCATCACGAAGTTCACCAAGGGCGCGTACCTGGTGCTCATCGCGATGCCGATCCTGTACGTGCTGCATGCGGGCGATCAACCGGCACTACACGCGGGTCGCCGACGAACTGGCGACCGACGAGATCGGGCCTGATCTGCCGTCGCGCAACCACGTCGTCGTGCTGGTGTCGAAGGTGCACAAGCCGACGCTGCGGGCGCTGGCCTATCGCCCGGGCGACCCGCCCGGACACGCTCACCGCGCTGACCGTGAACGTGCGACGACGAGGAGACCCGGGCGTTGCTCGCCGAGTGGGAGCGCCACGACCTGCCGGTGCAGCTCACCGTGCTCGAGTCGCCCTACCGCGAGATCACCCGCCCGGTGCTCGACTACGTCAAGCAGCTGCGCCGCGACCGGCCGCGCGACATCGTGAGCGTGTTCATCCCCGAGTACGTCGTCGGGCACTGGTGGGAGCACCTGCTGCACAACCAGTCGGCGCTGCGGCTGAAGGGCCGGCTGCTGTTCCAGCCGGGCGTGATGGTCACGAGCGTGCCGTGGCAGCTCGCGTCGAGTGCGAAGGCGTTCCGCAAGCCGATCCGGCACCCCGGAACCGGGGTGCCGCTGCACCCGGACTCCGACCCGACCGCGGTACCCGGTGTGCCCGACAGCGACACCGAGACTGACAGCGACACCGAGACTGACAGCGACACCGAGACTGATACCGGCACCGGCACCGGCACCGCGGCCTCGGACACCGCGCCGGCCCGGAGTGGCTGACCGCGCCAACCCGGCGCGTGAGACCGGGCCACTGCTCGGCCGGCTCCTCGACCTCGACGTCGACGCCGTGGCGGCACGGCGGCAGCTGCGTCGCCCGCCACGGCGAGTCCGGCCGGGTGGTGTTCGTGCGGCACGCCCTGCCCGGCGAGCGGGTCCGCGCGCTGGTCACCGAGGACCGCGGCGGTTCCTTCTGCCGCGCCGACGCGGTCGAGATCGTCACCGCCGCGCCGCAGCGGGTCGCCCGCGCCGTGCGAGTACGCCGGCGCGGGCCGCTGCGGCGGCTGCGACTGGCAGCACGCGTCCGGCGCCGCGCAGCGCGAGCTCAAGGCCGCGGTGATCCGCGACCAGTTCGTCCGCATCGGCGGCCTTGACGTCGGGGAACTTCTCGACGAGGTCGAAGCACTGCCCGGCGGGCTGCTCGGCTGGCGCACCCGGATCGGCTACGCCGTCGACGCCGCCGGACGGCGCGGGCCTGCACCGGCACCGCTCGCACGAGGTCGAGCACGTCGCGCGCTGCCTGCTCGGGGTGCCGGGCGTCGGCGACGCCGCGGCGCTGACCGGGCGCTGGGCCGGGCTGTCCGGCGTCGAGGTGGTGCGCGGCGACGACGGCGCGCTGACCATGCTGGCGCACCACCACCACAGTCAGTACCGGCGCCGCAGACACGCGGCCGGCGGCCGCAGCGGATCAGGTCCAGGTGCTGATCGGGCCGTCCTTGGTGGTCACGGCAGGTGCCCGGGGCCGGCGAGTTCAGCGTGGCCGCCACCGGGTTCTGGCAGGTGCACCCGGCGCGCGCTGGACACGCTCGCCGCCGCGCTGCTGGCGGCCGTCGCGCCGGTCGACGGCGAGACGGTGCTCGACCTGTACGCCGGCGCCGGGGCACTCACCGCAGTGCTGGCCGGCGCGGTCGGCCCGACGCGGGCGGGTTGTCGGGGTCGAAGGCGACCGGCAGGCGGTCGCCGACGCGGCCGCGAACCTGGCGCGCTGGCCGTGGGCGCAGGTGCGCCGTGGCCGGGTCGACGCCCGGACGGTGCGCGAGCTGGATGTCGCGCCGGACGTCGTGGTGCTCGACCCGCCGCGCGCCGGCGCCGGCGCCGCGGTCATGGCCGAGGTCATCGCGGCCGGGCCCCGGGTGATCGGCTACGTGTCCTGCGACCCGGGCACACTGGCCCGCGACGTTGCGGCAGCGCGTGAGCACGGGTGGGCGCTGCGCGGCGCTGCGGGCCTTCGACGCGTTCCCCATGACGCACCACGTCGAATGCCTGGCCACGCTCGCACCCGACACCTCCGGAGCACGGCGAACTGTTCGTTCGGCGACCGCGGCTCCCCGCCCCGGGCGGTCGCGCGCCGTAGACATCTACGCCGTGACCCGGGTACTCGATCGGGTCGGCTCGCCGGCCGATCTACGCGAACTGGACGCATCGGATCTGACGGTGCTCGCCACCGAGATCCGCGATCTGCTGGTGCAGACCGTCTCCCGCACCGGCGGCCATCTCGGACCCAACCTCGGCGCGGTGGAGCTGACGCTCGCGCTGCACCGGGTGTTCGACTCGCCGACCGAGCCGATCCTGTGCGACGTCGGGCACCAGGCGTACGTCCACAAGATCCTCACCGGCCGCGCCGCCGACATGCCCACGCTGCGGCAGGGCGGTGGCGTGTCCGGCTATCCCAGCCGCGCCGAGAGCAAGCACGACTGGATCGAGAACTCCCACGCCTCCACGGCGCTGTCCTACGCCGACGGCCTGGCCAAGGCCTTCGAGGTGCGCGGCGAGCGCCGCCCGGTGGTCGCGGTCGTCGGTGACGGTGCGCTGACCGGCGGCATGTGCTGGGAGGCGCTGAACAACATCGCGGCCTCGGACCTGCCGGTGATCGTCGTGGTCAACGACAACGGCCGCTCCTACTCACCGACCATCGGCGGGCTGGCCGACCATCTGGCCGGGCTGCGGCTGTCGCCCGGCTACGAGCGGATGCTCGGTCAGGTCAAGACCACCCTCGGCCGCACGCCCGTCGTCGGCCCGCCGATCTATGACGCGCTGCACGGCGTGAAGCGGGGGCTCAAGGACATGATCCAGCCGCAGGGCCTGTTCGAGGATCTCGGGCTGAAGTACTTCGGCCCGATCGACGGGCACGACGTCGCGGCGCTGGAGAACGCGTTCCGGCTCGCTCGCGGCTTCGACGGTCCGGTGATCGTCCACTGCGTCACCCGCAAGGGCTACGGCTACGCGCCGGCCGAGAACGACGAGGCCGACCAGATGCACCAGTCCCGTGGGTTCGACCCGGCGACCGGGCTGGCGCGGGCCAGCACGGGTCGCAGCTGGACGTCGGTGTTCAGCGACGAGATCGTCTCGATCGGCGAGCGGCGCGACGACATCGTCGCGATCACCGCGGCCATGTGCGAGCCGACCGGGCTGGGCGATTTCGCCCGGCGCTTCCCGCAGCGCTGCTACGACGTCGGCATCGCCGAGCAGCACGCGATGACCTCGGCGGCCGGGCTGGCCACCGGCGGCCTGCACCCGGTGGTGGCGATCTACGCGACGTTCCTCAACCGCGCCTTCGACCAGCTGCTGATGGACGTCGCGCTGCACCGGCTGCCGGTCACCGTGGTGCTCGACCGTGCCGGCATCACCGGCGAGGACGGGCCGAGCCACAACGGCATGTGGGACATGGCCATCCTCGGCGTCGTCCCAGGACTGCGGATCGCCGCGCCGCGCGACGAGGACACGCTGCGCCAGCTGCTGCGCGAGGCCGTCGACATCGACGACGGCCCCAGCCTGCTGCGATTTCCGAAGACTCCGCTGGGCGATCCGCTGCCGGCGCGGCGCCGCGTCGGGCAGTTCGACGTGCTCGCCGAATCGAACCTCGACGAGCCGGTCGACGTGCTGCTCATCGCCGTCGGCGCCACCGCCGCCGACGTCGTCGAGGCGAGCACCGCGGTGCAGCGCGCCGGGTACACCACCCGGGTCGTCGAGCCCCGCTGGGTCAATCCGATCGACCCCGCGGTGTGCGGCCTCGCCGACGCCGCCGGGCTGGTGGTGACCGTCGAGGACGGCGTCGTGGCCGGGGGTGTCGGCGCCCGCATCTCGCAGGTGTTGCGCGACACCGGTCGAGACGTGCCGACCCGCGAAATCGGCATACCGGTACGGTTCCTCGAACACGGCAACGTCGCCGGGGTGAAGGCAGCCGTCGGGCTCGCCGTGCCAGACATCGGCCGGCGCGTGGTCGAGTGGGCCACGCAACGGTCTCGCCCGGATTCACGGGAGGGACTGCCGGAACGTGGTTCGGACAGTGTTGAAGTAGGCCGGCACCCGGGCGAAGCGGGCCGGAACTGAGCCCTGACGGCGGAAGGTACGGGGATGCGGATCCTGGTCGTGGAAGACGAAGTTCAGCTGGCCGAAGCGGTCGCCCGCGGCCTGCGGCGCGAGGGCATGGCCGTGGACGTCGCCAACGACGGTGACGAGGGGTATCGCAAAGCCGCCCTCACTCGTTACGACGTCGTCGTGCTGGACCGGGACCTGCCGGGCATGTCAGGGGACGAGATCTGCCGACGGCTGACCGACGAGGGGGTGCTGACCCGCGTGATGATGCTGACCGCGAGCGGCACCGTCGAGGACAAGGTGTCCGGGCTGGCGCTCGGCGCCGACGACTACCTGGCCAAGCCGTTCGCGTTCGCCGAACTGGTGGCGCGGGTGCGGGCGCTGGGCCGGCGCACCACTCCGGCGGCGCCGCCGGTGCTCAGCGCCGGCGACGTCGAGCTCGACTCCGCCAAGCGCACCGTCACGCGCAGACGGCGAGCTCGATCGACCTCACCCGCAAGGAGTTCGGCGTGCTCGAGACGCTGCTCACGGCCCACGGTGCGGTGGTGAGCAGCGAGGAACTCCTCGACCGGGTGTGGGACGAGAACGCCGACCCGTTCACCACCACCGTGCGGGTCACGATGATGACGCTGCGCCGCAAGCTGGGCGAACCCGCGATCATCGACACCGTGGTCGGCTCCGGTTACCGCATCGACCCGGCCGCGCTGAGCAGTGTCGAGGAGGCCGGTTCGACGCCGTGACCGGTAGTATCCCGTGAGGTTCTTCCGCCCGACCCTGCGCATGCGCATGGCGCTGCTGTACGGCGGGTTGGTGGTCCTCGTGGGCGGGTCGCTGCTGATCATCTGCGTGATCCTGGTCGACCGCGCGATCGCACAGCTGCCCGGCTACGACACGAACCGGGTGCTCAAGGACCGCGGCAACGGGCAAACCGGTGACGCTCAACGTCACCGACGCCCAGGAGCACGCCACCAGCTATCTGCTGCGCACCGGGCTGGTGTTCTTCGCGATCATCGTCGTGATCGGTACCGTCGGCGGCTATCTGATCGCGCAAGCAGTCGCTGCGCCCGATCGCGAAGCTGACCGCCACGGCCCGCGCCGCTGTCAACCGAGACGCTCGACCAGCGCATCAACCTCGGCGGGCCCGACGACGAGTTGCTCGAGCTCGCCGACACCTTCGACGAGATGCTGGCCCGCCTCGACGCCGCGTTCGACAGCCAGCGCCTGTTCGTCGCCAACGCCAGCCACGAGCTGCGCACGCCGCTGTCGGTGATCCGCACCGAGCTGGAAGTGACGCTGAGCGACCCGGACGCCGATCAGGAGGAGCTGCGCCGGATGGGTGACGTGGTCGCGTCGGCGGCCGAGCGGGCGCAACGTCTGGTCACCTCGCTGCTCACCCTGGCCCGGCTGCAGGCCGTCGGCGGCGGCGAGCTGGAGGTGAAGGAACCGGTCGATCTCGCCTGGCTGGTGCCGGACGCGCTGAACGCGGTGGCCGCCGAGGCCGAGGAGAAGCAGCGTGCGGATCGAGACCGAGGTGGAGCCGGCCGCCACCATCGGCGACCCGCGGCTGCTGGAGCGGCTGATCGGCAACCTGGTCGAGAACGCGATCCGGCACAACGTGCCCGGCGGCTGGCTGCGGGTGACGACCGGTCAGACCAACGACAAGGCGTGGCTGCACGTGGCCAACGGCGGGGCGGTCATCCCGGGCGGCGACGTCAGCTCGCTGTTCGAGCCCTTCCGGCGCGGTGGCCGGATGCGCACCGCCACTCGCGGAGCCGGGCTCGGGCTGGCGATCGTGCGGCTCATCGTGGCCGCCCACGGTGGCGAGCTGCAGGCCGCCGCCCCGCCGTTCGGCGGGCTCACGGTCCGGGTGGAACTGCCGCGCGAGGTGCGGCAGTCCACCCGGCCGGAGATCACCGCTACGGCAGGTAGTACATCGGGTTCGGCAACTTGAACGTCTTGTCCGCGTAGCCGCCGTTCAGGTCGCTGTACTGGTCGCCGAAGTTCGCGACGATGTTGTAGCCCTGCGACTCGATGTACTCGCGGGTCAGCGACTTGTACTGGGTCGTGGTGCAGGTCGACGTCGGCGGCTGGTAGCACGAGGAGTAGATCGGCTTGGTCAGGTCCTTCAGGTAGACCTGGCTGTCGACGACCGGGTAACCGACGTTGGTCAGGTTGCCCTCGGTGGCCGTGCGCTGCGTCTCGGGCCGGCCGGTCAGGAAGAAGACCGTGTACCCGTGGGAGGCGGCGTAGTTCACCGAGCTCCGGCATGTGGAACACCGCCGGGAACACCTCGGCGTTGACGAACTCGGCGTTGACGGTCGGGTTGTAGACGAAGTTCGACGCGATCTCGTAGTTGTAGGTGTTCAGCGTCGTGTCGTCGACGTCGAGCAGGATCGCCTTGGGCTTCGGCGTTCGGGTTGGGTGCGTCGACGTTGTAGTGCGCCAGGATACTGCTGCGCCTCCTTGGCGACGATGCCCGCCATCTCGTTCGCGTACGCGCCGGTAGGCGAGGGCAGGTGTTCGGCGGTGCCGTCCGGGTTGGTCGCACCGCTGGGGGTGTCGCCGTAGTAGGCCTTGATCGCGGTCTTGACCTGGTCGATGTTCTGGATCTGGTCGGCGCGCGTCGGGTTGGCCGGCGGCGCGGGCACGGCGCGGTTGCTGGGTTTGAGCGCGCTCGCGGAGCCGGTGACGAGACCGGCGAGGGCGAGTGCTGCGACGAGCGCGATGAGCGCGGCGAGCAGCACGCGGGACGTGTCGAGCAGGGCGGCGGTACGGCGCATGAATGAGCCTTTCGACGTTCGGAACAACGATGTTCTACACCTTTGCCCACGCAGGCGCGCCCGCCAAGTACCGCGACCGGATCGTGTCCGTCGGGCCCACTGGCCCGTCACGCTGTGTTGCAGAACGTGACCCTGCGCATGTGCTCGGCCCGGGTTTACCCACGTCCCGGCACGGGGAGGGTGCTCTCACGACGGCTGCCGACACGACGGCCGGCGCCGCGGCCGCGGGCACGATCCGCACGTCCGTTCCCGGCCGGCTCGACCGCCTGCCCTGGTCCCGCTGGCACTGGACGATCATCATCGGGTCGGGCACGGTATGGATCCTCGACGGCCTCGAGGTCACCATCATCGGCAACATCGCAACGCGGCTCGGCGAACCGAACACCGGCCTCGGCGGGGAGGATGCCGCGATCAATTCCGCCACCGACGAGCTCATCCCGAGCAAGCACGGCGGGCGCGTCGTCGTCAACGAGAACATCTTCGCGCCGAACGGCGGTCGGCGGGTGGCGGTCGGGCTCGGTGTGGTGCTGGGACTGGTGATCCCGCTGGGGCGCCGCAACGTGCCGAAACGCCCTCGCTGGCTGACGATCCACGGCAAGCACGACGAAGCCGAGGAGCTAGTTTCGGATGTCGAAAAGACGGTGGAACGCGAGACCGGCAAGGAGCTGCCGAAGGTCGACGACGAGATCGAGATCAAGCAGCCGCAGACCACCGGGCTGGTGGTGATCCTCAAGACCGTGTTCGGGACCTACCCGAAGCGCACCGTGCGCGGGCTCTCGTTGTTCACCGGGCAGGTATTCCTCTCCAACACCGTCACGTTCGGCGACGCATCGATCCTGACAACGTTCTTCGACGTGCCGTCGGCGGCCACCGGCTACTACTACGTGGTCATCGCGATCGGCACCTTCCTCGCCCCGCTGCTGCTCGGTCCGTTGTTCGACACTGTGGGCCGCCCCATCATGATCACCAGCACGTACCTCGGGTCCGGCACGCCGCGCTTCGGCACCGCGTGGCTGTTCAGCGGCGGACACCTGTCGGCGGTCACCATGACGATCTGCTGGACGGTCGTGCTGTTCTACTCGGTCGGGACCACCCTCGGCGGCATCACCGGCCCGTGCGCTCCTGAACATGACCGCGCACGAGGTGACGCAGTCGGACACCGCGATCGCTTTGGGCAGCGGCGAGGTGGCGGTGCTCGGCACGCCCCGGTTGCTGGCCTGGCTCGGGGGCGCGACGGTGGCCGCCGCGGCCGAGCGGCTCGGGCCGGACGAGACATCGGTGGGAACCGGCGTGCGCCTACGGCACCGGCTCCCCACTCCGGTGGGCGGCACCGTCGAGGTCAGCGCCGAACTCAGCGCGTCGTCCGGGCCGTGGTGCAGCGCAGAGAAGGCTAGGCCGTCGCGTCGAGCGCCGGGGCGAGCAGCGCTGCGGTGAGCTCGATCTGCCACGGACGGGCGCCGAGTTGCGCCAGCCGGTCGCGCACGGCGGCCTCGTCGGAGGGTCGCGGCGGCTCCCAGCACAGCCGGCGCACGATTTCGGACGGCAGCAGATTCTGGGCCAGCACCCGGTGCGTCTCGGCGAGCCCGGCCACGACCTCGCGGGCCGCGGCGAGACGGGCGGCGGCATCCGGGTCGCGGTCGCGCCAGCGCGACGGCGAGGGCATCGCGTCACCCCCGCCGCCGCTCAGCGGCGGCAACTCGTCCTCGCGCAGCTGGCGCGCTCGCTGCAGCGCGGCGAACCACAGCGAGGCGCGACGCCGCTGACGCGGTCCGCCGAACACCGCCAGCGCCACCAGGTCGTCGCGGCGCCCCGGGTCGCTGCGGGCGGCGTCGACGATCGCGGCGTCCGGGAGGACCCGCCCGGGGGCGATGTCGCGGGTGGCGGCGTACTCGTCGCGGGTAAGCCACAACTCGCGTGCCGCGGCGAGCTGGCGCCGGCTGCGCAGCCGGTGGATGCCCGAGGTGCGCCGCCACGGGTCGGCCCGCGGCGCTGGCGGCGGCGCCAGCCTGATCGCCTCGAACTCCTGCGCGGCCCACTCGAGCTTGCCCGCGGCACGCAGCTCGGCGGCGAGCCGGTCGCGCAGGTCGATCAGCAACTCGACGTCGAGCGCGGCGTAGGCCAGCCACTCGTGCGGCAGCGGGCGGGTGGACCAGTCGGCGGCCGAGTGGCCCTTCTCCAGCCGCACCCCCAGGTGCTGCTCGACCATCGTGCCGAGCGCCACCCGCTCGTCGCCGAGCAGCCGGCCCGCGAGCTCGGTGTCGAACAGCCGTGGCGGCCGCATCCCCAGCTCGGCCAGGCACGGCAGGTCCTGCGCTGCCGCGTGCAGGATCCACTCCGTGCCGGCGAGCGCGTCGCCCACCTCGGCCAGGTCGGGGCTGCTCGATCGGGTCGATGAGCGCGGTGCCCACCGCGGGATGGCGCAGCTGCACCAGATAGGCCCGCTGGCTGTAGCGGTAGCCGGACGCGCGTTCGGCGTCGAGCGCGACGGGCGTGTCGGCGCCGCGCAGGCCGGCGACGAGGTCCGCGAGTCGCGCCGGATCGGTGATGGGAGCCGGCACGCCCTCCGGCGGCTCGCGCAGCAGCGGGGCGGGCTCTGGCCGGCTCGCGTCGGGTTCGTTGGCCACGTCAGCCGGGCGGCAGGACCGTCACACCCTCCGGCGGCAGCCCGGCGGCGGTGCACAACAGGTCGACGAACGCGTGCAGGTGCGGGCCGAGGTCGGCCGTGTCGGCGGTCCACGACGCGCGCACCTCGATCGCCACCGAGGTCCGCGGGCCGACGATGTCGCCGAAGCGGGTCGACGTGGTCTGGGTCACCGTGCCGCCCGCGGCGCGAAAGCGCGCCGATCGGTCCTGCAGCGCGCCGATCAGCCAGCTCCAGGCGACGGTGGGCAGCAGCGGGTCGACCAGCATCTCCTCGTCGACCTCGGCCGAGGCGTAGGCGACGAGGCGCAGCACGCCGTCCCAGGCCTCCTGCCCGTCCGGATCGTGCAGCAACACCAGCCGACCGGTAGCCAGCTCGATCCCGTCGGGATCGACGACGTCGGCACCGACCGCGTAGCTGTAGGGCGCCAGACGTTGGGGCGGACGCAACGGCTCGACGCGGACCTCAGCGCGCACGGCGGCGTCGGTCAGGCCCTGCACCGCGGCGCGGAAGATCTGCGGTGCCGCGGGCGTGGGCGCACGCGGCTCCTCAGCGGCCGGGTCGGGTTGGTCCCCGGCGGGTGTCTCGGTCACGGGCACACGGGGGTGCAGGCTACTCATCGCGCAGCCCGTCAGGCCGCGCGCCGCGGTCGGGTGGGTGGCCGGTAGAAGGTGATGTCGCACAGCAGCGCGGTGCCGCACTCGACGCAAGCGCGGTCCGGACACCGCTCACCGTGGCCGTCGGGACACGGCGGGGTCTCGGTCAGGCACTCGCGGCAACAGGTCGGGCAATAGGCGAAGCCGAGTTCGGCAGTCACGTCGCGACTCCTCTCGCGCCGCGCCGGTGACGGCGCGCAACCGTCCCACCGTGACACAGGGCGGCGCTGATCGCCCGCAGGCACGCCGAACAACCGTGCGACGATGGAGCGTGATGACGACCGAATTCGCCGGCGCCGATACCGCTGCGCTGCTCGTCCGCGCCGCCGGCGGCCGGCCGGGCCCGCGCCCGCCGGTCTGGTTCATGCGCCAGGCCGGCCGCTCGCTGCCGGAGTACCGGGCGCTGCGGGTCGGCACCGCGATGCTCGACGCCTGCCGCACTCCGGAGCTGGTCACCGAGATCACCCTGCAGCCGGTGCGCCGGCACGGCGTCGACGCGGCGATCCTGTTCTCCGACATCGTGCTGCCGCTCGCCGCGATCGGCGTCGACGTCGACATCGTCCCGGGCGTCGGGCCGGTGGTCGGCGACCCGATCCGCACCGCGGCGGACGTCGCCCGGCTGCGTGCCCTGACCGCTGACGACGTGCCGTACGTGACTGCCGCGATCCGGGCGCTGGTCGGCGAGCTCGGCGACGACCCCGCTGATCGGCTTCGCCGGGGCGCCGTTCACCCTCGCGAGCTACCTGGTCGAGGGCGGCCCGTCGCGCGACCACGCCCGCACCAAGGCGCTCATGCACGCCGCCCCGACGTGTGGCACGCGCTGTGCGGGCGGCTGGCCGAGATCGCCGGCGCGTTCCTGGCCGCGCAGGTCGACGCCGGCGCGGCCGCGGTGCAGCTGTTCGACTCGTGGGCGGGCGCGCTGTCGCTGGCCGACTACGACCGAGTTCGTGCTGCCGCACAGCCGCGCGGTGCTTGCGCCGCTGGCCGGCCGAGTGCCCACGCATCCACTTCGGGGTCGGCACCGGCGAGCTGCTGGCGGCGATGCGCACGGCCGGCGCCGACGTCGTCGGCGTCGACTGGCGGGTGCCGCTGGACGAGGCCGCGCGCCGCCTCGGGCCCGGAGCCGTCGTGCAGGGCAACCTCGACCCGGCGCTGCTCGGTGCCGACTGGCCGGTGGTCGACGCCGCGGTGCGGCGGGTGGTCACCGAGGGCCGAGCGGCCGACGGGCACATCTTCAACCTCGGCCACGGCGTGCCGCCGGACACCGATCCGGACGTGCTGACCCGCATCGTCGAGCTGGTCCACTCGCTGCCATGACGCGACGTGGTCGTCGTCGGCGGCGGGATCTCGGGTCTGGCCGCCGCGCTGGTACGCCGCCGCGGCCGGGGCGTCGGTGATCGTGCTCGAGGCGGCGCCGCAGGTCGGCGGCAAGCTGCGGGTCGCCGAGCTCGCCGGCGAGCCGGTCGACGTCGGCGCCGAGGCGTTGCTCACCGCGCGTCCCGAAGGCGTCGCCCTGCTCGGCGACGCCGGGCTCGACGACGAACGGATCGACCCGCTGACGACGGCCGCGCTGGTGCGCGCCGGCGGTGTGCTGCCATCCGCTGCCGGCGCCGCACGATGATGGGCATCCCGGCCGACGTCGGCGCGCTGCGCGCGTCGGGGGCGCTGTCCGCGGCGGGTCTCGCGGCGGTCGAGCGCGAGCCCGAACTCCCGCCGCTGCCGGCGCTGGACCGCGACGTCGCGGTGGGCCGGCTGGTGCGCGAGCGGCTCGGCGCCGAGGTGGCCGACCGGCTGGTCGAGCCGCTGCTCGGCGGCGTGTATGCCGGGCGCGCCGACGAGCTGTCGCTGCGGGCCACGTGCCGCGGCTGGCCGACGCGCTGCGCAGCGGCGGTTCGCTGCTCAGCGGCCGCGCGGGCGGTGACCGACGCCGGCGCCCGCGTCCCGTCGGCCGGGCCGATCTTCACCAGCGTGCGCGGCGGCCTGGGCCAGTTGCCGGGCGTGCTGGTGCAGCGCGGCGGATTCGCCGTGCGCACCGCTACCACGGTGCGGGCGATCCGGCGCACCCCGACCGGTTTCGCGCTCGAGGTCGGCGCGGTGCCGGTGGCCGAGCTCGTCGAGGCCGACGCGGTCGTGGTCGCCGCTGCCGGCGGCGAAGGCGGCGCGGTTGCTGGGCGGGCTGGTGCCCGCGGCGGCCGCGGAGCTGGCCGGGATCGAGAGCGCCAGCGTGGCGATCGTGTCGCTGGCCTTACCGCGACGTCGAGGCCGCCGCCGGGCAGCGGAGTGCTCGTCGCCGCGGGGGAGCGGCTGGCCGACGAAGGCGGTGACTCTGTCCTCGCAGAAGTGGCCGCTGCCGGGCGGGTCGACGACTGCTGCGCGCGTCCGTGGGCCGGGCGGGGGAGCCGCACGCGCTGCAGCTCGACGACGCCGAGCTCATCGCGGCTGGTGCGTCACGAACTTGCGGCGCTGCTCGGCGTCACCGGCGAGCCGGTCGACGCGATGGTCACCCGCTGGGGCGGCGGGCTGCCGCAGTACGCCGTCGGCCACCTCGAGCGGGTCGCCCGCGTCCGTGCCGCCGTCGCCGCCGTGCCCGGCCTCGCGGTGTGCGGCGCGGCCTACGACGGTGTCGGCATCCCGGCCTGCGTCGCCGCGTGCCCGGGCCGCGGTCGACCAGCTGCTCGCCCCGGCTCGCGGCCCAGGGACAATAGGCGGGCATGGTCGACGGCAAGGCAGGCGCGCGAACTCAACGACGTCATCCGCTACACGATGTGGTCGGTGTTCCGGGCCGGCAGCGGGCTCGGCGAGCTCGACCGGCCGGCGCTCGCGGCCGAGGTCGACGAGCTGTTCGAGCAGCTCGCCGCGCAAGGACGTCACGGTCCGCGGCACCTACGACGTGTCCGCGCTGCGCGCCGACGCCGACCTGATGGTCTGGTGGCACGCCGCCACCGCCGACGCGCTGCAGGAGGCCTACACCCGCTTCCGCCGCACCGCGCTCGGCGCGCATCTGGAACCGGTGTGGTCGAACATGGCGCTGCACCGGCCGGCCGAGTTCAACAAGAGCCACATCCCGGCGTTCCTCGCCGACGAGGAGCCCGCGCACTACGTCTGCGTCTACCCGTTCGTCCGCTCCTACGAGTGGTACCTGCTGCCCGACGACGAGCGCCGCGCGCTGCTCGCCGAGCACGGCCAGATGGCCCGCGACTACCCCGACGTGCGCGCGAACACCGTCGCCTCGTTCGCGCTCGGCGACTACGAGTGGATGCTCGCCTTCGAGGCCGACGAGCTGCACCGCATCGTCGACCTCATGCGCCACCTGCGCGGTTCGGAGACCCGGCGGCACGTGCGCGAGGAGGTGCCGTTCTACACCGGACGGCGCAGGTCGGTTGCTGATTTGGTGGAGTCGTTGCCGTAGGGGTTTGAAAAGCGAAACGTGCAGCGACGGGTCGACACACCGACGCGGACCGCCGCCCTGCTGAGCCCGAGCGGCGAATGCAGCCAGGCACACTTCTGAACTCGAAGAGCGCGCCGGTCAGCGCTTGCGCTGGAGGTCTTGGACATACCGGTCCGCGTCCTGGACGACCTTGTCGGCCCACTTCTGCATGTCTTCCAACCCATGGGTGAGGGCGTACCAGCCGTACCACAGTGGATCCTCGCGCGCCGGCGTCGTCTTGGGCTTCGTGATGTCGTGGTAGGTCTTGATGATCTTCTTCAGCTTGTCCCGTTCCGGGTGCAGCTGCTTGATCGAGCGTTCGTCCACCGGAACGAAGCCGTTGATCTCCTTGATTCCGCGGAGGACACCGAGGAATCGGTCGTATTGGGGGCCCAGGCCCTTGTTGAAGACCTTCACGTCGATACCGCACTCCTTGGCGAATGTCTTTCGGGCTTCCCAGCCCTTGCGGGTGGTGTCCGGGTACTTGTGCGCGATCACGTTGTATTTCGCCTTCGCCTGAGCCGCGTTCATGTCTGCTCCCGTGTTGATGTTGCAGCTGATTCACCGGATCGTTCTCGGCAGCCGTCGCGTCGGTCAATGCTGGAACGCTGTCGCATATGCGACGGTTGACCGGGTCGTCGCGCTTGGTCCTCAGCCGGCGGTGGCTTGCGTCTCGGCCGTGCCATTCACCTTGAGTCACCCGGCGGCCGCGCCGCGTCTGAGGTGGCTCGGCCCGCCCTTGGTCGCGGGGACGACGGCGCCGGACCTGCCGATGTTCGTGCCCGGCCCGGTCGGGTACTCGACGACCCACAGCTGGCTGGGAGTCGTCACGATCGACGTCCTGATCGGCAGCGGCGGTGTATTGGTCGGGGTCGAACTGTCCCGCGACCCGAGCGTCGACATCGGCCCGCGTTCGTCCGGCAACGACTGCCGTCGACCACGGGTACACCCGACGCCAGCGGGCCCTCGTTCCGATCGCGGTGTCGGTCGGGGCGGCCACGCACGTGGCCGGGGACTCGTTCACACGCGACGGCCGTGGGGGAGTTCGTGGGCCGCCACGACAGCCGCGGCCGCGGCTGTGGTCGCCTGGTGCGTGATCTGGCAGGCTCTCACGAGCCGCTGACTGCGGCGGGTGTGGGGCATTCACGGCCTGAACAGCCGGCCAGGGCGGGGTCCTCGCACACCCGCCGCGGAAATACGTCATACTGGTGTTGTGAAAATACCCGCGGACGGAACGGCGGCGACTGCCGCGCCCGACCGCACCCGCGACGCGGTCGCGCGCAGCGTGCTCGAGCGCGGCCGCAGAGCGCCGCCGATCTCGCCGAACGGCTCGGGCTCTCGCCGGCCGCGATCCGCCGGCACCTGGACGCGCTGGTCGCCGACGGCTTGCTCGTCGAGCGCGAGCCGCGCCCGTCGCGCACCGCGGCCGCGGCCGCCCGGCCCGCGCCTACGCGCTCACCGACGCCGGACGCGGCTCGTTCCCGCACGCCTACGACGACCTCGCCACCACCGCGCTGCGCTACCTGCGCGAGACCGGCGGCGAAGACGCGGTCGTGGCGTTCGCCGAGCACCGCGCCGAGTCGCTGGCCGCAGCGACTCGACACCGCGGTCGACCGGCGCGCGCCGCTCGCCGAGCCCGCGCCGAGGCGCTCGCCGCGGGCTTGTCCGCGCACGGCTACGCCTCGACCGCCGAGACCGACCGCACGCCCAACGGCGTGCAGATCTGCCAGCACCACTGCCCGGTCGCGCACGTGGCCGCCGAGTTCCCGCAACTGTGCGAGGCCGAGACACGCGCGTTCGAGCGCGTGCTCGGCACCTACGTCCAGCGCCTGGCCACGATCGCCCACGGCGACGGCGTGTGCACCACCCACGTCCCGTTGCCGCCGAAACCACCGTCCACCCGCTCGGAAGGACGACCACTATGACCACCGCACGGAACGCGTCCTCACCCAGGACGAGCAGATCGACGCGCTCGGCCGCTACGGCTTCGGCTGGGCCGACACCGACGTCGCCGGCGCCAGCGCGCGGCGCGGATCTGTACCGAGGCCGTCGTCGCGACATCTCCGCGAAGAAGAGCGAGCCGGACTGGATGCTGCGAGCGCCGCTTGCAAGGCGCTGGCGATCTTCGACAAGAAGCCGATGCCCAACTGGGGCTCGGACCTGTCCGGGATCGACTTCGACAACATCAAGTACTTCGTCCGCTCGACCGAGAAGCAGGCGGCGAGCTGGGACGACCTGCCCGCCGACATCAAGAACACCTACGACAAGCTCGGCATCCCGGAGGCCGAGAAGCAGCGCCTGGTCTCCGGCGTCGCGGCGCAGTACGAGTCCGAGGTCGTCTATCACAAGATCCGCGAGGACCTCGAAGAGCAGGGCGTGATCTTCCTCGACACCGACACCGGCCTGCAGGAGCACCCGGAGCTGTTCGAGGAGTACTTCGGCTCGGTGATCCCGGCCGGCGACAACAAGTTCTCCGCGCTGAACACCGCGGTGTGGTCGGGCGGCTCGTTCATCTACGTGCCGAAGGGCGTGCACGTCGACATCCCGCTGCAGGCCTACTTCCGGATCAACACCGAGAACATGGGCCAGTTCGAGCGCACGCTGATCATCGTCGACGAGGACGCCTACGTGCACTACGTCGAGGGCTGCACCGCGCCGATCTACTCAGTCCGACTCGCTGCACTCCGCGGTCGTCGAGATCATCGTGAAGAAGGGCGGCCGCTGCCGCTACACGACGATCCAGAACTGGTCGAACAACGTCTACAACCTGGTCACCAAGCGGGCCAAGGCCGAGGCCGGCGCGACCATGGAGTGGGTCGACGGCAACATCGGCTCCAAGGTCACGATGAAGTACCCGGCCGTCTGGCTGACCGGCGAGCACGCCAAGGGTGAGGTGCTCTCGATCGCGTTCGCCGGCGAGGGCCAGCACCAGGACGCCGGCGCGAAGATGCTGCACCTGGCGCCGCACACGTCCTCGACGATCATCTCGAAGTCGGTCGCGCGCGGCGGTGGCCGCACGTCCTACCGCGGCCTGGTCGCAGGTCAACAAGGGCGCGCACCACAGCGCGTCGACGGTGAAGTGCGACGCGCTGCTCGTCGACGACATCAGCCGTTCCGACACCTACCCCTACGTCGACGTCCGCGAGGACGACGTGTCGATGGGCCACGAGGCGACGGTGTCGAAGGTCAGCGAGGACCAGCTGTTCTACCTGATGAGCCGCGGCCTGACCGAGGACGAGGCGATGGCCATGGTCGTGCGCGGCTTCGTCGAGCCGATCGCCCGCGAGCTGCCGATGGAGTACGCGCTCGAGCTCAACCGGCTGATCGAACTGCAGATGGAAGGAGCGGTCGGCTGACAGTGACCGCACCTGACTCAACATCCGACCGGGCTCGCCGTCGGAACGGTTCACCTCCCGCGACCCGGACGCCTTCGATCCCGACACGGTCGCGAGGAGGAGTGGCGGTTCACGCCGCTGGCGCGCATCCGGGAGTTCTTCGAGCCGTTCGAGCCGGACGGCGTCGATCGAGGGCGACGAGACCGTCCGCCGCCGGCGCGCACGTCGAGGCCGTCGACCCGTCGAGCGCTCGACGCGTTCGGCGCGGCGCTCGCGCCGGCCGACCGGGTCAGCGCGCTCGCCATGGCGCGCGCCGCGCCGCGGGCTGCACGTCACGGTCGATGCCGGTGCCGAGCTCGACGAGCCGATCGTCCTGCGCCGCAAGGGCATCAGCGGCCGGTCCTACACCCATCACGTCGTGGAGGTCGGGCGCCAACGCCCGCGCGGTGCTGGTCATCGACCACGGCGGGCTGATCGAGGTCGCCGCCAACGTCGAGTTCGTGATCGGCGACGGCGCCGAACTCGCGGTGATCGCGGTCAACGCGGCCGACGAGGGCTCGGTGCAGCTGTCCTCCTACGCAGCGCTCGGTCGGCCGCGACGCCACCGTACCGGCACGTCAACGTGACCCTCGGCGGCTCGGTGGTGCGCATCGTCCCGACGGTGCGCTTCGCCGGCCCGGGCGGCCGCGCCGAGCTGCTCGGCGTCGAGCTTCGCCGGCGACGGCCAGCACTTCGAGAGCCGGCTTGTTCGTCGACCACAGCCGAGCCGAACTGCTCGTCCGACGTGCTGCTACAAGAACGCGCTGCTCGGCGACTCGGCGCGCACGGTCTGGATCGGCGACGTCCGCATCCGGCCGAGCGCCACCGGCACCGACACCTACGAGATGAACCGCAACCTGCTGCTGTCCGACGGCGCCCGCGCCGACTCGGTGCCCGAACCTGGAGATCGAGACCGGCGAGATCGCCGGCGCCGGGCACGCCAGTGCCACCGGACGATTCGACGACCTGCAGCTGTTCTACCTGCAGTCGCGCGGCATCCCGGAAGCCGAGGCGCGCCGCCTGGTCGTGCGCGGCTTCTTCGCCGACGTCGTCGACCGCATCGGCGTGCCGGACCTGCAGCGCCAGATCATGACCGCAATCGAGGCCCGCCTGGGCTTCGCCGCCGAGTTGGAGAACGCCTGAATGACCATCCTGGAGATCCGCGACCTGCACGTCACCGTTGTGGCGACAGACGATGCGACCGAGATCCTGCGCGGCGTCGACCTCACCGTCCGCTCCGGTGAGACGCACGCGATCATGGGCCCGAACGGGTCCGGCAAGTCGACGCTCGCCTACTCGATCGCCGGCCACCCGAAGTACACCGTCACCAGCGGCTCGGTCACGCTCGACGGCGCCGACGTGCTCGCGATGACCGTCGACGAGCGGGCCCGCGCCGGCCTGTTCCTGGCCATGCAGTACCCGGTCGAGGTGCCCGGTGTGTCGGTCTCGAACTTCCTGCGCACCGCAGCCACCGCGGTGCGCGGCGAGGCGCCGAAGCTGCGCACCTGGGTCAAGGAGGTCAACACCGCGATGGCCGAGCTCGAGATCGACCAGCGCCTTCGCCGAGCGCAGCGTCAACGAGGGCTTCTCCGGCGGCGAGAAGAAGCGCCACGAGATCCTGCAGCTCGAGCTGCTGCAGCCCGAAGATCGCCATCCTCGACGAGACCGACTCCGGCCTCGACGTCGACGCGCTGCGGGTCGTCAGCGAGGGCGTGAACCGGGTTCGGGAGACCGGCATCGGCACGCTGCTGATCACCCACTACACCCGCATCCTGCGCTACATCGCGCCCGACTTCGTGCACGTCTTCTTCGACGGCCGCATCGTCGAGTCCGGCGGCCCGGAGCTCGCCGACCAGCTCGAGGCCGAGGGCTACGCGCGGTTCGGCGTCAACGAGACGCAGCATCGGCATGACCCTCGACGTCGAGGCGGTCCGCAAGGACTTCCCGATCCTGGCCCGGGAGGTGCACGGCGTCCCGCTGGTGTACCTCGACTCGGCCAACAGCGCGCAGAAGCCGCAGGTGGTGATCGACGCCGAGGCCGACCTCTACGCCAACCACTACGCCAACGTCGCGCGCGCGGTGCACACCCTCGGCAGCGAGGCCACCACCGCGTTCGAGGGCGCCCGCGACAAGGTGGCCGCCTTCCTCAACGCGCCCTCGCCGCGACGAGATCATCTTCACCAGCAACATCACCGAGGCGCTGAACCTGCTGGCCTACTCGTTCTCCAACGCCAGCGACCTTCCCCGGCGCGGAGCGGTTCCGGATCGGTCCCGGCGACGAGATCGTGGTCACCGAGATGGAGCACCACAGCAACATCGTGCCGTGGCAGCTGCTCGCCCAGCGCACCGGCGCGACGTTCCGCTGGATCCCGATCGACGAGGACGGCCGCCTGGTCGAGTCGGCCATCGACGAGGTGATCAACGAGCGCACCAAGATCGTCTCGTTCGTCTACCAGTCCAACGCGCTCGGCACGATCAACCCGGTGCAGCGCATCGTCGCACGGGCGAAGGCCGTCGGTGCGTTACTCGATCGTCGACGCCGCGCAGGCGGCGCCGCACCTGCCGCTGGACGTGCAGGCCCTCGGTGCCGACTTCGTCGCCTTCACCGGGCACAAGCTCTACGGCCCGACCGGCGTCGGCGTGCTGTGGGGCCGCTACGACCTGCTCGCCGACCTGCCGCCGTTCCTCGGCGGCGGCGAGATGATCGAGACCGTCGACCATGGAGCGGCTCCACCTACGCCGAGCCGCCGCACCGGTTCGAGGCCGGCACGCCGATGATCGCCCAGGCGGTCGCGCTGGGCACCGCCGTCGACTACGTCACCGCGCTGGGCATGGACAACATCCGCGAGCACGAGACGATCGCTCACCGCCTACGCGCTCGAGCAGCTGCAGACCGTGCGCCGGACTGCGCATCATCGGCCCGACGACGCCCGTCGACCGCGGCGCCGACGATCTCGTTCGTGCTGGACGGCATCCACCCGCACGACGTCGCGCAACTGCTCGACGAGCAGGGCATCGCGGTGCGCGCCGGCCACCACTGCGCCCGGCCGGTCTGCGTTCGCTTCGGCATACCGGCGACCACCCGCGCGTCGTTCGGCATCTACACCACCACCGAGGAAATCGATGCGCTGGTGCGCGGTGTTGAAAACGTCGGGAAGGTGTTTGCATCATGACGCTGCCGACGGACTCGATGTACCAGCGAAATCATCCTCGACCACTACAAGCACCCGCAGCACCGCGGGCTGCCCGAGGAGTTCGACGCCGAGGTGCACCACGTCAACCCCACCTGCGGCGACGAGGTGACGCTGCGGGTGCGGGTGGCCGGCGGCCAGATCCCAGAGCTCGGCTGGGAGGGCGAGGGTTGCTCGATCAGCCAGGCGTCCACCTCGGTGATGAGCGAGCTGGTCGTCGGCAGGCCGGTCGAGGACGCGATAGCGCTCGAACGGCGCTTCCTCGCGCTGATGCAGTCGCGCGGCGACGCCGAGCTCACCGAGGCCGACGAGGACGAGCTGGACGACGCCGTCGCGTTCGAGGGCGTCTCGAAGTACCCGGCGCGGGTCAAGTGCGCGCTGCTGGGCTGGATGGCGATGAAGAGTGCCGTCGCCGAGGCCGGCTGGGGCGCAGCCGAGGAGGCATCGAGATGACAACCGGAGTGAACGCCGACCTGCCCTTCGCGGGGCCAGCGCAGCGGCTCGAGGTCCGCTCATGACCGCACCGACCGCTGCCCTCACGCGACGACATCGACGAGGCGATGCGCGACGTCGTCGACCCGGAACTCGGCATCAACGTCGTCGACCTCGGGCTGGTCTACGACGTGCGCGTCGACCCAGCCGAGGACGCCGAGGCGGCACCGGTCATCACCGTCGACATGACGCTCACCTCGGCGGCCTGCCCGCTCACCGACGTGATCGAGGATCAGGCCTTCGCCGCGCTCACCGGCGGTCCCACCCCGCTCGCCAGCGACGTCAAGATCAACTGGGTCTGGATGCCGCCGTGGGGCCCGGACAAGATCACCGACGACGGGCGCGAGCAACTGCGCGCGCTCGGCTTCAACGTCTGACCTATTCCGTTTCGGTGCGGATCAGTTGCAGCCGCGCCTCCTCGATGTCCAACGCCACCTGCGCGCGGTTCAACGAGCGCGAACTGAAGGTGCCGTCCGACCGTGCGGTCAAGAGCACGGCGCGCTCGGCCGACAGTGCCCGCAGCATCAGCGCGCGATACTCCTCGATCGGCCCCGGGCCGACGGTGACCAACTCACCGGCGCGGGTGGTGCGGACCCGCAGATCGTCGCGTACTCGCCTGGCTACCTCGTCCGAGTAGCTCGAGCCGTCCGGTTGGGCGAGTTGCGGATCGCCGAGCAGTGACCGGACGCTGTCGCCCATCGCGTCGACGAGGGTGCCGAACTCGGCCCGGTCGGCAGCGGCGTCGTCGCCGGGGATGTGCAACGCACGGATGAGCGCCGGCAGCGAGAGGCCCTGGACGAGCAACGTCGCGATCGCGACCGTGAAGGCGATCAACAGCAGTTGCGGCCGAAACGGGGTCTCGGCCGGCAGGGTCTGGGCCGCGGCGACGGTCACGGCGCCGCGCATCCCCGACCACGCGAGGATCACGCCGCCACGCCAACCGAAGTCGGCGCTGCTGTAGAACTCGAGATCGCTGCGTTTGCGGGTGAGCCGGCGCAGCAACCACTCCTTGTGCTCGTCGTCGTAGCGAGCGCTCGCCGCCGGATCGTTCATCCGCGTTTCGAATTCCGTAAGGCGTGGTTTGAAGCCGGCAGCGCGGTCGGCGTTGCGGCGCATCCGCGCCACCAGTGGGACGACGTAGATCACCCGCAGCACCACGGCGACGCCCACGGCGAGCAGCCCTATCCACAGGGCCTTCGTCGCGCTCAGATGTGCTGCGGTGTCGGCGTCGAGCAGGGTCTTCAGCTGCAGCCCCATCACCAAGAAGATGCCGCTCTCAAGCAGGAAGGCCACGGTGGCCCAGTTGACCGACTCGGCCAGCCGATCGCGAGCGCGCAGCAGGCGCGGGGCCTCGTGACCGCTGACCAGGCCGGTGACCACCACGGCCAGGATCCCGGAGGCGTTGAGGGCCTCGGCCGGCAGGAACGCGATGAACGGCACGGTGAACGAGACGACCGTGTTGAACACCGCGTCGTCGAGCCAGGAGCGCACGAGTACGTTCGCATGCCCGACCACGAAACCGATCAGCACCGCCAACGCCACCGAGTAGGCGAAGTCGAGCCCGATGCGCCAGATGCGCACGGTCTCGGTGATGGCGGTGACGGCCGAGGCGAGCAGGACGAGCGAGGACGCGTCGTTGACCAGGCCCTCGCCCTCGAGGACGGTCAGCAGCCGCGACGGCAGCCCGAGGCGTTTGCCCACCGACGTCGCCGCTACGGCATCGGTCGGGCTGATGATCGCGCCGAGGGCGAACGCGGCCGCCAGGCCGAGCCCGGCCAGCAGCCAGTCGAACAGGTACCCGCAGCACAGCGTGGTCAGGGCGACGAGCACGATCGCCAACCCGGAGATCGGCCGCAGGTCGCGCCGGAAGTCGGTGGCCGGCATCCGCGTGGCCGCCGCGTACAACAGCGGCGGCAGCACGCCGGCCAGGATGATCTCCGGGTCGAGCTCGATCTTCGGCAGCCCGGGCACGAAGCTCAGCGCGACACCGACCACGACGAGCACGAGCGGCGCCGCGACGCCGATCCGTTCGGCCATCGCGGCGACCGCCACGATGGCCACCACACCGACGACCGCGATGAGGGTCAGTTCCATGACCGAACCCTCTCATCGGCTCGGTCGATCAGGCAGTCACCATCGCCGGTGCGCCGGTGCGGCGCCTGCCGATGGCGGCACACTGGTCACCGCGAACTCGCGTAACCCGGCGCCGAGATAGAACGCGAGGTCGCAGGGTGCGGTTGACGTCGCGGATCAAGCCGGCACCGCCCGCGGCCAGCAGTCAAGACCGTAGAACAGGAGAACACCCAGGTGTTCGGGCCGGTGTGCGGGGCGAGCAGCGAGGGCAGCGCCAGCAGCGACCGGCCGCGCCCGACGTAGTAGCAGACCAGTAGCACCCGCGGGTCGAGGCGGTCGGTGAGTCAACCCGATGCGATCAACCCGCTCGTGGTGGCGCCGCAACTGGCGAAGCCGCCGGCCAGCAGCCAGAACGGCCGGGTCCGGCCGCCGCCACCAGCGAGCCGACCGCCACCGCTGCACTGCGGCCGGTGCGGGCGGCTCGCAGACGCGGCACCGGCGCACGTTGCGCGGTGATCCTCAGACGACGCGGTAACGCTGCGGCACGAAGCGCTGGGTGTCCTTGGGCGGCCGCTGGTAGTTGCGGTGCTGCAGCTTGGGCAACTTGATCTTGTCGAAGTGCGGCTGTTCGTAGGGCAGCGTGCCGAGCAGGTGTGCCATCACGTTGAGGCGCGCCGAACGCTTGTGATCGGCGTCGACCACCCACCACGGGCTGCGGGGGGTGTCGCTGAAGGCGAACATCGCGTCCTTCGCCTCGGCGTAGTCGACCCAGCGCGCCTGCGCCTCGAGGTCCATCGGGCTCAGCTTCCAGCGCTTGGACGGATCGTCGATGCGTGACTGGAACCGGCGGCGCTGCTCGTCGTCGGACAGGCTGAGCCAGTACTTGACGAGCACGATGCCGTCGCGGATGAGCACGTCCTCGATCAGCGGGACGGTCTGCGCGAATTCCAGGTACTGCTGCTCGGTGCAAAAGCCCATGACGCGTTCGACGCCGGCCCGGTTGTACCAGGAGCGGTCGAAGATGACGATCTCGCCGGCTGCGGGCAGGTGCGCCACGTAGCGCTGGAAATACCATTGGCCGCGTTCGCGCTCGGTCGGTGCGGGCAGCGCCACCACCCGGCACAGCCGCGGGTTCAGCCGGGCGGTGATGCGCTTGATCGTGCCGCCCTTCCCCGCGGTGTCGCGCCCTTCGAAAATCACCACCAGCCGCAATCCCTGCGTCCGGATCCACTCCTGGAACGCCACCAACTCGCCCTGCAGCCGAGCCTCCTCGGCGATGTAGGCCTTCTTGTTCAGGATCCGTGTCTTGTCAGCGCGACTCATGCTCGCCTCACTCAGCCGAGTTCGTTTGTGGCGAAAGTGTCGCAGCAGCGCGCGTCGCCGGTGCGGTATCGCGGCCCGGCACCGCCGCCGCCCGCCCGGGCCTGCCGCCCCCGCCACCACCGGGCCCGGTCCTCGACCTGGGACGGGTCCGGTCGGGCGTCGTCGTGGTAGTCCATCGTGTCCTCCCGGCCGGTGGCGAAATCATCATGCCGCACCGTCCGGGCGGGTATCCTGGACGCCATGGTGGTCCGCACTCAGAGGTGATGTGGCGAGTCACGACGCCACAGCTGTGCCCACTTCGAGGAGCTTGATAATGATCACCGCAACTGAGGTCGAGCTGCGCGCGGGCGCGCGCATCCTGCTCGAACCCACCACGATGCGCGTGCAGCCCGGCGATCGCATCGGTCTGGTCGGGCGCAACGGCGCCGGCAAGACGTCCACCCTGCGGTCCTTCGCCGGCGAGACCCTGCCGCACGCGGGTCGCGTCGAGCGCACCGGCCCGGTCGGCTACCTGCCCCAGGATCCGCGCACCGGCGACCTCGCCGTCCTCGCCCGCGATCGGGTGCTGTCCGCCCGCGGGTCTGGACACCTTGGTCACCGACATCGCCAAGGCTCAGATTGCAGCTCGCCGAGCGCCCCGACGACGCAGCCCTGCTGCGCGCGCTACGGCAAGCTCGAGGACCGCTTCACCGCCCTCGGCGGGCTACGCCGCCGAGAGCGAGGCCGCGCGCATCTGCGCGAATCTGGGCCTGCCCGACCGGGTGCTGGCGCAGCCGCTGCGCACGCTCTCCGGTGGGCAGCGCCGCCGGGTCGAGCTCGCCCGCATCCTGTTCGCCGACTCCGGTGCCGAGCCGACGACGCTGCTGCTCGACGAGCCGACCAACCACCTCGACGCCGACTCCATCGTCTGGCTGCGCGACTTCCTGCGCCAGCACACCGGCGGGCTGGTGCTGATCAGCCACGACGTCGGGCTGCTCGACGCCGTGGTCAACAAGGTCTGGTACCTCGACGCCAACCGCGCCGCGCTCGACGTCTACAACGTCGGCTGGAAGACCTACCTGCAGCAGCGCGAGACCGACGAGAAGACGCCGGCACCGCGAGCGGGCCAACGCCGAGCGCAAGATCGAGGCGCTGCGCAGCCAGGCCGACAAGATGCGGGCCAAGGCGACGAAGGCGCGCGCCGCGCACCAGATGGACCGTCGTGCCGCCGCACTTGCGGCCGGGCTGGCGGAGGTGCGCATCGCAGACAAGGTTGCCCGGCTGCGCTTCCCGGCACCCGCGCCGTGCGGACGCACGCCGCTGACCGCCGCGGGGCTGTCGAAGTCCTACGGCTCGCTCGAGGTCTTCACCGACGTCGACCTCGCCATCGATCGTGGTGCGCGGGTCGTCGTGCTCGGTCTGAACGGCGCCGGCAAGACGACGCTGCTGCGCCTGCTGGCCGGCGTCGAGACGCCGGACACCGGCGAGGTCGTTCCCGGACACGGCCTGCGGCTGGGCTACTACGCGCAGGAGCACGAGACGCTCGACCACGACCGCACGATCCTGGAGAACATGCGCACCGCGGCCGTCAGCGTCGGCCGCGCCGATCTCAACGACACCGAACTGCGCAAGATCCTCGGCGCGTTCCTGTTCAGCGGCGACGACGTCGAGAAGCCGGCCGGCGTGCTCTCCGGCGGGGAGAAGACCCGCCTCGCGCTGGCGATGCTGGTGACCAGCGCGGCCAACGTGCTGCTGCTCGACGAGCCGACGAACAACCTCGACCCGGTCAGCCGCGAGCAGGTGCTCGACGCGCTACGCACGTACGCCGGCGCGATCGTGTTGGTCACCCACGACGAGGGCGCGGTCGAGCGCTCTGCAACCGGAGAAGGTGATCCTGCTGCCCGACGGTGTCGAGGACATCTGGAGCGCGGACCTCGCCGATCTGATCGCGCTCGCCTGAGTTTGCGCAAGCAAGAAATCCCGGATGTCCGGGCTTGGGTGATCTTCATCTGAGGGCTTGATGATTTCTTAACCATCAATACGGGAACGTGGCAGCTGTCGATCTTGCGTCGGGTTTGATCCGGTGCTATCAACGGCTAGAGGTTGCATACGCAACTGAAACGGCCGACGCGCCTGCGGGGGCCCGCCGGCATGAACGAGAGGAAATCATGGCTGTACTGAAGAAGGGCGCGCGAATCACCGGCGCCGAGCGGACCAAGCTTGCGGGGGAGCTCAAGAAGACCTACGACAAGGGCACGAGCATCCGCGAACTCGCCGACAAGCACGGGCGCTCCTACGGCTTCGTGCACCGCGTGCTGACCGAATCCGGTGTCACGCTGCGTGGTCGCGGGGGCGCGACGCGCACCAAGACCGCCGCGAAGGGCAAAGCCAGGGCGAAGTAACCTGCGGCCATGCAGGAGCTCGAGATCGACCCGGAAGCTGGCTTCCGGGTCGATCTGCGTCCGGGTGTCGTCACGTTCACCCTCAACCGGCCGGATCGACTGAACTCTCAGTCACCGCCGATGTGGACCGCCCTTGCGCGCGCGCGGCGGGCACTGCCCGGCGACGTCCGGGTGGCTGTGGTGCGCGGCGCGGGTCGGGCGTTCTCCGCGGGTCTCGACCGGGACCTGTTCGCGCCCGGTGCACCGGACGGCATCCTCGAGTTCGCCCGCGCAAGTCGCAGGCCGAGGCGACCGCGCTGATCGCGCAGTGGCAACAGGCCTTCGACTGGTCCTCGCGCGCGGACCTGGTGAGCATCGCGGCCGTGCAGGGTCACGCGATCGGCGCCGGCTTCCAGCTCGCGCTCGGCACCGATCTGCGCATCGTCGCCGACGACGCGCAGTTCAGCATGGCCGAGCCGACGCTGGGCCTCGTGCCCGACCTCGGCGGCACCAAGCGCCTCGTCGATCTCGTCGGCTACTCGATCGCCGCCGACATCTGCCTCACCGGGCGTCGCGTCGGGGCGGACGAGGCGTTGCGTCTCGGACTCGCGTCGCGGGTGGTGCCGGCCGCGGAGCTCGACGCCGCGGTCGAGGTTACGGTGCGGGCGCTGCTGGCCGTCGATCGCGACGCCGCCGCGGAGACCAAGGCGCTGCTGCAGCGAGCCGATGCGCGTTCCCAGGACGAGCAGCAGGCCGCCGAGCGCGACGCCCAGTACCGTCGCATGCGCTCGCTGGCCGGGTTCGAGGAGTAGCCCGGCGGGAACAGGGGAGTGGACCTGGGCGTTTGCCACGCGGAGGTCTGCACATGTCGATGAACCACTACATGGCGATGCGCTCGATGAGTCGGCGCGACCGCAACGCCACCGCCGCCAGCTGCCCTCGGGCACGTGGCGGCGGGTGTTGCGCTTCGCCAGGCCGTACCGCGTCGAGCTCGTGATCTTCCTCGCGCTGGTCATCGGTGACGCGCTGATCGGCGTCATCACGCCGGTGCTCGCCGGGCGGGTGGTCAACGAGATCACCGGCAGCGGGACCGCCCGCGTCGTGGTCGAGATCGCCATCGTGATCGCGGTGCTTGCGCGTCGTCGACGCCGTGCTGTCCTTCGCGCAACGGTGGTACTCCGCGCGCATCGGCGAGGGCCTGATCTACGACATGCGCACCTCGGTCTTCGATCACGTCCAGCGCATGCCGCTCGCGTTCTTCACCCGCACCCAGACCGGCGCGCTGATCAGCCGCCTGAACAACGACGTCCTCGGCGCCCAGCAGGCGTTCACGTCCACGCTGTCCGGGCTGGTGTCCAACGTGGTCAGCCTGGCACTTACCGCAGCCGTGATGTTCACGCTGTCCTGGCAGATCACCCTGATCTCGGTGGTGATGCTGCCGTTGTTCGTGCTGCCGGCCCGGCGCATCGGCACCCGACTGCAGGAGATCACCCGCGAGTCCTACAACCTGAACGCCTCGATGAACGCCACCATGACCGAGCGGTTCAACGTCGCCGGGGCGATGCTGGTCAAGCTGTTCGGCCACCCCGAGCGCGAGTCCGAGTCGTTCAGCGGCCGCGCCGACCGGGTGCGCGACATCGGCGTCACGTCGGCGATGTACGGCCGGGCGTTCTTCGTCTCGCTCACCCTCGTGGCCGCCCTGGCTCAGGCGCTGGTGTACGGCCTGGGCGGCTATTACGCGATCGAGGGCCGGCTGTCGGCAGGCACCGTCGTCACGCTCGCGCTGTTGCTCACCCGCCTCTACGGACCGCTCACCGCGCTGTCGAACGCCCGGGTCGACGTGATGAGCGCGCTCGTCAGCTTCGACCGGGTCTTCGAGGTGCTCGACCTGGCGCCGATGATCGCGGACGCACCGGACGCGACGACCTTGCCGGCCGGGGCGCGCAGCATCGAGTTCGACGACGTGCACTTCGGCTACCCGAGCGCGGCGGAGGTGTCGCTCGCATCGCTGGAGGACGTCGCGGTGCTCGACGCCGGTTCCAGCCCGCCGGTGCTGCACGGCGTCTCCTTCCGGGCCGAGCCCGGACAGCTGGTCGCGCTGGTCGGGCCGTCCGGCGCCGGCAAGACGACGATCAGCCAGCTGGTGCCGCGGCTCTACGACGTGACGGCCGGGCACGTGCGCATCGGCGGCGTCGACGTGCGGGACGTGACCCAGCAGTCGCTGCACGACCGCATCGGCGTCGTCAGCCAGGAAGCGCACATGTTCCACGACACGATCCGAGCCAACCTTGTCTACGCGGCCCCGGCCGCCACCGACGACGCGTTGTGGGAGGCGATCGACGCCGCGCAGATCGGCGAGTTGGTCCGGTCCCTGCCCGACGGGCTGGACACCGTCGTAGGCGATCGAGGCTACCGCCTGTCCGGTGGCGAGAAGGCCGCGGCTCGCGATCGCCCGCCTGCTGCTCAAGGCACCGGCCATCGTGATCCTGGACGAGGCCACCGCACACCTCGACAGCGAGAGCGAGGTCGCCGTGCAGGCGGCGCTTTCGCGGGCGTTGGCCGGCCGCACCTCGCTGGTGATCGCGCACCGGCTCTCGACGATCCTCGACGCCGACACCATTGTCGTACTCGACGCCGGGCGCATCGTCGAGACCGGGCGGCACAGCGACCTGCTCGCCCGCAACGGCATGTACGCCGAGTTGTTCCGCACCCAGTTCGAACGCCAGGCCGCCGGCGTCGAGTGAGTTCCTTCGACAGCCGCGGTCAGCTCCGGGCGAGCATCCTGCGGTCGAGTGGATCGGCGAGCAGCCGTTTGAAGGCGATCTCGGCCGCCCCGATCAGCGCCGAGTCGGTGCCCAGCGTCGGCTCGGACAGCAGCACGGTCTCGCCGGGGGCGTCGAGCACGTAGTTGTCCAGCGCCGCCTGCACGTCGTCGCGGGCCATCTGCAGCACCTGCGCGAACGAGCCGCCGAGCAGCACTCGCTCGGGATTGAGCGTGTTGACCAGTCCGGCGATGGCGCGCCCGAGCGACGCCGCTACCGAACGCACCGCGTCGGTGGCGCGGGCGTCGCCGACGCGCGCGGCCTCGAACACCCGTGCGGCGTCGTCCCCGTCGCCGCCGCGGCTGCGACGCCGCCCGGCCAGGGTGAGCAGCGCCGCGTTGCTGACGTAGGTCTCGAGGCAGCCGCGCTTGCCGCAGTGGCACAGCGGACCCGACGAGTCGATCACGTTGTGCCCGATCTCGCCCGCGTGCCCGTCGTGTCCGCGCAGCGGCGCGCCGTTGACGATGATGCCGGCGCCCACGCCGGTGCGGCCCATCAGGAACACCACGTCGTCGCAGCCGCGCGCCGCGCCCCGCGCGTGCTCGGCGAGTACCGACAGGTCGGCGTCGTTGCCCACCACGACGGGGACATCGGAGGTGACCCGTTCGGCGAGCATCGCGCCGAACGCGGCGTCGCGCCAACCGAGGTTCGGCGCCAGCCCGACGGTGCCGAGGTGCCGGTCGACCGTGCCCGGCACGCTGACCCCGATGCACACCGGCGGACCGACGAGGCTCGCCGACGCGCACAGCTTCGGGACGACGTCCACGATCTGGTCGACCGCCCCCTCGGGTGTCGGGGGACGCGTCGAGTCGACCGCGATGACCTCGCGGGCCAGCAGGGCACCGCCCAGGCCGACCGCTGCGGCGGTCACGTGCGGCACGTCGACGTCGACGGCGACCACGAACGGGCCCGCCGGATGCGGACCGACCACGTGCGACGGTCGGCCCGCACCGCCGCGCCCGCGCGGCACCGACTCCTGGACCAGCCCCAGCTCGACCAGATCGGCCACCAGCGCGCCGACCGTCGAGCGGCTCACCCCGAGCCGAGCGGTCAGCTCGGCCCGGGTGACCACACCGTCGCGATGCACCTCGGAAAGCACCAGCGCCAGGTTGTGCCGGCGCATGTCGTCCGGCCGCGCGACAGGAGTGGGCATGGCCGGGCCGCGAACGCTGCGCGGATCAGGCGAGGCCGGACGCGCCGGCCCGCCGCCGGGACAGCGCGTCGACCGTCGCGGCCAGCAGCAGCACGCCGCCGGTCACGATCGCCTGGTAGGCCGCGTTGTTCTGGCCCTGCAGGAGGTCGGACATCCCGTTGATGATCACCGCGACGACCAGGCCACCGACCACTGCGTCGGTGATCTTGCCCTTGCCGCCGAACAGGCTGGTACCACCGATGACGGCCGCACCCACCGCGAGCAGCAGCGTGTTGCCGCCGCCCTCGGCGTTGTTGACGCCGATCTCCGAGGCGAGGACGACGCCGGACACCATGGCCATGCCCGAACAGATCATGAACACCGAGATGCGGATCGCGTCGACGCGGATACCGGCTCGTCGCGCTGCTTCGTCGTTGCCGCCCACCGCGTACACGTGGCGTCCGTAGCGGGTGCGGCTGAGCACGAACCCGAGCGCGACGACGAGCACCAGGATCACGACAACCACCCACGGCACGCCCTCGAGCGCGGTGTGCTGGACCTTGACCAGCTTGCCGTTGACGACCTTCACGCCGCTGGCCTTGTTCAGCGCACGGTCCTGGTTGAGCAGGTATACGAACAGGAAGGCAAGGACCGCGAAGGAGATCGACTTCGCGGCGATGACGCTCGACGGCTCGGCCGGCAGCCCACCGCGATGGCGGGTGCGCGCGGTGAGCACACGCGAGAGGGTGTAACCACCGACGCATACGATCGCGAGCACCCAGCCCAGCCAGGTGGGCATCGACGAGTTCTCGAGGTCGTTGAGCACGTTGCTCTTGAGGGTGATGTTGCCCTGCGTGTGCGCGCTGTTGACGATGAGGATGACGACGCCCTGCAGACCCAGGAACAGCGCGAGGGTGACGACGAACGACGGCACCCGGACCTTGGCGCGCATGATGCCGATGAGGTAGCCGATCACCAGCCCGACGACGATCGCGGCGAGGACCGCGAGCGGCCAGGGCCAGCCGTGCAGGAGGAGTACGGCGGTGGTGGCCGCGCCCACGCCGGAGGTGACGCCGGCGGACAGGTCGATCTCGCCGAGCAGCAACACGAACACCAGGCCCATGGCGAGCAGGACCGACGGCGCGGCCTGCGTCACCAGGTTGGCCAGGTTGCCGAGGGAGAAGAACCCGTCCTCGGCGAAGGAGAAGAAGATCGCCAGCACGATCAGGGCGCCGACCGCGGGCAGCGAGCCCATGTCGCCGCCGCGCACCCGCGCGATGTAGGCCTGGACGTAGTCGCCGAGACCGCCGGTGGGCGCGGTCGTCGCCGCGTCGGTGACCTCGTCACTATCGATGACGTGCGCCGGGATCTCGGACTCGGCGGCCGGCTCGGTCTTGGTCATGGCGACGCCGTCGTCGTCGTGCGTGTCGGTCATCGCGCCGCTCCTGCCGTCTCCTGGGGCATGAGCCCGATGTCGCCAGTGCGGCCGCTCGTGATGAGTTCGACGATCTGCGTCTGGTTGACGTCCTTGCGGTCGACGATCGCGGCCATCTGGCCCAGGTACAGCGCCGCGATCTTGTCCGACACCTGCAGCACGTCGAGCATGTTGTGCGAAATCAGAATGACAGCCACGCCCTGGTCGGCCAGCCGGCGCACCAGGTCGAGCACCTGCGCGGTCTGGGCCACGCCCAGCGCGGCGGTGGGCTCGTCGAGGATGACGAGCTTGGACTGCCACAGCGCGGCCTTGGCGATGGCGACGGTCTGGCGCTGGCCACCGGAGAGGCTGGACACGCGCTGGCGCACCGATTTCAGGGTCCGCACCGACAACGAGGTGAGGGTGTCGCGAGCCGCGATCTCCATCGACTCCTCGTTGAGCACGATCCCGCGCATCCGCTCGCGACCGAGGAACATGTTCTGGACGACGTCGAGGTTCTCGCACAGCGCGAGATCCTGGTACACGATCTCGACGCCGAGCGCCGAAGCGTCACGGGGGCTGTGCACGGTGATGTTCTGGCCGTCGAACAGGTAGCTGCCGGAGTCGATCGAGTGGGTGCCGCCGATGCATTTGACGAGCGTGGACTTGCCGGCGCCGTTGTCGCCGACGAGCGCGGTGACCTGGCCGGCGTAGGCGTCGAAATCGACGTCCCTGAGCACGTGCACTGCGCCGAAGCTCTTGTTGATCCCGCGCAACTGCAGGATCGGTTCGTCTGTCATACGCCTATCGCTCCCTTGTGTCTGGCGGTCGTCGCTGTCCGGCTCGCAGGATGAGCGTGGCCGGCTCCAGGATCGAACACCTGGGGCCGGCCACGCCAGTAGCTAGAGCGTCGTGACTACTTGACACCCGCCTTGGTGCACAGCCCGGCATAGACGCCCGCGCAGGTCTGCGCCTTCGGGGTGTAGGCGTCGTTGATCGGCTCGGCCACGTTGGCCTTGGTGATCGCGATCGGCGTGGCCAGGATCGACGGCACCTTGCGGTGGTTGGTCGGGTCCTCCGTCACCTGGGTGGTCTTCGGGATCTGACCGGTGGCGAACTGCGCCGCGGCGTCGACGGCCGGGTTGGCCTCCTCGACCGACGGCTTGTAGATCGTGAAGCACTGGGTGCCGGTCATGATCCCCTGCAGACCCTGGACCGTGGCGTCCTGGCCGGACACCGCGACCTTGCCGGCGAGCTTCTGCTTCCTCAGGTCGGTGATGACCGCGCCGGCCATGCCGTCGTTGGCGACCATCACGGCCTGGATGCCGGGGTTCTTCTGCAGCATCGCGGCGAAGGTGACGCCGGCCTGCTGGTTGTCCCAATCGGCGATGGACTGGTCGGCGACCTTCTTCCAACCGGCCTGCTTGGACAAGACGCTGTCGTAGCCGTTCTTGAACAGGGTGGCGTTGTTGTCCGTCGGCGCGCCGTTGACGTCGACGTAGGTGACCGACGACTTGCCCTTGACCTGCGGGCAGGTCACCAGGGTCTGGCCCTGGAGGACGCCGACCTTGGTGTTGTCGAAGGACACGTAGAGGCTGCCGGAACCGCCGGTGACCAGGCGGTCGTAGTCGATGGTGATGATGCCCTTTGCCTTGGCCTGGGTCTCGACCTTGCCGGCCGACGCCGGGTCGAGGGCGGTCAGGATGAGCACCTTCGCGCCGTTGTTCATCATCGACTGCGCGATCGCCACGAACTGGGTCGCGCTGTTGTTCGCGTTCTGGATGTCGCAGGTCAGGTTGTCGGCCTTGCACCGCGCCTTCAGCGCGATCGGGTCCGAGGAGATCCACCGGTTCGACGACTGCCGGTCGGGCAGGATGATGCCGACCTTCGCCCCCTTGCCGTCGATCGCTCCGCCCGCCGCGGATGCGGGGGCGGAGGACGCCGCCGCTGCCGAGGTCGCGCCGCCGGCCGCCGCCGACGTGGCCGGGGCCGATGTCTTGCCGCCGCCGCCGCTGGAGCTACAGGCCGCGAGGGCGAATGCCGCGGCGACCCCGATCGCCGCGACGTGCACACTGCTTTTGCGCATGCAGAACGCCTTTCCGTGTGTGAAGGGTGGCTCCGGCCCGTTGCCGCAGCCCCCACCGAATGTCGTGGGCGCGAACATATCCGATGGACTGCGCGACAACTAGCCGAGACACCAACTCGTTACCGAATCAAGACGTCAGGGTTAACTCTGCCGCGATTGTCCTGCCGCTGGTCACGGTGCGGTGTCGATCCGTCACGTTCTGGCGCCGATGAGGTGTTCGAGGGCGAGTTGGTTGAGTTGGACGAAGCCGTAGCCGTGTTCGGCGGTGGTGTCGGGGTCGAAGGTGGTGACGTCGGTGGCGGTGCGTAGGTCGGTGAGGGTTTCGTCGGGGTTGAGGGTGGGTTGGGTCAGGGTGGTGATGCCGGCGGTGGTCATGGCGGTTTGGACGTCGGGGTCGTTGCGGTAGGCGTTGGCGCGTTCGCGCAGGAGCAGGTAGGTGCTCATGTTGGCGCGGGCGGAGTTCCAGACGCCGGTGATGTCCTCGGTGCGGGAGGGTTTGTAGTCGAAGTGGCGGGGGCCGGTGTAGGCGGGTCCGGTGCCGGTGCGGTGCCGGGGGCGCCGTGTTCGAGCAGGTCGACGGTGAAGAAGGCGGACAGCAGGTCGCCGTGGCCGAAGACGAGGTCCTGGTCGTATTTGATGGAGCGTTGCCCGTTGAGGTCGAGGTGGAACAGTTTGTCGGCCCATAGGGCTTGGGCGATGCCGGCGGTGTAGTTGAGCCCGGCCATCTGCTCGTGCCCGACTTCGGGGTTGACCCCGACGATGTCGCCGTGGTCGAGTTCGGCGATGAAGGCCAGCGCGTGGCCCACGGTGGGCAGCAGGATGTCCCCGCGCGGCTCGTTGGGTTTGGGTTCGATCGCGAACCGGATCGGGTAACCCTGCTCTTTGACGTAGCCGGCCAGGGTGTCGATGCCCTCGCGGTAGCGGTCCAGTGCCGCGCCGATGTCTTTCGCGCCGTCGTATTCCGCGCCCTCGCGCCCGCCCCAGAACACGTAGGTCTGGGCCCCCAACTCCGCGGCCAGGTCCAGGTTGCGGGCCACCTTGGCCAACGCGAAGCGGCGCACCGAGCGCTCGTTGCTGGTGAACCCGCCGTCCTTGAACACCGGATGGGTGAACAGGTTCGTGGTCATCATCGGCACCACCAACCCGGTCTCGGCCAGCGCGTCACGAAACCGGGCGATCACCTTGTCCCGTTCCCCGGCCGAGGACCCGAACGGGATCAGATCATCATCATGGAAGGTGACCCCCCACGCCCCCAACCCCGCCAACCGGTGCACCGACTCCACCGGATCCAGCGGCGCCCGCGTCGCATCACCGAACGGATCACGACCCGGCCACCCCACCGTCCACAACCCGAAACTGAACCGATCATCCTTCGTCGCCTGCACGGGCATTGCGGTCGACCTCCAATTTGTTCCACAATCGAACATATTGGGAGGAGGTTAGCGCCTCAGAGCAGCGAGCGCAGCACGTACTGCATGATCCCGCCGTGGCGGTAGTAGTCCGCCTCGCCGGGGGTGTCGATGCGCAGCCGGGCGTCGAATTCGACGTCACCGGCCTGCACGTGGACGGTGCGCGGCGTGCCGCCCTCGTTGAGTTCGGTGACGCCGGTGACCGAGAAGGTCTCCTCGCCGGTCAGGCCCAGCGACTCGCGCGGATTCGCCGTCGGGGAACTGCAGCGGCAGCACGCCCATGCCGATCAGGTTGGAGCGGTGGATGCGCTCGTAGGACTCGGCGATCACCGCACGGACGCCGAGCAGGGCCGTGCCCTTGGCCGCCCAGTCGCGCGAGGACCCGGAGCCGTACTCCTTGCCGGCGAGGATGACCAGCGGGGTCGCGGCCGCGGCGTAGTTGCGCGAGGCTTCGTAGATGGACGTGACCTCGCCGCCGGCGGTGAAGTCGCGAGTCACCCCGCCTTCGGTACCCGGGGCGAGCTGGTTGCGCAGCCGGATGTTGGCGAAGGTGCCGCGGATCATCACCTCGTGGTTGCCCCGGCGTGACCCGTAGGAGTTGAAGTCGCGGCGCTCGACGCCGTGCTCGGCGAGGTAGGTGCCGGCGGGGGAGTCGGCCTTGATCGCGCCGGCCGGGCTGATGTGGTCGGTCGTCACCGAGTCGCCCAGTTTGGCGAGCACCCGGGCGCCCTCGATGTCGGTGACCGGGGCCGGCTCGCGCTCCATGCCTTCGAAATACGGAGGCTTGCGCACGTAGGTCGACTCCGCGTCCCACTCGAAGGTGTCGCCCTCCGGCGTGGGCAGGCTCTGCCACTGCTCGTCGCCGGCGAACACGTCGGCGTAGTCGGTGGTGTACATCTCGCTGGCGATCGCCTCGTCGATGACTTCCTCGATCTCCTGCGGCGACGGCCAGATGTCCTCCAGATACACGGGATTGCCGTCTTCGCCGATGCCCAGCGGGTCTTCGAACAGGTCGACGTCCATCGAGCCGGCGAGCGCGTAGGCCACCACGAGGGGCGGGGAGGCGAGGTAGTTCATCTTCACGTCCGGGTTGATCCGGCCCTCGAAGTTCCGGTTTCCGGAAAGCACAGCGGTTGCCGCGAGGTCGCCGTCGTTGACCGCCTCGGACACCGACTCGATGATCGGGCCGGAGTTGCCGATGCACGTGGTGCACCCGTAGCCGACGAGGTTGAAGCCCAGTTTCTCCAGGTACGGCGTGAGCCCGGAGCGGTCGTAGTAGTCGGTGACCACCTTGGAACCGGGCGCGAGCGAGGTCTTCACCCATGGCTTGCGGGTGAGGCCCTTCTCGACCGCCTTCTTGGCCAGCAGGGCGGCGCCGACCATCACCGACGGGTTGGAGGTGTTGGTGCAGGAGGTGATCGCGGCGATCACCACGGCGCCGTGGTCGAGGACGGCGTCGGTGCCGTCGATGCTGACCCTGGTCGGGTTCGAGGTGCGGCCGTGCGCGCCGGCCGCGGCCGAGTGGACCGGCTGGTCGGCGTCAGCGGCGGGCGCCGCCGGATCGGATGCCGGGAAGGTCTCGGCCACCGCCTCGTCGACCCCGTCCTGCACCGAGTCGCCGTCGACGTAGGCGCCCAGTGCCTCGCGGAACATCGCCTTCGAGCGCTTGAGCGGCACGCGGTCCTGCGGCCGCTTGGGGCCGGCCAGCGACGGCTCGACCGTCGACAGGTCCAGCTCGAGGGTCTCGGAGAACTCCGGCTCGATGTCCGGGTCGTGCCACAGCCCGTTGTCCTTGGCGTAGGTCTCGACGAGGGCGATCTGATCGTCCTTGCGCCCGGTGAAGCGCAGGTAGCGCAGGGTCTCGTCGTCGATCGGGAAGATCGCGCAGGTGGAGCCGTACTCGGGGCTCATGTTGCCGATGGTGGCGCGGTTGGCGAGCGGCACGGCGCCGACGCCGGTGCCGTAGAACTCGACGAACTTGCCGACCACGCCGTGCTTGCGCAGCATCTCGGTGATCGTCAGCACGAGGTCGGTGGCGGTCGAGCCGCCCGGCAACTCGCCGGTGAGCTTGAAGCCGACGACGCGGGGGATGAGCATGCTGACCGGCTGGCCGAGCATCGCCGCCTCGGCCTCGATGCCGCCGACGCCCCAGCCGAGCACGCCGAGCCCGTTGACCATCGTGGTGTGCGAATCGGTGCCCACGAGCGTGTCGGGGTAGGCCAGCCCGTCGCGGGCGAACACCACCCGGGCGAGGTATTCGATGTTGACCTGGTGCACGATGCCGGTGCCGGGCGGGACCACCTTGAACTCGCGGAACGCGGTCTGGCCCCAGCGCAGGAACTGGTAGCGCTCCCTGTTGCGCTCGTACTCCAACTCGACGTTGCGCTGGAAGGAGTCGGGGGTGCCGAACAGGTCGGCGATGACCGAGTGGTCGATGACGAGTTCGGCCGGGGCCAGGGGGTTGATCTTCGTGGCGTCGCCGCCGAGGTCGACGACGGCCTCGCGCATGGTGGCGAGGTCGACCACGGCCGGCACGCCGGTGAAGTCCTGCATGATGACCCGCGCCGGGGTGAACTGGATCTCGGTGTCGGGCTCGGCGTCCGGGCGCCATTGACCCACCGCCTGGACCTGCTCTGCGGTGACGTTCTGGCCGTCCTCGGTGCGCAGCAGGTTCTCCAGCAGGACCTTGAGGCTGAAGGGCAACCGCCGCGAGCCGTCGACGGCGTCGATGCGGTAGTAGTCCAGCGACTGGCCGCCTGCCTCCAGCGTGGCGCGGGCTCCGAAGCTGTTCTTGGTCTCTACTGGCACAACGCGCTCCTTGGCGGGATCGAGGTGGACTGTCGAGATATCTTGACGTCAAGATACCACGCCACGGACCCCGTGGGATCACCGGTTCGACAGGTTCGGCGCCGTAGACTGCGGCGAATGGAGCGGGTCCGGGCGGCGATCCTGCGCCCGATCCACTCGGTGGGGTGGCCGCGGGTGCGGCAGGCGGCATACGTCGCATACGCCGCCGTCGTGGTCGCGATCGTCATCTTCTCCGGCGTACCCACGGGACGCACCGCGCTCGCCGTGCTCATCATGAGCGGGCTCCTGCTCACCAGCATCGGCCGCGGCTGGCGGCAGTCGCTGCAGGTGTTTCTGGACTGGCTGCCGTTCACGGCGGTGCTGCTGCTCTACGACCGCACCCGAGGAGTCGCCGACTCACTCGGCATCTCCTTGCACGAGAGCGACATCCTGCATGCCGAGCGGTGGGTGTTCGGCGGTGTCGAGCCGACGGTGTGGCTGCAGCACCACCTCTACAACCGCGACCACGTCTACTGGTACGACGCGCTGTTCACGCTGATCTACACGACGCACTTCCTTACCACGCCGGTACTCGCCGCGATTCTGTGGATCCGCAACCGCGCGCTGTGGCTGCGTTACATCACCAGGGTCATCGTGTTGTCGGTGGCCGGCCTGATCACCTACTGCCTGTTCCCCGAGGCGCCGCCCTGGATGGCCGCCCGCGACGGACTCACCGATCCGGTGGCCCGGCTGTCCGCCCGCGGCTGGATCTGGCTGCACGCCAGCAACGTCAACAGCGCGCTGGCCAACGCCCAGACCGACGGCTCGAATGCGGTCGCCGCGATGCCGTCGCTGCACACCGCCTTCGCCGCGCTCGCGGCCCTGTTCATCGCGCTGCAACTGCGGTCCCGATGGCGCTGGCTGCTCGTGCTCTACCCCGTCGCGATGGGCTTCACCCTCGTCTACACCGGCGAGCACTGGGTGCTCGACGTCGTCGTCGGGGCGCTCTACGCCCTCGCGGTGCACCTGGCGGTCAGCTGGTGGGAGCGCCGCCGGGCCGCGAAGGCGCGGATCACCGCGGCCGACCTGCCGGAATTGTCCCGGTCCGCTCCGTTGCCGGCAGCGCAGCCAGTAGCGCCGCACCGCTGAGGCCCGCCGTCCCGCCAACCCGCGGAAATCGGCGGTTCGGCGGTACCAATGTGGCGAATGTTGCGATTGTTTCGTGTGTGGCCCCTGGCGCGCATGGGTTTTGAGTGGCACTCTGAGGCCGCAGTGTTCGTACGGGGGACGCGCCAGGGAGAGACCAGTCGCTGTGCAGATGAGCCGCTCGGGCCTTCGCCGCCTCCTGGCGGCGGGCACCGCGGCCCTCCTCATCGGCACCCTGCTGAGCCCGGCGCACAGCGGCGCGATTCCGGTGGTGCCCAAGCCGACGGCACCGCCGCCCGCCCCGGTGAACCCGACGAACAGCCAGCTGAGCGCGGCGTCGGCGGAGAAGAACGCCGTCGCGAACGAGGTCGGCCGGCTCAGCGGCGAGATCGCCGCCGCCGAGGCGCAGCTGCAACGGCTGCGCGGCGTGCAGGAGCTTGCCGAGCAGAAGGTCGCGCTCGCGGTCTCGAGGCTGCAGGATGCCCGCGACGAGGCGGCCGCCGCCCGTAAAAGGGTGCAGCAGGCTGCCCAGGCCGTCGTGGCCGCGCGCACCGAGTGGGTGCGCTATCTGCAAGCCAGCTACATGGGCGGTGACATCAGCGGCACCGCCGGTTCGCTGCTCACCGCCCAGGATCCGAGCTCGCTGCTCGACCGGGGCGCGCTCGAACAGTACCTGGCCGACAAGAAGATCAACGCGATGGGCAAGCTGCAGCGCGCGACGGTGGCCAAGTCGAACGCCGACGCCGCGGCCCGCCGTGCGGTGCGCAAACAGGTGGCGGCCACCAAGGCGGCGAAGGCAGCGAAGGTGGCCGCCGATCAGGCCGTCGCCGACGCCAAGGCCCAGGAGGCCGCACTCGAGACCACCATGGCGAACACGCAGCAGGAACTGCAGACCAAGCAGCTGCAACTGGCCACGCTCAACGGGCAGCGGGCCAACTTTGTCGTCTGGCAGGGCAAGATGGCGACCTACCGGGCCAATCTCGCCGCGTACGACGCGTACCGGGCCGAGCTGGCGCGCATCGCCGCGGAAGAGGCCCGGCAGGCGAGGCTGGCCCGCGAGCGGGCGGCACGCCTGGCTGCCGAGCGGGCGGCCGCCCGGGCGAATGCCGCCCACCGCCATCATCAGGGCAGCGGCGGCGGCTCGTCCGGAGTCTCGGTGTCGGTCGTGGCCGCCAGCCCGGCCCTGTCCACCGGGCACTGGACCGCGGCGGCCGGCCGGGCGGCCGTCCGGCGCGCGATGACCACGCTCGGCGAGCTCTACATCTGGGCCGGCGGCAACCGCTGGGGGCCGACCGACGGCGGGTGCACCGATCCGATCGCCCGGTGCGGCGTGGTCGGCTACGACTGCTCCGGTCTCGTTCTCTACGCGTGGGACCGCGGCTGGGACCACTACGCGGCAACGCAGTACTCGCAGGCCGGCTCCCGGCATCCCAGCCCCGGCAACTTCAAACAAGGCGATCTCCTGTTCTGGAGCAGCAACGGCACCCGCGGCGGGATCGAGCACGTGGCGATCTACATCGGGCACGGCGACGTGATCCAGGCGCCGCAAAGCGGTGACGTCGTGCGCATCACGCCGTGGGACCAGGTGATGGGCGGCTACTACGGCGCGACCCGCCCGCTGACCTGAGCACGGGTAGCCTCGGCCTCATGAGCGGGTCGACGGTGGTGTTGCGCGACGGCTTCGGCCGCGTCGCCACCGACCTGCGCATCTCGCTCACCGACCTGTGCTCGCTGCGCTGCACCTACTGCATGCCCGCCGAGGGCCTGCCGTGGCTGACGAAGGCGCAGCGCCTCGACGACGACGAGTTCGTGCGCCTCGCACGCGTGTTCATCGGCCTCGGCGTCACCAGCATCCGGCTCACCGGCGGCGAGCCGCTGGTGCACCCGACCCTGCCGGATGTGGTCGCCCGGCTGTGCGCGCTCGCCCCGGCTCCGGAACTCTCGCTGACCACCAATGGGGTCGGGCTGGACCGCAGCGCCCGCAAGCTCGCCGACGCGGGCCTGTCCCGGATCAACATCTCCCTCGACACGCTCGATCCGGACCGGTTCGCCCGGCTCACCCGCCGCGAACGGCTGGCCGACGTGCTCGCCGGGATCGCGGCCGCCGACGACGCCGGGCTGGCGCCACTGAAGATCAATTCGGTGTTGATGCGGGATGAGAACCTCGCCGAGGCGCCCGCCCTGCTCGCCTGGGCGCTGCGCAACGGCTACCAACTGCGCTTCATCGAGCACATGCCGCTCGACGCCGACCACGCGTGGACCCGGAGCGAAATGGTCACCGCCGAGGAGATGCACGCGCTGCTCTCCTGCGAGTACACGCTGCGCCCGCGCGGCGAGCGGGCGCACGCGCCGGCCGAGGAGTTCGACGTCGTCGACGGGCCTGAGCGCGACTCGTGGGCCGTCACGCCCGGGCGCCTGGGCGTCATCGCGTCGGTGACCCGCCCGTTCTGCCGCGAATGCGACCGGCTGCGGTTGACCGCCGACGGCCAGTTGCGCACCTGCCTGTTCGCGCAGCGCGAAACCGACCTGCGCGCGCCGATGCGCAACGGCGCCACCGATGCCGAGCTCGTGGACCTGATCATCGGCGCGGTCGCCGGCAAGCAGGCCGGGCACGGCATCGGCGAGGCCGATTTCGTGCAGCCAACGCGCACGATGTCGGCCATCGGCGGCTGATCGCCGCGCCGGGCGCGCACCGGAAATCCACTCCCGTGGAGGAGTAGACACGATGTCGTGCTCGCTCGACTGCTGACCGACCGGCTGCGCCCCTATCGGCGCTGGTTGGCGATCGTCGTGCTGTTCCAGTTGGCAGGCACGATCGCGGCGCTCTACCTGCCCAGCCTCAACGCCGACATCATCGACAACGGCGTCGCGAAGGGCGACACCAGCTACATCCTGCGCACCGGCGCGGTGATGCTCGCGGTGAGCGTGGGACAGATCGCGTGCTCGGTGGTCGCCGTCTACTTCGGCGCCCGCACGGCGATGAGCTTCGGCCGCGACGTGCGTGCCGCGCTGTTCCACCGCGTCGGTGACTTCTCCGCCCGCGAGGTCGCGCAGTTCGGTGCGCCGTCGTTGATCACGCGTACCACCAACGACGTGCAGCAGGTGCAGATGCTCGTCGTCATGAGCGCCACCATGATGGTGGCCGCCCCGATCATGGCGGTCGGCGGGGTAATCATGGCCATGCGTGAGGACCTCGGGCTGTCCTGGCTGTTGGTGGTCAGCGTGCCGGTACTGGCGGTGCTGATCGGGCTGATCGTGCGCCGGATGGTGCCGCAGTTTCGCCGCATGCAAGATCGCATCGACAACGTCAACCGGGTGCTGCGCGAGCAGATCAGCGGAGTACGGGTGGTTCGCGCGTTCGTTCGCGAGCCGGTGGAGACCAAGCGGTTCGGCAAGGCCAACGCCGAGCTCACCGACACCGCCATGCGCGCCGGTCGGTTGATGGCGCTGATCTTCCCGACCGTGATGCTGGTGCTCAACGTGTCCAGCGTGGCGGTGCTCTGGTTCGGTGCCGCCCGGGTGGACAGCGGGCAGATGCAGGTGGGCGCGCTGACCGCGTTCCTGAACTACCTCGCACAGATCCTCATGTCCGTGCTGATGGCCACCTTCATGCTGATGATGATCCCGCGCGCCGCCGTGTGTGCCGAGCGGATCACCGAGGTGTTCGACACGGAATCGTCGGTGGTGGTGCCGAAGCGGCCGACGGTGCTCGGCGCCGACCGCGCGACGGTGGAGTTCCGCGACGTCGGCTTCCAGTACCCGGGCGCCAGCGCGCCGGTGCTGTCCCACCTCGACTTCCGCGCCGAACGCGGCCGTACCACCGCGATCATCGGCAGCACCGGTGCGGGCAAGACCACGCTGTTGTCGCTGATCCCGCGCCTGGTCGACGTCACCTCCGGTGCGGTGCTCGTCGACGGCACCGATGTCCGCAATGCCGAACCCGACGATCTGTGGCGGCGCATCGGGTACGTGCCGCAGCGCGCCTACCTGTTCTCCGGAACGATCGCCAGCACGTTGCGCTACGGCGACCCGGACGCGACCGACGAGCAGCTGTGGGCGGCCCTGGACGTCGCGCAGGCGCGCGACTTCGTCGAGCGGCTCCCGCAGGGATTGGCCGCGCCCGTCGCGCAGGGCGGCACCAACCTGTCCGGCGGGCAGCGCCAGCGGCTGGCCATCGCCCGGGCCGTGGTGCGCCGGCCGCCGATCTACCTGTTCGACGACGCGTTCTCCGCGCTCGATCTCGGCACCGACGCCCGCTTGCGGGCCGCGTTGCGCCCGGTCGCACGCACCGCCGCGGTGATCGTCGTCGCGCAGCGGGTGTCGACGATCCTGGACGCCGACCAGATTTTGGTGCTCGAGGCCGGCGAGATCGTCGGCCGCGGCACCCACGACGAGCTGGTGCGCGAGTGCCCCGCGTATGCCGAGATCGTCGAGAGCCAGCTCAGCTTGGAAGACGCGTCGTGAGCGCGACGTCGAACGGCAAGACCGCGACGCTGCCGCAGCGACTGCCCGCGGCCGGCGGCGCCGCGCGTCGGGGCGGCGGGCCACCCTGGATGACCGCGGGCATGCCGGCCGAGAAATCGATGAGCTTCGGGCCGTCCGCGCGACGACTGATGCGCCGGTTGGCGCCCGAGCGACTGCTCGTGCTGCTCGTCGCGGCGCTCGCGATCGGCAGCGTCGCGTTGATGGTCACCGGGCCGAGGCTGCTCGGCGACGCCACGAACATCATCTTCCGCGGCGCGCTGGGCCACCAGATACCTTCCGGCGTCAGCCTCGAACAGGCGATTGCCGGGGCGCGGGCCGGCGGCGACGACGACATCGCCAACCTGCTTGCGCGGATGGATCCGGTACCGGGCCAGGGAGTCGATTTCACCGCGCTCGCGCACGTGCTGCTGCTCGCGTTGCTGGTTTATGTCGGTGGCGGGCTGCTGTCCTGGCTGCAGGGCTACGTGCTCAACGGCGTCGTCCAGCGCACCGTCCTGCGGCTACGCGCCGAGGTGGCAGACAAGCTCAACCGGCTGCCGCTGCCCTACTTCGACCGGCAACCGCGAGGCGAGGTGCTCAGCCGGGTCAGCAACGACATCGACAACATCTCCCAGACGCTGTCGCAGACGATGAGCCAGCTACTCACCTCGCTGCTCACCGTGATCGGCGTCGTGACGATGATGTTCGTGATTTCGCCCTTGCTCGCGCTGATCGCGCTCGTCACGATCCCGATTTCGATTTTCGTCACCCGGGCCATAGCGAAACGCTCGCAGGGGCACTTCATCACGCAGTGGAAGACCACCGGCCAGCTGAATGCGCACATCGAAGAGGCGTTCACCGGCCACGAGCTGGTCAAGGTGTTCGGCCGTCAGCAGGAGGTGGAAGCGGGCTTCGCCGAGCACAACGAGGCGATGTACCGCGCGAGCTACAAGGCGCAGTTCATCTCCGGGCTGATCATGCCGTCGATGATGTTCGTCGGGAACCTGAACTACGTCGCCGTCGCAGTGGTCGGCGGGTTGCGGGTCGCGACGGGTGCGCTGAGCCTGGGCGAGGTGCAGGCGTTCATCCAGTACTCGCGGCAGTTCACCCAGCCGCTCACGCAGGTGGCGTCGATGGCGAACCTGCTGCAGTCCGGCGTCGCGTCGGCCGAGCGGGTCTTCGACCTGCTCGACGCCGACGAGCAGTCGGCGGATCCGGCCGAACCGGCCCGACCGACACAGCGGCACGGCCGGGTGGCGTTCGAGGACGTCTCGTTCCGCTACCAGCCCGACACGCCGCTCATCGACCACGTCTCGCTGGTGGCCGAGCCGGGCCACACCGTGGCGATCGTCGGGCCGACCGGCGCCGGCAAGACCACGTTGGTGAACCTCATCATGCGGTTCTACGAGCTCGATTCCGGCCGCATCACCCTCGACGGCGTCGACATCGCCACCATGACCCGCGACGACCTGCGCCGCGAGATCGGCATGGTGTTGCAGGACACCTGGCTGTTCGGCGGCACCATCCGCGACAACATCGCCTATGGCCGGCCGGGGGCCAGCGAGGACGAGATCCTCGGCGCCGCCCGGGCCAGCTATGTCGACCGCTTCGTGCAGTCACTGCCCGATGGCTACGACACCGTGCTCGACGACGAGTCCAGCAACCTATCCGCCGGGCAGAAGCAGCTGGTCACCATCGCCCGGGCGTTCATCGCGCAGCCGGCGCTGCTGATCCTCGACGAGGCCACCAGCGCGGTCGACACGCGCACCGAGCTGCTGGTGCAGCACGCGATGGCGGCGCTGCGGGCGAACCGGACCAGCTTCGTGATCGCGCACCGACTCTCGACGATCCGCGACGCCGACCTGATCCTGGTGATGACCGACGGCCGCATCGTCGAGCAAGGCACGCACGAGCGGTTGCTCGAACACGGCGGCGCGTACGAGGCCCTGTACCGCGCGCAGTTCAGCCAGGAGCCGGAGCCGAGCGCGCTGTGATCCAGGCCGGCCAGGGCGGCTGACCGGACGCCGCGGCGATCGCGCCGAAGCGCGCCAGGGCGGTGTCCAGGTCCGGGCGCGCCGCCGGTTCGGGGTCGAGCAGGCACCTGACGAGCTCGCCGGTCGGTGAGTCGGGCAGCGGGCGGGGCTGCGGCCGGTCGGCGGCCGGCAGGTCCGGGTCGAAGCACCAGTCGTCGGCCATGGCCTCGTAGAGCGTGACGCCGATGCCGAAGAGGTCCATCGCGGGGTGGATCGGGGCGCCGGCCTCGAGCTCGGGCGCGGCGTAGCCGGGACTGCCGATGAGCTTGCCCGGCGGCTGCGGCGCGCCGATCTCGCGGGCCGAGCCGAAGTCGATCAGCACCGGGCGCGCGTCGCGCAGCATGACGTTGGGCGGCTTGATGTCGACGTGCGCCCAGCCACGCGCGTGCACCGCGCGAAGGGCGGCGATCAGCTGCCAGCCGAGCATCGCCGCGTCCAGTGGCGCCAGCCTGCCGTGGTCGTCGACCTCGTCGTCGAGCGCGCAGCCGTCGACGTACTCGAGCGCCAGGTGCGGGAGGTCCGCGGCGCTGCCGTCGACATAGAGGCGGGGTAGCGCGGGGTGCGGGTTGCCGGCGAGGGCGGCGACCTCGCGCCCCAGCGTGCGCCGTGCGCGGGGGTGGTCGCGCTGGTGCGGGCGCGCGAACTTCACCACCGCCGGCGCCCAGAGCGTCGGCGACCAGGCGAGCCAGGTCTCACAGCGGTGCCCTATGCCGAGCCGTTCCCAGGCCCAGCTGCCGTCGGGCAGCACCTCGCCCTCGCGGTAGCCGCTGATCGGCTTGCCGTCGACCGGATCGGTGTCGACCAGCGCTGCACTCACGGTGGACATCGCACTCCTTACGGAAGTCGAAATTTGTGGAGACGGTGGCCCGCCGCCGGCGGACGATCCGGCGGCGGCGGGCGCGACGAGCGTCAGTCGCGGCTGCGCGAGCGGCTGCGGCTGCGGCTGCGGGACCGGCTCCGGCCATGGTGCGACACGGGGCCCTGGACGCGGGTGGTGGTCATGGCTACACCTCCTCTCGACGGCTGGTGGTTGCGCCGACCAAGTCGGGCGCACCGGCGGCGTGCTGGTCGAGGACCACCACAGCATCGGCAAGCTCGGCCAGGCCGAGGTCATGGGTGACGAGCAGGACGGTGCGTCCGGCGGTGCACCAGCGGATGGCATCGGTCACCGCCGCCGCCGACTCGTGGTCGAGGGAGGCGGTCGGCTCGTCGAGCAGCACGATCGGGGCGTCGGACACCACGGCGCGGGCCAGCGCGATCCGGCGCCGCTGGCCGCCCGAGAGCCGGGCGCCGCCCTCGCCGACGACGGTGTCGTACCCGTAGGGCAGGCGGTCGACGAACTCTTCGACCAGTGCCGCGCGGCCGGCCTCCAGCACCCGGTGCCGCGCGGCCCGGGGTGCGCCGAAAGCGATGTTCTCGGCGATCGTCGCGTCCAGCAGCCAGGGATCCTGCGGGACGAAAGCGATGCGCGAGCGCAGGCTCTGCAGCTGCAGGGAGCGCACGTCGAGGCCGTCGATCGTCACGGCCCCGCCATCGACGTCGTAGAGGCGCAACAACAGGTGCAGCAGCGTGCTCTTGCCCGCGCCGCTGCGGCCGAGCAGGCAGGTGGTGGTGCCGGCGGGCAGGTCGAGGTCGAGTCCGGCAAGCACCGGCCGGTTGTTTCGATAACCAAAATAGACCCGTTCGAAGCGCACGCCCTGACGCACCGCGGGCGCGCGCAGCGGGTGCGCCGGCTCCGGCACCTCGTCGGTATGGGACAGCACGTCGTCGATGCGGGCAGCGCTCGCTGCGGACTTCGCCAGCACGCCGGAGAGCCGGCTCAGGCCGCGCACCGGGGAGTACAGCCCGGCCAGGTAACTCATCACGACGAGCAGGTCACCGGTGCCCAGGCGGCCGGCGAGCACCTCGCGGCCGCCGACGATCAGCACCAACCCCGAGCCGCAGGCGAGGACGACGTCGGCCACCGGCGTCCAGCGCGCCTCGGCGTCGACCGCACGCAGATTCGCCTCGCGCAGTGCCGCGCTGCAGGCCCCGAACGTGGCGCCGGCCCGGGAGGAGCGCCCGAACGCCTGCACCGCCCGGACGTTGCGCACAAGATCGGCGGCGGTGGCCGCGAACCGGCCCGCCTCCGCGCGGGCGTCCTGCTGGACCCGGCGCACCCGGCGCCGCTGTCGCACCGCGAACCCGGCCAGCACCGGCACGACGGCCAGCGCGACCAGACCCAGCGCGGAGTTGATCGCCATCAGGATCGCCAGCATCAGCACGAGCCGGACGGTGTCGGGTACCAGCATTGCCGCCAGCGCGACGACCGCGTCGAGCACCCGGCCGACGTCGGTGGTGAGCCGCGAGATCAGCTCGCCGGAACGCATCCGGTCGTGCCAGCGCAGTGACAGCGCCATCGAACGGTCGAACACCTGCTGCCGCAGCCGGGCGCCGATGCGTTCGGCCCCTCGTTCGGCGGCGAGTTCGGCGTGCATGTCGACGAGACCCGCGAACGCGCTGAGCACGACGACCGCGAGGCCGGCCAGCACCAGCACCGCGCCCGGGGCAAGGCCGAACAGCGGCCGCCCGGCGAATGCATGGTCGACGGCCAGGGCGAGTGGCCACGGGCGGGCCAGCTCGAGCGCGACCCCGACGACGCCCAGCGTGGTGGACACCGCGAACGCGCGCCGCTCGGCCGTAACTGCGGCGCCGGCGACTCGGATCGCGGTGGGCACTGGCATGCAGCAAGGCTCTGCCGGGCCTGGTTGAAGCCGCAACTAACCGTAGGTACTAGAACCTCGGCGGCGGTGTGGTCGACTTGGCGCGTGCTGGAAGAGGTCGTGACGCCGTCGATCGTGCTGCGCGCGTTCACCGCCGCCGACACCGACCCGCTGCGGGCGGCCTTCGCCGATCCGGGTATCGCGCGGTGGAATCCCGGCCCGGATGACGGCGACGTCGCAGCCTGGTGGGCCGACCGCAACGACTGGTCCGACGCGACACACGCCTCCTGGGCGGTGGCCGATCCGTCCGCTGCGTTGCTCGGCTCGGTGTCCGTGCATCGGATCGACCGTGACCAGGGCGCCGCCGAGATCGGCTACTTCGTGCTGCCGGCGGCCCGTGGCTGCGGCGTTGCCCGCGCGGCGGTCGAGGCCGCGAGCACTTACCTGTTCGAGACGTTCGGGGTGCGGCGCCTGGAGTTGTTCCACGCCGTCGAGAACGCGGCCTCGTGCCGGGTCGCGACCGCCGCCCGGTTCGCGCTGGAGGGCACGCTGCGACAGTCACACCGATACGCCGACGGCATCTGGCACGACGAGCACCTCCACGCGCGCCTGCGCGAGGACTGATCGTTCAGATTCCGGGGAACGGGTCCGTCGCCCGCCGCGGCGACTCGATCGCGCGCCATCGCGTCGCGCGCACAGCGCTCGCGGTCAACGCGGCTTGCGCGCCAGGGCGTAGAGCGCGCGCGTTCGACACGGTGGTCGAGGCCGCGCGCAGGTACAGCACCCGCCATGCGAGCGCGCAGTCGTCCTCCAGCCGGACCGCCAGGCGGCGCGCGGCACCGGCGTCGCTTACCGGGTAGAGCGCGGGGTAGTCGGCCAGTCCGGCCACCGGGTCGAGGCCGGCGGTGCGGATCGCGAGCTCGGTCGCGTCGCTCAGTCGCGCGTGGGCCTGCTGGCACTGCAGCGCCAGGTCGCGCTCGTTACCGGACAGGTGCACGCCGAGCACCCCGTACCCGAACACGGCCTGCTGTTCGGCCGCGAGCGCCGCCTGCCAGGCGGCGCTCACCGCGGCCTCGAGCGGTTCGCGGCTCACCCGAACAGCTCCGCGTGGGTGGCCTCGCAGGCCGCGATGCTGGCGAACAGGGTTGCGCGCGAGCCGGACAGGGCGGCGGCCCGCCGAGCCGCGGCCGCCGACGCCCGGATCTCCGCGGCCCGGAGCGCGGTGCGGGTGCGCGGCGAGCCGCGAGCTGGCGACGGGCGCGGGCTCGCTGTGGCGCCGGCCGCGACGCCATAACTGTCCACCAAGCCGCGCAGGGCCGCGAGGTGCGCCGCGTGGTCCGCGCGCACCTGCACGATCACCGCTCGCACGCCTGCGGTCCCGCCGGTGGTGGCGTCGAGGTCGGCGAGCAGCGACTGCTCCGCGGCGACCGCGTCCAGCAGCACTTGGGGCGGGTGCGGTTGTTCGGGGGCCGGGCTGCCGTGGGTGAGGAGCTCGACGGCGACGCCGACCCCGGCGCCGAGCAGCACGGCCGCCCCGCCGGCCAGGAACCAGCGCCGGGAGGGCCCGGGTGCGGCTGCCTGACCGGAGCTGTCCATCGCGGCCAAGTTTGGCAGAGCGGATACGCTGTTTCGGCACAACTACACGCCGGACGGACAGGAGTCGATCATGCCGCCCGCGACATCCGGCGCCACGTCCGCCGGCCGGTTCGCCGGCAGCGCCCGAGACCATCTGCTGGCGCTGCTGGATCCGGTCGTCGCCGAGGCGGGCTACGACCTCGAGGATGTCACGGTGTCATCGGCGGGACGGCGCAGCATGGTCCGGGTGATCGTCGACGCCGACGGCGGGGTGGACCTCGACGCCGTGGCCGACATCAGCCGTTCGGTGTCCGAGTCCCTCGACGCGGACGCCGAGGCCGACCGACTGCTGCGCGGCGCGTACGTGCTCGAGGTGAGTTCCCCGGGGGTCGACCGTCCGCTCACCGAGCCACGGCATTGGCGGCGGGCTACCGGGCGGCTCGTGCGCGCCGAGCTGGGCGCCACGTCGGTCACCGGCCGGGTGCTGGGCGCCGACGACGCCGGCGTGCGTCTCGACGTCGACGGTGCCGAGCGCCGCGAACCATGGAGCCGGGTGGGTCGCGGCCGCGTCCAGGTGGAGTTCAATCGCCCCGACCCCGACCCCGACCCCGACCCCGACCCCGACAGCGAGGAGAGCTGATCGTGGTATCCGTCGACATGGCAGCCCTGCGCAGCATCGAGCGGGAGAAGGAGATCTCCTTCGACACCTGATCGAGGCGCTCGAGACCGCGCTGCTGAGCGCCTACAAGCACACCGCCCACTCGATGCCACATGCCCGGGTGGTGATCGACCGCAAGACCGGCGAGGTGGTCGTCTGGGCTCAGGACCTCGACGAGAGCGGCGTGATCGTCGAGGAGTACGACGACACCCCGACCGACTTCGGCCGGGTGGCGGCGATGACCGCGCGCCAGGTGATCCTGCAGCGGCTGCGCGACGCCGAGCACGACATCACCTTCGGCGAGTACTCCGGCCGGGAAGGCGACATCGTCACCGGCGTCGTGCAGGCCGACGCGCAGGCCGCCGCCCGCGGCCTGGTGGTGATCGACATCGGCAAGATCGAGGCGATCCTGCCGCCGCCAGAGCAGGTGCCCGGGGAGGAGTACACCCACGGCATCCGGGTGAAGTGCTACGTCGTCGGGGTCACCCGCGGCCCGCGCGGCCCGCAGGTGACCGTCAGCCGTACCCACCCCAACCTCGTCAAGCGGCTCTTCGCGCTGGAGGTGCCCGAGATCGCCGACGGCAGCGTCGAGATCGTCGCCGTCGCCCGCGAGGCCGGCCACCGGACCAAGATCGCGGTCCGCAGCAGGGTGGCCGGGCTCAACGCCAAGGGGGCGTGCATCGGGCCGATGGGCCAGCGGGTCCGCAACGTCGTGGCCGAACTGCACGGCGAGAAGATCGACATCATCGACTGGGCCGAGGATCCGGCCACCTACGTCGGCAACGCGCTGTCGCCCGCGCACGCGCTGTCCAGCGAGGTCGTCGACGTCGCGGCGTCGGCGGTCCGGGTGGTCGTGCCCGATTTCCAGCTGTCCCTGGCGATCGGCCGAGAGGGGCAGAACGCCCGGCTCGCGGCCCGTTTGACCGGCTAGCGGATCGACATCCACAGCGACGCCGAGGGTGCCGAGCCGGTGCGTGCGGGGGAGTCGGCCGACACCGGCCCCGAGGAGTAAGCTGGCCGACGGCCGTCCGCTCGTCGACGGCGTCCGGCACGCCAAGATCTGGGGCATGGTGACCATCCAGCTCCCGATCCGAACGTGCATCGGATGCCGGCAACGTGCCTCGGCCGCCGAACTGCTCCGGGTCGTCGTGGCACCGGACGCGACCTCGTCGGTCGTGCCCGATCCGCGTCGGCGACTGCCCGGTCGGGGTGCCTGGTTGCACCGCGACCCGCAGTGTGCCGACTCGCGCAGCGGCGTCGCGCCTTCGCCCGGGCGCTTCGAATGCCCGGGCCGCTGGACCCGGCGCCGGTGTCCGAGTACCTCTCACCGCAGGACGGCAAGCACACTGTTCGTAGTCGACACCACCAGCGGAACACCCGCAGGAGAGCTGAATGGGCACTCGATGAAGCGCCAGCGATGAGAACGTCCACCGTCTAACGGGGCCGGCGGGAATGCCGCCGGTCCACCGAAGGAGTCACGTGACAGGCAAGACCCGCGTATCCGCTCTCGCAAAGAGATCGGAGTCACCAGCAAGGAAGTTATCGAGAAGCTCACCGAGATGGGCGAGTTCGTCAAGACCGCCTCGTCCACCGTCGAGGCCCCGGTCGCCCGGCGACTCCGTGAGGCGTTCCCGGACGCCCGGCCGCCGGCCAAGAAGGCAGCCGCCCAGGCTGCGCCGACGCCACCGGTGCCGGTCGAGGCGACCGTCGCGCCGACGATGGCACCGACGGTCGGCCCGGCACCTGCCGCCGCCCCCCGGTCGCCCCGGTCGCCCCGGTCGCCGAACCGCCCGCGCCCGACAGCATCCCGGCCGCGGCCACCGCACCGGCGGCGCCGGCCGAGCCGCAGACTGCGCCGCCCGGCGGCACCACGCCCTGGCCCGGCGCGGCCGGCACTCCCGGCCCGCGCCCGGCGGCTCCGGGCCCACGCCCCGGCGTGCCCGGCCCGCGTCCGCCGAAGGTCGGCAACAACCCGTTCGGTGTCGGCGGCAGCGCACCCGCACCACGGCCCGCGGCGCCGCGCCAGCCGGGCCCGCCGGCGCGCGGGCTCCGGCACGTCCTGGCGGCCCGCCGGCCGAACCCGGGCATGATGCCGCCGCGACCGAACCCCGGGATGATGCCGGCCCGTGCCGGCCGGCCCGGTGGCGGCCCGGGTGGCCGGGTGCGCGCCCGGGCGGTCCCGGGCACCCGGCCGGGCGGTCCTGGCGGGCGCTCCGGCGGCGGCGGGCTACCGCGGCGGCCCTGGTGGCGGGCCTGGTGGCGGGCCTGGCGGCGGGCCTGGTGGCGGACCTGGCGGCGGTTCCGGCGGCCCGGGTGGCTTCCGTACCGCAGCGGTCCCGGCGGTGGCCGTCCTGGTGGCGGTGGCGCGGGCGCGGCGCCGGCACGGCTGGCGCGTTCGGCCGAGCGCGGTGGGCCGGCGAGCAAGGGCCGCAAGAGCAAGAAGCAGCGGCGTCCGAATTCGACAACATGTCCGCGCCGTCGCATCGGTGGCGTGCAGGTCCCGCGCGGCAACGGCGAGGTCCTGCGGCTGCCGCGCGGTGCGTCGCTGTCCGACTTCGCCGACAAGATCGACGCCAACCCGGCATCGCTGGTCCAGGTGATGTTCCACCTCGGCGAGATGGTCACCGCGACCCAGTCGGTGAACGAGGACACGCTGCAACTGCTCGGCGCCGAGCTGAACTACGCGATCCAGGTGGTCAGCCCGGAGGACGAGGACCGCGAGCTGCTCGAGTCCTTCGACCTCACCTTCGGCACCGACGAGGGCGCCGAGGACGATCTCATCGCCCGGCCGCCGGTCGTGACGGTCATGGGTCACGTCGATCACGGCAAGACCCGGCTGCTGGACGCGATCCGCAAGACCAACGTCATCGGCGACGAGGCCGGCGGGATCACCCAGCACATCGGTGCCTACCAGGTGCATGTCGAGCACGAGGGCAACGACCGCCCGATCACCTTCATCGACACCCCCGGTCACGAGGCGTTCACCGCCATGCGTGCCCGCGGCGCGGCCACGACCGACATCGTCGTGCTCGTCGTGGCCGCCGACGACGGCGTGATGCCGCAGACCATCGAGGCGCTCAACCACGCCCAGGCCGCGGACGTGCCCGATCGTGGTGGCGGTGAACAAGATCGACAAGGAGGATGCCAACCCGGCGAAGGTGCGCCAGCAGCTCACCGAGTACGGCCTGGTCGCCGAGGAGTACGGCGGCGACACGATGTTCATCGACGTCTCCGCGCGCTCGAACCAGAACATCGACGAGCTGCTCGAGGCGGTCCTGCTGACCGCCGATGCCTCGCTCGACCTGCGGGCCAACCCCGACCAGGACGCGCAGGGCATCGTGATCGAGGCCCGCCTCGACCGCGGCCGCGGCCCGGTGGCCACGCTGCTCGTGCAGCGCGGCACGCTGCATATCGGCGACTCGGTCGTCGCGAGCGACGCCTACGGGCGGGTGCGGGCGATGCTCGACGAGAACGGCGACAACCTCGACACCGCCGGTCCGTCGCGACCGGTGCAGGTCCTGGGTCTGACCTCGGTGCCCGGCGCGGGCGACTCGTTCCTCGTCGTCGAGGAGGACCGCATCGCGCGCCAGATCGCCGATCGCCGCGAGGCCCGCGAGCGCAACGCGCAGCTCGCCGCCGGGCGGCGTCGGGTCTCGCTGGACGACCTGGACAAGGCGCTCGCCGCCGGCGAGGTCGAGCAGCTCAACCTGATCATCAAGGGCGATGTCTCGGGTTCGGTAGAGGCGCTCGAGGACGCCCTGGTCAACATCGACATCGGCGAGGACAAGGAGGAGGTCTCGCTGCGCGTCATCGGCCGCGGCGTCGGTGCGATCACCGAGAACGACATCAACCTCGCGATCGCCTCGGATGCCGTCGTCATCGGCTTCAACGTCCGGCCCGAGGGCAAGGCGCGTGAGGCGGCCGAGCGCGAGGGCGTGGATGTCCGGTACTACACCGTCATCTACCAGGCGATCGACGAGATCGAGGCGGCGCTCAAGGGCATGCTCAAGCCGGAGTTCGAGGAGGTGCAGCTCGGCACCGCCGAGGTGCGCGAGGTGTTCCGCGTCCCGCGGATCGGCAACATCGCCGGCTCGCTGGTGCGCACCGGCACCATCCGCCGCAACTGCAAGGCCCGCCTGGTCCGCGACGGCGTGGTGGTCGCCGACAACCTCACCGTCGAGTCGCTGAAGCGGTTCAAGGACGACGCCACCGAGGTCCGCGACGGTTTCGAGTGCGGTATCGGGCTCGGGTCGTTCAACGACATCAAGATCGACGACGTCATCGAGACGTTCGAGCTGCGGGAGAAGCCGCGTGTCTGATCCCGCGTCCGTCCGTCGTCGTCGTTTCCGGGTAGGAGGTCTGCTGTGGGCTGCGTTGTGGGCTGCCTGCAGGCGGACCTCCTGCTCGGCGATGTCCACTCGCTGAAGGAGAAGCGGTCCGTGGTGCGCCCGATCGTCGCGGAGCTGCAACCGGAAGTTTTCGGTCTCCGCAGCCGAGACCGGCCATCACGACCTGCACCGGCGGGCCGAGGTCTCGGTCGCGCTGGTGTCCGGCGAGCGGGCGCACGTGGTCGAGGTGCTGGCGCGCTGCGAGCGGTTGATCGCGGCCCGGCCCGAGGTCGAGTTGCTGTCGGCCCGCAACCGCGTGCTCGACGACGAAGACCTGGATTAGCGAAGCAGAAGGAGAACGCAGGATGGTCGACGCGGGACGAGCCCGGCGCCTGGCCGGGCGCATCAAGCAGATCGTGGCCACCGGGATCGAGATGCATGTCAAGGACCCACGACTCGGCATGGTGACCATCACCGACGTACGGGTCACCGGCGACCTGCACGACGCCACGATCTTCTACACGGTGTTCGGCTCGGACGAGGAGCGCGGCGGCGTCGGCGGTGGCCCTGGAATCGGCCAAGGGTGTGCTGCGCAGCGAGGTTGGTCGCCAGACCGGGGTGCGTTTCACCCCGACGCTCACGTTCATCCTCGACGCCCTGCCCGAGTCCGCCCAGCACATCGACGAGCTGCTCGCGGTGGCCGCGGCGGCCGACGCGCAGGTCGAGGCGGTCCGGCGCGACGCGAAACCGGCCGGCGAAGCGGACCCGTACCGCAAGCCACGGGTCGCGGAGGACGACCTATAGCGGCCCGCCGCGCCGTCGAGTGGCGACTCCCCAGGTTGAGTGGCGACTTCCTGCGTTCAGTGGCATGTAGGGAGTCGCCACTGAACCGTTTAGGCCGCCACTCAACCTGGCGGGGGCCGGCTCATCGACGAAGGGAGATCCGGTGAGCCCGGAGCCCGCCGAGTACCCGGGCACGCGCCGGCTGCTCGCGCTGAGCGTGTCGGCGTTCCTCGTGCTCGCCGCCGAACCCCTCTATCTGCTCGTCGACACCGCCGTCGTCGGCCACCTGGGTCCGGTGGCGCTGAGCGGGCTGGGCGTCGGGAGCGGCGCTGATGGCGCTGCTCGTGATCGTCGGCGCGTTCGTCGAGTACGGCACCACGTCGCGCTCGGCGCGCTGGTTCGGCGCCGGCCGCTACGCCGATGCCGTCGACGAGGGGGTCCAGGCGTCCTGGCTCGCCGGGGTCATCGGCCTCGCCGTGGTGGTGCTCGGCGAGGTGTTCGCGGGGCCGTTGACGAGATTGCTGGCCGGCGGCACCAACGCGACGCAGCACGCCGCCGAGGACTGGTTCCGCATCGCCGTGATCGGCATGCCCGGTGTGCTGATCGTGCTCGCCGGCAACGGCTGGATGCGCGGTGTCCAACGCACCCGCGAACCCGTCGTCATCGTCGTCGTTGCCAACGCGATCTCCGCGGCCGCCTCGCCGATCCTCGTCTACCCGCTCGGGCTCGGCCTGGTGGGCTCGGCCTACGCCAACGTCGGCGCGCAGGCGATCGGCGCTGCGCTGTTCGTGCGCGCGCTGCGGCGCGCCAGCCACCGCGCGCCGGCCACGGCCGGCGGTGATGCGCGCGCAACTGGTGGTCGGCCGCGATCTCATCGTGCGGTCGCGCGGCGTTCCAGGTGGCCTTCCTCACCGCCGCCGCGGTCGCCGCGCGGATGGGGACCGCGCAGATCGCTGCACACCAGATCGGCCTGCAGCTGTGGGAGTTCACCGCGCTGTTGCTCGACTCCTTCGCCATCGCGGCGCAGTCGCTCGTCGGCGCCGCGCTCGGCGCCTCGGCCGCCGGCACGGCCCGCGCACTGGCCTGGCAGGTGGCGCGCTGGGGACTGTGGGCCGGCTGCGCCTTCGCCGTCGTCTATGCGGCCGGCTGGTTCTCGATTCCGCAGGCTGTTCACGTCGTCGCACGACGTCATCGACCAGGTGCACGTGCTGTGGCCGTGGTTCGTCGGGATGCTCCCGGCCGCCGGCGTCGTGTTCGCCCTCGACGGCGTATTGATCGGCGCCGGTGACGTCGCGTTCCTGCGCACCATCACGGTGATCGCCGCAGTCGGCGCGTTCTTCCCGATCAACCTCGCGACCCTCGCATGGCACTGGGGTCTCGGCGGGGTGTGGGCCGGGCTGACGGCGTTCGTCGTGGTGCGGCTGATCGGCATGCTCGTGCGGACCCGCGGCGGCCGCTGGGCGGTCACCGGCGTCTGACCGTCAGGCCAACCGTGCGACGTCGGCGTCCACCTGGGCGAGCCAGGGTGCCGAGCCGCATCGCCGCGCCACCGCCCGGGCCTGCTCGAAATGCCCGCGTGCATCATCGGTACGGCCGAGCGCATGTGCCAGCCGCCCGAGTGCCCGCGCGACCGGGGTGAGCACGAAGCCGCTGGTCCCGCCGCCGGCGACCTGCCCGGCGTAGGGGAGGAGCTCGGCGTAGACGCCCGCCGCGGTGGCGGCGTCGCCCACCTCGGCGACCGCCAGCCCGCGGATCGTCATGAAGATGAGCCACAGGAAGTCGACCGCGATCGGGGCTCGCGGCCGCGTGAGCACCTCGACCGCCTCGGCCCGCCGACCCAACTCGATCAGCGCGAGCGCGAGTGCGTCGCCCGCGGCCGGCACCCGGGACGCGTAGAGATGCTGCAGCTGATCCACCAGCTCGCCGAGCCGGCCCTGCGTGTATCGCACCGTGATGAGTGCGAACACGAGCTGCTCGTCGGCGTCGACCGCGTCGGCGCGCACCTGCAGGGTATGCGCCTCGCGGTACCGTTCCTCGGCGGCGTCCAGGTCGCCGCCGAGGTGGGCGAGCATCGCCGCGATCGCGGTGGTGACGACGATCGCCTGGCGCAGCTGGTACGTGCGGGCCATTCTCGCCGCGACGACGTGGTGGCGGTGCGCCGCGTCGAGGTCGAGGCGCACGCAGGCCGACCGCACCTGCAACACGTGCGCCAGCAATTCGAAAACGACGAGCCGGTGCCGCTCCGCGACCTCGCCCAGCTCGGTGACCACCCGGTCCCAGTCGTGTGGGGTCACGTCTGCCAGATAGAACTCCGCCTGCGCGACGAGCGCCAGCGCGACGAGTTCCGGATCGCCTACGGTATGGGCGATCCGGAGCGCCTCGCGGCCCGCCGGCTCGGTGCGCGGGTCGCCGCTGAAGCTGGTCTCACGCACGAACGAGCACAGCAGCCCGGCGCGTCGCGCCGGGTCGAGGTCAGCGGCGCGTAGCAACCGGTCGAGCAGCGATACCCGGGCTTGGTCGACGATGCCGTACGGCCGGTTGGTCCACGGCGTCGGGACGTTCCAGGCGGTGAGGACGTCGACCAGCAGGTCGTCGTCGTGCGTCGTCTCGGCGGCCTCGATGGCGGCAGCCAGCACGGCGCGTGCGGCGTTGGTGCCGCCGGCGTGCAGCACCGCGCGCATCTGCCCGCACAGCACCGCGACGCGGGCCGCGGCGTCCGGCGCCGGGGTCAGTTCGAGGCAGCGCAGCGCCTGCCGATACAGCTGCGCCGCCGTGTCGTACGCATAGCGTGACTCGGCGAGCTGTGCGGCCCGCACCGAGAGGGCGGCGGCCGTCGCCCCGTTCGTCGGGGTCGCGGCCTGCGCCGTGTGGTGCGCGAGTGCGGTGAGGTCGGCCGGATACAGCTCGGCCACCGCCTCGGCGACTCGCGCGTGCCAGCGCCGGCGGCGCAACGCTGGGACGCCGGCGTAGAGCGTTTCGCGCACGAGCAGGTGCGAGAAGCGCACGGTGCCCGGCGTGGGTTCCACCAGCAGGCCACTGATCACCCCCGCTTCGAGCGCGTCCAGCACGGCCTCCTCGTCGAGCTCGGCCGACGCGATCAGGAGTTCGGCGTCGACGTCGCGGCCGATCACGGCCGCGAGCCGCAGCGTCGACACGGTTTCCTCGGGTAGTCGCGCGAAGCGGCGGCGCAGGACGTCGGCGACCCCTTCGGGCACCTGGGACGTGGCAACCAGGTGACCCTCGCTGGCGAGGAGCCGCGCGCTCTCGATGACGTAGAAGGGATTGCCGTCGGTGCGTTCGGTGAGCGCGTCGACGACCGCGCCCTCGGGTGGCGCTCCGAGGATCCCACCGATCACCGCGGCGATCTCGTCACGGTCGAGGCCGTCGAGCCGCACCCGGGTAGGCCCGTGCCGTGCCAGCGCACCCAACAAGTCGTCCAGGCTGGGCGCGTTCGGGCGGTAAGCGAGCGCGAACAGCACCGGCCCGTAGCCGCGGTGATCCACGAGGCTCGCAAGCAAGGCGCGCGTTTCGGCATCCGAAAGGTGCAGATCGTCGAGCAGGACGGCCAGCGGCGGCTGCGGATACGCGGCCAGCCACGCACCCACGCCGCGGTGCAGGCGCAATCGGCTCTCGAGCGCGTCGGCGCCGGTGCTTGCGGTGTCGACGCTCAGCAACGGCTCGACCTGTGCCCGCAACGGCCCCGGATCGGCGTGCGTGGCGAGTTCCTGCAGCGCCTGTGTCCACGCCCAGGCGGGCGGCCAGCCCGCCGACTCCGGGCAGCGGCCAACCACCACCCGCCAGCCCGCGCCGAGCAACTCCTGTCGCAGCCGGCCGAGCAGCGCCGACTTCCCACCGCCGGCCTCGCCGGCGATCAACGCCAGCGCCGGGGTGCCGGACGTGGCGCGGCGCGCGGCGCCGAGCAGCGCCGCCAGCTCCGCGTCGCGGCCGACGAACGCGGCGGCGGGCGCCGCCGGGAGGGTGCGGTCGGCGGAGGGAACGACGGGAGGCGTCACCAGCTCGACGCGCTGTGCGAGTACGTTCTGCTCCAGTTCGGCCAGCCGCGGCCCGGGATCGATGCCGAGCTCCTCGGCGAGCACGGTGCGCGCCTGGCGCAAGCTGGCGAGCGCCTCACCCTGTCGGCCCAGCGTGTACTGGCCCACAGCCAGGAGTCGCCACCCCTCCTCGCGCAGCGGCCGGTCGCGGATGAGCGTCTGCGCCGCAATCACCGCCTCACCGACCGCGCCTGCGCGCAACTGCGCCTCGACGAGGCGTTCCCGCGCGCCGAGGCGCAACTCCTCCAGCCGGGCCGCTTCGGCCTGCGCCCAGCTCTCCGCCGCGAATTCGGCCAGCGCGGGTCCACGCCACCCGGACAGCCCCGCTTCGAGCGCGGCGACTTGGTCGCGCGGCTGCGACAGCTCGGCGGCCGCCCGGATCTGCCGGTCGAAGTCCCACGCGTCGACCTCGTCGACGGCGAACCGGACGGCGTAGCCCGGCGCCGCGCTCACCAGCACCTGGCTCGGGGTGCGCGGCGCGCGATCCGGTTCGAGGATGCGCCGCAGGTTGGAGACGTAGGCCTGCAGCGCCCCGGTGGCCCGGGTCGGCGGCTCGCCGCGCCACAGGTCGTCGATGAGCCGGTCGACCGAGACGACCTCGCCGTGTGCCACCAACAGCAACGCGAGGACCGAACGCTGCCGTGGGCCGCCGAGGTCGACGACCGTCGCGTCGACGGTCACTTCGAGCGGGCCGAGCAGGCGCACCCGGCGCGCCGGACCCCCGCCCCGTCCTGCATCCATCCGCCGCAGCATAGGGCGCCATAAGTCGGCCGCAAGTCCGTTCCAAGTGCGCCGCGCGAGGCTTCGCGCAATCGGATCGGCCAAGCGTCCGGTCCACGACACCGAGGAGCAATCCATGACCAGCACCGTTGCGACCACCGCCCGGCCGCGTCCGGACACCCGAGAGATGGTCGTCGTGCACAACGTGTTCCGCCGCATCTTCGGGGACCTGCCCGCCCTGGTCGCGGCGGTCAGCCCCGGTGACCACGCCCGCGCCGAGGTCCTCGCCGACAGCTACACCGAGGTGGCGACCGCCTTGCACCACCATCACACCAACGAGGACGAGCTGTTGTGGCCGACGCTGCTGTCGCGCGTGGACGCCGACCGCGGCTTCGTGCTGCGCGCCGAGGAACAACACGAACGCGTCGACGCGCTGCTCACTCGCGGCAACACCCAGGTCGAGGCGTTCCGGACGGACGCGAGCGCGGCGCAGCGCGACGCTCTGGCGGCGACGATCGGCGAGCTGAACGACGCGATCCGCGAGCACATGGCCGACGAGGAGCGCTACCTCCTGCCGCTCGTCGAAGAGCACCTGACGGTCGCGGAATGGGCGGAACTGGGCGAGCGCGGCCGCGCGTCCATCCCCAAGGATCGCTTGCTGATCCAGCTCGGCTGGATCCTGGACGGCCTGTCGCCGGCCGAACGCAAGGAGTTCCTGCACACGATGCCGGTGCCGGCCCGGGTGGCGTGGCGGCTGCTCGGCAGGCGGATGTTCGCCAAGGAGATGCGCAGGATCTACGGCAGCTGAACTCTAGGCTGGGTCCGTGTCCGATGTCCGCGCCGGTCTCGTCGTCGTCGACAAGCCGGCCGGCTGGACCTCGCACGACGTCGTGGCCCGCCTGCGCAAGCTCGCCCGCACCCGGCGGGTCGGGCATGCCGGCACGCTCGACCCGATGGCGACCGGGGTGCTGGTCGTCGGCGTCGACGCCGGCGACCCGACTGCTGCACCACCTGGTGCTCACCGACAAGGCCTACACCGCGACGATCCGGCTCGGGCAGGCGACCGTCACCGACGACGCCGAAGGCGACGTGATCGGCGGCGCCTCCGCCGCCGGCCTCGATCCGGCGACGGTCGAGCGCCGCGATGGTGCGACTCACCGGAGACATCGAGCAGGTGCCGAGCGCGGTCTCGGCGATCAAGGTCGACGGCCGGCGGGCCTACGACCGGGTACGCGCCGGCGAGCAGGTGGAGCTGCCCGCCCGGCCGGTGACCGTGCACGCGTTCGCGCGCCCGCGGGTTCGCCCGGCCCACGGCTGAACTGCTCGACGTCGACGTCGCGGTCGAGTGCTCGTCGGGCACCTACGTGCGCGCGCTCGCGCGTGATCTCGGCACGGCGCTCGGGGTGGGCGGGCACCTCACGGCGCTGCGACGCACCCGGGTCGGGCCGTTCGAGCTCGACGTGGCTCGGACACTGGACGAGCTCGCCGCACTCGACGATCCGGTGACCTTGCCGCTGGCCGCAGCGCTGCGCACCGCGTTCGCCGGTGCGCGCCGTCGACGCCGACGAGGCCCGCGAGCTGTCCTTCGGCCGGCCGCTCGCCGCGCGCGGCGTCGTCGGCGTGCACGCGGCGATCGCCGCGTCGGGCACTGCCGTCGCGCTGCTGCGCGAGGAGGAAGGCCGGGCCCGGCCGGTGCTCGTCTTCGCGGCTGCGGGGTAGTGGCGCCGCGTCGATAGGGTTTGGCTGTGCAGCGATGGCATGGACTGGACGCGGTGCCCGGCGACTGGGGGCACGGCGATCGTGACGATCGGCGTCTTCGACGGCGTGCACCGCGGGCACCAGGCGATCATCGCGCGAGGCGGTGCGGATCGGCGCCGAGCGGGGCATCCCGTCGGTGCTGATCACGTTCGTGCCGCATCCGTCCGAGGTGGTGCGGCCGGGATCGCACCCGCCGGTGCTGACCAGCATCGTGCGCCGTGCCGAACTCGTCGGCCGACCTCGGCGTCGACGTGTTCTGCGCGCTGCCGTTCACCCTCGAGTTCTCCCGGATGGCGCCCGACGAGTTCGTGCACCACGCCCTGGTCGAGCGGCTGCACGCCGTCGGCGGTCGTCGTGGGGGAGAACTTCCGGTTCGGGCACAAGGCCGCCGGCGACGTGGCCCTGCTCGGCCAGCTCGGGCCAGACCTTCGGCTTCACCGCGCACGGCGTGCCGCTGCTGCGCGAGGGCGACGCCCCGTTGAGCGCGACCTACGTCCGCTCGTGCGTGCAACGCCGGCGACGTGGCCGACCGCGACGCAGGTGCTGGGCCGTCCGCACCGCGTCGACGGGGTCGTCGAGCGCGGCGACCAGCGCGGCCGCGACCTCGGCTACCCGACCGCGAACCTGCGCACCGAGCAGTGGGCCGCCGATCCCGGCCGACGGCGTCTACGCCGGGCGGGTCGTGCGCCTGGACGAGTGGGGCCGCACCGTCGAGGCCGCGCCCGTCGGCGTGGCGGCGATCTCGGTCGGCACCAACCCGACCTTCGAGGTGCGCCAGCGCCGGGTCGAGGCCTACGTCCTGGACTTCGAGGGCGACCTCTACGGCGACGACGCTCGGGGTCGAGTTCGTCGCCCGGCTGCGCGGCATGGTCAAGTTCGACCGCGTCGACGCCCTCGTGCGGCAGATGGCCGACGACGTCGACCAGACCCGCGCGCTCATGCGGCTGATCAGGGTCCGTCGAGCAGGCGGCGCAGCACCCGCGCCGAACACGACCCGGCCGACCGACGGTCGCCGCGCCCGGACGCGAACCGTGGCAGCCCGGCCGGCACGGCCTCCTCGCACCACGTCACCCGCGACCCGGACGGGCGCGGCGCCACGGTGATCTCCGCCCAGCCGCGGACCACCGACCCGCGCTTCTCGCAGCCGGCAGCTGCCCGGTCCGCCACCGCGCGGCGGGTCCCATTCGACGATCTCCATCGGGTCGTCGAAGCCGAAGCGGCCGACCCCGGTCCGGGCCGTGACCACGGTGCCCGAGCCCGACCGGGCCGGCCCGCCGGCGGTGACGGTCGTCAGCGGCACGTGCGCGCCGTGCCGGGGCCAGTCGACCACCCGCCCCACGCCTGCGCGGGGGCCAGCGGGGTGTCGACGGCTCACGACGAACGGCGCCATGGCACCTGAGTCTAGGAACCGTGCCGGGATCGGCCGCCGCTGCTACGATGAGTGGCGAGCCCGCCAGCTCGTCGGGCCGCGCAGCGTGCGTTCAGTCTCCCACCGTGACCCAAACCGGTGGGGCGCGCCTGCACCGAGAATGCGAGGAGTCCGTCCAGTGCCGCTGGCCAGCGACGTCAAGAAGCAGATCATCACCGAGTACGGCTCCGCCGACGGCGACACCGGCTCGCCCGAGGTCCAGATCGCGCTGCTGACCAAGCGCATCAGCGACCTCACCGAGCACCTCAAGATCCACAAGCACGACCACCACAGCCGTCGTGGTCTGCTGCTGCTCGTCGGCCAGCGCCGCCGGCTGCTAACTACCTCGCCAAGACCGACATCAACCGCTACCGCTCGATCATCGAGCGGCTCGGCCTGCGCCGCTAGCGCATCGAGGGGAGCGATCCCGACCGGAGCCGCTCCCCTTCGTATCGTGCAGCGACAACCGAATATCCAACCGCCGGACGCACACGCGCGTCCGCTGCGACACCGAGCCGAGACGCCGGTCCTCGGTAGTGGCGGCCGGGACGGACACCGTCCGCGCCGCTTCGATCGAAGACCGGCACCCAGCAGAGGTGCTCCGCTCGTACGTCGCACGTGCGCCCCGGCACGTACGAGAGGCGTCTCACCGCACGTCACGACGAGGAGACCATCGACACTCGACGACCGAGAGCGGCGTCTACGAGACCGACGCCGTCATCGACAACGGCAACTTCGGCAAGCGCACCATCCGGTTCGAGACCGGCCGGCTCGCCAGGCAGGCCGCCGGCTCCGTCGTCGCCTACCTCGACGACGACACCATGCTGCTGTCGGCCACCACCGCCGGCAAGCACCCGCGCGAGGGCTTCGACTTCTTCCCGCTGACGGTCGACGTCGAGGAGCGCATGTACGCCGCGGGCCGCATCCCCGGCTCGTTCTTCCGCCGCGAGGGCCGCCCGAGCGAGGACGCGATCCTCACCTGCCGCCTCATCGACCGCCCGCTGCGCCCGTCCTTCGTCAAGGGCCTGCGCAACGAGGTCCAGGTCGTCATCACCGTCATGGCGCTCAACCCCGACCACGCTCTACGACGTGCTCGCGATCAACGCCGCGTCGGCGTCCACCCAGATCTCCGGCCTGCCGTTCAGCGGCCCGGTCGGCGGCACCCGCGTCGCGCTCATCGACGGCCAGTGGGTCGCCTTCCCGACCCACAGCGAGCTCGAGCGGGCCACCTTCGACATGGTCGTCGCCGGCCGGGTGCTCGACTCGCGGCGACGTCGCGATCATGATGGTCGAGGCCGAGGCCACCGAGAACACCATCGAGCTGATCGCCGGCGGCGCCACCAAGCCGACCGAGGAGGTCGTCGCCGAGGGCCTCGAGGCCGCCAAGCCGTTCATCGCCGAGCTGTGCCGCGCGCAGGCCGAGCTGGCCGCCAGTCGCCGCCAAGCCGACCGCCGAGTTCCCGGTCTTCCTCGACTACCAGGACGACGTGTTCGACGCCGTCGACGCCGAGGTCGCCGAGCGAGCTCGCCGAGGCGCTCGACGATCGCCGACAAGCAGGAGCGCGAGGCCGAGCTCGACGAGCTCAAGGACGAGGCCAAGGCAGCGCTCGGCCGAGCAGTTCGACGGGCCGCGAGCAGCGAGATCAGCGCGGCCTACCGGGCGCTGACCAAGAAGCTCGTGCGCCAGCGCATCCTGCGCGACAAGGTCCGCATCGACGGCCGCGGCCTGGCCGACATCCGCACGCTCTCGGCCGAGGTCGAGGTCGTGCCGCGCGTGCACGGCTCGGCGCTGTTCGAGCGCGGCGAGACCCAGATCCTGGGCGTCACCACGCTGAACATGCTCGGCATGGAGCAGAAGCTCGACACGCTGAGCCCGAACCGCACCAAGCGCTACATGCACAACTACAACTTCCCGCCGTACTCGACCGGTGAGACCGGCCGGGTCGGTTCGCCGAAGCGTCGCGAGATCGGCCACGGCGCGCTCGCCGAGCGGGCGCTGGTGCCGGTGCTGCCCGCGCCGCGAGGAGTTCCCGTACGCGATCCGCCAGGTCTCCGAGGCGCTCGGCTCCAACGGCTCGACGTCGATGGGCTCGGTCTGCGCCTCGACGCTGGCGCTGCTCAACGCCGGTGTGCCGCTGAAGGCGCCGGTCGCCGGCATCGCGATGGGCCTGGTCTCCGACGACGGTCGACGGCAACGACGCGAGTACGTCGCGCTGACCGACATCCTCGGTGCCGAGGACGCGTTCGGCGACATGGACTTCAAGGTCGCCGGCACCAAGGAGTTCGTCACCGCGCTGCAGCTCGACACCAAGCTCGACGGCATCCCGTCCGAGGTGCTCGCCGGCGCGCTGCAGCAGGCCCGCGACGCCCGGCTGCACATCCTCGACGTCATGGCCGAGGCCATCGACGGCCCGGACGAGATGAGCCCGTACGCGCCGCGCGTCACCGTCGTCAAGATCCCGGTCGACAAGATCGGCGCGGTCATCGGCCCCAAGGGCCAGATGATCAACTCGATCCAGGACGAGACCGGCGCCGAGATCACGATCGAGGACGACGGCACGATCTACGTCGGCGCGGCCGACGGCCTGTCCGCCCAGGCGGCGGTCGACCGGATCAACGCGATCGCCAACCCGCAGATGCCCAAGGTGGGGGAGCGCTTCCTCGGCACGGTCGTCAAGACCGCCGCGTTCGGCGCGTTCGTCTCGCTGCTGCCGGGCAAGGACGGCCTGGTGCACATCAGCAAGCTGGGCCGCGGCAAGCGGATCGGCAAGGTCGAGGACGTCGTGAACGTCGGCGACAAGCTGCAGGTCGAGATCGCCGAGATCGACCAGCGCGGCAAGATCAGCCTGGTGCTCGTCGACGAGGCGAGCCCCGCCGCGCCGGAGGCCTGATCCCGCAAAGTTGTCCGCGCTGCGTGTCGATATCACGACATGCAGCGCGGACAACTCGCGTTCAGGGGTTCAATCACCCTTCACGTTGACGATCTGCCGCAGTTCGTACAGCACCTCGACGAGATCCCGGGCGTCGTTCATCACGACGTCGATGGGCTTGTAGGCCTCCGGATGCTCGTCGAGGAACGCGTCGGACTCGCCCCACGCGATGCCGGCCATCCGCTCGTCGAGATCCGCCCGGGTGAACCGCCGCCGGGCCGCCGAGCGCGAGTAGTTGCGGCCCGCGCCGTGCGGCGACGAGCACAGTGAGCCGGGGTGGCCCTTCCCGCGCACGACGTAGGACCGGTCGCCCATCGAGCCCGGGATCAGCCCGAGCACCCCGACATGCGCGTCGATCGCACCCTTGCGCGACAACCACACCTGCTCACCGAAGTGCGTCTCGCGGCCGCTGTAGTTGTGGTGGCAGTTGACCTGCTCCACCCGCTGCACCGGGACGTCGAGCCACTCGCCGAGGCAGGACACGACGCGGTCCATCATCTCCTCGCGGTTGAGGAAGGCGAACCGCTGCGCCCACCGCAGCGCCGAAAGATACGCGTCGAACTCCGGCTCGCCCTCGACGAGGTACGCGAGGTCCGGGTCCGGCAACCGGACCCAGCGCCGCTCGCATTGCTCCCGCGCGATCGCGATGTGCTTTTGCGCGAGCTTGTTCCCGACGCCGCGCGACCCCGAGTGCAGGAATAGCCACACGCCGTCCTGCTCGTCGAGGCTCACCTCGATGAAGTGGTTGCCCGATCCAAGCGATCCGAGCTGCAGGCGCCACTTCGGCGCGATCTCCTCTGCCTGGTCGATCCCGGCGAGGGTTTCGAGTTCCGCAATGCGCGGCTCCATGCTCGGCAGCACCCGCTGGTTGTAGCGCCCTGCGGAAAGCGGAATCGCCGACGAGATCGCCCGGTGCAACGCGGCGAGATTGCCGGTCAGGTCGTCCTTCGCGAACTGGGTGCGGACGGCGATCATGCCGCAGCCGATGTCGACGCCTACGGCTGCGGGCATGATCGCGCCCACGGTCGGGATCACGCTGCCGACCGTTGCACCCTTGCCGAGGTGCGCGTCCGGCATCAAGGCCAGGTGCGGGCGCACGAACGGCATCGACGCCGTCCGCTCTGCCTGAGCACGGGTCTGGTCTTCGAGGATCGAGGCGAAGTTCGCCACCTTGCTGGACACGCTCACCATCGTCCGCACCCGGGCAACCGGGTTCAGCGGCTGAGCGCGGATCCCGTCTCCAGCAACGACTTCAGGTCGCTGAGGATCCACGCCCACCCACCCCCGGCGCCAGCGTCCTCGTTCTCGCCGGCGATCATCGACGCGATCCCCGGTGCGTTGCTGACGTCGTGGGTGACGGTCAGGCGTGTGACGCCGCCCGGTTGCTCGGCGATGTCGTAGCTCAGGGTGGTGAAACCCTCGGACTCGAGGCCAGGGTCCATGAGCATCCGCCACGTCTGCACGAACCGCCTCGGCGGGTCGATCTCGAGCAGTTCGCCGTCGACGATCGGTCCGGTGATGCCGGCAGCCTGCATCCCGGCGCCGGCGTCGACGGTGTATTTGGTGCCCGGCTGCATCGAGCCGTAGTTCGGCAAGCCGCCGTATCCGTAGCGGTCGGTCCATTCGGGCGTGGTGATCGCGTCCCATACGGCCTGCGGGGTGGCCTTGATCCACACGCGGTAAACCTGAGTGGTCATTCGTCTCGCTCCAGTTCGTGTTTGAGATCGGCGAGCGCCGCCACGTGGCGCTCGGTGTACTTGTCGATCCACCGGTCGTGGATCAACCGGATGGGCACCGGATTGAGAAAGTGCAACTTCTCCCGACCCGACTTGCGGGTGGAGACCAGGCCGGCCTCCTCGAGCACCCGAAGGTGCTTCATGACGCCGAACCGGGTCATCTCCAGGCCCTGCTCCAGCTCGCCGAGCGTGCGGCCGTCGCGCTCGAAGAGCTGGTCGAGGAGGTGTCGGCGGGTCGGGTCGGCAAGCGCCCGGAACACCGCGTCGCCGTTCTCCTCCACGCCTCGACAATAGGTGACTATTTAGTCACGTGTCAACGGAATATCCTCGGTCGACGGTGATCCGACGGCCGACAGGGAGGTCCGCGTGCGACCGTTGCGCGGGCTGCCGGCAGAGGTGCGCGCGCTCGTCGGCGTCGCGTTCATGGTTGCGCTCGGCTTCGGGCTGGTCGCCCCGGCGCTCCCGCTGTTCGCCCGCGAATTCGGTGTCGGCAAAGCCGCCGCCGGGGCGGTCGTGAGTGCCTTCGCAGTGATGCGGCTGGTAATGGCGCCGTTCGTCGGCCGCCTGGTCAACGCCTTCGGCGAGCGCATCCTGCTCGCCGCCGGGATCGGCGTGGTGGCGGTGTCGAGCGCGCTGGCCGGGCTCGCGCAGTCGTACTGGCAGTTGCTCGTCCTGCGTGGGCTGGGCGGCATCGGCTCGATCATGTTCAGCGTCAGCGCCGCGAGCCTGCTCGTCCGGGTCACCCCGAATCACCTGCGTGGCCGGGCGCAGGGCGTGTGGGCAGGCGCGTTCCTGATCGGCCTGATCGCGGGCCCGGCGGTCGGCACGATCGCCACGTTCTCGTTGCGGGCGCCGTTCTTCATCTATGCAGTCACGCTGGTCGGCGCCGGTCTGATCGGGCTGGGTGCGCTGCGCCACAGCGAACTGGCAGCGCGGCAGCAGGCCCGTACCGTCCCGCTCGAACTGAAGATTGCGCTACGCGACCGCGCGTATCTGGCCGCGCTCGCGGCATCGTTCGCCGGCGACTTCGCGCTGGTCGGGGCGCGCTCCTCGATCCTGCCGCAGTTCGTGGGGGACAGCCTGGGCCTGAGCTCGGGGTGGGCCTACGCCGCATTCCTCGTCGTCAGCGTGGTCAGCGGGGCGCTCCTGCTGCCGATCGGTCGGGTCGCCGACACCATCGGGCGCCGCCCGGTGGTGATCGTCGGACTGTTGATCGGCGCGCTGGCCTTCGTGGTGCTGCCGGCGGCGCCGGCGGCCGGTGGCCTGATCGTCGCGGCCGCGCTGCTCGGCGTCGGCGGGGCGGCCGACTCCGTCGCGCCCGGGGCGATCATGGGTGACGTCGTGGGCGGGCGCGGCGGCACGGTGGTGGCGGTGTTCCAGATGTCCGGCGATCTCGGAGCCGCGCTCGGCCCGATCGCGGCCGGCTCGGTGGCCGACAGCGCGGGCTACGGTGCGGCGTTCGGGCTCAGCGCGGTGGTCTGCGCCGCGCCGGTGCTCGCGGTGCTGCGCGCCCCGGAAACGCTGCACCGGGCCGGGCTGGGCGCGCCGGACGCGGCCGCGGGCAATGTCCGGTACGCCGCCGATCAGCCGGATCGCCCTGTTTGACCGTGACCTGAGCCGCACCTGATCGCGCCCGGGCCGCGGTGGCAGCCCCAGGGGCGGAATGCTTGCTAATCTCTATCTGTTCGATGGACAAGACAGAATTCATCTACTTACCGAGAGCAGGTCCGATGTCGATGTTCGCCGCCCGTTACCGCAAAGTTGCGACGGCCGCTGTGGCCGTTGCCACCGTTGCCGGGCTCGCGGCCTGCAGCTCGAGTGGTGGAAGCGGAGGTGGCGGCACCATCAACCTGGTCGCCTACTCCGTGCCGAAGCCGGCCTACGACGCCCTGGGTGCCGCGTTCGCCAAGACCAAGGACGGCAAGGGCGTCTCGGTGCAGGGCTCCTACGGCCCCAGCGGGTCGCAGAGCAAGGCCGTGCTGGCCGGCCAGAAGGCCGATTACGTCGCGTTCTCCGTGGAGCCGGACCTCACGAAGCTCGTCCCGAGCAAGGTCGACGCCGGCTGGAACACCGGCCCGACCAAGGGCCTGGTATCCGACTCGGTCGTCGTGCTCGTGGTGCGTAAGGGCAACCCGAAGCACATCACCGGCTGGGACGACCTCGTGAAGCCGGGCGTCAAGATCGTCACGCCGGACCCGGCGTCGTCGGGCTCGGCGAAGTGGAACATCCTCGCCGCATACCAGCATGTGCTGCAGCAGGGCGGCACCGATGCGCAGGCGCAGACCTACCTGACCGAGTTCTTCAAGCACGTCGTCAGCCGCGCATCCAGCGGTGCGGTCGCGACGACCCAGTTCACCTCCGGCACCGGCGACGTGCTCATCTCCTACGAGAACGAGGCGATCTCGACCCGGGCCAAGGGCGCGTCCGTCGACTACCTCGTGCCCAAGCAGAGCATCCTGATCGAGAACCCGGCGGCCGTCACGAAGAATGCGCCGAAGGTGGCCAAGGAGTTCCTGTCCTTCGTCGAGAGCGAGCAGGGCCAGGAGATCTTCGCCGCGCACGGCTTCCGGCCGATCCTGACGAGCGCCAAGATCCCGACGGTCAAGGGTGCGAACGACCCGAGCAACCCGTTCCCGAAGGTGCAGCAGCTCGTCACGATCAAGGAACTCGGTGGCTGGACCGCGGTCAACGACAAGTTCTTCAGCGACAACGGGATCGTGACGAAGATCGAGGGCTCGACATGAGCGAGCGATGACTGACCTCGTGGCCGCACCGGCGGGAGCGCAGCGCTCCCGCCGGTCGGTACGTAAGGCGAACCGCGCCGGACTGCCGCTGGCCGGAATCTCCGGCCCGACGCTCGGCGTAGTGGTGCTCTGGCTGAGCCTGCTCGTCCTGCTGCCCCTCGCGGCGGTGGTCGGTAAGGCGTTCGACGGCGGGTGGAGCGCGTTCGTCGACGCGGTGACCGCCAAAGAGGCGGTCGCCGCGCTGCGATTGACGATCTCGCTCTCGGTGGCCGTCGCCGTGGTGGGTGCGATCATGGGCACCCTGGTGGCCTGGGTCCTGGTCCGGGAGCCGTTTCGCGGCGGCCGGGTGCTCGACATGGTCATCGACATCCCGTTCGCGCTGCCCACCATCGTGGCCGGCCTGGTCATGCTGGCGCTCTACGGGGGTAACACTCCGTTCGCCCCGAACCTGTTCGGCACCCGGATGGGGTTGTTCGTGGCGTTGCTGTTCGTCACGCTGCCCTTCAGTGTGCGAACAGTGCAGCCGGTGCTCGTCGCGATGGACCGCGACGTCGAACAGGCCGCGGCATCGCTCGGCGCCTCGGCCCCCGCAGTCTTCCGGCGCATCATCATGCCGCAGATCCTGCCGGCGGTCGCCTCGGGTGCCACGCTGGCGTTCGCGCGCGCGCTCGGCGAGTACGGCTCGCTGATCCTGATCTCGAGCAACATCCCGTTCAAGACCGAGATCGCGTCCGCGCTGATCTACGGCCGGCTGCAGGATGCCGAGAACGCTGCGCGCAGCACCCAGGAGGCGGCGGCGATCTCCACCGTGTTGCTCATCGCCAGCGCGCTCGTGCTGATCCTTTTGGAACTGTTGCAGCGAAGGGTGCGGCGCCGTGGCTGACGTCGTCGTGATCGCGCCCGCGCCGGCCCCGGCACCCCCAAGCGCGCCGCCGGGGGGCCGTCCCCGGGCCGGTACCGCGACCTACATCAGGCGCGCGATCGTCGTGGTGTGGGTGGGCGTGCTGGTGCTGCTGCCATTGCTGTTGCTCACGTGGCGCACGTTCAAGCCCGGTCTGAACGAGTTCTTCAATGCGCTGACCACAGAATCGGCGATCCACGCGTTCGAGCTGACGCTGATCGTGTCCGGCATCGCCGTCGCGATCAACACCGCCTTCGGCATCGCCGCGGCGATCCTGCTCGTGCGCTATCGGTTCCCGGGCAAGCGCCTGCTGAGTGCGTTCATCGATCTACCGGTTGCGGTGTCTCCGATCGTCGTCGGTCTGGCGTTGATCCTCGTCTACGGGCCGAACGGCTGGTTCGGCTCGTCGCTCACCGACACGCCGCTGCAGGTAATCAACGCCAAGCCCGGCATGGTCCTGGCCACCGTGTTCGTCTCGCTGCCGCTCGTCGTGCGGGCCATCGTGCCGGTGCTCGAACAGGCCGGGCTCGAGCAGGAGCAGGCGGCGGCGTCGCTGGGCGCCCATGCCGTCACCCGCTTCCTGCGCATCACGCTGCCCACGATCCGTACCGCACTCGCCTACGGCGTCGTGTTGTGCATCGCGCGCTGCCTCGGTGAATACGGCGCGGTGCTGGTGGTGTCGGGCAACATCGAGGGTCAGACCGAGACCGCGACGCTGCGGATCGGCACCCTGGTCGACGCGGAGCAGGACACCGCGTCCGCCTACGCGATTGCTTTCGTCCTGGTGCTCGTGGCACTCGCCGCGATCGCCGTGTCCGCATACATCCGCCGGCGGCGGGAGGCCTGATGGGTATCGAGGTTCGGGGTATCGGCAAGCGGTTCGGCGACTTCGTCGCCCTCGACGACGTCAACCTGTCGGTGCGCTCCGGCGCGCTGACGGCGTTGCTCGGGCCGAGCGGTGGCGGCAAGTCGACCTTGCTGCGGATCATCGCCGGTTTGGAGAAGGCAGACAACGGTTCGGTCGAGATCGACGGCAAGGACGCGACGACGGTGCCGCCGCGGCACCGCGACGTCGGGTTCGTCTTCCAGCACTACGCCGCGTTCACGCACCTATCGGTGTACCGCAACGTCGCGTTCGGTCTCGAGATCCGCAAGCGTCCGAAGTCCGAGATCAAGAAGCGGGTGAACGAGCTGCTCGAGCTCGTGCATCTGGAACAGTTCGCCGACCGCATGCCGGCGCAGCTGTCCGGTGGCCAGCGCCAGCGCATGGCGTTGGCCCGTGCGCTCGCCGTCGAACCGCGAGTGCTGTTGCTCGACGAGCCGTTCGGGGCGCTGGATGCCAAGGTCCGCAAGGAACTGCGCGACTGGCTGCGCCGCCTGCACGACGAGGTCAACGTGACCACGGTGTTCGTCACGCACGACCAGGAGGAGGCGCTCGAGGTCTCCGACGAGATCGTGGTGATCAACGACGGCCGGATCGAGCAGATCGGCAGCCCGGACGAGCTCTACGACAAGCCGATCAACAACTTCGTGATGACCTTCCTCGGGCCGGTGACGACCTTCGACGGGCGGCTGGTGCGCCCGCACGACGTCGAGGTGTCGACGCACCCCGGCGCCGGAGCCGTCGGGGCCACCGTGCAGCGGCTGCAGCGGGTCGGGTTCGAGGTCCGCGCGGAGTTGGCGGTGGCCGGCACCGACCTGCCTACCACGGCGCAGTTGAACCGCGCGCAGGTCGAGTCGCTGCAGCTCACGCCGGGCGCCCAGGTGTGGCTGCGGGCCGCGCCCAACAGCGCGGCGCTGCCGATCGGCGCCTGAGCCGCCCGGCGAGCCGATCGGCGCCTGAGCCGCCCGGCGAGCCGGGCGGCGCGGACCACGACCGTTTGCGATGATGCGCAGGTGCAGATCTCGGCCAAGACCGACTACGCCATCCGGGCGTTGCTCAGCCTTGCCGCGCGTGAGCCGGAGCTGGTCAAGATCGATACGGTGGTCACCGAGCAGGGGCTGCCGCGCAAGTTCGTCGAGGCGATCCTGGGGGAGTTGCGCCGCGCCGGGCTGGTGCGCAGCCAGCGCGGTGCCGACGGCGGCTACGCGCTCGCCCAACCGGCCGGCGAGATCACGCTCGGCTCGGTGATCCGGGCCGTGGACGGCCCGCTCGCCGAGGTGCGCGGGCTGCGTCCACACGAGACGGCCTACGCGGGCGTCGCCGAGCACCTGCCCGACGTGTGGGTCGCGGTGCGCTCCAGTCTGCGCAGCGTGCTGGACGAGACCTCGCTGGCCCAGGTGCTCAGCGGTGAACTGCCGCCGCACGTGCAGCGGCTCAACGACGCGCCGGACGCGTGGCTGCCCCGCTGACCCAGCCGCACCCCGCGAGTTGGCTCGCCACTCCCGGGCTTGATGGCTACCTCCAGCGCGGACAACTCGGCGGGTGGGGGCGGTATCGGGCAGGTCTCGGATTTGCCGCCGTTGCGCCGGCGCGCATCACCCTCGCCACGCCCCGGCCGATGCCGAGTCCGTACCCGCTGCCGACGCCCGATACCGGACCGACGCCCGCACCCGATCCGCAGGCGTGCGGGGGTGCGGGCCCCAGCCTGCCCGCCCACCCCCAGGCCGTCCGTACGATCGCTGGATGACCTCCGCGCCGGCCCTCCGTTCGATCACCCGGGCCAGCACCCGCCGCCTGACCTCGGCCACCGGCGGCGGCGTCATCACGCGCACGGTGCTGCCCGGCGGCCTGCGCATCGTCACCGAGGCGATGCCCGGCGTGCGTAGCGCGAGCGTCGGGGTGTGGGTGCCGGTCGGCTCCCGCGACGAGACCCCGGCCCTGGCCGGTAGCAGCCATTTCCTCGAACACCTGCTGTTCAAAGGCACCGCCACCCGCACGGCCCTGGACATCGCCACCACGATGGACGCCGTCGGCGGCGAGTTCAATGCGTTCACCGAGAAGGAGCACACCTGCTTCTACGCGACGGTGCTCGACCGCGACGTGGCGCTGGCGGCCGACATCGTCACCGACGTCGTGCTCAACGCGACCGTCACCGCGCAGGACGTCGACATCGAGCGCGGGGTGGTGCTCGAAGAGATCGCGATGCGTGATGACGATCCGGCCGACCTCGTCCACGACGAGTTCGCCACCGCGCTGTTCGGCGCCGCGCCGTTGGGCCGGCCGATCCTCGGCACCGAGGACTCCATCCGGGCACTGACCCGGCGCCAGGTGCACGGCTACTACCGGCGTCGCTACACGACCGACTCGATGGTCGTTTCCGCGGCCGGCAACGTCGACCACTCGACGTTCGTCGATTTGGTCCGCGCCGCGTTCGCCGAGCGGCTCGACCCCGGTACCGGCGTGGCGGCGCTGCGCACCGTGGGCCCGCCGGCGCCCGGTCGGCCCGCTCAATCAGTCGCTGTGGTGGCCGAGGACACCGAGCAGGCCAATCTGGTGCTCGGCTGTCAGGGACTCTCGCGCCACGATCCGCGGCGCTACGCGCTCGGCGTGCTGTCGGCCGCGCTGGGCGGCGGCATGAGCTCGCGGCTGTTCCAGCGGGTGCGCGAGCAGCGCGGGCTGGCCTACTCCGTCTACTCGTTCACCAGCGGCTACGCCGACGCCGGGCAGTTCGGGGTCTACGCCGGGTGTCAGCCGGGCAAGGCCGACGAGGTGCTCTCGCTGATGACCGGTGAGCTCGACGCCGCCGCGCACGGCGCCCTGACCGATGCCGAGATCGAACGCGGCAAGGGACAGATGCGCGGCAGCATCGTCCTCGGACTGGAGGACGCCGGGTCGCGGATGACACGCATCGGCAAGAGCGAAATCGCCTACGGCGAGATCCTCGGCGTCGACGAGGTGCTCGCCCGCATCGACGCGGTGCGCCCGCGCGATGTCGCAGACGTGGCCGCCGACGTGTTGGAGCGCCCGCGGTGCCTGACGGTCGTCGGACCGTTCGGCGCCCGCGACTTCGCCGGCGCGGTCTGAGGGGAGCGAGATCACATTGAGTGAACCGATCCGGGTCGGGGTGCTCGGTGGCCGCGGCCGGATGGGCGCGCAGGTGTGCCGCGCCGTCGAGGCCGCCGATGACCTCGAGCTCGTCGCGATGGTCGACGCCGGTGACCGGTTGTCCAGCGTGGCCGACGCCGGCGCCCAGGTGCTCGTCGACTTCACCCATCCCGACGTCGTCATGGACAACCTGCGCTTCGCCGTCGACGCGCGCATCCACGCCGTGGTCGGCACCACCGGCTTCACCGCCGAGCGGCTCGACACCCTCCGCAGCCGTCTCGCCGACGCGCCCGAGGTGGGTGTGCTGATCGCCCCGAACTTCGGCATCGGCGCGGTCCTGTCGATGCAGTTCGCGGTCATCGCGGCGCGGTTCTACGACTCCGCCGAGGTGATCGAGCTGCATCATCCCGGCAAGGCCGACGCCCCGAGCGGCACCGCGGTGCGCACCGCCGAGGTGATCGCGGGGGCCCGGCAGGCCGCCGGGCTGCCCGCCGCCCCGGACGCCACCGTCCACTCACTGGACGGCGCGCGCGGCGCCGACGTCGGCGGGGTGCGGGTGCACGCGCTTCGGGTCGCGGGCATGGTGGCCCACCAGGAGATCGTCTTCGGCGCCAACGGCGAGACGCTGACGATCCGCCACGACTCGCTCGACCGGGTGTCCTTCATGCCGGGCGTGCTGCTGGCGGTGCGCAACGTGGCAACGCGGCCCGGGCTGACCCTCGGCCTGGAATCGTTGCTGGATCTGTCCGACCCGACATGAGCAGCAAGGGCGTCGTCGCGGTGTTGACGCTCGCACTTGTCGGGTATTTCGCGCTGGTCGGCTATCGCGGCATCTATCTGCTGGGCCGTCCCTCGCTCGAGCTGCGGGTGTTCGGCGCGGCGGTGCTGGTCGTGCCGCTCGTCGGCGCGTGGCTGGCGCTCGCCGAGCTGCGCTTCGGCCGGGCCACGGAGCGCCTCGCGCGCCGGCTGCCCCCTGACGACACCCCGCCGCTGCCGCGCACGGCGGCCGGCCGCATCCAGCGCGCCGCTGCCGACGCCGCCTTCGCCCGCCGTCGCGCCGAGCTCGAGGCCGCGCCCGACGATTGGTGTCGCTGGTACCGGTTGGCGCAGGCCTATGACGATGCCGGCGACCGGCGCCGCGCCCGCGCGGCGATGCGCACCGCGATCGAACGAGCCGGCTGAGGGTGCGCGACATCCTCTCGGCCGGGCTGCGGGTGGTGATCGTCGGCACGATCGCCGCCTGGCATCGCGACGAGCGCGAGCACTACTACGCGGGCGTGGGCAACAGCTTCTGGTTGCTGCTGCACGAGAGCGGGTTGACCGTGCGCCTGCTCACGCCGGAGGAGGACCAGCAGCTGCCCGCACACGGGATCGGGCTCACCGACCTGGTCTGCACCGAGCGCGGCGAGCGGGGTGAGCCACCGCGCTTCGACCTCGACGGCCTGCTCGCGGCGTTACGCCGCGATCGCCCGCGGACAGTGGCGTTCGTCAGCAAGACGGCTGCGACGTCCTACGCTCGCGCGGCGGGGGAGCGGCCGCCGCGCGAATACGGGCCGCCGCCGTGGTGCGTCGCCGGCCGGCCCGCGTTCGTGCTGCCGGGCCCGTCCGGAGCGAACAACGGCATGCCGCTACCACTGCGGATCGCGATGTGGCGCGACCTCGACGACTTCCTCGCCGAGGCCGGCTGATCCGCCGTCAGTCGCGGCCGACGTGCGTCTCCAGCCAGGCCACGAGCGCTGTGATGCCCCGCCACGCCTTGACGATCTCGGTGCGGGCGGCGGGCGTGCTGAGCCAGGCCGGCGCTCCGAGCTCGCGCGACGCGGTGAGGGTCTTGTAACGCAACAGGTCGGCGCGCGGATGGTCCTTGGGATACCCACTCGGCACTCGCGTCAGCTGCTCACCGTGGACGTTCAGCTTGCGGCGCCGCACGCCGGTGAGCACCCGCGCCAGCTCAGCACCGGCGACGTCGTCGGCGACCGCGCGCCGCAGCCGGTCGACCTGGGCCGAGCTCGTCTGCCAGTAACCTCCGGCGACGAACAGCCCGGCCGCCGAGACCTGCAGGTAGAGCGCGACGTCGCCGAACCAGGCGCCCTGCGCTGTCTTGTAGGGCGTTTTGTCTTTCGAAAAACGAACATCGCGGTAGGGACGGAACAGCTTGGCCGGCCCGAACTTCGGTTCGAGCTCGGCTGCGAGCGCTTCGAGGGGCGCGCGGACCGATTCGTCGTAGACCTGTTTGTGCGCCGTCCAGAACGACTTGGAGTTGTCGACCTCGAGGTCTTCGTAGAAGTCGAGCGCCGCGAGCGGGATGCCGGCGAATTTCACGGTGCGCCGCCCTCGTCGAGTGCGGTGTGGAAGCGCACCTCGCGCAGTTCCCCGGCCCCGGTGTCCAGCGCGCGGGCCAGCCCGTCGGGCGCCCAGCCCGCGGACTGCAGGAAGTCGCGGCTGACCCGGTCCTGCTCGGGGATCCAGGCGATCGCCAGCGTCATCGCGTCCGCGCGGGCGTGGTCGACGGTCGCGGCCAGCAACCGCGAGCCGTGCCCGCGCCGACCCCAGCGCGGCTCGACCAGCAGCGGGGCGACCGCGACGGTGCGCGCCTGGTGCGGATCGTCGTCCTCCAGGTCGCTCGCCGGGCCGAAGGCGACGAACCCGACCACCCACTCACCCTCGAGAGCGACCAGCACGTGGTGCTGCGACGACGGCGGCGCACCGATCGCCGCCGACCATGCCTGCGCCGCGGCCTCGGCGGTGAGCTGGTCGAGCACCGGCCGCGGCAGGATGTCGGCGTAGGCGGTGCGCCAGGTGTCGACCTGGATCCGGCCGATCTCGGCGGCGTCGTCGGCCCGGGCGGGGCGCACGCTGACGTCGGCCATCCCTCGACACTAACCAGCGCCGCTCAGCCGGTCGGCGCGACCTCGGACAGGTCGGACGGCTCGCGCAGCGCCCGGACCGCGAACTCGGCCGCGGCCACGATGGCCAGGCCGAGCACGATCAGCGTGATACCGGCACCGGCGGGGCTGTCGGGCAACAGGTCGAACACCACCAGGCCGATGCCGAGCACCACCGCGGCGGTCCAGGCCCAAGTGGTGAAGCGGCGGCCCGAGCGCCCGCCGTACCAGCTCAACGCCAGCCCGATGATGATCAACTCAATGCCGGTGCCGATGCGGTGGAAGCTCTGCGAGCTGGCCGAGATCCCGAAGACGGTGGCGAAAAACCCGGCGGCGACGAACGCGATCGCTACCCCGTGGCGACCCGACCGGTCCAGCCACAGGGCGACGAGGTAGTACCCGAGTCCGAAGATCAACCCGATCGCGGCCACGCCGGCGAGGCTCGGCGTGCGCGCCGGGCCCGTCCCGACCGAGCCCGCCGCGAGACTCGTGATCGCCTCGCCGTTCGCCTTGGCCGCGAGGTAGGACGCCAGCAGGTAGGCGGCGGCGGCCAGATAGAACGCGCGGCCGCGGGCACCCGGGATCGCGAGGTAGCTGATCAACCACACGATGACCGACACCAGCGCGATGGCGTCGACGTTGATCACGTCACCGCTGCTGAGCAAGCCGGACAGGTCCAGGCTCAGGAACCCGATCGTCAGCGGCACTCCGACGGCACCGGCGATCACCCCGGCCGTGGCGAGCGGGCCGCGCTTGCCGATGATCACCATGGCATACCCGACGAGGGTCGCCACGAACGCGAGCCCGGCACCGAGGAAACGGCGGCTGTCGTCGAAATGCGACCGGCCGGTGTCGAGGTCGATACCGCCGCGCAACCCCTCGACGAAGTAGCCGCCGGCCCACCAGAGAATGCCGGCGAGCACGAGCACCGCTCCGGCGCCGGCCAGTGAGATGCCTTGCCGCGGTTCGGGCCGGCGCTGCGCAAGCACCCCGAGCCGCTCGAACAGCCCGGGTCGTCGCGGCGGCGAATACTGCTGGTACCCCGGGTGCTGGATCGGTGCGCTGTACTGCGGCGCGGGCGACTGCCACGGCACCGGCGGTTGGTAGGGCGGGTCGGGCGGCGGTTGGTAGGGCGGGTCGGGCGGCTGCGACATCCCCGCAGCCTAGATCGAATAGGGCTGGTGGCCGGGAGGCTGTGGGCGACCCGAGGTCAGCGGGGCTCGACCGGCTCGGCGGCCTCCTGCGCGAACGCTTCGGCCTCCAGCCTCTCGCGCCGCCGCCGGCGCAGGTGCAGCACGAGGTACACCCCGGCAACCACGGCCAGCACGGCGAGCGGCGCCCAGGTCAGGGTCTTGCCGATGACGTCGAGGGAGGACGAGAACGCGTAACCGAGCAGCACGCACCCGGGCGCCCAGATGATTCCGCCGGTCGCGTTCCAGCCGAAGAAGGTCTTGTACCGCATCCCGCTCATCCCGGCCATCGACGGGACGAGCGCTCGGAACACCGCGGTGAGCCGGCCGAACAACACTGCCTTGCCGCCGTGCCGATGCAAGAAGCCGTCGACCATCGCCCAGCGCTGCTCGCCGACCCGCAACCCGAGCCGCGAGCGGCGCAGGCCCGGGCCGAACTTCTTACCGAACTCGTAGCCGACCGAGTCGCCGGCGATGGCGCAGACCACCGCCACCAGGATCATGACCCGCAGGTCGAGCACCCCGCGTTGGCAGAACACGCCGGCGACGAGCAACGCGGTCTCGCCCGGCAGCACCATGCCGACCAGCAGCGCGGCCTCGGCGAAGCACAGGCCGCCGGCGATCACGTAGAGCCAGGAGCCCACGGCGTCGCCGATGCGTTCGACGAGATGCTCCAGCATCACAGCATCGTGCCACGACTGGCGGCCCGGGCGTTGTCGTTTACGCACCGTAGATTCAGCCGCCGTGAGGGTTCAGGCACGGCGGCTGTCGGCGGCCGCCGCGCGACGCGTCGCGCTCGCCGCGCAGGGCTTCGCCGATCCGCGCCCGGCTGGTCGCATCGACGCCCGGCACGTGCGGCGGGTGCTCGACCGGGTCGGGCTGCTGCAGATCGACTCGGTCAATGTGTTCTCCCGCGCGCACTACCTGCCGGTGTTCTCCCGGCTCGGCCCCTACCCACGCGACTTGCTCGATCGGATGACGCGCTACACCAACGGCCGCGAGCCCACCCGAGCGCCGGAGCTGTTCGAGTACTGGGCGCACGCCGCGTCGCTGATCCCGGTCGGGCACTATCCGTTGCTGCGCTGGCGCATGCAGCGGGTGGACCTCGACGCGTGGGACGCGATCGGGCGGCATCGTGCGGGACAACCCCGGCCTCGTCGACGACGTCATGGCGTTGGTGACCGACCGCGGGCCGATCCGGGCCGGCGACACCGGCGTCCCGCGCCCGGCGCCGCGCCCTGGGCACATGTGGAACTGGCACGACGGCAAGATGGCCCTCGAGCACCTGTTCTTCACCGGCCGGGTCACCACCGCCAAGCGGGTCAACTTCGAGCGCTACTACGACCTCACCGAGCGGGTCCTGCCGCCCGCGGTGCTGGCCGCGCCGACGCCGGACGAGCCCACCGCGGTGCGCGAGCTCGCCCGGATCTCGGCGCGGGCGCTCGGGGTCGCCACCGAGCCCGACCTGCGCGACTACTTCCGGCTGCCGCCGGCGGCCTCGAAAGCGGCGGTCGCCGAGCTGGTCGAGGCCGGTGAGCTCGTCCCGGTCGGCCGTCGACGGCTGGGCGGCACCGGCGTACCTGTGGCGCGCCGCGCGCCGCCCGCACCGGGTCGCGGCCCGCGCGCTGCTGTCGCCCGTTCGACTCGCTGATCTGGTTCCGCGAGCGCACCGAGCGGCTGTTCGACTTCCGCTACCGCATCGAGATCTACGTGCCCGAGCCGCAGCGCCGGCTACGGCTACTACGTGCTGCCGTTCCTGCTCGACGAGTCGCTGGTCGCGCGCGTCGACCTGAAGTCCGACCGGCAGGCCGGCGCTGCTGCGCGTGCAGAGCGCGTTGCTCGAGCCGGACGCCGATCGCGACCGCGTGGCGGCCGAGCTCGCCGCCGAACTCGCCACGACGGCGTCCTGGCTCGGCCTGGCCGGCATCGAGGTGATGCCGCGCGGCGACCTGGCCGGCGCGTTGCGCGCCGCCGTCGGTTAGTCGACCGCCACCGGCGTCTCGACCGCCACCGGCGTCTCGACCGCCACCGGCGTCTCGGCCGGCACCGCGCGGAACAGCCCGATGTCGCCGCTGCCGGTGCGCGCGCGGACCGCGATCGAGGTGTTGGCCGGCGCCGCACTGCCCTCGACCGGCAGGTCCGAGCGCACCTGGCCGGATCCGGTGTGCAGGTCGAGATAGGCGCTCACGCCGGCCGGGATGCCGACGTCGAGCGGGCCCGAACCGCTGGCCAGGTCGACGTCGCCGTACACCGCACCGAGATACGCCGGGCCCGATCCGCACCGCGAGCGCACCCGGCCGCGCACGACGTCGGCGTGCAGCCGACCGTTGCCGCAGCCGGCGTTGAGGTCGCCGCCCACCTCGCCGAGCAGGGTGTCACCGCTGCCCGAGCGCACCTGGGCCGACCCGTGGACGAGGTGCGCGCGGACGCTGCCGCGGCCGAAGCGCAGCCGCAGATCACCGTCGATCTCGGCGAGGTCGGCCTGCCCGGAGCCGAAGGCCAGATCGGCGCCGCCGACGCACCCGCGGATCGTGACCGGCGCGGTGTAGGTGCTGATCTTGACCGCGGTGCCGGCCGGCACCGTGATGCGCACGTCGACACCGCGGCGACTGCGGCGGCCGAACCAGCCGAGGTCGAAGATCGCGCCCTGGTGCGGGCCGAGGACGTCGAGGGTCCGGCCGTGCATGTCGACGCTGAACTGCGCGAGGTCGTCCGGTGCGGCGGCATCGAGGACGACGGTGGCCTCGGCAGTGTCGTCGGCGTCGTCGGTGGTCTCGATCAGTACCGAGCCGTGGCCGACCCGGACGTTGAGGTTGATGGGCCCGGTCAACGGGAACCGCTGTGTGGTCATGGTGTCAGCTCCTTCGTCAGCCGTTGACCCAGCCGGTCACGTGCTGGTTATTCGCTCGTGGGTGTCGCGGGTGATCTGCGTGGGCGGGCACCGCACCGCCGAACGGCCGGCCGAAGCCGGCGAACGGGCCGGGGTCGAGGGCGGCGCCGGCGGCGCGGACCAGCCAGGTGTTCACCGAGAGGCCGTCGCGGGCGGCCGCGCCCTCGACCTCGGCCTTGAGCGCCTCGCTGAGCCGCAGCGAGATCCGCGCGCTCGGGTCGCCGTCGTCGCGCGGTGGTGCTGATGCGGCCGCAGGTGCGGTCTCGGCGAGCCGGACGTCCACGAGCACCTCGTCTCCGTCGCCGTGGGTGGAGTCGAGGCGCACCGACACCACCGGGCCGCCCGGCACATCCAGCAGCGCCGCGGTGACCTCGTCGGCCATCTGGGACGTCGCCTCGAGCACCGCCAGACGGACCGCCGGGGCGGCGGCCGCGGCCAGCGCGGCGGCGATCTCGCGGGTGCGCTCGTCGCCGAGCGCGGCCGCCGCCGAGAGTTGGGTTGCCACTTGCTCGGTCACTGCCGCTAGCTGCATGATGTCATAATGACATCATCAATGCTGTCATGGCAATGGCGAATGCTGATGGCCAGTCACTCGGCACCGGTGCAGCCGGTCGTGCGTGGCGCGTCCGGCGCGCCCACCGTGGCGGTTAGGCTCGGTACCTCCACCCCACCTGCCGCGCGAGCCGCGGTCGAGCGCAGGGAGCCGCGCGTGCCCGAGATCGTTCCGCTGCAGGTCCAAGCCATCGCCTGGACGCATTTCGAGGCGCCGGCGGACGTGCCGTGGGACACCGACGCCGACGGCGGCCAGGCGCTGGCCGAGTTCGCCGGCCGCGCCTGCTACCAGTCGTGGAAGAAGCCGAACCCGGCCACCGCGACGAACGCCGGCTACCTGCGGCACATCCTCGAGGTCGGCCACCTGTCGGTGCTCGAGCACGGCTCGGTCACCTTCTACCTGACCGGCGTCTCCCGCTCGCTCACCCACGAGCTGATCCGGCACCGGCACTTCTGCTACTCGCAGCTGTCCCAGCGCTACGTCCCGGAGAAGGACGCCGCGATGGTCGAGCCCGACGTCATCGCCGACGACCCGGAGCTGCACGCCAAGTTCGTCGCGGCCACCGAGGCCGCGGTGCATGCCTACACCGAGCTGCTCGAGGGTCTGGAGAAGCAGTTCGCCGACGTCGAGCACGCCACGCTTGCGCCGCAAGCAGGCCCGGCAGGCGGCCCGCGCGGTGCTGCCCAACGCCACCGAGACCCGCATCGTCGTCACCGGCAACTACCGCGCCTGGCGGCACTTCATCGCGATGCGCGCCTCCGAGCACGCCGACGTCGAGATCCGCGCGCTCGCCATCGCCTGCCTGCGCGAGCTGCAGCGGATCGCGCCGAACGTGTTCGCCGACTTCGAGATCACCGCGCTGCCCGACGGCACCGAGGTCGCGTCCAGCCCGCTCGTGACCGAAGGCTGACCGTGCGCCCGCACGCGTAGGCTGCAGCCCTGTGGAGTCGCACACGCAGCCGCCCCCGTTCGGCCAGCTGCTCACCGCGATGGTCACCCCGTTCGACGCCGCCGGCGCGCTCGATCTCGACCGCGCGGCCCGAGCTCGCCACCTACCTCGTCGACGAGCAGGCCAACGACGGCCTGGTGATCAACGGCACCGGCGGCGAGGCGCCGACCACCTCCGACGCCGAGAAGGCCGATCTCGTCGCGGCCGTGGTCGACGCGGTCGGCGACCGGGCGCACGTCGTCGCCGGCGTCGGCACCTTCGACACCGCGCACACCATCCACCTCGCCGAGCAGGCCGCGAAGGCCGGCGCGCACGGGCTGCTGGTCGTGACGCCGTACTACTCGCGCCCGCCGCAGGCCGGGCTGCTCGCGCACTTCCGGGCCGTCGCCGACGCCACCGACCTGCCGGTGCTGCTCTACGACATCCCGGAGCGCGTCCGGCGTGCCGATCGCCACCGAGACCCTGCTCGCGCTGGCCGGCGCACGAGCGGATCGTCGGCGGTGAAGGACGCCAAGGGCGACCTCACCGCCTCGTCGCGGGTGATCGCCGAGACCGAGCTCGCGTTCTACAGCGGCGACGACGCGATGACGCTGCCGCTGCTGTCGATCGGCGGGGTCGGCGTGGTCGGCACGTCGACGCACTTCAGCGGGGTGGGCACCAAAGCGCTGATCGAGGCCTATCAGGCGCGGCGACACGCGCACCGCGCTGGGCCTGCACCGGCAGCTGCTGCCGATCTACACCGGCATCTTCCGCACCCAGGGCTCGATCCTGGTCAAGGCCGGGCTGCGGCTGCGCGGCATCGACGCAGGCCCGGTGCGGCTGCCGCTGGTCGACGCCACCCCGGAGCAGATCGAGCAGCTGCAGGCCGATCTCGCCGCCGCCGGTCGTTCGGCTGACCGCGCGACCCGCCGCGCCTCCCGGGCAACCCTCCAGTTCAGGGTTAGCGTTGGGCAGGTGAGTACCGGAACCCGCAACCGCCCGTCGAGTCGTGCGCACGGGCCGGTCCGCCGGCGCGCGGTCGGGCCAAAGGCCGCAGCGCCGAAGCGCCGATCGACCGTCGTCGCGCTGTTCGCCGGCGTCGGTCGCGTGTTCGCCGGCGTGTGGCGGGCGTTGGCCGCGGCACTCGGCGGGCTGGCCCGCGCGGTCGGGCGCAATGCGGCCACCGCCCGCGAGCTCGCCGCCCGAGCACCGCCGCGACGGCGCCGCGCTGGGCGTCCTCGCGCTCGCGCGGTCACCGTGATGGCGGTCTGGTTCCACGCAGCCGGCCCGCTCGGTCGCGGGCTCGACACGTTCCTGCGCGCGCTCGTCGGCAACGCCGCGCTGATCGTGCCGCTGCTGCTGGCCGGCGTCGGCGCGCACATGCTGCGCCAGGCCCCCGAGCCCGGCAGCCGAGGGCGGGTGCTCGTCGGGTCGGTCGCGCTGACGATCTCCGTGCTCGGGCCTGCTCGACATCTGGGCCGACAGCCCGACGACGCCGCACGGCCGGGCGCACGCCGGCGGGCTCGTCGGCACCGGTGGTCGGCGCGCCGCTGTCGAGCGGGCTGTCGGCCGCCGCTCGCGGTGCCGATCCTCGCGGTGATCGGCATCTTCGGCATCCTCGTGGTGACCGCGACGCCGATCAGCGCGCTGTTCGGCTACGTCCGTAGCCGCGGTTCGACTGGCTGCGCCGCGCACGACGACGTCGCGGACGAGCCGTCGAGCCGTCGAGGAGCCGGCGCACGGCGCCGCCGCGCGCCGACGGCGCCGACGCGCGGATCCGGTGCCGACGCAGCAGGCCACCACCGAGCTCGATGCCGGCTCGACGAGCCGGCCAGCCACCGAGGAGTCACGCGCGCCCGAAGCCGCGCAAGCCGCGCGAGCCGAAGGCCGAGCTCGAGGACGACCTGCCGCCGATCAGCCGCCCGATGCAGCTGGAGCTCAACAACGGCGCGGGCATGTACACGCTGCCGTCGCTCGACGTCGCTGCACCAGGGCAGCCCGCACCTCGAGCACACCAAGGCCAACGACGAGGTGATCGCGTCGCTGCAGCAGGTCTTCACCGAGTTCGACGTCGACTGCGCGCGTCACCGGCTTCAACCGCGGCCCGACCGTCACCCGCTACGAGGTCGACCTTGGGCCCGGGCGTGAAGGTCGAGCGGATCACCAAGCTGACCCGCAACATCGCCTACGCGGTGAAGAGCGCCGGACGTGCGGATCCTGTCGCCGATCCCGGGCAAGAGCGCGGTCGGCGTCGAGATCCCCAACGCCGACCCCGAGGTCGTCATGCTCGGCGACGTGCTGCGCTCGCCGATCGCGCAGCGTGACCAGCACCCGATGCTGGTCGCGCTCGGCAAGGACGTCGAGGGCGGCTTCGTCGTCGCCAACCTGACCAAGATGCCGCACCTGCTGGTCGCCGGCGCGACCGGCGCCGGCAAGTCGAGCTGCATCAACACGCTGATCCTGTCGATCCTCGACGCGGGCGACGCCGGACCAGGTGCGCATGGTGCTCATCGATCCCAAGCGGGTGGAATTCGCGGCCTACCAAGGGCATTCCGCACCTCGTCACGCCGGTGATCACCAACCCGAAGAAGGCCGCCGACGCGCTGCAGTGGGTCGTGCGCGAGATGGACATGCGCTACGAGGACATGGAGGCCTCCGGCGTCCGGCACATCGACGACTTCAACCGCAAGGTGCGCAGCGGCGAGCTGGTCGCGCCGCCCGGGTCCGAGCGCGTCTACACGCCTACCCGTACCTGCTCGTCATCGTCGACGAGCTCGCCGACCTGATGATGGTCGCGCCGCGTGACGTCGAGGACGCGATCGTGCGGATCACCCAGCTCGCCCGCGCCGCCGGCATCCACCTGGTGATCGCCACCCAGCGTCCGTCGGTCGACGTCGTCACCGGTCTGATCAAGGCGAACGTGCCGTCGCGGCTGGGGTTCAAGACGTCCTCGCTCGCCGACTCGCGGGTCATCCTCGACCAGCCCGGCGCGGAGAAGCTGCTCGGCAAGGGCGACGCGCTGTTCCTGCCGATGGGCGCGTCGCAAGCCGGCGCGCATGCAGGGCGCGTTCGTCACCGACGCCGAGATCCACGCGATCGTCGAGCACTGCAAGGCGCAGCTGCAGCCGACCTACCGCGAGGACGTCACCGTCGCCGCAGCGCGCCGAAGAAGGAGATCGACGAGGACATCGGCGACGACCTGGATCTGTTCCTGTCCGCCGTCGAGCTCGTCGTGTCCACCCAGTTCGGCTCGACGTCGATGCTGCAGCGCAAGCTGCGGGTCGGCTTCGCCAAGGCCGGCCGGCTGATGGACCTGATGGAGTCGCGCGGCATCGTCGGGCCGTCCGAGGGTTCGAAGGCGCGCGACGTGCTGGTCAAGCCCGACGAGCTCGCCGGACTGCTGTACGCGCTGCGCAACGGCGGCACGCGCCGACGACCTGGTCGGCGCCGACGACGACGACGGATGCGCCCGACGCACCGTTGCCCACGGGTTCTGACTGAACGCCGGTGGTCGTGCGCCGTGGGCCGGATCGGGCGACCGCGCGGCGATCTTCAGACGTGCACACGGCGGCGTTCGGCGACCGGTCCCGGATGTGGGCGTGGCGCGCAGACCTGCGGGGCGAGCTCGCGCTACGCCCCGGCGTTGGAAGGGGCTGTGCGGGATCAGCTGGCGGCGGTGCCGCGCGAGGTAGAACATCCGGCGCAGCGAGAACACCCGACGCGCGCACTGTCGCCCAGGCGGCGGTGCCGGCCGGTGTACTTCGCTCGTCGGCCGGTCTTCGATGCCGGCACTGGACGGTGTCCACGGTGTGTACGCCGGTTCGAGTCGATCGAGAGTTGCCACGTCGATCACCTCCCTGGCGCGGACGGTAGCCGCTGACCGGGCCGGTGTCGCGCTGACACGCCAAGGCGTACCTCAGCCGAGTTCGAGCAGCATCCGGGTGTTACCGAGGTGTTCGGCTTGACGTACTCGAGGTCGAGGAACTCGGCCACCCCGGGGTCGTAGGAGCGGCGCAGCGCGTCGTAGGTGTCCGGATCGACCGGCGGCCCCGTCGATCTCGACGAACCCGTGCCCGGCGAAGAAGTCGGTGTGGAAGGTCAGCGCGAACAGCCGCGACAGGCCGAGCTCGCGGGCGGTCGCGACGAGCGCCTCGAGCAGGTGCCGACCGATGCGGTGGTTGCGCGAGGTCCGGGCGCACGGCGAGCGTGCGGATCTCGCCGAGGTCGGCCCACAGCACGTGCAGTGCGCCGCAGCCGACGACCTCGCCGTCGAGCTCGGCGACCAGGAAGTCCTGCACGTCCTCGTAGAGGGTCGACGAGTTCCTTGGCGAGCAGTTTGCGGCCCGAACCGGCGTAGATGTCGACGATCGCCTTGATCGCCGGCACGTCGGAGGTGCGGGCGCGGCGCACGACGACAGGCACGCCCCGACGCTAGCGGGGCCGGCACCGGACGCGCCGTCGAGCCAGGCCCCAGGCCCGGGTGCCTGCGCGGGTAACCTGCTGTCGTGCCCCACCCCGTCCCGCAGCGTTGCGCTGGTCACGCTCGGCTGCGCGCGCAACGAGGTCGACTCCGAGGAGCTCGCCGGCGCGGCTCGACGCCGCCGGCTGGGCGCTGGCCGACCGAGCCGGATGACGCCGACGTGGTGGTGGTCAACACCTGCGGCTTCGTCGACTCGGCCAAGAAGGACTCGATCGACACGCTGCTGGCCGCGGCCGACACCGGCAAGCGAGGTCGTGGCGGTCGGCTGCCTGGCCGAGCGCTACGGCGACGCAGCTCGCCGACTCGCTGCCCGAGGCCGACGCGGTGCTCGGCTTCGACTCCTACGCCGACATCGCCGCCCGGCTCGACGACGTCGCGGCCGGCCGCCCGGTCGCCGCCGCACCAGCCGCGGGACCGGCGCACGCTGCTGCCGGTCACGCCCGGTCGAACGCCCGGCGGCGCGCGGCCGAGGTCGCGGTGCCCGGGCACGCATGGCTGCCGGCCGGTGCCGCGCGCAGCCGCCTGGACCGACGGGCCGGTGGCCCACCTGAAGCTGGCCTCCGGCTGCGACCGGCGCTGCACGTTCTGCGCGATCCCGTCGTTCCGCGGCTCGTTCGTCTCCCGGCCGCCGGACGACGTGCTGGCCGAGGCGAAGTGGCTGGCCGCCGACGGCGTCCGCGAGCTGGTGCTGGTCAGCGAGAACTCGACCTCCTACGGCAAGGACCTCGGCGACCTGCGCGCGCTGGAGAGGCTGCTGCCGCAGCTGGCCGCGGTCGACGGCATCGACCGGGTCCGGGTGTCCTACCTGCAGCCGGCCGAGATGCGTCCGGCGCTGCTCGAGACGCATCGCCGCCACGCCGGGCGTCGCGCCGTACTTCGACCTGTCCTTCCAGCACGCCAGCCCGGCCGTGCTGCGCCGGATGCGGCGCTTCGGTCGGCACGGATGCGTTCCTGGAGCTGCTCGGCCCGGGCGCGGGCGATCGCGCCCGACGCCGGCGCGCGCAGCAACGTGATCGTCGGGTTCCCGGGCGAGACCGAGGCCGACGTCGCCGAGCTCGAGCGCTTCCTGCAGGCGGCCCGCCTGGACGCGATCGGCGTGTTCGGCTACTCCGACGAGGACGGCACCGAGGCCGCCGGCTTCGACGGCAAGCTGCGACGCCGAGGAGATCGCCGAGCGGGTCGCGCGGATCAGCGCGCTGGCCGACGAGCTGGTCGCCCAGCGCGCCGAGGACCGGGTCGGCACCCGGGTCGAGGTGCTGGTCGAGGGCGTCGCCGGACACGGCATCGGCGGCCGGTCGCGCGGCGCATCAGGCGCCCGAGGTCGACGGATCGGTGCAGCTCGAGCGCCGGCGAACTCACCCGCGGCATGCTCGTTCAGGCGCGGTGGTCGACAGCGACGGTGCGGATCTGATCGCCGCGCCGTTGGGCAGTCCGTGGTGACCCCGGCCGAGCCGGTGGACGGGAGCCGCGGCCCAACCGGCGCGCGGCGCCGGGTTGCGGCGCGAGCCGAACCTGCGCGAGACCGTGCCCGCCGATGCGGTGCGCGAGCCGCTGAACGCGGCCGCGCGGCCCCGGCTCACCGACGACCCGATCGGCGACCCGGTCAGCTCGGTGTCGGCCGTGGAACATCGCCAACGCGCTCACCGTGCTGCGGCTGCTGCTCGTGCCCGGTCTTCGTCGTCGCGCTGTTCTGCAACGGCGGGCACGACACCGGCTGGCGCATCGTCGCGGCGGGCGATCTTCGCGATCGCGTCGATCACCGACCGCTTCGACGGCGAGATCGCCCGCAAGCGGGACCTCGTCACCGAGTTCGGCAAGCTCGCCGACCCGATCGCCGACAAGGCGCTGGCCGGGGCGGCGCTGATCGGGCTGTCGGTGCTCGGCGAGCTGCCGTGGTGGATCACCGTGGTCATGCTCGGCCGCGAGGTCGGCGTCACCGTGCTGCGGTTCTGGGTGATCCGGCACGGCGTCATCCCGGCGAGCCGCGGCGGCAAGCTCAAGACACTGCTGCAGGCCGTCGCGATCGGGCTCTACGTGCTGCCGCTGACCGGCTGGCTGCACACCGTGGCCGAGGTGTTCATGTTCGCTGCGGTCGTGCTCGCGCTCGCCACCGGCTTCGACTACGTGGCGCGGGCGGTGCGGCTGCGACGCGAGTCGACCGCCCGCACGGTCGGTACCGCCACCGGGTAGGGAACGACCCGGCCCGCGCCGGCGTTGCTACAACAGGCCGTGTTCGCTCACAGCGGACGTTGCCCGCGTGGGCCACCCGGCCGCGCGTCGCCCCGGTACGGTTGGCCGAACAGGGCCGACCGACCCGTCCGAACCGTTGAGAAGGGGGTCCCCGATGCCCGTGCTACGACAGGTCGTGGGTGACACCCTGCGCGCGCTGCGGATGCGGCAGCGGCGCACGTTGCGAGAGGTCTCCTCGAGTGCCCGGGTGAGTCTTGGCTACCTCTCCGAGGTGGAGCGGGGCCAGAAGGAGCCGTCGTCGGAATTGCTCGCGGCCATCTGCGGGGCGCTCGACGTCGAGTTGTCCGACCTGTTCACCGAGGTCGCCCAGAACCTGCGCCGCGAGGAGAAGCTCGCCCTCGCCGGCAGTATTGCCGGCCAGGTCGGCGTCGTCGGCAACACCGCCGCCCGGATCACGCCCGCACCGACGGCAGCGGGAGGCACCCGCACTGCCCAGGTGCGGTCGCTGCCCACCGTAGCGGCCTGATCCGGCGACCTCAGCGGTCACACCAGTCACAACCGTCACAGCCTCGGCGACCCGCCGCGCGCCCTCCCGGCGTGGCGTCGCCACGTCGGTAGCTTCGCGAGATGCGAGGGCCGATCTCGGCGTTCGCAGTCGCCGACGGAAGGTCCGACCGATGAGCAACCCGCTGATCGACACGCTGTTCCGGCCGACGACGGCCTCGCGGCGGCCGCCCGGACAGGTGGCGTCGGCGCCGCCGGTGCGCACCCGCGGGATGCACACCCGAGCCGGCAACGCGATGAGCCGCACCCGCGCCGCGCTGCTCGACGGCGCCGCCCGCGTGGTGGAGGTCAACGGCACCAAGATCGCCATGGCGCAGGTCGCCGCGGCCGCCGGCGTCGCCAAGGCCACGCTCTACAACCACTTCCGCACCCGCGACGCGGTGCTGTCCGCGGTGCTACTCGATCAGGTGCGGCGCATCGCCGACGACCAGCAGGGCAAGCCGCTCGAGGCCGCGCTCGCCGATGCTGCGGTGGCGATCTCGGCGAACCCGGTGCGCCGAGGTCTGGCCCGCGTCGACCCCGCTGCCCTCGTCGCGATCGCGCGCATCGACCCGCACACCGAGGCGTGGCAGCTCGCCCGGGCCGCGGTCGGTGCCGCGCTCGCCGGCGCGGGTCGCGGCGGGGGCGACACGGTGCTGCGGTGGTTGGCCTCCTACCTGCTTACGCCCGGCGCGCCGACGGCCGTCGTCGGCGATGTCGCGGTGCTGGTGGCCGGCCTGCCCGAGCTGCCGGCCGCCGACGAGCGGGTCGACTCCCGCACGGCCTGATCCGGCTCAGCGAGCCGGCTGGCACCGCGGGCACCAGTACGTGTTTCGCGCCCGAGGTGGCGTGCCCTGCTCGGCCCGGCTGATCGGCGTGCGGCAGCGCAGGCACGGTTCGCCGCCGCGTTCGTAGACCCAGTGCTCGCGGCCGCGCTGCAGGTAGCCGGTGGTCGACTGCTCCGGATGGTCGCGATTGGCCCGCAGCAGCCGCTGCGCGGTGTCGACCAGCCGGCGCAGCTCGGGCACCTCGAGCGACCGGCGTCCACGGATGCAGGCGCTCGACGAACAGCACCTCGCACTTGTACAGGTTGCCGATCCCGGCGAGGTTGCGCTGGTCGAGCAGCGCCTCGCCGACGGCGACGCCGGGTGCGCCCAGCAGATTGGCGACCGCGACGACGGGGTCCCAGTCGGGGCCGAGCAGGTCCGGGCCGAGGTGACCGACGAGCTCGGCTTCGGCCGCGCGCCGGACCAGCCGCAGGTCGTGGATGCGGTAGCCGGTGGCGCGCCATTCGCTGTTGCCCAACAGCACCCGGATCAGGTGCCCGGGCCGCCGGCGTGGAGTGCGTTCGCCGGCGCGCGACAGGTGCCACGAGCCGTCCATGCGCAGGTGGCTGTGCAGGGTCAGGTCTTCGTCGAGGCGGGTGAGGATGTGCTTGCCGCGGGCCAGCACGTCGGTCACGGTACGGCCGCGCAGGTCGGCGGTGGCCAGCGCCGGCACCCGCAGGTCGGCCAGCGTCAGCGCCCGGCCGGCGAGCGCCTGGTCCAGCCGGTGAGCGGTGAGCCAGACGGTGTCGCCCTCGGGCATCGCGTCGCGTCCGGGCCTCAGGCCCGCAGCCGCAGACCGCGCGGGGTCGGCCGGAAGCCCGGCCGCCTCCAGCGCGTCGCCGAGCGGCCGATGCGCTCACCGGCACGCCGTCGGCGCGCTCGACCGGCAGCCGGCCCGAGCGCACCGTCGCGCACCGCGAGCGCGAGCGCGTCGGCGGCCGGCTGCAGGACGGCGGGATCGTCGGTGAACGACAGCAGGGTGCGCCCGCCGCGCTCGACGTAGAGCACGCAGCCGCCCGTCGACGAGCACGACCAGCGCGCCGGCCTTGCGGCCGGCTGGTGCCCGCGCCGCGCCGACGCCGTGCCCGCTTCGTCGTCGGCCGCCCGCGCCGTCGGGCCACGGCAGCGCCGCGCCGTACGGGTTGGCCGGATCGGTGGCGGCGAGCACCAGCGCGGCCGCGGGGTCGGCAACGGCCCTGGCGATGGTGGCGGCCACGGCGCGCTCGATCGCTCGGTCCGCGGGCGATGCGTCGGCCTATCGGCCGGGCCGGACCGGGCCCGCAGCCGGTCGACCGCGCCGGGCACCGCGAACTGCGCCGCGCCCAGGCCCTCGACGAAGTAGCCGCGCCGGGCCCGGCCGCACTCCTCGGCGGCGAGCACCGGGTACACGGCGGCGAACCCGCCGGTGACCCCCTCGGCGACGACCGCGCCGCGGGTCACCACGCCGTGCCGGTCGAGCAGCGCCTCGGCGGTGACCAGCGCGCGCCGGGTCGGGTCGGGCTCGCGCGCTCGGCAGCGCGCGACCACCGGCCGGCCATGCCGAGCGGCGGTGCGGGACGCGCGGGCCGCTCAGGCCGCCGGTGAGGGCGGCGCCGCGCCGGCCGGGCGTAGCGCGCGTAGCGCGGCGCGGCGCTGCCGGGGCGCACGGGTCGGGCCCGGCCGTGCGGTGGACGGCCGAGCAGCGCGCGCACCGGGGCGAGCGTGTCGTTGGTGAGCAGCCCGGCCCAGACCAGGTCCCAGATCGCCGCGTGCCACGGCATCGTCGGACTCGGGTGGCGCGGACTCGTCGCGGGGCTCGCATGCACCCGGTCGACGAGCGACCGGAAGAACAGCGCCTCGTCGGCCGTCGAGCGCGTCGAGCACGGCGTCGGCGGTCGGGTCGTCGACCGGGGCGACCGGCGGGCAGCAGCGGTGCGGCGCTCGGCCGGCGCCAGCGCGATCCAGCCGTCGTTGCCGGCGAGCGAGCCGGCGCCGGCCCAGACGACCTCGCCGGCCGCGGTCAGCTCGTCGAGCAGCGCGGGGGAGTAGTCGGCCACCCGGGCGGGCAGGACCAGCGTCTCCAGCGCGCTGCCGGCACGCGCCACGCCGGCCAGCTGCTCGACCGCCCGCAGCAGCCCGTCCGACACCGCGGCTGGCGCGACGCGCCGACGCCCTGCCAGGCCGGGCAGGAACCGGGCCAGCGCCTCGGGCGGCACCGGCTCGACCTCCTTGCGCAGCGCGGCCAGCGACCGGCGGCGCAGCGTCCGCAGCACCTCGGCGTCGCACCACTCGGTGCCGGCGCCGCCGGGCCGGAACTCGCCGGAGCGACCCGGCCGGTCGGCCGCCAGCCGCGCGAGCGCCGGCCGCACCACGGCGACCCCGAGCCCGAACCGGGCGCGCGACGTCCGCGGCGACGAACGGGCCGTGGGTGCGGGCGTAGCGCGAGACGAGTCGCCGAGCGGATCGCGCACCGGCTCGGTGAACGCCTCGGGCACGCCGACCGGCAGCGCCACGCCGAGCGCGTCGCGCACCCGGCCGGCGTCCTCGATGGCGAGCCAGCGCTCCTCGCCGGCGATCCGGACCCGGATCGCGCGCCGCGCCGTCTTCGAGCTCGGCGAGTCCTGCGGCGTCGCGCCGCGCGCCAGCGCCTCGCTCGGTGGTCAGGTCGCCGACCGAGCGCAGCAGGTCGTGCACGGCGTCCGGCGCCGCGCGCGTGCCGGTCGGGCGCCAGCCGCTGCAGCTCGCGCCTCGATCTCGGCGACCGCCTCCGGGTCGAGCAGCTCGCGCAGCTCGGTCGGGCCGAGCAGCTCGGCGAGCAGCGTGGAGTCGAGCGAGAGCGCCTGCGCCCGCCGCTCGGCCAGCGGCGCGTCGCCCTCGTAGAGGAACGCGCCGACGTAGCCGAACAGCAGCGACCGGGCGAACGGCGACGGCTGTCGGCGTCTCGCACCTCGACCACCCGCACCTGCCGCGACCGCGATGTCGCGCATCAGCGCCGACCAGGCCGGGCACGTCGAACACGTCCTGCAGGCACTCGCGCACCGCCTCCAGCACGATCGGGAAGTCGCCGTACTCGCGGGCCACCTCGAGCAGCTGGGTGGCCCGCTGGCGCTGCTGCCACAGCGGGGTGCGCCGGCGCGGGTCGCGGCGCGGCAGCAGCAGCGCGCGGGCGGCGCACTCGCGGAACCGGGAGGCGAACAGCGCCGACCCGCCGACCTCGGCGGTGACCAGCGGCTCGATCTCGTCCGGCTCGAAGACCGACGAGCTCGGCGCCGGGCGGCTCGGCGTCGGTGTCCGGCAGCCGCAGCACGATGCCGTCGTCGGAGTGCATCGCCTGCACGTCGACCCCGTACCGCTCGCGCAGCCGGGCGGCGATCGCCAGCGCCCACGGCGCGTTGACCGGCGCGCCGAACGGCGAGTGCACGACCAGCCGCCAGTCGCCGAGCTCGTCGCGGAACCGCTCGACCAGGACCGTCCGGTCGTCGGGCAGCTGCCCGGTCGCCTCGCGCTGCTCGCCCAGGTAGGCGAGCAGGTTGTCGGCGCCCCACGCGTCCAGGCCGGCCGCGCGGGCCCGCGCCGGCGCCGTCGTCGGCCGGCGCGTGCGCGAGCTCGCGCAGGAACGCGCCCGAGCGCGCGGCCCAGCTCGACCGGGCGGCCGGGCGCGTCGCCCTTCCAGAACGGCATCCGGCCGACTGCGCCGGGCGCCGGGGTGACCAGCACCCGGTCGTGGGTGATGTCCTCGATCCGCCACGACGACGAGCCGAGCAGGAACACGTCGCCGACCCGCGACTCGTAGACCATCTCCTCGTCGAGTTCGCCGACCCGCCGACCCGGGCCGTCGCCGCCGGCCAGGAACACGCCGAACAGGCCGCGGTCGGGGATCGTGCCGCCGCTGGTCACCGCGAGCCGCTGCGCGCCCGGCGCGGGCGGTCAGCTCGCCGGTCGACCCGGTCCCAGACCAGCCGCGGCCGCAGCTCGGCGAACGCGTCGGACGGGTAGCGCCCGGCCAGCATGTCCAGCACCGCGTCCAGCGCCGAGCGCGGCAGCTCGGCGAACGGCGCGGCGCGCCGGACCAGCGCCGCGAGGCTCGTCGACGTGCCACGGCTCCATCGCGACCATCGCGACGATCTGCTGGGCCAGCACGTCGAGCGGGTTGCGCGGGTAGCGCAGCGCCTCGATCGCGCCGGTCGCGCATCCGCTCGGCGACCACCGCGCACTCGACGCAGGTCGCCGCGGTGCTTCGGGAAGACCACGCCGCGGGAGACCGCGCCGACCTGGTGGCCGGCGCGGCCGACGCGCTGCAGGCCGGCGGCGACCGACGGCGGCGCCTCGACCTGGACGACCAGGTCGACCGCGCCCATGTCGATGCCGAGTTCGAGCGCCGGACGTCGCGACCACGGCGGGCAGCCGCCCGGCCTTGAGCTCCTCCTCGATCAGTGCCCGCTGCTCGCGCGAGACCGAGCCGTGGTGGGCGCGGGCGACCACGATCTCGCCGGCACGGGTGCGCCGAGCCCGACTCGCGCCATCACCTGCGCCGGTGCGGCCGGCCCGATCGGCGAGCGCGGATCCCGGTCGCGCTCCGTCGCCAGCTCGTTGAGCCGCGCGGTCAGCCGCTCGGCGCAGCGGCGGGAGTTGACGAACACGATCGTCGACCGGTGCGCCTCGATCGAGGTCGAGCACCCGCTCCTCGACGTGCGGCCAGATCGACGTGCGGCGCTGGGCGCCGGCGGCGGCACCGGTGAGGTCGTCGGTGGGCTCGCCGAGCCGGACATGTCCTCGACCGGCACGACGACCTGCACCTCGATCGGTCTTCGCGCTCGGGCGGCTGCACGACGTCGACCGGGCGGCCGCCGGCCAGGAACGTGGCGACCTCCTCGACCGGCCGGACGGTCGCCGACAGCCCGATCCGCTGGGCGGGTCGGTCGAGCAGCGCGTCGAGCCGCTCCAGCGACAGCGCCAGGTGGGCGCCGCGCTTGGTGGCGCAGACCGCGTGCACCTCGTCGATGATCACCGTCTCGACGCCGCGCAGCGACTCGCGGGCCGCCGAGGTGAGCAGCAGGAACAGCGACTCCGGCGTGGTGATCAGGATGTCGGGCGGGCGGCGGGCGAACGCGCGGCGCTCGTCGGCCGGGGTGTCGCCGGTGCGCATGCCGACCGTGATGTCCGGCGGCGGCAGCCCGAGCCGCGCCGCCGCCTGGCGGATGCCGGCCAGCGGCGTGCGCAGGTTGCGCTCGACGTCGACGGCGAGCGCCTTGAGCGGGCTGACGTAGAGCACCCGGCAGCGCCGCTGCGGGTCGTCGGGCACCGGCGTCGCCGCCGAGCCGGTCGAGCGCCCAGAGGAACGCGGCGAGGGTCTTGCCGGAGCCGGTCGGCGCGACGACCAGCGCGTGCTCGCCGCCGCGCGATCGCCTCCCAGGCGCCCGACCTGGGCCGCGGTCGGCGCGGCGAAGGCGCCGTCGAACCACGCCTGGGTGGCAGGGGAGAAGCGCGGCACGCTGCCAGTGTGCCCGCGGGGTGCGACAGAAGCGTCAGGTCGTCACGACAGGTACTGCTCGCCCGGCCCTTCGCCCGGCGGCACCGGGTTGGCCGACGCCTCGCGAAACGCCCGCTGCAGCGTGCGCAGCCCCTCGTGCAGCGGCTCGCGCTGCTCGCCCAGGTACTCCTCGGCCGCGCCGAGCATTCCGGCCAGCGCGGTGATCAGCCGCCGTGCCTCGCCGAGGTCGATGTCCGGCTCGGCGCCCGGCGCGAGGCCGAGCTGCTCGGCGGCCGCGCTCATCAGCAACACCGCGGCCCGGCCGATCACCTCGGCCGCCGCGATCGTGGCAAGTTCCCGGACGTCGTCGAGCGGTTCGAAGCCGTGCGCGGGCAGCGGAATGCCGTCGCGCGGATGATCCTGCGATGCGCTGCCCGGCCCACCGGCAGCAACAGGTGGTGCCTCGTCGGTCGCGTGAGTTGGGGAGTCCGCAGCCACGCTGATACCCTGTCATTGCGACCAGCCTCCGCCGACGGCGGGGGTGTGCAAGCGGAAGCCTCCCAGCCTCCCACCCGTCCACCGGTACCTGCGGTGCGTCGGGTCCGGTCCCCGGTGCCGACTGGGCTACCAGTGGCGCCGGTGCGTCGCCGCCGATCTGGCGGCGCGACCGGTCGGCTCGGCCCCGTACGCACTGGCGCAGCGGGGCCGTTCTCGTTCTCCGGGGCCGATCCCACACCGCACAACGGAACACCAGCAACCGACCGTGGGAGGTCCCATCAGTTCCGAACCGAGGATCAACGACCGGATCCGTGTACCCGAGGTACGCCTCGTCGGGCCCGAGGGCGAGCAGGTCGGCATCGTGCCGATCGGCAAGGCCCTCGAACTCGCCGCCGAATCGGACCTGGATCTCGTCGAGGTGGCGCCGATGGCGCGCCCGCCCGTCTGCAAGCTCATGGACTACGGCAAGTTCAAGTACGAGAGCGCACAGAAGGCTCGCGAGGCCCGGCGCAACCAAGCGCTCACCGTCATCAAGGAGATGAAGCTCCGCCCCAAGATCGACTCGCACGACTACGAGACCAAGAAGGGTCACGTCGAGCGGTTCCTCAAGCAGGGCGACAAGGTGAAGGTGACGATCATGTTCCGCGGACGCGAGCAGTCCCGGCCCGAACTGGGCTTCCGGCTGCTGCAGCGCCTGGCCGAAGACATCAGCGAGCTCGGCTTCGTCGAGTCCTCGCCGAAGCAGGACGGCCGCAACATGATCATGGTCGTGGCCCCGCACCGGTCCGCCCGCACGAGCCCCCGGGTGGCCCGAGTCGCCGACTCCCGGCCGGCCCCGGCCGAGTAGGGCGACACCAGCACGTCGAACGCACAACACAAAGGAACGACCGATGCCCAAGAACAAGACCCACAGCGGCATGAAGAAGCGCGTCAAGGTCACGGCACCGGCAAGCTGCTGACCCAGCGCGCCGGCAAGCGGCACAACTCTCGAGCACAAGTCGTCGCGTGTGACCCGTCGGCTGTCGGGCACCACCGAGGTGTCGCCGGCCAACACGCCGCGCCTCAAGAAGCTGCTCGGCCGCTGAGGCCGCCCACCATCCATCCGCCGTCCGGGTCAAACGCCGGCCGGCCTGATTAGCAAGGAACCACCGTGGCACGCGTCAAGCGGGCAGTGAACGCCCACAAGAAGCGCCGGAGCACGCTCGAAGCCGCCAGTCGGCTACCGCGGGCAGCGCTCGCGGCTGTACCGCAAGGCCAAGGAGCAGCTGCTGCACTCCGCGACCTACCACTACCGCGACCGCAAGGCACCGCAAGGGCGACTTCCGCCAGCTGTGGATCACCCGTATCAACGCCGCGGCCCGCGCGAACGACATGACCTACAACCGCTTCGTCCAAGGCCTGCGGCTGGCCGGTGTCGAGGTCGACCGCAAGGTGCTCGCCGACCTCGCCGTCACCGACCCGGCCGCCTTCACCGCGCTCGTCGAGGTGGCCCGTGCGGCGGTCGCCGCCGAGGGCACCGGCGGCGCGGCGGCCCAGTCGCCGGCCGCCTGAGTCACCGGCTGCCGCGCTGCTCAGCTCCACCAACGCCCGGCTCGCCGCCGCGCGCCGTCTGACCCGACGGTCGGCGCGGCGCGAGACCGGGCGTTTTCTTGCCGAAGGCGGCACAGCCGGTGCGCGAGGCGCTCGCCGCCGGCGCGGTGCTCGAGCTGTTCGCGACCGCCCAGGCGATCTGCGCGCCATCCGGATCTCACCGCCGGATGCCGCGGAGATCTCGCGCGAAGGACGCCGCGGCTCTGTCCGAGACCGTGACCCCGCAGGGCCTGGTCGCCGTCTGCGCGCTCGCTCGAGCCGGGCCTGGCCGAGGTGCTCGCAGCGCAGCCGCGCCTGCTCGCCGTGCTGGTCGAGCCGAACGAGCCCGGCAACCTCGGCACGATCGTGCGGACCGCCGACGCCGCGGGTGCCGACGCGGTCGTGGTCGACGGCGGCGTCGACCCGTACAACGGCAAGGCCGTGCGGGCCAGCGCCGGCAGCCTGTTCCACCTGCCGGTGCGTGACGACCGCGGCCGCAGACCTGCTGCCGGCCTGACCGCTGCCGGCGTGCTCACCCTCGCCGCGAGCGGCGCGGGCAGTGCGGACCTCGACGACCTCGCCGACGACGGCACCCTCGTCGCGGCGCACGGCCTGGTTGTTCGGCGCCGAGGCACACGGCTTGCCGCCGGCGGTCCTCGCCGCGGCGGAGCGCACCGTCCGGGTACCGATCCACGGCGTGCGGAGAGCCTGAACCTGGCCGCGGCCGCCGCGGTGTGCCTGTACGCCAGCGCCCGCGCCCAACGGCTGGTGCCACCCGGCTAAACTCGCCAACGTGTCCGCGCCGTTGATCCGTTCCCGCCGCACGCTGTTTGCCGCGCGGCTGGCGGCCGCCATTCCCGCGCGCGGCTGATCGACGCGATCCGTTTCGGTTTCCGCGCTGCCTGCCCAGAAGCGGACGGCGCGTCGCGCGCGCCCTGACGAAGGATCACCCCCGCATGGCCACCGAATCGTTCGACCCGGTGGAGGTCGCTGCCCTCCAGCCGGAACACCTCGACGCCGCAGTCGACGGCGGCACTGGCCGCGATCGCCGCGGCCGGTACCCTCGACGCGCTCAAGGCGGCGCGCCTTGCCCACGCCGGCGACCGCTCGCCGCTCGCCCTCGCCAACCGCGAGATCGGCGCGCTGCCGCCGGCGGCCCGCGCGGCGGCCGGGCAAGCGGGTCGGCGCCGCGCAGGGCGGCCGTAGGCCAGGCGCTCGCGATGCGCAGCGACCGAACTCGAAGCCGAGCGCGACGCCCGCGTACTCGTCGAGGAGACCGTCGACGTCACCCTGCCGACCGACCGGCACCGGCCGGGCGCGCGGCATCCGATCAACCTGATCACCGACCTGTTCGTGCGACATCTTCGTCGCCATGGGCTGGCGAGGTCGCCGAAGGCCCGGAGGCCGAGGCGGAGTGGTTCAACTTCGACGCGCTGAACACTCGCCGCCGACCACCCGTCGCGCGATCTCACCGACACCTTCTACCGTCGGATCGCCCGACTCCGGCGTGGTGCTGCGCACGCAGACCTCGCCGGTGCAGGTCCGCACCATGCTCGAGCGCGAACCGCCGATCTACGTCGTCTGCCCCGGACGCGTGTTCCGCACCGACGAGCTCGACGCCACCCACACGCCGGTCTTCCACCAGCTCGAGGGGCTGGCCGTCGACGAGGGCATCACGATGGCGCACCTCAAGGGCACGCTCGACCACATGGCCAGCAGCCATGTTCGGCGAGGGCATCGGCACCCGGCTGCGGCCGCACTACTTCCCGTTCACCGAGCCGAGCGCCGAGATGGACCTGGTCTGCTTCGTGTGCCGCGGCGAGTCGCTCGGCAATCCCGACCGCCCGTGCCGCACCTGCAACAGCGAGGGCTGGATCGAGTGGGGCGGCTGCGGCATGGTCAACCCGCGGGTGCTGGTCGCGTGCGGCATCGACGCCGAGCGCGTACTCGCGGTTTCGCTTTCGGCATGGGCATCGACCGCACGCTGATGTTCCGCAGCGGCGCCGCCGACATGCGCGACATGTTCGAGGGCGACGTGCGGTTCAGCCTCGCGTTCGGAGTAGTGAGCGCGATGAAGGCGCCGGTCGCCTGGCTCGCGCGAGTACGCCGACCTGCCCGACGGCCATCACCGCGCGCGAGCTCGCCGACGCCTTGTTGCGCGTCGGTCTCGAGATCGAGCACCTCGACGCTCGGCGCGGAGGCGTGTCCGGCCCGCTCGTCGTCGGCCGCGTGCTCGATTTCGCCGACGAGCCGCAGAAGAACGGCAAGACGATCCGCTGGTGCCCGGTCGACGTCGGCGCGCTACGACGACGGTGCCGACCCGCACGGGCATCGTCTGCGGCGCGCACAACTTCGCCGCCGGCGACCTCGTCGTCGTCGCGCTGCCCGGCGCCGTGCTGCCCGGCGGCTTCGCGATCTCGGCGCGCAAGACCTACGGCCACGTGTCCGACGGCATGATCTGCTCGGTCCGCGAGCTCGGCATCGGCGACGACCACGACGGCATCCTGGTGCTGCCCGCCGACTCCGCGAAACCGGGCGACGGACGCGCTCGACGTGCTCGGCCTGCGCGACGCGGTGCTGGACATCGCGGTGACCACCGACCGCGGCTACTGCCTGTCGATCCGCGGTCTGGCCCGCGAGGCCGCGGCGGCGCTCGGCGTCGGGTTCCACGACATCGCCGCCGACGTGCCTGCACGCCGACGGCGGCGGCTACCCGGTGCACGTCGACGACCCCGTCGGCTGCGATCGGTTCTCCGCCCGCGCGATCAGCGGCCTCGACCCGCCGGCACCCACGCCCGACTGGATGGCCACGGCGGCTGCGGCAGTGCGGCATGCGCTCGATCTCGCTCGCCGTCGACGTCACCAACTACGTGATGCTCGAGACCGGCCAGCCGCTGCACGCATTCGACCGCGCCAAGCTCGCCGGGGCCGATCGGGGTCCGCCGCGCGCTGGCCGGGCGAGACCGTCACCACGCTCGACGGCGCGGTGCGCACGCTGCACCCGGACGACCTCGTCGTCACCGACGACTCCGGCGCGATCGCGCTCGGCGGCGTGATGGGCGGCGCGTCCACCGAGATCGGGCCGCAGACCACCGACGTCGTGCTCGAGGCGGCGCACTGGGAGCCGGAGTCGATCTCGCGAACGGTGCGCCGGCACAAGCTGCCCAGCGAAGCGGCACGGCGCTTCGAGCGCGGCGTCGACCCGGAGATCGCCGGCGTCGCGTTGGCGCGCTGCGTGGAACTGCTCGTCGCTCACGGCGGCGCGCAGGCCACCCCCGGGTACACCGTGGTCGGAGAACGAATCCCGCCCGCCCCGATCGCCCTGTTCGCGCAGCTGCCGGCGGCCACGGCCGGCATGCCCATCCCACAGCCGGACGGTCGTGGCGCACCTGGCGGCCGTCGGTGCCGGGGTCGCCGACCCGGATGCCGCCGTCCTCGAGGTGCGGCCGCCCACGTGGCGCCCGGACCTGCTGATCCCCGCCGACCTCGTCGAGGAGGTCGTGCGGCTCGCCGGCTACGACCGGCTGCCGTCGGTCGTCCCGCACGCACCGGTGGGTGGCGGCCTCACTCCGCGGCAGCGACTGCATCGCTCGGTCTCGCGCGAACTCGCCGACGCCGGCTTCGTCGAGATCGTGTCGTTCCCGTTCGTGGCGCCGTCGATCCACGATGTGTTCGGGCTGCGCGAGGACGACGAGCGACGCCGGGCGGCGCGGCTGGTGAACCCGCTCTCGGAGAGCGAGCCGGAGCTGCGGACCTCGCTGCTGCCGGGACTGCTCGCCACCGGCGTGCGCAACGTCGGCCGCGGGTTGCGCGACCTCGCGCTGTTCGAGACCGGACTGGTGTTCCGCGCCTCGGGCGCGACCACGCCGGCGCCGCTGCCGGGCATCGCGCACCGGCCCACCGCGGCCGAGCTGGCGGCACTCGACGCGACGTTGCCCGCGCAGCCGCGCCATCTGGGTGTCGTGCTCGCCGGGGACGCCGAGCCCGCCGGCTGGTGGGGCGCGGGCCGGCCGGTCAGCTGGGCCGATGCGATGGCGGCGGCACGCCTCGTCGCTCGGATCGCGCGGGTCGACCTCGGCGTCCGGCCGGCCGACACCGCGCCTTGGCACCCCGGCCGCTGTGCGGCGCTCCTGGTCGAGGACCAGGTGGTCGGGCATGCCGGTGAGCTGCATCCGCGCGTGGTGAGCGAGCTCGGGCTGCCGCCGCGCAGCTGCGCGATGGAGCTCGACCTCGACGCGTTCCCGGCGCCGGGACCGGCGACGGCGCCGGAGATCTCGGCCTATCCGCCGGTGCTGATCGACATCGCACTGGTGGTCGGTCCGGACGTGCCGGCCGCCGACGTCGAGGGCACGCTGCGCGGGGCGGCCGGCCCGCTGCTCGAGTCGATCCGGCTCTTCGACGTCTACACCGACGACGCCCGACTCGGCGCCGGTCACCGCTCGCTGGCCTATGCGCTGCGATTCCGCGCCCCCGATCGCACCCTCACCGTCGAGGAAGCGGTCGCGGCGCGCGACGCCGCGATCGCGGCCGCGCGGGAGCGGCTCGGCGCTCATCTGCGCGCCTGACCCAACGCCGCGTGGTCCGCGCAGCACCGCAACATCCATCCGGGCGGGCACGGACGACTCAGGCGGGATCGACGTGTTTGAGCGCCTCCCGACGCGAGAGCGGGCTGAGTTCGTGCGCCGCCACGAACCGCGACACCCAGGCCGGGTCGGTGCGGGCGTAGTCGCGCAGCGCCCAGCCGATCGCCTTGCGGATGAAGAAGTCGCGGTCGGCGGCGTTGTGTTCGATCGCCCCCACGAGCAGGGCGACGTCGGTCTGCTCCCGCGCACCCAGCTGGCAGATGATCGAGGCACGGCGCAGCCACAGGTCGGGGTCGCGTTGCCAGCGCTCGACCACAGGCCGCACGTGAGCCGAAAACGCGAGCAGCAGCTCGCCGACGCGGTGCGAGAGCTCGTCCACGTGATCCCACCAGGCGCCGCTGACGATCAGCTGCGCGTACAGCTCGATGAGTTCCGGGCTCCGCAGTCGCCGCACGGCCGTGACATCGAGTAACGCCGTCGCCGCGTAGCGTTCCTCCCGGTAGCGGGCGTCGAACCAGAGCGCACGGACGGTGGCCGCCAGCCCCGGGACGGTCTGCGGCGGCCGGTTCCGTGCGGCTGCACGCACCACGGACCGCACCTGCGGCAGCCGCACGCCGAGGTAGGGCATCGCGGATTTCATGTACGCCTGCATCTGCGGCGCCCGGTCCGGATCGGCCCCGATCCGCAGCTCGTCACGGACCGTGTCGACCAGTGTTCGATCGATCTCGCCGCCGGACATCACAGCACCGTATCGACGCGCAAAATCGCACCGCGAGCCTGATTCAATGGCCTGAAGATCGCCCGGAACGAGGAGGTTCACCGCACGTGCCACGTGTCCCGCTGCTGGTCCGCGGGCTGTGGTGGCGGCGGGGGCTGACCGGCGCCGTGTTGGCGGTCGCAGTGGCGACCACCACCACCGCCGCGCTCGGGCCGCTGTACGCGCGCGCAGCCGCCGAGTCGACGCTGCAGGACCACCTCACCCAGGCCGGTCCGTCCGCAGGTCTGGCCTTCAAGGCCGACCTCGACATCGGCACCCCGGCCGACTACGCCGCGGCCCGACGAGAGGTTCCGGGACCCGGTCAGCTCAACGGCTACGACCGGGTCATCGCGGGGCTGTACACCGCATCCGGCGTGGGGACGTCGCTGGCCACGAGCGGCTCAGGCCCGCCGCAAGGCGCCGTGAGAACCCACCTGGTGTGGCGCGACGGGCAGTGCCGGCACCTGGTGATCGTCAGCGGCAGGTGTCCTACCGGCCCGAACGAGGCGCTGGTGAGCCAGCGCACGATCGACGCGAAGGTCTATCAGTGGACGCTGGGCCGCGCCATCGACCTCGGCCCGATCACGTTGCCGGACGACCCAAATTACGGGGACACCGTTCCCGTTCCGGAATCGGTGCACATCGTCGGCTCGTATCGGCCGAAGGACACCGGCGATCCGTTCTGGTTCGGCTACAACTACTTCGACGCCCAACCCGGCGGCGACGACGGGCCTGACACTGTCGACTCGATGTTCGTCGACCGCAGCGAATTCACCTCCTTCGCCCGGAACACGTTCGTCGAGGCCGACTTCGACTACCCGCTCACGCCGTCGGACGTACGGCTCGACGACGTGCCGGCCCAGCGTGCCGCGGTCCGCAGGGTCCTCGAGCAGCATCCGGCAACCGCCAGCGTCGCAGCCGAGACGAATCTGCTGCACGTGCTCGACGCTGCTGCTGCCGAACATCGGTTGGTCGACACCGCCACGCTGCTCGTCACCTTGCAGCTGGCGCTGCTGGCCTGGCTGGTGCTCTTCCAAGTCGTCTCCGACGCGATCGAAGCACGCGGCAACGAGATCGCGATGGCGAAGCTGCGTGGCCACACGCCGCGCGCCACCATCCGGTTCGGGCTCGGGGAACCCCTCGCCCTGCTCACCGCAGCGATACCGATCGGGATCGTGGTTGCTTGGCTGATCACGCGCGTGTTCGCGGCCTCGGTGCTGGTGACCGGTGTACCGATCGTGCTGACCCGGCCCGCGGTGCTCACCGCGCTGATCGCGTTCGGCGGTGGCGTCGTGGCGGCGGTGCTGGCCGGCCACCGCACACTCACCCGCTCGGTGCTCGACCAATGGCGACGCACCACCCGCACGCCGGGCCACAGCCGGCTGGTGCTGCTGTTGGACGTGGTGCTCGCCGGAGCAGCGATTGCGGGCCTGTTCGCATTGCGCGAGGCACACCGCGCCGGCACCAGCAACGACACCGCCGCGCTGCTCGCGCCCGGGCTACTGGTGTTCGCCGTGGCAATCATCGGGGTGCGGCTCCTGCCGTTGGCGTGCACCGGGATCGCCCGCATGACCCGCGGCTCGCGCCGGCTCGGGGTCTTCCTCGCCAGCCGGCAGGTGTCGCGGCGTCCGGTCGGGCTGCGGCTTGCCGCGCTGCTCGCCGTCGCCGTCGGTCTGGCCACGTTCGCCGTTGCGGGGGAGACCATCGCCAGCACCAACCGCGACGCCCGAGCCGACGCCGAACTCGGTGCCGCGCGTGTCGCGACGGTGCAGTTCGACAAGGGCGTGGACCCGGTCGCGGCGGTCCGCCGCGCCGACCCGCACGGCACCTGGGCGATGGCCGCCGCCACCTGGCTGCCCGACGGCGGCGACTCGGTCGCCGGCACGGTCCTCGGTGTCGACGCCACCCGCTTGAGTACGGTGGGCGAACCCGCCGCGGGCGGTCCCGGCCTCGGCGCCATCGCCGGCACCATCGCCGGCTCCGCGATGCCCACGGTGACGTTCACCGACACGCGTATTCGGATTCGCGTGCAAGCCGCGAACCTGCGTGGCACCCCACGCCCGAAGTTGCAGCTCAACCTGCGCACGCCGACCGAGCCGTACTACGACGTCGAGGGCGCACCGCTGCGGACCGGCGCGCACACCTACGAGCTGTCGACCTCGTGCCGCGCGGGGTGTGTGCTTCGCGGGCTCACTTGGGACCGCCCGATCGCCGCGGGCGAGGATCTCACCGGTTCGGTCACGGTCTCTCGCATCGAGTTCGGTGACGGCCGCCATTGGCGGGCGATGGATCTCGGGCTGGACCGATCCGATTCCTGGCGCGCCGCCCAGGCACAGGGCACGGCCACCGACCGGGTGACCGTTTCGGCCGACGGGGTGCACGACGATTTCCGCAGCGCGGACGGCGGATACGGCGGCGTCGCCTACGCGTACGCGCCGTTGCCCTTGCCTGCCGTGGCCACGCCCCGCGCCATCGTCACCGGTCCCGGCCGCCCGAAGCGGCCGCAGATGTTGGACACCCTCAACACGGTCGCGTTCATCAAGGTCGCCGACCGGGCGCCGGTGCTGCCCGCGGTCCTGGACAACGGATTCATCTTCGACGTGCGCTATCTGCTCGCCGAACTTCCCGGCTTCGTGTCCGAGGCGAACTGGCAGGTGTGGATCAACTCCAGCGCCCCGGCCGACGCGCTCGAGCGGCTCAACGCCGCTGGATTTCAGATTCAGAAAGTACGTACTCATGGCGCGAGGGTGACCGTCCTCGGCCGTCAGGCGCCGGCCCTTGCCCTGTTGCTGCTGCTTGCCTGCGCGATCGCCGGCGCCATCCTCGCGGTCGGCGGCACCGCGATCTCGATCAGCGCGAACGGCCGCCGCCGGTCGTACGAGATCGCGGCGCTGCAGGCAGTCGGCACCAGCCGGCGTTCCCTGCTGGTCGCCAGCGTGTCCGAACAGCTGCTGCTGCTCGGCACCGCGGTGCTCCTCGGCGTGCCCACAGGTCTGCTCGCCGCGCGGCTTGCCATGCCTGTCATCCCCGAGTTCTCCGACCACACGCCGATCAGGCTGCGATACACCCCGCAGTGGGCGCCGACCCTCGCTTTCGCCGGCGGTTTCGTGTTGCTCCTGACGATCACCGCGGTGATCGCGGCCTGGAGCCTGTTGCGCATCGCCGTGCCCAGCCGACTGCGAGAGACCGAATGACCTCCGGGCTCGCGATCCGCGGCGGCGTCGACGTGCATTGCGTCGACGTCGAACAGGTCTACCGGCTCGAGGGCCAGGATGTCGTGGCAGTCACCGACATCGATCTCGACGTCGAGGCCGGCGAGAGCGTGGCCCTGTTCGGGCCTTCCGGCAGCGGCAAGTCCACGCTGCTGTCGCTGCTGGCCGGGCTGCGTCGGCCCACCAGAGGCGCGGTCTGGGTCGGCGAACGCAACGTCGCCGAGATGCCCGAACGGCACTTATTGCGTCTGCGCGGGCGCCAGATCGGCGTCGTGGTGCAGAACCCGGGCCGCAGCCTGCTGCCCTACGGCAGCGCCGAGGACAACATCCTGTTCGCGCGGCGCGCGGTGCCGCGGTCGCAACGAGCCGCCCTCACTCCGCCGGGCGAGTTGCTCGGCGCGCTCGGGCTGGCGGCACTCGCCGGGCAGCAGGTGTCCCGGCTGTCCGGCGGCGAGCAGCAACGACTGGCCGTCGCGGTCGCGATGGCCGGGGCGCCGCGGCTGCTGCTCGCCGACGAACCGACCAGTCAGCTCGACGGCGCGAACCGCGATGCCGTCTCGGCGCTGCTGCAGCACGTCGTAGTGACCTGGGGGACCACACTGATAGTGGTCACGCACGATCCGCAGGTTGCGGAGGTGATGCATCGGCGGGTCACGCTCGCCGAGGGCCGCATCGTCGACATCAGCGCGGACGGTGTCCGATGACCGGGCGGCATCGGTCGGCGGAGCCGGACGAGAACTACCCCGACCTCGGGCAGCCGGTCTACGCGCCGCTGCCCGCCGAGCCGTCGCCGTTCGAGCCGTCGCCGTTCGAGCCGTCGCCGTTCGAGCCGTCGCCGTTCGAGCCGTCGCCCGTCGAGCCGTCGCCCGTCGAGCCGGTGCCGGTCGACTTCGAGGTCGACACCTCTGCGCCTGCGCCGCCGCCACGCGCGCCGGCGCAACGGCCGGGCGTCGACCCACCGCCGCGGCGAACGCTCGCGCCGGGTCCGGTGATCGCCGACGCGGTGAGCTATGCGCGCAACGGTCGGTCGATCCTCGACTCCGTCAGCGTTCAGGTACCGCCGGGGGAGTCGCTTGCCGTCGTCGGCCCGTCGGGCAGCGGCAAGTCGAGCCTGCTGGCGCTGCTCGCGGGCCTCGAGCGGCCCGACTCCGGCGCGGTGCGCCCCGCCTTCGCCCGCGCTGGGTTGATCCTGCAGGGCTACGGGCTGGTCAGCGTGCTCACCGCGGCCGAGAACGTCGAGGTGCCGCTGCAGGCGGGGGTGCTCGGCCACCTCGCGGCGTCGGCAGTCCGCGCCGCGGCCGCCGACGTGCTCGACTCGGTCGGGCTGACCCCGGTCACCGACCACCTCATCGAGGAGCTGTCGGGCGGGCAGCAACAGCGGGTAGCGATCGCCCGCGCGCTCGCCATCGACCCGGACGTGGTCTTTGCCGACGAGGTCACCGCCGAACTCGACCACGAGTGGAAGCAGCGCGTGGTGGAGCTGTTGCTCGACGTCGCCCGCCGCGGCGGCGTCGTCGTGATCGCGACCCATGACCTCGAGATCGCCGCACGCTGCACGGCGACCATCCGACTCGTCGACGGCCGGGTCAGCGACCCCGCACCCCCCACCTTCGCATGAAGTTGCGCTGCATTGCATAATTGCCCGCATGGGAGTGCGTGTCGCCGTCGCGGGAGCCAGCGGGTACGCCGGCGGGGAACTGCTGCGCCTGCTCGCCGGGCATCCCGACCTGGACGTGGTCGCGGTCACGGCGCACGGCAACGTCGGCCAGCGAGTCGGTGACCTGCATCCCAACCTGCGCTCGATCGCCGGGTTGACCTTCGGTGAGACCTCGGCCGACGTGCTCGGCGATGTCGACCTCGCGTTCCTTGCGTTGCCGCACGGCGCGTCGAGCGCACTGGCGACACAGCTGCCGCGGTCGGTGCGGGTCGTCGACCTCGGCTCCGACCACCGACTCGTCGATGCCGCCGCGCACGAGCGCTACTACGGCGGCGAGCACCACGCGGCCTGGATCTACGGGCTGCCCGAACTGCCCGGACAGCGTGCCGAGATCGCCACCGCGTCGCGGGTCGCCAACACCGGCTGCCACGCCGTGGCCGCGATCCTCGCGATCGCTCCGCTGCTCGCCGCCGGTCTCGCCGACCCGCAGGATGTCGTGGTCACCTCGGCCAGCGGCACCTCGGGTGCCGGCAAGGCGGCACTGCCGCACCTGCTGGGCAGCGAGGTCATGGGCGACCTCACCGGCTACAAGGTCGGCGCGCACCGGCACGTCCCGGAGATCAAGCAGGCGAGCGGCGCGCCGACGCTGACCATGACCGCGGTGCTCGCGCCGATGCCTCGCGGCATTCTCGCCGCGGTGGCGCTGCGTCCGGTCGCCGATGTCGACACCGACACGGTGCGCGACGCGCTTGCCGCCGCCTACCGTGACGAACCGTTCGTGCACGTGCTGCCGACCGGCCGGCAACCGCGACACCGCCGCCACCGCCGGATCGAACAGCGCGCACCTGCAGGCGGTCGTCGACGCCGACTCCGGCCGCATCATCGTCACGTCCGCGATCGACAACCTGGGCAAGGGCGCCGCCGGGCAGGCGCTGCAGAACGCGAACATCATGCTCGGTCTTTCCGAGACCGCCGGTCTTTCGATAAACGGAGTCGCTCCATGACAATTGGAGTAAACGCTCATACCGGCTTCGCGGACCGCGCCGCCGGCGGAGATCTGCGCTGATGTCTGTCACCGACCCCGCCGGCTTCCGGGCCGCGGGCGTGGCCGCCGGCCTCAAGACATCGGGTGGGCCGGACCTCGCGCTCGTCGTCAACGACGGGCCCCGCGACGTCGTGGCCGCCGTGTTCACCAGCAACCGGGTGAAGGCCGCCCCGGTGCTCTGGTCGGAACAGGTCGTAGCCGACGGCCGGGCCCGCGCCGTCGTCCTCAACTCCGGCGGCGCCAACGCCTGCACCGGACCGGACGGGTTCGCCGACACCCACCGCACCGCCGAACACGTCGCCGCCGCGCTCGACATCGGAGCCGGCGATGTCGTGGTCTGCTCCACCGGGCTCATCGGCGAACGGCTGCCGATGCCCGCGCTGCTCGCCGGCGTCGATGTCGCCGTGGCCGACCTCACCGACCGCGGCGGGGCCGCGGCCGCCGAGGCGATCCGCACCACCGACACCGGCGCCAAGCAGGCCACGTCACCACGGCGACGGCTGGTCGGTCGGCGGAATGGCGAAGGGCGCCGGCATGCTCGCCCCCGGACTCGCCACGATGCTGTGCGTGCTCACGACCGACGCCGACGTCGACGCCGCCACCGCTTGACAAGGCCCTGCGCGACGCCACCCGGGTGACCTTCGACCGCGTCGACGCCGACGGCTGCATGTCGACCAACGACACCGTGCGGCGCTCGCGAGCGGCGCCTCCGGCGCGACCCCGAGCGGCGGCTGATCTCGCCGCCGCGGTGCGCGCGGTGTGCGCCGACCTCGCCGCCCAGTTGGTCGCCGATGCCGAGGGCGCCACGAAGGAGGTCGCCATCGAGGTCGTCGGCGCGGCCACCGAAGACGACGCGGTCGAGGTGGGCCGCTCGATCGCCCGCAACAACCTGCTCAAGTGCGCGCTGTTCGGCAACGACCCGAACTGGGGACGCGTGCTCGCCGCGGTCGGGCACCACCGCGGCCGCCTTCGACCCGGACCGACTCGACGTCAGCATCAACGGCATCCAGGTCTGTCGCAACGGGGCCGCCGGCGAGCCGCGGGACCGGGTCGACCTCACCGGCCGCGACGTCTACATCGGCGTCGACCTCAACGCCGGCGACCGGACCGCGACGATCTGGACCAACGACCTCTCGCACGCCTACGTCGAAGAGAACTCGGCCTACTCCACATGAGCCAGGACCGCGACCAGGCGCTGGAGAAGGCCGCCACCCTCGTCGACGCGCTGCCCTGGCTGGCGCGCTTCCACGGCAAGATCGTCGTGGTGAAGTACGGCGGCAACGCCATGACCAGCCCGCAGTTGCAGGCGCGCGTTCGCCGAGGACATCATGTTCCTGCGCTATGCGGGGCTGCGGCCGGTGATCGTGCACGGCGGCGGTCCGCAGATCACCGAGCACCTCACTCGGCTCGGCATCCGCTCGGAATTCCGCGGCGGCCTGCGGGTCACCACCCCTGAGGCGATGTCGGTCGTGCGCATGGTGCTCACCGGCCAGGTCAACGCCGACATCGTCAACCTGCTCAACGACCACGGTTCCTTCGCCGTCGGGCTGTCCGGCGAGGACGCGAGCCTGCTGACCGCGGAGCGCCGCCCGGCCGATCGTCGACGGCGAGATGGTCGACATCGGCCAGGTCGGCGACGTCGTCGCCGTCGAGCCGTCCGCGGTGTACGCACTCATCGACGCCGGCCGCATCCCGGTGATCGCCACGTGTCGCGCGCGGGCGCGACGGGCTGACCTACAACGTCAACGCCGACACCGCGGCCGCGGCGGTCGCGGTCGGCCTCGACGCCGAGAAGCTGATCGTGCTCACCGACGTCGAGGGCCTGTACGCCGACTGGCCGGACAGCAGCGAGATCGTCAGCCAGATCCGCGCCGACCGAACTGGCCCGGCTGCTGCCGTCGCTGTCCAGCGGCATGGTGCCGAAGATGGAGGCCTGCCTGCGCGCCGTCGAAGGCGGCGTGCCACGCGCGCACGTGCTCGACGGTCGGGTGCCGCACGCGTTGCTGCTGGAGATCTTCACCAGTGAGGGGATCGGCACCATGGTCGTGCCCGACAAGTCCGACGAGGCCACGGCATGAGAAGCACCATGCAGGAGCGCTGGAACGCGGTGATGATGCCCAACTACGGCACCCCGCCGATCGCGCTCGACCACGGCCGGGGCGTGCGGGTCTGGGACACCGACGGCCGCGAGTACCTCGACTTCGTCGCCGGCATCGCGGTGTCCTCGCTCGGCCACGCGCACCCGGCCATCGTCGAGGCGGTCATCGGCGCAGGTCGCGCGGCTGGCGCACACGTCGAACCTGGTCATGCACGAGCCCGGCATCGCGCTCGCCGAGCGGCTTGTCGAGCTGCTCGGACTTCCGGCACGGGTGTTCTTCGCCAACAGCGGCGCCGAGGCGAACGAGTGCGCGCTCAAGCTCGCCCGGCTCGCACGGTCGCGGCAGCAGCCGCAGCGGGATCGTCGCATGCCACGACAGCTTCCACGGCCGCACTCTCGGCGCGCTGTCGGTCACCGGCAACGCCGCCAAACGCGAGCCGTTCGCGCCGCTGCCCGGTCCGGTCGACTTCGTCGAGTACGGCGACGTCGACGCCCTGCGAGCTGCCGTCGGCCCGGACACCGCGGCACGTGTTCGTCGAGCCGACCCTCGGCGAGGGCGGCGTTGTGGCCCCGCCGGCCGGATTCCTCGCCGCGGCACGGGCCGATCTGCGACGAAACCGGCGCCCTGCTGTCGTCGACGAGGTGCAGAGCGGCATCGGCCGAACCGGGCACTGGTTCGCCAGCCAGGCCGAAGGCGTGCGGCCCGACGTCATCACGCTCGCGAAGGGCCTCGGCGGCGGACTGCCGATCGGCGCCTGCATCGGGATCGGTGCCGCCGGTGAGCTGTTCGCGCCCGGCGACCACGGCAGCACCTTCGGCGGCAACCCGGTCGTCCTGCGCCGCCGCACTGGCCGTGCTCGACCACCATCGCCGACGACCACCTGCTCGACAACGTCAAGCGGGTCGGCGATCACCTCGCCGGGCGACTCGACGCGTCTCGACACCCCGTTCGTGTCCGACGCACCGCGGCAGCGGGCTGTGGCGCGCGGTCGCGCTCGAGCGACCGGTGGCCGGCGCGGTCGAGGCTGCGGCCCGCGAGCGCGGGCTGCTGGTGAACGCGGTCAAGCCCGACGTCGTGCGGCTGGTGCCGCCGCTCATCCTGACCGAAGCCGAGGTCGACGAAGCGGCCCCGCGGTTCGCGTCCGCGCTAGGCGCTGTTGCCGAAGGACTGGCCGGTGACCTAGACACTTCCTGCGCGACGACGACCTGAGCCCTGACGAGCTGCTCGAGGTGCTCGACCTCGCCGACGTCATGAAGGCCGATCGCTTCGCGCATCAACCGCTCGCCGGACCGCGCACGGTCGCACTGATCTTCGACAAGCCGACGCTGCGCACCCAGCTGTCCTTCTCCGTCGGCGTCGCCGAGCTCGGCGGCCAGCCGGTGGTCATCGACGGCCGGCTGGCCGGCATCGGCGTGAGGCGAGTCGATCGCCGACACCGCGCGGGTGCTGTCGCGGCAGGTCGCCGCGATCGTGTGGCGCACCTTCGGTCAGGACCGCATCGAGGAGATGGCGGCACGCAGCCCGGTGCCGGTCGTCAACGCGCTCACCGACGAGTTCCACCCGTGCCAGATCCTCGCCGACCTGCAGACGGTGCGCGAGCACAAGAGGCAGCTCGCCGGGCTGACTTTCGCCTACCTCGGCGACGCCGCGAACAACATGGCGCACTCGTACCTGCTCGGCGGCGCGACCGCGGGCCTGCACGTTCGGGTCGGCCGGCCCCGGCGGCTACCAGCCCGACCCCGGCATCGTGGCCGACGCCGAGCGCATCGCCGCGGTCACCGGTGGGTCGGTCTGCGTCACCGACGACCCGCACGCCGCGCTCGAGGGCGCCGACGTCGTCGCCACCGACACCTGGGTCTCGATGGGCCAGGAGGCGGAGAAGGCCGAACGCGAAACGCCGTTCCAACCGTTTGCGATCACCGAAACGGCGCTGCAGCAGGCGGCCGATGACGCGATCGTCCTGCACTGCCTGCCCGCCTACCGCGGCATGGAGATCGCCGCCGAGGTGATCGAAGGGCCGCAGAGCGTGGTGTGGGACGAGGCCGAGAACCGGCTGCACGCGCAGAAGGCCCTGCTGACCTTCGCTGCTGGAGACGGTCGTGACCCGCACCGCGAAGCGTGCGAGCCGACCGGCAAGGCGGCCCGGCACGCCCGCATCGTGGCCATGCTCGCCGAGCACCCGGTCCGCTCGCAGGCCGAGCTCGCCACAGCTCCTCGCCGCCGACGGCGTTCAGGTCACCCAGGCCACGCTCTCGCGCGACCTCGACGAGCTCGGCGCGGTGAAGCTGCGCACCCCCGACGGCGGCCTGCCCGTCTACGTCGATCCCCGAGGACGGCGCACCGCTGGCCGCCCGGCGCGCCGACGACGCGCCGCCCCAGCGGCTGGCGCGGCTGCTCGGGGAGCTGCTCGTCTCCGCCGAAGCGAGCGCGAACCTGGTGGTGCTGCGCACCCCGCCCGGCGCCGCGCAGTTCCTCGCCTCCGCCATCGACCGGGCCGGGCTGCCCGAGGTGCTCGGCACCATCGCCGGCGACGACACCATCCTGGTCGTCTCCCGGCAGCCGGCCGGCGGGCCGGACTCTCGCCCGCCGGCTGCTCACGCTCGCCGACCAACGATCAGACCGTCAGGAGACGTAACCCCGTGAGTAAAGTCCTGACCTCCTTGCCGGCCGGCGAGCGCGTCGGCATCGCGTTCTCCGGCGGCCTCGACACCTCCGTGGCGGTGGCCTGGATGCGCGCCAAGGGTGCGATCCCGTGCACCTACACCGCGGACATCGGGCAGTACGACGAGCCGGACATCAGCGGCGTGCCCGCCCGCGCCCGGCAGTACGGCGCCGAGCTCGCCCGGGCGGTCGACTGCCGCCGCGAGCTGGTCGAGGAGGGCCTCGCCGCGCTCGCGTGCGGCGCGTTCCACGTCCGCTCGGCCGGCCGGGCCTACTTCAACACCACGCCGCTGGGCCGGGCGGTCACCGGCACGATGCTGGTGCGCGCGATGCAGACCGACGACGTGCACATCTGGGGCGACGGTTCGACGTTCAAGGGCAACGACATCGAGCGGTTCTACCGCTACGGCCTGCTGGCCAACCCGGCGCTGCGGATCTACAAGCCGTGGCTCGACGCCGACTTCGTCAGCGAACTCGGCGGCCGGGCCGAGATGAGCCAGTGGCTCGCCGAGCACGACCTGCCCTACCGCGACAGCAAGGAGAAGGCGTACTCCACCGACGCCAACATCTGGGGCGCCACGCACGAGGCGAAGACCCTCGAACACCTCGACGTCTCGCTGGAGACGGTCGAGCCGATCATGGGCGTGCGGTTCTGGGATCCAGCCGTGGCCGATCGAGACCGAGGACGTCACGATCGAGTTCGAGTCCGGTCGACCGGTTGCGATCAACGGCGATCGACTTCGACGACCCGGTCGCACTGGTGCACGAGGCGAACGACGATCGGCGGGCGGCACGGGCTCGGGATGTCCGACCAGATCGAGAACCGCATCATCGAGGCCAAGTCGCGCGGCATCTACGAGGCGCCCGGCATGGCGCTGCTCTGGATCGCCTACGAACGCCTGCTCAACGCGATCCACAACGAGGACACCCTCGCGAACTACCACAGCGAGGGCCGCCGGCTCGGGACGGCTGCTCTACGAGGGACGCTGGCTCGACCCGCAGTCGCTGATGCTGCGCGAGTCGATTCAGCGCTGGGTCGCGGCGCTCGTCACCGGCGAGGTCACGCTTGCGGCTGCGCCGCGGCGAGGACTACTCGGTCCTGGACACCCGCGGTCCGGCGCTGTCCTACCACCCGGACAAGCTGTCGATGGAGCGCACCGAGAACGCCGCGTTCGGGCCGGTCGACCGGATCGGCCAGCTGACGATGCGCAACCTCGACATCGCCGACTCCCGCGCCAAGCTCGAGCACTACGCGGCGCGGTCCGGCATGGCTGCTGGCGCGGTCGTCACTGTTCGGTGAACTCGAAGCCGGCATGACCGAGGGCGGCGCCGAGCAGATCGCCGCCAACCCGGCCGACGGTGAGCGATCGGTCGGCGACGAGACGGCGCTGGACAGCGCGGCGATGGAGTTCGGCGTTGACTGAGCGAGAAGGCACCCGAGCTGTGGGGCGGCCGGTTCGCGGGCGGCCCGTCCGACGCGCTGGCCCAGCTGTCGCGTGTCCGTGCACTTCGACTGGCGCCTCGCGCCGTACGACCTGCGGGCTCGAAGGCACACGCCAAGGTGCTGCACCGCGCCGGCCTGCTCGACGACGACGAGATCGCGCGCATGCTCGCCGGCCTCGACGACCTCGACGCCGCGCGTGCGCGACGGCACGTTCACCGCCACGATCGCCGACGAGGACGTGCACACCGCCCTCGAGCGCGGGCTGATCGAGCGGCTCGGCACCCTCGGCGGCAAGCTGCGGGCCGGCCGCAGCCGCAACGACCAGATCGCCACCGACCTGCGGCTGTACCTGCGCGAGCACGTCCGGCACGTCGTCTGCCGCGGTCATCGCGGTCGAGACCGCGCTCGTCGAGCAGGCCGACCGGCACCCCGGCGTCGCCATGCCCGGCATGACCCACCTGCAGCACGCCCAACCGGTGCTGCTCGCTCACCACCTGCTGGCCCACGTGCACGCCCTGGCCCGCGACGTCGAACGGCTGCAGGACTGGGACCGGCGCGCCGCGGTCTCGCCCTTGGGCTCCGGCGCGCTCGCCGGGTCGTCGCTGCCACTCGATCCCGAGGCGGTGGCGGCCGAGCTCGGCTTCGACCGGCCCGCGGCGAACTCCATCGACGCCGTGGCCGACCGCGACTTCGCCGCCGAGTTCCTCTTCGTCGCGGCCCTGCTCGGGGTCCACCTGTCCCGGATCGGGGAGGAGATCATCCTCTGGGCCACGCCCGAGTTCGGCTGGGCGCGGCTGCGACGACGCGTGGTCGACCGGATCGTCGATCATGCCGCAGAAGAAGAATCCGGACATCGCCGAGCTGGCGCGCGGCAAGTCGGGCCGGTTCATCGGCAACCTCACCGGCCTGCTCGCCACCCTCAAGGGGCTGCCGCTGGCCTATGACCGGGACCTGCAGGAGGACAAGGAGCCGGTCTTCGACACCGTCGACCAGTTGCTCGTGCTGCTGCCCGCGGTGGCCGGCCTGATCGCCACCCTCGTCTTCGACGCCGCACGCCTCGACGCGGCGGCCCCAGCCGGCTTCGCCCTCGCCACCGATGTCGCCGAATGGCTGGTGCGCGAGGGCGTCGCCTTCCGGGAGGCGCACGAGATCAGCGGCGCCGCGGTCAGCTATTGCGAGCAGCGCGGGCTCGACCTGACCGACCTCGACGACGCGCAGCTCGCCGAGATCGACCCCCGGCTGACGCCGGGAGTGCGCGCCGTGCTGTCCGTGCCCGGCGCGCTGCAGGCCCGGGCCGCGGTGGGAGGTACAGCACCCGACCGGGTCGCCGAACAACTGCGTGCGCTCGTCGACGTCATCGAAGCGCAGGCGGGCTGGGCCGGCGCGTAGCAAAATACCGGCATGGTGCGCGCCTTCATCGAGCTGTTCCTGGTGCTGGCGATCATCGTCGCCGTCGTTGTGGGGATCTACCGGCTGGCGGTGACCGGTCTGTCGTCCAACCGCGGCCGGGCGCCGTTGCCCGAGCTGGATGTCTCTCGCACGCCGTCGAGCTGGTTCACCGACTCGCGCACCACCGACGACGGCTGCACCGAGGTGTGCATCGTGCGCGTCGAGACGAAGTCCGGCCTGATCCGCGAGCGCCGGGTGCTGCGCCGGCTGCGTAACAGCGACCCTGACTACTCCGAGTCCCTCGACAAGGCGATGGACGAGGCCTACGCCGCGATGCGCGTCGCCAACGTGAACCTCAACCGTCGGTGACCGATCCGCGCACTCGGCTCACCGGGCCCGCGGTCGTCGTGGCGCCGCGGCTGCTCGGCGCCGTGCTCATCTCCGAGGCCGAGGGTGAGACGGTGGCGGTCCGGCTCACCGAGGTGGAGGCCTACGAGGGCGCCGCGGACGCCGCCTCGCACGCGTACCGCGGACGCACGCAGCGCACCGCGGTCATGTTCGGGCCGCCCGGGCACCTGTACTGCTACTTCACGTACGGCATGCACTGGTGCGTGAACGTCGTCTGCGGCACCGACGGCGTGGCCGCCGCGGTGCTGTTGCGCGCCGGCGAGGTCGTCGAGGGCCTCGACACAGCGCGGCGGCGCCGCCCGGCGTCGCGGCGCGACGCCGACCTCGCGCGCGGCCCGGCCCGGCTGGCCAGCACGCTGGCGCTCGGCGCCGCGCACAACGGCGCCGACCTGCTCGACCCCGGTCTCCGTCGTCCGGATCGTCGACGTGCGCGCCCGGCGCCCGCGCGGGGTCGGACGCCGGTCCGCGGGTGGGCATCACCGCCGCGACCGACCGGCCGTGGCGGTTCTGGCTGGCCGGCGAGCCGTCCGTGTCGGCGTTCAAAGCGGGCGGGCGCAAACGCTCCTCCGAGTCCCGGCAGACTGATGACCCGTGAGCGACGACCACACGCCGGCGAGCTGCCGGCCGACCTGCGCGAGGCGCACGAGATCCTCGCATCCGGCGCGGCCCAGATCCTGCCCGCCGACGGGCTCGCCGAACGCCTGCTCGCGGCGCGCCGGGAGGACCGCCCGCTGCGGGTGAAGCTGGGCATCGATCCGTCCGGCAGCGACCTGACGCTCGGCCACGCGGTCGTGCTGCGCAAGCTGCGCCAGTTCCAGGACTTCGGGCATCTCGCGGTGCTCGTCGTCGGCGGGTTCACCGGCCAGGTGGGCGACCCGTCCGGGCGCACCGCCACCCGCGTCGCGCAGAGCGCGGACGACGTCGTCGCGAACGCGCAGCGGCTACTTCGACCAGGTCATGCGGATGCTCGACCCGAACCGCGCCGAGGTGGTGAACAACGCCGACTGGCTCGGCACCGATGCGACCTCGCCGACATCCTCGACTACACCCGGCATGATCACCGTCGCCCAGCTGCTCGAGCGCGACGACTTCGCCCGCCGCTTCGCCGCCCACCAGCCGATCAGCCTGTCCGAGTTCTTCTACCCGCTGCTGCAGGGCATCGACTCGGTCGAGATCCGCGCCGACATCGAGCTCGGCGGCACCGACCAGACCTTCAACAACCTGGTGGGCCGCGAGCTGCAGCGCGCGCGGGGCCAGGCGCCGCAGGCCGTGCTCACCGTTCCGCTGCTGGTCGGCACCGACGGCGTCGAGAAGATGGGCAAGTCGCTCGGCAACTACATCGCGATCACCGAGCCGGCCGACGAGCAGTTCGGCAAGCTGATGAGCATCCCGGACTCCGTCGTCGGCATGTACGCCCGGCTGTGCACCGACCTGCACGCCGCGCGAGGTCGACGCGCTCGAGGCCGCAGGTCGCGGCCGGGGGAGCCGCGGCCAACGAGGCCAAGCGCACGCATGGCCGCGCGGTCGTCGCGCTCTACCACGGGCCGACGGCGGCCGCGGCGGCCGAGGAACGCTTCGACGCGGTCTTCAAGCGCGGCGAGCTGCCGCCGACGCTGCCCGAGTTCGCGCTGCCGGCCGGCGACCCGGTGCACCTGCCCGCGGCTGCTGGTCGCCGCCGGCCTGGCCGCGAGCACCAGCGCGGCCCGCCGCGACATCGACGCCGGCGCGGTCAAGATCGACGGCGCGGCGCAGCTCGCCGGGACTACGACGTCGCCCGGGCGCTCCTCGTGGGCCGGGTGCTCACCGTCGGCAAGCGCCGCGCCGTGCGGGTCGTGGACTGACTCGACGCACAGCTGGCTCCAGCGCGATTCGTACGGTCAACGGGCACCATGCGACCCGACGTTCGGACCGGAGACACGCCGATCCGCGTGCGATTTGCCTCGCTCGAATCTCGGTCGCTGACGTTGTCAGCGATCCGCGCGTCGGAGCCGGTCGCAGCAGGCGAGAGCCCGACCTGACATTCCGGCGCCGAGCGGGTGTCGCGCCCCAGAGCACGAGGCAGCGACCGAGTCGCGCCCGACCAAGTGGGAAGTTCGGGCAGTGCCGGTCGTGTTTGACCGCGCGAAGCTGACCGAGTAGTGTTACTCGGTTGCCCCCGAACGAGCCGAAAGGTTCGCGACGGTGTGCGTCCGCTCCTTGAGAACTCAACAGCGTGCCGAAAGTTAGTGCCATATATTAACTCTCGTCCGCGGTCCGGTTTCGATGCCGGAGTCGTGAAGAGATTCCTTTGGTACATCGAGCAAGCAGAATTAACCAGCTCGTATGAACCAGTGATTGATGCCGTCGTCAGGACGGCGACTTTCTGTGTCGATGACCCGGCTGGTTCCGGCGTGGTCATATAAACCTTCACGGAGAGTTTGATCCTGGCTCAGGACGAACGCTGGCGGCGTGCTTAACACATGCAAGTCGAGCGAGGCCCGCCCTTCGGGGTGGTGCCCTAGCGGCGAACGGGTGAGTAACACGTGGGCAACCTGCCCCTAGCACTGGGATAACCCCGGGAAACCGGGGCTAATACCGGATATGACCTCGGAAGGCATCTTCTGTGGTGGAAAGGTTTCTCGGCTAGGGATGGGCCCGCGGCCTATCAGCTTGTTGGTGGGGTAATGGCCCACCAAGGCGACGACGGGTAGCCGGCCTGAGAGGGCGACCGGCCACACTGGGACTGAGACACGGCCCAGACTCCTACGGGAGGCAGCAGTGGGGAATATTGCACAATGGGCGAAAGCCTGATGCAGCGACGCCGCGTGAGGGATGACGGCCTTCGGGTTGTAAACCTCTTTCAGCAGGGACGAAGCGAAAGTGACGGTACCTGCAGAAGAAGCACCGGCCAACTACGTGCCAGCAGCCGCGGTAATACGTAGGGTGCAAGCGTTGTCCGGAATTATTGGGCGTAAAGAGCTCGTAGGCGGTTTGTCGCGTCGGCTGTGAAAACCTGGGGCTCAACCCCGGGCCTGCAGCCGATACGGGCTAGACTAGAATTCGGTAGGGGAGACTGGAATTCCTGGTGTAGCGGTGAAATGCGCAGATATCAGGAGGAACACCGGTGGCGAAGGCGGGTCTCTGGGCCGATATTGACGCTGAGGAGCGAAAGCGTGGGGAGCGAACAGGATTAGATACCCTGGTAGTCCACGCCGTAAACGTTGGGCGCTAGGTGTGGGCCACATTCCACGTGGTCTGTGCCGCAGCTAACGCATTAAGCGCCCCGCCTGGGGAGTACGGCCGCAAGGCTAAAACTCAAAGGAATTGACGGGGGCCCGCACAAGCGGCGGAGCATGTGGCTTAATTCGATGCAACGCGAAGAACCTTACCTGGGCTTGACATGCAGGGAAATCTCGTAGAGATATGGGGTCCGTAAGGGCCTTGCACAGGTGGTGCATGGCTGTCGTCAGCTCGTGTCGTGAGATGTTGGGTTAAGTCCCGCAACGAGCGCAACCCTCGTCCTATGTTGCCAGCGAGTAATGTCGGGGACTCATAGGAGACTGCCGGGGTCAACTCGGAGGAAGGTGGGGATGACGTCAAGTCATCATGCCCCTTATGTCCAGGGCTGCACACATGCTACAATGGCCGGTACAAAGGGCTGCGATACCGCAAGGTGGAGCGAATCCCATAAAGCCGGTCTCAGTTCGGATTGGGGTCTGCAACTCGACCCCATGAAGTCGGAGTCGCTAGTAATCGCAGATCAGCAACGCTGCGGTGAATACGTTCCCGGGCCTTGTACACACCGCCCGTCACGTCACGAAAGTCGGTAACACCCGAAGCCAGTGGCCCAACCCTTGTGGAGGGAGCTGTCGAAGGTGGGATCGGCGATTGGGACGAAGTCGTAACAAGGTAGCCGTACCGGAAGGTGCGGCTGGATCACCTCCTTTCTAAGGAGCATCTGGCGGCTCGCTTGCGAGGTTCGTCCAGAGCCGTCTGGTCGCGAGCGAATGTCTCGCGGGGAGCTCAAGGGTGGAACACTAACTAGTTCGGCCGGTTGACGTCTCGGCGTCGTCAGTACAGCGCGTCTCGCGGCAGGAACTCGAGGATCGGGTCGCAATCGGCGTAGGCACGCTGTTGGGTCCTGAGGGAGCGGAACCGCCCTCAGGCGTTTGCCGCGTTCGGATGCGCGCGGTCCGACACGTCGACTGCCGACGGTCTGGACGGTCGTCGCTGAACGACGCCTGCGTGGTGCACGCGGTGGATCAGTCGTCTGGGTCGCCCGTACCTTGAGAACTGCACAGTGGACGCGAGCATCTTTGTGGCCAAGTTAATAAGGGCGCACGGTGGATGCCTTGGCACCAGGAGCCGATGAAGGACGTAGGAGGCTGCGATAAGCCTCGGGGAGCTGCCAACCGAGCTTTGATCCGAGGATTTCCGAATGGGGAAACCCGGCAGGAGTCATGTCCTGTCACCCATGCCTGAACACATAGGGCATGCGGAGGGAACGTGGGGAAGTGAAACATCTCAGTACCCACAGGAAGAGAAAGCAACCGCGATTCCGTGAGTAGTGGCGAGCGAAAGCGGAACAGGCCAAACCACATACGCGTGATAGCCGGCAGGCGTTGCGTATCTGGGGTTGTGGGGCCGCTTTGCTGGTTCTGCCGAACCAGCGGGGAGTAAGAAAGCGTCGTTGTTAGTCGAAGGACTTGGGAAGGTCCGGCACAGAGGGTGATACCCCCGTAGACGAAAACACGACGCCTCCTGAGCGTTACCCCAAGTAGCAGCGAGCCCGTGAAATTCGCTGTGAATCTGGCGGGACCACCCGCTAAGCCTAAATACTACCTAGTGACCGATAGCGGACAAGTACCGTGAGGGAAAGGTGAAAAGTACCCCGGGAGGGGAGTGAAATAGTACCTGAAACCGCGCGCCTACAAGCCGTTGGAGCGTCGCTGCACCTTGGGTGTAGTCGTGACAGCGTGCCTTTTGAAGAATGAGCCTGCGAGTTAGTGTTATGTGGCGAGGTTAACCCGTGTGGGGTAGCCGTAGCGAAAGCGAGTCTGAATAGGGCGAATTAGTCGCATGATCTAGACCCGAAGCGAAGTGATCTACCCATGGCCAGGTTGAAGCGCGGGTAAGACCGCGTGGAGGACCGAACCCACCAGGGTTGAAAACCTGGGGGATGAGCTGTGGGTAGGGGTGAAAGGCCAATCAAACTTCGTGATAGCTGGTTCTCCCCGAAATGCATTTAGGTGCAGCGTCGCGTGTTTCTTGCCGGAGGTAGAGCTACTGGATGGTCTAGGGGGCCTACAAGCTTACCGAAATCAGCCAAACTCCGAATGCCGGTAAGTGAGAGCGCGGCAGTGAGACTGCGGGCGATAAGGTTCGTAGTCGAGAGGGAAACAACCCAGATCACCAGCTAAGGCCCCTAAGCGTGTGCTAAGTGGGAAAGGATGTGGAGTCGCACAGACAACCAGGAGGTTGGCTTAGAAGCAGCCACCCTTTAAAGAGTGCGTAATAGCTCACTGGTCAAGTGATTCCGCGCCGACAATGTAACGGGGCTCAAGCACACCGCCGAAGCTGTGACATTCACGCATTAGCCTGTCGGTCGCCCTACGGGTGGCCGGCCAGGTGTGTGGATGGGTAGGGGAGCGTCGTGTGCCGGAGGAAGCGGCGGGGGAACCCAGCCGTGGACGGCACACGAGTGAGAATGCAGGCATGAGTAGCGAAAGAGGAGTGAGAAACTCCTCCGCCGGATGACCAAGGGTTCCTGGGCCAGGCTAATCCGCCCAGGGTAAGTCGGGACCTAAGGCGAGGCCGACAGGCGTAGTCGATGGACAACGGGTTGATATTCCCGTACCCGCAAAAGAGCGCCCATACCGAACCTGGCGATGCTAAGCGCCAGAAGCCGATGACGCCCTTCGGGGTGGATGTGTGGTGGAGCGCGCGACCCGGACCGGTAGTAGGTAAGCGATGGGGTGACGCAGGAAGGTAGTCGTACCAGTCAGTGGTAACACTGGGGCAAGCGTCGTAGGGCGTGGCGTAGGTAAATCCGCGCCACACATGCCTGAGATCGTGACGCATAGCCGATTGAGGCGAATTCGATGATCCTATGCTGCCGAGAAAAGCCTCTAGCGAGCTCTGCGCGGCCCGTACCCCAAACCGACACAGGTGGTCAGGTAGAGAATACCAAGGCGATCGAGTGAACCATGGTTAAGGAACTCGGCAAAATACCCCCGTAACTTCGGGAGAAGGGGGGCCAGTTCGCGTGACGGCACTTGCTCCCGGAGCGTGGGCTGGCCGCAGAGACCAGCGAGAAGCGACTGTTTACTAAAAACACAGGTCCGTGCGAAGTCGCAAGACGATGTATACGGACTGACGCCTGCCCGGTGCTGGAAGGTTAAGAGGACGGGTTAGCCCTTAGGGGCGAAGCTCAGAACTTAAGCGCCAGTAAACGGCGGTGGTAACTATAACCATCCTAAGGTAGCGAAATTCCTTGTCGGGTAAGTTCCGACCTGCACGAATGGCGTAACGACTTCTCGACTGTCTCAACCATGGACTCGGCGAAATTGCACTACGAGTAAAGATGCTCGTTACGCGCGGCAGGACGGAAAGACCCCGGGACCTTTACTATAGTTTGATATTGGTGCTCGGTTCGGCTTGTGTAGGATAGGTGGGAGACTGTGAAGCTGACACGCCAGTGTCGGTGGAGTCAACGTTGAAATACCACTCTGGTCGAATTGGATGTCTAACCTCGGTCCGTAATCCGGATCAGGGACAGTGTCAGATGGGTAGTTTGACTGGGGCGGTCGCCTCCCAAAAAGTAACGGAGGCGCCCAAAGGTTCCCTCAGCCTGGTTGGCAATCAGGTGTCGAGTGCAAGTGCACAAGGGAGCTTGACTGTGAGACAGACATGTCGAGCAGGAGCGAAAGCTGGGACTAGTGATCCGGCACCGGCAAGTGGAAGCGGTGTCGCTCAACGGATAAAAGGTACCCCGGGGATAACAGGCTGATCTTCCCCAAGAGTCCATATCGACGGGATGGTTTGGCACCTCGATGTCGGCTCGTCGCATCCTGGGGCTGGAGTCGGTCCCAAGGGTTGGGCTGTTCGCCCATTAAAGCGGTACGCGAGCTGGGTTTAGAACGTCGTGAGACAGTTCGGTCCCTATCCGCCGCGCGCGCAGGAGATTTGAGAAGGGCTGTCCTTAGTACGAGAGGACCGGGACGGACGAACCTCTGGTGTGCCAGTTGTTCCACCAGGAGCACTGCTGGTTAGCTACGTTCGGAAGGGATAACCGCTGAAAGCATCTAAGCGGGAAGCCCGCTTCAAGATGAGATCTCCCATCCTTTATGGAGTAAGGCCCCCGGCTAGACCACCGGGTTGATAGGCCGGAAGTGGAAGCGCAGTAACGTGTGGAGCTGACCGGTACTAATAGGCCGAGGACTTGCCACATACCCAATCTTGGGTGAGCGTTTCGGCCGCTTGCCCGCTCGCGTCCACTGTGCGGTTCCCGAGGTACGGTCCCCGGACCGGCCGAAAGGCCGGTCGCGGTGCGGACCACATCTCAATAGAGTTTCGGCGACCATAGCGAGAGGGAAACGCCCGGTCCCATCCCGAACCCGGAAGCTAAGCCTCTCAGCGCCGATGGTACTGCGCGGGCCACCGCGTGGGAGAGTAGGACGTCGCCGGACACAATTTGACGACGAGGGTCGTTCCGCTTCTGGAACGACCCTCGTCGCATTTAAGGGAGCTTTGGCAAATGGCAGCAGAATCAGGTGGCCGGCGCGGCAGTTCCGGGAGTTCCGGGCGGGGGAGTTCCGGGCGGGGGAGTTCCGGGCGGGGGAGTTCCGGGCGGGGGAGTTCCGGCGCGGCAGTTCCGGCCGCGGCAGTTCCGGCAGTTCCGGCCGCGGCAGTTCCGGCGAGTTCCGGCCGCGGCAGTTCCGGCCGTTCCGGATTCCGGCCGCGGCAGTTCCGGGAATTCCGGCCGCGGCAGTTCCGCGCGCGGCGACTCCGGCCATCGCGGTCGACCGGCTCGACCCGGGCCGCGTCCGGATCGAGCGCGTGACGCTGACAGGCCGACCCGCGATGCGCGCCATGACGCGCCGCGGGCCGGCGGCGCCGCTAGTCGCGGCGGGCGCGACGAGCGTCGCGGCGGCGGCGACCGGCGTCGCGATGCCCCGGCGCTGGAGCAGCGAGACGGCGAGCTCGCCGGGGTCGACCTCCCGCCGGTCCCCGAGCACGCCGACGCGTCCCTTCTCGACCGTGAGACCCGCGCCGAGCTGCGCTCGCTCAGCAAGCCGAACGCCGACGCGGTGGGCAAGCATCTGGTCGCCGCCGGGCAGCTGCTCGACTCGGACCCCGATCGCGCGCTCGGGCACGCGCTCGCGGCCCGGGCACGCGCCGCCCGTGTCGGTGTCGTCCGCGAGGCCGTCGGCGTCGCTGCGTACCACGCCGGCGAATGGTCGACGGCGCTGCGGGAGCTGCGAGCTGCCCGCCGGATCACCGGCGACCCGCGCGACCTGGCATTGATCGCCGACTCCGAGCGCGCGGTGGGCCGCCCCGAAGCCGCCGTCCGGTTGTTGAGCGATCCGGATGTCGGCAAGCTCGACCCGGAGACCCGCGTCGAGTTGCTCATCGTGGTCGCGGGCGCGCGCCGCGACCTCGGTCAGCCCGACGCGGCGCTTGCCGTGCTGGCGCGCGGTGGCCTGGACCGTGACCGGCCCAGGCCCGGGGCCACGCGGCTCTGGTACGCCTACGCGGACACGCTGCAGGCCGCCGGCCGGCCGGAGGAGGCCGCCCATTGGTTCGCTGCCTCGGCCGCCCTCGACCACGACGGTGAGTTGGACGCCGCCGAACGCGCCGCCGATCTGCTCTGACGTCCGGATCCGGCGTCGCGAATAGCACAGGTGTCCGACGCCAACCGCCGCGCTGTGCACAGCCGCCGTACTCATCCACAGCCGATCCGCGTTCGGCCCAAACCGCCGCGGGACAGCAGCACGATGAGGTCATGAGTACCTCGACCGCGGCGCCGCAGTCGGACAATCAGGTCTTCCTTCGCGGCCGCCTCGCTGATCATCCCGTCCTTCGCGACCTCCCGAGCGGCGACGTGCTGGCCGTGTTCCGGCTGACGGTGACCCGTCCACCGAGCGAGCAGCGCGGCCGCGTCGACAGTCTCGAATGCGCCAGCACTGCGCCCCGCGTGCACAAGGTGCTGGCCCGCACCGAGCCCGGCGAGCAGCTCGAGGTCTCCGGCAGTCTGCGTCGCCGGTTCTGGCGCACACCAACCGGGCCGGCCAGCAGGTATGCGGTCGACGTCACGCGTGCGAAGGTCAGCCGCCCTGGTCGCGCAGGCGCCGCATGACCAGGCCGGACGCGGGTTTTGGCGTGAAAAGGGTCGACTTGCGGGGCATCCGGGCACCGATAGCGGCGACGGCCGTCACGGCGGCGACCGGGGTGGGCCGCAGCAACACCGCGAGCCCGTCGTGAATCTGCGCGTCGCGGATGGCCTCCGCCACGCTGTGCGCGTACTTCACGTTGTCGACATCGTCGATCCGGCGCCACACCCGCTCCACCAGCCCGCGATGCAACACGGTCACGTCCAGCGCCGCGAGCGCGGGCGGGTCCCCGGGCCGCGTGGCGGCCTGCGCCAGTCGGCCGCCCGGATCGCTCACCACGACGCTGCGGGTGCCGTCGGTCAGTACCACGGCGAATCCGTCGAGGTCGGCAGTCGCTGCGAGGGCGGTCTGCGGGTCGGAATCGGTCTCGGCCGCCAGGGCCGACTCGCCCAATTGCTGCACCGCGTCGTCGAGCGCGAGGCCAGTGATGACCCGGTGGATCGGATGCACCTGGGGCCCGTAGTCCGACGAGTCGACCAGCAGAGTCAGGCCGCGGTCCCACGGCCCGGGGCCGTCCTCGGCGCTCCGCATGCGCTGGCGCTCCAGGTAGGTCGCATAGCGGTGGTGCCCGTCGGCGATCAACGCACGCCGGCCGGCGAGGTCGTCGGCAATCCGGGCCTGCTCGTCAGGGTCGGTGAGCTGCCACAGCCGGTGCTCGATGCCGTCCGGTGTGCGGGTCTGCGCGATCGGCGCGAGCTCGGACACCGATCGCACCAGCTCAGATGCCGCTCCGCCGCCGTCGTACACCAGGTAAATCGGTTCCAGATCGGTGCCGGTGCTGGTCATCAGCTCGAGCCGGTCGGCAACCGGGCCGGCCATCGTGTTCTCGTGGGGAAGCACGACGCCGTCCTCCGCGGCCCGCAGCTCCAGCGCTCCGAGCAGACCGCGGGTGGTATGCCCCTCGGCGTCGCGCATCTCGTATACGAACAACGCCGCTGTGTCGTCGACCTCGTAACGGTGCTGATCGACCCACGATTCCAGGCGGTGCGCGGCGGCCGCATAGCCCGCCGGGGTGGGGTCGGGCAGGATCACCGCGACCGCGTTGTCCGGGTCGGCGGCGAGCAGCCGCCTCCGGGTGTCGGCATCGATCACGTCGTACGGCGGGCACAGCAGCCGGCCGAGCGTGGCGCCGTCGGCGCGCGGGCGCAGCGCTCGCATCGGGGCCAGCGACAGGCCGGTGGCGGGTGCGGGCTGGCCCGGGGTAGTCACGGGTGGCGATCGTACGCATCGCGGGCGTCGTGCAATCATGCGACCTGTGCACACGACTCTGCGCGGCTCGGTGCACTCCTTGGCCCAGGAGCACGACGTCGCCCTGCTCGACCTCGACGGTGTGGTCTACATCGGTCCGGATGCCGTACCCGGTGCCGCGCACGCACTCGCGGCGGCGCGCGATGGCGGGATGAGGTTGGCTTTCGTCACGAACAACGCGGCGCGCCCACCGGAGGCGGTTGCCGACCACCTGACACAGCTCGGCATCGCCGCGAGGTCGAGCGAGGTGGTGACCTCCGCCCAAGCGGCGGCGCGATATCTCGCCGACCGGTTACCCGGCGGCGCGGCGGTGCTTGTGGTGGGCACGAGCGGGCTGTACGAGGCGCTGCGCGAGCGTGGCCTGAAACCGCTCGAGAACGCCGAAGGCCAGGTCGACGCGGTGGTGCAGGGCTACTCGCCGGACATGAGCTGGCGCCTGCTCGCCGAGGGCGCCATCGCGATCAACCGAGGTGTGCCGTGGGTGGCCACCAATGTCGATCCGACCGTGCCGTCGCCGCGCGGGCCGCTGCCCGGCAACGGCTCCCTCGTGGCCGCGCTGCGGCACGCGACCGGTGTGATGCCGGTGGTCACCGGCAAGCCGGATCCGACGATGCACCGCGAGTCGTTGCTGCGCTCGCATGCGCGAACGTCCGATCGTCGTCGGGGACCGTCTGGATACCGACATCGAGGGCGCCAACGCCGTCGGCTGTCCGAGTCTGCTCGTGTTCACCGGCGTGACCACGGTGTCCGACCTGCTGTCGGCGCCCCCTGCGCTGCGCCCGACCTACGTCGGTGCCGACCTCGGCGATCTGCTGAGCCCGCAGCCGGCGCCGGCGGTCACTGGTGCGGTCGCGAAGTGCGGCGGGTGGGAGGTCGAACGCACTCCGCACGGCCTGGTGCTGCGGCGGGTGGGAGCGGACCCCAAGCCGGAATCCGAGTCTGCGGCCGGCATCGATGCGGACGCCCTCGATGCGATCCGGGCACTGTGCACGGCGTGGTGGGACCTGGACCCGAGCGGTGTGGCAGCGACGCCCGATGGCGACGATATCGGGCTCGAGGATGCGGACGCCGCCGCCGACTTCGCCGATCCACGACCGGATCAGGTGCCGGTTGCGGCCGGCGACGATGCATCGGTTCGACTGCTGGGCCGCTTGCGCTTGGCCGGCTGACGCGCGGCTCAGAACATCGAGCGCAGCCGCATCAGGTCTCGTACGCCCGCGTGCACCTTGATCCGGCCCTTGGCCCAGGCGGTGGCGACGCGCAGGTTGCCGTCGACGAGCGCCATCAGGTCGTCGCTGGTCATATCGAACCGGATGTCAGCGTCGGGCTTGTCCACGAGCCGGATGTCGAGCAGTTCGCCGTCCTTGAACGAGCCTGCATAAATCACCTCGAGATCACGCAGGCGGCAGGTGAGGCTGCGGTCGTAACGTTGCCGACGCACCGCGTTGTCGCTCGACGCCATCCTCTCGGCGAGGGTGTGCAGTGCTTGCTCGCACTCCTGGGCGGTTGCCACCGTGGTCACTCCTTCGGACGTCGTACGACGGCGCCGGCGTCGCTGCCCCACGCGGCGATTCGACGCTACCGCAGGGTCCCGTGCAGGTACGTTGGGCCACGCGGCCCGCCCCCCGGGGCCTGCCGGCAGCGCCCGGTCGCGCCGTACCGACACACCGTCCGATGGAGCTGCTCGTGTCCTCGATGCCCGTGCCGCCGGCCAACGCCGCCGCCGCCAACCGCGCCGCCGACACCGACGCTGACTGCGGCGCCGACCCCGGCATCGGCAACGGCAATGACGCTGAAGCCGTCACTGCCGCTGTGGTTGCGTCGCCTGCCGGCGAGTCCGGCGAGTCCGGCGAGTTCGGCGAGTCCGGCGAGTTCGGCGAGCTGGCCGGGCGCCCGCTGGCCGAGCACCCCGAGGTCTACGAGCGCATCCATGCCCAGCTGCGCGAGGCGCTGGCCGGGATCGACGACGCCTGAGCGGGCCGTCGAATACCACGCGGGGGTGACGATCCCGGCAGGCCGACCGCCGAAGCTAGCCCGATGACCGTGACCCGATGACCGTGGCCCGAGCAGCGTGGCCCGAGCAGCGTGACCCGAGGGAGGTGGCTGGGTGCGCCGAGTGGCGCGGCTGGATGCCGAGCTCGTGCGGCGCGGGCTGGCTCGCTCGCGCGAGCAGGCGCGTGAGCTGATCGCGGCCGGTCGGGTCGAGGTGCACGGCGTGCCCGCCCACAAGCCGGCTACCGGAGTAGGCGCGGAGGCGTCGATTCGGGTGCGGACGGACGACGCCGACCCGCAATACGCCTCGCGGGGTGGCCACAAACTGGCCGGGGCGCTCGCGGCGTTCCCGCAAGTCATCGTGTCTGGCAAGCGGTGCCTCGACGCAGGCGCCTCGACGGGCGGGTTCACCGACGTCCTGCTGCGCGCCGGCGCAGCGGCCGTGGTGGCCGTCGACGTGGGCTACGGACAGCTGGCGTGGGCGCTGCGCAGCGATGAGCGGGTGCAGGTGCACGACCGCACGAACGTCCGCACCCTGACCCCGGAGGTGATCGGCGGCCCGGTCGCGCTGACCGTCGCCGACCTGTCGTTCATCTCGCTGCCGATCGTGTTGCCGGCGCTGGCCGTGTGCACAGCCGACGACGGCGACCTCATGCCGATGGTCAAACCGCAGTTCGAGGTCGGACGGGAGCGGCTCGGCACCGGCGGTGTCGTGCACGATCCGGCCGCGCGTGCCGACGCGGTGCGCAACGTCGCCCGGGTCGCCGCCGGGCTGGGCTGGCCGGCCCACGGCGTGGCCCGCAGTCAGCTGCCGGGACCGGCCGGCAACGTGGAATTCTTCCTGTGGCTGCGCCGCGGCGTCTCGGGCGGGCTCAACGATGACGAGATCATCGCTGCCGTGGTCGAAGGCACCGTCGCGACGGCCGCGGACGGGTAGCCGGGCGTGGTCGGTGCGGTCGTCGGGCAGGCTCGGTATACAGATGATGCGTCGCGTAGCGCCGCCCGACGTCGCGGCGTAGCACAGCGCAGGCCCGGAGGTGATCGGTGAGATCGGTGCTGCTGGTCGCGCACACGTCGCGACGCCAGATCGTCACCCTCGCCAACGAGGTGATCACCGGCCTGACCGACGCCGGACTGCGAGGTGCGGATGCTCGCCAGCGAGGCGAGCGCCTGCGTCGACGACGCGGTGCAGGTGGTGGGTCCGGACGAGGCTGCGCACGGGTGCGAGATCGTCCTCACCCTCGGCGGCGACGGCACCTTCCTGCGCGCGGCCGAACTCGCCCGCCCGGCCGGCGTCGCGATGCTCGGGGTGAACCTGGGCCACGTCGGCTTCCTCGCCGAGGCCGACCCGCACGCGCTGCCTGAGGCATTGGAATTGCTCGTCGGCGGGCATTACGAGGTCGAGGAACGGGTCACCGTCGACGCCGAGGTGCTGCTCGACGGCGCCGTCGCCGACCGCGCCTGGGCGCTCAATGAGGCGTCCCTGGAGCGCACCAACCGGGCCCGCATGCTCGAAATCGCGGTCGTCGGTCGACCAGCGCCCGCTGCTGCGGTTCGGCTGCGACGGGCTGCTGTGCGCGACCCCGACCGGATCGACGGCGTACGCGTTCTCGACCGGCGGCCCGATCGTGTGGCCGAACGTCGACGCGCTGCTCGTCGTGCCGAACGCCGCGCACGCGCTGTTCGCGCGCCCGATCGTCGTCGCTCCTGGCTCGGTGGTCGACGTCGACCTGGTGAGCGCCGAGCACGAGGCCGTGCTCAGCTGCGACGGCCGCCGGTCGATCGCCGTGCCGGCCGGCGCTCGGGTACGGGTGCGGCGCGGCGCGCTGCCGGTGAAGCTGGTCCGGCTCGGCGCGGGCAGCTTTGCCGACCGGCTCGTGGATAAATTCCAGTTGCCGGCGCAGTCGCTGCGCGAGGCGTCGCGGCCACCGATGGAGCTCGACGAGTGAGCTGCGCGCCCCGATGCTGACCGAATTGCGGATCGCCGGCCTCGGTGTGATCGACGACGCGGTGCTCCCGCTCGGGCCCGGGCTGACCGTCGTGACCGGCGAGACCGGCGCCGGCAAGACGATGGTGGTGACCGGCCTGCTGCTGTTGTTCGGCGGTCGGGGGGACTCGGCGCGGGTGCGCACCGGCGCCCGACAGGCGACCGTCGACGGCCGGCTCACGGTGGCGGCCGGTGCACCCGCGGTCCGCCGGGTGTTGGACGCCGGCGGCGAGGTAGACACCGCGGCCAGCGGACGCCGCGGCGAGGGCGCCGCGGCTGGCCGACGCGGCGGAGCACCGTCGAGCTCCTGCGGCGCGTGGTCACCGGCGCCGGCCGTTCGCGCGGATACGCCGGCGGGGCGCCGGCTCCAGTGGCGGTGCTCGCCGACCTCGCCGCCGACCTGCTCGCGGTGCACGGCCAGTCCGACCAGGTCCGGCTGGTCCGCCCGGCCGCCCAGCGCGCCGCCCTGGACCGCTACGCCGGGCTGGACCTCGCCGACTTCCGGGCGGCGTTCGACGCGTGGCGGGCCGCTGACGCGGCGCTCACCGACCGCGTCACCCGGCTGGCTCAGCTTCGTCGCGAATCGGACCTACTGACCCACGGCATCGCCGAGATCGAGGCGAGCGCCCCACAGCCCGGCGAATCGGCCGAGCTCGAGGTCCTGGCGGCCCGGTTGGGTCAGACCGATGCGCTGACAGCTGCGGCCCGGCTTGCCCACAACGCCCTCGTCGGCGACGCCGAGGACCTCGGCGCCGAGGCTTTCGACGCCACTCACCTGCTGTCGGTCGCCGGCCGGGCGCTGTCCCAGCAGGCCGGCGCGGACCCCGAGCTCGACGCACTCGGCGCCCGGCTGACCGACCTGGCCGCCCTGATCGCCGATCTCGGTGCCGAGTTCGGCGCCTACGCCGCCGGGCTGGACGCCGACCCGGCCCGACTGGAACAGGTCGAGCAGCGTCGCGCCGAGCTGTCGGCGCTGGTGCGCAAGTACTGCGACGAACCTGAACCCGGCATGGCGGGGGTGCTGCGCTGGGCGACGGCGGCTCGGCAGAGATTGGCCGAGATCGACGTGTCCGACGAGGCCATCGCCGCGTTGAGAAACGCGAGCGCGGCGGCCCGGGCGAAGGTCAGCGAGCGCGCAGCCGCAGTGTCTGCCCGCCGCCGGGCCGCCGCCGCCGAGCTCGGCGCCGTGGTGAGCGCCGAACTGGCCGGGCTGGGTATGCCCGACGCCGTGCTGAGCGTCGCCGTGGTGGCTCGGCAGCCGATCAGCGGCTCACCCCGCCTCGAGATCGACGCTCGGGAAGTCGGCGTCGGGCCGGACGGCGCCGACGAGGTGCAGTTCCGGCTCACCGCGCATTCCGGCGCGCCCGCGCTACCGATCGGCCGTGGCGCCTCAGGTGGCGAGCTGTCCCGGATCATGCTGGCGCTGGAGGTGAGCCTCGCCGGCGCCGGCGCCGGCGCCGGCACCGCGCCGCTGCTGGTGTTCGACGAGGTCGACGCGGGGGTCGGCGGCCGCGCCGCCACCGAGGTCGGCCGGCGCCTGGCCCGACTCGGCCGCGACCGTCAGGTGCTGGTGGTGACACACCTGGCGCAGGTGGCTGCCTTCGCCGACCGGCACATCGTCGTGGACAAATCAGGCGATCCTGACAGCGGCGCGGGCGGCGTCACGGCCAGCGATGTGCGGGAGGTCGCCGACGCCGACCGGGTGGCCGAGCTGGCCCGAATGCTCGGCGGCGCGGACACCACCGCGGCGCGCGACCACGCCGCCGAACTGCTCGCCGACGCGGCCGCCGGCCATCAGGCGGCCACCGGCCATCAGGCGGCCACCGGCGCGGCCGCCGGCCATCAGGCCGGCCACCGGCGCGGCCGCCGGCCATGAGGCGCCCATCGACGCGGGCACCGGGAAGCAGTCCCACCAGCGCCGCCGGACAGCCGCCGCAAAGGCCGAACGACCGCCACGGCAAGCCGCCGGCTGAGAGTTCAACTTCGATGCTCGCCGCCGCGTGGCGAAACCGGGCAGACCACACCCTCAATGGCAGCATGAGCGTTCATGAAACTGGCTACCCGGCGCCGTCGGACCGAAACCCTTCCCGGAGTGAGCGGGGTCGCGCGCCTGGACCGGCGGTCGTCGCGCCTGGCCGGACGGCTCAACACAGGCGACGTCGCGATCATCGACCACGTCGACATCGACCGGGTCACCGCACAGTCGCTGGTCGCGGCGAAGCCGGCGGCCATCATCAACGCCGCCCCGAGCATCTCCGGTCGGTACCCGAACCTCGGGCCGCAGCTGATCGTCTCGCACGGCATCCTGTTGCTCGACAACGTCGGCGCCGAGATCTTCGGGGCGGTCAAGGAAGGCACCAAGGTCCGCATCGACGGCGGCTTCGTCTATGCCGGTGAGACCCAGTTGGTGTCACGGCACGCCGCAGGACATCGAGACCGTCGAGCTGTCGATGATCGAGGCGAAGGCCGGGCTGACCTCCCAGCTCGAGGCCTTCGCGGCCAACACCTCGGAGTTCATGAACCACGAGCGGGGGCTGCTGCTCGACGGCGTCGGCATCCCCGAGGTCAAGACCTCGTTCAAGGGCAAGCACGCCGTGGTCGTGGTCCGCGGGCACGAACACGAGCGCGACCTCAAGGCGCTGCGGCACTACATCAAGGAGTACCGGCCGGTGCTCATCGGCGTCGACGGCGGCGCCGACGCCTTGCTCGACGCCGGGCTCAAACCGGACATGATCGTCGGCGACATGGACGCCGTGTCCGACGCTGCGCTCGCCACCGGCGCCGAGGTCGTGGTGCACACCTACACCGACGGCCGGGCACCGGGCCTGGCCCGGGTGCAGGACCTCGGCATCGCCGCGCTCACCTTCCCGACCTCGGGCACCAGCGAGGACGCCGCGATGCTGCTGGCCGACGAGAGCGGCGCGGAGCTGATCGTCGCGGTCGGCAGCCACGCCACCCTGGCGGAGTTCCTCGACCGGGGCCGGGCCGGGATGGCCTCGACATTCCTCGTCCGGCTGCGGCTCGGCGCTAAACTCGTCGACGCGCACAGCGTGCCCCGCCTGTACCGCAACCGGATTTCCGGCGCCGCGCTGCTGCTACTGGTCATCGCCGCGCTCGTCGCGGTCGTGGCGGTGCTGACGATCTCGGATGCGGGCCGTACGTACCTCGACTCGATGCATTCGGACTGGAACCACTTCATCGATTGGCTACAGGACAAGTTCTCGTGATCTCGTTTCGCTATCACCTCGTCTCCATCGTCGCGGTCTTCCTGGCGCTGGCCCTGGGCATCGTGGTCGGCACCACCGCGCTGAGCGGGCCGATCACGAAGGACCTGCGCAACCAGCTCAACGACACCAAGAACCAGCGCGACGCGCTCGCCGCGCAGGTGAAGGGGCTGCAGACCCGCGTCGACGACGCCGGCCAGTTCGCGTCCACCTACGGCGCCCAACTCGTGTCCGGCAGCCTGACCGGCAAGCAGGTGCTCATCGTCGCGATGCCCGGCGTCAGCAGCGGCATGCACAGCGGCGCGGCCAAGCAGATCGCGGCCGGCGGGGCCAAGGTCAGCGGTGTCGTCACGTTGACGAAGAACTACCTGGACCCACGGCTTGGCGCCGGGATCAACTCCCTGGCCACCGGGCCGTCGCACCCGATCGGGCTGACCCTGCCGGAGACCAGCGACTCGGGGCAGCTGGGCGGGGCGCTGCTGGCGTACGTGCTGCTCGGGAAGGGGCAGAAGACCGACCTGACCCAGGTGCTCGGCGGGTTCTCGGCGCTGCACATGGTGTCGGTCGACGGCAGCGCCATCACGCCGTCCAGTCTGATCGTGGTGCTCGCCCACGGCGCCCTCAAGCCCAAGGACTACGCCTCGAACACCGAGCTGGCGCTGGTGACCGCGCTGACCCGCGCCGGCGGCAAGGTCGTCGTGGCCGGCAACCCGGGCTCGGCCAGCAGCGGCGGCCTGGTGTCCACGGTGCGCGCCAGCGCCTCGGACCGCGGCACCGCCTCGACCGTCGACAACGCCGACAGCGCCCTCGGGCAGGTGTCGGCGGTGCTCGCGCTGGCCGCGGCGGCGAAAGGCCAGACGGGCCAGTACGGCACCGAACAGGGCGCCGACGCACTGTTCCCGGCGCCGTCGAAGTAGCCGAGTCGAAGCAGCCGAACCGATGACGGCGCGCCGACCCGTTCACCGGGCGGGCGCACCGTTCGTCGTGTTAGCGTGAACTTCCGTGGATCGCGCGCCTATCGGCAATCACGCTGGTAACCAGACCGTCACCAAGCACCTCTTCGTCACCGGCGGCGTCGCCTCCTCGCTCGGCAAGGGTCTGACGGCCTCCAGCCTCGGCACCCTGCTCAAGGCCCGCGGCCTGCGGGTCACGATGCAGAAGCTCGACCCGTATCTCAACGTCGACCCGGGCACGATGAACCCGTTCCAGCACGGCGAGGTCTTCGTCACCGAGGACGGCGCCGAGACCGACCTCGACATCGGCCACTACGAGCGCTTCCTCGACACCGACCTGGCCGGCTCGGCCAACGTCACCACCGGGCAGGTCTACTCGACGCGTCATCGCCAAGGAACGGCGCGGCGAATACCTCGGCGACACCGTGCAGGTGATCCCGCACATCACCAACGAGATCAAGGCGCGGATCCGGGCGATGGCCGCTCCCGGGCCCGACGGGCTCGCGCCGCACGTGGTCATCACCGAGATCGGCGGCACCGTCGGCGACATCGAGTCGCTGCCGTTCCTCGAAGCCGCCCGCCAGGTGCGCCACGACGTCGGGCCGCGACAACTGCTTCTTCCTGCACGTCTCGCTGGTGCCCGTACCTCGCGCCGTCCGGCGAGCTGAAGACCAAGCCGACCCAGCACTCGGTCGCCGCGCTGCGCAGCATCGGCATCACCCCGGACGCGCTGGTGTGCCGCAGCGACCGCGAGCTGCCCGGACGGCGTCAAGCGCAAGATCTCGCTGATGTGCGACGTCGACGCCGAGGCGGTCGTCGCCGCGCCGGACGCGCCGAGCATCTACGAGATCCCGAAGGTGCTGCACGCGCGAGGGTCTCGACGCCTACGTCGTGCGCCGGCTCGGTCTGCCGTTCCGCGACGTCGACTGGACCGTGTGGGGCGACCTGCTCGACCGGGTCCACAACCCGACGCAGCGAGGTCACCGTCGCGCTCGTCGGCAAGTACATCGACCTGCCCGACGCCTACCTGTCGGTCACCGAGGCGCTGCGCGCGGGCGGCGTTCGCCCACCGCGCCCAGGTGAAGATCCAGTGGGTCGCCTCGGACGACGTGCGAGACCCCGGCCGGCGCGGCGGCCGCGCTCGCCGGCGTCGACGGCGTGCGTGATCCCGGGCGGTTTCGGCATCCGCGGCATCGAAGGCAAGCTCGGCGCGGTGCGGCACGCGCGCGAGCGCGGCATCCCGACGCTCGGGCTGTGCCTCGGTCTGCAGTGCATGGTGATCGAGGCCGCCCGCCACCTCGCCGGTATCGACGGCGCGAACTCGGCCGAGTTCGACCCGCAGACGCCGGACCCGGTGATCGCGACGATGGCCGACCAGGTCGACGATCGTCGCCGGCGAGGCCGACCTCGGCGGCACGATGCGCCTCGGCGCCTACCCGGCGACGCTCGCCGGCCGGCTCGCTCGTCGCGCGAGGCCTACGGCACGACCTGCGGTCTCCGAGCGGCACCGGCACCGCTACGAGGTCAACAACGCCTACCGCGACCGGCTCGAGGCCGCCGGGCCTGGTGATCTCGGGAACGTCGCCGGACGGGCGGCTCGTCGAGTTCGTCGAGCTGCCCGCGCGAGGTCCATCCGTTCTTCGTCGCCACCCAGGCGCACCCGGAGCTGAAGTCGCGGCCCACCCGCGCGCACCCGCTGTTCCGCGGCGTTCATCGGCGCGGCGCTGGAGTACAACGCGGCCGAGCGGCTGCCGGTCGAGATCACCGGGACGAGTCACGAGCGACGACGCTGCGCCGGTCGTCGAACGGCGCCGACGCCGGTCGGTCGCGGTGACCTGCGTGAGCCGACGTCGCACTACGCGGTCGTCAGCAGTCGAACCGATCTCACCGGCCGGGTCATCGTCGCTCCGGGTCGACGACGTCCGGATGAGCGACGGGGCGGTCGCCGATGCGCGAGGTCGTCGAGCATCCCGGCGCTGTGGCGATCGTCGCGCTGGACGACGACGGCAACGTCGTGCTGGTCAACCAGTACCGGCATCCGGTCCGCGCGCTCCTCGACGAGCTGCCGGCCGGCCTGCTCGATGTGCCGGCGAGCCGCCGCTGGCTGCGGCGCAGCGCGAACTCGCCGAGGAGGCGGCCTGGTCGCCGACGACTGGCACGTGCTGCTCGACCTCTACACCTCGCCCGGCATGACCGACGAGGCGATCCGGATCTTCCTGGCGCGCGGGCTGCGGCCGAGTCCGCCGACGGCGTTCGAGGCCGAGCACGAGGAGATCACCATGACGGTGGCGCGGGTGCCGCTCGACGACGCCGTCGCGCGCGCGCTGCGCCGGTCGAGATCACCAACGCCGCCGCGGTCGCCGGCATCTGCGCCGCCGTGCATGCCCGCGCCGGCGGATTGGCGCGAGCTGCGGCCGGCCGACGCGCCGTGGCCGGGCCAGGCCGGCGGCGTCGAGCCAGCCCGGTGACGCTGACGACGCGGCGCCGTCCGGCTCGCCCGAGCGCGGTGGTGCGCGAGCTACCTCGACCACCTCGCGGTCGAGCGCGGCGTCGCCGCCGAACACCCTCGCTTCCTACCGGCGCGATCTCGGCCGCTACCTCGACTACCTCGCCGGGCGCGGCGTCGACGTCGATCGCCGCGGTCGACGCCGCCGACCGTCAGCGGGTTCCTGGCCTATCTGCGGGAGGGCGACGCCGACCATCCGCCGCTGTCGGCGCCGTCGGCCGCGCGGGCGGTCGTCGCGGTCCGCGGGCTGCACCGGTTCGCGCTGCGCGAGGGTCTGGTCGCCGTCGACGTCGCGCACGAGGTCCACCCGCCGGCGCCGCCGCGCCGGCTGCCGAAGGCGATCAGCGTCGACGACGTCGAGCGGCTGCTCGACGCGGCCGGCTTCGACGAGCACCCCGCTCGCGCTGCGCGACCGCGCGCTGCTGGAGTTGCTGTACGGCACCGGCGCGCGGATCTCGGAGGCGGTCGGGCTCGCCGTCGACGACCTCGATCTGGCCGAGCGCACGGTGCTGCTGTCCGGCAAGGGCGGCAAGCAGCGCCGGGTGCCGGTCGGATCGTTCGCCGCCCGGCGGTCGACGGCGTACCTGGTGCGGGCGCGGCCGGCGCTCGCCGCGGCGCGGCACGGGATCGCCGAGCCGCTGTTCCTCAACGCCCGCGGCGGCCCGCTGTCGCGGCAGTCGGCCTGGACGGTGCTGCGCACCGCGGCCGAACGCGCCGGGCTGGCCACGCGGGATCTCCCCGCACACCCTGCGGCACTCGTTCGCCACCCACCTCATGGAGGGCGGCGCGGACGTGCGCGTCGTGCAGGAACTGCTCGGCCATGCCTCGGTGACGACGACCCAGATCTACACGCTGGTGACCGTCGACAGCTGCGCGAGGTGTACGCGAGCGCGCACCCGCGCGCTGGCCGGCGGTGGCACCGCGACGCGCTCGGCGAAGGCGACGAGCTGACCGGGCGCTGCGGTAGCCTCGGCGCTCGGAAACCGCTGGCTAAGTCGACTGATGCCCGACGGCACCCAGCCGCCAGATCGCCGTCGAAGCGGGCCAGCCGCGTCGATCGACGACCTCGGCTTCGCACCGGCAGATGACGCCGCGCCGAGTGGACTGCTTCCCGCGGATCCGTCCGACCAGCCGCCGCCCGCGGCGCAAGCATCGCACGGAGCCGGTGAAGTCGGCCGATCCCGCGCAGTCGCCCGGCCCAAGCGGGCGTTGCCCGAGCCCGCGCCGCTGGAACGCCACGGCCCGGCCCGAATCATCGCGCTGTGCAACCAGAAGGGCGGCGTCGGCAAGACGACCTCGACGATCAACCTGGGCGCGGCGCTGGCCGAGTTCGGCCGCCGGGTGCTGCTGGTCGACTTCGACCCGCAGGGCGCGCTGTCGGTCGGCCTCGGCGTCCAGCCGCACCAGCTCGAGCGCACCAGCTACAACCTGCTGATGGAGCGCGGCGTCACCATCGACGACGTGCTGCTCAAGACCAGCGTCCCCGGCGTCGACCTGCTGCCCAGCAACATCGACCTGTCCGCGGCCGAGGTCCAGCTGGTCAACGAGGTCGCCCGCGAGCAGGCGCTGGCGCGCGCGCTCGCACCGGTGCTCGACGACTACGACTTCGTCCTGATCGACTGCCAGCCGTCGCTCGGCCTGCTCACGGTCAACGCGCTGACCGCGGCCCACGGCGTGATCATCCCGCTGGAGTGCGAGTTCTTCAGCCTGCGCGGCGTCGCGCTGCTCATCGACACGATCGAGAAGGTGCGCAGCGGCTCAACCCCGACCTGACGCTCGACGGCATCCTCGCGACGATGTACGACGGCCGCACGCTGCACGGGCGCGAGGTCTACACCCGGGTGCTGGAAGCGTTCGGCGACAAGGTGTTCGACACCGTCATCGCCCGCACGGTCCGCTTCCCGGAGACCACGGTCGCCGGCGAGCCGATCACCACCTGGGCGCCGACGTCGTCGGGCGCGAAGGCCTACCGCGACCTCGCCCGCGAGGTCATCGCCCGATCATGACGGCGCCCGAAGCCGAGCTCGCCGCGGTGTCGGAGGACGCGACCGCGGCCGGGGTGTTCAACGTCCGGCTGGACAACTTCGAAGGACCGTTCGACCTGCTGCTGAACCTGATCAGCCGCCGCCAGCTCGACGTCACCGAGGTGTCGCTGTCGCAGGTCACCGACGAGTTCATCAGCTACCTCCACGGGCTGCAGTCGTGGGACCTCGGCAAGGCGACCGAGTTCCTCGTCGTCGCCGCGACCCTGCTCGACCTCAAGGCCGCCCGGCTGCTGCCGGCCGCCGACGTGGACGACGAGGAGGACCTCGCGCTGCTCGAGGCGCGCGACCTGCTGTTCGCGCGGCTGCTGCAGTACCGCGCCTACAAGCTCGCCGCCGCATACCTCGCCGAGCTGCACCGCAACCAGGGCAGCCGGCTACGGGCGCGCGGTCGATCTGGAGCCGCAGTTCGCCGAGCTGTTGCCCGAGGTCGTGATCGGCGTCACGCCGGCGCACTTCGCCGCGATCGCCGCGTCGGCGATGGTGCCCAAGCCGGTGCCGGTGGTGATGACCGACCACGTGCACACCCAGCAGGTCAGCGTGCGCGAACAGACCGCGATCCTGCGCGAGCGGCTACGGCTGGCCGGCTCGGCGACGTTCCGCTCGCTCGTCGGCGACTGCACGACGACGCTGGAGGTGGTGGCCCGCTTCCTCGGCCTGCTCGAGCTCTACCGGGAAGGCGCCGTCGCCTTCGACCAGGCCGCCGCGCTTGCCGAGCTGCGCGTGCGCTGGACCGGCGCCGTCGACGGCAGCACCGCGCCGGAGGCTCCCGAACCCGAGGATTACGAGTGAGCGAGATGCCCGAACCCGCTGTCGACGAGACGCTCGAGCCGCACGACGAGGGCCTCTTCGACGCGCCGGCCGCGGCGCTCGACGCCGCCGAGCTGGCGCCTGCCCTGGAGGCGATCCTGTTCGTGCTCGACGCGCCGGTGACGACCGCCGCGCTGGCCGCCGGCGTCCAACGCCCGGAGCCCGAGGTCCGACAGGCACTCGACACCCTGCGCGCCGGCTACGACGAGCGAGGCGCCGGTGTCGAGCTGCGAGAAGTCGCCGGCGGGGTCCGGATCTACACCCGCCCGGCCTACGCCGCGGCCGTCGGGCAGGTTCCTGCTCGAGGGCCAGCGCAGCCGGCTGTCCCAGGCCGCGCTGGAGACCCTCGCCGTCATCGCCTACCGGCAGCCGGTCACCCGGGCCCGGGTGTCGGCCATCCGCGGCGTGAACGTCGACGGCGTGGTCTCGCACCCTGCTCGCCCGCGGGCTGATCGCCGAGATCGGCAGCGATCCGGAGACCGGTGGTGGCCTGTACCAGACCACCGAGCTGTTCCTGGAGCGGATGGGTCTGCAGTCGCTGGCCGAACTGCCGTCGCTCGCGCCGCTGCTGCCCGACGTCGAAGGGCTCGACGCGTTCGACGTCGACGAGCTCTGATGCCGCCGAGCCAGGCGGGGATCCGGCTGCAGAAGGTGCTCGCCGCGGCGGGGCTCGGCTCGCGGCGGGCCTGCGAGGAGCTGATCGCCGCCGGCCGGGTCACCGTCGACGGCGCGGTTGCCGAGCTCGGCGCGCGGGTCGACCCGCAGACCGCGGTCATCCACGTCGACGGCGACCGGGTGATCGTCCGCGACGACCTCGACTACCTCGCGCTGAACAAGCCGCGCGGCATGCTGAGCGCGATGAGCGACGACCGCGGCCGTCCGACGGTGGGCGACCTCGTCGCCGACCGCACCGACAGAGCCAGGCGGCTCTTCCACGTCGGCCGCCTCGACGCCGACAGCGAGGGCCTGCTGCTGCTCACCAACGACGGCCAACTCGCGCACCGCCTGATGCACCCGTCGCACGGGGTGAGCAAGACCTACCTCGCCACCGTGCCCGCGCCGGTGAGCCGCGAGGTCGGCCGCACGCTGCGCGCCGGGGTCCGGCTCGACCCCATTTCCGACGACGACGATGCGGACCGCCCGGTCACCGTCGACGCGTTCCGGGTGGTGCAGACCCACGGGCGGCAGGCGATCGTCGAGGTCGTGCTGCACGAGGGCCGCAAGCACGTCGTGCGGCGGCTGCTGGCCCAGGTCGGGCATCCGGTGAGCCGGCTGGTGCGCACCGCCATCGGGCCGGTGCGGCTGGGCGGGCAGCGCCCCGGCACGCTGCGCCCGCTGACCGCCGCCGAGCTCGCCGCGCTCTACCGGGCCGCCGAGCGCGATGCCGAGCGCCGAATAGGCTGGCGGCGATGGCGGTACGAGCGGTGCGCGGCGCGATCCAGGTCGACAGCAACGAGCGCGACGAGATCCTGGCGCGGCACCTGCGAGCTGGTCACCGCGGTGCTGCAGCGCAACGGTATCGCCCCCGACGACCTCATCAGCATCGTGTTCACCGCGACTCCTGACCTCACCGCCGAGTTCCCGGCGTACGCGGCGCGCCAGATGGGGCTGACCGACGTGCCGCTGCTGTGCACCACCGAGATCGCGGTCCCGGGCTCGATGCCGCGGGTGCTGCGGCTGCTTGCGCACGTCGAGACGACCCGCGCCGCGGCCGGCGATTCGCCACGTCTACCTGCGCGGCGCCGCCGCGCTGCGCACCGACCTGCCGCAGTGAGCGATCCGGTGATCCTCGACCGGGTGCAGTCGGATCATTCATCCGTATCCTCGGAGTCGGCGTCACCGGAGTCGACCTGTCACCGGAGCCGCGCTTCACGGGAGTCGTCGCGCTCGACGGCCCGGCCGGCACCGGCAAGTCGACCGTGGCCCGCCGCCTGGCCACCCGGCTCGGCGCGCGCTACCTCGACACCGGCGCCATGTACCGCGCGGCCACCGTCGCGGTGCTGCGCGCCGGGGCCGACCCCGCCGACCCGGTGGCCGTCGCCGACGCCGTCGAGGCGGCGCGGATCGAGATCTCGACCGACCCCGCGCACGCCTCGATCGTGCTCGACGGCGAACCCGCCGACGCCGAGATCCGCTCCGCGGAGACGACCGCGGCGGTGAGCGCGGTCTCCGCAGTACCCGCGGTCCGCGCCCAGATGGTGGCGGCGCAGCGCGAGCTCATCGACGAGGGCGCAATCGTCGTCGAGGGCCGCGACATCGGCACCGTCGTCTGGCCCACCGCGCGGCCCAAGGTGTTCCTGACCGCCACGCCCGAGGCCCGCGCCCGCCGCCGCGCCGCCGAGGTGGGCGGCGACGTCGCCGCGATCGCCGCCGACATCGCCCGCCGCGACCAGCTCGACAGCAGCCGGGCCGCAAGCCCGCTGATGCGCGGCGCGGACGCCGTCGAGCTGGACACCACCGAACTGAGCATCGACCAGGTCGTCGACCGGCTCGTCGAGCTCGCGACCGAGTAGCGGGCGGGCCATGACCGAGAGCACCCGGACGAGACGTCGCCGGCGCCGCGCCCGTCGTCGCGGTCGTCGGCCGGCCGAACGTCGGCAAGTCGACGTTGGTCAACCGCATCCTGGGCCGCCGCGAGGCCGTGGTGCAGGACGTTCCGGGCGTCACCCGCGACCGGGTCGCCTACGACGCGCTCTGGAACGGGCGACGGTTCACCGTCGTCGACACCGGCGGCTGGGAGCCGGACGCGCGCGGGCTGCAGGCCATGGTGTCCGCGCAGGCGCAACGCGCGGTGGCCACCGCCGACCTCGTCGTCTTCGTCGTCGACGGTCGCACCGGTGCGACCGACACCGACCTGGCGGTGGCGCGCACCCTGCGCCGCGCGAAACGGCCGGTGGTGCTCGCCGTCAACAAGGTCGACGACGAGCGGCTCGAGTCCGACGCCGCCGCAGCTGTGGTCGCTCGGGCTGGGGGAGCCGTTCGCGGTCAGCGGGCTGCACGGGCGCGGCAGCGGCGAGCTGCTCGACGCGATCCTGGACCGGCTGCCCGACGCGCCTCCGGAGACCGACGAGGAGGGCGGCCCGCGCCGGGTGGCGCTGATCGGGCGGCCCAACGTCGGCAAGTCCAGCCTGCTCAACCGGCTGACCGGCGAGGACCGCTCGGTCGTCGACGCGGTGGCCGGCACCACGATCGACCCGGTCGACAGCCTGGTCGAGCTCGGCGGGGAGATCTGGCGCTTCGTCGACACCGCCGGGCTGCGCCGCCGGGTGCACCAGGCCAGCGGCATGGAGTACTACGCGAGCCTGCGCACCGCCGCCGCCATCGAGGCCGCCGAGGTGGCGATCGTGCTGCTCGACGCCGCCGAGCGGCTCTCCGAGCAGGACCAGCGCGTCATCGCCGAGGTCACCGACGCCGGCCGGGCGCTCGTGCTCGCGTTCAACAAGTGGGATCTGGTCGACGAGGACCGCCGCGACCAGCTCACGAAGGAGATCGACCGCGACCTCGCCCGGGTCGCGTGGGCGCCGCGGGTGAACATCTCGGCGCGCACCGGCCGGGCGGTCGACCGGCTGGCCGCCGCGCTGCGCACCGCGCTCGCGTCGTGGGACTCGCCGGGTCCCGACCGGGCGGCTCAACGCCTGGCTCAGCGATGTCGTGGCCCAGACCCCGCCGCCGCCGCGCGGCGGGCGGGCGCCGCGGGTGCTGTTCGCCACCCAGGCCGACACCCGTCCGCCGCGGTTCGTGCTGTTCACCACCGGCTTCCTCGAAGCCGGCTACCGCCGGTTCCTCGAGCGCCGGCTGCGCGAGGACTTCGAGTTCACCGGCACCCCGATCCAGATCTCGGTCCGGGTCCGGGAGAAGCGGCAACGCTGAGCGAGGTACCGTCCCGACAGGTACAGTCTCGGCGACCGGGACGTGGCGCAGCTTGGTAGCGCACCTGACTGGGGGTCAGGGGGTCGCAGGTTCAAATCCTGTCGTCCCGACTCAGGCAGCAGTTTCGTCGTCGTGCCGATCACGGAGGACTCGTTGTCGGCACCTACGCAGCCGGGCACCGATCGCATACTGACCATCCCAACGCGCTGAGCGTGCTGCGGCTGCTCGGGCGTGCCGCTGTTCCTGTGGCTGCTGCTCGGCCCGCAGGCCGACGCGTGGGCGCTGGTCGTGCTCGCGGTGTCCGGGTTCACCGACTGGGCTCGACGGCGTGCTCGCCCGCAAGCTGAACCAGACCAGCGCGTTCGGCGCGCTGCTCGACCCGCTGGCCGACCGTCTCTACATCCTCGCCACGCTCGTCGGGCTGGTGCTGCGGGACATCATCCCGCTGTGGCTGGCGCTGGTCATCGTCGGGCCGCGACCTCGTGCTGGGCTGCACGCTGCCGCTGCTGCGCCGCGCCGGCTACGGGCCGCCGTCGGTGCACTATCTCGGCAAGGCCGCGACGTTCTGCCTGCTGTACGCGTTCCCGCTGCTGCTGCTCGGCACGTACCACGGCACCCTCGCCGACATCGCGCGGCCGATGGCCTGGGCGTTCACGATCTGGGGCACCGCGCTGTACCTGTGGTCCGGCGTGGTCTACCTGCGCCAGGCCGATCGGGCTGATCCGTCACCCGGTATCCGCGCGGTGCCGCATGACCGGGAACCGGCACCCGTCGGCCCGGGTGCTCAGCGACCTGCTCGACCACGTGCTCGACGACGGCTATCAGGCGGCGGCGCAGCGCCGCGGCGCCGGACGCTCGCGCCCGTGGTACGAGCAGCCGCTGGTCGCCGTCGGCTGCCTGCTCGTCGGGTTCCTGCTGGTCGTCGGCTACATCCACACCAACCGCGGCGCGCCCGAGGCCGCCAAGGTGCACGACAGCCTCGTCGGCCGGGTGCGCACCGCCACCACGAGCACCGACGACCTGCAGCGCCGGGTCGCCGCGCTGGAGCGGGACGTGGCCAAGCGCCGGGCACAGGCGTTGCCGGCCGCCGGGGCGCTCGAACGCCGAGCTGCGCCGCGCCGAGATCGCCGCCGGCCAGCTCGCCGTCCACGGGCCCGGGGCTCACCGTCACGCTGCGCTCGCCGACGCACGGCCGACGCCAGCGCCTCGCCCGGGCGCGCCGGGAGCGTCCCGATCGCCGCGACGAATATCCTCACCGACCGTGATGTGCGCAGCGTCGTCAACGAACTGTGGCACGACGGCGCCGAGGCGATCTCGGTGAACGACGTCCGGCTCACCCCGACCAGCGCCATCCGGTTCGCCGGCGAGGCCGTGCTCGTCGACTTCCAGCCGATCACCTCGCCGTACCGGATCCGGGCCATCGGCGACGCCGACGCGCTGGCCACCGGCTTCGCGCAGAGCGCGGTCGCCAGTCGCTACCAGACACTCGCCGGCGTCGACGGACATCGGCTTCTCCTTCGCCGAGAGCAACTCGTTGAGCCTGCCGGCGACGGTGCCGGTGACCCCGCGCTACGCCACCGCGGCCACGCCGAGCCACCCAGGCCGGAGCCGATGATCGCCGCCATCGCGCTGGTCGTCGGCATCGTCGCTCGGGCTGGTGCTGCGCCCGACCGTGCCGGACTGGCTCGAGCCGTACCTGCCGATCGCCGTGGTCGCCGCGCTCGACGCCGTGTTCGGCGGCCTGCGGGCCCGGCTGGACGGCATCTTCGACGCCAAGGTGTTCGTGGTCTCGTTCGTGTCCAACGTGCTGGTGGCGGCGCTGATCGTGTTCCTCGGCGACAAGCTCGGCGTCGGCGCGCAGCTGTCGACCGCCGTCGTCGTCGTCCTCGGCATCCGCATCTTCGGCAACGCCGCCGCGATCCGCCGGCACCTGTTCCGGGCATGACGGCGATGCGAGGCGACGCGATGAGCGACGCGGCGGCCGATCGGCCGGCACGCGTCGGCCGCCATCATCGGCGTGCTGACGCTGCTGCTCGGGTTCGCGATCGTCGTGCAGGTGCGGGCGAACTCCTCGGGCGACGCGCTGTCCAGCCTGCGCGACGACGACCTCATCGGCATCCTCGACAACCAGAACGCCCGGGCCGATCGGCTGCGCCAGCAGATCGCCGATCTGCAGGCGAACCTGCGCCAGCTGCAGGCGAGCGGCGACACCTCGGCCACGGCCGCGCGTCGCCAGGCGGCCGAGCAGGCGCAGGCGCTGGGCGTGCTGCTCGGCACCTTGCCCGCCACCGGCCCCGGCGTCGTGGTCACCGTCACCGACCCGGCCGAGCAAGGTCGACGGGGAGCAGTTGCTCGACGTGGTCGAGGAGCTGCGCGGCGCCGGCGCCGAGGCGATCCAGTTCGGCACGCGTGCGGGTGGGCACCGACACCGCGTTCACCGGCGACCCGGCCAGGTGCAGGTCGACGGCACCGCTGCTGCACCCGCCGTACCGGATCCTCGCCATCGGCGAGCCGAAGACGCTCGACACCGCGCTGAACATCCCGGGCGGGGTCGCGGCCACCGTGCGCGCCGCCGGCGGCGAACTCACCGTCGACGAGCGCAGCACGGTGACCATCACCGCGGTGCGCAGGTTGCCGCCGTCGAAGTACGCGAAGCCCACGCGGTGAGCAGCAGTCGGCAGGGTCGACGCGTCCGACGCCAGCACCGTGCGTCCGCCCGATGAGAGAGGCCGATGCGAATGGCCGACGTCCCTGACGATTTGAAGTACACCGCCGAGCACGAATGGGTGCGGGTCACGGACGGGACGAACGCGGTCCGGGTCGGGATCACCGACTACGCGCAGGAGGCGCTCGGCGACGTCGTCTACGTCTCGCTGCCCGAGGTCGGGGCCGAGCGTCGAGAAGGGCGCAGCCGTCGGCGAGGTCGAATCGACCAAGAGCGTGTCCGACCTCTACGCTCCGCTCGTCGGGCACCGTCACGGCCCGCAACGACAATCTCGACGGGCAGCCCGAGCTGATCAACTCCGACCCGTACGGCGAGGGCTGGGTCCTCGAGATCGATCTGTCCGACCAGGAGCAGACCGACGACCTGCTCGACGCCGCGGCCTACTCCACGCTGGCCGGCTGACGCCTCACTGCCCTCGATTGACCCTTGCGCCGAGGCGGTCCTAGGCTCGGCGCACCGACCGAATCCGCACCGTAACTGCAAATCTGTGCGCTCGACGTACTGCGATCGGCCGTTACCAGACCCGAAGGATGGCGCGCGTGTTCTGCACCGCTTGTGGCACCGAGAACCCGCCCGGCAGCCATTTCTGCGCGAACTGCGGCGCGGCGCTGCCTGCGGGCGCCGCCGGACCGGACACCACGTCGACCCTGAGCGCCGCCACCGGCGCCGTCGCCGGACAGCGACGGCGAATTCTCGACCGAGGCGCACCAGGGCGCGGTCGACGCGCTGACGCCCGGCTCGGCGCTGCTCGTGGTCAAGCGCGGACCGAACGCCGGCAGCCGATTCCTGCTCGACCAGGACGTCACCTCGGCGGGTCGCCACCCGGACAGCGACATCTTCCTGGACGATGTCACCGTGTCCCGCCGGCATGCCGAGTTCCGCCGCGAAGGCAGCGGCTACACCGTGCACGACGTCGGGTCGCTCAACGGCACCTACGTCAATCGCGAACGCATCGACGCGGCCCCGCTGTCCGGTGGCGACGAGGTGCAGATCGGCAAGTTCCGCCTCGTCTACCTGACCGCCGCCGTCCGCACCGGCGTCAACGCATGACGGCGCTCGGCGCCGCCGCAGGCGACGCCGCGCGGCGACCCTGACGATCGGCGATGTGCTCGCCCACCTCAAGGTCGACTTCCCGGACCTCACGATCAGCAAGATCCGGTTCCTCGAGGACCGAGGGTCTGGTGCGCCCGCAGCGCACGCCGTCCGGCTACCGCAAGTTCTCCCCGGCGACGTCGCCCGGCTGCGCTACGTGCTCGTCGCAGCAGCGCGACCACTACCTGCCGCTGCGCGTCATCAAGGACCAGCTCGACGCGATCGACCGCGGGCTGGTGCCGGCCGGGACGTCGACCGACAGCCCGCGCGCCGCGCACGTCGCGGTCGCCTCGATCGAGGACAACGCCCCGACCGCCGATCACTTCCGGCCGGCGCCGGCCGCGATGCGACTGTCCCGCGAAGAGCTGCTCAACGCGGCCGGCCTGCGCCTCGACCAGCTGCGCGAGCTCGAGCAGTTCGGGCTGATCACGCCAAGGCCGGCGGGCTCTACGACGACGACGCGCTGGCGGTCGGCGAAGATCGTCGCCGAGCTGGCCCGGTTCGGCCTCGAAGGCCGGCACCTGCGCGCGTTCCGCACCGCCGCCGAACGTGAGGTCGGGCTGTTCTCCCAGGTCGTCGGGCCGATGTCGCGCCAGCGCGGCGGCGAGGCGAAGGCGCGCGCCGAGGAGACCGTGCGCGAGCTCGCGGCGCTGTCGGTGCGGCTGCACGCGGCGCTCGTCCAGATCGGGCTGCGCGAGGTCATCGGCGGATCCTGACCGGCCCACCCGGCCCGGCAACCGTGTAGCGTCGTGGTGCGGCGTGCGCAGCGGGTCGCTTGCACTGCACCGCAAGACCGCGAGTTCGAGGAGGTCGGGCGTGCATCCGATGCGGGTCGTCGGCGTTCGGGTCGAACTGCCGGCCAACCAGCCCGTCGTCCTGCTGCGCGAAGAGGACGGCGTGCGCTACCTGCCGATCTGGATCGGCGCCGTCGAGGCCTCGGCCATCGCGTTCCAGCAGCAGGGCGTGCAGACGCTGCGCCCGCTGACCCACGACCTGCTCCGGGACGTCATCAAGGCGCTCGGGGTGCGGCTCGAGGCCGTGCACATCACCGAGCTGCGCGACGACGTCTTCTACGCCGAGCTGCGCTTCAGCGGCGGCGTGACGGTCAGCGCGCGGCCTCGGACGCGATCGCCCTGGCGCTGCGCTGCGAGGTCGCGATCCTGGGGTCGGACGCGGTGCTCGACGCCGCCGGGATCGAGATCCCGGACGAGCAGGAGGACGAGGTCGAGAAGTTCCGGGAGTTCCTGGACAACATCTCGCCGGAGGACTTCGCCGTCCGGCGGCGTGATCCGCGACAACCATCGACCTCGACTTGAGAGTTACTCGTGCTCGGCGCGTCGCGTTGACCCGCAGGCGGTCGCCGGACCTACCGTCACAGCGACGGTGAATCGACGGCCGTGCAATTCGGCTCGGCGCAGTCCGCAGCGCGAGAGGGGGCGCAGTCATGGTCGAGCAGCCGAACCGACCAGCGTCCCGGAGCAGGGCGCGCTGTTCGCCGACCCGACGCCGCACGGCGACGACGAAGTCGTCGGCTACCGCGGGCCCGACCGCGTGCGCCGCGGCCGGCATCACCTACCGGCAGCTGGACTACTGGGCGCGCACCGACCTCGTGTGCCCTCGATCCGCTCGGCCACCGGGTCCGGCAGCCAGCGGCTGTACTCGTTCAAGGACATCCTGGTCCTCAAGGTCGTCAAGCGGCTGCTGGACACCGGGGTCTCACTGCAGAACATCCGGCTGGCCGTCGACGCGCTGCGGCTGCGCGGTGTCGACGACCTCGCCCAGCGTCACCTTGCTCTCCGACGGCACCACGGTCTACGAGTGCACCTCGTCCGAAGAGGTCGTCGACCTGCTGCGCGGCGGCCAGGGCGTGTTCGGCATCGCGGTCAGCGGCGCGCTGCGCGAACTGTCGGGTCGCTCGCGCAACTGCCGGCCGAGCGCGGCCGACGGCGTCGACGAGAGCGACGTCGAGCGGCCAGTGACGAACTGGCCCGACGCCGACGGCAACGCAGCGCCGCCGGCTGACGCTGCCGCCGCGCTCACACCCGGATCCTGACTGCTACCGTTGACTGACTTGGCTGACGACACTCGCGCGGGAGAGCCGCGCCGCATCGACGCAGATGCGGCCGGCGCCGAAGGGGCAACCTCCCCGGAACCTCTCAGGCACCAGGACCGCGCAGTAGAGGCCACTCTGGAGGGACGCGCCCGACAGACGGGGACGCCGCCACCCGCGGGTGACGACGTCGAACCCGTGTGGGAGCGCAGATGACCACCAAGTTGGCCGACCTCGAATCGGGCGTGCCGTTCGCCGAGCCGGCACATCGGCACCGCCGGTGCCGCAGGCAGCGCATGCTCGACACCCTCGGCTATGCCTCGCTCGACGACCTGCTCGCCGACGCCGTCCCGGCCTCCATCCGCGAGAAGCTCGCGCTCGCGCTGCCGCCCGCCGCGACCGAGGCCGCAGGTCGCCGGCGAGCTGCGCGAGCTCGCGGCCCGCAACGACGTGCTGACCTCGATGATCGGCCTCGGCTACTACGACACCGTCACGCCCGCGGTGATCCGCCGCAACGTGCTGGAGAACCCGGCCTGGTACACCGCCTACACGCCCGTACCAGCCCGAGATCAGCCAGGGGCGGCTCGAGGCGCTGCTCAACTTCCAGACCGTCGTCGAGGACCTCACCGGGCTGCCGGTGGCGGGCGCCTCGATGCTCGACGAGGGCACCGCGGCCGCCGAGGCCATGGCGCTCGCACACCGCGCGCGCAAGGGCGAGGTCGTTCGTCGTCGACGCCGACGTGCTGCCGCAGACCCTCGACGTCGTGCGCACCCGGGCGCTGCCGCTCGGACTCGAGGTGGTCGTCCACGACCTCGACGAGCCGCTGCCCGACGGCGACCTGTTCGGCGTGCTGGTCCAGTACCCGGGCGCGTCCGGCGCGATCCGCGACCTCGCCCCGCTGGCCGAGGCGGCGCACGACGCGCGGCGCGCTGCTCGTCGCGGCCGCCGACCTGCTGGCCCTGACGCTGATCACCGCGCCGGGTGAGGCCGGGGCCGACATCGCCGTCGGCACCACCGCAGCGCTTCGGGGTGCCGCTGGGCTTCGGCGGCCCGCACGCCGGGTACATGGCGGTGCGCAGCGGCCTCGAGCGGCAGCTGCCGGGCCGCCTCGTCGGCGTCTCGGTCGACGCCGACGGCGCGCCCGGCCTACCGGCTGGCGCTGCAGACCCGCGAGCAGCACATCCGCCGCGAGAAGGCCACCTCGCAACATCTGCACCGCCCAGGTGCTGCTGGCCGTGATCGCGTCGATGTACGCCGTCTACCACGGCCCGGACGGGCTGCGGACGCATCGCCGAGCGGGTGCACCGGTTGGCCGCCGATCGCTGGCCGCCGGACTGCGCGAGGGCGGGGTCGAGGTCGCCGACGTCGCGTTCTTCGACACCGTGACCGCGCGGGTGCCCGGGCCGCGCCGGAGAGGTCGTGGCGGCGGCGCGCGACGCCGGGCATCAACCTGCGCCTCGTCGACGCGGACACGCGTCGGGATCGCTGCGACGAGGTCACCACCCGCATGCACCTCGCCGCGGTGTGGGGCGCCTTCGGCTCTCGCCTGAGCGTCGACGACGTCGAGCGGCTCGACTCGGCGCCGACGACGTCGCCGGCTCGCCCGCACGTCGGCGTACCTGACCCACCCGGTGTTCCACGCGCACCGCTCCGAGACCGCGATGCTGCGCTACCTGCGTCGGCTGGCCGACCGGGACTACGCGCTCGACCGCGGCATGATCCCGCTCGGTTCGTGCACGATGAAGCTCAACGCCACCACCGAGATGGAACCGGTCACCATACCCGGCTTCGCCGAACATCCACCCGTTCGCGCCGGCCGGCCAGTTCGACGGGTACCGAGCAGCTGTTCGCCGACCTGCAGCACTGGCTGGCCGAGATCACCGGCTACGACGCGGTGTCGCTGCAGCCCAACGCCGGATCCCAGGGTGAGTTCGCCGGGCTGCTCGCGATCCGCGAGCTACCACCGCGGCCGCGGCGACCGGCAGCGCGACGTCTGCCTGATCCCGGCGAGCGCGCACGGCACCAACGCCGCCAGTCGGCGGTGATGGCCGGGCATGCGCGTCGTCGTCGTCAAGACCAGCGGCGAAGAGGGCGAGATCGACCTCGACGACCTGCGCGCCAAGATCGAGCAGCACGCCGACACGCTGGCCGCGATCATGCTCACCTACCCGTCCACGCACGGCGTGTTCGAGGAGCACATCAGCCGAGGTCTGCGCGCTCGTCCACGACGCCGGCGGACAGGTCTACGTCGACGGCGCCAACCTCAACGCGATGGTCGGCCTGGCCCGGCCCGGGCCGGTTCGGCGCCGACGTGTCGCACCTGAACCTGCACAAGACCTTCTGCATCCCGCACGGCGGCGGCGGCCCGGGCGTCGGGCCGATCGGCGTGCGCGCCCACCTGGCGCCGTACCTGCCCGAACCATCCGCTGCAGCCGCTGGCCGGGCCGGCGACCGGGCCGGGCGCGATCGCGGCGGCGCCGTGGGGCTCGGCCTCGATCCTGCCGATCACCTGGGCCTACATCCGGCTGATGGGCGCCGGACGGGCTGACCGAGGCGACCGGCGCCGCGATCCTGTCGGCCAACTACGTCGCGAAGCGCGCTCGGCGACGCACTACCCGGTGCTCTACACCGGCGCGCGCGGGCTGGTCGCGCACGAGTGCATCCTCGATCTGCGCGCCGATCACCAAGGCGACCGGCGTCACCGTCGACGACGTCGCCAAGCGGCTGATCGACTACGGCTTCCACGCGCCGACGATGTCCTTCCCGGTGGCGGGCACGCTGATGGTCGAGCCGACCGAGTCCGAGGACCTCGCCGAGCTCGACCGGTTCGTCGACGCGATGATCGCGATCAAGGCCGAGATCGACCAGGTCGGCGCGCGGTGACTGGCCGGCCGAGCGACAACCCGCTGGCAACGCGCCGCACACCGCCGCGTGCCTGACCGAGGAGTGGGCGCACCCGTACTCGCGCGAGGTCGCGGCCTTCCCGGCCGGCGTCGACCCGCGGGCGAAGTACTGGCCGCCGGTGCGCCGCATCGACGGCGCGTTCGGCGACCGCAACCTGGTCTGTGCCTGCCCGCCGGTCGCCGAGTACGCCTGACGTCGGGCCTGCCTCCCGGCGAGTTGTCCGCGCCGCGCGCCCGCACCTGTACCGCCAGCGCGGACAACGCGCGAGGGGCTCGCGGAAAGTGGTAATGATTACCGCTAAGCTGGGGAGTGAGTCCGGCACGGCAGCGATCCACCCGCCAGGGCGAAGCGGTGCGCGACGCGCTGCGCGAGGCCGGCGGTTTCCGCAGCGCCCAGGACGTGTACGCGGTGCTGCGCAACGGCGGCGCCACCGTCGGCCTGTCGACGGTCTACCGGCACCTGCAGGCCCTCGTCGAGGACAACGTCGTCGACGTCATCCACACCCAGGACGGCGAGGCCACCTACCGCTTCTGCGGTGCGCCCGTCCAGGGCCGCCATCACCACCACCTGGTCTGCCGCGGCTGCGGGCGCACCGAGGAGATCGAGGGCCGCGCGGTGGAGCGCTGGGCCGGCGAGGTGGCGCAGGCGCACGGGTACACCGACGTCGACCACACGGTCGAACTGTTCGGGGTGTGCCCGCGCTGCTCCGGCACGCCGTGATCGCGATCGGCCGGGCGCGCTTCGAGGTGATGGTCGGCGAGGCGCTCGACACGATCCCCGAAGCGCTGGCCCGGATGATGCGCAACGTCGTCGTGGTGGTCGAGGACGGCGACGACCCGCACCTGCTCGGCCTCTACGAGGGCATCCCGCTGACCGAGCGCATGTCGGACTACTCGGCGGTGCTGCCCGACCGCATCACGATCTACCGGCTCGCGATCTGCGCGATGTGCGACACCGAGGAAGACGTCGTCCACGAGGTCCGCACCACCGTCGTGCACGAGATCGCCCACCACTTCGGCATCGACGACGACCGGCTGCACGAACTCGGCTGGTGACGGGCCCTACGATCCTCGCTCTGTGAGGACGGTCGGGGCGAGCGCCTGGCTACCGCTGATCGCGTACGCCGACGGTCAGCGCGGCCAACCAGATGCTCTGGCTCACCTACGCGCCGATCACCACCGGCGCGGCGCACCACTACGGCGTCTCCACGGCGTCGATCGGCTGGCTGGCCGAGATCTTCCCGCTGCTCTACGTGGTGCTCGCGGTGCCCACCGGGCGGCTGCTCGACCGCGGGCTGGTGCGGTGGCTGCGGATCGGCGCCGCTGCTCACCGGTCTGGTGCCGTGGTGCGGCTGTTCGGCGACGACTTCTGGGTGGCGCTCGGCGGGCAGGTGCTCGTCGCCGTCGCGCAGCCGTTCGTGCTGAACGCGGTGATCGCGGTGTCGATCGCCTACCTCGTCGAAGGTGATCGGGCGCGTGGCATCTCGGTATCCTCGGCCGCGGTGTTCGCCGGCCTGGTGCTGGCGCTGCTGCTGGGCTCGGCCTTCGGGGCCGGGCACCTGCGCGCGCTGCTGGTCGTACAGGCCGTGCTGGCGCTCAGCGCGACCGCGTTCCTGTGGGTTGCGTTGCGCACGCCGCCGCGGGTGCTCGTGCACACGGCCCCCACGGCGCTGCGGGCGGTGTGGGCCGACGGCTCGATCCGCCTGCTGCTCGGCATGATCTGCGCGGGCTTCGGGGTGTTCGTCGCGTTGACGACCTGGCTGCAGGCCTTGCTCGACCCGGCCGGGGTGTCGGACTCGGCCGCCGGCGCCATGCTGCTGGTCATGGTGCTCGCCGGCGTCGCGGGCGCGGCGGTGTTGCCGCCGTGGCTGGCCCGGCGGGGGTGGGAGCTCGGCTTCGTGACGGTGTCGGTGCTGGCCGGTGCCGTCGGGCTGCTCGTGCTGGCGCTCGCACCCGGCGTGGCCACCGGGATGGTCGTGTCGTTCATGCTCGGCGCGCTGCTGCTCACCGACCTGCCGGTCGTGCTGGAGCTCGCTGAGCGCCGCGCCGGGGAGGCAGCCGGTACCGCGGGCGCGCTGGTCTGGCTGGCCGGCAATGCGGCCGGGCTGGTTGCGGCGCTCCTCGTGCAGGTGCTGCTCGACCATCCGGGCGCGGCGTTCGGCGCTCTCGCGGTGCTGCTGGTGGCGGCGCTGCCGCTGGTTGCGGCGCTGCGGCGGCGCATGTCCGCTCAGGCGAGCCCGGCCGAGTAGGGGGCCACACCGGGCGCAACCCGGACCAGCAGGTACAGCGGCACCACGTGGACGTGCTGCCAGCTGAACGTCAGCCGCTGCGCAGCGCCAGGGTCGGTCTGCCCGACCGAGGCACTGATCCGGGCGATCCCGGCACCGTCGCCGGGCGTCGCGGGGCAGTCGCGAACATCTCACTCACCGCCTCCATGGTTCACCGCAGCTTGGCAGGATGGGTTCGTGTTCTCCTCGCCCACGGCCGCGGCACGCGAACTCGCGCAGGTGCGCTACCTCGCCGACACCGCGACCGCCACGACCGTCTTCCTCGCCGGCCGCGCTCGGCAAGCCGCTGCTCGTCGAGGGGCCGGCCGGGGTCGGCAAGACCCAGCTGGCCAAGGCGGTGGCCGAGGCGACCGGCGCCCGGCTGATTCGGCTGCAGTGCTACGAGGGCCTCGACGAGGCCCGCGCGCTCTACGAGTGGAACTACAAGAAGCAGCTGCTGCGGATCCAGGCCGCGCCCGACTGAGCAGGCGTGGGAGCAGACCCACGACGACATCTTCACCGAGGAGTTCCTGCTCACCCGGCCGCTGCTGACGGCGATCCGCGCAGCCCGAGCCGACGGTGCTGCTCATCGACGAGGTGGACAAGACCGATGTCGAGGTCGAGGCGCTGCTGCTCGAGGTGCTCTCCGACTTCCAGGTGACGATCCCTGAGCTCGGCACGGTGAGCGCCACGCGCACGCCCGTTCGTCGTGGTCACCTCGAACGCCACGCCGCGAACTGTCCGAGGCGCTCAAGCGCCGCTGCCTGTACCTCTACCTCGACTACCCGACGCCCGAGCGCGAGCGCGACATCGTGCTTGCCCGGGTGCCCGACCTCGCCCGGCAGCTCGCCGAGCAGCTCGTGCGCACCGCGGCCACGCTGCGCAGCCTCGAGCTGAAGAAGGCGCCGTCGGTGGCCGAGACCATCGACTGGGCCCGCACCGCTGCTGGCGCTCGGTATCGACGACCTCGACGAGGCCGCGATCGCCGCCACCCTCGGCGTCGTGCTCAAGCACAACAGCGACCACGTGCGGGCCGCGAAGGAACTGGGCCTGCCTGTGAGCCTGGTCGACCGGCAGTTGGCCTTCGTCGCCGCGCTGCGCACGGCGGGGCTGACGGTGTCGGTGGCCGAGGGCCTGGACGCCGCCCACGCCGCGACGGCGATCGAGCTGGCCGACCGCGAGCAGTTCCGCGCCGCGCTGGCCGCCACGCTGGTCAAGCGGCAGCTGCACCGCCCGGCCTTCGACCGCCTTTTCGACATCTACTACCCGCCGCTGACGGGCCTTGCGGAGGCGGCGGCTGCCGACGTTGCCGTACCGGGCAGCGGGCTGGACAACCCGGTCCGCGACCGGATTCGCGCCGACCTCGCCGGGTATCTGCGCGACGGCGACGACGGCGAGCTCCGGGCTGTGGCGCGGGCGGCCGTGACGGCGTTCGGCGCGGTGCCGAGCCGGGCCGCGGGGCGCCCCGGCTGGTCGCGGCTGTCGGTGCTCGACCGGGTCTCTGCCCAGACCCTGATGGCTGGGTTGCTCGCGAACTTCCTCGCCGGGGAGCAGCGTGGCGGGCTGGCCGAGCAGCGGGCCCGCACGCTCATCAATGACCGGATCGCGCGGTTCGAGAGCGCGGTGGAGGCCGAGGTCCGGCGCCGGATCGGCGGAGGATGCCGGCCCGGAAGCCGCGGCCCGCACGGCCGAACGGCCCACGCTCGAACGCGTCAGCATCATGGGCGCGACCCGCGCCGAGCTCGCCGCGCTGCGCCGCGAGATCGCCCCGCTGGCCCGGCGGCTGGCCGCGCGCCTGGCAATGGACCAGCGCCGCGGCTCCCGCGGGCAGCTGGACTTCCGCCGGACCATCCGCGCGTCGCTGTCCTCCGGCGGGGTGCCCGCTGGCAACGGTGCACCGGCCGCGGCGTCCGCTCAAGACCGACCTGGTGGTGCTGTGCGACATCAGCGAGTCGGTGAGCTCGCTTCGCCCAGTTCACCCTGCTGCTCGTCTACGCGTTGCGCGAGCAGTTCACCCGGGTGCGCGCATTCGCCTTCGTCGACGAGCTGGACGAGGTGACCCGGTTCTTCACGCCGGGCGCGGACGTGGTCGACACGGTCCGGCGACTGGCCGCCGAGGCCGACGTCGTCGCCTTGGTCGGCCGGACCGACTACGGGCGCGCGTTCGAGTTCTTCGCCGACCGCTTCCCGGACGTGATCGGCTCGCGCACGTCGCTGCTGGTGCTCGGCGACGCCCGCTCCAACTACGGCGATCTCGCGTTGCCGGTGCTCGAACGGCTCGTCGAGCGGGCCAAGCACGCCTACTGGCTCAACCCCGAGCGGGCCGCGATCTGGGACACCGGCGACTCCCGGGCCAGCGAGTTCGGCGCGCTGCTGCCGATGATCGAGTGCCGCAACCTCGAGCAACTCAGCGGGTTCGTCCGCAGCCTGGCCCGTTGATCACGGTTTGGTGACCGGTTGGGTGCTCCGCGGCGCCGTAACGTTGGCGAGTTAGGGTGAGGGCCGAACGGTGAGAGAGGGGGCCGCGATGCCTACCCACGACAGCGGCCAGAACCGGCCACAGCGTCATCAGGACGAAGAGGTCGAGGAGCAGGCCGAGGCGAGCAGTGACGTCGCCGAACGGCACGAGAAGCTCACCGAGGACGTCGACGCGATCCTGGACGAGATCGACGACGTCCTCGAGTCCAACGCCGAGGACTTCGTTCGAGCCTTTGTGCAAAAGGGCGGGCAATAGAAAATGATCTTGGAGGACACGCTCCTCCACTTCGCTCTGGCTGCGCGTCTTCCCGCCCCGTCGCGTCGATTTTCGCGTCCCGATTCGACCGTATGGGGCGGGAAGCGGATGCGCCCCGGCCCCGCCCCGCCCGCCATGCGGCCCGGTGGCGGCCGTCGGTAGGGTCGAACGCAGGTTCTCCACCGACCCAGGAGCGAGCTTTGAGCATCGAGCGGTCCGCCGGCACGCGCGGTCTTCCCGGCATCCTCGCGCAGTCGACGTCGCTGGGCTCGTCATCGTTCACCGAGTTCCTCAGCTCGGCGGCACCGCAGTCTGCTGCCCAGCGCGCCGGCCGACCTCGCGGCCGTCCCGCACGGCACCACCATCGTCGCGGTGACCTTTGCCGGCGGGGTCATCATGGGCGGCGACCGGCGCGCGACCGCCGGCAACCTGATCGCCCAGCGCGACATCGAGAAGGTGTTCGCGGCCGACGACCACACGCTCGTCGGCATCGCCGGGGCCGCTGGCCTCGCGGTCGAGATCGTGCGGCTGTACCAGGTCGAGCTCGAGCACTACGAGAAGATCGAGGGCACCCAGCTCACCCTCGAGGGCAAGGCCAACCGGCTGGCCACCATGATTCGCGGCAACCTCGGCGCGGCCATGCAGGGCCTAGCGGTCGTGCCGCTGTTCGCCGGCTTCGACCTCGACGCCCCGGACCCGCGCAACGCCGGGCGCATCTTCAGCTTCGACGTCACCGGCGGGCGGTACCCGGAGCAGTACCACCACGGCGTCGGCTCCGGGTCGCTGTTCGCCCGCGGCTCGCTGAAGAAGCTGTGGCGGCAGGGGATGAACCGCGACGAGGCGGTGCGGGTGGTGGTCGAGGCGCTCTACGACGCCGCCGACGACGACTCGGCGACCGGCGGCCCGGACATCACCCGCGCCATCTACCCGGTGGTGATCACCGCGACCGCGCAAGGCGCCGAACGCGTCGGGGACGCCGAACTCGCCACGATCGTGCGAGCAGATCCTCGCCGACCGCGAAGCCCGGCCCGGATCGTAGGGGGACGCCGAACATGAGCATGCCGTTCTACGCCTCGGCCGAGCAGATCATGCGCGACCGTTCGGAATACGCGCGCAAGGGCATCGCCCGCGGCCGCGGCGTGGTGGTGCTGACGTACGTCGACGGCGTGCTGTTCGTCGCCGAGAACGCGAGCTCCGCGCTGCACAAGGTGAGCGAGATCTACGACCGCATCGGCTTCGCCGGCGTCGGCCGCTACAACGAGTACGAGACGCTGCGGGTCTCCGGCATCCGCCTCGCGGACCTGCGCGGCTACTCCTACGACCGCCGCGACGTCACCGCGCGAGCCCTCGCGAACGCCTACGCCCAGGTCCTGGGCTCGATCTTCGTCGAGCAGCAGAAGCCCTACGAGGTGGAGATCTGCGTCGCCGAGGTCGGCGAGACCGCCGAGGCCGACCAGATGTACCGGCTCACCTACGACGGCACCATCGTCGACGAGCCGGACTTCCTGGTGATGGGCGGCCCGGCCGAGGCGCTCACCAGCGAGATGAAGTCGGCGTTCACCCCCGACCTGCCCCTGCGCGACGCCCTCGAGATGGCGGTGCGCGCTCTCGGGTCGGTGGGCGGCACCAACGGCGCGCCGCGCGCGCTGCCGGCGCGGTCAGCTCGAGGTGGCCGTCCTGGACCGCAACCGGGGTAAGCGCAAGTTCAAGCGCATCACCGCAGCGGCGCTGACCGACCTGCTGCCCGCCTCCGACACCAGCGCGGACGAGGGGCAAGCCGCCGATCCCGGCGATCCGGAACCCGAATCGAGCGACTGACTCAGCTCGCGACGACCTTGCCGTCGCTGACCGTGACCGGGATCTTCGCCAGTGGCTCGCTGGCCGGCCCGTTGAGTACCGCGCCGGTCTTGATGTTGAACCTCGACCCGTGACACGGGCAGTCGAGCTCCGCGCCCTTCGGCGCCACGGTGCAGCCCATGTGCGTGCAGATCGCGCTGAAACATACCGCCGAGGTCGACGTGAGCCTGGTCACGATCGCGGGCTTGCCGTTCGGCAGTTTCACCGATGCGCCCTTGCCGACGGCGATGTCGTCGAGGCTGATCAGCGCGTCCTGGTCGTCCGACCCACCGGAGTCGTCGCTGGAGCTGCCGGCCGGCTCGCTGGTCTGCGGCGCGGCCGGCGCGGCCGGCGCGGCCGACGTGGCGGAGGTGGCCGACGTGGCGGACGTCGCGGCGCTCGCGGTGTCGGTGTCACTGCTCTTCGTGCCGCTGGACGAGCATGCGGCCAGTGCCGCCGCCCCGACACCGCCGGCGCCGGCGACGAGCAAAGTGCGTCGGGAAATCGTCGGATCCATGTCCATGTGGGTGGAAACGCTTAACCCCGACGTATGGTTCGGTGCTCAACTGATTTGAACCCGACCCGGGCCGGCTTCGTTGGGTAGGCGTGACCTGGGTCGCCTGTCTCGACGAGACACCTACGCGCCCAGGGGGTGAGATGCGGACCGCGGACACCCCCGGCAGCGCCGAACTCCTGCGTGCCATCCACGACGAGCACGCATCGGCGCTGTGGTCTTACGTCGTCGGCTTGACCAACGGGGATCGCGCGCATGCACAGGATGTCGTCCAGGAGACGATGCTGCGCGCCTGGCGCAACCCGCAGGTGCTCGTCCAGACCACCGGCTCGGCGCGTGGCTGGTTGTTCACCGTGGCCCGCCGGATCGTCATCGACGACTGGCGCACCGCGCGGTCGCGGCGCGAGCGGGTCAGCGCGGAACTGCCCGAGCAGCCGGTCGGCGACACGACCGAGCAGGCCGTCAACCGGCAAGTGGTCGGCGCCGCGCTGCGCACGCTCTCGCCCGAACACCGGGCCGTGCTCTACGAGTGCTACTTCCGCGGCGCCACCGTCGCGCAGGCGGCCGAGACGCTCGGCATCCCGGCGGGCACCGTGAAGTCACGCACGCACTACGCGCTGCGGGCGCTGCGCCTCGCGCTGGACGAGCTCGGCGAGGTCGGCAACGGCGGTACGAGCGGTTCGGGGAGCGGCGATGACCGATCCGTTCGAACACGCCGACGCCGCTTATGTGCTGGGCGCCCTCGATCTGCAGGAGGCGGCCGAGTTCGAGGCGCATCTGGCGCAGTGCCCGGCCTGCCGCGCGCGCGTCGACGAGGCCCGCGACACCGTGGGCCGGCTCGCGGCGGCATCGCCGGCCGATTTCGTCGGGCTCGACCCCGCTGCGGTCGAGCCGATGCCTGACACCCTGCTGCCGGGGCTGATGCGCAGAGCACGCCGCGAACAGCGCCGTCGCACCCTGTTCACCGCCGGCATCGCCGCGGTCGTCGCCGCCCTGCTCGTCGCGCTGGCCTTCGTCGCCTGGCCGTCGGGCGACTCGTCGTCCGGACCCAGTCGCGAGGCGTTCGTGGCGGTACGGCCGAGCCCGGTCAGCGCCAGCGCGCAACTCGTGTCGAAGGCTTGGGGCACCGAGATCGATTTGCAGTGCAAATACGAGCAGGACGTCGACGAATCCCATCCGTACGGCCTGCGGGTGATCGACAAGAGCGGCCTCTACCACGGCGCGGGTACCTGGTCGCTCGTGCCTGGCAAGACTGTCACCTTCACCGGCGGCACCGCGGTGCGGCGCGACCGGATCGCCGCGGTGCAGATCACCCTCGTCGACGGCACGCCGATCCTGCAGCTGAAGCCGTAACGACGCCCGGTGCACCGGCGCGCGGACACCTGCGCGGCTAGGGTGGCAAGGTGCACAAGCGCATCGTCGGCATCGAGAACGAGTACGGCGTGACGTGCACGTTCCACGGGCAACGGCGGCTGTCTCCGGACGAGGTCGCGCGCTATCTGTTCCGCCGGGTGGTGTCCTGGGGTCGCTCCTCGAACGTGTTCCTCAAGAACGGCGCCCGCCTGTATCTCGACGTCGGCAGCCATCCCGAATACGCCACCCCAGAGTGCGACTCGCTGCACAGTCTGGTCGCCCACGACAAGGCCGGCGAGCGGGTGCTCGAGGGGCTGGTCGTCGACGCCGAGAAACGCCTGCACGACGAGGGCATTGCCGGCGACATCTACCTGTTCAAGAACAACACCGACTCCGCCGGAAACTCCTACGGCTGTCACGAGAACTACCTGGTCGGCCGGCACGGCGAGTTCAGCCGGCTGGCCGACGTCCTGATCCCGTTCCTCGTCACCCGGCAGCTGATCTGCGGCGCCGGGAAGGTGCTGCAGACCCCGCGCGGCGCGGTCTACTGCGTCAGCCAGCGGGCCGAGCACATCTGGGAGGGCGTCTCCTCGGCCACCACCCGCAGCCGCCCGATCATCAACACCCGTGACGAACCGCACGCCGACGCCGAGCGCTACCGACGCCTGCACGTGATCGTCGGCGACTCGAACATGAACGAGTGCACCACGCTGCTCAAGGTCGGCTCCGCCGATCTCGTGCTGCGCATGATCGAAGAGGGCGTCGCGTTCCGCGATCTGTCGCTGGAGAACCCGATCCGCGCGATCCGCGAGATCAGCCACGACCTCACCGGCACCCGTCCGGTGCGGCTGGCCGCCGGGCGCAGCGCCTCGGCGCTGGAGATCCAGCGCGAGTACTACTCACGCGCCGTCGATTTCGTCGCCCGCGACCGGCGGCACCGACGCTGCCAAGCGGGTGCTCGAGCTGTGGGGCCGCACGCTGGACGCCGTCGAGCGGCAGGACCTGTCGCTGATCGACCGTGAGATCGACTGGGCGACGAAGTTCCAGATGATCGATCGCTACCGCGCCAAGCACGGCCTGCGCTGTCCTCGCCGCGCATCGCCCAGCTCGACCTCGCCTATCACGACATCTCCCGTAGCCGCGGGCTGTACTACCTGCTGCAGTCGCGTCGCGCGGTGGAGCGGGTCATCTCCGACCTTGCGGTCTTCGAGGCCAAGAGCGTGCCGCCGCAGACCACCCGGGCCAAGCTGCGCGGCGACTTCATCCGTCGCGCCCAGGAACGACGTCGCGACTTCACCGTCGACTGGGTGCACCTCAAGCTCAACGACCAGGCGCAGCGCACCGTGCTGTGCAAGGACCCGTTCCGCAGCGTCGACGAGCGGGTCGAGAAGTTGATCGCCTCGATGTGACCTCGGGGCCGCGCCGGGCCCGTTCGGGGGGGAGGCGGCCGACCGGCTGATCGCCGCCGAGGCCGACGCCGCGGGGCGCATCCGCACCCGTGTCCATCGACCCGAGACTGCCGCGGCAGCCGCTCGAGGACACCTGCGCGCAGCTCGTGCTGGCGGTGAACGCGGCGCTCGATTCCCGGCTGGGCCGGGTAGACACCGGCTGCCCTGATGGCCGACTCGAACACTGACACCGGCAACCTGACCCCCGAGCAGCGCGCGCGTCGAACGCGTCCGCGCCGAGCCCGACCGTGCGCTGCGCGACGAGCCGGGCGACGAGTAACCGCATCGGCGGCTGATCCCGCTACCACCGATACGCAATGATCGAGGGGTGGGGACCAAGGCCGCCGAGCGCGCCGCGCCGCGGCGCAGTCGGGGCGGCATTAGCTTTGAGGACATGGCAGCCAGGCGTGCGGAACGACTCGTCAACCTGGTCATCTGCCTGCTGTCGACGCGCCAGTTCCTGACCGCCGAACGGATCCGCGACGCCGTCCCCGGCTACGAGGCCGGCGACGGCACCCGACCCACCGACGAGGCGTTCAAGCGGATGTTCGAACGCGACAAGGCGGAGTTGCGTGACCTCGGCATCCCGCTCGAGACCGGCCGCAACAGCACCTTCGACAGCGAGGACGGCTATCGGATCCGGCGTGGCGACTACGAGCTGCCGACGATCGAGTTCGACGCCGCGGAGGCCGCCGCCGTCGGTCTGGCGGCCCGGCTGTGGCAGTCGGCCACGCTCGGTGATTCCGCCCGCCAGGCGCTGATCAAGCTGCGCGCCGCGGGCACCGAGGTCCGGGCGGCCGACGCACCAGGCGCGGTGCCGCACCTCGATGCGAGCGACCCGAGCCTGCCCACGCTGCTCGACGCCGCGCGCACCGCCACCGCCGTGACCTTCGACTACGTCAAGGCCGGGGCCGGCACGGCCGAGCGCCGCACCCTCGAACCGTGGGGCGTGCTGTCGTGGCGGCGCCGCTGGTACGTCGCCGGGTTCGACCGCGACCGCGGCGAGCCGCGCAGCTTCCGGCTCACCCGCATCACCGGCCCGGTCGCCGCCACCGGCGTTCCGGGCGCGTTCGAGCGGCCCGCCGACGTCGACCTCGTGCAGATGGTGGCCGGCCGGGGACCGGACGCCGGGCGCAGCGCCACCGTGCGGGTGACCGGCGCCGGCGCTGGACAGCTGCGTCGCATCGCCACCGCTTCCGACGACGGGGTGCTCACCATCGCGTTCACCGACACCCAGTGGCTGGCGCGGGTGATCGCCGGCGCCGGGTCCAGCGCCCAGGCGCTCGACCCGCCCGACCTCGTCGATGCGGTGGTCGCGCGCCTGCAGGCCGTGGCGGGTCGGGCGTGAAGCCGCGCACGGCCAACGAGGAGCGCCTGCCGCGGTTGCTCGCGCTCGTGCCCTACCTGCAGGCCCGGCCCAACATCGAGGTCGCCACCGCTGCGGCCGACTTCGGCGTCACCGAGGCACAGCTGCGCCGCGACCTCACCCTGCTGTGGATGTGCGGGCTGCCCGGCCACGGCCCCGGCGACCTCATCGACCTGTCCTTCGAAGGCGACACCGTGTCGGTGATCTTCGACGCGGGGATGTCGCGGCCGTTGCGGCTCACCGCGGAGGAGGCCCTCGCGCTCGTGGTCGCGCTGCGCACCCTCGCCGAGACGCCCGGGCTGGCCGACACCGACGCCGTGCAGCGGGCATTGGCGAAGATCGAGGCGGTCACGGCCGGCGAGGTCGATGACGCCACTGTCGCCGTCGAGCTGGACCAGTGGCAGAGGCTGCTGCCGCTGTTGCAGCGTGCGGTCGACGACGGCCGCGCGCTACAGATGCGCTACTACAGCGCGTCGCGCGACGACACGTCGGTGCGCGTCGTCGATCCGCTACGGGTCCTCGAGGCCGACGGCCGCACCTACCTGGAGGCCTGGTGCCGGCAGGCCGAAGGCATGCGGGTGTTCCGCCTGGACCGGATGGACGACGTCACGCTGCTCGACGAGCCGGCTGCGGTGCCCGCCGGCGTCCAGCTGCGCGATCTGTCCGAAGGGGTGTTCCAGCCCGCGTCCGAGCACCTGCTGGTCGGGCTGCGGGTCGGCCCGGCGTACGCGTGGGTGGCCGACTACTACCCGGCCGAGGACGTGACGTCCGACGGCGCGGGGCTGCGGATCGAGCTGCGGGTGGCCGATCCGGGCTGGGTGCGCGCGCTCGTTCTGGGTTCGGCCGGGCAGGTGGAGGTGCTCTCCCCGGACTGGCTGGCCGAGGCCCTGCGCACCGAGGCCGACCGTGCATTGGCTGCGTACCACAGGAGCTGACCCGATCCGCGAAGTAGAGTGCGACACGTGGTCTGGTTTCCGCTCGGCGCGTGGATCTTCGCCGCGCTGCTGCTGATCGTGGTCCTGGGCTACTGCGGCTACGAGATCTCTTGGAAGGCCAAGCGGCTGCGTGGCGACCTGGCCCAGGCGCAGGAGGACGCGCGGCGTCTCGCCGGCTTGCGCGAGCACCTGGTCGAGGTGCAGCGCCAGCGCGGCAGGGCCGCTGCGTCCGAGCGGTGAGCACGAGACGGTGACACGCCCATGGTGAGTCGGCCCCGGCGGCGCCCGCGCAGCCCCGAGGGGCGCATGCCGGTGATGGACCACCTGCGGGAGCTGCGCACCCGGCTGATCAAGATCGTGATCATCGTCGCGGTCGGCGCGGTGGCCGGCTGGTTCTTCTACGGTCCGCTGCTGGAGTTCCTGCGCGAGCCCTACTGCTCGGTCCCGGCGAAGTACCGCTTCACGCCCGCCGGCCCGGAGAAGTGTGTGCTGATCTACCACGGCGCACTAGACGGCTTCACCACCCGGCTCAAGGTGTCGGTGATCGCCGGCGCGGTGCTCACCGCGCCGTTGTGGCTCTACCAGATCTGGGCGTTCGTCACGCCGGGACTGCGCAAGAAAGAGCGCAAGTGGACGATCATCTTCGTCGCGGCCGCGACGGTGCTGTTCGCGCTCGGCATGAGCCTGGCCTACGTCGTGCTGAACAAGGGCCTGCGGATCCTGCTCTCCCAGGCCGGCTACGGCACTCAGGCGCTGCTGACGGTCAACGACTACATCGCCTTCGTCACGCTCATGCTGGTGATCTTCGGCGCGGCGTTCGTGCTGCCGCTGCTGGTCGTGATGGCCAACCTCGCCGGGGCACTGCCGGCCAAGCTGCTGCGCAAGTCGCAGCGCGTCGCGGTCTTCCTGATCTTCCTGTTCGCGGCGGTGGCCACCCCCAGCACCGACCCGTTCACGATGTGCGCGATGGCGATCCCGATGGTGCTGCTCTTCGAGGGCGCGGTCGGCATCGCCACGATCCACGACCGGCGCAAGGCGCGGCGCAAGGCCGAGGAGCTCGCCGCGGTGCACCTCGAAGACCACGTCGCGTCCACCGTCGACCCGATCCCGCAACGGCTCGCCGAGCCTGCCGAGCCGACCCGATCGGACTGGGCCGACTCCACCTGAGGCGCGGCATACGCTGGACCGGTGTCTGCGCCGGTTCCGACGCCGAGTGAGCGGTATGCGGCAGCCCGGCGACGGGCGTCGCGACCGGTGCTGATCGACTTCCGGGCGGGCTACTCCTTCGAGCTCGACGAGTTCCAGCTCGACGCGTGCGCCGCGCTGGAGAGCGGCTACTCGGTCCTGGTGTGCGCACCGACCGGCGCCGGCAAGACGATCGTAGGCGAGTTCGCGGTGCACCTGGCCCTCGCCGCGCACCAGCGCTGCTTCTACACCACCCCGATCAAAGCGCTGTCGAACCAGAAGTACAACGATCTGGTGGCCCGTCACGGCGAGAGCCAGGTCGGCCTGCTGACCGGTGACAACTCGGTGAACCCGGACGCGCCGGTGGTGGTGATGACCACCGAGGTGCTGCGCAACATGCTCTACGTCGGCAGCGGCAACCTCGCCGATCTCGGCTACGTGGTGATGGACGAGGTGCACTACCTCGGCGACCGGTTCCGCGGCGCCGTGTGGGAAGAGGTCATCATCCACCTGTCGGCGGCGGTCCGGCTGGTGTCACTGTCGGCCACGGTGTCCAACGCCGAGGAGTTCGGCGAGTGGCTGCAGTCGGTGCGCGGCGAGACCCGGGTGATCGTGCACGAGCAGCGCCCGGTGCCGCTGTGGCAGCACGTGCTCGTCGGCTCGCGACTGTTCGACCTGTTCGGGGCCGACGGGCAGAGCCTCGACGCCGAACTGCTGCGGCAGGTGGCGCAGCGCAGCCAGTACCTGGAGCCGCCGCGCCGGGGTCGGCCCCCGCGTGGCTGGCGGCCACCGCACCGCCCAGACGTGATCGCCCGGCTCGATCGCGACGGGCTGCTGCCGGCGATCACGTTCATCTTCAGCCGGGCCGGCTGCGATGCGCGCAGTGCGCCAGTGCGTCTATGCCGGGATGTGGCTCACCGACGAGTCCGAGCGCGCCGAGATCGATGCCGTCATCGACGAGACCACCGCCGACGTGCCGGCCGAGGACCTCGAGGTGCTGGGCTACTGGGAGTGGCGCGACGGCCTGCGCCGCGGCGTGGCCGCGCACCACGCCGGCCTCATCCCGGCGTTCAAACAGACCGTCGAGGAGCTGTTCGTGCGCGGGCTGGTCCGCGCCGTGTTCGCCACCGAGACCCTCGCGCTCGGCATCAACATGCCGGCGCGAACGGTGGTGCTCGAGCGGCTGACGAAGTTCAACGGCGAGACCCACGCCGACGTGACACCGGGGGAGTACACCCAGCTCACCGGCCGCGCGGGGCGGCGCGGCATCGACGTCGAGGGTCACGCCGTCGTGTTGTGGTCGCCGGAGCTGGATCCGCAGCGGGTAGCCGGGTTGGCATCGACGCGCACCTACCCGCTGCGGTCGTCGTTTCGCCCGTCGTACAACATGGCGGTCAACCTGGTCGACCAGATGGGCCGCGACGCCGCGCGGGAGCTGCTCGAGGCGTCGTTCGCGCAGTTCCAGGCCGACCGCGCGGTGTCCGGGCTGATCGCGCAGATCCGTCGCAACACCGAGACCCTCGACGAGTACCGCGACCGCATGCAGTGCCACCTCGGCGACTTCGCCGAGTACGCCCGGCTGCGTCGCGAGCTGACCGAGCGGGAGTCGACGCTGGCCCGCGAGGGGGCGCGGGCCCGGCGCGGCGCGATCGCGGCCTCGCTCGAGGCGTTGCACCGTGGCGACGTCATCCGGGTGCCGCGCGGGCGGCGGGCCGGGCTCGCCGTCGTGCTCGACCCCGGAGTGTCGCCGCACGACGACCCGCGGCCGCTCGTGGTCACCGAGGGGCGGTGGGCCGGGCGGCTCTCGCTCGTCGACTTCCCGGCCGCGGTCGACGTGCTCGGCAAGGTACGGCTCGCGAAATTCGTCAATCACCGTTCCCCGCAGGAACGCCGCGACATCGTGTCCAGCATCCGGGCACTGGACCTCGGGGAGCACGAACCGCGGCCGCGCCGTCGCGACCGCCGTGTCGACAGTGTCGACAGTGTCGACGGCGAGGTCAGCAGGCTGCGCGCCGCGCTGCGCGCCCACCCGTGTCACCAGTGCGCCGACCGCGAGGAGCACGCGCGCTGGGCCGAGCGGTATGCCCGCCTCGAACGCGAGAACGACGGCCTGCGCCGGCGCATCGAGGGCCGGACCGGCTCGCTGGGCCGCACCTTCGACCGCATCTGCACGCTGCTCGACCGGCGCGACTACCTGGCCGGCGACGCCGCGACGCCGGCCGGGCGGCGGCTGGCCCGGATCTGGTCCGAGGCCGACCTGGTGGCCGCCGAATGTCTGCGCGCCGGGATCTGGTCCGGGCTCGACCCGGCCGAGTTGGCCGCGGTGGTGTCGACGCTGGTCTACGAGCCGCGCCGGGAGGAGCCGTTCGTCGACCGGATGCCGACCCCGGCGATCCAGCAGGCGCTCGCCGGCACGGTGCGGATCTGGGCCGGCCTCGTCGACGAGGAGACCGAGCTGGGGCTGCCGACCAGCCGTGAACCGCAGCTGGGTTTCGCGCTCGCGGTCTACCGGTGGGCCCGCCAGGACCGGCTGGACGCGGTGCTGGACGCGGTGTCGCGGCGCGGTGCCGAGCTGTCTGCCGGCGACTTCATCCGGTGGTGCAAGCAGGTGCTGGATCTGCTCGACCAACTCGCCGTGGACCGGTCCGGAGCCGACGCGTTGTCGATCTCTCGGACGGCTCGCGCAGCGGCTGCGACGGTACGTCGCGGGGTGGTGGCGCAGAGCATGCGCCCGTGAGCACACCCTTCGGCAGGACCGGGCGGCAGGCAGTAGCGTGTGGCGAACCGCTCGGCCGGAGATCGTCGTGCCGACCGAAGGAAAGATGAGGTGCGTGCTGGATGACTGAGAGCGGAAATCCCGGGGGTCCGTCGAACGGGCAGGGCGCCGGCCGGCCGGCGGGGGAACCCCCGCAGCGTGACGAGACACCACAGCCGGCTGCGCCCACTCCGGATTCCTCGAGCGACCAGACCACGGTGATCCGTGGCTTGTCGATCAACTCTGGCGAGTCCGGCGCGGCGCCGTCCGGATCGCAGAGCGGCACCGACTACGGCCAGTCCGGGTACCGCCAGCAGTCCGGCTACGGCGAGCAGCCGGGGTACGAGCAGCAGTCCGGGTACGGCCAACAGCAATCGGGCTACGGCGAATCGGGCTACGGCGAATCGGGCTACGGCGAATCGGGATACGGGCGACAGGGCTACGGCCAGTCCGGGTACGGGCAGCAATCTGGCTACGGGCAGTCCCAGCCGGGCTACGTCCAGCCGGGCTACGGCCAGCAGCCACCCGAGCAGCAGGGCTACGGCCAGTCGGGCTACGGCCAGTCGGGCTACGGCCAACAGCCACCCGAACAGCAGGGCTATGGCCCGTCGGGCTACGGCCAGTCGGGCTACGGCCAACAGCCACCCGAACAGCAGGGCTATGGCCCGTCGGGCTACGGCCAGTCGGGCTACGGCCAGTCGGGCTACGGCCAGTCGGGCTACGGCCAGCAGCCACCCGAACAGCAGGGCTACGGCCAGCAGGGCTATGGCCAGCCGGGCTACGGCCAGCAGGGCTATGGCCAGCAGGGCTATGGCCAGCCGGGCTACGGCCAGTCCGGGTACGGACAACAGTCGTACGGCCAGTCCGGCTACGGATCCGGCCACGGGCAGGCCGCCGGCTACGGCGCGGGCTATGCCGGTGGTTACGGCGGCGGCGCTGGCGCCGCCGCGGCGCCGCGCAAGAGCCGCAAGGGCCTGCTGATCTCGCTCGTGGTCGTAGTGGTCCTCGCCGTGGCCGCGATCATCGTGTTCCTTGTCGTGAAGCCGTTCGGGGACAAGAAGCTCAGTCACACCGCCGTCGAGGACTACATCACCAAGAACCTGGGCGCGACGAACGTCGAGTGCAACGACGGCAAGGATTTCGAGATGAAGGACAACGATTCGTCGTTCACCTGCACCGCTGACGGCGGCAAGACCTTCACCGTCACGATCCGGAACAAGGACGACGGCAGCTACGTCGTGCGCTGACCGGGGTCAGTCGCCGGCCGCGGCCGCGATCGCCTTCTGCAGCCGCGCGAGCGGGTCCGCGATGCCGAGCTCCTCGGTCAACTCGGCGAGGCGCTGCGGGTCGCGCGGCTCGGCGTACAGGCGGTCGTCGATGACCTGTAGCGGCACGTCGCGCCGTCCCCGCACCGCGCTCGGCGCGGCCGCGAGATAGTCGGTCGCGGCGCGCACCTTCGCGGCAGCGCCGGCCGGGAAGCCGGCATCGCCGGCCGCTGCGGCGGCGACGATGTCCTCGATCGTCCCGAACCGCGACACCAGCGCGGCGGCGGTCTTCGGGCCCACCCCGGCGACGCCGGGCAGACCGTCGCTCGGGTCGCCGCGCAGCACCGCGAAGTCGGCATAGTTGGCGGCCGGCACGCCGTATTTCGCCCGCACCTGCGCCGGGCCCATCGCGGTCATCTTGGCGATGCCCCGGCCGGTGTCCAGGATGGTGACTCGGTCGTCGGCCAGGGCGAGCAGATCCCGGTCGCTGCTGACCACCTCAACCGTGTCGGTGTCCCGGTCGGCGAGCGTGGCGATGACGTCGTCGGCCTCGAAACCGTCGGCCCCGGCGCAGGCCAGCCCGAACGCGGTCAGGACCGCCATCAGCTGCGGCACCTGCGGGCGCAGCAGCTCCGGGATGGTCTCGCCGCCGCCCGGCGCGATTCGGTGTGCCTTGTACGACGACACCAGCGCGACCCGAAACGCAGGACGCCAGTCCAGGTCGAGACACGCGACCCAGCGGGTGGGGCGGCGCCGGTCGATCAGCGCGGCGGACATGTCGAGGAACCCGCGCACCGCATTCACCGGGCGGCCGTCGGGCGCGGTGACGGTGTCCGGGACGGCATAGAAGGCGCGGAAGTAGAGGTTGGCCGCGTCGACCAACATCAGCGTCACCGCGTCAGCCTATTGGGGCGGGCGCTCCTGGGAGGGATCGGTGCTGCCCCGGATGACAAGCTCGGTGGGCACCACGACCGCGGTATCGCCGTTGGCGGCCGGGGCGTCGTCGGCGATCAGCGCGACCAGCCGCCTGGTCACGTCGGCGGCCTGCGCGGCGACGGGTTGACGCACCGTCGACAGCTGCAACAGATCTGACAGCGGCTGGTCGTCGAACCCCATCACCGCGACGTCCTGGGGCACCCGCAGCCCGGCACGTCGCGCCTCGCGCAGCGCCCCGTAGGCCATCTCGTCGCTCTCGGCGAACAGCGCGGTCGGTCGCTCGGGCAACGCCAACAGCTCGCGCGCGGCGTCCGCGCCGCCGTCGACGGTGAAGTACCCGAGTCGATCGAGCGCCGGATCCGGCTCGATCCCGGCCGCCTGAAGCGCTTCGCGGTAGCCGACGCGGCGGTGCAGCGGCGGCGTGAACGCCATCGGGTCGGCGGTGTCGCCGCCGATCAAGCCGATGCGCCGGTGGCCGAGCTGCACGAGGTGCTCGACCGCCGCCCGGGCGGCCGCGATGTCGTCGATGCGGGCCGACAGGAAACCGGGGCGCTGCAAGCCCAGCAGCCCGACCGGGCGGTTGAGGTCGGTCAGGGCGCCGAACTCGGCGTCGTCGAGCACCAGGCTGGCGACCAGCACACCGTCGACGCGCTTGCGCATCGGCATCACGCTCGAAGAACCTCGTCCGCCCGTCCGCGTCGCCGAGGTTGTAGAGCAGCAGGTCGCAGCCCGGAGTGGCGCAGGGCGCCCTCGACGGTCGCGATCACCTCGGCGAAGAACCAGCGATTGACGAACGGGACCACCAACCCGACGGTGGTGGTGCGGCCGCTGGCCAGCCGGGCCGCGAACGGCGACGCCACGTAGTCGAGTTCGCTGGCGGCCACGAGCACGCGGTCCCGAGTCGCCGCGGCGACGTCCGGCAGACCGCGCAGGGCTCGGGACACCGTCGCGATCGAGACCCCCGCCCGCTTGGCGACGTCCTCGATGCTCGCGACCATACCGGCAACCCCCAACGGAGCCTTCGTCGTAAACGCTACCGCCCCGGGTTTGCGGACTGCAGACTGGCAGACTCGACCGTTGTGATGATGTTGTATCGCAATGGCCGGGTGTACGCGCCGGGCGCTCCCGGCGCCACCGCGCTGGCGGTCGAGGACGGCGTCGTCACCTGGATCGGCGGCGAGGCCGCCGCCGCGCAGATCGCGCCGGAATCGACCGTCGACCTCGACGGTGCTCTCGTCACACCAGCCTTCGTCGATGCGCACGTGCACACCACGGCGACCGGGCTCGCGCTCACCGGGCTGGACCTGCGGAGCGCGCCCGATCTCGACCGACGCCCTTCGACTGGTCGCCGACGCGGCCCGGGCCGCCCGCGGCCGACCGATGCTCGGCGGCGGCTGGGACGACAGCGACTGGCCCGAGGGCCGGCCGCCCACGGCCGGCTGAACTGGACCGCGCCGCCTACGGCGGGGCGGTCTACCTGTCCCGGGTGGACGCCCACTCGGCGGTGGCGTCGACCGCGCTGATGCGCTGCGGTGCCGGGCCTGCCGCAGCTGACCGGCTTCGACGCCGAGCGGCCGGCTGCGCGGCCCTGCGCACGACGCCGTGCGCACCGCCGCGTTCGGGGCGCTGTCGGCGGGTCAACGCCGCGAGGCGCAACTGGCCGCGCTGCGGCACGCCGCCGCACTCGGCATCGCGTGCGTGCACGAGATGGCCGGGCCCGCGATCTCGGACAGCGACGACCTCGCCGCGCTGCTGGCGCTGTCGCGCCGAACCGACGCTGCCGGAGGTGATCGGCTACTGGGCCGAGCTGTTCGGCATCGAGGCTGCGCGCGACCTCGGTGCGGTGGGCGCGGCCGGCGACCTGTTCTGCGACGGCAGCCTCGGCTCGCACACCGCGGCGCTGGGCGTGCCCTACGCCGACGACCCGGACAATCGCGGCGTCCTGCACCACACCACCGTCGACCTCGCCGAGCACATCGAGCGCTGCGCCGCTGCCGGGCTGCAGGCCGGCTTCCACGCCATCGGCGACGCGGCAGTCGATCAGGTGCTCGACGCCGTCGATCAGGTGAGCGTCCGGACCGGCCGCCCGGGCGGTGCCGGGCACCGGATCGAGCACGCCGAGTACGTGCGCGATCCCGCACGGCTCGCGGCGTCCGGGCTGATGGCCTCGGTGCAGCCGTGCTTCGACGCGCTGTGGGGCGGTCCCGACCGGATGTACGCGGCGCGACTGGGCGTCGCGTCGCGCCGGCGAGCTCAACCGGTTCGCCGAGCTGCTGGCAGCCGGGCGTGCCGCTGGCGTTCGGCTCCGACGCGCCGGTCACCGAACTCGGCCCGTGGGCCGCGGTGCGGGCCGCGGTGTATCCGAGCGACCCGGCGGCGGCGATCAGCGCGCGGGCCGCGTTCGCGGCGCACACCCGGGCGGGCTGGCGGGCCGCGGGGCGCGACCGCGAGGGCGTGCTCGCACCCGGCGCGCCCGCGACCTTCGCGATCTGGGCGGCCGGCGCGCTCGTCGTCGACAGCGCCGACGAGCGGATCGCCCGCTGGAGCACCGACCCGCGCCGTGCGGTGCCGGGCCTGCCCGAGCTGCGTCCCGGCGCCGTCCTGCCGACCTGCCTCGCGACCGTCCGCAACGGCGTCGCCATCCACGACACCGGTCTCCTCGCGGCCGACGGTGGCGCCCACGGCTGAGGAGTCGGTTCCGGCCGTGCGCGCCTCGGCGATACTGGTGCGATGCGCCCACCCCGTCCGCCGCTGTTCCGGCGGCGCTGGGCTGCGCTGTTGGCGCTCGCCGGTGGGCTGCTCGGGGTGCTCGCCTTCCCCCGCTACGGGATCTGGCCGATGGCGTTCGTGAGCGTGGCCGCGCTGTCGGTCGCGGTCGACGGGCGCCGGTCGCGCACCGCGGCCTGGCTCGGGTACCTCTACGGCGCCGCGTTCCTGGTGCCGCTGGTCAGCTGGACCGGCATCTATGTCGGTCCGGTGCCGTGGCTGATCCTCGCCCTCGCCTTCGCCGCGTTCTTCGCGCTGCTCGGCGCCATCATCCCCGCGCTCGCCCGGCTGCCGGGCGGCGCCGGCCTGGGTCGGCGCCGCGTGGGTGCTCGCAGGAGACGCTGCGGGCCGAGATGCCCGTTCGGCGGCTTTCCGTGGGGCCGGCTGGCGTTCAGCCAGGCGACCTCGCCGCTGCGCTGGTTCGCCCCGCTCGGCGGCGCCCCGCTCGTCACCTTCGCCGTCGGCGCCGGCGGTGCGGCGCTGGCCGCCGGAGCCCTCGCCTGCTGCCGACCCGGCACCGCCCGGCGCGAACGCGTCCGTTCGGCCGCCGTCGGCGTCGTTGCGGTGGTCGTCGTGACGCTGCTCGGCGCCTGCTGGCGTGGCCGCTCGGGACCCGGATCAGCGCGGTCGCACCGAACGCATCGCGGTGATCCAGGGCGGCTTGCCCGATCGCGGGCTGGAGTTCGAGAGCCGCGCCGAACAGGTCCTCGACAACCACGTCACAGCAGACGCTGAAGCTGGCCGCGCAGGTCAAAGCCGGCACCGCGCCCCGCCCGGACCTCGTGCTGTGGCCGGAGAACGCCTCGGACGTCGACCCGTTCCACGAACCCGGCCGCCTACGCCGAGATCGACCGCGCGGTGAAGGCGGTCGGCGCGCCGGTACTGGTCGGCGCGATCCTGCAGGGCCCGGGACCGAACCACCGGCGCAACGTCGGCATCCTCTGGTCGCCGACGCACCGGGCCGGGTGCGCAGTACGTCAAACGGCACCCGGTGCCGTTCGGCGAGTACATCCCGCTGCGCGGTATCGCCGAGTGGGTCAGCAAGGACGCGAAGCGCGTCACCCAGGACATGGTCGCCGGCCACGGCAACGGCCTGATGCGCGGCGGCCCGGTGCCGATCGGCGACGTCATCTGCTTCGAGGTCGCCTACGACGCGCTCGTGCGATCGTCGGTCGCGGCCGGCGCGCAGCTGCTCGTGTGCAGACCAACAACGCGACGTTCGGGCACACCGCCGAGACCTATCAGCAGCTCGCGATGAGCCAGCTGCGGGCGGTCGAGTTCGGGCGCACGGTCGTGCAGGCGGCGACCACGGGCAAGTCGGCGGTCATCGGCCCCGACGGCACGATCCGCGCCGAGTCCGGGCCGCTGTTCACGTCCGGCGATCCTCGACGTGTCGGGTGCCGGTGCGCACCGCGCTGACGCCGGCCGCTCGGCTGGGCGACTGGCCGGCCTACCTGCTCAGTGCCCTGGCTGTCGCCGGACTGCTGCTGGTCGGCGTGGCGCGCCGCGCCGCCCGGCCGCGCCCGCCGGACGCAGGCCGAGCGCCGCGACGCGAGAGGCAGGCGGTGCACGGGTGAGCGACCTCGACCTGCCCACCACCCTCGTCGTCATTCCGACCTACGAGGAGCGGGACAACATCGAGGAGATCGTGCGCCGGGTGCTCAGCGCGACCCGAGCAGGTGCACGTGCTCGTCGTCGACGACGGCAGCCCGGACGGCACCGGCAAGATCGCCGACGCCATCGCCGCCGAGGACCCGCGGGTGCACGTCCTGCACCGCACCGCGAAGGCGGGGCTCGGCGCGGCGTACATCGCGGGGTTCGACTGGGCGCTGGCGGCCGGCTACGAGGTGCTCGTCGAGATGGACGCCGACGGTTCGCACGCCCCGGAACAGCTGCCCCGGCTGCTGCAGGCGCTCGGCGACGCCGACGTCGTGCTCGGCTCGCGCTGGGTGCCGGGCGGATCGGTGGTCAACTGGCCGCGCCGGCGTGAGGTGCTCTCCCGTGGCGGCAACCTCTACGTCCGGCTGGCGCTCGGTGTCGACGTCCGCGACGCGACCGGCGGCTTCCGCGCGTACCGGCGCGCGGTGCTCGAGGCGATCGACTACGCGGCGGTGGCCTCGCAGGGCTACTGCTTCCAGGTCGACCTGGTCCGGCGTGCGCTCGCAGGCCGGGTTCCGGGTGCGTCGAGGTGCCGATCACGTTCGTCGAGCGGGAGCGCGGCGAGTCGAAGATGAGCGGCGTCGATCGTGCGCGAGGCGTTCTGGCGGGTCACCCAGTGGGGTGTGCGACCACCGCGGCGCGCAGGTGATCGACGGCGCGCGCAGCGTCGTCGGCGGCGCGGCGAAGCGATCCCGGGACATGAAGAACCGCCCGGACGTGCCCGGGCGGTCCCTGGTGCGGGTCGATCAGGCGGACTTGCGCGCCGCGGCGCGCGCGCAGCACGTCCAGACGCTCGGCCAGCACCTCTTCCAGGTCGGCGATGGTGCGCCGCTCCATCAGCATGTCCCAGTGGGTGCGCGGCGGCTTGACCTTCTTCGCCTCCGGCGCCGGGCCGTCGATGAGCTGACCCGCGGTGCCGTCCAGGCGGCACTCCCACGTGGTGGGCAGCTCCGCTTCCTCGGCGAACGGGACGTTGAACTCGTGGCCCCGCTCGCAGCGGTAGGCGGCCACATTGCGGGGCGCGGGCTCCGCGCCGTATTCGGTCTCGTAACTGATCGCGCCCAACCGACTGCCGCGCAGCGTGCGATCTGCCATAGTGGGCACCTCCCCAAGCCTCGATGCGGTTGATCTTCGTCGTCCGTCACGATGTGAAACGAACGAGGTTGCCTAAGGATTCCCGGTGCCGAGGTTCGGTAACGTCCGAGCCGCGCCCTACTCAGCCGGGTGCCAGCGTATCGCGAGGAGTCACCGCATGGATGCTTCGCCGGCCGCAGCGGCGCAGGCCGTGTGTCTCGGGCGCACGGTGATCGCGGCGCAGGTGCTGCTGGCGCCGGTCGCCGCCGCACGAATCGTCGGTCTCGACACCGGCACGGCGCGCCGGGTGAGCTGGCTCACCCGGATGCTGGCGGTGCGCGACGGCGCGCTGGGGATCGGCGGACTTCTCGCGGCGCGCCGTGGCGGTAACCCGACCCCGTGGGTGATCGGCGGCGCGGCCGCCGACGCGGTCGACGCGACGGTGCTGGCCCACGCCTTGCGCGCCCGTCGGCTGCGTGGCGCGGCCCCGGTGCTCGTCACGGTGGGCGCTGCCGGCGTCGCGGCACTCGGTGCCGCAACTGCGGTGCGGCTCTCTGGTGCGGGACACTAGACCGTCTCCGGCACCGCGTTGCCGGCCGCCGCGATCGCCCGGCGCAGCGGCAGCGTCTCGCAGCCGCGCGGGATCAGCGGGTGAAGATCGCCCGCGACAGCGCCTGGCTGCCGCCGAGCACCAGCGTGATCACGATTGCCACGCCGGCCTGCAGCTGGTACGCCACCACGATCGATGCCAGCTACCCCAGCGAGCCCAGCACGACCCGCTTCGCGGCACGATGTCGCACGTGCGCCGGTGCGGTCGGCAATGCTCCGACGAGCGGCATCAGGCCGACCAGCACGATCGCCGAGGCGGTGATCGTGTAGCCGAACCAGGCTGCCGGCGCAACGATGGCGCTGCGCCGTTCCGCCTACGACGGCGCTCACCCGCCGGTCTGCCACTGGCCGCGACCGACGAGCACCTCGCGCAGCACGTCGGCGCGGTCGGTCATGATGCCGTCGACGCCGAGGTCGAGCAGGTGCTCCATTTCGGCGCGATCGTTGACGGTCCATGCGTGCACGGCCAGCCCGGCCGCGTGCGCCGCCCGCAGAAACCGCGCGTCGACGAACGCGCGCCGCCCGATCCGCGCCGGCACCTGTGCGCAGCGCCCGCGCTGCCGTGCCGGCGCCGCGGCATAGGGGAGCTTGAGCCGCAGTACCTCGCGGGGGCCGAGCGATGTGCACAACGCCGGGCCGAAGGCGGCTCGCACCGCCGCGATCCGGCCGGTCGAGAACGCGCCGACGCAGACCCGGCCGATGCTGCCGGTGCGGCGGACCGCCTCGACGGTGGGGGCCACCGCGCGGTCGGACTTGACGTCGAGATTGATCCGTACCTCGGGCCAGCAGCCGAGCAGGTCGCACAGCTGTGGGATCGGTTCGCGACCGGCGATCCGCGCCTGCCTCACGGTGTCCCACGGCAGCCGCTCCAGCCGGCCGCGACGATCGGTCACCCGGTCCAGTCCGGCGTCGTGAAAGGCCAGCGCGACGCCGTCGGCGGTCACCCGGACGTCGGTCTCCAGGTAGCGGTAGCCGAGCGCCACCGCGGCCTCGAACGCGGCCATCGAGTTTTCGGCGCCGGAGGCCACAGCGAACCCGCGATGAGCGAACGCGATCGGGCCCGGGCTGTCGAGAAAGCCGGCGGCGGGCATCCGCGCGACGCTACCCCAGCCGGTGTGCTCCGGCGGCTGCGGTCGGCAGCTCGAGCAACGTGCGCAGGTGCCGCGGCGCGGGCGAGCCGTGCGCGAGCATCGCGTCGTGCACGGCGCGCTGCGACCAGCGCGGCTGTGCCGCGCGCAACTGCACCGCCACCGCAGCTACCTCGGTCGCGCCCACGTAGTACGTGCACAGCTGCGTCGAGGTCAACTGCACCCGTCGCCACTTGCCGGCGGCCTCGCCGCCTTCCTGGTAGCCCGCGCCGGTCATCAACGCCATCGCGCTGTCCTCGTCGAGATCCGCGCAGTGGAACCGGATGTCGAGGATGGTGTTGACGATCGAGCGCAGCTCCATCTTCAACTGCTGCAGCCGAACCGACGCCGCCGCGCGCGGCGACAGCTGCGAGCGATATCCGTGGGTGGCCACCAGCTGTTCGGCGTAGACCGCCCAGCCCTCGATGAACGTGCCGCTCCCGAAGACCGCGCGCACCTGTGTGTCGGCCACCTGGCGGTTGGCGTGCATGAGCTGCAGCGCGTGCCCGGGCATCGCCTCGTGCACCATCAGGTTGTGCAGCAGGTGTCGGTTGTACTCGCGGTAGAAGGACGCGACCCGGTCCGCGTCCCAGTCCCGCGGAGTGGGTGACACCTCGACCACGCTGGGCAGCACCGCCGCTTCGAGCGGGCCGCTTTCGCGGCACAGCGCCGCCGCGACGCCGCGGTTGATCTCGGGCATCTCGACGACCTCGATCGGATCGTCGAACACGGTGATCAGGTCGTGCTCTCGGACGAATGCCGTCAACTCGCCGAGCGCGTCTCGGCACAGCGCCACGATCGAGGCATCGTCGGTGGCGTCGTGGCCGAGTTGTGCGAGCACCTCGCGGGCGGTGTCGGCGGTCGGCTGCGCGACGCCGGCCAACTCGCCGGCGACCTCGACGAGTTCGCGGGTGGTGTCCCGCAGATCCGATTCGGCGGCGGCGAGCAGGGCGTCCGGTGCGCTGTCGGTGTCGAGCGCGAGGGCGAGCTTGGGGCCGAACAACGCCTCGCCGAGGCGAGGATCGCGCACGGCGTGTTCGCCGCGCGCGGCAAGCCACCGGCGATGCGCCAGGACGGCCTGCCGGGCCGGCTCGGCGGCGGCGGCGAGCCGGCCCTCGTCGTAGCCGGCCGCGCGCGCCGCCGCGGGCAGCCCGTGCTCGAACAGTGCGGCCGTGCCGGCGAGCTGTACGACGGCGGTGTCGAGGTGACAGCGCGACATCGTGGACAACCGGGCCCGGGCGGCGAGCAGGTACTCCGGCACCGCGCGCAGCCGCTCGACGATCGCGGTGAGCCGGTCCGGCAGCGGCGCGAACGGCCGGGTGAGCAGCGCGTGCACAGCCGGACCCGGGTTGTGCAGCATCGGGTTCCACTCGGCCTCGCGGATCTCGTCGAGGTCGAGCAGTTCGGCAGCGAGCACGGTCCGCAACACCTCGGCGTCGACCTCGGCGTCGAGATCGGGCAGTGGTGCCGCCGCGAGCTCGGCGACGTGCGCACGGATCTGCGCCTTACGTCGTTCGGCGGCAGCCTGGGACGGGTCCGCAAGCATCCCGTCGCGCCGGTGATCGCCGAGGTAGGTGGCGGTCACCGGATCGCGGTCGAGGGCGCCTTCGATCACCTCGTGTGCGAGTTCGACGAACCCGCCGACGGTTCCGGTCACCGGGCGCGGTCAGCTCTTCTTCACGTTGGTGATCCAGTACTTGCCGTCGGATTCCTTCGTGACCTTGACGGTGATCGTCGACGACCCGTTCACACTTCGGAAAGTGAAAGTCGAGCCGCTCGATCCGGACAGGGTGTAGAACTCGCCGGAGCGCAGGCCCTCGGTGGTGGACTTGCTGACCGCGTCGCGATAGACGCACGACTGCGCGAGATTCGCCTGACCCAGCGAGGCCGCGCTCACGTAGACCCGCGCAGCCTGTTCGGCCGACCCGATTGCCGAGCACAGGTTGATCGCCGGGATGCCGCCGCCACCGATCGACGGGATCGAGATCGACGGGATCGAGATCGACGGCAGCGACAGCGACGGGATCGAGATCGACGGCAGCGACAGCGACGGTATCGGCACCGGTGCGACCCCCGACGGCCCGGCGCTCGACGGCGAGCCGGACCCGGAGGTGCGGAAGCACACCTTCCAGCTGCCGTCCTCCTTGACGACCGGGACCGCGGCGGTGTCGGTGCCGCCCTTGGCGGTCGTGACCGTCGCCCGGACGACCGCGTGCGTGGAGTCGGACTTCGTGGTGGCGCCGATGCGGTAAGCGGTCACTCGCCCGGTGGCGTCGAGCTCGTCGACGACGCCGGCGTTCAGGTTCGCCCGGCACAAGGTTTTCTTGGCCGCGGTCAGGTCGTTGGATTTGCCGGCCTCGAAGAGGGCCTTGACCGGGTCGGCCGGCGTGCCGCCGCTGCTGTCGTCGCCGGAGAGGAGCAGGATGGCGCCGACGACGAGGGCGGCCGCAACGACCGCGGCGCCGATTCCCCACAGCAGCGCCTTGTTCCTGCCGCCTGCCTTGGGCGGCTCGGCGTACTGGCCCGGCTGCCCGTATCCGTACTGGGGTTGGCCGTACTGCGGCGGTCCGTATCCGTACCCGTACTGGGGTTGGCCGTGCTGCGGATCGCCGTACTGCGGCTCGCCGTAGGGCGGCGGGTACTGCTGCGTGTCGCCCGGCCCGGGCCGGGCAGGCTGCACCGGCGGATACTGGCTAGTCGATTCGAAGTCGGGCTGACCGGGCTGTGGCGGACCGTACGGTGGCTGGCCGGGTGGCGACCAACCTTGGTTCGGGTCGTCGCCGCCGTACTGCCCGCCGCTACCCTGATCGCTCATCGCTGACCTCGCTGATCCGTCCGAATGCGGCATTCAGCCTCTGGTGCCGCAGGGGTCCCGTCAAGCCGAGACCATCACATGAAGATGTCGAGGGCGAGGTACTCGCCGGGATCGCCGTCGCGGTACTGCTCAAGGTCGGTGACGCCGGCCGCGGTCAGCACCTCGTCGTCGATGAAGGTGTTGCCGGTGCACTCGCCCGCCGGCCGGGTGAGAATCTCGTAGGCCGCGTCCGCGACGATCGCCGGGGTGCGGGTGCCGGCCAGGCCGGCGTCGCCGCCGACGATGTTCGCTACCGCGGCGGTGGCGATGTAGGTCCGCGGCCACAGGCAGTTCGCCGCGATGCCCTCGCGCGGCGCGACTCGGCGACCCCCAGCGTGAGCATGGTCGTCGCGTACTTGCTGACGGTGTACGGCGCGTGCTTCGCGAGCCACTTGCGGTCCGGATTCAGCGGTGGCGACAGCGTCAGCACGTGGGCGTCGTCGGACTTCGACAGGTGCGGCAGCGCGAGGCTGGTCAGCAGGAACGTGCCGCGTGCGTTGATGTCGAGCATGAGGTCGTAGCGCTTCGCCGGCAGGTCGCCGACATTGCTCAGGTTGATCGCCCAAGCGTTGTTCACCACGATGTCGATGCCACCGAAGCGTTCGACGGTCTGCGCCACCGCAGCGGCCACCGATTCGTCGTCGCGCACGTCGCCGAGGATCGGCAGCGCCGTGCCGCCAGCGGCCTCGATCTCTCGGCCGCGGTGTGGATGGTGCCCGGCAGCCGGGGATCGGGATTGTCGGTCTTGGCGAGGATCGCGATGTTCGCGCCGGCACGTGCCGCCCGGACCGCGATCGCGAGGCCGATGCCGCGGCTTCCACCGGACATGACCTCGTCGTGGCGGTCGGTGCGGCCACGGTGCCCACTTTGACGGCGCGGATGATACGCGACCCTCGCAGGGCCGTGACCGGCGTCGACGGCCCGGATGCGCAATCTCACACGGAATGCGCCGCGGGCCTCTCGCTGCGGAACTGGGCGAGGAGTTCGGGGGTGACCGCGCCGACCAGGGCGAGAGCGGTGTCCGGTTCGACGTCGCGCACCTGGTACGCCTGGCGTCCGGCCGCGGTGGCGGCGATCAGCGTCACCAGGCCGAGGCGCCGCTGGAAGAACGTCGAGCGCAAGCCCCAGCCGATCACCGACGTCTCGTCCAGCGCGACCAGGCGCCGCACGATGGAGCCCCACCGGCTGACGAGGTAGCCGTCCGAGCGCACGTGCCCCAGGTTGCGGTAACGGTCGATGCCGAGCGCGATCGAGACCGACATCGCCACGGGGCCGGCCACGACGACCCACGCGGGCGCGCCCCACTGCCACGCCGCGAACGATGCGCCGACGAACGCCGTGCCGGCCAGCACGGCGCGGTTGACGCGCCGGCGCAGCGCTGCGACCGGGTGTCGATGCACCGCCGCGGTGAGCGCGGGTGTCCCGTCGAGCACGAGCATGCCGGCGGTCTCGGCCGCTGCGAGCGGCGCCGGCGGCAACAGCACCTCGCCGCCGCGTTCGGCCCCGCGGCCGACCCGCAGCCCGGTGGCGACGGCGGAAGTGCGCGCCGCGCCGACCAACCGCAACGACAGCGGCTCGGAGATCTCGACGCCGACCAGGCGGCGGCGTTCGATGCTGGTGGTGCGGGTGGTGAGCAGCCCGCGGGTGACCTGCACGGTGCCGCCGTCGTGCCGGATCAGCCGGAAGTTCCAGAATGCCAGCACGTACCCGAGCGTCGAGGTCACCGCGATGAAGGCGATGAGGGCGAGCGCGACGACGGCCGCGAGGGTCACGGGGGACTGACGTTCGAGCAGGTCGGTGACGGTGCGCAACGGCCCGACGCGCAGCAGGTCGACGCCCGACTCGCCCTGCACCCGCCAGTAGAAGCCCCACAGCACCACCCCGGTGAGCACGCCGGACAACGAGAACGGCGCGTAGCCGATCCAGCGCGGATCCAGCCGGGCCAGCTCGCGTTCGCGCGGGTCGTCCTTGCGCAGTGCCACCCCGGCGGTGCGGTGCAGCAGGTCGTCGCGCAGGGCGAGCGCGGTGTCCAGCGGCAGCCCGTCGAGCACCAGCCGGCCCTCGCCGCGACGGTCGCTCGTGCCGGTGCCGATCACGACCCGGGCCACGCCGAGCAGCCGGTGCAGCACGTGCGAGCTGACGTCGACGGTGCGGATGCGGCCGCGCGAGGTGGTGCGGGTCTTGCGGCGAACCAGGCCGTGGCGCAACTCGACGCTGTCGGCGCCCACCCGCAGCCGGGTGGTGAACCACCGGGTCAGCGACCGCGCGACGACGACGCCGGTGGCGGCGAGGCCCCAGACCTGGTTGCCGTGCACGGAGCCGGCCAGGAAGATCCCGACCAGCACCGGCAGCGCCTTGCCGACCTCGACGACGGGATGGATCAGCAGCATCCGCGGGCTGAGCCGATGCCAGGTGGCCTCCTGGAGCGTGTCGGCGCTCATGTGCCGTCAGCGCCGCTGGCCTGGGCCCGCTCGGTGAGCCACGCGGCCGTACGCTCGGCGACCTCCCGGTCCAGGGCGTTGATCGTGATCGGGCCTTTCGCCGACGCGGTGGTGGCGGTGACGTTGACGAGCCCGAATAGCGACTCGATCGGCCCGCGCTCGGTGTCCACGGTCTGGATCCGCACGATCGGCGCGATGCGTCGTTCCTGCCGCAGCCACCCGGCCTGCGTGTACGCAGCGGTGTCGGTGACCTCCCACCGGTGCACCCGGTAGCGCCACTGGGGCATCACGAGCAGGTGCGCGAGCGCGAGCGCCGCAAGCACCGCCACGATGCAGGTTTCGACAATCGCAGTGGGGTCGGTGGCGATCAGCACGATCGTGGCGAGCACGCCGACGACGATCCACCCGACCGCGGCCCGCGCGGTCCAGTACCACCGCGCCCGCGGGCTCACGACCTTGGCGGGTGCACGCAGTTCGGTCATGCCATAGATCGTCGCGCCTGCCGACGCCCGGCGGCAGCGCTTTATCGCCTCGACTCGCGGTGACAGTTGTCAGGTGCGGCTACCAGCCGCGCTCGCGCCATTCGTCGAGGTGCGGGCGTTCCGCGCCGAGCGTGGAGTCGTCGCCGTGGCCCGGGTAGAACCAGGTTTCGTCCGGCAGCCGGTCGAAGATCCGCGCGCTCGACGTCGTCGAGCAAGGTGACGAAGTCCTCGGCCGACCACGTCTTTCCCACCCCACCAGGGAACAGCGAGTCGCCGGTGAACAGGTGTGGGATGCCCTCGGGATCGCGGTAGAGCACCGCGACCGAACCGGGCGTGTGGCCGCGCAGCGCGATGACCTCCAGCGAGACGTCGCCGACGGTCATCTCGTCGCCGTGCTCGAGGCGCTCGTCGACGGCGACCGGTAGCTCGTCGGCGTCGGGCTCGCCGGCGTAGACGGCGGCGCCGGCGAAGTCGGTGAGCGCGGCGCAGCGCCTGCCAGTGGTCGGCGTGCCGGTGCGTGGTGAGGATCGCCGACACCGGCGGCCCGTCGAGCTGCACGAGCTCGCGCAGCCGGGCGCCTCGTTGGCGGCGTCGATGAGCAGGCCCTCGCCGGTCGCGGTGCACCGCAGCAGGTAGGCGTTGTTGGACATCGGGCCGACGGCGACCTTGGCGATGGTGAGCCCGGGCAGGTGGCGGACGTCGACGGGGCCGCCGACCTGGACCGCTCCGGTGTACGTATCGTCACTCATGACGAGGGTCACCATAGCGCCGTCAGTCGAAGATGGCCTCGAACTCCTCGGTCGGCGGGCCGGACAGGTCGACGCGGGCGTCGGGCAGGTCGCGCAGCACGGTGTCGACGTAGCGTCGCACGGCCGCGGCCCGGCCGACGTCGCCGCCGTGCGCCTCGGACAGCAGCCAGCGGTGCTCGTTGATCTCGTGGAACAGCTCGGCGTCGGGCAGCTTGAGGCGCAGGTCGGCCGGCAGGCTGCCGAGCGTGGCGTAGAACTTCTCGTCCAGCCAGCGCCGCGCCGCCAGGTCCTCCGGGACGGCGTGCCCGACGCCCGTCCTCCCACTTGGCCCTGAAGCGCGCACAGGTCCGACAGCAGCGCGCGGGCCTGGTTCTCCTGCACGCGCAGGCCGGTCAGCTCGAACAATCGCCGCTGGTGGTGGCCGGGATCGACGACCTGCGGGTCGAAGCGCAGCCGCATGCCGCCCGGCTCGGTGTTGATCGTCATCTCGCCGACGTCGAAGCCGAGGTCGTTGAGCCGCCGCAGCCGCTGGTTGATGCGGTAGCTCTCGCCGCGGCGGGATGACCTCGTCGTGGGTCAGCTCCTGCCACAGCTACTCGTAGCGGGAGCGGGCCTGGCCGGCGAGGTCGACGACGTCGACGTCCTCGCCGAGCAGCCCGGCGGCCTGCAGGTCGAACAGCTCGCCGGCGATGTTCTCGGTCGCGATCGTCGAGGTCGTGCTCACGCTGCCCGGCGGAGAGTCGCGGATGCAGCTCGCCGGTCTCGGCGTCGACCAGGTAGGCGGCGAGCGCGCCGGCGTCGCGGCGGAACAGCGTGTTGGACAGCGAGCAGTCGCCCCAGTAGAAGCCGGCCAGGTGCAGCCGGACGAACAGGCCGGCCAGCGCGTCGAGCAGCCGGATCCGCAGCTCCGGCAGGTCGCGGCCGGTGAACAGCGAGCGGTAGGGCTGCGAGAACTGCAGGTGCCGGGTGATCAGCAGCCCGCCGAGTTCCTCGCCCTCGTCGGAGACGCGGTCGATGACGGTGCCGTAGGCCTCGACGACCGACACGTTGTGGTCGGCCAGTTCGCGCAGCAGGCCGTGCTCGCGCAGCACGAACCGGTCGGTGGCCTCCTTGATCGCGAACACCTCGCCGCCGGCCTCGACGAACCGGACGACGTGGCGGGAGATGCCGCGTGGCACGTGCACGATCCGCGGGTCCTGCCACTCGCTCCAGCGGCAGCTCGAACGGCAGGGTCAGCAGCTCGGTGTTGGCGCCGAGTGTGGTGACGCGGAAATGACGCACGGCTCGAGCCTAGAGCCGCAATGTTAAGCGAGACGCAAGCTCAACAGCGCGTTCTCGACCACCTCGGTGAGGGCTGGGTGGATCCAGTACTGTCCGCGGGCCATCTCGTCGCACGCGCAACCCGAAACTCATCGCCTGGATCAGCGGCTGGATCAGCGTCGAGGCCTGCTCGCCCATCAGATGCGCGCCGAGCAACAGCCCGGTAGTCCGGGTCGGCGATGAGCTTGCACAGCCCGACCGTCGTCCTCCATCGCCCAGCCGTACGCAGTCGAGCCGTACGGCTGCGTTGCCGTGACGTAACGGATTCCGCGCTCGCACGGCCTGTTCCTCGGTGAGCCCGACGCCGGCGAGCTGCGGGTTCGGTGAACACCGCCGACGGCACGAAGCGGTGGTCGGACTCGACGAGGTCCTCGGGGTGGGCCAGGTTGTGCGCGACCACCCGGGCCTCGTGGTTGGCGACGTGCTTGAGCTGGTAATCCGAGCTCACGTCGCCCAGCGCCCAGATGTGCGGGACGGACGTGCGCTGGTGTGCATCGACGATCGGCGCGTCCGTCCGGACGGGTGGCGATCCCGGCCGCCGCGAGATCGAGCCGGTCGGCGTTGCTGCACCCGCCCGGTCGCGACGAGCAGCAGGTCGGCCTCGAGCGCGGACCCGTCGTCGAGGGTCATGCAGACCGCGTCGCCCTCGGTGTGCAGCGCGGTGAGGTGGTAGCCCAGCCGCACGTCCCAGTAGCGCTGGACCGCCTTGGTGAACGCCAGCGCGATCTCTCGGTCGAGGTGCTTGGTCATCTTGTCGCCGCGCAGGATGAGCGTGGTGCTCGCGCGCCGAAGGCGGAGAAGATGTGCGCGAACTCCGCGGCGATGTACCCGCCGCCGAGGATCGCGACCCGCTTCGGGACGTCGTCGATGCGCATCACGGTGTCCGAGGTGTAGTACGGCACCCGCGACTCCAGCACGATGTCCGGTACGGTGGCCCGCGACCCGGCGGCGATCACGATGCGATCGGCGGTGATGGTGTCGCCGGTGCCCAAGCGCGAGGGTGTGCGCGTCGAGGAACTCGCGTGTGTCTCGAACAGCTCGGTGTTCGCGTCCGTCGCGACGGTAGTCCCGTCCGGATGCCGAGATCGGGTCGATGCGGCCGAAGATCCGGTCGCGGATGTCGCGCCAGCGCACACCGTTGACGGACATGTCGACGCCGAGCGCGGCCGGCCTCGCGCGCGTCGCAGGCGAGGTCGGCCGGGTAGACGTACATCTTGGTCGGGATGCAGCCGACGTTCAGGCAGGTGCCGCCGAATGTCGAGTCCTCGATGATCGCGATGCGCCAGTCGTCGAAGTCCGGGGTGACGAGTGAGTTGCCCGAGCCGCTGCCGATGATCGCCAAGTCGAAGTGCGCCACGCTTCGACCCTACGGCTCACCACCTGCTGACGGCCTCGGCCATCAGGTCGCCGAACAGCTGGTCGAGCTCGGCCGTGCGCAGGCCGCGGGCGGTGAACCAGCGGCACACGTTGCGGCAGTCGCGTTCGAGGTACTCGGCACCGCGCGGGTTCGCCACCACGTCGACGATCTGGGGCACGTCGATGAGCACGAGCCGCTCGCGGTGCACGAGCACGTTGTAGGCGGACAGGTCCCCGTGGGCGTACCCGGCGCGGGCGAGGACGCGCATCGCCTCGACGCACGGCGGCGAACAGGTCGGCGAGTTCGTCCGGCGTCGGGGCGGCACTGCGCGAGTCGCGGTGCGGCGGTGCCGTCCGGGTCGCCGATGAACTCGAGCATCACCTCGGTGCCGGACAGCTGCACGGGGTAGGGAACCGGTGCACCGGCCTGCCACAGCTCGCCGAGTGCGGCGAACTCGGCGTCCGCCCACTGCCCGGCGGCCAGTTCCCGGCCGTAGTCGGTGCGCCGCGCCATCGCGCGGGTGTCGCGGGATCGACGGGTGCGCCGGCCCTCCTGGTATCCGGCGTCGCGGTGGAACATCCGGTGCTCGGCTGGTGCGGTAGCGCTTGGCCGCAAGGAGGCACGCCGGCCCGCCCGGGACGGCCCGGTCGACGAGATGGACGTCGGCCTCCTTGCCGGTCTTGAGGACACCGAGGTCGGTGTCGATGGCGGACAGTTCGGTGACGACCCAGTCCGGGCGCGGATCCGGGCCGTGTTGTGCGGTGTCCCAGCTGGAATAGCCGGGATCGTCGTAGATCTCGTCGTGCAGACGCAACGCAGGTCTCCTCGAGTGGCGCGCCGGCCACTGCGGGAGGCAGTGGTCAGTGCGCAGCGGAACGGGCGAGAGCGGAACTCACCCGGGCAACGGCGATGGACATCCGGGCACCTCCTCGTCTCTGCGACGCCTTACGGAACGGCGCGCTGCGTGAGTCCACGATCGCATCCCGGCACAACCGGGATTCGAGCAACCCGGCCAACCGCCCGGCACCGCGATGATCATGCACGGGCCGTCGCCCTGGCGGCGGTCCGTGCATGATCACGAAGGATCCGCACTAATCTTGGCGCGTGCTTCGACTCTCCACGCTGTTCCTGCGGACCCTGCGCGACGACCCGGCCGACGCCGAGGTGCCGAGCCACAAGCTGTTGGTCCGTGCCGGGTACGTCCGCCGGGTGGCTCCGGGCATCTACTCGTGGCTGCCGCTGGGCATCCGGGTGCTCGCGAACGTCGAGCGGATCGTGCGCGAGGAGATGGTGGGCATCGGCTCGCAGGAGGTGCACTTCCCGGCGATCATCCCGCGGGAGATCTTCGAGGAGAGCGGCCGCTGGTCCGACTACGGCGACACCTTGTTCCGGCTCTCCGACCGCAAGGACGCCGACTACCTGCTCGCGCCCACGCACGAGGAACTGTTCACCCTGCTGGTCAAGGGCGAGTACTCGTCGTACAAGGACTATCCGCTCGCGCTGTTCCAGATCCAGACGAAGTACCGCGACGAGGCGCGCCCGCGCGCCGGGATCCTGCGCGGGCGCGAGTTCATCATGAAGGACTCCTACTCCTTCGACCTGTCCGACGAGGGGCTCGAGCGCGCCTACCACGCCCATCGCGACGCGTACGAGCGGATCTTCAGTCGGCTGGGCTTCGAGTACAAGATCGTGTTCGCGGTGTCCGGCGCGATGGGCGGCTCGGCGTCGGAGGAGTTCCTGGCGCCGGCGCGCGTCCGGCGAGGACAGCTTCGTGCAGTGCACGAACTGCGACTACGCCGCTAACACCGAGGCGGTCGAGATCGCCGCACCGGCGCCGTCCGACCCGGCCGATCACCCGCCTGCGCAGGTGCTGGACACGCCGGACACGCCGACGATCGAGACGCTGGTCGGCAGCGCATGCGCGAACTCGGCCACGACACCACCGCGGCCGACACCCTCAAGAACGTCGTGCTGCGCACCCACACGCCGGGCACGGACGGCTGGGAGCTGCTGGTGGTGGGGGTGCCCGGCGACCGGGAGGTCGACCTCAAGCGGATCGGCGGGCAGCTCGAACCGGTGCTCGTCGAGCAGGCCGGGCCGCAGGATCTGGCCACCCGGCCCGGACTGGTGAAGGGCTACATCGGGCCGCAGGTGCTCGCCGACCTGAAGGTCCGCTACCTGGTCGACCCGCTCGTCACCGAGGGCAGCGCGTGGGTCACCGGGGCGAACGAGGCCGGCAAGCACGCCGCGAACGTGGTGCGCGGCCGCGACTTCGCCCCGGACGGCGAGATCGGCGCGGTTGAGATCCGCGACGGCGACCGCTGTGCGCGCTGCGGGTCGCCGCTGGAGATCGCGCGCGGCATCGAGCTCGGTCACGTTTTCCAGCTCGGCCGCAAGTACGCGAACACGTTCGGGCTCACCGCGCTCGGGCAGGACGGCAAGCCGGTGACGGTGACGATGGGCTCCTACGGCGTCGGCGTCACCCGCGCCGTCGCGGCGCTGGCCGAGCAGACCTATGACGAAAAGGGGCTGTGCTGGCCGCGCGTCGTGGCGCCGGCCGACGTGCACCTGGTGGCCACCGGCAAGGACGACACCGTGTTCGCCGCCGCCGAATCGCTGGCCGAGCAGCTCGAAGCGGCCGGCGTCGAGGTGATGTACGACGACCGGCGCGGTGTGTCACCCGGCGTGAAGTTCAAGGACGCCGAGCTGATCGGCGTGCCCACCATCGTGATCGTCGGCAAGGGCCTGGCCAACGGTGTGGTCGAACTGCGCGACCGCCGCACCGACGAACGGCGCGACGTCCCCGTCGAGACCGCGGCCGACGAGATCGTGCGCGCGGTGCGTCACAGCGGCAGCTGGTCGGCGTAGACCACCCGCATCCCGCGCCGCTGCACCGGGGCCACTGCGGCCGGCGGCGTGAGCGCGGGGTCCGCGGGCAGCGCCTCCCACTCCTCGACCACGACCCGCCAGTCCGGGTTGCTGCCCGGGCGTTGCGGCGGGAGCGGCGCGAGGTCGGGCGGCAGGGTGATCGCGCCCTCCCAGGACACCATGGTGCCCTCGATGCCGCGTACCGGCAGCACCGTCGCGGTGACGGTCTCCCAACCGAGGTCGGTGCCGATCGCCGGCACCCGCCGTTCGAGCCGGGCGTGCATGACGCGCGTGGCCGTGACGCGGGCGGCGAACGGCAGCTCGTCGGTCGCGCCGAGATGGCCCGGCACACCGACCGGCCCGGTGATCACCACCCGCGCGGTCCCGTCGTCCGGCCGGGACAGCAGCGCGGTGCGCTGCGGCAGCACCTGGACGAAGTCGCACTTCACGATGGGTGACAGCGTCAGCCCGTCGAGCGAGTTCGGCTGGTAGCGCGCCACGGTCAGGCGCACGAACGGCCAGAACGCCGGGCCTGGGTCCAGAGCGACGTCGACGAACCACAGCCCGCGGTCTTCGGAGAACTCCGGCTGGTAGCCGAGCAGCGTGACATTCGGCCGTCCGGGCAGGTCGACCAGCGTGTCGACGGCCTCGACCCCGACCGGCCGGGCGGCCTCCGGGCGGTCGTCGAGTCCGCGCGCATGGAACAGATCGACGAGCGGGAGGTCGCCGCGCTTGTCCGGGCCGTCCTGGACGAACGCCGGGTCGGCGCCCCACTGGCTCACCTCGGCGCCGGCCACGGTCCGGCCGCGGGCGAGCACCACGGCGAGCAACTCGCCGTTGCCGGTCGTGTACCAGGGCCGGCCCAGGTAGATCCGCACGCCGCCGCGCCGGGTGCGGCTCAGCGCGAACGGCTGGTCCTCGGCGCTCTCCTGGTGCCAGCGCAGCAACGGGATCAGGTCGCGCACCGCCGGTTTGGCCGGACGCGCCGAGCTGCGCACGTTCGTGGTGCGCGCCGGGCCGGCCACCGAGTAGTCGTCGAGCTCGGTGAGCAGCCGCGGGTCGAAGTACTCGCGGAACCGGGTCGTCGCGCGCAGCCGGTAGTCGATCATTCGGTGCTTCGTGTCGCCGGTCTGGTGCACCGCGGCGTGCACCCGCAGCGACGTACCGTCCGGCAGCGGGGCGATATCGTCCTGGTCGGCGAACACGACGATGCGCTCGTCGGCGTCGACGGTGGTGTGGCCGACCGCGGCGGTGACGCCCTCGACGAAGGTCGGCGTCGGCTTACTGGCGTCGTCGACCCATTCGCTCCAGGTGGCCTCGATGTCGAGACGGTCGGTGCTCGGGGCGTGCGCGTCCACGCCGGCGAACAGCGTCACGCTCGTCGCGTTCTCGTCGCGCTCGGGTCGCAGCAACATGAACCGGGGTGCGCGCAGCGGCCGAGGGACCGCGTGCACGAGACGCATCGTGGCCGCGGGCGTAAGCCACCAGAACCACCCGTCGGCAGCGGCGTCGGCGAACACCGGGTTGGTCCGAAGCGCCGCCGGCAGCGAGCGCCACAGCCCGAGCAGGTCGAGCTGCTCGGGACGGATCGAGCTGGATGCCCGCATCCGCAACTGTTCCCCAGGTGGCAGCGCCAGCTGCACGACCCCGTCGCGGGCGTCGGCGCCGAGCACGGCGCCGCTGCTCAGCACGAGCCGCCAGGGCACCGGGTCCGGCCACTGGCCGGCATACGGCAGCCGGGTGCCTTCGACGGCCAGCAGCCCGGTGAGCTCGGTGCCCTGCCCGCCGTCGGGGAAGACGAAGGACACGCCGTCGGCGAGCGGGTCGGGCAGGTAGGGCACCTGCACCGTGTCGACGTCGTGGATCGCATACTGGCCGCGGGCCAAGCCGTCGCCGCGCACGAGCTCGGCCGGGTCGGTGATCGCCGGCTCGTCGGCGGTCGGTCCGGTGACCAGCTGCACCCCCGGTTGCGGAATCCGCAATCCGGGATTGACCGGGTCGGCGACCGTGGTGTCGGTGAGCGTCCCGGCCTCGCGCAGCGCGATCGCCAGTGCCTGCTTCACGTCGTCAGCGCTCGCGCCGCCGAACGCCGCGTCGAACAAGCCGTGCAGCTCGCACTCGAACTGGCTGGTCTTCGGCGGCACGAGGTGTCGTTGGGAATCGACGCGCCAGGTGAGGTCGAGTTCGGGATGTGCGGCCAGGACTGCGGGGACGTACTCCGCGGGGGGGACGACCGTCATCGTGACGCTGTCGGGGCCCGGCCCGGTGACGCCGGAGCGCACCACCAGGGTGAGCAGCGATTCGGCCTCGCTGTAGGCGTGCCGCGGCACTACAACCGGCTCCAGTACGGGGTCCCAGCGCAGGAAGGGCCGGGGCGCGGTGACCACGTGCTGCAGCCGGGCGAGCAGGGCCGCGATCGCGTTGGCGCTCAGTCCTGGCTGGGCGTGCGCCGCGGTGCCGAGCGCGGCAGCCAGGGCCGTGGCGGGCACCGCGGTCTCGGTGCGCTCGACGAGCGAGGCCAGGTTGGGCAGTACGTCGTCGACGGTGCGTTCGATCAACTGCCGGCGCGGCACCGGCTGCGGGGCGACGGCGGGCAGCCGCGCGGACACGAGCGCGTCGAGGTCCGGCCGATCGGTGACCCGAAGGTCGACGGTGCCGCCGGCGCGACCGGCGAGGGTCGGGCCTTCCACCGGGCGGGCCCGCAATGCACCGAGATCCGTGCGCAGCGCGCCGATGGTGGCGGCGCCGAGGTTGGCGGCCCGGCCGGGCAGCACCGTGGCGTCGGTGACCAGGTGGGCGTGCACGTCGGCGGCCATGGCCGTGGCGGCCGCGGCGGTCGCGTCGTCCGGTGCCGTCGGCGTGTCCGGCGGCGGTCCGCTCACCCCGCCGTCGCCGGCGGCGACCGGGCCGGCGACGGTGTGCGGCGCGCTGTTGCCGGCGAGATCGACGGCCCAGGCCCGGAACGCGTAGCTGCGCCCGTACCGCAGCCGCGGCAGCGTGCCGGCTTCGACATTCGAAACGCTTTGCACCGGGTGGTCCGGGTCCGGCGCCGGTGTCGGCGGTGGCACCAGCTGCTCGGTGCCGCCGTCGTGCACGACGGTGAGCCCGGGCCGTGGTGCGGACAGCGACCAGCCGTCCCAGCCGGCGAGCACCTCGTGCGAGTGCAGCGGGGCGTTGGGCACGCCGTCGGCCTTGCTCAGTGCGGCGCCCTGCAGGAAGCCGGTGTCCGGCGCCGCGTCGAGAACCGCGCCGGTGCCGTCGATCTGCGCCGAGAGGCGGCGCCGGTGCAGCGAGTGCCACATCTTCGACACGTCGTCCCAGACCTCGAGCCGCACGCCGCGGCCGACGTCCTCGAGATGCAGCGCCGGGCCCTTGCCGGCCATGATGTCGCCGTCGCGGCCGGGCGCGCCGGTGAGCCGGTTGCGTAGTTGGTCGGCGCGGTCGTTGCGGGCCATCGCGAAGCCGGTGCCGCGCAGCGTGCTCGGGGCGGAGCTGGTGGCGTCGCCGTTCGTCTCGGAGGCCAGCAGCCGCGGCAGGGTGCGCACGTACTGCTCGAGCTTGAGCCCGGACGCATCCGGGTCGAGGTCGAGGATCGTGAACGACTCACCGTCGCCGAGACGCAGCATGCCGCGGTCGTAGTCGCCGGTGGCCGAGTCGGCCGTGAAGCCGGAACCCTCGACGGTGCAGGCAATGCGCGGCTGTGCGACGACCTGGTTGTCCAGGCCGGCAATCGTCAGGTCCGCGGAGATCTCGGTGACGCCGGCCATGGTGGCGAGGTCGTCGACGCGCAGGTCGATCACCAGGCCGAGCTTTCGCAGCAACGGCGACAGGTCACCGAGCAGGGACGCGCGGCGGTGGAAGTCCGGCGGGTCCTGGATGACCGGCGACGGCGTGAATGCCGGGTCCGGTTCGGCGCGATACGGCGTGTCCTCCTCGGGCCGCTGGTAGTAGCGCCTGGCCAGGTGCGCGTCGGCGGCGAGCAGCAGCGCGGTCGGCACGCTGCCCTGCGCGTCCAGCAGCGCCGAGGTGAGCGCCGCGGTGCCGACACCGGCGGCGGCGTCGAGGCGGCGGGTGATCGACGCGTCCATGCCTTGCCCGAACTCGCCGAGCAGCATGTCGACGGTGAGCTGGTCGCCGTGTACGAACTGCCGCAGCAGCGCCTGGGCGAGGACGTTACCGGCCACCGTCGGCGGGTCGACCGGTGAGGACAACAGGCTGAGCGCGTGGACGGTGAGCGCGTGTGCCTGCATGCGATGGGCGGGGAACGTGCGCCACGGCAGGCTCGCCGGATCGGGCGTCTGCCACGGCAGCACGGTGAGCTCGGGCGCGAACACCCGCGGCCACAGCGCCGGGTCGAGCCGGTCCAACAACGGCGTGACCGGGATCGAGCGCACCACGGCGCCGGCCCGCCCGGTGACCGTGATGGTCGCACTCGCCACCTGCGTGGTCCAGTCGACGATGTGCGGGAAGTCGCTCACCGTGCCCTTGCCGTTGTCCGGTGTGAGACGGTGCGTGACGAACAGCGACAGGTGCTTTGCAGCGTCGGGTGCCGCGCTGTGCGGCAGGGCGGTGACCAGGTAGCCCTCGATCGGCATCGCTCACACCCCCGCGAACGCGGCGCAATAGTCGGTCCAGGCCGGCACCCCGCCGTCGGGGGCTCCCGGGTTCGGCACCGTGCCGTCGGCGGCGATGCCGAGCAACTCGGCGAAGGTGGGGTCGTTGTTCGAACCGGCGAGCCGCCGCTCGCAGGAGACCGTGACGGAGAACGAGAAGAACAGGACCTCGACCTCGACCTCGATCGACGCGCGGCCGACGAGCTTGCCGCTGCTGAACTCGTATTTCAGCGACAGCTCCAGCGTGATCGACGCGGAGATCAGCCCGAGGACGTCGACCTCGCCGCGGATGCGGAAGTAGCCCGTGAGCGATCCGTCGTCGCCTTCCAGCCGCAGGTACACGCCGACCGAGATCGACACCGAGCCGGACGCCACGCCGAGATCGATCGCGAGCTGTGCACACGCTTCGAGTGACATCTCCAGCAGCACGATGCCCTTGGGCGAGATGCGCAGGCCGACGAACCCGCCGCCGCCGACGCACAGCACGGTGAGCCGGAACGGCTTTTCCCTTGTGCAGAAATGGAATCCGACGGTGACCGCATCGCCGAGGAACGGCACTGCGACGTCCGCGCCGAGGGAGATGTTCTCCAGGCTGAACACGCCCACGGCCACGTTCGGCAGCGCGAGGTCGAACCCGGCCTTGACGCCGCTCGGGCTGACGTCGACGAACGGGGGGTCGGCGAACCCGTCGGAGGGGATCAGCTCCTCGAGGGTCGCGATGAAGCTCAGCACGCCCTGCCACTGCATCTGGTTCATCACGACGTCGACCTCGGGCTTGCGCCCGTTGCTGGCGCGGAACGACAGCCGGTCGAAGGCGATGCGGATCAGCGTGGCGTCCATGAACAGGTTCAGGCCGAAGTTGCGCAGCTCGGCGAGGACGTCGACACCGACGCCGTCGGCGCCGGAGGCGCGCGCCTCGATCGAGAGCAGCAGTCCGTCGGGGTCGACGTAGAACAGCGCGGAGTTCTTGTCCTTGTCCTTCGGGAAGTTCTGGAGTTTGGGGCGCCACTCGAAGCTCGCCTTGACCGACAGCTTGTCCGGGTCGAGACCCTTGACGAAATCGATGATCTGGTTGATCCGGTCGAGGATCTTCGCGGTCTGGCCGGCGAGCGCGGCGAGCGGCTTCAGCGCGCCGACGAGCCGTTCCAGACGCGCCTTGACCACCGGTGGGAGGGCGAGCGCGCCGACCTGGCTGCCGAGGTCGGTGACCGCGTGCGCGAGATCGTCGAGCGCGGTCTGGGCGGCAGCCTTGAGCGCGTCGGCATCGCCGCTCGTGCCGAAGGCGGAGATCGCGTCGGTCAGGGCGGTGAAGGCCGGGGTGAATTGCGATTCGATGGTTTGCAGGGCGTCGTGCGCGTCGGTGGCGGCCTGGCGCAATGGTGCGGTGGCGGCAGCGGCCGCTGCCTGAGCGAGTTGGGTCGCGCCGTCGATCAGCGCCTGTTGAGTCGTCTGCAGATCGTCGAGCAGGCCGGCGATGTCGCCGAGTTGTTCGGTGACGAACTGCGGCGCCTTGTCCAGCCCTACCGCTTGCAGGATGTCGACGAGGGGGAACAGCCCGAACAGCTTGGGGAGCACGCCGTCGAGGAAGTCGAGCGGCTCGAACGGCTGTTTGCCGGCGGGCGGGTTGACGATGCTGTCGACCTGCCCGACCGTCCCGAGCGAGCGGGACAACCCACGCACCGGGAGATCCGGTTGCACGAAGCCGCCGGATTTCTCGGTGCTGCCGCCCGCCGCCTTGCCGAAGGAGATCGGTGTCATGGCGTCGAGCGCCAGGAACACCTGCGGGGTGGCGTTCGGGCCGGCGAAGCCGTTCGCGAGGTACGGGGCGGCGTACGTGCCCTTGACCGGCGGCGCCTGCGGCGCGAGCTTCTTCATCGCCGGCACGACGAACGTGAAGCCGATCAGATGCGGCTGCGAATGCAACGAGGTGGGGGTTTTGGGGATGCCGGGATCTCCGGTGAAGCGCAGTTCGACCGTCTCGTAGGAGGTGTCGCCGGGTTTGGCACTCTTCGCGTAGGCGATGTTCTGCGCGAACGCCGGGATGGCCCGCGGCGCCGGTTGGCCGGCGTCGGGAGTGCTGTAGGCATCGCGGATGGCCTTGCGGTCGGCGTCGGTGGTGCCGCGGGTGATGCCGACGAACAGCAACGGCGCGGGCAGCACGACCTGCTTGCCGTCGTGGTCGAGGCACTCGAGCGTGAACTCGAACCTGGCGTTTCCGACCGTCGGCCAGAACAGCTGATCGAGATCGAGCACGTTGGGTGTGGGGGCCTCGAGCGGGTCCTGTAGGTCGGGCGTGACCACGGGTTTCACCCGCACCTGGATGAACGGCATGTCGAGATCGCCGTAGGTGCGCACCGGCTCGCGCACCACGATGAACTTGCGCTGGTACAGCCAGGCGACCGGTCCGCTGCCGTCGTCGATGCGTCGCTCGGTGACCTTGATCAGCGAGCACCGGTGCCCGAACGGGAACAGGTAGCCGGGGTATTCGACCTTCACGTACTGGTCGCGGCCCATCGGCGCGATGTGGTCCCAGGACTCGATCGCCGGGCTGGGCTCGTACTGCTGCGCCTCCCACTTGCCGTGCAGGTCGAGCCAGGCGCCCTGGCTGGACACGTACAGGCGGGTCACGTCCACCGGTTCCGGAGTGGCGACGGTGTTGTCGGCGCTCTGCCGCACGAGCATCACCCGGTCCAGGCCGCTCAGCGACATCCGGAACGGCAGGTTGTCCTGCACGGTCGGCTCGACGCCGTCCTTGTCGCGGGCCCACACCGCGCGCACGATGCGCTGGGTGGTGCTGGTCTCGTCCACGCTCACCGTGCCGTCGGCGGCCACCTGGCGCACGCCGAGCCGCGAGTGCCAGAGCTCGACCCGCTCGGGGTCGGTCGCGGCCGCGCGAGGTGCGGCGGCGTGCGTGAACGCGCCCTGACCGCTCGGGGACAGGAACAGCCGCCACGGTGCTTCGATGGCGGTCTCGTCCGGGTTCGGCCGGCGGGGTGGCATCCGGGTGGGCCGGATCGGCGGCAGCGGCCGCACGATCACGTCACCCAGCCCGGTGCGGTTGACGCCGGCGGCCGGGGACAGGCGGCGCCGGGTGCCGACCGGCGGTGCGCCGAGCAGGCCGGTGAGATCGACGGCGCCCTGCTCGGCGAGCAGCGCGCGTGCGACCCGCAGCGACCGGGACTGATCGATCAGCGTGTCGGCCGCCGAGGTCGTCGGGCCGGCGATCGAGCGGCCGGCCTGATGCGTCAACACCACGCCGAGATCGCCGTGCGCCAGTTGGACACCGCCCGGCAGGGTGAGCACCGGGGTCAGGTCGACGAGGCGGAAGCGGACCGGGCGCGGGGTGGCGACGGGGACGACCCGCAGCGGCAGCCGCGCCAACGCGGCGAGGATGCCGGCGCTGCTGTACGCGATGCGGGTGCCGGCCGGCACCGAGTAGGCCAGGCGTGACGGTTCGGCGACCAGCACCTGCACCGGCGTGTGGTCGTGCGGGTCCTCGTGGTCCGCGAGCGAGAACGCCTGCTCGGCGATGTGCTGGAAGGTGAGGGTGACGACGAGATAGGCGCCGTCCTTGGTGGGCGTGAGCAGCGGGCCGTGGTCACCGTTGACCAGGTCGAGGTCGAAGCAGCTGACCTGCAGCACGACGAGATCGTCCGGGCGCACGATGCGCACCACGCGGCTCGGCTGCGGTTGGTCGTCGCCCCCGGGCAGACGCTCGCCCAGCAGGTCGATCAACCGTCGCGGGTCGGGTTCGAACCGGATCGGGCGTGCGGCGCGTCTGGTGCCCTTCCTGGCCGGTGCTTTCCGGGTTGCCTTCGTCGCGGCCTTCTTGGTGGCCTTTTTGGCGGTGGCCTGCTTGCGAGGTCGAGCGGGCACGACGGTCTCCAGCATTGGCGGATGATCGATTCCCGGGCTATCGCATCCCTATCGGAAGTCGTGGGACGTCGAAACCCTTATCCGGAAAGAGTTGGCACAGAAGTCCGCATCGGTGCCCGATCCTGCCGCATACGCCCGATTTCGGTGCCGACCGACGACCGGTTAGGTTCGCATTCATGGCGCCGCGCCCACTGCCCGAGATCGTCGAAGCGGGTTGGGCCGACGCGCTCGAACCGGTCGCCGGGCAGATCGCCGCGATGGGTGACTTCCTGCGGGCGGAGGTGGCGGCAGGTCGACGTTACCTGCCCGCCGGTGACGTCGTGCTGCGCGCGTTCCAGCAGCCGTTCGCCGACGTGCGGGTGTTGATCGTCGGGCAGGACCCGTACCCGACGCCGGGCCACCCGATCGGGCTGTGCTTCGCGGTCGAGCGGCACGTGCGGCCGATCCCGCGCAGCCTGGTCAACATCTATCGCGAGCTGCACGAGGACCTCGGCGTCACCCCGCCCGAGCACGGCGACCTGACCTCGTGGTCCGAGCACGGCGTGCTGCTGCTCAACCGGGTGCTGACCGTCGCGCCGGGCTCGCCCGCCTCCCACCGCGGCAAGGGCTGGGAGCCGGTCACGGAGCAGGCGATCCGCGCGCTCGCGGCCCGGGACAGCCCCCTCGTCGCGATCCTGTGGGGCCGCGACGCGCAGACGCTGCAGCCGATGCTCGGTGCGGTGCCGGCGATCAAGTCCGCGCACCCGAGCCCGCTCTCGGCGTCCAACGGGTTCTTCGGGTCCCGTCCGTTCAGCCGGGCCAACGCCCTGCTCGCCGAGCAGGGCGCCGCGCCGGTGGACTGGGCGCTGCGGTAGCCGGTGGTCGCAGCAGCGGGCGGGAAGGCGCGCCTTCCCGCCCGGTCCGGATGAAATCTGCGGCGATTTTCGACCGTTCCGGGCGGGAAGACGAATCTCCCGAGAAGCAGACTCGCGCAGCCGGGCCGGCCCGCCGGGATCGGAAGCGTCGACCTCAGTCGGCCAGCCGGGCCGGGAAGCCGCCGGTGGCCACCGGGCCCCAGCGGGTCGGGGTGATCCGGATCAGCGACTTGCCCTGGTCGCGCATCGCCTGGCGGTACTCGTCCCAGTCGGGGTGCTCGCCGCTGACGGACCGGAAGTAGTCGACGAGCGGCTCGATCGAATCGGGTAGGTCCAGCACCTCGGCGGTGCCGTCGACCTGCACCCACGCGCCGCCGAAGTCCTCGGACAGGACGAGGACGGCGGCGTCCGGTGTGCGGCGCAGGTTCGCGGTCTTGGCCCGCTCGGGGTAGGTCGAGATGACGATCCGGCCGTCCGCGTCCACGCCACCCGTCACCGGGGACAGCTGCGGACTCCCGGCCCGCCGCCGGGTCACCAGGATCATCCGGTGCCGCGGACTAACGAAGTCCAGCAAAGCGTTACGGTCGACGGCGGTGTTCGTGGCGATTGCGCGGGGCATCGTCCCATGATGTCGGATCCGGTCATTAGGCTCGGATGCCGACCCATTCGTTGAGCGAGAGACGCATTTGCTGACCGATCGACTGGTTGTCCGAGGCGCCCGCGAGCACAACCTCAAGGACGTCGACCTCGACCTGCCGCGCGACGCGATGATCGTGTTCACCGGCCTGTCCGGCTCGGGCAAGTCGAGCCTGGCCTTCGACACGATCTTCGCCGAGGGCCAGCGCCGCTACGTCGAGTCGCTGTCCGCCTACGCGCGCCAGTTCCTCGGGCCAGATGGACAAGCCCGACGTCGACTTCATCGAGGGCCTGTCGCCGGCGGTCTCGATCGACCAGAAGTCGACGTCGCAGCAACCCGCGGTCGACGGTCGGCACGATCACCGAGGTCTACGACTACCTGCGGCTGCTGTACGCCCGCATCGGCGAGGCCGCACTGCCCGATCTGCGGCGAGCCGATCACCAAGCAGACCCCGCAGCAGATCGTCGACCGGATCCTCGAGATGGCACGACGGCACCCGGTTCCAGGTGCTGGCGCCGGTGATCCGCGAGCGCAAGGGCGAGTACGTCGACCTGTTCGCCGACCTGCAGATCAAGGGTTACGCCCGGGTCCGGGTCGACGGCGTCGTGCATCCGCTCACCGACCCGCCGAAGCTGAAGAAGCAGGAGAAGCACACGATCGAGGCGGTCGTCGACCGGCTCGTCGGTCAAGCCGAGCCAGCAAGCAGCGCATCACCGACTCGGTCGAGACCGCGCTCGGGCTGGCCGGCGGCGTGGTGATCCTCGACTTCGTCGACCTGCCCGACGACGACCCGCACCGCGAGCGGCGCTACTCCGAGCGGCTGGCCTGCCCGAACGACCACCCGCTGGCGATCGACGAGCTCGAGCCGCGGTCGTTCTCGTTCAACTCGCCGTTCGGCGCCTGCCCGGTCTGCACCGGGCTCGGCACCCGCAAGGAGGTCGACCCCGAGCTCGTCGTCCCCGACCCGGAGCTGTCGCTGGGCGAGGGCGCGATCGCGCCGTGGGCCGACGGGCAGACGAGCGAGTACTTCCTGCGGCTGCTGGCAGGGCGTCGCCGACGCCGATCGGGCTTCGACCTCGACACGCCGTGGGACCGACTGCCGGCCCGCGCCCAGAAGGCGGTGCTGCACGGGCTCGCCGAGCAGGTGCACGTCAGCTACCGCAACCGCTACGGCCGCGACCGCTCCTACTACGCCAGCTACGAGGGCGTGGTGCCGTGGATCGAGCGCCGCTACGCCGAGACCGACAGCGACTACTCGCGCGAGAGAGTACGAGGGCTTCATGCGCGAGGTGCCCTGCCCGACGTGCGCCGGCACCCGGCTCAAGCCGGAGATCCTGGCCGTCACGGTCGACGGGCCGCTCGATCGCCGAGGTGGCCGCGCTGTCGATCGGCGACGCCGCCGACGTGGCTGCAGCGCCCTGCGAGCTCACCGACCGCGACGCGGCTCATCGCCGAGCGGGTGCTCAAGGAGATCAACGCCCGGCTCGGCTTCCTGGTCGACGTCGGGCTGGACTACCTCTCGCTCGACCGCGCTGCGGCCACGCTCGCCGGCGGCGAGGCGCAGCGCATCCGGCTGGCCACCCAGATCGGCTCCGGCCTGGTCGGCGTGCTCTACGTCCTGGACGAGCCGTCGATCGGGCTGCACCAGCGCGACAACCACCGGCTGATCGAGACGCTGGTCCGGCTGCAAGAAGCTCGGGCAACACGCTGATCGTGGTCGAGCACGACGAGGACACGATCCGCACCGCCGACTGGGTGGTCGACATCGGCCCGCTGGCCGGCGAGCACGGCGGACGACATCGTGGTCAGCGGCACGGTCGAGGATCTGCTGGACGTCGCGGGAGTCGATCACCGGCGCCTACCTGTCGGGCCGGCGCGAGATCGCGGTGCCGCTGATCCGCCGTCCGCGGCAGCGCAGGCCGCGAGCTGGTCGTCGAGGGCGCGCGCGAGCACAACCTGCAGCAACATCGACGTCGCGTTCCCGCTCGGCTGCTTCGTCGCGGTCACCGGGGTGAGCGGCTCCGGCAAGTCGAGCCTGGTCAACGACATCCTCTACGCCTCGCTGGCCAACCAGATCAACGGTGCGAAGCTGCCGCCGGGCCGGCACAAGCGCGTCCGCGGCGTCGAGCAGCTCGACAAGGTCGTCGGCGTCGACCAGTCGCCGATCGGGCGCACGCCGCGGTCCAACCCGGCGACCTACACCGGCGTCTTCGACCACATCCGCAAGCTGTTCGCCGAGACCACCGAGGCGAAGATCCGCGGCTACCAGCAGGGCCGGTTCTCCTTCAACGTCAAGGGCGGCCGCTGCGAGAACTGCGCCGGCGACGGCACCATCAAGATCGAGATGAACTTCCTGCCGGACGTCTACGTCCCGTGCGAGGTGTGCAAGGGCGCGCGCTACAACCGCGAGACGCTCGAGGTGCACTACAAGGGCAAGACGATCAGCGAAGTGCTCGAGATGCCGATCGACGAGGCCGCCGAGTTCTTCGCAGCCGATCTCGCGCATCGCCCGGCACCTGGACACGCTGGTCGACGTCGGGCTCGGCTACGTGCGGCTCGGCCAGCCGGCGCCGACGCTGTCCGGCGGAGAGGCGCAGCGGGTGAAGCTCGCCTCCGAACTGCAGAAGCGCTCGACCGGGCGCACGATCTACGTCCTCGACGAGCCGACCACCGGGCTGCACTTCGAGGACGTGTCGAAGCTGCTCGGGGTGCTGCACTCGCTGGTCGACAAGGGCAACTCGGTCATCGTGATCGAGCACAACCTCGACGTCATCAAGACCGCCGACTGGATCATCGACATGGGCCCGGAGGGCGGCGCCGGTGGCGGCACGGTCGTGGCCGCCGGGACGCCCGAGGCCATCGCGCAGGACGCCGGCTCGCACACCGGCGCATTTCTCGGCGCGGCGTTGCGTGGCCACTCGACGCCGAGCCGTCGGTCGGCGGCGAAGCGGGCCCGCAAGGCGGCCGCGAAGGCACCGGCAAAGGCTGCGGCGAAGGCCGGCGCCCGAGCCGCGAAGCGAGCCACCACCCGCTCGGCCTAGCGCGTCCACGTCCGACACGAACAAATTCCGGGCGAGATGTATCAACGAGCCCCCGCCGCGCGTCTGTGTTGCTGCACGGCCCATGATCTTGCGCGCAACACCGTCAGGTGGAGGTCTCGCATGCGTCGACTCGTCCCGTCCGCGGTCATCGCCTCACTCGCGACCATTGCGTCGTTGGCCGCGATCCCGGCATCACCTGCCCGCGCCGCCGGCGTGCCCACGGAACCCCGCGCCACCCAGGTGCGACTGATCACCGGTGACTCGGTCGCGGTGGGTTCGGTGGCCCATCAACCGCACACCTGGGTGATCCCCCGGGACCGGCACGGCCTCGCCGGGCAGTTCACGACCTACCGAACGGGCTCGCACGTCTACGTCATCCCAGGTGCCGCGCGCCGCTACGTCGGCACCGTGCTCGATCCGTCGTTGTTCGACGTGAGCACTCTGGCGAAACACGCCCAGCACGGCCGCATCCCGGTCTCCCTCGGTCTCGCGGCCGGGGCGAAACCCGCCGTGCCCGGTCTGACCGTCACCTCCCGCGGCACCACCGCGGAGTCCGGCTACCTGACAGTGGCCGGCGCTCGGGCCTTCGGCGCGGCGCTCACCACACGCGCACTGGCCGATGCGAAGGCGCATCGGGTTGCGACCACCCTGTTCGGCGGGGTCACCCGGATTGCGGCCGCGGGGTCCGTGGTGAGCCACCCGGTGACACCGAGCTTCCAGCAGTACACGTTGCAGGTGAAGGTGCTCGACCCCGCGGGCCACCCCGCCGATGAGGCGTTCGTGATCTTGACGAACGTCGACGACGGCCGCAAGTTCAACAACTTCGTGATCGTCGAGCACGGGTTGGCGAAGGTCAGCGTGCCGGCCGGTCACTACAGCGGCATCACCGACTACTTCGCGTTCACCGGCTCGACGGCGACCGACTACATCGTTGCGGTCGAGGAGTTCGACGTGACCGGCAGCGGCGAGACGATGGTTTTCGACAGTCGAAAGGCAACCGCCGTTCCGGCGGTGCATACCCCACACCGGGCCACTCCCGTCGACGAGAACCTCGAGTGGGATCGCTTGACCCGGCACGGTTCCATCGGGGTCGGGTTCGAGTACGAGCCCGGCATCCGGGTGCGCGTGGCACCGACCCAGTCGGTCACGATCGGCCGGCTGGAGTGGGTGACCGGCTGGTCGCTCGCGGCGCATCCGGACACCGGCACCGGATACACCTACGACCTGTCCTTCGACGACTCCGGCCGGGTGCCGGCCGACCAGACCCGCACGGTCGGCTCGGCCCAGCTCGCGACACTGCACGCCCGCTACTACACCGACGGACGGTCGCGTGTCGCGTACTTCGGTCGCAGCGGGTTCTACCCGTTCCAGTTCGGCGGCGGCGGCGCGTTGCTCCCGCTCGCCTCGCCACTCGCGCGCACCGAGTACGTGTACGGCGACCCGACCGCTCGTTTCGACGCTGCGCTCATCGCGGCACCGACCGAGGACGACCCGTTCCAGGGCTTCGTCTTCGACGGCGACCGTGCCTACCCGAGCGGCACGACGCGTTCGGTCGACTGGCTGCGTGGCCCGCTTGCCGCCGGCATCCAGGCCCAGACGCCGGGTGAGCGCTTCTACTTCTGTGGCGCCTGCCGGGACGCGACGTCGATGGTGCTCAGCTTCGCACCGTACGTCGACACGACGCCTGGCCACGGCGGCACCTTCGACCTCGTCGACGGGAACCAGGTGGCCGGCACCTTCAAGCTCTACCGCAACGGAGCGGTGATCGACGACCAGGTGAACTCCGCCGGTGACTACCTGACGGTTCCGCGCGGCACCGCGACCTACCGCGCGGTCACGGCCGTCCACCGCCGCATCGGCGGATTCCACACGTCGACCGACACCACCGAGGACGTCACGTTCCGGTCGGGTGCCGCCACCGGGGCGCCCGCGCCGGCCGGCTGGCTGTGCCCGAACGACCCACCGTGCACGGTGTTGCCGCTCCTCGCCGCCACCGTGCCGCTGCCCACCGACGGCTACTCTCGACTGCCGGTCGGTCACACGACGGTTACCTTCTCGGTCGGTTACAACCAGCAGGCGCAGGTCGCCACGATCAGTGCGGTCACCTTCGCCACGACGACGAACGGTGGGGCGACCTGGCACGCCCTGCCGGTGACCTCGCTCGGGCACGGCCAGTACCGAGTGACGCTCACGAACGCGACGGCCAGCGCCGGGCACGGCGTCGGGATCCGCATCGGCGCCGCCGATTCGGCCGGCGGCAAGCTCGTCGAGACCGTGCAGAACGCCTACCTCGTCGCGCGCGCCTGAGCGCCCGACACCACGAAGGAGACGACGATGCGAATCCGGTTGTTGGTCGGCGCGACCCTGATGGCTCTGCTCGCAACCGCGGCCGGCCTCGCTGTGCCGAGCGCGGCATCGGCGCGTCCGAGCACGTTCCAGCGTGCGTGCGCCGCGTCGCACGGCAGCCACGCCACCTGTTACGCGGAGTACCGCACGTTCGCGCGCGGGAAGCAACGCGCCACCGCTGCGGACATCACCCAGCCGTCGCTCACTCCTGCCGACATCACGGTGGCGTACCGGCTGCCGGCGAGCACGAGCCACGCCACGGTCGCGATCGTCGACGCCTACGACAACCCGAAGGCGGAGACCAACCTCTCGACCTATCGCGCGAAGTACCACCTGCCGGCCTGCACGACGGCGAACGGCTGCTTCCGCAAGCTCAACCAGCGTGGTGCGAAGTCGCCCCTGCCGGACGGCGACCCGGACTGGGGCGTCGAGATCGCCCTTGACCTCGACGCCGTCTCGGCGGCCTGCCCGGGCTGTCACATCCTGCTCGTGGAAGGCGACAGCGACGACATCACCAGCCTCGGCGCGGCAGAGAACACCGCGGTGCGTCTCGGCGCGGCGGTGGTCAGCAACAGCTACGGCATGAGCGAGTTCAACGGCATGACCAGCTACAGCCACTACTACACCCACCCGGGCACCGCGATCGTCGTCTCGTCCGGCGACGACGGTTTCGGCATCCCCAACTTCCCTGCGGTGTTGAAGACGTCGGTCGCTGTCGGCGGTACCTCGCTGACCAGGGCCGCCTCCACCGGTCGTGGCTGGACCGAGCGGGTGTGGGACTTCGCGAGCAGCGGCTGCTCCGGTTACGTCGCGAAACCGACCTGGCAGCACGACAAGCACTGCCCGACCCGGACGGTGGCCGACGTCTCCGCGGTCGCCGACCCGGACAGCGGTTTCATCGTGTACGACACCTACGGGCTGGGCAGCGACGGCGGTTACCTGCAGGTCGGCGGCACCAGCCTGTCGGCGCCGCTGATCGCGGGGATGGTCGGGCGGGCCGGCAACGCGGCGTCGTTGTCGAACGCCGGTTACATCTACGCGCACGCCGCTGCGGTGTTCGACGTCACCGGCGGCTCGAACGGGTACTGCGGGCACGACTACCTGTGCAACGGCCGGCCCGGATACGACGCGCCGACGGGCGTGGGCACCCCGAACGGGCTGGGTGCCCTGTAGTCGCCGATCAATCCGCGCGGGGCACGATCGCGACCGGCACCCGGGCGTGTTGCACGACTCGCCCGGACACCCCGCCGAGCAGCACGCTGCGCACCGGTCCGTAGCCGCGCGAGCCGCACACCAGCAGGTCCGTCTCGTCCGGGCCGATCTCGACGAGCGCGTCGACCACCGGGCCGTCGCGCAGCTCACCGTGCACCGCCACGCCGGCACCGGTCTCGTCCACCCGCGCGAGCGCGGCGTCGAGGTCGGACTGGTACTCCGCGCGCTGGCCGCTGCTGAACAGGTGCGGCTCGCCGAGACCGGGGATGACGCGCGTGGCCGGGACCACCGAGAGCACGGTCAGTCGGTCGGCGTGCACCTGGGCAGCGAGTTGGTTGGCCTGGTCGAGGGCGGCCCGGCCGTCCGCGGTGTCGATGAACGCCGCGGTCACGCAGGTGATCGGGCCCCGCTCGTCGTCGGCGTAGCCCCACGGCACCACGACCACCGGGGCCGGCGCACCGTGCAGCATGCGCTCGGCGGTGCTGCCGGGAAACGTGCGGCGCAGGGCTCGCGCCCGGCGCGAACCGAGGACCAGCATCGGCGGGTCGGCATCCGGCTCGGCGGTGAGCAGATCGGTCAGCCCGTGTGCCGCCGAACTGGCCTCGATGCGACGGAACTCGGCGGTGCAGGAGACCGCGGCGCGGGCCTCGGCGAGCAACTTCTCGGCCTCCCCGCGCTCGTAGGCCGCCCACTCGGCGTCGACGTGCTGGATGCCGGGCGGGGCGCCGCCGGGATGGACGGTGACCACGATCAACGTGCTGTCCGCTGCCCGGGCCCACCGTTGCGCGAACGTGAGGGCGTCGCGTGCGGCCGACCCGCCCTCGTAGCCGACGATGACCCGGCTGCTCATGCCTGGTCCGACGGGGGCTGTTCGGGCAGCGCGTCCTTCCCGGACCGCCTGTCGGAGGGGGTGCGCAGCCGCGAGTGTTTGTAACCGTATGCGGCGTAGATGATCAGGCCGACGACCAGCCAGACGAAGAAGCGGATCCAGGTGGTGCTCGGCAGGTCCTTCATGAGGTAGATGCAGAATCCGATGCCGATGATCGGGAACACCGGGACCAGCGGAGTGCGGAACGGACGCTGCATGTCCGGCCGGGTGCGGCGCAGCACGATCACCCCGATGTTGACGAGGATGAACGCGAACAGCGTGCCGATGTTGACCAGCTTCACGATCTCATCCAGCGGCACGGTCGCGGCCAGGCCGGCGATCAGGATCCCGAAGATGATCGTAAGGCGGGCCGGCGTGCCGTAGCGCGGGTTGACCTCGGCGAACCAGCGCGGCATCAGACCGTCGCGGCACATCGCGAAGAAGATGCGGGTCTGACCGTACATGATCACGAGCACGACGCTGGTGATCGCGACGAGTGCGCCGAATGCCAGAACGCCCGCCGCCCAACTGATCCCGGCGCCGTCCTTGAGCGCGGCCGCGAGCGGCGCATCGCTACCGGTCAGGGTGCTCACCGGCGCGACGCCGACCGCGGCGACCGCGACCAGGATGTAGATCACCGTCGAGATGGTGAGTGAACCGACGATCGCGAGCGGCAGGTCACGGCCCGGGTTCTCCGATTCCTCGGATCCGGTCGAGACCGCGTCGAACCCGATGTAGGCGAAGAAGATGACTGCGGCGGCAGAGGTGATGCCGTGCACGCCGTGCGGGGCGAACGGGGTGAAGTGGTCACCGTTGAACGCCGTGAACGCCGCGATGATGAAAAAGATCAGGACCACGATCTTCACAAACACCATCACCAGGTTGGCGCGGGCGCTCTCCCGGGTGCCGCGCACGAGCAGCGCCGTGATGGCCAAGACGATGAACACGGCGGGCAGGTTCAAGCCGCCACCCGGTTCCGTGTAGCTCTTCGAGATGACGTCGGGCAGCGTCCAGTTGAACGCGGCGTCGAGGAACTCGTTGACGTTGCCGCCCCAGCCGACCGCGACGCCGGCCACGGACACGCCGTACTCGAGGATCAGGTCCCAGCCGATGATGAATGCGACGAGCTCACCGAGTGTGGCGTAGGCGTAGGTGTAGGCGCTTCCGGAAATCGGAACGGCGGCGGCGAGCTCGGCATAGGACAGCGCCGAGAACAGGCACGTGATCGCGGCCAGGATGAAGGAAAGGAACAGCGCCGGGCCGGCGTCCTTCGCGCCCTCGCCGATCACCACGAAGATGCCGGTGCCGATGATCGCGCCGACACCCATGGCGGTCAGTCCGAGCGCGTTCACGCTCTTGTTGAGGGTGTGGCCGTCCTCGCTGGTCTCCGCGACCAGGTCGTCGATGTTTCGCGTCGACCAGACACCCTTGGTCGTCGTCATCGGCAATGCCTCCAGCGGGGTCGGTGCATGCAGTGCACTAACCATGGCGTGTGTCACGATTGGTGTCGAGTGTCTGAGTCGACCGATTTTTCCGGAAGTGTCCGTTGCGCTCCGCGGAGTCGGCCGTATCCGCTTGCCGACCGCGGCGAGTACAACGCCTTGCTACCCGTTCTCGAAGGCGACGAGGTCCGCGACGCTGCGGCCATCGTGCGGCGCATGTCCGGGGGCGACGACACCGAACGGGCGCTCGAGCAGCGGCTGCAGAACCTGGGCGTCCTGACCTGGGCTGGCTGGGCGCTCGGTCATCCCTCTGCCACCGAACTGATCGTGGCCGGGAGCGGCGCGCGACGAGGCGCACAACATCTTGCAGCGCCAACCCGTCCGGGCCGATACAGGCGGCGACCACGCAGCGGCTCATCCAGATCGTGGGGGAAGCCGCAAGTTCGGGCTGTGGCTGCTGCGGTCGACCCAGCGCCCGTCGACGATCCATCCGAACGTGCTCTCGCGGTGCGACACCCTCGCGCTGATGCGGATGAGCTCGACGGGTGACTCGCCGAACCGGGGGAGGTGTTCGGCCTCGCACCGTCCACCATGCTGGCCGCGTCGTCGAACCATCGAGGGCGGTCCGACGTGACGGTGCCGATGCCCGCGCGTTGAGCCGGACTAAGGTTGCGCTCGTGTCCGAGTCGATGATGGACGTGCCGCTCACCACCTGGCTGCTGTTCAGCGGCGCGCAGCGGCACCATCACCGGGCCGAGGTGATCAGCCGGCTGCCCGACGGCGAGATCCACCGCTACACCTACGGCGACTTCGCGGCCCGCACCCAGCAACTGATGAACGCGCTGGATGCCTTGCAGATCGGGCCCGGTGAACGTGTCGCCACGCTGGCGTGGAACAGCTACCGGCACGTCGAGGCCTACTTCGGCATCCCGTGCACCGGCCGGGTGCTGCACACGCTCAACGTGCGGCTCAGCGTCGACGAACTCGCTTTCATCATGAACGACGCCGACGACCGTGTGGTGTTCGTCGATCCGGATTTCCTGCCGCTGCTGGAGAAGGCCGCGCCACAGGTGCCCGGGCTCGAGCACGTGATCGTGCTGGATCGCGGCACCGCCGGCACGTCGGTGTCCTCGGCGATCGCCTACGAGGAACTCATCGCCGGGCAGGCCGACCACTACGGGCAGCCCGACGCTGGACGAACGCACTCCGAGCGGGTCTGTGCTACACCTCCGGCACCACCGGCCGGCCGAAAGGCGTGGTCGCCACTCATCGGTCGACGTTCCTGCACGCGCTCGGCAGTCTCGTCCGGCGCCGGGATGTCAGGTCGGGCCGAGTGAGATCGTGCTGCCACAGGTGCCGATGTTCCACGCCAACGCCTGGGGGCTGGTCCACGCCGCAGTCGGGACCGGCGCACAAGCTGGTGCTCTACGGCGGCGCGCTGGCTCCCGAGCCGTTCGTCGACCTGCTGGCCGACGAGGAGGTCAGCCTCGCGGCTGCGGTGCCGACGGTGTGGATCGGCGTCGGCGACGAGATCTCCGGCCGGCCCGACGGGCTGCCCGCGCTCGACCGCATCGTGTGCGGCGGCAGCCAGCCGCCGCGAGCGCTGATCGAGCGCTACCGCCGCGACTTCGGCATCCCGATCCTGCAAGCGTGGGGGATGACCGAGACCTCGCCGCTGGCGTCGATGGCGTGGCCGCAGGCACGGATGCGGCACTGGGACGACGAGCGGCTGATGGACGTGGCCCGCTCGCAGGCGGGCCTGCCGATGCCCGGCGTCGCGGTGAGCATCCGCGACGACGACGGCGACGAGGTGCCCTTCGACGGCGAGACCATGGGTGCGCTGCACGTGCGCGGACCGTGGGTCGCCGACGGCTATCTGCACGGGCAGGGCAGCGGAGAACTTCACCGACGACGGCTGGTTCAACACCGGCGACGTCGCGATCGGTTCGCCGGACGGCTATTTCGTGATCGCCGACCGCACGAAGGACCTGATCAAGTCCGGCGGCGAATGGATCTCCTCCGTCGACATGGAAGCCGCGATCATGGCGCTGCCGGGGGTCGTCGAAGCGGCGGTCGTGGCTATTCCGGATCCGAAATGGCTCGAACGCCCGCTGCCGTTCGTCGTCGTCAGCGCCGGTACCGAGATCGACATCGAGCAGATCCGTGCGCAGCTGGAGCACAGTGGATTCGCGCGCTGGCAGTTGCCCGACCAGATCGAGCTGATCGACGAGGTGCCGAAGACCGCGGTCGGCAAGTTCGACAAGAAGGTCTTGCGCGCGCGATTCGCCGAGTGACCGCGTTCGCCGACCTCTTCTTCGTCACAATCGGCCGCACGAAGGGCGTGCCCGGCGCGGGGCATCTGCTCCTGGTCGACAGGCCCGACATCGTCGCGCCGGTGATCGAGGAGTTCCCGGCCCGGCCCTGAGGCAATTCCGTCGATGCCGAATGGCAGGCTGGAACGGTGGGCATGCAGACCTACCGGGCGATCCTCGGGGTGCGCGACGTGCGTCGTGTGCTGCTGCTCGGGCTGCTCATCCGCATTCCGCTGTGGGCCGGCTCGGTGGTGCTGACGCTGCACGTCGTGACCACTCTGGACCGCTCCTACGGCGCCGCGGGCCTGCTCGTCGGAGCCCAGACCGTCGCGTTGAGCATCAGTAACCCGTACCGCGGACGCCGCCTCGACCGGATCGGCCTGCGGCGCGCGGTCGTGCCGTCGATCGCGGTGCTGAGCGCCTGCTGGAGCGTGGCGCCGTTCGTCGGCTACTGGGCGTTGTTCGCGCTCGCGGCGCTCGCCGGCCTGTTCGTGGTGCCGACGTTCTCGATCGTGCGGCAGGCGCTCATCCACGCCGTGCCCGAGCGCCAGCGCAAGTCGGCGCTGTCCGTCGACTCCGTCGCTGTCGAGATCTCGTTCATGATCGGCCCGGCGCTCGGGGTGCTGCTGGCCACCTGGTGGCCCACCTCATGGGCGCTGTTCGCGTGCGAGTTCGCGTCGATCCTCGGCGGCATCGCGCTGTGGGCCGCCAACCCTGCGCTGCGTCGTGCCGAGGACGTGAGTGCTACCGCCGACCAGCCGCGGCTGGGTGTGCGCGGCTGGATGTCCGTGGCGGTGCTCGCGGTGCTCGCCATGAGCGCGGCCGCCACCGTGGTGCTGACCGGTACCGACGTCGGGGTGGTTGCGGCGCTGCGGGACATGGGGCATCAGTCGTGGATCGGTTGGGAACTCGCGGTTTGGGGGCTCGGCTCGGCCGTCGGTGGATTGGTCTACGGCGCGATCCACCGCAGCCTGCCGGTCGCAGGTCTGCTGGCGCTGCTCGCGATCACCACCCTGCCGGTCGCCTTCGCGGACGGGCCGGCGGTGATGGCGGTGCTGCTGTTCGTCACCGGCGTGTTCTGCGCGCCCACCATCACCGCGGCGGTCGACGCGCTGTCGCGGTTGGTGCCCGAGCAGGTGCGCGGCGAGGCGCTGGGCTGGCACGGCAGCGCGATGACCGCGGGCTCGGCGATCGGCGCGCCGCTCGCCGGCGTCGCCATCGACCACGTGGGCTGGCGAGGTGGGTTCGTCCTGCCGGCCGCGGTGAGCCTGCTCGCCGCAGGGTGCGGCGCGTTGGTGCTGCACGCCAGCCGCCGTGGGCCCGGCCTGGTGTCCGTCGGACGCGAGCGGGCCGCGGCATGAGCGATCTCGACGCGTTCATCGCCGGGCTGCCGAAGGCCGAGTTGCACGTGCACCACGTCGGTTCGGCCTCGCCGCGAGTGGTCGCCGAACTCGCCGCCCGGCACGCCGCCAGCACGCCGGTGCCCGCCGACCCGGATCTGCTCGCCGACTACTTCACCTTCACCGACTTCGGGCACTTCATCACCGTCTACCTGTCGGTGGTCGACCTGATCCGCGACGCCATCGACGTCTGGACGCTCACCTACGAGGTCGCTCGCGACCTCGCCGTCCAGCGGGTGCGCTATGCGGAGCTGACGCTCACCCCGTACTCCTCCATCGTGCGTGGCGTGGCCGCGCCGGCCTACGTCGAGGCCGTCGAGGACGCGCGGCGGCGGGCCCGGGCCGATTTCGGCGTCGAGCTGACCTGGTGCTTCGACATCCCCGGCGAGGCCGGGGTGCCGGCCGCTGATCTCACCCTCGAGGTGGCGCTCGAGACTGCAACCCGACGGACTGGTCAGCTTCGGTCTTGGCGGCCCGGAGCAGGGCGTGCCACGCGAGCTGTTCGCACCGCACTTCGAGGCCGCCGTCGCCCTCGGCCTGCACAGCGTCCCGCACGCGGGCGAGTCGACCGGTCCCGAGTCGATCTGGGCGGCGCTGACCCACCTCAAGGCCGAGCGGATCGGGCACGGTATCGCGGCGGCTCGCGACCCGCGGCTGCTCGAACACCTGCGCGACACCGGGATCCCGCTCGAGGTGTGTCCGACATCCAACGTCTGCACGCGTTCGGTGCCTTCGCTGGCCGAGCACCCGCTGCCGGAGCTGGTGGCCGCCGGGGTGCGGGTGAGCATCAACTCCGACGACCCGCCGATGTTCTCCACCACGCTCAACAGCGAGTACGCGGTGGCCGCGCAGCTGCTCGGCCTCGACCGCGGCCGGCGTCGCCGAGCTCGCCCGCGAGGCGGTGCGCGGCTCGTTCCTCGACGACGCGGGCAAAGCCGCGTTGCTCGCCGAGATCGACGCCTACGCCGACGGCGTCTGACCGGTTGGGAAGCCGACGCGACCCATCGTCGAGTGGCGACATCCCGCGTTCAGCGAGTAACGACCTTCAGTGGCGCTTATCGAGTCGCCACTGAGTGCAGGAAGTCGCCACTGAGCGGCGGGCGAACGCGGTACCGCCTGGCCGACGGCGCCCAGCGCGGCCTCGAGGATCGTCTCGACGGCGTCGGGTTCCGCCTCGTGATCGGGATCGAACGTGGCCGGGCACCAGCGGCCGGCAAGCAGCGGTGCAGCTCGAGCATCCGTCCAGCCTGCCAAACGGACCCGCGCCGATTCAGCGCCCGAGCAGCCCGTCGACGGTCTCGATGTAGCGATGCTTGGCGTCGTCGGCCGACATCCCGGCGTTCTTGGTCCACGCGTCGTACTTCGCCTTGCCGACGAGGTCGAAGCGGCCCGGTTTCTTGCCGTCGGCGGCCTCACCGGCGGTGGCCTGCTTGAACAGTCCGTACAGCGCCAGCTTGGCGTCGTTGCCGGGGTCCTTGGACAGCGCCTGGACGTCGGTCTGGGCCTGTTCGAAACGTTCCTGCAGGTCGGCCATCGCATTCCCCTCGCTGGTGCGGTCAGCTGAGTATCGCGCGACTAACCTCGACGGTGTGCCCGACCCGTCCACGTACCGCCCCGCGCCGGGCACCATCCCGGTCGAGCCCGGCGTGTACAGGTTCCGCGACGAACACGGCCGGGTCATCTACGTCGGCAAGGCCAAGAGCCTGCGCCAGCGGCTGAACTCCTACTTCGCCGACGTCGCCGGCGCTGCACCAGCGCACCCGGCAGATGGTCACCACCGCCGCCGGTGTCGAGTGGACGGTGGTGCGCACCGAGGTCGAGGCGCTGCAGCTCGAATACACCTGGATCAAGGAGTTCGACCCGCGCTTCAACGTCCGCTACCGCGACGACAAGTCCTATCCGTCGCTGGCGGTGACGCTCTACGAGGAGTACCCGCGGCTGCAGGTCATGCGCGGGCCGAAGCGCAAGGGCGTGCGCTACTTCGGGCCGTACTCGCACGCCTGGGCGATCCGCGAGACGCTCGACCTGCTGCTGCGGGTCTTCCCGGCCCGCACCTGCTCGGCCGGCGTGTTCAAGCGCGCCGGCCAGGTCGGCCGGCCGTGCCTGCTCGGCTACATCGGCAAGTGCAGCGCGCCGTGCGTCGGCCGGGTCACCGCCGAGGAGCACCGCGCGATCGTCGACGACTTCTGCGACTTCATGGCCGGCAAGACCGACCTGATGATGAAGCGCCTCGAACGGCGGATGGCCGAGGCCAGCGCGAATCTCGAGTTCGAGCGGGCCGCCCGGCTGCGCGACGACCTCGAGGCGCTGCGCCGCGCGATGGAGAAGCAGGCGGTGGTGTTCGGCGACGGCACCGACGCCGACGTCGTCGCGTTCGCCGAGGACGAGCTCGAGGCCGCCGTGCAGGTGTTCCACGTGCGCGGCGGGCGGGTGCGCGGCCAGCGCGGCTGGGTCGTCGACAAGGCTCGACGACGATGACCACCGGCGATCTGGTCGAGCAGTTCGTCACCCAGTTCTACGGACGGCGAGTCGACGCGACGACGAGCGACGAGCATCCCGCGCGAGGTGCTGGTGCCGGAGCTGCCCGACGACGCCGACGCGCTGGCCGATGGCTCAGCGAGCGGCGCGGCAGCCGGGTCGCGCATGCGGGTGCCGCAGCGCGGCGACAAGCGGGCGCTGCTCGAGACCGTCGCACGCAACGCCGCGCAGGCGCTCACCCAGCACAAGCTCAAGCGCGCGTCCGACCTCACCGCGCGGTCGCGGGCGCTGGGCGAGCTGCAGGACGCGCTCGGGCTGCCGACGTCGCCGCTGCGCATCGAGTGCTTCGACATCAGCCACGTGCAGGGCACCAACGTGGTCGCCAGCATGGTCGTGTTCGAGGACGGCCTGGCCCGCAAGAGCGAGTACCGCCGGTTCGCGATGCGCGAGGGCACCGGCGACACCGACTGGATCGCCGAGGTCGTGCGGCGCCGGTTCGCCCGCTACCTCGACGAGCAGGTGGCGTCGGCGCGACGCCGACGCCGACCCGGCGGCCGAGGCCGCGGAGGCCGACGGCCCGCCGGGCATCGACCCGACCACCGGGCGGCCGCGCAAGTTCGCCTACCCGCCGAACCTGCTGGTCGTCGACGGCGGCGCGCCGCAGGTCGCCGCGGCGCAGGCGGTGCTCGACGAGCTCGGCATCGACGACGTCGCGCTCGTCGGGCTGGCCAAGCGGCTGGAGGAGGTCTGGCTGCCGCGGCGAGCAGTACCCGGTGATCCTGCCGCGCACCTCCGAGGGGCTGTACCTGCTGCAGCGGGTCCGCGACGAGGCGCACCGCTTCGCGATCACCTACCACCGGCAGAAGCGCTCCAAGGCGATGACGACCTCGGCGCTCGACGGCATCCCCGGGCTCGGCGAGACCCGCCGCAAGGCGCTGCTGCGCACGTTCGGCTCGCTCAAACGGCTGCGGGCGGCGACGGTCGACGACATGCGTCGAGGTGCCCGGCATCGGGCCGGCGACCGCGGAGGCGATCGTCGCCGCGCTGGCCGCCGACGCCGAGTCCGCCGCGGTGCCGGCCGTCAACGTCACCACCGGGGAGGTGCTGGAGCGAGGGAGCATCGCAGGCGCCGCTGGCGACGACGATCGGACCGAGCGGGCGATGAGCGCTCGCGCGAAGGCGGACAGCGCAGAGTGCCGGCCACGACGGGCGCGCTCGAGACCGTCGTCGTCACCGGGCTGTCCGGCGCCGGGCGCAGCACCGCGGCGAAGTGCCTGGAGGACCTCGGGTTACTTCGTCGTCGACAACCTGCCGCCGGAGCTGATCGGCACGATGGTCGACCTCGGCAGCCACAGCCAGGGCGCGATCACCCGCATCGCCGTCGTCATGGACGTCCGCAGCCGGGCCTTCTCCACCGACCTGCGCGCGGTCATCCTCGACCTCGCCGACCGGCGGCATGCGCCCGCGCGTGCTGTTCCTGGAGGCCCGCGACGACGTGCTGGTCCGCCGGTTCGAGAACGTCCGGCGCGCGCATCCGCTGCAGGGCGACGGCCGGCTGGTCGACGGCATCGACGGCCGAGCGCGCGCTGCTCGGCGGGCTGCGCGACGAGGCCGACCTCGTCATCGACACCAGCGACCGGTCGGTGCACGAGCTGCGCCGGGCCATCGAGTCGGCGTTCGCCGGCGACGGCGCGCTCGGCGGCGCGCCCGACTGCGCGCCACGGTGCGTCTCGTTCGGCTACAAGTACGGCCTGCCGGTCGACGCCGACCTCGTCGTCGACGTCCGGTTCCTGCCCAATCCGTACTGGATCCCGGAGCTGCGCGAGCTGACCGGCGAGGACGACCGAGGTGCGCGACTACGTCCTGGGCCAGCAAGGTGCCGCGGAGTTCCTCGACCGCTACACGGACATCCTGCGAGATCATCGGCGCCGGGTACCGCCGCGAGGGCAAGCACTACCTGACGCTCGCGGTCGGCTGCACCGGCGGCAAGCACCGCTCGGTCGTCATGGCCGCAGCAGCTCGCGGACCGGCTGAGCGGCGATGGGGGTGCGGGCCACGGTCGTCCACCGGGACCTCGGCCGTGAGTGAGCCTCGAGCCGAGCGCCGAGCGCAGACGGCGGATGGCGCCCTGGGCGGCGGGCACGGCCTGCACGCCGTCGCTTGTCGGCGCTGCGGCTGCTCACCGACCGACCTCACCGCGATCGTCACCGTGGCCGACGACGGCGGGTCGTCCGGCCGGATCCGGCGCGAGCTGAACGTGCTGCCGCCCGGCGACCTGCGGATGGCCCTCGACCGCGCTGGCCGGCACCGACCCCGAGCACCGCGCGCTGGGCCGAGCTGCTCGCAGCACCGCTTCGGCGGCACCGGCGCGCTCGCCGGGCATCCGGTCGGCAACCTCATGCTCACCGGGCTGCTGGAGGACGCGACGTCGACCCGGTCGCAGGCGCTCGCCCGGGTGGCCGAGCTGGTCGGCGCGGTCGGCCGGGTGCTGCCGATGAGCCCGGTGCCGCTGGACCTGATCGCCGAGGCCGACCGCTTCGACCCGGACGACCCGGCCCGCACGCGGCGCATCCGCGGGCAGTCCTCGATCGCGGCGACGCCCGGGCCGGGTGCGTCGGTCCGGCTGCTGCCCACCGGCGCGCCGGCGTGCGCCGCCGCGGTCGACGCCGTGCGCGAGGCCGACGTGGTCGTGCTCGGCCCGGGCTCGTGGTTCACCAGCGTCATCCCGCACCTGCTGCTGCGCGAGCTGGGCACGGCGCATCGCGACGACCCGGCGCGAGGTCGTCGTGATGCTCAACCTCGTGCCGCAGGCCGGTGAGACCGACGGATTTCTCGCCGCACGAGCTGCTCGAGGTGCTGCAGCAGCACGCGCGAACCGTCGGCGGACTGCGCGATCGACGCGGTCGTGGCCGACGCCGACGCCGTGCCTGAATCCAGACGAACTCGAGCGGCTTCGTGCACGCGATCGGCGCGCGTCTCGTACTGTCTGAGGCTCGCCGCGGACGACAGCGCCGAGCGGCACGACCCGTCGCGGCTGCGCCGCGCGCATACCGGCGAGCGTGCTCGAGCTCGAGGTCGAGGCGACGGTGGAGGGACCCGCGCATGGCGATGACGGCTGCGGTCAAGGACGAACTCAGCCGGGTACCGGTCACCAAGACGTCCGCCCGCAAGGCCGAGACTCGCGACCGATGCTGCGGTTCGCCGGCGCGCTGCACCTCGTCGGCGGCCACATCGTCATCGAGGCCGAACTCGACACCGGCTCGGTGGCCCGGCGGCTGCGCAAGGAGATCGCCGAGGTCTTCGGGCACGGCTCCGAGGTGCAGATCGTCGCCGGCGGCGGGCTGCGCAAGGGCAGCCGCTACCTCGTCCGGGTCACCAAGGACGGCGAGGGGCTGGCCCGCCAGGCCGGCCTGGTCGACCTGCGCGGCCGTCCGGTGCGGGGCCTGCCGCACCACGTCGTCGCCGGCGGCATCGGCGACGCCGAGGCCGCCTGGCGCGGCGCGTTCCTCGCGCACGGCTCGCTGACCGAGCCCGGCCGGGCCTGCTCGCTGGAGATCACCTGCCCGTCGGCCGAGGCGGCGCTGGCGCTGGTCGGCGTCGGGCCGCCGGCTCGGCGTGACCGGCCAAGGCCCGCGAGGTGCGCGGCGGCGACCGGGTCGTCGTGCGCGACGGCGACGCGATCGGCGCGCTGCTCACCCGCATCGGCGCGCACGAGTCGCGTGCTGGCCTGGGAGGAGCGGCGGATGCGCCGCGAGGTGCGGGCCACCGCGAACCGGCTGGCCAACTTCGACGACGCGAACCTGCGCCGCTCGGCGCGGGCCGCGGTCGCCGCCGGCGCCCGGGTCGAGCGGGCGCTGGAGATCCTCGGCGACGACGCGCCCGAGCACCTGCTGCAGGCCGGGCGGCTGCGCCTCGAGCACAAGCAGGCCTCGCTGGAGGAGCTCGGCGCGCTCTCCGACCCGCCGATGACCAAGGACGCGGTGGCCGGCCGGATCCGCCGCCTGCTGGCGATGGCCGACAAGCGGGCCGCCGACCTGGGCATCCCGGACACCGAGTCGGCCGTCACCCCGGAGATGCTCGGCTGCCCGTGACGGCCCGGCGTCACCGCGGATCGGTTTGCACGCCGGCGCTAGTCCAGGTAGCGACCGTCGCGCATCTGACCATCGCGAGTGGTGTCAGTCGCACCGTACCGGCGACTAGGCGTCGGTCAGGCCGCACCAGCTAGTTTCGAGCTGCGACCGACGAGCCACGTACGAGGAGTCGCACCAGTGACCGTTCGTGTGGGCATCAACGGCTTCGGCCGGATCGGCCGCAACTTCTTCCGCGCCGTGCAGCGCCGCGGGCGCCGACATCGAGATCGTCGCCGCCAACGACCTCGGCGACATGGCCACGATGGCGCACCTGCTCAAGTACGACAGCATCCTCGGCCGCTTCCCGGCGACGGTCCGGGCCACCGACGACGGCATCAGCGTCGGCGGTCACGACGATCAAGATCCTCGCCGAGCGCGACCCGGCCAACCTGCCGTGGGGCGACCTCGGCGTCGACGTCGTCATCGAGTCGACCGGCTTCTTCACCAAGGCCGCCGACGCGCGCAAGCACGTCGACGCCGGCGCCAAGAAGGTCATCATCTCCGCGCCGGCCACCGACGAGGACGTCACGATCGTCATGGGCGTCAACGACGGCGACGTACGACCCAGCCAAGCACACACATCATCTCCAACGCGTCCTGCACCACGAACTGCCTCGGCCCGCTGGCCAAGGTGCTCGACGACGCCGTTCGGCATCGAGCGCGGCCTGATGACCACGATCCACGCCTACACGCAGGACCAGAACCTGCAGGACGGCCCGCACAAGGACCTGCGCCGGGCCCGCGCGGCGGCGCTCAACATCGTCCCGACCATCGACCGGTGCGGCGAAGGCGATCGGGCTCGTGCTGCCGCAGCTCAAGGGCAAGCTCGACGGCTACGCGCTGCGGGTGCCGGTCCCGACCGGCTCGGCCACCGACCTCACCGTCACGCGTCGGCACGGCGGCGACGCGTCGACGAGGTCAAGGCGGCCTACAAGGCCGCGGCCGACGGCCCGCTCAAGGGCATCCTGACCTACACCGAGGACCCGATCGTCAGCTCCGACATCGTCACCGACCCGGCCTCGTGCATCTTCGACGCCGGCCTGACCAAGGTGATCGGCAACCAGGTCAAGGTCGTCGGCTGGTACGACAACGAGTGGGGCTACTCGAACCGGCTCGTCGACCTCGTCGGTCTCGTCGGCGCGTCGCTCTAGCCGCACGATGCGCACCCTCGACGACCTGCTCGGCACGACGGCGGCGTCAACGGGCGGCGCGTCCTCGTCCGCTCGCGACCTCAACGTCCCGCTCGACGGCGACGGAGCGGGTCACCGACGACGGGCGCATCCGTGCGTCGCTGCCGGTCCTGACGAAGCTGCTCGACCACGGTGCGCGGGTGATCGTCACCGCGCACCTGGGCCGGCCCAAGGGCGAGCCCGACCCGCAGTACTCGCTCGGGCCGGTCGCCGACCGGCTCGCCCAGCTGCTGGGCCGGCCGGTCGAGTTCGCGCTCGACACCGTCGGCGAGAGCGCGCGGCTGCTCGCCGGCGAGCTCAAGGACGGCGAGTTGCTGCTGCTGGAGAACGTCCGGTTCAACGCGGGCGAGACGAGCAAGGACGACGCGCGAGCGTGCCGAGTTCGCCCGCTGCCTGGCGTTTCTGACCGGCGGCGAGGACGACGGCGGCGCGTTCGTCGACGACGCGTTCGGCGCGGTGCACCGCAAGCACGCCTCGGTGTACGACGTCGCCAAGCTGCTGCCGCACTACTGCGGCGACCTCGTCGCGCGACGAGCTCGTCGGTGCTGCGGCAGGCTCACCGGCGACGCCGGAGCGGCCCTACGTCGTCGTGCTCGGCGGCGTCGAAGGTCAGCGACAAGCTGGCCGTCATCGAGTCGCTGCTGCCCAAGGTCGACCGGCTGCTCGTCGGCGGCGGCATGTGCTTCACCTTCCTGGCCGCGCAGGGCCACGAGGTCGGCGACTCGCTGCTCGAGGCCGACCAGATCGACACCTGCCAGCGGCTGCTCGCCGAGGCCGGCGACAAGATCGTGCTGCCGACCGACATCGTGGTGGCCGCCGAGGTCGCCGCCGACGCGCCGACCGCAGGTCGTCGCTGCCGACGCGATCCCGGCCGGCGGCAAGGGCCTGGACATCGGCCCGGAGTCGGTCGAGGCGTTCGCCGCCGCGCTGGCCGACGCCGCAGACGGTCTTCTGGAACGGGCCGATGGGCGTCTTCGAGGTCGCGCCGTTCGCGGCCGGCACGAAGGGCGTCGCCGAGGCGGTGGCGGCGGTCGCCGGGCTGTCGCGTCGTCGGCGGCGGCGACTCGGCGGCCGCCGTGCGCGCGCTCGGCCTCGACGAGAACGCGTTCGGCCACATCTCGACCGGCGGCGGCGCGTCGCTGGAGTACCTCGAGGGCAAGGACGCTGCCCGGGCGTCGCCGTTCTGGAAGAGGTCTGACGTGGCCGACGGGCACCCAGCGCCGCCTGCGCCAATGCCGCCGAGCGGGCGCCGTCCGCTGATCGCCGGCAACTGGAAGATGAACCTCAACCACCTCGAGGCGATCGCGCTGACCCAGAAGCTCGCGTTCAGCCTGACGCCGGAGCAGACTCGCCGCGGCCGAGGTGGTGGTCCTGCCGCCGTTCATCGACATCCGCAGCGTGCAGACGCTGATCGACGGCGACAGGCTGCTGATCCGGTACGGCGCGCAGGATCTGTCGCCGCACGACTCCGGCGCCTACACCGGCGATATCAGCGGCCCGATGCTGGCCAAGCTCGGCTGCAGCTATGTCCTCGTCGGGCACTCCGAGCGCCGCGAGTACCACCACGAGGACGACGCGCTCGTCAACGCCAAGGTCGTCGCCGCGTTCCGCAACGGGCTCACGCCCGATCCTGTGCGTCGGCGAGTCGCTCGAGGTCCGCGAGGCCGGCGGGCACGCTGGCGCACTGCACTGCCCAGCTCGACGGCGCGCTCGCCGGCGTGACCGCCGACCAGGTCGAGACCATGGTGATCGCCTACGAGCCGATCTGGGCGATCGGCACCGGCAAGGTGGCCACGCCCGAGGACGCGCAGGAGGTCTGCGCGGCGATCCGCGGCGGCTCGGCGAGCGCTACTCCGCGGACCTCGCGGCCGGCGTCCGGATCCTGTACGGCGGGTCGGTGAAGGCCGCCAACGCGGCCGAGATCGTCGCCCAGCCCGACATCGACGGCGCGCTCGTCGGCGGCGCGAGCCTCGACGCCGGACGAGTTCGCGGCGATCTGCGATGCCGCCGGGCAGACGGCGCGGGCTGGCCGGCACAACTGAGGCGTTGCCACCCCTCGACCTTCGGCCAGGTAACCTTGACCGGCAACACCACCCGCACCGTCACGCGAAACAGGAACCGTCCCGGGACATGATTCTCACCTTGCAGATCGTGCTGATCATCACGAGCCTGCTGCTCATCGTGCTGGTGCTGCTGCACCGCGGAAAGGGCGGCGGCCTGTCGTCGATGCTCGGCGGCTCGTTCTACTCCAGCCTGTCCGGGTCGTCGGTCGTGGAACGAAACCTCGACCGGTTGACCGTCATCGCGGGTTCGGTCTGGGCGATCTGCATCGTCGGGCTCGCCTGCTGTACAAGAACACGGCCTGACGCCGCGTCACCAAGCCTCGGACCTACTCGGCGCAGCGGCCAACGGACAGGAGACACGCATGGCAGGTGGCAGTGCGATTCGCGGCAGCCGGGTAGGCGCCGGGCCGATGGGCGAGAACGAGCGGGGCGAGACCGCGCCGCGCCAGTTCGTGTCGTTCTTCTGCGCGAACGGGCATGAGGTGCGCCCGGCGTTCGCGGTCGACGCGCCGCTGCCCGACACCTGGGACTGCCCGCGGTGCGGCTTCCCGGCCGGGCGCGCAGTCCGAGACCCCGCCCAACGCACCGCGCAACGAGCCGTACAAGACCCACCTGGCCTACGTGAAGGAGCGTCGCAGCGACGAGGACGGCGCCGCGATCCTCGAAGAGGCGCTGGCCCGGCTGCGCGCCCGCCGCGGCGAGAGCTGACGAGTCAGGTCTGGCCCGGCGCCTTCGGCGGGTCGTCCTTCGAGAGCTGCCGACGGGTGACCTCCATGAACGCGCGCACCAGCAGCGCGAGCAGGGCGAGGTCCAGCAGCACCTGTGACGACACGATCATCTGCGCGACGTGGGTCCTCGGCGCGATATCCCCGTAACCGACCGTGCCGAGCGTGACGACGGTGAAGTACAGACTGCTCGTGTGGTCGAGGCGTTCGCTGAAGCTCGCGTGGTTCAGGTGCGACATCACCAGGTAGGTGGCCGAGTAGACGACGACGAACAGCGGCACCGATACGATCACCGCCTCGAATGCCTGCAACTGCGGCAGATCCGCATGCAGGACGCGCCGGAACTGCCACCAGAGGACGACGACGAACAGCACCGCCCCGGCGATCAGGGTCAGCACCGCCCCGACGTCGATGTCATGGTCGTCGAGCGGCAGCAGGAAGTACATGGTGATGATCGCGGCGCAGGACACGAGGCTGCGCACCAACGAACGAAAGATGGCACGGCGCCGCTCCTGGCGGGTCAGTTCGATCAACCGGCGCGGGCTCATCGCGGACTCCTTCCGACTCGGCAGCGCCACGACTGCCTGGGGCAGCATGGCACCGACCGCGACGGATCGCGCGACTCTGGCGCGGCGCGTCAACGTCGTCTTGCGAGGCGCGGCGTTACGCAACGTGACCGCGGTCTAAGTTGTCGGCTATGAGACGCGGCCCCCTGCGCTTGGTCAGGTTCGTTGCTGCGCTCGTGCTGGGCACCGCGGTTGCGGTCGTAGTACCGACTGTGGTGCCAACGGGGGCCGTCGAGCCGGCATCGGCCGCGGGCACGGTGAAGCTCACCGGGTATGGCGCGGACACCTGCACGGCGCCGAGCGAGGCCCAGATGCGCGCGTTCTGGACGAACACCCCGTATTCGTACTGGGGCGTCTACATCGGCGGGTCGGACCGGGCCTGCGCGCAGCCGAACCTCACCCGCACCTGGGTCAGCCACATGCTGACGATGGGCTGGGACCTACTCCCCATCTGGGTCGGCCGGCAGAACCCCTGCACCAGCGGGCAGGCAGCCTACTTCAGCCGCACCACGACGACGGCGTATGCGCAGGGCAAGGCGGAGGCGCTCGCGGCGTACAACGCGTGGCGCTCGCTGTCGTCGGTGAGCAGCGTGCCGATCGATCTCGACGTCGAATCGCCGTCGGTCGATACGGCCTCGTGCCGGGCGGCCACGAAGTCCTTCGTCGACGGCTGGGTCGCGCAGCTGCATGTGGCCCCGGCGCAGTCTGCCGGCGTCTACACCTCGGTCTGCGGCGGCTACATCGACGACTTCGCCGCCATCACTCACAAGCCGGACTTCATCGACGGCGCGGACTGGGACGGCATCCCGTCGACCGGTTCGCTGAGCTGCGTGCCGGCGCGTCACTGGATCCACAACCAGCGGCACAAGCAGTACCTCGGCGGCCACAACGCGACCTACAACCACGTGACCCTCAACATCGACAGCCGGTGCAGTGACGGTCCGGTGTTCGGCGTGCGGTCGAGTGTGAGTACGACGGCGCGTTGCGCGCGCTTGGCGGCGCCGGCGGCCAGCGTCACGGCCGCCGAGACCGTCGCCGCCGCGACGGCGCCGGTCAGCTGGCACGGCACGCAGTGGCGCGCTGGTGGCCCGCTGGACTCGCAACTGCAAGAGCACACGGCCGCCGGCGGTTGGACCGCGGTGCCGATCGCCGGCGCGCCGGTGACGCCCCGCGAGGTCAGCGCGAGCGCCCCGACGATCGGCACACCGATCGCGCTGCGCGACGGCTCGCTCGCCGTGCCGGTGACCCGTCACGACGCGGCGGATGCGTCGGTGGTGCTGTACACCTCGGTCGACGGCCGGCACTTCCGGGCCCGCACGACCGTGCCGATCGTTGCGCCGCTCGGCGCCGGCGTGGCCGTGGCCACCGCCAGCGCCGACGGCACCCGGCTGCTCGTCCTCGACCCGGCCGGCACCACGACGTCCTGGAGCGCCGCGGGCACCCGCCGGTTCTCGACGGCCGGGCTGCCCCGCGGCGCGGCCACCGTCGCCTTCGACGGCGCCCGGTCCGGGCGCGCGGTCCTCGAGACGAACGCCTGTACCGGCAAGAGCGGCTGTGTCGTGCAGGAGCAGGTCTACCGCAGCACCGACGGCGGCCTGTCCTGGCACCGGTGACACCGGCCGCACGACCACAGTTGTCCGCGCTGGATGAACGTATGACGACACGCAGCGCGGACAACTCGCGCGGGCGCGTCGATCAGATGTCGAACCGGTCGAGGTTCATCACCTTGTCCCAGGCGGCGACGAAGTCGTGCACGAACTTCTCCTTGGCGTCGTCGCTCGCGTAGACCTCGGCGAGCGCCCGCAGCTCGGAGTTCGAGCCGAAGACCAGGTCGACCCGGCTGCCGGTCCACTTCACCGCACCGCGAGGCGTCGCGGCCCTCGAAGGTCTCGGCGTCCTCCGACGTCGGCGTCCACGTCGTGCCCAGGTCGAGCAGGTTGACGAAGAAGTCGTTGGTCAGCGTGCCCGGGCGGTCGGTGAGGACGCCGAGCGACGACCGCTGGTAGTTCGCGCCCAGCACGCGCAGGCCGCCGACCAGCACGGTCATCTCCGGGCGCGCTCAGGGTCAGCAGGTTCGCCCGGTCGACCAGCAGGTACTCGGCCGGCAGCCGGTGCCCCTTGCCGAGGTAGTTGCGGAACCCGTCGGCGGTCGGCTCGAGCGCGGCGAACGACTCGACGTCGGTCTGCTCCTGCGACGCGTCGGTGCGGCCCGGCGTGAACGGCACCGTGACCGCGACGCCGGCCGTCCTTGGCGGCCTGCTCGACCGCGGCGCAGCCGCCGAGCACGATCAGGTCGGCGAGCGAGACCTGCGCCGCCGTCTGCCGTTGAACGCCTCCTGGATCCCCTCCAGCGTCCGCAGCACCTGGGCCAGCTCGGTCGGGGTCGTTGACCTCCCAGCCGTTCTGCGGCTCGAGGCGGATGCGCGCGCCGTTGGCGCCGCCGCGCTTGTCGCTGCCGCGGAACGTCGAGGCCGACGCCCAGGCGGTCGACACCAGCTGCGGCGACCGACAGGCCGGAGGCGAGGATCTGCGCCTTGAGCGCGGCGATGTCGGCGGCGTCGACCAGCTCGTGGTCGACCGCGGGCACCGGGTCCTGCCAGATCAGCGCCTCCTGCGGGACCAGCGGGCCGAGGTAGCGCTGGATCGGGCCCATGTCGCGGTGGGTCAGCTTGAACCAGGCCCGGGCGAACGCGTCGGCGAACTCGTCCGGGTGCTCGTGGAAGCGCCGCGAGATCGGCTCGTAGACCGGGTCGAAGCGCAGCGACAGGTCGGTGGTCAGCATCGTCGGCGCTGCGCTTGTTCGGCGAGCCGTCCGGGTCCGGGACCGTGTCGGCGCCCGCGCCGTCCTTCGGCCGCCCACTGGTTGCGCGCCGGCCGGGCTCTTGGTCAGCTCCCACTCGTAGCCGAACAGGTTCTCGAAGAAGCCGTTGCCCCACTGGGTCGGCGTGGCGGTCCAGGTGACCTCGAGGCCGCTGGTGATCGCGTCGCCGCCCTTGCCGCTGCCGAAGCGTGTTCTTCCAGCCGAGGCCCTGCTCCTCGAGCGGCGCGCCCTCGGGCTCGGGGCCGACGTACTGCTCGGGGTCGGCCGCGCCGTGGGTCTTGCCGAAGGTGTGCCCGCCGGCGATCAGCGCGACGGTCTCCTCGTCGTTCATCGCCATGCGGCGGAACGTCTCGCGGATGTCGCGGGCCGCGGCGAGCGGGTCCGGGTTGCCGTTCGGGCCCTCCGGGTTGACGTAGATGAGGCCCATCTGCACGGCGGCCAGCGGGTTCTCCAGCTCGCGGTCGCCGGTGTAGCGCTCGTCGCCGAGCCAGGTCGTCCTCCGGGCCCCAGTAGACGTCCTCGTCGGGCTCCCAGACGTCCGGCGCGGCCGCCGGCGAAGCCGAAGGTCTTGAAGCCCATCGACTCCAGCGCGCAGTTGCCGGCGAAGATCATCAGGTCGGCCCAGGAGAGCTTGCGGCCGTACTTCTTCTTGACCGGCCACAGCAGCCGGCGGGCCTTGTCGAGGTTGCCGTTGTCCGGCCAGCTGTTGAGCGGGGCGAAGCGCTGCTGCCGGCGCCGGCGCCGCCGCGGCCGTCGCTGATCCGGTAGGTGCCGGCGCTGTGCCAGGCCATCCGGATCATGAACGGGCCGTAGTGGCCGAAGTCGGCCGGCCACCAGTCCTGCGAGGTGGTCAGCACCGCGTCGATGTCGCGCTCCAGCGCGTCGAGGTCGAGGGCGCTGAACGCGGCGGCGTAGTCGAAGTCCTCGCCCATCGGGTTCGGCCACGGCCGGGTGCTTGCGCAGGATCTTCAGGTTGAGCTGGTTCGGCCACCAGTCGCGGTTGCCGCCGCCCTCGGTCGGGTCGGTTGAGGCGGCCGGACGCGACCGGGCACTGGCCCTCGCTCTCCTCCGAGTTCATGTCTCCGACGACGGCGTCGTGGTGGTGCTCAGACACGGGAATCCTTTCGGGATCGGGGGATTACTGCAGGATGCTGGTTGGTTGGTCGGCGCGTGGAGCAGTCGGGGCACAGGCCCCAGTAGATGACCTCGGCCTCGTCGATCAGCGAAGCCGTGGTCGTCGGACGCGGTCAGGCACGGCGCGTCGCCGACGGCGCAGTCGACGTCGGCGATGACGCCGCACGACGCGGCACACGACGTGGTGGTGGTTGTCGCCGACCCGCGACTCGTAGCGGGCCACCGAGCCCGGCGGGCTGGATGCGGCGCACCAGGCCGGCGTCGGTCAGCGCGCGCAGCACGTCGTAGACGGCCTGGTGGGACACCTCGCCGAGATCGCTTCGCGCCGCCGCGATGATCGAGTCGGTGTCGGCGTGCGGATGGTCGTGCACCGCGGCCAGCACCGCCACCCGCGGGCGGGTCACCCGCAGGGCCGCCCCGCGCAGCAGGTGCTCGAAGTCCATGGTGCTGGCCACCCCCGCAGTATGGCGCGCCTTTCTGGAATCAGTCAAGGATAGGGGGGTGGTCGGCTGTCTCATTTTGGGTCGATCAGGGGGGCAGCTTCGCTGCGGCGGCGGCGTCGAGCAGCCACAGCGTGCGGTTGCGGCCGCGCGGGCCGGCCGAGGGGACCTCGTCGCGGTCGGCGCCGCCGAGCGCGCGGGCGACGGCGTCGGCCTTGCCGTCGCCGGCGACCACGAACCAGATCTCGTTGGCGGCGTCGAGGCCGGTGAACGACAGCGAGATGCGGGTGGGCGGCGGCTTGGGGGAGTCGTGCACCGCGATCGCCGCGGTGTCGAGCTCGGACAGGCCCGGGTGGCCGGGGAACAGCGAGCAGCAGTGGCCGTCGGGGCCGATGCCGATCAGGGCGAGGTCGAAGTGCGGGACCGCAGCGTCGTCACCGGAGTCGGCTGCATTTGCCAACTCGGCGGAGTAGGAGTCGGCCGCGGCCTCGACGTCGTCGCCGAATCCTGCGTCGGCCGCAGGCATCCGGTGCAGGTTCGCCTCGTCGAACGCCAGCGAGCCGAAGCCGGTGGCGAACGCGGCCTTGTCGTTGCGCTCGTCGGAGTCGGCCGGCACGTAGCGCTCGTCACCCCACCACACGTGCACCCGGCTCCAGTCGACGTCGCCGGTGTCACCGGCCGAGCGGCCGATCGCGTCGAGCACCGCCTCCAGGATGCCGCCGCCGGTGACGACGAGATGCGCTGCCGGGCGCTGCGCGAGCGCCGCGGCAAGCGTCTCAACGGTGCGGGCGGCCGTGCACTCGGCCAGCTGCGCCGCGGAGTCCTCGACGACGACCTCGGGCACGGACCTCACGAGGCCTCCGATGCCGCCGAGGCCGCCGCACCGGCTGCCTCGGCCTCGGCCGGGTCGTGCCAGATGTGGGTGCGGAACGGCGAGCGGTCCTCGAGCCCGTCACTACCGGTCGCGTCGGCGAGCGCCGCGGCGTAGACCTGGTCGTGGTCGAGGCGGCGCAGTTCCTCGGCCAGCAGCTCGCCCAGCGACCGCTCGCCGAACGGCGCGAACGAGTCCTGCTGGCCCTCGCGGCGCAGCACCAGATTGTTGCCCTCGATCGTGGCCTTGGTGGTCTTGCCGTCGGAGAAGGCGATCTCGACGCTGCGGATCGGTTCGTCGTCGGTGCCCTCGATGGTGACGTCGAGACCCAGCCGCGACGCCAGCCAGCCGGCCAGCAGCTGGGCCGACGGGTCGGCGTCGCCGGCGTAGATCGCCGCCGAGGTGGCCTGTGCCCGGGCGCCGTCGAACGCCGAGGCGAGCGCGGCCCGCCACGGCGTGAGCCGGGTCCAGGCCAGGTCGGTGTCGCCGGGCGCGAAGTCCTCGGCGCGCTGGCTGCAGCGCCGCCGCACGGGTCGGGCATCCTGGCGACGTCGGTGATCCGGCGGTCGGCGAAGACGCCCAGCGGGTCGTAGGCGATGCGCTCGGGCGGCCTCGCTGTGCCACCAGGTGACGACCGGCGCGTCGGGCGCGAGCAGCGGCAGCGTCACCGACTCGGCGTGCAGCGCCAGCCGGCCGTACATGCGCATGCACCACCGCCTCGCCGGGGCCGAGCCGGCCGCCGATCAGGACCTCGGCGTCCAGGCGGGGCACCGGGCGCGTCGATTGGCGGCGGATGACCATCAGCATGCGCATCGGGTGCTTGCTCGCGGCGATGGTCGCGGCCTCCTCGGCCTCCTCGGCCTCGGTGCTCGTCGGTGACCACGACCAGGGTCAGCGCGTTGCCGCTGGTGACCGCGCCGCCGGTGCGCCGCTCGGCGGCCAGCGCCTTGACGACGGCGGTGCCGGTGGTGTCCCACAGCGTGTCATGGTCATCTCTCACGGCTCGCCTCCACGGTCGCGTCGGCCGTCGCGGGCGAGCATCTCGTCGGCCGCCTTCGGGCCCCACTCGCCGGCCCGGTACAGGTACGGCGGCTGGCCGGCCCAGAACTCCTCCAGCGGGTCGATCACCCGCCAGGACGCCTCGACCTCGTCGTTGCGCGGGAACAGCGTCGCGTCGCCGAGCAGCACGTCGAGGATCAGCCGCTCGTAGGCCTCGGGGGAGGACTCGGTGAACGCCTCGCCGTAGAGGAAGTCCATCGCGACGTCGCGGACCTCCATCGCGCTGCCCGGCACCTTGGAGCCGAACTTCAGCGTGACGCCCTCGTCGGGCTGCACCCGGATCACGAGCTGGTTGTGGCCGAGCTCCTGGGTGTCGGTCTGGCTGAACGGCAGGTGCGGCGCCTTCTTGAACAGCACCGCGATCTCGGTGACGCGGCGCGGCAGCCGCTTGCCGGTGCGCAGGTAGAACGGCACCCCGGCCCAGCGCCGGGTCTCGACCCCGAAGCCGGACCGCGGCGTAGGTCTCGGTGTCGGAGTCGTCGGGGATGCCGTCCTCGTCGCGGTAGGCCGACCGCCCGCTCGCCGGCCAGCCAGCCCTGGTCGTACTGGCCGCGGATGGCGTAGGCGCTCGCAGGTCGCTCGGCAGCGAGATCGCCCGCAGCACCTTGAGCTTCTCGATGCGCATCGCCTCGGCGGAGAACTCGACCGGCTCCTCCATCGCGGTCAGCGCGAGCAGTTGCAGCAGGTGGTTCTGCAGCACGTCGCGCGCGGCGCCGGTGGCGTCGTAGAACGCCGGCGCGCCCGCCGATGCCGACGTCCTCGGCCATGGTGATCTGCACCGAGTCGACGTAGTTGGAGTTCCAGATCGGCTCGAACAGCTTGTTGGCGAAGCGCAGCGCCAGCAGGTTCTGGACCGTCTCCTTGCCCAGGTAGTGGTCGATGCGGAACACGTCGTCGGCCGGTGAACACCTCGTCGACCAGCCCGTTGAGCTCGAGCGCGGACGGCAGGTCGTGGCCGAACGGCTTCTCGACGACGACCCGGCGCCAGCCGCCGGCCGCGCTCGTTGTCGGCCATCCCGGTGCGCTGCATCTGCTTGAGCACCATCGGGAACAGCGCCGGCGGGATCGACAGGTAGAACGCGGCGTTGCCCTTGATGCCGTGCGCTCGCGCAAGCTCGTCCAGCGCCTCGGCGAGCTGTCGAAGGCGTCGTCGTCGTCGAAGGAGCCCTGGACGAACCGGATGTTGCCGGCCAGCCGGTGCCAGACCTCCTCGTTCCACTCGGTGCGCGCGTGCTCCTTCGCGCGACTTGCGGGCCAGCGCCTCGAAGTCGCCGTCGCCCCAGTCGCGAGCGGGCGAACCCGAGCAGCACGAAGTCGGTGGGCAGCAGGCCGCGGTTGGCCAGGTCGTAGATCGCCGGGATCAGCTTCTTGCGCGACAGGTCGCCGGTGACGCCGAAGACGACCAGCGCGCAGGGCTCCGGCACCCGCGGCAGCCGGCGGTCGGCCGGGTCGCGCAGCGGGTTGCTGCCGTCGGCGCCGAGGTCGGACAGGGCCGGGCCGACGGCGGCCGGATTGCGGCTCGAGCCGAGGTCGTCGGCCACCGTTTCCGGTGGGGCGGGCTGGGTGCGTCCGCGGGAACCTCACGTGCCGGATGGGCCTGCAGGTCGCCTCCGTCGTCCGATGCCTGAGCCTCGGGTGCTTGCGTTTCGCTCATGCAACCCGCCTCAGTCGCGTGATGGTCCGCCGGTCACTTTCCGGCGGCGTCGAGCTGGCCGTGCACACTCTCCGCGAGCTGGCGTCCAGGAGTCCTCGAACTTCTGCACGCCCTCGGCCTCGAGCACCTCGACGACGTCGTCGTAGTCGATGCCGATCGCGGCCAGGTCGTCGATCACCTTGCTGGGCGTGCGTCGTACGTGCCGGCGATCGCGTCGCCGCGGATCAGGCCGTGGTCGGCGACCGCGTCCAGCGTGCCTCCGGCATCGTGTTGACCGTGTTCGGGGCGACCAGATCGACGACGTACATCGTGTCGTCGTAGGCCGGGTCCTTGACGCCGGTGGAGGCCCACAGCGGGCGCTGCGTGTTCGCGCCGGCGGCCTCGAGGGCCTGCCACCGGTCGCGAGCCGAACACCTGCTCGTAGCGCTCGTAGGCCAGCCGGGCGTTGGCGATGCCGGCCTTGCCGCGCAACGCCTTGGCCTCGTCGGTGCCGATCTTGTCCAGCCGCTTGTCGATCTCGGTGTCGACGCGGGAGACGAAGAACGACGCGACCGAGCGGATCGTCGACAGGTCGATGCCGGTGGCCTTGGCCTGCTCCAGGCCGGTCAGGTAGGCGTCCATCACGCGCGTCGTAGCGGTCCAGGCCGAAGATCAGCGTGACGTTGACGCTGATGCCGTCGGCGGTGGCCGCGGTGATCGCCGGCAGGCCCGGCCTCGGTGGCCGGGATCTTGATCATCACGTTCGGGCCGGTCGACCAGCCACCACAGCGCCCTTGGCCTCGGCGGTGGTCTTGCTCGGTCTCGTGGGCCAGCCGCGGGTCGACCTCGATGCGACACCCGGCCGTCCTGGCCGTCGGTGGCGTCGTACACCGGCCGCAGCACGTCGCAGGCCCAGCGGATGTCGTAGGTCGTGAGGTAGCGGACGGCGCTCGTCGATGGCGATCTCCGCGCACCGCGAGGTCGCGGACCTGCTCGTCGTAGGCGTCGCCCTTCTCCAGCGCCTTCTGGAAGATCGTCGGGTTGCTCGTGACGCCGACGACGTGCTTGCCGTCGATGAGCTCCTGCAGGTTGCCGGTGCGCAGCCGTTCGCGGCTGATGTCGTCGAGCCAGATCGACACGTCCTGCGCGGACAGGTCGGCGAGTGCGTCACTCATGATCGGTCTCCTTCGATCGTCAGGTGCCGGTGAGTGGTCAGCCGCGGATGAGCCCGGCCGCGTTCCAGTCGCCGCGTGCGCGGCCGCGACGACGCGGTCCGGGGTGAAGCCGAACTGCTCGAACAGCACGTCGCCCTCGGCGCTGGCACCGAAGTGGTCGATGCGCGACGATCTCGCCAGCGTCGCCGACGATTCGCGCCAGCCCTGCGGCACGCCGGCCTCGACGCTCACCCGGGCCCTGACGTCGGGCGGCAGCACGGTGCTGCTGGTAGGACGGCGGCTGCGCGCGGAACCACTCCACGCACGGCATCGAGACGACCCGGGTCGGCGTGCCCTCGGCCTCGAGCCGCTCGCGGGCCGCCAGCGCGAGCGAGACCTCCGAGCCGGTGGCGATCAGGATCACCTGCGGGCAGGCCCGTCGAGCGCCTCCTCGAGGACGTAGCCGCCCTTCGCCGGCGTCGACCGACCTTCGGCCGGGTCGAGCACCGGCAGGTTCTGCCGGCGACAGCGCCAGGCCGGCCGGGCCGGTCGGTGTGCTCCAGCGTGGCGCTGCCAGCACACCGCGGTCTCGTTCGCGTCCGCCGGGCGCACGACGTCGAGGCCGGGGATCGCGCGCAGCGCGGCGAGGTGCTCGATCGGCTGGTGGGTCGGGCCGTCCCCGCCGAGGCCGATCGAGTCGTGCGTCCACACGTAGATCGACCGGCAGCTTCATCAGCGCGGCCAGCCGCACCGGCGGGCGCATGTAGTCGCTGAACACCAGGAACGTGCCGCCGTAGACGCGGGTGCCGCCGTGCAGCGTGATGCCGTTCATGATCGCGCCCATCGCGTGCTCGCGGATGCCGAAGTGCAGCGTGCGGCCGTACGGGCCGCCGCGTCCAAGTCTTGGTCTGGTGCTCGGCGGGGATGAAGCTCGGCTCGCCCTCCATCGTGGTGTTGTTGCTCTCGGCGAGGTCGGCCGAGCCGCCCCACAGCTCGGGCAGCACGTCGGCGAGCGCGGTCGAGCACCTTGCCCGACGCGGCGCGGGTGGACACCGCGTTGGCCTTGCCGTCCTTCTCGGTCGGGAAGACCGGCAGCGCGTCGGTCCAGCCGTCGGGCAGCTGCCGCGGCGGCCATCCGGTCGAGCAGCGCCGGCGCGCTCCGGGTTCGCCGCGGCCCAGGCCTCGAACTCGGTCTGCCATTCGCCGTGCGCGTCGCGGCCGCGCTCCACGACCTGCCGGGCGTGCGCGAGGACGTCGGCGTCGACGTCGAAGTGGACGTCCGGGTCGAAGCCGAGGATCTCCTTGGTCGCGCGGATCTCGTCCTCGCCGAGCGCCGAGCCCGTGGGCCTTGCCGGTGTTCTGCTTGGTCGGCGCCGGCCAGCCGATGATGGTGCGCACCGCGATGATCGACGGCTTGTCGGTGACTCGCCTTGGCGGCGTCGATCGCCTCCTCGAGCGCGACGACGTCCTCGCCGGAGTCGACGCGCTGGGTGTGCCAGCCGTAGGCCTCGTAGCGCTTGAGCACGTCCTCGCTGAACGCGACGGCGGTGTCGTCCTCGATCGAGATGTGGTTGTCGTCGTAGAACAGGATCAGGTTGCCGAGCTGCTGGTGCCCGGCCAGGCGAGGACGCCTCGCCGGACACGCCCTCCTCCATGCAGCCGTCGCCGGCGATCACGTAGATGTAGTGGTCGAACGGCGATTCGCCCGGCGCGGCGTCCGGGTCGAGCAGGCCGCGCTCGCGGCGGGCCGCCATCGCCATGCCGACGCCGTTGGCCGACGCCCTGGCCGAGCGGGCCGGTGGTGATCTCGACGCCGAGGGTGTGGCCGTACTCGGGGTGCCCGGGCGTGAGCGAGCCCCAGGTGCGCAGCGCCTCGAGGTCGGCGAGCTCCAGGCCGTAGCCGGACAGGAACAGCTGGCAGTACTGCGTCAGGGAGGAGTGGCCGTTGGACAGGACGAACCGGTCCCGGCCGACCCAGTTCGGGTCGGTCGGGTCGTGGCGCATCACTCGCTGGAAGAGCAGGTAGGCGAGCGGGGCCAGGCTCATCGCGGTGCCGGGGTGGCCGTTGCCGACCTTCTGCACGGCGTCGGCGGCCAGCAGCCGGGCCGTGTCGACCGCCTTCGTGTCGAGGTCGGTCCACCAGTCGGGATGCGTCGTCTTGACGTCAGCCTCGGAGTCGGTCACGGACGATCAGGTCCCTTCGAAGATGGGGTGTTCGAGCCGGCGATCTGAAGTTTTCCTACCCACGGCCAGCGTAGCGACATCGGACCCGGGTCCGAGAGCGTTTCCTGCCGGATATCGGGCGGGCCGGGCGCTGAGCCTGCGTTCGGGTCGCGATCGCCGTCCGGCTACCCTGATCCGGTGACGCAGACCCCCGTCGCGCCGACCGACGCCGGTGCGCGCCGCATCGGGTCGAGGGGGCGGCCCAAGCGGGCCGCGCAGGTCACGCCGGAATCGCACAGCACGCGGGTGCGTGCCCGGCCGAGCCGGCTCGCCGCCTACGTCGCGCTGACCAAGCCGCGGATCATCGAGCTGCTGCTCGTCACCACGCTGCCGACGATGATCCTGGCCGCGGGCGGACTGCCCGAGTGGACGGTCGTGGTCGCGACGCTGGTCGGCGGCACGCTCGCCGCCGGCAGCGCCAACGCGCTCAACTGCTACGTCGACCGCGACATCGACGCGGTCATGCGCCGCACCGGCCACCGGCCGCTGGCCCGTCACGACGTCTCGCCGCGCGGGGCGCTGATCTTCGGGCTCGTCCTCGGAGCGGTCGCGGTGACGCTCATGGGCGCGGCCACCAACCTGCTCGCCGCCGGGCTCAGCGCGCTCGCGATCGCGTTCTACGTCGTCGTCTACACGATGGTCCTCAAGCGCCGCACCGCGCAGAACATCGTGTGGGGCGGCGCCGCGGGCTGCATGCCGGTGCTGATCGGCTGGGCCGCGGTCACCGGCTCGCTGGCCTGGGCGCCGGTCGTGCTGTTCGCGGTCGTCTTCTTCTGGACGCCGCCGCACTTCTGGGCGCTGGCCATGCGCTACCGCGACGACTACGCGCGGGCCGGGGTGCCGATGCTGCCGGTCGTCGCCTCGCCGCGCCGGGTGGCCGGCGAGATCGTCGTCTACTCGTGGCTGACCGTGCTCGCCTCGCTGGCGCTGTGGCCGATCGCCACCGGTTGGGTCTACGGCGTGCTCGCCGCGGGCGCCGGGGCGGTGCTGCTCGTCGCCGCGTACCGGCTCTATCGCGGCACCGTGCGCGGGATGGACGCGAAGGCCGCGATGGCGCTGTTCCACCTGTCCAACAGCTACCTGGCGTTCGTCTTCGTCGCCGTCGCGATCGACACCTTCCTGCGATGACCGCCTACTGGATCAGCGCGTATCGGGAGATCCTCGACGAGGCCAAGGTCGAGGCGTATGCCAGGCTCGCGCGCCCGGCACTGGAAGCTGCCGGCGGCACCTTCATCGCCCGCGGTGTGCCCGAGCAGGTGTACGAGGCGGGGCAGGCCGTGCGCACCGTGATCGTCCGGTTCGACTCCGTCGAGGCGGCCCGCACGGCGTACGAGAGCACCGCCTACCAGGAGGCGCTCGCCGCGCTCGGTGACGGCGCGGTGCGCGACATCCGGATCGTGCCCGGCGCCTGACCCCGGCGGCGCTCAGCCCGCCGGGATGTCGAGCGTGAAGGACGTGGCCTTCGTGATCCGCAGGGTGATGCCCGAGGCCTTCTCGCTGCCGCTGATCACCACCGTGCCGCTGGTGAACGACGCCGGAACCTCGAACACGTTGTCGATGCGGCCGGCGCCCGCGACGTTGCGGGCCGAGTAGGTCTTACCGCCGGCGTGCAGCTTGACGAGCTGCGGGTCGAAACCGAACGTCGAGCTCGACCCGGTCCGCGTGTACGTCAGGTTCATCGACAAGATGCCGTTCTTCGGGCTGCTCGCGTGCTGGTCCGTGTGTGCGGGGATCCAGTAGTCGAGCGAGGCGATCGAGACCCGGCCGTGCAACGTCAGGTTCGCCGAGCTGCTGCCCTTGCTGACCTTCACCGGAACGCTGAACGTCTTGAGCGCGAACGACGTGCGGTGTTTGCGGGTCAGCACCTGGATGTTGCCCGCGCCCGGCTTCCCGTCCGGCACCGAGAGCGTCTGGGTGACGCCGCCGTCGACCAGTTGCAGTTTCGCGTCACCGGAGGACGGGACACCGGCGACCACGTACTCGCCGCTGTCGGCCTGCGGGACGGTCCGAGACTGGCCGCCGACCACCAGGGTGGCCTTCGCGGAGCCGCTGCCGGACACGTCGCCGGCGCCGTAGAGGATCCGGAACGCGATGAGCTGCTGGCCCGACGGCGCGGACCGGGCCTCGTCCTCGGTGCCGTAGCGCTCGATCTCGCCGGCCGAGGTGAGGGTCACCTTGACGTCCTTCGCGACCATCACCGCGTTGTCCAGCGACTTCGGCGGCGCGGCCGTGCCGAGTTCGGCGGTGGTCAGCACGTTCGCGTCGGCCGCCGGCGGGTCGGGGACCTTCAGCCCGCCGTTGCCGGCCGGCGCGGTCTTGCCGTCGGGCCGGCTCAGGGTGATCGTCGCCGGCACCGCGGCCGGGTCGGCGTCGTCGGCGATGGGCTGGGGCTTGAGCTCGACCTTGCCGCCGGCGCGGGTGCTGGTCGTGGTGACCGAGAGGTACTGCTGTGCCGGGTCGCCGTCGACGAACAGCACCGGACCGCAGCGCAGGCTCTGGTCGACGTCGCTCTTCTTCGTCCCGGACGCGGGTTCCTTCGCCTGGGCGAAGTAGCAGCGGGTGTCGGCGCTCTTCGCGCCGTGCCGCTTGAGCACCGTTGCGTTGACCATGGACTCCGCGCTGCTCAGCGTGGTGTCGGCGTTGGACAGGGCCTTGCCCTCGTAGGTGTATTTCGGGGCCGCCTTGTCCGGCCACACCAGCCAGGCGACCAGCCCGGCCACGAGCAGCACCACGACCGCGGCGGCGACGTAGAGCAGGGTGCGCTTCTTCTTCGGCTGGCCCTGCTCACCACCGGCCACCGGCCACGGTTGCTGCGCTGGCTGTTGCTGCGCCCAGGCCGGCGCGGCATAGGTCGTGGCCGGCTGGTTGGCCCACGGCTGCTGTTCTTGCGGCGGGCCCCATTGCTGTTGCCCGGGCGTGTTCCACGGCTGCGGGGTGGGGTGGTGCTGTTCGACAGGCTGCTGGGTCTGCGCCGCCGGGTCGGGGGCTGGTTGCCCGGTCTGTTGGCCGGTCAGCGGACGCCGATCACCCGTCCAGCGCTCCCCGTCCCAGTACTGCACCGAGCTCGGGTCCGCAGGATCCGGATACCAGCCAGCGTCGGCCACGTCGACCTCCCCGTTCGTGGATGCGAGCCACGATGATCACATATGTCCACCTGCGCCGCGCGCCGGAGGCCACATGCGCGCTACGTAGGATCCCCGGCATGGCCGACGTGCTGCTGGCGACGTGCGCCGAACTGCCCGTCGGCGACGGCGACGAGGCGCGGGTGATCGCGGCGCTCGACCGGCGTGGCGTCACGGCGCAATCGGCCGTGTGGTCCGACCCGGACGTCGGCTGGGGCGATTCGCTGGTGGTGCTGCGGGCGGTCTGGGACTACCCGCGCGACCGGGCGCGGTTCCTGCACTGGCTGGGCGGTCTCGATCGCGTGCTGAACCCGGCAGATGTGGTCCGGTGGAACACCGACAAGGTCTACCTGCGGGACCTCGCGGCGGCCGGGGTGCCGATCGTGACGACCTCGTTCGCCGCGCCGGGCGAGGCAGTGCCGCTGCCCACCGACGGCGAGTTCGTCGTCAAACCGTCGGTCGGAGCCGGATCGTTCGGGGCAGGCCGGTTCGCCGCGGCAGCCGCACCGACGAGGCGCGGGCGCACGCCGCGCAGCTGCACGACGCGGGCCGTACGGTGCTGGTTCAGCCGTACCTGCGCGCCGTGGAGACCGCGGGCGAGACCGCGCTCGTCTACTTCGACGGTGCGTTCAGCCACGCCATCTGCAAGGGCCCGATGCTCGGCACCACGGCCCATGCCGTCGACCGCGAGGGGCTCTACGTCGAGGAGACGATCACCACGCGCCGGGCCGGGCGAGCAGAGCTGGAGGTGGGCCGTGCCGCACTCGCGGTCGTGCGCGACCGGTTCGGCGCCGACCAGCTCTACGCCCGCGTCGACCTGCTGCCGTCCGACGCCGGTCCGTTGGTCGTCGAGCTCGAGCTGACCGAGCCGTCGCTGTTCTTCGCGCACGCCCCGCAGGACGCGGTGGAGGCGTTCGCAGCCGCGATCGCCGCGCGCCTATGACCGACACGGCGTCGATGCTGCCGGTCATCAGCGCGGATCGGGCGCGGGCGCTGCGGCGGATGAAGCGCATCTCCGGCGGGTTGCTGCTGCTCGCGGCGGCGGTCTATCTCGTGTGCCGGCTGGTCGGTCACGGCAAGGGGGCGTGGGGCTACCTGGAGGCCGCGGCCGAGGCGTCGATGGTGGGCGGGCTGGCCGACTGGTTCGCGGTCACCGCGCTGTTCCGGCGTCCGCTGGGGCTGCCGATCCCGCACACCGCGATCATCCCGACGAAGAAGGACCAGATCGGCGAAGGACTGGCCGGGTTCGTCCGTCAGTACTTCCTGACCACCGAGATCGTCGGCGAGCGGCTCGCCGCGGCGCGGGTGCCGCAACGGGTGGGCGAATGGCTCGCATACCCCGACCATGCGCGTCACGTGGCCGGCGAGTTCGGCGCCGCGATCGCCGGGGTCGCGAACGTGCTGCGCGACGACGAGGTGCGCGACACCGTCGCCGGCCTCGCCGACAAGCGGCTGCGCGAGACGGACGTCTCGCCGATCCTGGCCCGGCTGCTCGACGCGGTGTGCGACGCCGGCCAGCACCAGAAGGTGCTCACCGCGGTGCTGCGCGGCACCCGCAGGTTCCTCGACGACAACCGCACCGTCTTCCGGCAGAAGGTTGCCGAGGAATCGCCGGAATGGGTGCCCGTGTGGGTCGACGAGCGGGTGTTCACCAAGGGGTTCACGCTGGTGCAGCAGTTCCTCGGCGACGTCGTGGGCGACGACGACCACGCGCTGCGCCGCGGGTTCGACAGCCAGCTGCGCGACCTCGCCCGGCGGCTGCGGGAGGACCCCGAGCAGCAGGCGAAGGTGGAGGCGGCCAAGCTGGAGTTGCTCGACCACCCGAGCGTGCGCGACTATCTCGCGCAGCTGTGGGGGACGCTGAAGAAGCTGCTGCTCGACGGCCTCGCCGACCCCGTCTCCGACCTGCGGCGCTCGATCGAGTCGTTGATCGTGCGTACCGGCGAGGTGCTGCGCGACGATCCCGCCGCGGGCGCCAAGGCCGACGAGGTGCTGCAGCGGCTCACCGGCCACATCGTCGTGAACTACGCCGACGATCTCACCGACGTGATCTCCACCACCGTCGCCCGCTGGGACGCCGAGGAGACCAGCCGCCGTCTGGAGCTGCAGGTCGGCCGCGACCTGCAGTTCATCCGGATCAACGGCACCGTCGTCGGCGCCCTCGCCGGCCTCGCGATCTACACCCTCACCCAGCTGCTCTGACGGTTCGGCCCGCACGGCGGCCGGCGCTCAACCCCGACTCTTGCCATCAAATGACCCGACCGCGGGCAGAAATCTGGTCATCTCGTTGCAAGAGTCGGGTTCGCAGCGGCGACTTCGGCCGGCGCGCTGGAGGGAAGGCGAACGGCGACGTCGAGGGCCGCCAGCCAGACCAGGCAGGCGCCGAACATGTGCAGTCCGACGAGCAGCGGCGGGACGTGCAGGAAGTACTGCACGTAGCCGATCACCCCCTGCCCGAGCTCGGCGGCGAGCAGCAGGACACCAGCCCGCCTGGCCGTCGGGGCGGCGTGCGTCGCGAACAACGACGCCACCAGCCCGACGGTCAGCCCGATCAGCACCATAACGACGTCGGCGTGCAACTGCGCCATCGACGACACCTGCAGCCCGGTGCGCCGTACCGTTCCGTCCGACGCCCGGTCGCCGGCGTGTGGCCCGCTGCCGGTGACCACCGTGCCGATCACGAGGACGCAGGCGGTCACCGCCAGCGTCGTCCACACCAGCGCCCGGATCGCAACGGAGTCGGGCAGCGGCGCGACCGCGGCGTCGCGCACCCGCCACCACAGCACGAACGTGGTCGCGATGATCGCCATCGACAGCAGGAAGTGCGCGGCTACCAGCCACGGGTTCAGGTGGGTGAGCACGGTCAGCCCGCCCAGCACCGCCTGCGCCGGAATGCCGAGGGCGGCCGCGGTCGCCAGGCGCCCGCGCGCGGCGCAGCACCATCGCCACCACCCACGTCGCGAGGGCGATCACGGCCAGCACGAACGTCAGCTGCCGGTTGGTGAACTCGATCACCCCGTGGAACGAGTACGCGCGGGTCGGGGTCGAGCGAGCTGTCGGTGCACGAGGGCCACGTCGGGCAGCCGAGCCCGGAGTCGGTGAGTCGCACCGCCCCACCGGTGACCACGATGACGACGTTCGCGACGACCGACGCCAGGGCCAGTCGGCGCAGCGCGGTCGCCGTCTGCAACCACGACGGCAGCCACCGCACCCGCCGCCCCACGGCGGGCGAGACGGGCGTACCGGTGATCATTCCCATCGGAACCACCGCGCCGCGGCGGGCAGTGCCACGGCCGCCCACACCAACAGCGTGACAGTGTCGCGCACCGGCAGGTCCTGGCCGTGCTGCAGCACGGCGTGCAGTCCGTTGCGACAGCGCCGCCGACGGCAGGTACTGCAGGATGTCGCGCGCCGTCGAACCGAACCGGTCGAGCGGGATCGCGATGCCACCCGCGAACAGCAGCACCAGCCACACCAGATTGGCCACCGCGAGCGTCACCTCGGCGCGCAGCGTCCCGGCCACCAGCATGCGCGAGCCCGCCGAACGCGGCGCTGCCGAGGATCACCAGCAGCACGACGGCCAGCGGATTGCCGTGCGGGTGCCAGCCCAGTGCCAGCCCGACGCGCAGATGAGGACGAGCTGCATGCGCCTCCAGCAGCAGGGTGGCGAGCGTCTTGGCGCCGATCAGCACCGACGCGGGGCAGCGCCGTCGCGCCGAGGCGCTTGAGCACCGCGTACTTGCGCTCGAAGCCGGTGGCGATGGCCAGCCCGGTGAACGCCGCCGACATGACCGCCAGGGTCATGATGCTGGGCACCACGAAGTCGATGCGACGCGGCGGTGTCCAGCGAGTACAGCAGCGGCAGGTTGAAGAAGAACAGCAGCAACAGCGGGATGAGCAGGGTCAGCGCCGACCTGCTCGCCGTTGCGCAGCAGCAGTTTGAACTCGATCGCCGACCTGGGCGCGCAGCATGTCCAGACGGCGGGCAGCGGCGGGCGCCGGGGCGTAGCGAGGTCATGGGGTCATGTCCGTAGCCCCCGGCCGGTGAGGTCGAGGAACACGTCCTCCAAGGTGCGGCGCTCGATCGCCAGGTCCTCGGCGAGCACCTCCTGGGCGGCGCACCATGCGGTCAAGGTCGCCAGGAACTGCGGCGTCACGTCGCCCGTCACCAGGTAGCGACCCGGCTGCTCCTCGCGGGCCGCCGACCCCGGCGGCAGCTCGGCGAGCAGCAGCTCCAGCCGCAGCTCGGGCACTGCGCGGAAGCGGATCTGCCCCTCGGCTCCGGCGCGGGTGAGCTCCGCCGGACTGCCCTCGGCGACCACCCGGCCGGAGTCGATGACCACCACCGAGTCGGCGAGGTCCTCCGCCTCGTCCAGGAAATGCGTGGTGAGCAGCACGCTGACACCGTCGGCGCGCAGCTGGCGGATGAGCTCCCACGTACGGTGCCGCGACTGGGGGTCCATGCCCGACGTCGGTTCGTCCAGGAACACGAGCTCCGGACGGGCGACCAGCGCGAGCGCCAGCGACAGACGCTGCTGCTGGCCGCCGGACAGCCGCTTCACCGCGGTGCCAGCGACCTCGGCCAGGCCCACGGTCTCGAGCATCGCGGCCGGGTCCTGCGGATGCTGCGCATAGGAGGCGAACAGCTTCAGCATCTCCAGCGCCGACGCCGCGGTGTAGCCGCCGACGCCGTCTTGCAGCATCACCCCGACCCGCGGGCGCAGCGCCGCGCCGTCGCGCCTCGGGTCGAGGCCGAGCACCCGCACAGCGCCGGCATCGGGGCGGCGGAAACCTTCGCAGATCTCGATGGCGGTGGTCTTGCCCGCGCCGTTCGGCCCAAGCAGGGCGAGCACGGTGCCGCGCGGCGCCGTGAACGACAGTCCGTCGACCGCGGCGCGGGTGCCGTACCGCTTGACGAGGTCGACGACGCTGACGGCGCAGTCGGCGGGCGTGGCGGACACCCCGTCAGTCTAGGAATGGCTCGCCGGGAAGACCCGGCCGCGCTCAGCCGGGCAGCTTGGCCGACGCCGCGTAGGCGTCGACGTACTCCTGTTCGGACAGTTCCTGCACCGCCTGCCGCACGGTCTCGGTGATCTCGCGCAGCACCCGCGCGCTGCGCTCCTGCCCGGCCGACGCGCTGAAGTCCAGCGGGGCGCCGAAGCGCACCTCCACCGGCGCCCGGTGCCAGACCTTGCTGCCGGGTGGCTGCACGTCACGCGTGCCGACCAGACCCACCGGCACCACTGGCGCCCCACTGCGCAGCGCCACCCGAGCGACGCCGGTGCGGAACTTGTACAGCTTGCCGTCGGGGGAGCGGGTGCCCTCGGGGAAGATCCCCAGCGCCCGGCCCTCGCCCAGCACCTCGACGCCGATGTCGATCACGCTGGCCGCCGAGCGGGTGTCCGACCGCTCCACCGGCAGGTGCCCGCAGCCCTCGAAGAACGCGGCCATGGCGCGGCCTCGCAGGCCCGGCGTGTTGAAGTATTCCGCCTTTGCGAAGTAGACAACCTGCCGGCGGGCGGCCAGCGGGGTGAAGAACTCGTCGGAGAACGACACGTGGTTCGCAGCGATGACGACGGGTCCGGTGGCGGGCACGCGGTCGAAGCCGACCACGGTGGGCTGGTAGACCGCGCGCAGGGCCGGCGCGAGTGTCAGCTCCAGGAACCGGTACAGCACGAGCGCAACCTACCTCGCCCGTGTTTCGATCCGCGCAACCGCGTCGATCAGACGCCCGGCTGCTCCTCGTCGAACTGCAGCGAGATCGAATTTATGCAGTAGCGCTGGTCGGTCGGCGTGTCGTACCCCTCGCCCGCGAACACGTGCCCGAGGTGGCTGTGACAGTTCGCGCACAGCACCTCGGTGCGGGTCATGCCCCAGGCGCGGTCGGTGCGCTCGATGACGCGGTCGCCGGCCAGCGGCGTGAAGAAGCTGGGCCACCCGCAATGCGAGTCGAACTTGTGATCGCTTCGGAACAACTCGGCGTCGCAGGCCCGGCAGCGGTACACGCCGACACGGTGGTTGCCGGTGTACTCACCGGTGAACGCGCGCTCGGTGCCCGCCTTCCGCAGCACCTCGTACTCCTCCGGGCGCAGCTGCGCGCGCCACTCGGCCTCGGATTTCGCCACGTTCGGCGCCGGCAGGTCCTGCATTGACCTCATACGACACTCCCGCTCGAAAGGGTTACACCGAGAAGAACGTTCAGAACGTCGAAACTATGCCGATCGCGCCGTACACGATGGTGAGCGCGGTGCCGATCAGGATCAGCCAGACCACGACCTTGGCGGCGGTGCGCCGGGCTCCGGACAAGCGGGTGAGCCCGTTGCCGAACGCGGCCAGGTTCTGCAGCTCGCCGTCGGCGGTGTTGGGGTTCGCGGTGCGGCCCCAGGCGCCGTCGACGTAGGGCGCGCGTCGAGGTGCGGGCTCGTCCCACTCGTCGTCGCGCTCCTGGGTCCACACACGATCCAGGGTAGCTACGAGACGCCCTGCGCGTCCGGTTCGAGGGCGCCCTGCTCCTCTTCGTCGGCGAGGCTGGCGAGCAGCGGGGAGCGGGCCAGCACGAACACGCCGACGCCGATCGCGATCGCCCCCATCGTGGCCGGCAGCAGCCACCATCCGGTGCGCACCGTCTCGTTGAACACCAGCACGCCCCACAGGATCGACACCAGCGGGTCCATGAGCGTGAAGCCGGGTTGCGCGGCGAGCAACGGACCGGTGTGCAGCGCCCACTGCACCAGCACCAGGCCGAGGATCCCGAACCCGATCGCGCAGTAGGTCTGCCAGGTCATCAGGACGTCGGACACGCCGTCGGCCTGACCGGCGGCGATGGTGGCCTTGATCAAGGTCGCGGTCAACCCGAAGCTGGTGCCCGCTGCGGCGCCCAGGCAGGCGGTGCGCCACAGCGCGCTGCCGCGTTGGCCGAGCAGCACCAGCGCGGTGATGGTCGCCGCGGTCCCGATGCCGGCGGCGATGTAGGTGCCGTGCGAGACGTCGAGCTCGTCGCCCGGCTGGGGCGACAGGATGCCGATCAGGGCGATCATGCCGGCGGTCATCACCAGGATCGCGGTCCACTCGGTGCGGCCCAGCGGCGCCTGGAACACCCGGGACGCGACCAGCAGGGTGAGCGGCACCTCCAGCGTGATGATCGTCTCGACCGCCGAGAGCTGCCCGAAGCCGAGCGCCACGGCCTGCAGCACGAACGACGACACCAGCCCGAGGAAGCCGAGCAACCAGGTCGGGCTGCGCACCAGGTCCAGCAGCAGCCGCAGCCCGAACGCCCGGTCGGCGCCTTCTTCCAGCCCGGCCTTGCGTTGCATCGTGTTGGCAAGCGCATTGCCCATGGCGGCGAGGGCCGCGCACAGGTAGCTGAGCAGTGTCTGGCTGGTCACTTCGAGCGGGCCTGCCGGACCAGGGTCCGCCCGAAGTCCCAGGTCAACCGGCCGTTGCCGTGGGCGTCATCCATCACCTCAGTGAACGCCGTGACGAACCGGTCCACTTCCCGGTCACCGATGATCAGCGGCGGGATCAGCTTGATGACTTCGATGTGGTCGCCGGAGACCTGGGTCAGGATGCGGTGCCGGTGGAACAGCGCGTGGACCACGGTCTGCGCGAACAGGCCCTTGCGGGCCAACTGCAACGCGGCCCAGCGTGAGCGCAGCCGCAGCGATTCGGGTCGGCGGAACTCGATCCCGATCATCAGCCCTCGGCCGCGCACCTCGCCGACCAGGTCGTAGCGGCCGACGAGCGCGGCCAGCCGTTCGCGCAACTGATCGCCGACCGCGCGGGCGTTCTGGACGACCTCGTCGCGGTCGAGCACGTGCAGCGTGGCGAGTCCGGCGGCCATGGCCTGCGCGTTGGACCCGAAAGTGGAATCGTGCACCAGCACCCGGTCCATCGACGAGTAGACCCGCTGGAAGATCTCGTCGCTGCCCAGGGTGGCTCCCACCGGGATGTAGCCGCCCGAGAGCGCCTTCGCCGCGGCCACCAGGTCGGGTCGGACGCCGTCGTGCTCGTAGGCGAAGAAGTCGCCGGTGCGCCCGACTCCGGTCTGGACCTCGTCGGCGATCAGCAGGCCGCCGTGTGCGTGCAGCAGCGACTGCGCGCCGGCGAGGAAGCCGTCGGGCGCGATCGCGACGCCCTTGCCCTGGATCGGCTCGACGAGCAGGCCCGCGACGTCGCCGCGCCGCACCTCGCGCTCGAGCGCGTCGAGGTCGCCGAACGGGATCGCGGTGTCCGGCAGCAACGGCCCGAACCCCTTCCGGAAGGCCTTCGCGCCGTTGACCGACAGCGAGCCGGCGGTCAGGCCGTGGAACGCGTTGGCGCAATAGACGATGCGCTCTGCGCCGGGTGGCGTAGCGGGCGAACTTCATCGCCGCCTCGACCGCCTCGGTGCCGCTGTTGCCGAAGTAGACACGATCCAGATGCGGGGCGCGCGCGAGCAGGCGGCTCGGCGAGCGGGCCGGCCAGCGGCGGCGCGTCGAACTGGGTGAGGTCGGCCAGGCCGGCGTCCACGACGTCGTGCATCGCCTGGCGCACCTCGGGCTGGTGTCGGCCCAGGGCGAACACGCCGAAACCGGCCAGCATGTCGAGGTAGTCGTGGCCGTCGGCGTCGTAGAGGTACGCCCCCTCGGCGCGGGTGTAGATCTTGTCGAAGCCGATCGCGTGCAACATTCGCGGCAACTGGGGGTTCAGGTGCTGCCGGTGCAGCTCGTAGCGCTGGGGGCCCTGATCGCGGAGGATCTGTGCGAGGTCGAACCGCTCGCCCACGCTGTCACCTCCTGCTCCGTCTTCCTCGACGTTATTCGATGTGTCGTACGGGGTTGTTCGCGGATCGGAATACCTGCGTTCGCTAGCTTGTCAGCTGTGATCGTGGGCGAGGATGCACAGTTCGGCGTGCTCGACGAAGTCGCCGCCCGCGCGCCGGGGCAGTCCGGCGCGGAGAACTTCCCGGTGGCCCTGCGGATGCTCCCGGCCCGGGCGCGGCAGCCGTTGAGCGATGTGTACGCATTCGCCCGATTCGTCGACGATGTCGGCGATGACGCCCCCGGCGACCGGCTCGCGCTCCTGTCGCTCGTCTCCGCCGACCTCGATCGTCTCGCCGCGGGGGCCCCGCCACGCCTCGGGCCGGTGGCCGGCCTGTGCCGGGCGGTGGCCGCCGGCGTGCCGGTGCAACCCTTCCGCGACCTCGTCGCGGCCAACGTGGCGGACCAGACGGTCACGGACTACCCGACGTTCGCCGACCTGATCGACTACTGCAGCCTGTCCGCAGCGCCCGTGGGCCACATCGTGCTGCATCTCGCGGTGGCCGCCACGCCGGCCAACATCGCCGATTCCAACGCCGTGTGCTCTGGCCTGCAGGTGCTCGAGCACTGCCAGGACGTCGGCGAGGACGTGCGTCGCGGCCGGGTTTACCTGCCGGCCGAGGACCTCGAGAAGCTCGGCGTGACGCACGCCGACCTGCTCGCCCCGCATACGAGCGACGCCGTTCGCGAGGCCGTCGCGCTGCAGGTGCGCCGCAGCCGGGGACTGCTCGCCGCCGGTTCACCACTTGTCGGCCGGTTGCGCGGCTGGGCCCGGCTGGCGGTCAGCGGCTACGTGGCCGGCGGGCTGGCGACCGCCGACGCGCTGGCCGAGGCCGACTTCGACGTGCTCGCCCGAGCGGTGCGGCCGTCGCGGGGGCGCACCGCACGACACGCCCTGCGCCTGTGGACGTCATGACCATGCGCCCCGTCGGCCGGCGCCGCTGCGCTCCTCGGGCCGCAAACGGCCCTGCGATGCTCACCGCGCGGGCCTCCTCATGACCATGCGCCCCGTCGGCCGGCGCCGCTGCGCTCCTCGGGCCGCAAACGGCCCTGCGATGCTCACCGCGCGGGCCTCCTCATGACCATGCGCCCCGTCGGCCGGCGCCGCTGCGCTCCTCGGGCCGCAAACGGCCCTGCGATGCTCACCGCGCGGGCCTCCTCATGACCATGCGCCCCGTCGGCCGGCGCCGCTGCGCTCCTCGGGCCGCAAACGGCCCTGCGATGCTCACCGCGCGGGCCTCCTCATGACCATGCGCCCCGTCGGCCGGCGCCGCTGCGCTCCTCGGGCCGCAAACGGCCCTGCGATGCTCACCGCGCGGGCCTCCTCATGACCATCTCCGTCGCGGCCGCTTATCAGGAGTGCGAGCGCATCACCGGCGCCCAGGCCCGCAACTTCGCCTGGGGCATCCGGCTGCTGCCGGCCACCAAGCGCCGCGCGCTTTCTGCGGTGTACGCGTTCGCGCGCCGCGTCGACGACATCGGCGACGGCACCCTGCCCGCCGAGGAGAAACTGCGGTTGCTGGCCGAGGCCCGCGAGGCGGGCACCGACCCGGCGGCGCATCCCGACGACCCGGTGCTCGTCGCGCTCGACGACGCCGCGCGCCGCTTCCCGATCCCACTGCCGGCCTTCGGTGAGCTCGTCGACGGCTGCGAGATGGACGTGCGCGGGCACCGGTACGAGACGATCGACGACCTCGCGACCTATTGCCGCTGCGTCGCCGGATCGATCGGGCGCCTCTCGCTCGGGGTGTTCGACCCGCCGCTGTCCGCCGAGTCGGCCGTCACCGCTGCCGCGCAGGCCGACGAACTGGGCATCGCGTTGCAGATCACCAACATCCTGCGCGACATCCGCGAGGACCTCACCAACGGCCGGGTGTATCTGCCGGCGCGCGATCTCGCGCTGTTCGGCGCGGAAATTCGGCTGCTCCCGGACGGCACTGTGGATCCCGTGGACGGGGCGGTGGCCGAGGTGATCCGGTTCGAGGCGGCCCGGGCGGCCGGTCGCTACGACCGGGGACTGCGCCTGCTCGACACTCTCGACCGGCGCAGCGCCGCGTGCTGCGCCGCGATGGCCGGCATCTACCGCGAGCTGCTCGACCGGATGGCCGCTCGTCCCGAGCGGGTGCTGTCCACCCGGTTGTCGCTGCCGACGGGGGACAAGCTGCGGGTGGCGGCGCACGCGCTCGCCCGCGGGAAGGTCGGCCGTGACTGATCGTGACGTCGTCGTCGTCGGAGGCGGCCTCGCCGGCATCTCGGCCGCGCTGCGGCTGGCCGACGCCGGCTGCACCGTGACGCTGGTCGAGGGCCGGCCACGGCTTGGTGGAGCCGCGTTCTCGTTCCGACGTGGGGAACTGTCCGTCGACAACGGCCAGCATGTGTACTTGCGTTGTTGCGCCGCCTACCGCGCGCTGCTCGAGCGCATCGGCGCCACTGACCGGGTGCTGCTGCAACCGCGCCTGGACATCCCGGTGCTCTCGCCCGATGGCCGACGCGCGCACCTGCGCCGCACCGCCGGGGTGCCTGCCCCCGCGCATCTGACGGCCGCGCTGGCCGGGTACGGCCTGCTATCGCCGGCCGACCGGCTCCGCGCCGTGCGTGGCGCGTTGGCGCTGCGATTGCTCGACCCGGCCGACGCCGCACTCGACGACCGCACCCTGGGCGCGTTCCTGCGCCGCCACGGGCAGGGCGACGCGATCATCGAGGCGTTGTGGGGGATCGTGGCGACGGCAACGTTGAACCTCGCACCCGACGACGCGTCGCTTGCGCTTGCCGCAAAGGTGTTCCGCACCGGGCTGCTCGACCACGCACCCGCCGCCGACGTCGGCTACGCGCGCGCGCCGCTCGGTGCGTTGCACTCCGATGCCGCCGGTCGCGCGCTGGCCGAGGCCGGGGTCGAGGTGCTGCTCGCCCATCGTGCGGAGGCCGTCGGCCCGGCGCCCGTGGTGCGGGTGCGGGGGCGGTCCGGCAGCCGCGAACTGCGTCCCGATGACGTCGTGCTTGCGGTGCCGCCGCGCGACGCGTTCCGTGTCGCGCCGGTGTTGCGGGACACCCCGGCCGCCGTCGCCGAGGCGTTGCAGACCGCGCCGATCGTGAACGTCCACGTCATCTACGACCGGCGCGTCACCGACCTGTCCTTCGCTGCCGCCGTCGGCTCGCCGGTGCAGTGGTTCTTCGACCGGACCGACACGTCCGGGCTCACCCGCGGGCAGTACCTCGCGATCACCGTCTCCGCCGCCGACGCGATCATCGACGTGCCGAGCGCGACGCTGCAGGACCAGTTCGTGCGGGCGCTCGCACAGTTGCTGCCGCGCGCTCGCCAAGCGCAGGTGGTCGACGCCTTCGTCACCCGTGAACGGCACGCAACGTTTCGTCAGGCGCCGGGCACGAAAGCCTTGCGACCTCGGGCATCGACCGGTCTCGACGGGGTGTGGCTGGCCGGCGCGTGGACCGACACCGGCTGGCCCGACACGATGGAGAGCGCGGTGCGCAGCGGCGTCGCCGCGGCCGAGGGCGTGCTCGATCTGCCGGCCAGCGACGTCACGAGGTTCGCGGCGTGATAACCGGGGTGAACGCTCACTGCCGCTTCGCGGGCCGGGTTGTGCACCCCTTGGCGGTACCGTGACGACCGCCCCGGCGCCCGCTGCGGTAGCCCGCGCGCGCGCGCTCGTCGACCCAGCATTGGCCGCAGCGGTCGACGATCTCGTCGACCCGCACATGCGCCTGATCGCCGGGTACCAGCTCGGGCTCTGGGACGCTGCCGGCGACCCGGCCGGCGCCCGCCCCGGCAAGTCGATCCGTCCGGCGCTCGCGATCCTGTCGGCCGAGGCGGCCGGCGATCCGGCGGCCGGCGTGCCCGGTGCCGTGGCGGTGGAGCTGGTGCACAACTTCTCGTTGCTGCACGACGACGTGATGGACCGTGACGTAAAACGCAGGCACCGCGCGACTGGCTGGGTGGTCTTCGGTGAGGGGCAGGCGATCCTTGCCGGCAATGCGATGCTCACCGCCGCGGTCGAGGTGTTGCTCGCCGCCGGGCCGGACGCCGCCCGTGGGCTGCCGCTGCTCACCCGCACCGTCCAGGAGTTGATCAGCGGGCAGTCCGCCGATCTCGAGCTCGAGGGCCGCCGCGACGCTCGGCTCGACGAGGTGCTGCGCATGGCGCAGGCGAAGACCGCGGGGCTGATCTCGTGCGCATCCTCGATCGGTGCGGTGATGGCCGGTGCGGACCGACGTGTCGTCGACGCGCTCGCCGATTACGGGCAGTCGATCGGGCTCGCCTTCCAGATCGTCGACGACATCCTGGGCATCGCCGGCGACCCGGACCAGACCGGCAAGTCAATCTCGTCGGACCTGCGGGCCGGCAAGCGCAGCGTGCCGGTGGTGGCCGCGCTGACTTCGGGAACGGACGCCGGCAGACGGCTCGCGGAGTTGTTCGACGCCGGGCCGCTGGAATCCGACGAACAGGTGGCACTCGGTGCCACTATGGTGGAGGACGCCGGTGGACTCGACTGGGCTCGGGCCGAGGCGCAGCGGTTGCTCGAGAGCGCCGAACAACTGCTGGCCGGGCTCGCACTGCCGCGACACGTCCGGGTGAGTTTCCGGGAAATGGCGGAATATCTGGTGGGCCGCGTCCGATAATCGTCGGTAGGACGTAGAGAAGGGACACGGGTGACCACCGCACGCGACATCGACCCGGCGACCGGCGCGTTCGCTGCCGAAGTGTCGGCCACCGCCGTCAATGACGCGATAGCCCGTGCGCGTGCGCACCTGCACTTTCGCCAGGCCCCGGCCGGTTGGTGGAAGGGCGAGCTTCGTACGAATGTGACGATGGACGCCGAAGATCTGCTCTTACGTCAGTTCCTCGGCATTCTGCAACCCGCAGATCTCGAGTACGCCGCGCGCTGGATTCGTTCGCAGCAGCGCGCCGACGGCACGTGGGCCAACTTCGCCGGCGGCCCGGCCGATCTGTCCACCACGATCGAGGCCTACGTCGCGCTGCGGCTCGCCGGTGACGAGCCGGGCGCGCCGCACCTGGTCACCGCTCGGGGATTCATCCTCGACGAGGGCGGCATCGAGGCCAGCAGGGTCTTCACCAAGGTGTGGCTGGCGATGTTCGGCGAGTGGTCGTGGGACGACCTGCCGGCGATGCCGCCGGAACTGGTGCTGTTGCCGTCGTGGGTGCCGCTGAACGTGTACGACTGGGCGTGCTGGGCCCGGCAGACCGTCGTGCCGATCACGGTGGTCGCGACGCTGCGGCCGGTGCGCCCGTTGCCGTTCTCGGTGGCGGAGTTGCGCACCGGGACCTCACCTGCGGGCCGGCCCGGGTTGATGGCCGGCGGATTCGGGTTGCTCGACAAGGCGCTCAAGGTCTATCAGCACGCACCGGTGAAACCCGGCCGCAGTTGGGCATTACGGCAGGCGGCGGAGTGGATCGTGGCGCGGCAGGAGTCCGACGGCGGTTGGGGTGGGATCCAGCCGCCCTGGGTGTATTCGATCCTTGCGCTGCACCTGTTGGGCTACTCGCTCGACCATCCGGTACTGGCCGCCGCGATCGACGGGCTCGACGGATTTCTGGTTCGAGAACTCACCGCCGACGGGCCGGTGCGCAGACTCGAAGCTTGCCAGTCGCCGGTGTGGGACACCTGCCTCGCGGTGATCGCGTTGGCGGATGCCGGGACGACGGCCGACGACCCGGGTCTGCGGCACGCCGTCGATTGGATGCTGGCCGAGCAGATCGACGTGCCCGGCGACTGGGCGGTGCGCCGTCCGGACGTCGCACCGGCCGGTTGGGCCTTCGAGTTCGCAAACGACGGGTATCCGGACGTCGACGACACGGCCGAAGTGGTGTTGGCGTTGCTGCGGGTCCGTGACGACGTGCCCGGTGCGCGGGCCGCAATCCGTCGCGGCGTCGACTGGATCGTCGGGATGCAGTCGCGCGACGGGGGTTGGGCCGCGTTCGACGCCGACAACACCAGCGTCGTCGTCGAGAAGCTGCCGTTCTGCGATTTCGGTGCGGTGATCGACCCGCCGTCGGCTGATGTGACCGCACACGTCGTCGAGATGCTTGCGCATTGCGGCGAGGCACACGAGCGGCCGGCGCAGCGCGGTATCCGGTGGCTGCTGGACGCGCAGGAGCCTGACGGGTCGTGGTTCGGCCGTTGGGGTGCGAATTACGTCTACGGCACCGGCGCCGCCGTGCCGGCGCTGGTGGCTGCGGGGACGGACTCGACGAGCGAGCCGATCCAGCGGGCCGTGCAATGGCTGGAGCAGCACCAGAACGCCGACGGCGGTTGGGGTGAGGACCTGCGGTCCTACGACGATGCGTCGTGGCGCGGGCGGGGCACGTCGACCGCGTCGCAGACAGCATGGGCACTGCTGGCGTTGCTGGCCGTCGATGCCGGCACGGAGGCCGTCGAACGCGGTGTGGGGTATTTGGTCGACACCCAGCGCGACGACGGCGGCTGGGACGAGGACCTCTACACCGGCACCGGTTTCCCGGGCGATTTCTACATCAACTACGAGATGTACCGGCTGGTGTTCCCGCTCAGCGCACTGGGCCGCTACGCCCGAGCGAGGATCCGCGCATGACCGGTGAACTGCTCGTCGTCACCGCGCTGCGCAGCGAATACGCCGCGTTGCACGAGCGGGTGCCCGGTGCGGTGCTGGCGCGGTGCGGGATGGGCCCGGCTCGGGTGGCGGCCTGGCTGCCCGAGTTGACCGGGCTCAGCCCGCGCGCGATCGCCGTCGCCGGCGTCGCCGGCGGGCTCGACCCGTCACTGCGCGCGGGCGACATCGTGGTCGCGAGCGAGGTACGGGACGGGAACGGCCGCACGGTGTTGCGCGAGGCCGCGCCGCTCGTGGCCGACCTGCGGCGCATGGGATTGCGGGTGCGCAGCGGACCGGTGCTCTCGCGCGATCACGTCGTCGGCGGTCCCGACGAACGCGAGCGGTTGGCGGCCACCGGCGCGCTCGCCGTCGACATGGAGTCATCGGCCATCGTGCGGGCCGCGCGGGGGATGCCCGGCCGCCCGCCGGTCGCCGTGGTGCGGGTCATCGTCGACACCGCCACGACGCCGCTGGCCCGGCCCTCGACGCTCACCTCGGGCGTCAAAGCGCTGCGGGTGTTGCGGCGTACGGGTGCGGCCATCGCGCGTTGGGCCGACCTCGCCGGGCCGCGCCGGGTGGTGCTAGCCGCGCCGCGCTCGTTCTGCGCCGGCGTCGAGCGCGCGATCGACATCGTCGAGGCGGCGTTGCAGCGGTATCCGCACCCGGTCTACGTGCGGCGCCAGATCGTGCACAACACCCACGTCGTTCGTGATCTCGAGCAGCAGGGTGCGGTATTCGTCGACGAGTTGGACGAGGTGCCCGACGGCACCACGCTCGTCTTCTCCGCACACGGGGTGGCGCCCGCGGTGCGGGTCGAGGCCGATCGGCGCGGGCTCACCGTCATCGACGCCACCTGTCCGCTGGTCGCGAAGGTACACGCCGAGGCGCGGCGCTTCGCCGGCCGCGGCGACACCGTGCTGCTGATCGGCCACGACGGCCACGACGAGACCGAGGGCACGCTGGGCGAGGTGCCCGGCGCCATCACGCTCGTGCAGGATCCGCAGGGCGCCGAGCAGGTGGATGTGCCCGACCCCGAGCGCGTCTCGTTCCTCATGCAGACCACGCTGGCCGCCGACGACGCCGCGGCCACTGTCGACGTGCTGCGCCGTCGGTTCCCGTTGATCGACTCCTCGCCGACCGACGACATATGTTACGCAACAACGAATCGGCAACACGCGGTGCGCGCGATCGCCGACGAGTCCGACGTCGTCATCGTGCTCGGCTCGACCAACTCGTCGAACTCGCAGCGGCTGGCCGAGGTGGCCGTACGCAGTGGTGTGCGCGCTCATCTCGTCGACGACGCGACCGCGCTGCGGCCGCAATGGTTGGCATCGGCTCGTACCGTGGGACTGACGGCTGGAGCATCCGCACCGCCGCACCTCGTCGACGAGGTGATCGGCACGCTGCGAGCGCTCGGGCCGGTCGAGGTCGAGGAACGGACGGTCGCCTCCGAGCAGGTCACGTTCACGCTTCCGAAGGAGGTTGCGCGCTGATGGCAGTTCCCCTGCGCCAGAGCATGCGCATCGGTTGGTACCTGTTCTCGCAGAAGGTCAAGCGCCGCGAGAAGTTCCCGCTCATCGTCGAGCTCGAACCGTTGTTCGCCTGCAACCTCAAGTGCAACGGCTGCGGCAAGATCCAGCAGCCGCATGACGTGTTGCGGCAGCGCATGCCGGTCGAGCAGGCGATCAGCGCCATCGAGGAGTGCGGCGCCCCGATGGTGTCCATCGCCGGCGGTGAGCCGCTGATGCACCCCCAGATCGACGTCATGGTCGCCGAGCTGGTCAAGCGTAAGAAGTACGTCTACCTGTGCACCAACGCCGAACTGGTGCGCCGGCGGTGGGACAAGTTCGACTTCAAGCCGTCGCCGTACTTCTCCTTCGCGATCCACATCGACGGTCTGCGCGAACGCCACGACGAGTCGGTCGCCAAGGAGGGCGTCTTCGACGAAGCCGTCGCCGCGATCACGTTTCTGAAGGAGAAGGGTTTCAAGGTAACCACCAACTCGACCTTCTTCAACACCGACACCCCGCAGACGGTGATCGACGTGTTGAACTTCCTCAACGACGAGGTCGAGGTCGACCAGATGATGATCTCGCCGGCCTACGCATACGAGAAGGCGCCCGATCAGGATCATTTCCTCGGCGTCACCGAGACTCGCGAGCTGTTCAAGAAGGCGTTCGCCGACGGCAATCGCACGCGGTGGCGGCTCAACCACTCGCCGCTGTTCCTCGACTTCCTCGAGGGCAAGGTCGACTTCGGCTGCACCGCGTGGGGCATCCCGTCCTACTCGCTGCTCGGCTGGCAGAAGCCCTGCTACCTGATGTCCGACGGATACGTGAAGACCTACAAAGAGCTGATCGAGACCACCGACTGGGAATCCTACGGCCGCGGCCGCGACGAGCGGTGCAACAACTGCATGGCCCATTGCGGCTACGAGCCCACGGCCGTGCTCGCCACCATGGGGTCGCTCAAGGAGAGCCTGCGCGCGATGCGCGAACAGGGTTGAGGCGCGCGCTAGCGTTCGCATCATGCCGTCGCCCGCCACGGAGCTCGAGATCGGTCCGCACACCGTGCGGATCAGCAATCCCGATCGTGTCTACTTCTCGACCCGCGGCGAGACCAAGCTCGACCTCGTGCAGTACTACCTGTCGGTGGCCGACGGGATCGTGCGAGCGCTGCGGGAGCGGCCGTGCATGCTGCACCGTTACCCGGGCGGCGTCGACGGCCAGAAGATCTATCAGAAGCGGCTGCCGAAGGGCGCGCCAGAGTGGGTCGAGACCGTCGAGGTGCGCTTCCCGTCCGGGCGCACCGCAGACGAACTGTGCGTGACCGAGCTCGCCGCGGTGGCGTGGGCGGTGCAGATGTCCACGGTCGAGTTCCACCCCTGGCACTCGCGTCGTGCCGACACCGAGAAGCCCGACGAGTTGCGGATCGATCTCGACCCCGGCCCCGCGGCCGATCTGACCCTGTGCAAGGCCGCCGCGGACGTGGTGCACGAGGTCCTCGAGGAGGTCGGCGCCGTCGGCTGGCCGAAGACGTCCGGCTCCAAGGGCGTGCACGTGTACGTACGCATCGATCCGCAGTTCGGCTTCCGCGAAGTGCGTCGGGCCGCGCTCGCGTTCGCGCGGGAGGTCGAGCGCCGCGCGCCGCAGCTCGTCACGACGAGATGGTGGAAGGAAGAGCGTCCCGACACGGCCGTGTTCCTCGACTACAACCAGAACGCCCGCGACCGGACGATAGCTTCTGGTTATAGTGTGCGCGGCTTTCCATGGGGCCCGGTGAGCGCTCCGGTGACGTGGGACGAGCTGCCCGATGTTGAGATGCGTGACTTTACGATAGCGAGCATGCCGGCGCGTTTCGCGGAGCTTGGCGATCTCCATGCGGGCATGGACGATGCGGTGTGGTCGCTCGAGCCGTTGCTGGAATGGGCCGAGCGCGACGAGCGCGACGGCATCGGGGACGCGCCGTACCCGCCGAATTACCCCAAGCAACAAGGCGAGCCGCCCCGCGTCCAGCCTTCCAAAAAGGTCGTCGCGCATTGGGATGCCGAGGGCAACCGAGTTGACGATGACGCCCCGAAGTCCTCATAACCCAGAGGTCGCAGGTTCAAATCCTGCCCCCGCTACAACGCAGGTCAGTAAATACAAGGGCTCCAGCGCCTCGGCGCTGGAGCCCTTGATCATTTGTCAGGTATTTGTCAGGCGGATTTTTCGGCACGGGATGACAGGCGCCGGTATGTCCCGTGACGCTCGCGACCCGTTCCGGCAGGCCCGGCACGGGCAGAGCGGCTGACTTGGGGAGCGCCGATGGGTCTGTAAGCGGCCGCGCGTAGCTGCTTCCGGCCACACTGGAGACCATGACCCGCCGGACGAACTGCACGCGCTCATCGACCAGCTGCCCGAGGACGAGGTAGACGCTCTGCTCGCCGAGGCACGTCGTCGCGTGGGGGCACCGCCCCGATGCGGAGCGCCCGTGGCCGCCGTCCTGGTTCGGCGCGATCGACAGAGACGATCTGCCGCCCGACCTGGCCGGAACCACGAGGTATATCTCGCTGACGGGGGGGGTTCGGAGCCTCCCGCGCATGATCGTCTGTGCGGTGGACGAGGTCGCAGTTGGACGACCTCCGGGCAGCGGTCAGGCGGTCTTGCCGGCGATCAGGTCGAGTAGCGGGCGCGAGGGGATCTTGATGAGCTTGCCCGCGCGGATGATCGGGGTCGGCCAGGCGTCGGTGCGGATCAGTTCGTAGGCCGAGCGTGCGGCCGATGCCGAGCACCTTGGCGGCCTCGGGGACGGTCAGCAGCGCGGGAAGCTCCGCTGCGTTGGGTTGCTTGCTCATGGTCCGGCTCCGTCCGTGCGCTCTCTGGTCTCTACTTGTTCAGGCGTCTTGGGACGCCGAAACTCGGCCACGCCCCTGCCAACGGGACGGAACCTTGCGTGTTCTCGACATCTGGCGGCTGCCAAGCGCGGTATCGGTCCTGCTCCCCTTATAGGTGCGTGAGGGGTCCGTTCGTGGACACCCCTGGCGAACTTTTTTGTGTGCTGTTCGTCCTGGCAAGCCACTTCCGGCCTCTTTCGGGGCCACCTGCGACGCGGGCAATCACCCGACGATGCCCCCTCGCCGTCACTCTTACGTCCCCCTCCGTCCCTCACGCTCGACTCCGGCGTCCCCCTGCAGGGGGACGCCGCTGGGGTCGCCCTTTCTACGCGAGACAGTGTCAGCGTCCCGTAGGGCTGGGACACGTCTCCCTGCGTTCCGCGGTCCGTCGCGCTGCGTATCCGAGTCCTCGACGCCACCAACGCCCGCGTGTTCCCTGTGTCTCGGGGGACGATGGCAAGATTCGGAATCCTGTCACGGTGGCAGGGCAACATCACCAATCAGCAGCGGCTCTCGGCTGAAGGTGGCGGGGTCGGCGGTGGCCGCGCTTACGGCCCGGACTGCCCGCACCTCAAGGGCACCTTCGGTGTCCCTGCGGGACCGGCTGCGCCGGCCCTTGACCTCCGGGCACCCGCCGGGCCTGGACAGCGCAAAGACAGGGGGCAGGGCCGGTGCCCTGCCCCGCTGTGCGGCCACCGCCTCCGTCTTGGGGCGCTGGAGGACCGTGGCGGTTACCATGTGGGTCATGGTCAACCAGACGCTTCTGGATCAGGCGAAGCAGCTCACCGTCGCTGAGCGCGTCGAACTCGCCGACGCGATCTGGCAGACCGTCGACGCCGATTCGCTGCCAGTCACGCCCGAGGTCGCGGCCCTGATCGACCAGCGCGTCGTCCAGGTGAAGGCCAACCCGATGGCCGGCCGGTCCTCTGACGAGGTTGTGGCCGAGCTGCGGGCTCGCCTGAGCTGATGTCCTGAGTTGACGTACCGAGCCCTCCTTGCGGCCGCGGCGGAGGCGGACCTGGGCCGGGCTCTTCTCTGGTATCTCGAACACGCACCCGAGCAAGCCGGGCGACTGATCGACGAGTACGAGGCCGCGGTCGCACGGGCTTGCGCGTTTCCCCACGCCGCGCCGATGCTGCGTCCTGATGCAAGACGCACCGCGTTCAAGGTATTTCCCTACCAGCTTTGGTACTACTGCCACGACGCCGAGCAGGTCATCGAGGTCGTCGCGATCGTGCACTACCGACAAGACCCCGCCGGCTTCACCGGGCGACTCGGATGAGCATCAGCGTGCCCGAGGACGTGAGGGTGACCGGTCCGCAGGCTCGGTCAACGTAGGGGCAGCGCCGCGTCCGCCGCGCTGCTGTCGCAGGGCGGGGTCGCCAGCAGGAGGGGGCAGGTAGGTGGCGGCGACGTGCCAGCGGCCGTTGCGCTGGTAGGCCCGCGCCGCGAACGTGCCGGTGGCGTCGGGGTCGAGCCGGGCGGGTTTGGCGCGCACGAAGGAGGCGACCAGGCGGCGTGCGGCGGCTTCGGACAGCGTATGCCGGGTGGACAGCTCGATCCATCTTTCGGGCTCAGCGATGAGGCCGCGGCGGGCCTTGACCATCACGGTCTCGTCGCCGCGAGGCGACGACTTGGGCGCGACACCGAGGCGCCGGCCGAGTGGCCGGGTCGCCAGTTCGGGCAGCGCATCGCGCCCGTCGACCGTTGCCCGAGCAGGCGCGGGCGGGTCCGGTTCGGGTTCGTCGAAGGGCAGCATGGGCTCACTCACGGTGCGCCTCGCCGCGTCTCGACCATGCGCCCGACTGCTCACTCCGATGCTCGGCACGAGCCGACCGTGACATCGGTACCGGACACCTCACACCTCCGCCTCGCACGTCCTGACCTGTCTTCCACACCGCCTGCCCCAAGTCCCCGCAACGCCTCACGTCCTCACCCGCCCGGCACCAGCCACCATGTCCCGGCACCTCTCCCAGAATCCGGGCCCTCAACCTGCCCCACCCCCTGGACAAACCAACGGGACAAACCAACGGCACGGATGCTACCGATGATGGGGACAAACACGGGCAAGTAAAGCTAAACGGACGAAACAACACGAGCTGGCACCAGGCGGCACACCGTTCGAGGCCGGGTAGAGGGGGGCGGGAGTGTGAAGGGTGGCGTGAAGTTCTACCGCGGAGCGGCTGGCGCGGCGCGGGCCTACGTGGAGGCCGAACGCTCCCGCGCCGATGACTACTACCTCAAGGAAGGTGACGGCTACGCCCGCCGTCTCGACGCGAGCGCCACGCTCGACGGCGACGTCACTGTGCGCGAGCGCGGGTGGATCGAGGGCGAGAGCTACGAGGCGTGGGTCGCCGGGGTGGACCCGGACACCGGCGAGGCCCGCGGCCGATTGCGCGCCGATGCCAACGCGGTGCGGTTCGTGGAGGTGATCGTCAACGGACCCAAGTCCTGGTCACTGGCCGCCGAGCTGCACCCCGACATCGCCGCCGCCTACGAGCAGGCACAGGACAGAGCTGCCTCGGAGATCGTGAAGTGGATGGGGCAGCACGCCACCACCCGCGTCGGTCCCCGCGGCGGGCAGGTCTCCACCCCGGTCGAGTATGTCGATGCCGTCGCGGTGCGGCACTACACCAACCGGGCCGGTGACCCGCACCGGCACCTGCACTTGCAGATCAACAGCCGGGTGCGCACGAATGGGAAGTGGTACGGGCTGGATACCGTCGCTGTCCGCAACAGCATCCCGGCGATGCAGGGCATCGGGCACGGCGTCGTCATCAGCGACCCGGGGTTCCGGGCCGCGCTCGCGGCGCACGGCTTCACCCTGGACACCGATGGCGAGATCGCGCAGTTGCAGCCGTACCTGGGTCGGTTCTCCCGCCGGGCCGAGCAGATCGCCCGGCAGATCGACCGCTACGAGACCGAGTGGCGCACCGCCAACCCCGGGCAGGAGCCGGGGCCGGGACTGTGGCGGACCTGGGACGCCCGCGCCTGGAAGGACCAGCGCCCGGACAAAGGCATCCCCGTTCCCGCCTCCGAAGCACGGCAGCGGTGGATCGACCAACTGGCGACCTCGGGTTCGCCCCGCCCCGCCGCCCGGTCACGGTCGGCGGCCAGCGGCTCGGCAGCATCGACCACGACGAGGCCGCGGCCGAGGTCGTCGCCCGCCTCGGCGTGAAGTCCTCGGCGTGGAACCACCCCGACCTGCGCGGCGAGGCCGAGCAGTACGCCGCCCGGACTCTGACCGTGGCTGGCCCCGCGACCCGTGCCGAGGTGGTTGAGGACATCGCGGCGCGTGCCGCCGACCTGTGCGTCCCACTGCTAGACCGCGAAGGGGTGCCGGATCACATACGGCACCTCACCTCGCCGCATGTGCTGGCGGTGGAGGCCGAGGTCGCCGGCCGGTTGGCGATTCGCGGCGCGGTTGACGGGATCGACGCCAACCCCGAACGGGTCGCACGTTGCCGCGACCGACGCTGGGGTGGAGTTGGATCCACGGCAGGCCGAGGCGGTGGCCGCGCTCGCCGGGGATCACGCGCTGATCGTGGTGCAGGGCGCGGCCGGTGCCGGTAAGACCACCACTCTGGCCGTGACCAGGGACGTGATCGAAGCGGGTGGTCACGACATGGTGGTCGTCACCCCGACGCTGAAGGCGGCTCAGGTCGCCTCCCGTGAACTCGGCACCCACACCGGCTCGGCGGCCAAGCTCGCCCACGCGCACGGCTGGCGGTGGGACGACACCGGCTGGACCCGACTCACCCCGGGTCAGTCTGACCCCGGATCGGACAGCGGCAAGGTGTGGCTCGGCCCCCGGCTGGATGACGTGCATCTCGGGGTCGGTGACCTGTTGGTGATCGACGAGGCCGGGATGCTCGACCAGGACACCGCCCGCGCGCTGCTCACCCTGGCCGACGAGACCGGGGCGCGGGTCGCGCTGCTCGGCGACCCACATCAACTCCCCGCCATCGGGCGCGGCGGCGTGCTCGACGACGCGCAACGCTGGACGTCGAGCGTGACCGACCTGACCGTGATCCACCGCTTCACCCGCGAAGTCGAACTCGCCCCCGGCATCACCGCCACCGAACCCGACACCCGCTACGCCGAACTCAGCCTGGCGATGCGGCACGGCGACAACCCCGCCGACGTCTTCGACACCCTCATCGAGCGCGGTCAGGTCAAGCTCTACGACACCGAGGCCGAACGGGACGCGACGCTGGCGCAGCTCGCCGCCGACAACCACGCCGCCGGTCGCCGCGAAGCCGTCGTGGTCGACACGCTGGAGCAGGTCCACCGGCTCAACGTCGAGATCCGCGCCCGGCTCGTCGAAACCGGGACCGTGGACGACCAGCACACGATCACCACCGACAGCGGGCAGGGCATCGGCGCCGGGGACCTCATCGCCACCCGCCGCAACAACGCCACTCTCGACGTCGCCAACCGCGACACCTGGACCGTCACCGAGGTTCACCGCGACGGCCGGCTCACCGTCACCCCGACCGGCAGCAACACCGCCCGAGGGGAACGGGAACTGACGCCGGCCTACGTGCGGGAGCATGTCGAACTCGCCTACGCCACCACCAGCCACGGCGTCCAAGGCGACACCCTCACCGCGTCACACCTGGCCGTCGGGGACACCACCAGCGCAGCGTCGGCGTACGTGGGCATGACCCGTGGGCGGGAGAACAACACCGCTCACCTCGTCGCCGCCAGCGAGGATGAGGCGCGGCAGGAGTGGGTGGACGTCTTCGGCCGCGGACGCCCCGACACCGGCACCCACGCAGCCCGCGACGCCGCCGCGCGTGCCGCGTCGCAGTACGCCGAACCGCAGCCTGTCGCGCCACCGTCGCCGGAGCAGGACGCAGCACGGCTGGCAGCGCTCATCGACCGGCTGCACCGCACCACCGCACGGGAACAGTTGGCCTACCTCGAGCCCGCGCTGCGCGACGCGAAAGCCGCCGCGGAGGACCAGCGCATCGTCGCACCCTTGAAGGACGCCAGTGTTGCCGCGTGGCGTGAGCTGCAAAATGCCGAACAGCAGGCCACGATTGCGCGGCAGGTGCTCGATGAGCTCATCGGGCAGCTCATCGGCCAGGTGCGCGAGCAGTGGCAGGCCGAACGGCCCGCCGCTCACGTCGCCGCGACCACGATCCAGGCCGGACTCGGCCGGTTCGGACTGCACAAAGGCCGGGTCGAAACCGCCCGCACCGAACTCGATGCCTGGGCCGAACGCTGGACCGAGGCGGTGCCACAACTGGCAGACGCAGACAAGGCGGTACGGCTCGCGTCGCGCGAACCGTTCTGGGACCAAGGCGACGCCCAGCTCCGCGAACACCTTGCCGAGCACGCGAAGACACTCGCCCACGCCGAGCATCCCGACCACGTCACCGCCCTGGGCGCAGTCGCACCCGCCCGCGACCGGTTCCACACCGCCTCCGAAGCCTGGCACGACGCTGTCGCCGCCGGCGTCCGCATCGCCGGCGGCTGGGCACGGGCCAGCGCCTACGAGCCACCCCAACTCACGAAGGAGACTGAACACGCCGCCGGTCGCTACAACGCCGCCGACCGGCATATCCGCAGCATCATCAGTGATCCGCTGATCGCCGACCGACGCGACGCCGCGCGATTGGTCACTGGACTGGTCACCGGCTGGCAAGGCGAACGTGACGCTGAGCAGGCCGCGCAGGCGGCGGCTGAATGGCAGCGTCACGCCGAGCTCTATCAGCCGCACTTGACCGACCCCCAGCACCACATGACCCACTACAACCCGACCATCGACCGCGGCGGACCCGGCATCGGGATGTAGAAGCATCCGTGCCGAGCTTGAGCCGTGTAGGAACGGGCGATCAGGCGATAGCGAGTCCTTGCGAAGTACCGCGAGTGAGCCCGAGAAGCGGATGGGCACAATCGACAAGCACTGGTACTTGGACTGTCATTGCCAGTGATCGCCTGAACGGGACGGTGAGAGGTGCGGCGCTGCTAGACGTACTGTCGAGCAAATCTGGCCAAGGGCGAGTGCAGACCGCATGGTCGGCCACTTCCTGCTGACCAGACTCATCGACGCGCGTTACCTCGCTATGGTTGCGTCGTGACTGTTGATGAGCTTCGGCGCCTCGTGCTGGGGCTAGATGAAGCGTCAAGTCCTCCCACCAAGGCGGCCCCGATTTCCGCTACCGGAACCGGATCGTGGTGAATCTCGACGAGGACGGGCGCTCGATCACAATCAAGCTCCCGCTCGATGAACAGGCAGCCTTGGTCGAACGAGATGACAAGACGTTCTCGCTGCCCGGAGGCTGGGCAAAGCACGGTTGGACAACGATCTCCCTTGAGAGTGCCGATGCAGGCGAGTTGCAGGAGCTGATCCGGCAGGCGTGGGA
>CAVQZY010000009.1:0-127486 GCA_963718805.1 uncultured Actinomycetota bacterium | reverse complement strand
CAACCACCGCCGCCGCACAGCGCGGACAGACGCCGCGCAGTTCCACTAGCAGCCGTCGGGTTGTCAATCGCGTTGCACTCCTCGCGGCCATCTTCCCGGCGGGAGTCCCCCCTCGCCAGGACGTGATCTCTGCGGCTAACGCCTGGCTCGACGAAGCAGAACGCCTCGCCCGTCTCCGCTAGACGCTGGAGCTGCCGAACACCGGCGGCGTTTGAGTTGTTTCGCGGAGGCGCACGATGGGGACGCGACGGCCTCCTCAGCCAACCGGTAGCCCGCGGCGCGCGACCCGCTCGGCCGATGTCCTGCCTCACCCCTTTGGTGACCCAACCCTTTTCGTACGCATCGGCGGCCGGTTGTGGGTGCAAGATTCTCTTCCACAGCTGATCGGCTCGATTTGCAGGAAGAACGAAGTCGAGCGCCCCACGTTCAGGACCGGCGCTCCGATATTTCCGCAAAGAGCGACGAGCACGCGCGACGGATCTCTTTCCCAGGTTGGGGGCTGGGTCTAGCGTCCCGGGTGCGCCGACCACGGAGCGCGATTAGGTCGAAGCTTGGCCCGGAGGCTGTACGGGGACTGCCGCAAGGTTGAAGCCGGAAGGTTCCCGGCCTTGGTAGACGAAAGCGCCACCGGGTCGGCGAATTCTTGGTCCGCGCGCGCCGGGGACGCCATCGTCTGGTTGCGAGAAGCCCTCTTCTCAAACGGCGCTTCTGCGGTTCGTGTGGGATGTCGCGGAGGAGTGTAGGGTGCCGAAATCAGGGTCGAGCCTGGAGGATCGCCTGTTTCGTGGGGGTGCGCGCCGAATCTTGGCACCCCACACCCCACAGGTGATTCGTGCGGAGGTCGAGCCCGCCGCGGTCGATGCGATCAAGGAACTCGACCGCACGAGAGACGATCTGAAGAGCGGCTGGCATCGTGCGGAGGACGGCACGCGGATTCATTGGGCGTTCGCCGAGTTCGACATCCAGGGCATCGATTCTCTGCCCGAGATGCTGCGGCCGTTCCGGTTCGAGCCAGAGGTCGCGCCGAACCGCGACGTAGACGGCGTGTTGCTCATCGGGTTCGGGTAGCGGGTCAGTTTGAATCCCGACGATCTCTTCGTGCGTCGAAGGCGGGATTCGTCTCGTCAGGACTTACGCGCTGCTTGGCCCTCGACGATCGCTCGCTGGCCGCCGGCGCTCTTTGTGATCTCCACGCGGCGCGGCTTCGCTGCCTCGGCAACCGGGATCCTCAGCGTGAGCACGCCTTGGTCGTAGTCGGCTTCGAGGCGGTCGGTATCGAGGCTCTCGCCGACCAGGAGCTGGCGCGTGAAAGTGCCCTGCGGTCGTTCGCTGATGACTAGCTCGTCACCTTCCTCGAGTTCGAAGCGCCGCTCAGCCTTGATCGTTAGCACATTCTGCTCCACAGTCAGTTCGATCGCGTCCGGATCGACTCCGGGCAGATCGAGGTGGATGAGGAACTGATCCCCGCGCCGGTAGGCATCCATCGGGACGCTTCGCGGCGCACCACGTAGCCCGGCCACCTGCTCGGCGAGCAGCCGATCGAAGTCACGGAAGGGGTCGAAGCGCAGTACGGACATCGGGTGCCCCCTCTCTGCCAAGCTCGGGTGAGACAGTTCGTTCTGTTTGTTTACCCACCCGTCCGAGGGCGAGATCGGAGTTGCAGTCATGTTGGAGTCGAACGGGTTGGAGGTCGTCGCTGATGGCGCGGTCCCGGTCGCGGTGCCGGATCCCGAGCTTGTTGAGCGGCCGAGGAGGCGTCGGTTTTCGGCGGAGTACAAGCTGCGGATCGTGCGTGAGGCCGAGGCGTGTTCCGGGTCGGGTGAGGTCGGGGAGCTGCTTCGTCGTGAGGGGCTGTACAGCTCGTTGTTGACGGAGTGGCGGCGGGCGCGGGATTCGGGTGCGTTGGAGGCGCTCGCGCCGAGGCGGCGCGGCCCGGCCAGGCAGAGCGCGGAGCTGGCCGAGCTGGCCGCGGTTCGTCGTCGGCTGGAGCGGAGCGAGGCCGACCTGGCGACGGCGCGGCGGGTGATCGAGATCCAGGGAAACGTCTACGCGCTCTTGGAGGATCTGCTGGCCAAGGGCGCGGACGACAGCAACGAGCCGCAGCCGCCGCGGTGATCGACCAGGCCGTCACCGAGATCGAGCCGCTACTGGGGACAGCACCGGCCTGCCGCGCGCTCGGAGCCGCGCGCGCGTCGCTCTATCGCCGCCGCAGGCCAGCGCGGCCGCTGGAGCGGCGCCCGCGGCCGGCACCGGCCCGGGCGCTGAGCGAGCTCGAACGCTCGCGGGTGCTCGAGGTGCTGCACTCCGACCGGTTCGTCGACAGCTCGCCGTCGCAGGTCTGGGCGACGCTGCTCGATGAGGGCCGCTACCTGTGTTCGGAGCGGACGATGTACCGGCTGCTCGCCGCCTGTCACGGCGGCGTGCGGGAGCGACGCGACCAGCTCACCCACCCGGCCTACCAGCGGCCGGAGCTGCTCGCGACCGGCCCGAACGAGGTCTGGAGCTGGGACATCTCGAAGCTGAAGGGGCCGGCCAAGTGGACGTGCTTCCACCTGTACGTGGTCCTCGACGTGTTCAGCCGCTACGCGGTCGGCTGGACGGTTCAGCCACGCGAGAACGCGGAACTCGCCAAGGCGCTGATCGGGCAGGCCGTCGAGCAGCAGCAGATCCCGCCTGGGCAGCTGACCGTGCACGCCGACCGCGGCATCGCGATGAGAAGCAAGCCGGTCGCGTTCCTGCTCGCCGACCTCGGGGTTGGTTCACAATGCACCTCCTGGGTCAGTGGTTGAGTAGTTGGTCCAGTCTTGGTTCGAGAACCTCGATGCGTAGGCCTTTTCGTTGGCCGTTGGTGACGTGGATCGCGTTCAGCTCGCCGCGTTGGACCTTGTGCAACACGGTCTGTCGGGCGCACCCGAGCCGGCGGGCGGCCTCGTTCAGCGGCACGTAGCCGTCGGGGACGTGGGGCACGAACCGGCCGCGGATCTCGTCGGTGAGCCGGATCCGCCACGGCGCGCCCGGGGTGGTCTGCTCGGCGGGGAGCAGCCCGGTGTTGATCCAGCGGCGGATCGTGTGCGTGGACACGCCGAGCTCGTCCGCGGCGCGCTCGATCGTGAGGAGTTCGCTGGCGGGATCGACGGGTGGGGCGGCTGGGATGTCGGCGCGTCGGCGCACGCCGCGGACGCGCGCTTCGGTGAACGGTAGGCCGGTGCCGGTCTTGTGTCCCTGGCGGCCGAGGATCGCGGCGATCTGCCGGTCGGTCTGGTGCTCGGCCAGGCGGCGGATCAGGTCGAGCGTGTCCTCGGCGGTTCGATCGCGCTCGAGCTTGCCGGGAACTCTCAACGGGACGCTCAGTTCCGTCCGCGCGCCGCCTTCCCACTGCACCTCCACGTCGGCGCGGCGTTCGTCGTGGTGGACGGTGATGATCACCTCGCTGATCAGCGTGCGCAGCAGCTCCTTGCGGTCGCGGTCGGTCGTTGACGGCGCGGCCCATAGCCGTGGCAGGTCCCGTGCGAGGCGGGCGAGCGCTTCTCGCTCGGGGTCGCTCAGTGCGACCGGCCGGGCGCGCTCGAGCTGGGCGAGGCGGCCGTGTTCGCGCTCGAGCTCGGACAGCGCCACCTCGAGCGCGTGTTCGAGCGTCCGTCCGACGAGCCGGTTCTCCGGCTCGCATGCGTCGAACTTCCGCCGGGCGCGGTCGGCCTCGTACTGCGCGCGTTCGACCGCGAGCCGCTGCCCAGCGAGGCGTTGTTTGTGCTGGTCCTCGAGCTCACCGATCGCGTTGGCGGTGGCCGCGATCCCGGCCGGCGCGACCGCGTCCAAGAACGCCTCGGCGACCGCCTTGTCCAGCCTCGCGCCGCCGAGCGACTGGCAAGCCCGGCCGGTCGCATGAAAGTCGCGGCCACGTACGCACGCATACCGGCTGACCTTGCCGCTCGTGCCCGAGTACGCGACCTGCATCTTGCGTCCACAGCAGCCGCAGCGCACCAGCCCCTGGAGCAACGCGCGGCCCTCGCGCGCCGCCCCGCCGCCCTCGCCCCGCGGTCTCATGTTCGCCCGCAGCCGCTCGCGGGTGGCGAGATAATCGTCCCAGGTGACATAGCCGGCATGGTGATCGGGCAGGCAGACGGACCACTCCTCGATCGGGACGTCGACGCGGCCGGCTCGCACCTGTCCGTGCTCGTCGAGGCGTTTGACCGTGCGTTGGCGGCCGAACACGAACGCGCCCGCGTACGCTGGGTTGGTCAAGATGTCGTGCACCGCTCCATAGCTCGCGCGCGCCCACCGGATCCGCCGCTGCCCGACCTTGCGGCGTGGTAACTGCTGCCCCTCGGCGATCAGCTCCGACGCGACCTGCCGGGCCGAACCCTCCGCGCGCCACAGGCCGAACACTCGCTCGATCGCGTGCCGAACCTGCTCATCGGCACACAGCACGATCCGATCGTCGTCATCGCGGTCCAGACCGACCGGCAGCGGCAAGCGCAGCTCGCCACGCGCGGCTTTGTTCCAGAGCCCGCCGACCAATCGCGCACGGATGAAGTGCAGCTCCGCCTCCGACATGGTGCCCTTCAACCCGAGCAGCAGCCGGTCGTTGAAGTCCGCCGGCGAGTACACGCCGTCCCCGTCGGCGATCAGGGTCGCGGTCAACGCGCACAGATCCAGCAGCCGATGCCAGTCCGCTGAACACCGCGCCAACCGCGAGGTCTCCAGCGCGAGGATCAGACCGACATGACCGAGCCCGACCTCCGCGACCAGCTCACGAAACCCGAGCCGTCCATCGCTGCTCGCGCCCGACCGGCCCGTGTCCTCATCGACGACCGCGACCGACCCCGTCGGCCACCCCAGCTCGACCGCCCGCTCACGCAACGCGTACTGCCGCGCCGCCGACTCGGTGTTGCGCTCCACCTGCCCCACCGACGACTGGCGGACATACACGACCGCCCGCCGACGACGGTGGTCCTCGGTGATCTTCCCGAGCTCACTCATCGCGCTGTGCCTCCACCAGCCTCGCGACCAGCCGCGCCAGCCTGATCGCGATCTCCCGCTGAACCGCTGGCGGCAGCGTCTCCCACACCGCCGCTGCCACCACCCGCTCGCCCATCATCAACGCTAAGGAAGCGTCTGTAAATTAGGTGAAGGATCTGGGCTGCGGCGGTAGAAACCGTGGTGGGTGAGTGATGCCGAGGCAGCGATCGCGGAGCGTTACCGGCTGTTGCGACCGCAGCTGAACGAGCGGCAGCGGCGAGCGTTTGCGGCCAGCGAGGCGCGCACGTTCGGCTACGGGGGGATCGCGGCGGCGGCGCGGGCGTGTGGGCTGGCGGAGAACACGGTCCGCAAGGGGCTGCGCGAGCTTGACGAGCCGCCGCTCGAGCCGGGGCGGGTGCGGGCGCGTGGCGCGGGGCGACCGGCCGCGGAGACCAGCGATCCGAAGCTGCTGGAGCTGTTAGCGCGAACTCGTCGAGGGCGAGACCCGCGGTGATCCCGAGCGGGTGCTTTTGTGGACCTCGAAGAGCGCGCGCAAGCTGGCCGACGAGCTCGCCGAGCGCGGTCACCCGGTCGGGTTCCGGACTGTCCCGAGGCTGCTGCGCACGCTCGGCTACAGCCTGCAGTCGGCGCGCAAGACGCTGGAAGGCAAGCAGCATCCCGACCGCGACGCGCAGTTTCGGCAGATCAACGACACGGTCGCTGCGGCGGTGGCAGCCGGGCAGCCGGCGATCAGCATCGATACCAAGAAGAAGGAGCTCGTCGGCGAGTTCAAGAACGCGGGCCGCGAGTGGCATCCCGAAGGACAGCCCCCGAAGGTCAACACCTACGACTTCCCGAGCATGGCCGCCGGCAAGGCGATCCCCTACGGGATCTACGACATCGCCGACGACACAGGGTTCGTGTCGGTCGGGATCGACCGCGACACCGCGCAGTTCTCCGTCGCCGCGATCGGCGCCTGGTGGGAGCAGCTCGGGCGCAAGCGCTACCCCCGAGCTGGCCGGCTGGTCATCACCGCCGACTGCGGCGGCTCCAACGGCAACCGCACCCGCCTGTGGAAGACCGAGCTGCAACGCTTGGCCGACCGCACCGGCCTGCAGATCAGCGTCTGTCACTTCCCGCCCGGCACGAGCAAGTGGAACAAGGTCGAACACCGCCTGTTCAGCTACATCTCCAAAAACTGGCGCGGCCGGTCGCTGATCTCCTACGAGGTCGTCATCAACCTGATCGCCGCCACCACAACCCGCACCGGCCTCGAGGTCTACGCCCGCCTCGACCCCGACAAATACCCCAAGATCGAAGTCCGCGACCAACAACTCGCAGCCGTGAACATCACCCACCACCCGTTTCACCCCGAGTGGAACTACACCATCAGTCCATCACCTAAATGACTGCCCGGACATCGACACCTCCGTTTTCACCGCAGGCTCGACTCCCGCCCGGACACTGACCCCGCAGGCCCGCCAGTCGCTCGCCAAACAGCCGCCACGCTGTCGGAGTCGCGACCACGCCGAGCAGTCGCTCAGCCGCCCGCCGCCGCGGCATGTCCGTCCACCGCGCCGGGATCGTCCCTGAGCTCCCGTCGCTCAGACGGCAGACAAGGGCGGTCTCACCGTCCTCGGTGCGCCACCCGAGCACCTCCAGCTCGGCATCACGCAGACCACCCGGCGCGGCCACCAGCCGCACCCGCTCCGGCAGAAACTCCACAACATGAGTAGTGCGACCGGTACCCGCTGGGCGTGCTCAAGACGCACAGCCGGCCCTCCACCTCAACCGACAACCCCTACAGCGAAGCCCAGTTCAAGACCCTGAAGTACCGGCCCGAGTTCCCCGACCGGTTCGACTCGATCGAGCACGCCCGCGCGTTCTGCCGCGTCTTCTTCGATTGGTACAACCAGCAGCATCGCCACTCCGGGATCGGGCTGATGACCCCGGCCGCCGTCCACCACGGACACGCGCAAGAGCTCCACGCCAGACGCGCCCGAGTCCTCGACGACCGCCTACGCCACAACGCCGGAGCGGTTCGTCCGCAGGCCGCCCACCCCGCCGCGGCTACCAACCGCCGTCTGGATCAACAAGCCACCGACAGAAGAGGTTGCTCACTAAATACGACGACCGACTGTCTCATTCGACTTGACAGGCTCCGTGCGTACTCGGCGCTCCAGCGTGACGCTCAAGCGCGGAGCGCTGCGTTGATGCCAGGCAGCCTCGATCAGAAGCCGGCGCGCGTGTGAGTTGCCGGTCTTGGTGATCCCGCCTTGCCGTCGGCGCTCTCCGCTGGAGCTTTCGCTCGGGGTGAGCCCGAGGAAGGGTGCGAGTGATTCGGGTCGGAACCTGTTCCAGTCGCCGAGCTCGACGGTCAACGCGAACGCGGTGAGCGTGGAGACACCCCGGAGACAGACGAGCCGCTCGACGACATCGACGTACGGCTCGCTTGCGGCCAGCTCGGCGATCGCTTTGTCGAGCGTGTCCCTCCTCGTCTTCGCGTCGATCATCCGGGCTGTAGCACTCGTCGAACACGATCGCGAGCGGCCCGTCTTGGAACCGCTGCTTGCGAAGCCACGAGTCGTGGGCTCGCGTCCACGCGGTCGCGTCGTACACCGCCCCATGGCGCAGAAGGAGCTTCGAGAGCCGGTGTCGGGCCCGCATCAGATCGCCCCGAGCGTCCTCGCGCGCACGGACGAGATCGCGCGCGGCCTCCTCCTCCGGACCGGGCACCCGCACCGGGGTGATCTCACCCAGCCGAAGCAGCCTCGCCAACCGCTCGGCATCCCGCCGGTCAGTCTTGACTCGATCGGCCGCCGGCCTGATCTTCGACGGCGCCGCGACAACGCAGCTGATCCCCGCCTCGGCACACGAACGCGCAAGCCGATACCCGGTTGGTCCGGCCTCGTAGACGACCCGAACCGGCGCCGGCAGCGTCTTCAACCATGCCACCGTGGCCTCAGCCCCAGGCGGCACCCTCAGCGACCGCACCTCACCGCTCCCCATGTCGATCACACCCGCGACGACCGACCGCGCGTGCACATCAAGCCCGACACAGCTACCTTCGCTCATAACCGGCGCCTCCCGTAATTGCGGCTCTACCGCCGGGCCCATCCCGACGGCAACCCGCGCCTAACTTACGAGCGAGGCGCCGGGCACTCCATACGGTCTGGCCCAGCGGACGGCCCTCGCGTTCGATCTCTACGCGGCGTCCGTCACCGTGGTGCCTGCGCGCAGGCTGTAGCTAATTCGCTCCGATCACGTTACGTTTGGAAGATGTCGAAACCCCGGAGGGCGTGGTGGCGTGACCTGCCTCCAGATGAGAGGGCTGAACACCTTCTCGCGACGCCTACCATCACCGACAAGGCTTTACGTGGGTCTCGTGCCGCCGTTGCGGCTCGTACCCGGCCCGAAGTCCCGTGAAGACGGCCTTCGCGCCGACGCGCCGAAGGGTCGGCGCGGCATCGCGTGACGTGTCTCTCGCCCGCCGGGAACCGATATTCATCCACAACTCGGGGGCAGATTGCAACTCGGGACCCGCGCCCCGTAGCCTCAGCGAGACCTTCCGGTTTCACGGGGGCCGACCCACGGTCGTCGCCGGAGGTACCGCCGAATCGCTGCCAACTCGCGGCCCGGCGCAGTGCAGACCCACTGCGCGGGACGTGAAGGCGAACCGGGGACCCACGTGTTCCTTGGGGTGAATCGGAGCGCTCCACCACGGCACATACGCCGCCGGCGCGCACCGTAGGGCTACTTCCGGCCGAACCCGACAGCTAACTCGGTAGGCGGACGAGGAAGAAGGAGCTCGGCCCACTGTGGCGAGTCAGTTATTGCGTCATGCCCGTCCGCTCATCGTCATCCTGGGGCTAGCTGCCGCCGCGATCGCCGCGCCGACGTTGGCCGCCGCGACACCGGCGAAGGAACCGACCATCTCCTCGGTCCAGAAACAGCTCGGTGAACTGGCGATGCAGAGTTCGCAGCTGGTCGAGACCTACAACCAGGCGAAGATCACCGAAGCCAAGCGCGGCCAGGACGCTGCCGCAACGCAGCTCCGGCATCGGCGCGCGCGCAGCAGAACTACAGGGCGCAGCGGCACCAGTTCGTCAGCTGATCCAGGCCCAGTACCAGGGTTCCGGGCTCGGCGCAACCGGCGCGCTGCTCGACAGCAACAGCGACACCAACTACATCGATCGCCTCGACACCCTGAACCTGGTCTCCACGCAGACTGCGCAGGTCGTCGAGCAGGTCACGAGCTCCAAGGACCGCGCCGTGGCCGCCGACAAGCCGGCGCATCAGGCCCTCGCCGACGCGAAGACCCAGCGCGTCGCGGTCGGCACCAAGCGGGTCGAGGTCGAGGCCCAGATCAGCAAGTACAAGGCGGTGCTGAACCGGCTCAACGCCCAGCAGCGTGCCCGGCTCGCCAAGATGCACAACGCTGTGACCACCCGCGGCGGCGTCATGTCGACGACGGCAAGACCACCACCCAGAACGCCGGCGCGATCACCATTTCGCTTTCCGGAGCGGACGCGAAGGCCCAGGCCGCGGTGAAGTTCGCGCTGGCGCAGGTCGGCAAGCCATACGTCTTCGGCGCGGCCGGCCCGGCTCGTTCGACTGCTCGGGACTCACCATGGCGGCGTGGCGCCAGGCGGGGTGAACCTGCCGCACTCGGCGGCCGACCAGTACAACTACGGCCACCACGTGTCGCGCGGCGCGCTCGCAGCCCGGTGACCTGCTGTTCTTCTACCAGCCGATCGGGCACGTCACGATCTACATCGGCGACGGGCTGATGGTGTCCGCGCCCGACCGAGGGCGAGCCGGTGCAGGTGGTGTCGGTGGCATCGTTCAACAGCGATCTCACCGGCGCCACCCGGCTGACCTGAGGCGTGCCCCGCTGATGCGCCCGGCGGGGCCGACGCTGATCGTCACGAACGACTTCCCGCCCCGCCGCGGCGGCATCCAGTCGTTCGTGCACGAGATGGCGGTGCGCCAGCCGCCCGGCTCGGTCGTCGTCTACGCCTCCGATCACAGGGGCGCGGCCGAGTTCGACGCCGCGCAGCCGTTCCCGGTGATGCGACACCGCACCGGCCTGCTGGTGCCCACGCCGGCGGCGCGGCGCCGGCATCGTGGCGACCGTTGCGCGCACACGGCTGCACGTCGGTGTGGTTCGGCGCCGCCGCGCCGCTGGGCCTGCTCGCCCCGGCGCTGCGCCGCGCCGGGGCGCGGCGCATCGTCGCCACCACGCACGGCCACGAGGCGGGCTGGGCGATGCTGCCCGGCGCGCGGCGGCTGCTGCGCCGCATCGGCGCCGGCTGCGACGTCGTCACCTACCTCGGCGACTACACCCGGCGCCGGCTCGAGCCGCGCCTTCGGCCCGCACCCGGCGTTCGCCCAGCTCACGCCCGGGCGTCGACGTCGAGACCTTCCGGCCCGACGTCGACGGCGCGGCGATCCGGCGACGCTACGGGCTGGCCGACCGGCCGGTGGTCGTGTGCGTTTCGCGGCTGGTCGCCCGCAAGGGCCAGGACACCCTGATCCGGGCGTTGCCGCGGTTGCGCCGCCAGGTCCCCGGCGCCGCGCTGCTGATCGTCGGCAGCGGCCGGTACCGGGCCGTTGGCCGCGCTGGCCGCCTCGCTCGGCGTGAGCGACGACGTCGTGTTCTCCGGCGCCGGTCGCCGGCGGACGAGCTGCCGCGCACTACGCGGCGGGCGACGTGTTCGCGATGCCGTGCCGCACCCGCCGCCGCGGCCTGGACGTCGAGGGGCTCGGCATCGTGTTCCTCGAGGCGTCGGCCACCGGCCTGCCGGTCGTCGTCGGCGATTCCGGGCGGCGCCCCGGACGCGGTCCTCGACGGCGAGACCGGCTACGTCGTCGACGGCCGCGATCTCGCCGGTGGCCGACCGGCTGGCGCGGCTGCTCACCGACGACGCCTTACGCGCCGCGATGGGTGCCGCCGGGCGCGACTGGGTCACCCGCGAGTGGCGCTGGGACGTCGTCGCCGGCCAGCTGCGCGACCTGCTCGCCGCGCCTGAGAGTCGTCGCAGCCACGTAGGCGCCGCGGCGGCGCGAGACCGGTACGGCTCCGGGTGTCGACCCTCGTAGAGCGCGGCGATGTCGTCCTCGCGCTCCTTGAGCACGACGTTGCGCTTGAGCTTGAGCGACGGGGTGAGCTGCCCACCCTCCTCGGTCCAGTCCTCGGGCAGGATCACGAACTTGCGGATCGACTCGGCCTTGGAGACCGCCTTGTTGGCGTCGTCGACGGCGCTCTGGATCTCGGCGCGCAGCGTCGGGTCGTCGACCAGGTCGGCGAGCTGGCGTGTCCGGCCGTGCTGGCCGTTGCGTTCCAGCCAGCCGGGCAGCGACTCGGGGTCGATCGTGACCAGCGCGGCGATGAACGGCTTGCCGTCGCCGACGACCATGCACTGGCTGACCAGCGAGTGGGCGCGGACCCGGTCCTCGAGCACCGCCGGCGCGACGTTCTTGCCGCCCGCGGTGACCATGATCTCCTTCTTGCGGCCGGTGATCCGGAGGAAGCCGTCGTCGTCGAGCTCGCCGAGGTCGCCGGTGTGGAACCAGCCGTCGGGTCGAGCGCCTCGGCGGTGGCGGCCTCGTTGTGCCAGTAGCCGGCGAACACCTGCTCGCCCTTGAACAGCAGCTCGCCGTCGTCGGCGACCCGCACGGTGGTGCCGGGGAGCGGCCGGCCGACCGTGCCGATCTTGATCGCGTCGGGGCGGTTGACGGTCACGCCGGCGGTCGTCTCGGTGAGGCCGTAGCCCTCGAGATGGTCACCCCGATGCCGCGGAAGAAGTGGCCGAGCCGGTCGCCGAGCGGCGCGCCGCCGGAGACCGCGTGCACGCACCGGCCGCCGAGCGCGGCGCGCAGCTTGCTGTAGACGAGCCGGTCGAACAGCGTGTGCTGCAGCTTCAGCGCGCAGCGGCGACCCGCTTGCCGTCGAGCGCCTGCGAGTAGGCGATCGCGACCGTCTCGGCGCGGTCGAAGATCTTGCCCTTGCCGTCGGCGGTGGGCCCGCTGCTTCGCGCGTGTTGTAGACCTTCTCGAACACCCGGGGCACGGCGAGGACGAACGTCGGCTGGAAGTCGGCGAGGTCGGCGAGCAGGTTCTTGATGTCGGCGGTGTGGCCGAGCGTGCACCCGGGCGATCGCCGCCGACCTGGATGATCCGGGCGAAGACGTGCGCCAGCGGCAGGAAGAGCAGGGTCGAGGTCTGCCTCGTGAAGAGTCGGCGAGCAGCTCGCTGCAGCTCGCGGGCCTCGAACATGAAGTTGCCGTGGGTGAGCTCGCAGCCCTTGGGCCGGCCGGTGGTGCCGGAGGTGTAGATGATCGTGGCGAGGTCGTCGAGGCGTGACCGTCGCGGCGGCGGCGCTCCAGCTCGTCGTCGGCGATGTCCGCGCCCGGCGCCGGACAGGGTGTCGATCGCGCCGTCGCTCGAACACCAGACGTGTTGGAGATCCGGCAGGTCGGCACGGACCTCGGCGACGATCGCGGCGTGCTCCGGCGGTCTCGACGAAGACCGCCCGCGCACCGGAGTCGCCGAGGATCCACTCGACCTGCTCGGCGCTGGAGGTCTCGTAGATCGGCACGGTGACCGCGCCGGGCGAACCAGACGCGTAGTCGACGAGCGTCCACTCGTAGCGCGTCTTGCTCATCAGCGCGACCCGGTCGCCGGCCTCGATGCCGGCGGCGATGAGGCCCTTCGCGACGGCGCGCACCTCGTCGAGGAACTGCGCGGCGGTGACGTCGCGCCAGTGGTCGCCGACGCGGCGGCGCAGCGAAACGTGCGTCGGCGACTCGGCCGCGGCGTCGTAGGCGAAGTCGGCCGTGTTGTTCTGGCTGAGCGTGGTGATCTCGCTGGCGACATGCAGCTCGCGCAATGTCCGGCGCCCTTCTGTGCGTAAGCCGGTGAGGTCACGGTAACGCCTCTGACCGAGCGCCGCGACGGAGGACCGTGCTCTGCCCGAGCCTGCCAGCCATGGCCGACCAGTCCACCCGTCGATCGTGATCGACGCCGACCCGAGCGACATCATGGCCGTGATCGCCGACTTCCCGGCCTACCCGACCTGGGCCGAAGGGGTGAAGAACGCCGAGGTGCTCGAGACCGGACCGGACGGCCGGGCCGGCAGGTCTTCTTCGAGCTCGACGTCGGCATGATCGGACGAGTACACGCTCGCCTACGTGTGGGCCGGCGACGAGCACGTCACCTGGACCTGACCAGGGCCAGATGCTGCGCTCGCAACACGGCGCCTACGTGCTGCAACCGACCGCGGCGGGCCGCACCGACGTGACCTACCGCTGGCGCTCGACGTCTCATCCCGCTGATCGGGCATGCTCAAGCGCAAGGGCGAGAAGATCCTCATCGACACCGCGCTGAAGGGGCTGAAGAAGCGCGTCGAGGACTGCCGGCCTGATGCGCGTCGTCCTGTTCACCGGCAAGGGCGGCGTCGGCAAGTCGACCACGGCGGCGGCCACCGCGCTGCGGCTCGCGCGACCGGGCGCAAGACGCTGGTGCTGTCCACCGACGCCGCACACTCGCTCGCCGACGCGTTCGGCCGTACCGCTCGGCGACGAGCCCGACCGAGGTGGCACCGGACCTCTTCGGCACGCAGGTCGACGCGCAGCGGCGGCTTCGAGCAGCCTGGGGCGACGTCCAGGGCTACCTGCTCGCCTGCTCGACGAGGCCGGCGTCGACCCGGTCGCCGCGGAGGAGCTGACCGTCATCCCCGGCGCCGAGGAGGTGCTCGCGCTGCTGGAGCTGCGCGAGCTCGCGGCCACGGGCGACTGGGACCCGCTGATCGTCGACTGCGCGCCGACCGCCGAGACGCTGCGGCTGCTCGCGCTGCCCGAGGCGCTGGGCTGGTACATGCACCGCGTGTTCCCCGCACACCGGCGCATCGCCGGGGGATGCGGCCGCTCGCGGCGCTGCTCGGCCGCGGCGAGGTGATGCCGCCCGACGGGCTCTTCGACGCGCTGCTGCGCCTGCACGACGAGCTCGCATCGGTTCGCGACCTGCTCGGCGACACCGACGTCACGTCGGTGCGGCTCGTGCTGACCCCCGAGTAGGTCGTGCTCGCCGAGGCGCGCCGCACCTACACCGCGCTCGCGCTCTTCGGCTACCGGGTCGACGGCGTGGTCGCCAACCGGGTCTTCCCGGCCGGCGGCGACGACTGGCGCCAGGGCTGGGTCGCGGCGCAGCGGCGGCACCTCGACGCGATCCGCGAGTCGTTCGCCGGCCTGCCGGTCTTGAGCTGCCGTATCGCCCGGCGCGAGCCGGTCGGGGTGGACGCGCTGCGCCGGGTGGCCGACGACCTGTACGGATCGCTGCCGGGCGCCGACCCGGCTTCGCCGCCGCGGCAACCGGCCGCTCCCGCGCTGTTGCGGGTGGAGCCCGACAATGCGGACTTCGTGTTGCGCATGTCGCTCCCGCTCGCCGAACGCGGTGCCGTCGATGCGGCGCGCGCCGGTGACGACCTGGTGGTGAGCGTCGGCCCGCACCGGCGGGTGCTCACCCTGCCCAGCGTGCTGCGCCGTTGCGACGTGGTCGGCGGCGCGTTCGACGGCACCGAACTGCGGGTGCGGTTCCGGCCGAATCCCAGCTGTGGCCGCGGTTCACGTCCCGGCCCACCCGCAGGGCCGCGCCGGCCGCGGCGGTGCCGATGACTGAGGGGGCCGGCGACCTCGGCGACGAGACCCGCAAGCTCCTCGGCGCGGTGCAGGACTGGGCGCGCCGGACGATGCCGGCGCCGCCGAGCGGGCATCCGGGCCCGGAGTGCCAATGGTGCCCGCTGTGCCAGGCCGCGAGCGTGCTGCGCGGCGAACACCCGGAGCTGACCGAGCGAGCCGTCGAGGCGGCGCCGCCGTGGTGGGTGCGCTGCGTGCACTCATGGAGGCGACCGGCGCGCACGCCCCGGCGGCCGGCGCCGACGAGCCGACCCCACCTGCGCGGGTGCAGCGCATCCGGCTCGACACCGACGAAGCTGCCGACGCCGGTGAGTGATCTCGCGATCGGCGTCGACATCGGCGGCACCAAGATCGCCGGAGGCGTCGTCGACGGGTCCGGGCGGGTCCTCGACACCGAACGCCGCGACACGCCGGGCAGCGACGTCGCCCGCACCGAGGCCGCGATCGTCGACGTCGTCGACACCCTCGCCGCGCGCCACGACGTATGCGCGGTGGGCATCGGCGCAGCCGGCTGGATCGCCAATGACCAGGCCACCGTGCTGTTCTCGCCGCATTTGGCATGGCGTTCGGAACCGCTGCGCGATGCGCTGCGCGAACGGATCGCACTCCCGCTGATCGTCGAGAACGACGCGAACGCCGCTGCCTGGGCCGAGTACCGCTTCGGCGCGGCCCGCGACGACCGGGTGGTGGTCTGCGTGACGCTCGGCACCGGGATCGGCGGTGGCCTCGTCATCGGCGGGACGCTCTACCGGGGTGCGTTCGGCGTCGCCTGCGAGTACGGCCACATGACCCTCGTGCCCGACGGGCGGCGCTGCGCCTGCGGCAACCTCGGCTGCTGGGAGATGTACGCCTCAGGGCGCGCGCTCGCCCGGGACGCGCGGGAGCTGGCAGCCGAGTCTCCGGTGGCCGCGGCCCAGATGCTCGAGCTCGCCGGTTCGCCGGAGAACCTCACGGGCCCGGTCGTCACGGCTGCCGCGCAGGCCGGCGACCCGGCCGCCGTGTCGATCTGCACCACCATGGGCCGCTGGCTGGGCCGCGGGTTGGCGAACCTGGCCGCCGTGCTCGACCCGTCGATCTTCGTCATCGGGGGTGGCGTGTCGCGCGCCGGCGAGCTGCTGATCCGCCCGGCGCGCGAGGAGTTCGCCCACACGCTCACCGGCCGCGGGTTCCGGCCGCAGGCCGAGGTCGAGCTGGTGGCGCTCGGTCCGGAGGCGGGCATGGTCGGGGCTGCCGATCTCGCTCGGCTCCTCGAACGTGATTCCGATCTCGAAACCACGGCGAAGACGTAGATTTCTGGAAAAGAAATCGAGCGTCACCTGCGCGGCAGGGTCGCGATGAAGTCCAGCCCGCGCTCGACCCAATCGCGCAGCGCGTCGTCGTCGGCGACCCGCGCCGCGTCGACCGCGACCCACGTCGAGCTGGCTCGCCCCGCCATCGTCATCGGCCGCGCTCCGGGCCGCGCCACCGCGTCGGCGAATCCCGCCTTGCCGACCCGCACCACGAGGTCGCCGCAGACCACCCCGCAGATGAGGTTGCCGTGCCGCATGAAGCCCTGTCCGCCGACGATTCCCTTCTCGTGGACGCCGTCCAGCTCAGCGACGAGCGCGCGGATCCGGTCCGGCAGGGACATGCGTCGATTCTGCCCGCTTGCGGGTCGCCGTCGCGGCTGCGGCAGGATTGGCGGTCATGCGCCTCTTGTCGGTCGACGCCCGCCGCACCGGACGCGACCGTGCCGCGCTGGCCGCAGTGATCGAGTCGGCCGAGGTGGATGTCGCGTGCGTGCAACACGGCCCGCAGCTGCTGCGGTGGCGCTCGATCTGCGCCGCGCTCGGCCGCCGCTCGGGTCTGGTCGTGGTCACCGGCGGGCGCACCGCGGGCGCGAATCTGGTGCTCTCCACGCTCGGCGTCGACGTGCTCGCGACCGGTGACATGCGCGCCACCGGCACCCGGCCATGGCGACCGGCTGGCGCGGCAATGGCCGCGCTGCAGCTGCGCGACGTGCGATTCGTGCTGGCGAGCGCGTCGCTCACCGGGCCGGCCACCACCCGCGCGGCGCAGGCCCAACACCTCGTCGAGGCGATCCGCGGGCTCGTCCCCGATGCCCTGCCGTCGGTGATCGCGGCCGCCGGGGTGGCCCCGGACACCGCGGCCTGGCGGCTGCTCAGCGCCGGGCGCGAGGCCGTTGCCGGCCGGCTGTTCGTCGACCCGCGGCTCGGCGTGGGGGAGACCCACGAGGACTCCGGCGGTGCCTTTCCGCCGCTCGTCGCTACGCCTCGGCGGTTAGCCGCGACTGTCAGACGGCGCTGCCGTCGTCGTCCTCGTCACGCTGGTGGTTGCGCACCCGGCTGAAGAAGATCCCGGCCGAAAGCACCAGGCCGCCGATGCCGAGCACCAGGGTGAAGTCGTCGGCGAAGCCGATCTCGGTGCCGAAGGCCAGGACGGCGATCGCCGCGATGAGCACGACGAAGCCGGCGACGGTGGTGGGTGTCAGGCGCGGTAGCGGCGGCGGCGGCGGGGGGACGTAGTGTTCCTCGTCGAGCCACACCTCGTCGCTCGCGCCGGGCGGCGAGATCCGGGCCCGCCACTCGGAGTCCTCGCGGGTCAGGTCGCGTTCGGCGTCGCGCACCGCGGCGATCGTGTCGACGTGCCAGTCGGCCACCAGCGCGTCGAAGACGGCATCGGTGTCGACGTCGCGCAGCGGATCGCGCGCGGGGGCGGTGCCGGCGCCCTCGGGCGACTCGTTTGCGAGCGCGCGAACCGCGGCGGCGACGATCGTGCGGGCATCGACGCGTTCGGCGGAGGACACGAACAGCCGCTGCTGGTCATCGTGGGGGGCCGGGGCGAGGTAGGCCGGGATCCGGGCGCGGCCGAGCGCGCTCAGCAGGTGCTGGCCGGTGACCGCGTCGACGTCGGTGAGCGGGACGTAGCGCGGCGCGTGCAGGCCGTTGTCGGTGCGGGCGGGTTCGCCCGGACCGGCGAGCTCGTCGGTCATCCTTCCGGACCGGGCGCCGAGCGTGCGCCGGTGTGCGTCTCGATGAACCGGACGCTGCCGGCGAAGATCTGCGGGGCGTCGTTGTCGAGGGTCGCCACGTGGAAGCTGTCCTCGAGCATGACCTCGTCCACGGTGGTGTTGACCGCGCCCTTCTTGAGCAGCTCTTGCGACAGGTCGTCGACGACGTGGTCGACCCGCGAGCGGTACATCAGGATCGGCGCCCGCACCTTGTCCAGGTCGGCGACGGTCACCTTCCACAGTTGCCGCAGCGACGCGAACGCGACAACCGGAGTGCGGTCGGCGGCCGGCTCCTCGACGTCCGGTTTGCGGATGTCACCGCCGATCGCCGGGCGCGACTTGACCACCCACTTGAGCAGCGGGGCGAACTTCGCGTCGAGGCGCCGGGTGCCGTAGGCCGGGTTCACGAGCACCAGCCCGGCGATGTCCTCGGGGTGCTCCTCGGCGAGCCGGGTGACCAGCGTCGCGCCCATCGACAGCCCGCAGCCGAACACGGTCTCGCAGCGGGCACGGACGTCGCGGTACGCGGCGGCAATGGTGTCGTACCACTGCGGCCACCGCGATTCGTTGGTCTCGCGCCAGGTGTGGCCGTGGCCGGGCAGCAGCGGCAGCCGCACCGTGTAGCCGGCGGCAGCCAGGTGCTCGGCCCACGCCCGCAGCGATGCCGGGGTGCCGGTGAAGCCGTGGCTGAGCACGACGCCGACCGGCCCGCCGTCGGCCGCGAACGGCTGCGCGTCGGCATCCGACGGCTCCTCGATCGCGTGCACCGGCTCGTCCGCGGCAGCAGCGCTCATCCCGTTGGCCTCCCAGGCGTGTTCGCGTGCATTCTCATCATGCCTGGCGCGCCGGTTTTCCGGCGAGCCGCGGGCGGTTGTTGGTCAGTGACCGGGCGCGGCGCTACTCTCCGGGAAAGACGGACACAGGAGAACATGTGGGATTCTGGCTCGCCAAGTTCGTCTTCCTGGGCCCCCTGTTGCGGTTGATCTGGCGTCCGTGGATCGAGGGCGCCGAGAACATACCGGACGACCGGCCGGCGATCCTGGCCAGCAACCACCTCTCGTTCTCCGACTCGTTCTTCCTGCCGCTGATGGCGCCGCGCAAGGTCACCTTCCTGGCCAAGTCCGAGTACTTCACCACCCCCGGTATCAAGGGCTGGTTCTCCCGGATGTTCTTCTCCGGCGTGGGACAGGTACCGATCGACCGCGACGACCGCGACGCGTCGCGGGCGGCGCTGCGCACCGGCGTCAAGGTGCTGCGGTCGGGCAACAACCTGCTCGGCATCTACCCCGAGGGCACCCGCTCCCCCGACGGCCGGCTCTACCGCGGCAAGACCGGCGTGGCCCGGTTGGCGCTGGAATCGGGAGCCGTCGTCATCCCTTGCACGATGGTCAACACCGACGTCATCCAGCCCACCGGGCGGCGCATCCCCAAGCTGCGCCCGCGTCCCGGCGTGGTGGTCGGCAAGCCACTGGACTTCTCCCGTTATGAGGGCATGGGCGGTGACCGCTTCGTCGAGCGGTCGATGACCGACGAGATCATGTACGAGCTGATGCAGCTGTCCGGACAGGAGTACGTCGATCAGTACGCCGCGAAGGTGAAGGCCGACAGCGGTTCGCCGGACGCGTTCGGCGACCGCGAGCGGGAGATGGCGCGGGTGCGCGAGCTGGGGGACCGGATCCCGGACACCCGGGCCTCCTAACGCACACGTGCGCTTTTTCTACGACTGCGAGTTCATCGAGGACGGCACCACCATCGACCTCGTCTCCATCGGCGTCGTCGACGAGAGCGGGCGCGAGTTCTACGCCGTCTCGACCGAGTTCGACCCGACCCGAGCGATCGAGTGGGTACGGCGCAACGTGCTCGACAAGCTGCCCTCGCCGGCCGACCCGGCTTGGCGCTCGCGCGCCGCGATCCGCGACGACCTGCTCGCCTTCCTGACCGAGCCCGACGACAGGATCGAACTGTGGGCGTGGATGTCGGCCTACGACCACGTCGCGCTGTGCCAGCTGTGGGGCGACATGCGGGCGCTGCCACGCGCTGTCCCGCGTTTCACCCACGAGCTGCGCCAGCGTTGGGAGGACCTCGGCTCGCCGCCGCTGCCGCCGGCCCCGCCGGACCAGCACGACGCCCTCGCGGACGCGCGGCACAATCTGTCGCGTTGGCAATCGCTGGCCGGTGAGAGGAGGGCGGGAGTCGATGGCAACGGCGATACGCAAGGATGGCTGGGTCGAGACGACGACGGTTGAGGGCGGAGAGGCGGCATGCGAATCGGTGTGCTGACCGGCGGGGGCGACTGCCCGGGGCTCAACGCGGTGATCCGTGCCGTCGTCCGCAAGGGCGTGGGCGTCTACGGCCATGAGTTCGTCGGCTTTCGCGACGGCTGGCGCGGGCCGCTGGAGCGCAGCGTGATCCCGCTCGGCATCCGCGAGGTCCGCGGCATCCTGCCGCGCGGCGGCACCATCCTCGGTTCGTCGCGCACCAACCCGTTCAAGATCGAGGGCGGGGTCGACCGGATCACCCAGAACCTCATCGAACTCGGCATCGACGCGCTGATCGCCATCGGCGGCGAGGACACCCTCGGGGTCGCGACCAAGCTCGCCGAGCGCGGCGTGCACGTGGTCGGGGTGCCGAAGACGATCGACAACGACCTCAACGCCACCGACTACACGTTCGGCTTCGACACCGCCGTGAACATCGCCATGGAGGCCATCGACCGGCTGCACACCACCGCTGAGTCGCACCACCGGGCGTTGATCGTCGAGGTGATGGGCCGCCACGCCGGCTGGATCGCGCTGCACGCCGGCATGGCCGGCGGCGCCAACGTCATCCTGATCCCCGAGCAGCCGTTCTCGGTGGAGCGGGTGTGCGCGTACGTCGAGAGCCGGTTCCAGTCGCACTACGCACCGATCGTGGTGGTGGCCGAAGGCGCCACCCCGGACGGCGGCGAGAACGCCACGCTGGACAAGGGCCTGGACTCCTTCGGCCACGTCCGCCTCGGCGGTATCGGCGAGTGGCTCGCCGACCAGATCGAGAAGCGGACCGGCAAGGAGGCCCGCACCACGGTGCTCGGCCATATCCAGCGCGGCGGCACGCCCACCGCGTTCGACCGGATGCTCGCCACTCGGTTCGGGCTGCACGCGATCGACGCCGCCAGCGAGCAGGACTGGGGCGTGATGGTCGCGTTGCGCGGCACCGAGATCGTGCGGGTGCCGCTGGCGTCGGCCACCACCGAGCTCAAGACCGTCAGCCCGCAGTTGTACGCCGAAGCCGAGGTCATGTTCGGCTGAGCGGGGCCCGTGCCGACGCGGCCCGGTCGCCGGCGAATACGCTGACCGGGTGGGTGTGATGGCCGATCCGACCGATCTCGGGCTCGACGTGTGGCGGTCGCTGGCCGCTGCCCAGCAGCCCGAGTGGCCCGACGCGACGGCCGTGCGCTCGGTGGCGGCGACACTCGCCGACCTCCCGCCGCTCGTCGTCTCCTCCGAGGTGGACCAGTTGCGCGAGCGGCTGGCCGATGTCGCGCGCGGCGAGGCGTTCCTGCTGCAGGGCGGCGACTGCGCCGAGACCTTCGCAACGAGCTCGCAGGCCGACATCGCCGGCAAGGTCCGGGTGCTGCTGCAGATGGCTGTCGTGCTGACCTACGGCGCCTCGCTGCCGGTGGTCAAGCTCGGCCGGATCGCCGGGCAGTACGCGAAACCACGTTCGAGCAACCTCGACGGCACCGGACAGCTGTCCTACCGCGGCGACATGGTCAACGACCTGTTCGGCGACCGCACCCCGGATCCGCAACGCATCCTGCGTGCCTACTCCACCGCGGCGACCACGCTGAACCTGCTCCGCGCCTACGCGAGCGGGGGACTGGCCGCACTGGACCGCGTCCATGCCTGGAACACCGCCTTCGCGCGCACCACCGACACCGGTGCGCGCTACGAGAAGCTGGCCGGCGAGATCGACCGTGCGGTGCGGTTCATGCGCGCCTGCGGGGTCGACGACTCGGCTCTTGACGGGGTCGAGCTGTTCGCGTCGCACGAGGCGTTGATCCTGGAGTACGAGCGGGCGCTGACCCGGGTCGACGACGGCCGCGCCTACGACCTGTCCGCGCACTTCGTGTGGGTCGGTGAACGGACCCGGCAGATGGACGGCGCGCACCTCGACTTCGTCTCGCGCATCGCCAACCCGATCGGCGTCAAGCTCGGCCCGACCACGACGCCGGAGTTCGCCGCGGAACTGGTGGAGCGCCTCGACCCGGCCAACGAACCGGGTCGGCTCACCCTGATCAGCCGGATGTCCAATTCGCGGGTACGCGAGGTGCTGCCCCCGATCGTCGAGAAGGTCACCTCCACCGGGCACCTCGTGGTGTGGCACTGCGACCCGATGCACGGCAACACCGAGGAGACCGCCGACGGCGTGAAGACCCGGCACCTGGACCGGATCATCGACGAGGTCGACGGGTTCTTCGACGTCCACTCCGCCTTGGGCACTTACCCGGGCGGGCTGCACGTCGAGCTGACCGGCGACGACGTCACCGAGTGCATCGGCGGCACCGCCGACCTCACCGCGGCCGACCTGGGCCGCCGTTACGAGACCGCCTGCGACCCGCGGCTGAACACCGAGCAGTCGCTCGAGCTCGCGTTCCGCGTCGCCGAACGCCTCGTCGCCGAGCGCCGCGCGCGCGCCGAGTCATGACCGTCGATCTGCGTTCGGACACCGTGTCGCGTCCGACGCCGCCCATGCGCGCGGCGATGGCGCAGGCCGAGGTGGGCGACGACGTCTACGGCGAGGACCCGACCGTCAACGAGCTCGAGGCGCGGGTCGCGCAGCTGCTCGGCAAGCAGGCCGGGCTGTTCGTGCCATCCGGATCGATGGGCAATCAGCTCGGGCTGCGGTTGCTCGTCGCGCCGGGCCAGGAGCTGCTGTGCGACACGCAGGCGCACATCGCCAGGGCCGAGCTCGGCGCGGCAGCGGTGTTCGCCGGCATCACGTTCCGCACCTGGGCCGCGCGGCGCGGGCTGGTGGACGCCGCCGCCGTGCGCGAGCTCGCCGCCCCGGACGCCGGACCGCACCTGGTGTCCACCGCCGCCATCGCGCTCGAGAACACGCACAACTTCGGCGGCGGGACGGTCCAGGACGCCGCTCAGGTGCGTGGTGTGCTCGAACTCGCGCGGGAGCACGGGCTGGGCATGCACCTCGACGGCGCCCGGCTGTGGAACGCCCACGTCGCCACCGGGACCGGCCTGGCCGAACTCGCGCGACGGCTTCGACACCGTGTCGGTGTGCCTGTCCAAGGGCCTCGGCGCGCCGATCGGCTCGGTGCTCGCGTCCACCACGGATCGGATCGCGCAGGCCCGGGTCTGGCGCAAGCGCTACGGCGGCGGCATGCGCCAGGTCGGCATCCTCGCCGCTGCCGGGCTGTACGCGCTCGACCACCACATCGAGCGTCTCGCCGACGACCACGCCCGGGCCCGGCGCCTCGCGGCGGCGCTCGGCGTGGATCCGGCCACCGTGTCCACCAACATCGTGGTGCTGCAGGTGCCCGACGCCGCCCGGCTGGCTACCGCGGCGGCCGCCGACGGCGTGCGGGTGTCGGCGCTGGGCCCGCGGGTGGTGCGGCTGGTGACCCATCTCGACGTCGACGACGACGGCATCGACCAGGCGATCGAGGTGCTCATGCCGCTCGTGTCGGTCGGCTGAGCGCGGCCGGACACGGCACACTGTCGCCCATGAGCTACCCGCCGCCGGGCGACGGCCCCTCCAGTGGCCCGCAGTATCCGCAGCAGGGGCAGCCGTATCCGCAGCGGGGCAGCCGTATCCGCAGCAGGGGCAGCCGTATCCGCCACCCGGCCAGCCGTACCCGCCACCCGGCCAGCCGTATCCGCCACCCGGCCAGCCGTATCCGCCACCCGGCCAGCCGTACCCCGGACCGGGCCAGCCCTACGGGCAGTACCCCCAGCCGCCGGTGCCGGTGGCGCAGCCGGGCGGCAAGCAGCGGTTGCGCGGCCGCACGCTGTTGCGCCTCGCGCTCATCTTCGGCCTGGTCGGCCTCGGGTTGACCATCGCGGGCGGCGTCGTCGTGGCCCAGAAGTCGCTGTCGAAGGTGCCGCACTTCCAGCGCGTGTCGGTGTCGGCCGGCTCGGGCACGGTGAACTTCTCCGCCGGCAACTACGTCGCCTACTACGAGTCGAGCAAGGTCACCCGCAACGTCAAGCAGGTGCCGGTGGTCCCGGTGCGGCTCACCAGCCCGTCGGGCGAGCGCACGGTGCTCGACACCCTCTACGGCGGTAAGAAGGTCGCCGACGCCACCGGCAAGAACGACATCAAGCAGCTCGACTACCACACCGACGGCTACAACGGCGTCGCGATGTACCAGTTCAAGATCACCGAGGCCGGGCGATACCAGGTCGAGACCGCCCAGCCGTCCGACGTGCCCGACGACGCGAAGATCGCCTTCGGCCCGTCGATCGCGGCCGGCACCGCCATCGGCGCGGCACTCGTGGTCCCGGGGATCCTGCTGATGCTCACCGCGATCGTGCTGCTGATCGTGGGCCTGGTCAGACGTCGTCGGCACAAGCGCGAACTGGCCGACCACGCGCTCTACTACTCGGGCCCGCCACCCGGGCCGCCTTGGGGCCAGGCGCCGCCGTCGGGCGGCCCGTCGGTGCAGAAGCCGCCGCCGGACCAACCCCGTTGAGTGGCGACATCGCGCGATGAGTGGCGACACATGGCGTTGAGCGGCAGGTTACAACGCGCCACTCAGGAGCAAAGATCGCCACTCAACAAGGAGCGTTGCTGCCGGGCTACCCGGCCAGGTGCGTGGCCGAGGTGCGGCCGAGCAGCGCCGGGATCGTCGACACCGAGCGGGCGAGGTCGTCGAGCGCGTCACCGAACAGCGCCTGCGCGCCGTCGCACAACGCGGCCTCCGGATGCGGGTGCACGTCGACCATCACGCCGTCGGCCCCGGCCGCGATGCCGGCCCGCGCCAGCGGCACCACGAGGTCGCGCCGCCCGGCCGCGTGCGACGGGTCGACGATCACCGGCAGGTGCGACAGTCGCTGCACCATCGCGACCGCCGAGACGTCGAGCATGTTGCGGATCGCCGGCTCGAAGGAGCGCACCCCGCGCTCGCACAGCACGATGTCGAGGTTGCCGCGCTGGGCGATGTACTCGGCGGCCATCAGCCACTCCTCGTAGGTCGCGGTCAGCCCGCGCTTGAGCATCACCGGCTTGCCGGCCGCGCCGACCGCCTGCAGCAGCCCGAAGTTCTGCATGTTGCGGGTGCCCACCTGCAGCATGTCGGCGTGCTCGGCGACGACGTCGACCTCGCTGGCGTCCATCACCTCGGTGACCACCGGCAGGCCCACCTCGTCGCGCACCTCGGCGAGGATGCGCAGGCCCTCGGCGCCCAAGCCCTGGAACGCGTACGGGGAGGTGCGCGGTTTGTAGGCGCCGCCGCGCAACAGCGTCGCGCCGGCCCGCCTGGCCATCTGCGCCGACTCGAGGGTCTGCTCGCGCGTCTCCACCGCGCACGGCCCGGCGATGAGGGTGAACGTATCCGGTCCGATCGGCACCCCGCCGACCCGCACCGTGGTCCGCCGGCTGTGGTTCTGCGCGGACACCAGCTTGTACGGGACGGTGATGCGCATGGTCTCGGCGACGCCGGGCAGGCCGCCGATGCTGGACGCGCTGAGCGTCTCCAGCACGTCCTCGCTGCCGACGACGCCGACGATGGTGCGCATGACGCCGCGACTGACCGATGCCTGCCCGCCGTGCGCGTCGATGTGGCTGACCACCGACGCGATGTCGGCGTCGCTCGCCTCCGGCGACATGACGATGACCATGGCGGTGACTGTATCGAGCGGGCCGGCGCTCAGCCGGGGTAGGCGTAGACGGTGACGACGGTGCCCACCGGCACCGTGCTGCCCGCGGCCGGGCTCACCGTGAGCACCTTGTCCGCTTCGGAGTCGCTCCCGTCGACCACCTTGACGTCGGGCACCAGCCCGACCTCGGTCAGCGCGGTCTTGACGTCGTCGACCGGGTCGCCGAGCGAGATGTCCGGCACCTGAACGTTCTCCGGGCCTTTGGAGACGGTGATGGTGACCGTGCTGAACTTCAGGGCGTGGCCGGCCGGCGACACCGAGACGACCGTGCCCTTCTGGATCGTGTCGCTGAACCGCTCCTCGGTGGCGACGTCGAACTTCGCCTTCTTCAAGGTGGCCTTCGCGTCCGAGAGGGGGGTGCCGGGCGAGATGTTCGGCACGTCGACGGTGGGCGGGCCGATCGAGTAGTAGATGGTGATCGGCTGCTTGCGGGTCACGTGGGTGCCGGCCGCCGGTGAGGTGCGGGTGACCTGTCCGTTCGGCGTCGTGTCGCTGTGCTCGGCCTTGGGCTTGTCCGCGACCTGCACTGGCCCGACCGACTGCAGGATGCGTTTCGCCTCCTCGGGCGTCTTGCCGGCCACCTGCTTGACGGCGTAGTAGTGCGGCCCGGCCGAGAGCACCAGCACCACCTGCCTGCCCTTGACCACCCGGGCCCCACCGGCCGGCTCCGTGCGCAGCACCTTGCCCTTGGTGACGGTCTCGTCCCACTCCGGGCCGGGTTGCAGCTTGACGCGGTAGCCGGCGTCCTCGAGTTTGCTGACCGCGTCGGACTGGCTGGCGCCGTGCAGGATCGGGACCTTCGCGTAGCGCCCCGATGCGTAGTACCAGCTCGTGTAGCCGACGGCCGCACCCACCAGCAGCAAGACGACGACGATGATGATCGCCATCCGGCGCTGGCGGCGCTTGTGCGCGGCCGCACGTTCGTGCGGCCCGATCACCACCGGCGGACGCGGCGGGCCGCCGGCCGGACGGGCACCGGGCGCGCGCGCCGCATCGATGGTGGTGTCGTGCCGGGCGGCGTCGGAGTTGATGCCGACGGTTGCCTGGCGGTCCGGGGTCCGGCCGCGTCGCTCGTGCGGGCCGCCGGCGGGCGGGCGCTGGTTCGCCCGGGCCGGGCGGCCGTTGCGCGGCCGGCCGGGTACCGGCATGACCGGCAACCGCAGCGCGGTGCGCAGGTCGGCGATCTCGGCGAGGAACGCGGCGGCGTCGGCCGGCCGGGCGGTCGGGTCACTGTCGGTGGCCGCGACTACCAGCTCGTCGATCTCGGTGGGGATCGAGTTGTCGCTCACCCGCGAGGACGGCGCGGGCACCCGGCTGTGCACGTGTTGGTAGGCCACGTTCATCGCGGACTCGCCGCGGTAGGGCGCGGTGCCGGTGAGCAGCTCGAAGAAGACCACGCCGGCCGAGTACACGTCCGAGCGGGGGTCGGCGCTGCCGTGCGAGATCTGCTCGGGGGCGCAGTAGGCGACGGTGCCCATCATCAGGCCCGTCCGGGTGGAGGAGATGTCGGTCTCGACCGCGCGGGCCAACCCGAAGTCCGCGACCTTCACCACGCCGTCGTCGGAGAGCAGGATGTTCTCGGGCTTGACGTCGCGGTGCACCAGGCCCGCACGGTGTGCCGCCGACAGCGCGCTCAGCACCGGCTCCATGATCGACACCGCCTCGGCCGGGGCCAGCCGGCCGCGCTCACGCAGCAGTTCGCGCAGCGTACGGCCCTCGACGAGCTCCATGACGAGGAACACATGGTGCCCGTCGGGGCCGACCTCGTGACCCTGGTCATAGACCGAGACGGTGTTCAGGTGGGTCAGCCGAGCCGCGGCCCGCGCTTCGCGCGCGAACCGGTCGCTGAAGTTGGGGTCGGCCGACAGGGCCGCCGACATCACCTTGACGGCAACGAGGCGGTCGAGCCGTTCGTCGACGGCCGCGTAGACCGTGGACATACCGCCGCGGGCGATAGGCTCCAGGATCCGGTACCGGCCTTCGAGCGAACGGCCGACCAGGTGGTCGTTGGCCGTCGTCTGCACGAAGGAAGAGTCTACGGTCGGCACGCGATCTTCCCGGGGACAACACAGCGGACATGCGGGTTGCGACGGCCGTAACGTGGTTTGTGTGACGCGTTCGGAGGACGCCGCGCTCGGTGCGGCGGAGCTGCTGGCCGACGCCGATCGACCCGGCGGCTGGCTGCTGCTCGTCGACCGGATCCGGCAGTCCTACGTCGACCTCGAGGACCCGACCTACCTCGACTTCGAGTACATGCAGGCCTTCGCCGACGTGCTCGGCGCGCTGCCGCCGGGTCGCCTCGCGGTCACCCACGTCGGCGGCGGGGCGTGCGCGTTCGCCCGCTATGTGGACGCAGTGCGGCCCGGCTCGCCGCAGATCGTGCTGGAGCCCGACACGCACCTGAGCGCGTTGGTGCGCGCCCGGCTGCCGTTCCCGCGCGGGTCGCGGATCCGGGTCCGCCCGGTCGGTGGCCGCGAGGGCGTCGCCCAGCTGCGCGACGCGAGTGCGGACGTACTCGTCCTGGACGCCTTCGCCGGTGGCCGGGTGCCCGCCGAGTTGGGCACCGCCGAGTTCCTCGCCGACGTCGCGCGGGTGCTGCGCCCGGACGGCGTGCTGCTCGCCAACATCGCCGACGGGCCGACCAGCGGCTACTCCCGGCGCCTGGCCGCAACGATGCGCACCGCGCTGCCCGACCTGCTCGTCATCGCCGACGCCGCGGTGCTCAAGGGCCGCCGGTTCGGCAACCTGGTGTTGGCGGCGAGCCGGCGCCCGCTGCCGGCCGCGGACATCCGCCGCTCGGCCGCCCGCGCGCTGTTCCCGCGCAGCGTGAGCAGCCGCTTCGGCGACGGCGCCACACCGATGACCGATGCGTGGCCGATGCGCTCGCCCGCGCCGCCCGATGAAGCGTGGCGGGTCGTGCGCGACGACGAGGACGACGAGTGAGCGAGCGCCCGACCTACCTGCAGCGCGAGCGCGCCGACTCCTTCGGCGCGATCGCCGACGCCTACGACCGGTACCGGCCGGCGTACCCGGCCCGGCTGATCGACGACCTGGCTGCGACCCGGCCGGCGCAGGTGCTCGACGTCGGCTGCGGCACCGGCAAGGCCGCCCGGATGCTGGCCGCCCGCGGGCTGTCCGTGCTCGGCGTCGAGCCCGACACCCGGATGGCCGAGGTGGCGCGCCGGCACGGCCTGCAGGTCGAGGTCGCCGCGTTCGAGGACTGGGACGAGCGCGGCCGGCGCTTCGACCTGATCACCTGCGGGCAGGCCTGGCACTGGGTCGACCCGGCCCGCGCCGCGCCGAAGGCGGCCCGGCTGCTGCTGCCCGGCGGCACGCTCGCGGTGTTCTGGAACTACGGCGCGCTCGAGGACGGGGCACAGGACGCGGTCGACGCCGTCTACGCACAGCACGCGCCACAGCTGCGCAGCGCGATGGCCGGCAACCCGCGCCGCGGCGACCTGCGCGAGCACCTCGACGCGCTGAGGTCCCGCGGTGGGTTCATCGACGTCACCACCCGCACCTACCCGTGGGAGTGGGTCGATCCGGTGGCCGACGCCGTGGCCCGGCTGGGCACGCACAGCGACCACCTGCTGCTCGGCGCCGCCCGGCTGCGTGACCTGCAGGACGCCCTCTCGGCCGCGCTGTGCGAGGGCGGCGACACGGTGCGCTCGACCGGTGCCACCTACACGATCCTGGCGCGCTCGGGCTGACGGCCAGCGTGGCAGGCTGGTCGCATGGAGCTGCTCGCCCCGGCCGCCGTCGCCGACCTGCTCGGGGTGCCGGTGAACCGGGTGCGGCAGTACCTGCGTGACGGCCAGCTGCTGCTCGTCACCGATCCGGCCACCGACGCCACCGGCGTGCCGGCGCTGTTCGTGCAGGGCCGCGCGGTGGTCAAGTCGCTGCCGTCGGTGATCACCCAGCTGCGCGACGCACGGTTCAGCGACGCCGAGATCGTCGACTGGCTGCACCGCGAGGACGACTCGCTGCCCGGCTCGCCGATCGACGCGCTGCGGGCCAACCGCGGTTCCGAGGTCAAGCGGCGCGCCCAGGTGGCCGGATACTGAGCGCCCATGGCGCACGCCACGTACCTGCTCGTGCTGGCCGGTTGTCTGATCGCGACCGTGCCGCTTGAGCTGTTCTTGCGCACCCGCGTCTACGCCCGCTGGGCCCGGCTGCTCGCGACCGTCGTGCCGGTGGCGGTGGTGTTCGCGGTGTGGGACGTGTTGGCGATCCGTGCCGGCTGGTGGCACTACGACCCGGCCCGGGTGGTCGGGGTGGATCTGCCCGGCCGGTTGCCGATCGAGGAAGTGTTGTTCTTCCTGGTCATCCCGACCTGCGCGATCCTCACCCTGGAGGCGGTCCGCACGAAACGTCCGGACTGGGTGATCGGCGACGAGCCGTGACGTACACCCTGGCCGCGGCGCTGGGCGTACTGGCCGCGGTGGTCCTCGACCTCGCGGTGCTGCGGACGGCGTTGCTGACGCGCCGGGCGTTCTGGACCGCGTACGCGATCGTGCTCGCCGGCCAGCTCGTCGTGAACGGCATCCTGACCGGCCTGCCGATCGTGTCCTACGACCGGGCGGCGATCGTCGGCTGGCGACTGGTGTACGCACCGGTCGAGGACCTGCTGTTCGGGTTCGCGCTGGTGCTCGCGACGCTCAGCGTGTGGGTGTGGTGGGGGCGGCGCGTCGGGCCGCGATCGCCCGTCGCGCGCCGCTGAGCCCCACCCGCGCCCGCTCGAGCGGCCCGACTCGCACCCGACGGCTGAACACGTCGTAGTCGTTGCGTTCGATCTCGGTGAGGATCTGGCTGTAGAGCGTCCAGGCGGTGCGCAGACAGTCCCGCGAGGCGGGGTGCACGAGTTCGATCCCGGGCGCCGCCACGGCGTAGAAGCGCCGGGTGCGCTCGATCTCCCAGGCCAGCAGGTTGCGGATCGGTTCGTCGGCCACGCCCCGGGCCAGCCGGTCGCGGTCGACGCCGAAGCGATCCAGCGACTCCTGCGGGAGGTAAACCCGGCCGCGGCGCAGGTCCTCGCCGATGTCGCGCAGGAAGTTCGTCAACTGGAACGCCGTGCCGAGCGCCACCGCATGCGACTCGAGCACGTCCCAGCGCACGTCGTCGCTCGCCCGGCCCAGGATCGGCAGCATCTGCAGCCCGATCACCGCGGCCGAGCCCCACATGTACTTCTCGAGGTCGGCGAAGGTCGCGTAGGAGGTGACGGTCAGGTCGGAGACCATCGCATCGACGAAGTCGACGAAGTAGCTCGTACGTAGCGACCAGCGGCGGATGGTGTCGAGCACGGCGCGCCCGACCGGGTCGCTGGTGGCGCCCCAGTCCAGGTCGGCGAGGAAGTCCGCGGTCCAGGTCAGCACCCGCTCGCGGCGCTGCAGCGCGGTGAGGGTGTCGGCCGGGTCGACGACCGGGTTGTCCACCAGGTCGTCCACGTGGCGGGCGAAGCCGTACAGCGCGTGGACGAACGGTCGCTTGGCCGGCGGCAGCAGCAAGGTGGCGAGGAAGTAGGTCTTGCCGTGCTCGGCGTTGAGCTGTCTGCACCGCGCATAACCGGCCCGCAACGCCGCGCCCTCGATGCCGGCCGCGTCGAGTTCGCGGCGCACCAGCACGTTCGTCATGGTGGCAGAGTTCCCACGATCCGTTCGGCAGCAAGGCGGCCCGACACGAGCACCATCGGCACCCCGACCCCCGGCTGGGTGTTTGACCCGCAGAACACGAGGTTGCCGATCTCGCGCGAGAGCGTGGCCGAGCGGAACGGCCCGGTCTGCAAGAACGTGTGCGCGGCCGCGAACGGCGCGCCCGCGGCCAGCCCGGCGGCCTGCCAGTCGGCCGGGGTCACGAGGTGTTCGACCTCGACGTCGTCGCCGAAGCCCGGGTAACCGCGCCGCTGCAGGGTGTCGATCATCGTGTCGCGGTAGCCGTCTGCGTCGCGGCGCCAGTCGACCCGGCCGGTGGTGTTCGGTGCCGGGAACAGCGCGTAACGCACGTGGCGGCCCCGCGGTGCCAGCGACGGATCGGTACATGTCGGCGTACTGAGCAGGAACGACGGATCGCTCATCATCGTGCCGGCGCCGATGATCTCGTCGAAGGTCGAGTCCCAAGCCGCGCCGAAGTGGATGGCGTGATGGACGGTGTCCGGGTACTGCACGGCCGAGCCGAGGTGCAGCACGACGCCGCCGGCGAGTACCGCAACCGCCGGACGCGGCGCGGCGTGCGCACCCCGGCAGCAGCCGCGCATACGCGGTCGGCAGGTCGGCGTTGACCACTACGGCGTCGGCCGCGATCCGTTCGCCGTCGGTGGTGATCACGCCGCGGGCCCGGCCGGCTGCGATCTCGACCGCGCTCACCTCGGTGCCGTACCGGAACTGCACACCGTGCTTCGCGGCCGCCGCGGCCAGCGCCCGGGGCACCGCGTGCATCCCGCCGCCGGGAAGTAGACGCCGGCGACGCAGTCCATGTAGGCGATCACCGCGTAGATCGCCAGCGCCTGCGCCGGTGCGAGCCCGGCGTACATCGCCTGGAAGGAGAACAGCCGCCGCAGCCGCTCGTCGCTTACGTGGTCGGCGAGCTTCGCGGCCAGCCGCCGGAACCCGCCGAGCGCCACCAGCCGGACCAGCGGCGCGCCTGCCAGCTGCAGCGGCGAGTCGAGGTTGCGGTCGATGAAGTGCGGCATCTCGACGCGGTACAGCTCGCGCAGGAAGGCGACGTAACGCAGCTACCCGTCGGCGTCGCGGCGCCCGCAGGTGCCGGCGATCTCCTCGGCCATCTCGGCGGGGTCGGCGCGCACGTCGATGGTCGAGCCGTCGGCGAAGTGCGCCCGGTAGGCGGGGTCGAGGCGCTGCAGGTCAGCCAGTCGCACAGCTGCTCGCCGACCGCGTGCAGCGGCCGGGCGAGCAGGTCGGGTATGGTCAGCACGGTCGGCCCGGTGTCGAAGCGGTAGCCGCCGGTCTCGAGCAGCCCGCACCGCCCGCCGGGACGGTCCGCGCGCTCGACGACCGTCACCTGCCGGCCGGCGCCGGCCAGGTGCAGGGCCGCGGAGAGCCCGCCCAGTCCGGCACCGACGACCACGACGGTGTCGGTGCGGCCCGCAACGGTGCGCACGAGGGTCACGCCACGCGGTGGCCGCGGCGTCGGCGAGCCCGCCGAGCGCCGCGCGGGCCTCGGGTTCAGGCAGTCGCCGGACGGGCCGGCGATCGCCGCCAGCGCCTGCGTTGCGCGCGCGGCGATGCGGTGCTCCACCTCGTCGACGGCGCCGGTGGCCACCAGCAGCGCCCGCAGCTTTGCGACGCCCTCGGCGGTGAGTGCGCGGTCGCCCAGCCCAGCGCGCAGCACCGCGGCCTGCCGCTGGTCGGCGGCGTGCAGCGCGAGCGCCGCCAGCAGGGTCCGCTTGCCCTCGCGCAGGTCGTCGCCGGCCGGCTTGCCGGTCTCGGACGGGTCGCCGAACACGCCGAGCACATCGTCGCGCAGCTGGAACGCCTCGCCGAGCGGCAGCCCGTAGGCGGTGAGCGTCTCGATGACCGCCGGCGGCGCGCCGCCGAGCGCGGCGCCCAGGTGCAGCGGCCGCTCGACCGTGTACTTGCTCGTCTTGAACTCGATCACCCGCAGCGCGTCGTCGGCGCAGAACGCACCTCGGGCCTGCACCAGCACGTCGAGGTACTGCCCGGCCATCACGAGTTGCCGCATGTCGTCGAACACCGCCCGCGCGGGCTGCGCGCACGACGGGTCGAGCCGAGCGGAGGCGAACAGCGCGTCGGCCCAGGACAGCACAGGTCGCCGAGCAGGATCGCGGCGGCGGCGCCGAACGTCCGCATCACCCGGCCAACCCGCGGCCGGTGCGCCTGCGCGAAGCCGGCGTGCGCGGCGGGCCGGCCGCGGCGGGTCTCCGAGGCGTCCATCACGTCGTCGTGGACCAGCGCGCACGCGTGCAGCAGCTCCAGGCTGGCGGCCGCGTGATCAGGCCGCGGTCGTCGTCGGCCGCGTCGTGCACCGCGCGCCAGCCCCAGTAGGAGAATGCCGGGCGCAGCCGCTTGCCGCCGGAGAGCACGAATTCGCCGGCCGCGGTGATCAGCGGGTCGAGATCGGGCCCCGCGGGCGCGAGCGAGCGGGCGCGATCGTCGACGAAGGCGGCAATCTCCGCGTCTACGCGCCCGATCACCGCGTCGCGCGCGCTAGTCACCCAGCGGACATTACGCTGCACTGGTGACCCGAACGGTGCGTGACAGCCTGGCTGCCGGGCGACCCACGATCTCCTTCGAGTTCATGCCGCCGAAGACCCCCGAGGACGAGGCGCGGATCTGGAAGACGATCCGCGAGCTCGAGCCGCTGCAGCCGTCGTTCGTGTCCGTCACCTACGGCGCCGGCGGGTCGACGCGCGAGAACACCATCAGCGTCACCGAGCGGATCGCGAGCAACACCACGCTGCTGCCGGTGGCGCACCTGACCGCGGTCAATCACTCGGTCGCCGAGCTGCGCGCGATCGTCGGGCAGTTCGCCGACGCCGGGATCGTGAACATGCTGGCGCTGCGCGGCGACCCGCCCGGCACGGTCGACGGGGCGTGGGAGAAGCACCCCGACGGCGTCGAGTACGCCTCGGACCTGGTGGAGCTGCTGGCCGCGCACGGCGACTTCTGCGTCGGGGTGGCTGCGTTCCCGTACAAGCACCCGCGGTCGGTGTCGGTCGAGGCCGACGTCGAGCAGTTCGTGGGGAAATGCCGGGCCGGCGCCGACTACGCGATCACCCAGATGTTCTTCGACGCCGACGACTACCTTCGGCTGCGCGATCGCGTCGCCGCGGCCGGCTGCGACATCCCGATCATCGCCGGGCTGATGCCGGTGACCACGATGAACACCATCGCCCGCTCCGAGCAACTGTCCGGCGCGCCGTTCCCGGCCGCGCTCGCGGCCCGCTTCGAGCAGGTCGCCGACGACCCCGTCGCGGTGCGCGCGCTCGGTATCGAGCAGGCGATCCTGCTGGCCCAGCGGCTCGTCGACGAAGGCGCTCCCGGGCCTGCACTTCATCACGTTCAACTTCTCCAAGGCCACCCGCGAGGTGATGGCCGAGCTCTCCCTGCCCGCCGGGGTCTGACTACGCGGTCAGGGGGAGGCGGGCGCCGAGCACGGCGAACGGGCGGGCATCGCCGGGGAACAGGTAGTCGCGGGCGAGGTCGACGAAACCGGCGGCGCGGTAGAGCCGGAAGGCGCGGGTGTCACTGTCCGGCGTCGAGAGCAGTATCGCCGAGTGGGGGATCGCCCCGGCGAGCGAGGTGAGCAGCTCGCGGCCGATCCCCAAGCCCTGATAGTCGGGCAGCACGTGCAACTCGGACAGCTCGAAGGCGTCGTCGAGCCACGCGTCGGCCATCTCGCTGGTCAGTGCCCGGCGCACCAGATCGTGCCACCACTGCCCGGACTTGGTGGTGTAGCCGTAGCCGAAGCCGACGAGCGACCCGTCGGGCAGCACCGCCGCCCGGCACGCGAAGCCCTCGTGGGTGAGATGTTTGCGGGCGCTCACCCCGCGCTGGGCGCCGGTGTAGTCCGGATACCGCATGGCCCGTGCGTAGATGTGCATCGCATCGTCGATGTGCGAGCCGAACGCGCGTGGCGTCCACGCCTCGACGTGCGCGGTCCCCGGCGCGGGACGGTGCGCGGCACGCATGGCTCGATCGTGCACCACGCCGGACCCCGACGTCACGCGACCTCGGCCGGCAACCCGTCGGTGAGCGTCACGAGCTCGTCGTAGGTGGTCGGGAAAACGGCGTGCGGGATGCCGCCCGCGGCCCAGATCTGCGGGTAGTCGGCGAGCGCGACGTCGACGACCGTGCGCAGCGGCCGCGGGTGCGCGACCGGCGCCACGCCACCGATGCGCTGCCCGGTGGCGGCGTAGACGAACTCGGCGTCGGCCCGGCGCAGCCGCGCGGTGCCGACGAGCGCGGCGACTTTCGCGGTGTCGACGCGATGCGCGCCGCTGGTCATCACCAGCACCGGTTCGTCCTCGGCGGTGGCGAATACCAGCGAGTTAGCGATCGCGCCGACCTCCACGCCGACCAGCGCCGCCGCGGCCGACGCCGTCGGCGCTGGCTCCGCCAGCATCTGCACCCGGCCCGCGACACCGGAACGCTCGAGGATCTCGTTGACCGCCACACAATTCGCATGCACGCAGCGCAAGATAGCTTGCCGTGACCTCGGCGGCACTTTCTTGACTCCGTCACAAGTTACGTACGACGATGCGGTGTGACCGAACTGCTCATGCTCCGACACGCGCTGCCGGTGTCCCGCGAGACCGACCCCGGCCTGTCCGACGAGGGCTACGCCCAGGCCGATCGCGTAGCCCGGTGGCTGACGGACGCTCGCATCGACGCGATCGTGACCAGCCCGCTGCGCCGCGCCCGCGAGACCGCGGCGCCGATCGAGGCAGCCCTCGGGCTGCCGGCCGAGGTCATCCACGACCTGCGCGAATGGGAGCTCGACGACCCCAGCCATGTCTACGACGCGCTGGAGGACATGGCGCCCGACGACCCGCGGCTCGTCGCCGTCGCCGAGGGCCGCTACGACGACTTCGTGCCGGAACTGGACACCGCGGCTTTCCAGCGCCGGACCGTCTCGGCGATCGACGACATCTTCGCGCGGCACCAGCGGGACGACCGGGTCCTGGTGAGCACCCACGGCGGCTTCATTTCCGCATACCTGGCGCACGTCATCGGCGCGCGCCAGGTGATGTGGTTCAACGCCGACTACACCGGCATCTCGCGCGTCGTTCGACTTCCGAACGATCGGGTCGTGGTCCGCTCGGTCAACGAAACCGGCCATTTCGACCGGCGCCCGGTCGCCTGACGGGGGCTGCCCGCGTTACCGATATATAGGACATTCTATTGCTTATCGGCACAGGGGGGGCCTTGCCGCTCGCACCGCCGAGGAGCCCGTCGTGACCGTATCCGTCCCCACTTTGGCCGCGCTTCGACCGCACCGGCAAGATCATGTCGCTTCGGGTGGCCGGCCAGAGCACGCCGATCACGACGACGCAGTTCCCGGCCGAGCACCACTGCGACTTCTGGGACGCACTGGGCTGACCTTCACAACCGTTCGTCGGTGGCGGCGTCGGCGGTGCCGCCGAAGTGGCGGGTCAGTACCGCGCTGAACACCGGGTCGCCCGGGTCCGCGCGGTGGAACAGCGTCACCGACGAGCGCAGTTTCTGTGCGTCGATCCCGCCGAGCACCTCCACCGGGTCGGCGGCGGTGCCGGCAAGCACCTGGGCACACTCGCGCAATCGCGGGCCGAGCACCGGGTGCGCGAGGTAGGCGCGCGCCTCGCCCAGAGATGAGATCGCATACCGCTGCGAGATCGCGCTCAGGCCCAGACCTGCGATCTGCGGGAACACGAACCACATCCAGTGGCTGGTCTTGCGACCGCGGCGCAGTTCGGCCAGCGCGTGCCCGTACATCGCGCCGGCGTCCTGGGCCGAGACGAAGCGCTCCAGGTCGTACGGATCGTCGCTCACGGCTCCTGCATACCCGTCAGTGCAGACCGCACTCCACCTTGCCGGTCCCCGACCAGCGGCCGGCGCGGGCATCCTCGCCCGGGGCGATGCGGCGGGTGCACGGCGCGCAGCCGATCGAGCCGTAGCCGTCGAACAGCAGCGGATTGACCAGGATGTTGTTGTCGGCGATGTAGCGATCGACGTCGTCCTGGGTCCACGCCGCGATCGGGTTGAGCTTGATCATGGCGCGCTGCTCGTCCCATTCGACGACGCGCACGTTCGCGCGGGTGGCGGCCTCGTCGCGGCGCAGCCCGGACGCCCAGGCCGCGTACTCCTTGAGCGTCGCACGCAGCGGCATCACCTTGCGCAGCGCGCAGCACTGGTCGGGGTTACGTTCGTAGAGCCGCACCCCGAACGACGCGTCCTGCTGTTCGACGCTTTGCCGCGGCGTGATCGAGCGGATGGTCACCGGCAGGGTGGCCGCCACCGCGTCGCGGGTGCCGATCGTCTCGGCGAAGTGATATCCGGTGTCGAGAAACAAGACGTCCACGCCCGGGCGCACCTTCGCGGCCAGGCTCGGGACCACCGCGTCGGCCATCGACGACGCGACGGCCCACTTCGAGCCGAACTGCTCATCGGCCCAGCCGAGGATCTCGAGCGCGCTCGCGCCCTCGAGCTCGACGCCGGCCCGGCCGGCCAGCTCGCGCAACTCGTCCCTCGTGGGCAGGTCCCTGGTGGACACTGGGCTCAGAGCAACCATGCCTCTTCGGCGCGCGACACGTAGGCCGCGAACGCCTCGCCTCCTTCACGGCGTTGGAGGTAACCGCTAAGCACCCGCTCGATGTAGTCGGGCGCCTCCTGTGCTGTCACCTTCAAACCCCGGAACTTGCGCCCGAATTCCGCGTCGGTGCCCATCTGTCCACCGAGGTGCACCTGGAACGCGTCCTCATCGCCGTCGGGACCCTTCTGCACCATGCCCTTGAAGCCGATGTCGGCCACCTGGAAGCGCGCGCAGGAGTTCGGGCAACCGTTGACGTTGATGGTGATCGGCGTGTCGAAGTCGGGCAGGCGCTGCTCCATCTCGAGCCGGATCGACTCGGCACGCGCCTTGGTCTCGACGAGGGCGAGCTTGCAGAATTCGATCCCGGTGCAGGCGATGGTGCCGCGCCGAAACGCCGACGGGCGCACCGAGAGCCCGAGCTGTTCGAGCTCGTCGATCGCTGCGGACACCGAGTCCGGTGCGACGTCGAGCACCACGAGTCCCTGCTGCGCCGTCAGCCGGATCCGGCCGTTGCCGTGCCGGTCGGCGATCGCGGCCACCTCGGCGAGCGCGCTACCCGACGTGCGGCCGGCCTTGCGTGGTCGCACCGATGGCCCGCAGGCCGTCGACCTGCTCCTCGACGCCGATATGGTCGCGGTGGGCCGGCGAGCGCTCGGGCGCCGGGCCATCTGGCAGCTTGCGGTGCAGGTACTCCGTCTCGAGAACTTCGCGGAACTTTTCCGGACCCCAGTCGGCCATCAGGAACTTCAGCCGGGCGTGGTTGCGCTGGCGCCGGTAGCCGTAGTCGCGGAACACCGACGTCACCCCCGCCCACAGGTCGGGAACGTCGTCCTCGGTCACGAACACCCCGAGCCGTTCGGCGAAGCGCGGATTGGTGGACAGCCCGCCGCCGACCCAGACGTCGAAGCCGGGGGTGCCTCCGGGGCCGATGACGCCGACGAGCGCAAGGTCGTTGATCTCGTGGTTGGTGCAGTGCCGCGGGCAGCCGGAGATCGACGTCTTGTACTTGCGCGGCAGGTTGGAGAAGGCCGGATCGCCGACGAATCGTTCGACCGTGGCGCGCAACGCCGGACCGGCGTCCAGCACCGAGTCGGTGGCCACGCCCTCGAGCGGGCAGCCGAGCATGACGCGCGGGCAGTCGCCGCAGGCCTCGGTGGTGGTGAGCCCGACAGCTTCCAGCTGCTCCCAGATCGTCGGGACGTCCTCGATGCGGATCCAGTGCAGCTGCACGTTCTGCCGGTCGCTGACGTCGGCGACGTCGCGGCCGTAGGTCGTCGAGATGTGCGCGACCACTCGCAGCTGCTCGCTGGTGAGTGCGCCGCCGTCGATGCGGATGCGCATCATGAAGAACTCGTCCTCGAGCTCCTCCGGTTCCAGGGTGGCGGTCTGGCCGCCGGGGATGCCCTGGCGGCGCTGGGTGTAGAGCCCCATCCAGCGGAACCGGCCGCGCAGGTCGGCGGGGTCGATGCTGGCGAAGCCGCGCTTGGAGTAGATGTCGAGGATGCGCTGTCGGACGTTGAGCGGGTCGTCGTCCTTCTTGCTGCGCTCGTTGGGGTTCAGCGGCTCGCGATAGCCGAGTGCCCACTGACCCTGGCCACGCTTCGGGCGGGTGGAACGAGCTGTGCGTTCGGTGCGGTCTGGTCGCGCCGGCATGCGGCGTCCCTTCGGTATCGGGGGCGGGGGACGGGAAGTGGCGGCCCGATCGGTGCGGGCCGCGGCTCAACACGTCGCCGTGGCCACCCGGAGGAGATCGATGTGGCGGCGCGACGTGAGCACCGGTGCTGCATGCGCCATGGCGTCATGGTCCCACATCGGCTCGGGGGGCCGACGGATCGAGACCGATCTCGCGCTCGCGCACAATGACCCTGTGCCCGGCCACCCGCTGTTGCTCGACCTCACCGCGCGGCGGGTATTGGTCGTCGGCGGCGGAGCGTTGGCCACCCGGCGGGTGCCGGCACTGCTCGACGCCGGCGCCGACGTGCTCGTGGTGGCGCCGCATCCTCGCGACGCGATCGCCGAGCTCGGGGTGGCGATCGCCCGGCGCGAGTTCGAACCAGCCGACCTCGACGACGCGTGGCTCGCGCTCGCCGCCACCGACGACCCGGCGGTGAACGCCGCGGTCGCCGCCGCGGCCGCCGAGCGCCGGGTGTTCTGCGTGCGCGCCGACGACGCGGCCGGCGGCAGCGCCCGCACCGCCGCGGTGACGCGGCGCGGCGACGTGACAATCGCCGTCAACGGTGGCGACGACCCGGGCCGGGCGGTCGCGCTGCGCGAGGCGATCGCGACCGCGCTCGATCTCGGCGCGCTGCCCACGCGTGCCACCCGGCCTGCCGCGACCGGCCAGGTGGCGCTGGTCGGCGGCGGGCCGGGCGACCCGGAGTTGATCACGGTGCGTGGGCGGCGCCTGGTCGCCGAGGCCGACGTCGTCGTGGTCGACCGGCTCGCACCGCGGGAGCTGCTGGCCGTCCTCGACCCCGACGTCGAGGTCATCGACTGCGGCAAATCCGCGCACCGGCACAATCTGTCCCAGGACGAGATCAACGCCGTGCTCGTCGATCGCGCGAGGGCCGGCAAACGGGTGGTCCGGCTCAAGGGTGGCGACCCGTTCGTGTTCGGGCGCGGCGGTGAGGAGTGGCTGGCCTGTCTGGCGGCGGGCGTTGCGGTCACGGTGGTGCCGGGCCTGAGCTCGGTGCTGGCCGCACCGGCTGCCGCCGGTATCCCGCTCACCCACCGCGGCGTCGCCGCCGACTTCACCGTCGTCTCCGCACACCTGGACCCGGGCCGGGCCGCCGAGCAGGGAATCGACTGGCCCGGGCTCGCGCGGCACTCCGGGACCCTGGTGCTGTCTGATGGCCATGGACCGGCTGGGGCTCATCGCCGCAGAGCTCATCGCACACGGCCGGGCCGCGAACACCCCCGCGGCGGTGGTGCATGCCGCGACGACGCCGGGGCAGCGGGTGATCCGCGCGCCCCTGGCCGACATCGCGACCGCCGCGCAGGGCGCCGGTGTGGGCGCCCCCGCGGTCGTGGTCATCGGCGCGGTTGTCGACGTCCTGGGCTGAGTGCGCGGATCGGGGCGGGAAGCCGCGCCTTCCCGCCCCGAATAGTCGAATTCCGGGTCGGAATTCATCCGCACCGGGCGGGAAGACGCAGGCTGGCGCCGCGTGCTACTATCGAACAAAAGTTCGAACGATGCGAACGGGAGGCCGAAGATGGCAGCCGCAGCAGTGCCGTCACGAAGCTCCGCGCTCGGACTGCTCGCTCAGGCGCGCCTCGTGCTGGCCGACGCGGCGGCAACAGCCGATCCCGGGGAGCGCTTCCGTCTGGCCCATCTGTCCGCGTTGCGCACCGCGGCGGCGGTCTGCGCCGATCGGGGTCGGCCGAGCAGCTCGCGGCGCCGGTTGATGAGCGTGTGGGTGCTGCTCGAGCGGGTAGCGCCGGAGCACGCCGACTGGGCCACCTACTTCGCCGCCGGCGCCCCGATTCGGGCCGCCGTGGAGGCGGGCGTGCGCTCGGCGGTGAGCGAGCGGGTCGCCGGCGACCAGCTGCGCGCGGGCGGGGACTTCCTGGCGCTGGTCGAGCAGTCGGTCGGGCTGCTCGCGGCCTGACCGTGCGAGCCGGACCGCCCGCCGGTGGTTGGTGGTCGTGCGCTCACTCGGCGCCGGCCGCTGCGTGATGCGCGGCCGGTCGTTGCGTGATCGCGCCGGCGTCGTGCTGCGTGATCGCGCTGGTCGTTGCGTGATCGCGCTGGTCGTTGCGTGATCGCGCCGGCCGGACCGCTGCGGTCGACATCCGCGAGGATGTCCGAGGTCGCGGATAGGCTCGTGACGTGCAGCTGGAGACCGGCCGGGACCGTCCGGGTGTCGGTCGTCTGGCGCTGATCGCGCGGCTGCTCGACGACGCGCTCGACACGGTCCGTCCGCCCGAGCGCGCGCCCACCGTGCTCGACTGCGGCGGCGGCAGCGGTACTTTCGCGGTGCCGCTCGCGGCCGCCGGGGCGCAGGTCACCGTCGTCGACATCAGCGCCGACGCGCTGGCCACCCTCGCGCGCCGTGCCGTGGAGACCGGGGTCGCCGAGCTGCGTGCACCCGCTGCAGGGCGACGCCGACCTGCTCGGCGACCTGCTCGCCGAACGACAGTTCGATCTCGTGCTGGCCCACGGCATCCTCGAGGCGGTCGAGCGAGTCGACGTCGCCTTCGCCGGCATCGCGGCCGCGGTGCGTCCCGGTGGCCTGCTCAGCGTGCTCGTCGTGAACCCGGCCGCCGCGGTGGTGGCCCGGGCGCTCGCCGGCGAACCTGAGGTGGCGCTGGCCGAGCTGCGCCGGCTGCCCGGCACCCTCGAGCGGCTCGGCCCGGACGCGGTCGAGCGGCTGTGCACCGCCGCTGGGCTGGTGGTCGGCCAACGCCACGGCATCGGCGTGTTCTCCGACCTCGTTCCCGGCGCCGCGCTCGACGCGCCGGGCGCCCGAGATGCCCTGGCCCGGCTCGACCTCGAGGCCGCCGACCGCTCACCGTTCGCCGAGATCGCCGGCCGGGTGCACCTGCTCGCGCGCCGCCCGGGCGACGGCTGAGCGGCGGGAGCCGCAGCCGTGGGACGCAGCGCCGACCTGCCGCGCACCTCGGGGTCGTTCGACGGTGACGACACCGGGTGCCCGATCCTGCACGTCGACATGGACGCGTTCTTCGCCAGCGTCGAGATCAAGCGCCGGCCGGAGCTGCGCAACCGGCCCGTGGTGGTCGGCGGCGGGCGCCGCGGCGTCGTCGCGGCCGCCTCGTACGAGGCGCGCAAGTACGGCGTGCGCAGCGCGATGCCGATGAGTGTGGCGTTGCGCCGCTGCCCGCAGCGCGGTGGTGCTGGCGCCCGACCGCGCCGCCTACAGCGCGGCGTCGGCGCAGGTGATGGCGATCCTGCGCGACGTCACCCCGCTGGTGGAGCCGCTCTCCCTCGACGAGGCGTTCCTGGACGTGCGCGGCAGCGTGCGCGCCGCCGGGCGGCCCGCGCTCATCGCCGCCGCGATCCGGCGGCGGGTCGTCGACGAGTTGCAGCTCACCTGCTCGGTCGGGGTGGCGCCGACCAAGTTCGTCGCCAAGCTCGCGTCGGCCCGGTGCAAACCCGACGGCATGCTCGTCGTGCCGGCCGCGCGGGTGCTGGCCTTCCTGCACCCGCTGCCGGTCACCGCGCTGTGGGGCGTGGGGGAGCGCACCGGTGAATCGCTGCATCGGCTCGGCATCCGCACCGTCGGCGACCTCGCCGCCACCCCGTACGACACGCTGCGCCGCACGGTCGGTGCCGCGGGTGCCGAGCACCTGTCCACGCCTGGCGGCCGGGGTCGACCCGCGGTCGGTGTCCCCGGACGAAGTGGAGAAGTCGATCAGCGCCGACCGCACCCTCGAGGCCGACCTCACCCACGAGGCGGACGTGCGCAGCGAGCTGCTACGGCTCACCGAGGAGGTGGGCGCGCGGGTGCGGCATCGCGGCTTCGTCGCCCGCACGGTCGGCATCAAGATCCGTTTCGCGGACTTCCGCACCGTCACCCGGGTGCGCACGCTGCCGGCGTTCACCGCCTCCGACGCCGACATCTACAACACCGCGGTCGACCTCTACCGCAGCCTGCGCCTCGACCTGCCCCGGATCCGCCTCGTCGGCGTCAAGGCCGAGGGACTGCAGAAGGCCGGCGAGGTGAACGAGCAGCTCACGCTCGACTTCGACAGCGCGGCCGGACCGACCGAGCCCGCCCGTGCCGACCCCACAGCCGCGATCGACGCCGCGCGGGCGCGGTTCGGGTCCGACGCCGTCCGGCCGGCGGCGTTGCTCGGCGCGGGCGGTGGTGAGCGTGCCACCTCTCGCCTAGCACGGAACCGACATTTCGGGCAGCTCCGCAGGCAGCCGGACAGCCCGCGACCACTGATCGAGCCGATTGCCGAACCGTAACTTTCGATCCGCCGAAAGGGCTCGTATGCTCGTGGTGTATCCATCAACAGATCGGGTACGTGTGATCTGACCGACCAGTAACCGCCGCGGCCGGCCGGCCGGCCTCGGCAACGAAGGAGGGCCCGGTGCCGCTCTCCGATCACGAGCAGCGGCTGCTCGACGAGATCGAGCAAGCCCTGTACGCGGAAGACCCCAAGTTCGCTGCCACGGTGCGCAAAGCCCGAACGCGAACGCGTACCCGCCGCTTCGCCGCGCTGTGCGTCTTGGGAGTCGTCGCCGGGTTCGGACTGGTACTCATCGGGCTGGTCACCAACATCATCGCGCTGAGCGTGGTCGGTTTCGTGCTGGTCGTCGGCGCGTGCGGCTACGCGGTACAGATCATCCGCGGCCGCGACCAGAGCACGGCCGGCCCCACCGCCTCCGCCGCCGCCAATCCGCCGCCGCCGCGGCAGGGCGGCCTGCGCAGCCGGATGGAAGAGCGGCTGCGCCGCCGCTTCGACGAGAACTAGTGCCCCAGTTCGCGGGGTGGTCGCGGTCGCGTGATGCCCTGGCGGCGCGAAGCCGGGACGGCTGCGTGGGGTCAGTGCGCGCGGTTCCCGTTGGCCGGTCCCCGATCGCCCTGATGGCGCCCGCGGCGGCGCAACGACGCCGGCCATAGCAGCGCACGCACCCGGGTCCGGAGCCGGCGCCCGGACCGTAGCTGGCCCACCACCTGCTTGAAGTCACGCTCCAGCTCGGCCGGGTCGCGGATCGCGGACCCCGGGCCGTAGCGCCGGTTCTCGACCGCGGACGCCAGCGACTGCAAGGCCTGCGGCGCCCGCACGTCGCGGGCCAGCCACCCGGCCACCTGCCGCGGGGAGCGGGCCGGCGACCACACGTAACCGAGATCGACCGCGGTGTCGGAAAGCTCGTCCCACAGCGGATCGGGATCGCCGTCGCGCGCGGCCCGGATGCGTCGTCGGCGCCGCACCTGACGCAGCGCCGCCGGCGTCAGCGCCAGCAGCGCGAACAGCACCACTCCCAGCGCCCACCACAGCGAGGCGCCGGCGGCGCCGGAGTGGGATGCGGCCGCGACCGGCGCCGAGCTCGAGGTCGGGATCGTGGCTTCCGGACCGGTCGGCGCCTGCCGGCCGCGTCCGGACGAGGACGCCGCCGCGCTGCCGCCGGTCGAGGCGTAGTCGTGCGGCGCGTAGTCGATGTCGCTCTGGTTGCCGCCGTCGAGCCCGGCGATCGGCGTCGGGTCGAAGGGCACCCAGCCGACGCCCTGGAAGTATGCCTCGACCCAGGCGTGCGCGTCGGTCGTCGTCACCGTGAAGTTGCCGCTGGTGTCCGGTACCGGGTGCATGTATCCGAGCACGACGCGCGCCGGGATGTCGGCGGCGCGCAGCATCACGGCCATCGCGGCCGCGTACTGCTGGCAGTAGCCCACCCGGTTGGTCAGGAAGTCGACGAGGTCGTTGCCCGAGTCGCCGGTCTTGGTCTTGAGGCTGTACTGGAAGCCGTTCTTCGGGTCGGCGAAGAAGTCGCTGATCGCGCGCGCCTTCGCATACGGGGTGTCCTTGCCCTCGACGACCTTGGCGACGAGGTCGTCGACCACCTTGGGCAGGGCCGGTAGCCGCAGCCATGGGCTGGCGTCGACGCCCAATGCCGAGCTCGCAGCCTGCAGCTGGGCGGTCGTCGGCGTCGGTTCGCTGAAGGTCTGGCGATAGGTCTGGCCGCGGTGCACCTTCGTACCGGTGACGACTTGGAACTCCTCTTTGAAGTCGGCGTCGCCGAGCCCGGAGTACCCGGTGGAGCGGGCGAACAGCGGCGGCGTGCCACTGAGCCCGCTGACGTCCAGGCGTACCGAGTAGTCGACCGAGCGGGTCTGGCCCGGCGGCAGTCGATAGGCGAAGCGGCTGTTGACCGAGCCCAAGTCGTTGGAGTCGCCGACCACCCAGCCGGCCCCGGTGAACGTGTCGAGGACCCCGGTGCGCAGGTAGAACGGCGTGCGCCCGCCGTCGCGCCAGTTGTCGATGTGCACCGAGAGCAGGTTCACCGCCTTGTCCCGGTTCAGCTCGCCCTTGAGCTTCGCGAACGGGCTGATGCCGGCGGTGCCGCTGCCGTCGCCCTCGCCACTGGTGGTGCCGTTGCGGAACAGGTCGGTGACGAGATTGCGCGACTGCACCGGCAGGATCAACGGCAGCAGGACGGCCACCAGGAGGGCGATCACGCCGATGCGCTGCGCCGAGAAGGGCACGACGAGGCGGCCCCGGGAACCGCCGCGGCGCGGAATGCGGCGTCCCCACCGGTGCAGCTCGTCCTCGGCGTCGAGTCCGAGCAGGATCAGGAAGCCGACGCCGGCGACGCAGAACCACACCCACGACACCGGCTCGCGCGGCACTGCGCCGGCCACCGTGTAGACCACGAGCAGCGGCACCCCGGCCAGCGCGCCGCGCCGACCGACCACCGCGATCAGGTCGATCAGCGCGGCGAGCAGTGCCAGCAGTGCGCAGAGCACGAGCCGGATCGCGATCGTGCTGTGCACCGGCGCGACCTCGTCGCGCGTCGTGTGGTGCAGGTTGTCCATCAGCAGGCTGACGTCGTGCGAGGTCGCGCGGGTGGGGATCAGCCCGCCCCAGGCGTGGTGGGGCACGAACCGCAGCGTGAGCCACGGGATGAGCAACACGACGCCGGGCCAGACGTCCAGCGCGCTGGCCGGCCGGCGCAGCCGCAGCAGAGCCGCCGGACCGACGACCACGAGCATCGCGAGCCAGACGTCGATGAGCCAGCCCGAATCGGTGAACAGGCTCATCAGCGGCACCACGCCCAACGCGCTCGCGAGCAGTGCGAGCAGCGTGCGGCGGGTGGCGGAGAAGTCCGGCGTGGACCTGGCGGGCGGCCGCGCCCCCGGCGGCTGCGTCGTTCGGGCCGGGCGCGGAATGGTGGCCGTCATCGCGACACCGCCAGCGGGCGCCCGGTCTGCGACAGCCCGGCGAGCATGAGCTGCCACGCCGCCGCAGTGGTGTCGCCTCGGCGCACGATCGCCACCCGCCACCCGGCGCTGCGCAGCACCTCGGCGCCGGCCCGCAGCGACATGTCACGCTCGGCGAACGGGTGCGGCGCCGGACCGAATTCGCCCGCGCCCCGGTCGTCGGGCAGCGGCGCGGCCCAGGAGTCGACGTCGAGCAGGATCGCGAACGCGGGTGACGAACGCCCGTGCGCGTGCGCGTCGGCAACCGCCCGCAACGCCGCCGGGTCGAGACGGCCCAGCACCGCGAACAGCGTCGACTCGCGCGCCGCGGCTCGCAGCAGCGCCGCCGTCGGCGCGAGCTCGGTCTGCACGCTTTGCCGAACGTCGGCCAGATGGGTGGCGAGCCGGTTCGCGTCGGCGAAGCGGATCCGGTCCGCGCCGCCGGGAGCGCCGACGGCGACCCCGGTGGTGACCAGGCTGAGCGTGCGTCCGCGCACCAGCAGGTGGCTGCCGATGCTCGCGATCGCGCTCACCGCCCACTCGAAGCTGCTGGACAGCCGCGGGTCGGAGCCGGCCACGGCGTCGGTGCCTGCGTGGGCCGAGGTGCGGGTGTCGAGCAGCATGGTGCACTGCCCCTGCCAGGGCCGCTCCTCCTGGCGGACCATCAGCGCCCCGGTGCGTGCCGACGAGCGCCAGTGGATCTTGCGGAGGTCGTCGCCGATCCGGTACTCGCGCGTCGACTGGTCGTCGGCGCCGTGACTGCCGACCGAACGGCTCCCGGCGTCGTCGCCTACGTCGTCCGAGCGCGGCGGCTCCGACGCCGGCAGCGTGTCGACGACCGGGGTCAGGACGAACTCGCTGGTGGCGGTGAACGAGCGGGTGAGGTCGATGAGGCGCAACGGGTCGGACAGCCGCATCCGCAGCGGCCCCACTCGGTAGTGCCCGCGCCCGAGCGCCGGGATCCGATAGGACACCGGACGCGCCTCACGCCCGCTCAGCGGATCGACGACGAACCGGGCCCGGCCCACGACGTTGTCCGGCAGCCGGTCCTCGAGCATGAGCGCGCCGGTGGGCAGCAGTGAGCGATTGGTGATGGTCAGGTGCACGGTGACGGACTGGCCGGCATTGGCCTCGGTGGGCTCGACCCGGCGCCGGTTCGCGATCTGCACGTGCGAGCGGTGCACCAGCAGCGCGGCCAGGAGCGGGATGACGATCGCGAAGATGCCGGCGCGGGTCAGGTCGATCTCGCCGAACACCACCCCGCACAGGATCGCGGTCGCACCGGCGGCGAGCAGGCAGGTCGCCCGGGTGGTGAAGCCGATACGCCCGATCACGGGTCAGCCGTGGTGCCCGGCGCCGGCCGGGATGGGCGTCGTGTGCGTCAGCCGGCCCAGGACGTCGGCGGCGGTGCGGCCCGCGACGTGTGCCTCGGCCGTGAGCAGCAGCCGGTGCGCGAGCACTGGCGCGAGCAGGTACTGCAGGTCGTCGGGGATGACGTAGTCCCGGCCGCCGAGCGCGGCCCACGCCTTGGCCGAGCGCAGCAGCTGCAGCGTGGCCCGGGGGGAGGCGCCGAGCCGGATCTCGCCGGCCTGCCGGGTGGCCTCGGCGAGGTCGACGGCGTAGGCCTTGATGGCGTCGGACACGTATACGTCGCGCACCGCCCCGATCAGCGCCCGGATCTCGGTGGCGTCCGAGACCGGCCGCAGCGTGTCGAGCGGATCGAGCGCGGCGTGCTCGGCCGAGCATCGCGATCTCGGCCGTCCGGTCGGGATAGCCCATCGAGACGCGGGCAGTGAATCGGTCGCGCTGCGCCTCGGGCAGCGGGTAGGTGCCCTCCATGTCCACCGGGTTCTGCGTGGCGAGCACCATGAACGGCGCTTCCAGCCCGTAGGTGATGCCGTCGACGGTGACCTGTCGCTCCTCCATGCACTCGAGCAGCGCGGCCTGGGTCTTCGGCGACGCCCGGTTGATCTCGTCGCCGACCACGATGTTGGCGAACACCGGGCCGGGCTTGAACTCGAAGTCGCGTTCCTCGGAGTTGTAGACGCTGACGCCGGTGACGTCGCTGGGCAGCAGGTCCGGGGTGAACTGGATCCGGCGCACCGAGCAGTCGATCGAGCGGGCCAGCGCCTTCGCGAACTTGGTCTTGCCGACGCCCGGGACGTCCTCGATCAGCAGGTGGCCCTCGGCGAGCAGCACCGCCAGCCCCAGGACGATGGAGGCCCGCTTGCCCTCGATGACCTGCTCGATGTTCGCGGTGATCCGGCTACCGGCCTCGTGGACATGGGCGACGCCGCGCAGGTCATCCGGCCCTGACGGCCCTGCCGGCCGGCCGGCCGACTCGGCACTTGCATGCCGGGCCGGCGGCGGGTGCAGATCGTCCACGAGCGCGTCCCTCTCTCGCGGCGCTGTCGCGCCGCCTCCCATCGAGTATGCCGACCCGTGCGCAGACGGGCACGTCGCTTGTCTGCGCGTTGCTCCTGACCGAAACAACGTGCCGGGCGTGCCGGACGGTTCGCCGACACGCGCCGCCCGGCGCGCGGCTGGGTTGACGGTGGCGGCTTGTGGGTTAGAGTGGGGAGCAGTGGGGAGAGATGGCGCGGATGTCGTCCGCGGTGGTCCGAGCAGCGGCGTCGATCGAGGTGAGGCGAGTGTTCCTCGGCACTCACTCGCCCCGGCTCGACGACAAGGGCCGGCTGGCTCTCCCGGCCCGGTTCCGATCCGACCTGGAGGGAGGGCTGGTGATCTGCAAGGGCCAGGACCGCTGTCTGTACGTCTTCGCGGTCACCGAGTTCGCCCGGGTCACCGATGCGCTGCGCACCGCGCCGGTCACCGACCGCCGGGTCCGCGACTACAGCCGGGTGCTGTTCGCGAGCGCGTCGCACGAGACGCCCGACGGCCAAGGTCGCATCACGGTCCCCGCCAAGCTGCGTGAGTACGCCGGCCTGACGAAGGACTGCGCCGTCATCGGGGCGAACACCCGCATCGAGGTGTGGGACGCGCAGGCCTGGCAGGCCTACCTCGACGCCACCGAACCGGCCTTCGCCGACATCGCCGAGGAGGTGTTGCCGGGCGTGCTGTGAGCACGCGCTGCGACTGCGATCGCCAGACGCATGGTCCGGCCTCCTCCCGTCCGATCCTGGCGCACCTTCCCCGGTGCCAGGCCCGACGGGCGGAGACCAGAGCAGGCGTCTCCCCACAACTCCCCACCCGCACGCAACGCAGTCGAGAAAGCGAGCGCCGCATGGCCGATCGGGACGACCAGTCGCCACCTGCGGCGCACGTCCCGGTCCTGCTCGATCGCGTGCTCGCGCTGCTCGGCCCGGCGCTGGCCGACCGGCCGGCGGTGGCCGTCGACGCGACGCTCGGCCTCGGCGGACACGCGGCGGCGCTGCTCGCCGCGCACCCGCAGCTCACCCTGGTCGGGCTCGACCGCGATCCCGCGGCGCTCGAACGCAGCCGCGCCCGGCTCGCCCCGTACGCCGCCCGGATGCACCTCGTCCACGCCGTCTACGACCAGATCGCCGAGGTCCTCGCCGACCTCGGCCTCGACGGCGTCGACGGCGTGCTCTTCGACCTCGGCGTCTCCTCGATGCAGCTCGACGTCGCCGGACCGCGGGTTCGCCTACGCCCAGGACGCCCCGCTGGACATGCGGATGGACCAGACCGGCGCATCTGACCGCCGAGCAGGTCGTGAACACCTACCCGGTGCCCGAGCTGGCCCGGATCCTGCGCGAGTACGGCGAGGAGCGGTTCGCCCGGCGCATCGCCGAGGCGATCGACCGGGCGCGGCGCACGGCGCCGCTGCACTCGACGCGCCGAGCTGGCCGAGCTCGTCCGCGACGCCATTCCCGGCGGCGACCCGGCGCACCGGCGGCCACCCGGCCAAGCGCACCTTCCAGGCGCTGCGCATCGAGGTCAACGGCGAGCTGGACGCGCTTACGGGTCGCGGTGCCCGCAGCGCTCGAGGCGCTGACCGGCACGGCCGGATCGTGGTGCTCTCCTACCACTCGCTGGAGGACCGGATCGTGAAGCAGGCCCTCGCCGCCCTGGCCACGGACCGCACGCCGCCGGACCTGCCGGTCGCCTCTGCCCGGGCACCGACCGCAGCTGCGCCTGCTCACCCGCGGCGCCGAGACCGCGTCCGAGGCCGAGAGCGCGCGAACCCGCGGGCGGCGTCGGTGCGCCTGCGGGCCGCCGAGCGCATCCGCCGCAGTGGCGATTGGCAGGAGTCGGCATGACGGACGAGCAGCCACCGGTACTGCCGCGCGGCCTCGGACGGGTCCGGCTGCGCAGCCGCTCCGGCCGCCCGCGCCGCCCGGCGCGTCGCAGCGCCGACGGGCGGCGCCGGTTGCCGTTCGCGGTGCTGATCACGAGCCTGGTGGTCGGCGGCATGGCCTTGCTCCTCGTGCTCAACACCGCGTCGGCGGCCAACGAGGTGCGCCGCCGCGACCTGGCGATCAAGGACGCCGCGATGGCGGCGCAGGTGCAGGACCTGCGCAACGCGGTGGCCGCGAGCGCGGCGCCCGGCCTGCTCGCGCAGGCCGCCGCCGGCCTCGGGATGGTGCCGGCCAACAACCCGGCGTTCCTCGTCCTGGGCAGCGACGGCTCGGTGCGCATCATGGGCAGCCCGAACCCGGCCAGCGGCGCGCCGATCGCGGTCCTGCACAAGAAGAAGCAGAAGAAGCCGAGCAAGACCGCGACCGCGACCCCCTCCAGCCCGGGCGCCGCCACGACCAAGTCGCCGTCGGGCACCTCGGCCAATTCCACGGCCAATTCCACCTCCAGCACCAGGACGAGTGCCGGACGATCCGCCGGCCCGAGCACCACCCCGAAGCCGACGCCCACCCCGACGCCCACCCCGACGCCCACCCCGACGCCGACCGTCACGCTGCCGGGAGGCGACCGTTGACCGACCTGCGCCAGCACCCCCCGCGCGCCGGGAACACCCGCGCCGGGCAGTCCGTCCGTCAACCCGTCCGCCGTCCGGTGCGCACCGCGAGCGCCCACCGCGGTGCGCCGCCACGCCGCACCGCGCCGCCGCCACGCCGCACCGCGCCGCCGCCACGCCGCCCCCGGTCTGGTCCGTCGGCTGCGGCTGGGCGTGGTGGATCGGCGGCTGCGCTGGGGCCTGGCGGCCATGTGCATCCTGCTGCTGATCATCGGCGGGCGCCTGGTGCAGCTGCAGGGCGTCGACAACGGCGGCTACGCCGGCGCGGCCGCGGCCCAGCGGGTCGACCGGATCACCCTGCACGCCCTGCGCGGCTCGATCGTCGACCGGTTCGGCACCCAACTCGCGTACACGTCCAACGCCCAGGACATCACCGCCGACCCGAAGCAGGTCAAGGTCTCCGACCGCGCCACCTACGCCGCCAAGCTCGCGCCGCTGTTGCAGGTGAGGGCGGCCTCGATCGAGGCCGCGCTCGCCAAGCCGACCAAGTACGAATTGCTGGCCACCGCGCTGTCGCCGAGCACGGCGCAACAGGTGCTCGACCTCGGGTACCGCGGCATCTACACCCAGGCGACCACCCAGCGGCAGTACCCGGACGACAGCACCGCGGCCAACATCATCGGCTTCGTGCACTCCAGCGGCGCGGGTGGCGCCGGCATCGAGGCGCAGTTCAACGACGTGCTGGCCGGCCGCGACGGCACCCGCACCTACAGCGTGGACAACCTGGGCAACTACAACCCGAGCAGTCGCACCACCACCACCGCGGCCGTGAACGGCGCCACGGTGCGGCTGACGATCGACCAGAACGTCCAGTACGTCGCCCAGCGCTACCTGCAGCAGGCGGTGCGCGAGTCGAAGGCCCGCAGCGCCGAGCTGGCGATGCTCGACGTCCACACCGGCCAGGTGATCGCGCTTGGCGTCGTCGAACTCCTACAACCCGTCGGACCCGAACACCATCAACCCGAACGTGCCGATCAACGCCCCGGTCATGTCGGCATTCGAGCCGGGATCGGTGCAGAAGGCGATCACCTTCTCCGCCGCGCTGCAGGAGCGGCTGATCACCCCCAAGTCCGTGATCACCGTGCCGAACACCATCCGGATGGGCGGGGTCAACGTCAGCGACGCCTGGTACCACCGCACCGAGAAGTTCACCGCCACCGGCGTGCTCGCCGAGTCCTCCAACGTCGGCACCCTCAAGATCGCGCAGAAGATCGGGCCGTACCGGTGGTACGAATACGAGAGGCTGTTCGGGGTCGGTACCAAGACCGGCATCGAGCTACCGGCCGAGAGCAGCGGCTACCTGCCGCCGCTGTCCGAATGGTCCGACTCGACCTTCGCCAACCTGCCGTTCGGACAGGGCGAGAGCATGACGGTGCTGCAGCTGGCCTCGATCTACCAGACGATCGCGAACAACGGCGTGCGGATCCCGCCGCGCATCGTGCAGTCGATCACCAAGGCCGACGGCGCGGTCACCGCCACGACGCAGCCCAAGGGCGTGCGGGTGGTGTCGCCGACGACCGCGCATACCGTGCGCACCATGCTCGAGTCGGTGACCATGCCCGGCGGGACCGGCGTGAAGGCCGCGATCCCGGGCTACCGGGTGGCCGGCAAGACCGGCACCGCGCAGCAGCCCGACCCGGCGCACGGCGGGCGGTACTCGAGCTGGATGAACTGGGACACCTTCGCCGGCATGGTGCCGGCCGACAACCCGCAGTTCGTGGTCGCGATCATGGTCGACAACCCGGCACACGGCCTGGAGGGCGGCGACGTCGCCGCGCCGCTGTTCCACCAGCATCGCGACCTTCGAGGTGCAGCACGCGCGGATCCCCCCGACCGGGTCGAGCTCGCGGCACGTGCCGCTGCAGGTGTGCGCCGGGACCAACCCGGCCATGCTGCCAGCTAACGTTTGCTGACGTGGGAGCGAGTTCGGGCAGCGGGGTTCCGCGCCCGACCGACGTCGCACCGGTGCCGTTGCGTGCGCTGGCGGCCGGGCGCGGTGCGGTCCGCGGCGCCGACGTCAGCGTTTCCGGGCTCACCGCGACGAGCGGCTGGATCCGGGCCGGCGATCTGTTCGTCGCCCTACCCGGCTCTCGCGCCCACGGTGCGACGTTCGCACCGCAGGCGGTGGCCGCCGGCGCGGTCGCCGCACTCACCGACGCCGCCGGCCGGGCGTTGCTGCCCCCATCCCTGCCCGCGATTGTGGTGCCCGACGTGCGCGGCGTCCTCGGCCCGGTCGCCGCGCAGGTCTACGGCACGCCGAGCGCCGGACTGCGGATGCTCGGCGTCACCGGCACCAGCGGCAAGACCACCACGACGTTCCTCATCCGCGCCGGGCTGCAAGCCGCCGGTCGGGTCCCGGGCCTCATCGGCACCGTCGCCACGATGATCGGCGCCGAGGAGATCAAGACCGGCTTCACCACCCCGGAGGCGCCCGAGGTCCAGGCGCTGCTGGCGCTCATGCGCGAGCGTGGGGTCACCGACGTCGCCATGGAGGTGTCCAGCCACGCGCTGGATATGCACCGGGTCGACGGCATCGTCTTCGACGTCGGCGCCTTCACCAACTTGTCCGAGGACCACTCGGACTTCCACCCCGACATGGCCGCCTACTTCGCCGCGAAGCTGCGGTTGCTCGATGAGCTCGCGCACCGCCGGGTGGTGGTGATCGACGACGAGTGGGGTCGACAGGCCGCGGGCCGCACCGGCTCGTGCACGACGGTCAGACACCGGCGCGTCCGGCCGACTGGCAGGCACACGAGATCGCGGCCCGCCCTGACGGATCGACCGCGTTCCGAGTGCGCGGACCCGGTAGCCTGACTTCGAAATGAGCTGCGCCATTCCCGGGCGCTACAACGTGGCCAACGCGCTGCTCGCCGTGGCGATGCTGTACGAGGTCGGCGTGCCGGTCGGCGTCGCCGCGCCGGCGGTGTCGACCGCCACCGTGCCGGGCCGGCATGGAGCGCATCGACGCCGGTCAGCCGTTCCTCGCCGTCGTCGACTACAGCCACAAACCGGCCGCGGTCGACGGCGCGCTGCGCGCGCTGCGCCCGCTCACCCGCGGCCGGCTGATCGTGGTGCTGGGCTGCGGCGGTGACCGCGACCGCGGCAAGCGCCCGCACATGGGCGAGATCGCCGCGCGCGGAGCCGACCTGCTCGTGGTCACCGACGACAACCCGCGTTCGGAGGATCCGGCAGCGATCCGCCGCGCGATGCTCGACGGCGCGCTCGCGGTGCCGCCGGGCGAGCGCGGCGAGGTCGTCGAGGTGGGCGGTCGCGCCGACGCCGTCGCGGCCGCCGTCGCCGCAGCGCGCGCCGGGGACACCGTGCTCGTGCGCCGGCAAGGGCCACGAGACCGGGCAGGAGATCGCCGGCGTCGTGCACCCCTTCGACGACCGGCAGCAGTTGCGCGCGGCGATCGAGTCGGTCGGAGCCGCCCGGTGATCGAGCTGACCCTCGCCGAGATCGCCGAGATCGTCGGTGGCCGGCTCACGCGCGCCGACCCGGCGGCGACGGTCACCGGCAGCGTGGAGTTCGACTCGCGCGAGGTGACCCGCGGCGGGCTGTTCCTGGCGCTGCCCGGGGAGCGGGTGGACGGCCACGACTACGTCGCCGCCGCGCTTGCCAGCGGCGCGGTCGCGGCCCTCGTGACCCGGCCGGTCGACGGCCCGGCCATCGAGGTCGACGACGGGGTCGCGGCGCTCGCGGCCCTCGCCGCGCACGTGGTGCGCCGCCTGCCCGGCCTCACCGTCATCGGCGTCACGGGGTCGTCGGGCAAGACCAGCACGAAGGACCTGCTGGCCCAGCTGCTCGCCCAGCACGGCCCGACCGTCGCACCGCCGGGCTCGTTCAACAACGAGCTCGGCCACCCGTACACCGTGCTGCGGGCCACGACGAAGACCCGCTTCCTGGTGCTCGAGACGAGCGCGCGCGGCATCGGGCACATCGCCTACCTGACCGGCATCGCGCCGCCGCGGATCGGCGTGGTGCTCAACGTCGGCTCCGCGCACCTCGGCGAGTTCGGCTCGCGGGAGGCGATCGCGCGAGGCGAAGGGCGAGCTGGTCGAGGCGCTGCCGCCCGACGGCGTCGCCGTGCTCAACGCCGACGACCCGCTGGTGCGCCGCGATGGCCGCTCGCACCGCGGCCCGGGTGGTGCCGGTCGGGCGAGTCGGCCGTCGCCGACGTTCGGGCCGCGGACGTCGCGTCTCGACGACCTCGGCCGGGCGTCCTTCCGGCTTGTCACGCCGCAGGGCGAGGCCGAGGTGAGCCTGCAGCTCGTCGGCGGGCATCACGTCGGCAACGCCCTGGCCGCGGCGGCGGTCGCGCTCGAGTGCGGCGTGTCGGTGGCCGGCGTCTGCGACCGCGCTGAGCTCGGCCCGCCCGGCCAGCCGCTGGCGGATGGAGGTCGCCGAGCGCCCGGACGGCCTCCTGGTGATCAACGACGCCTACAACGCCAACCCCGAGTCGATGCGCAGCGCGCTCGAGGCGCTGGCGGCCGTGTCGCGGCCGCGCCGGGCCGCCGGCGGCCGGTCGTTCGCGGTGCTCGGCCCGATGGCCGAACTCGGCCCGGACGGCCCCGCCGAGCACGACGCGCTGGGCCGCCTCGCGGTGCGCCTGGGCATATCACGCGTCGTCGCCGTCGGCGACGCCGCCCGGCCGGTCAGCACGCAGCCGCTCTGGAAGGCTCGTGCGACGGCGGGTCGAGCTGGGTGCCCGACGTCGAGGCGGCGGTCGCGCTGCTGCGTGCCGAACTGCGGCCCGCCGACGTGGTGCTGATCAAGGCCTCCCGCGCGGCGCGCCTCGAACGGGTGGCCCAGGCGATCACCGACGATGCGGGGAGCGGTTCCGCGGGAACTGCGCGACACGGACAGGAGAGCGGCTCAGGATGAAGACGATCCTGATCGCCGCGGTCTTCTCGCTGCTGACCTCGATCCTGTTCACCCCGCTGGTCGTGCGGTACTTCCGCCGCCACGGGTTCGGGCAGGAGATCCGCGTCGACGGGCCGCAGACCCACCTGGTCAAGCGCGGCACCCCGACCATGGGCGGGGTCGCGATCATCGGCTCGACGGTGCTCGGCTACGCCGTTCGCGCACGTCATCATCGCGATCCGCGGCGGCGGCGGCCCGAACGCGTCCGGGCTGCTCGCGCTGTTCCTCATGGTCGGGCTCGGCGCGGTCGGCTTCCTCGACGACTTCATCAAGATCCGGCGCCAGCGCAGCCTGGGCCTGCGGGCCCGGGCGAAGTTCGCCGGGCAACTCGCGGTCACGCGTGGCGTTCGCGGTGATGGCGCTGCAGTGGCCCAACCGCTACGGGCTGACCCCGGCCTCGACGCACCTGTCCTATCGTGCGCGACATCCCGCAGATCGCCCTGGGCTCGGTCGGCTTCGTGATCCTCGCCTACCTGATCATCTCGGCGACGTCGAACGCGGTGAACCTCACCGACGGCCTCGACGGCCTCGCCGCCGGCGCCGCGGCGATGGTGTTCGGCGCGTACACGCTCATCTCGTTCCTGCAGTTCCGCAATCCGTGCGGCAACCATCCGATCGGCGGCTGCTACGAGGTGCGCGACTCCCTCGACCTCGCGCTGGTCGCGGCCTCGGCGATGAGCGCGTGCTTCGGCTTCCTGTGGTGGAACGCGCCGCCGGCGCAGATCTTCATGGGCGACACCGGCTCGCTCGCCCTCGGCGGGCTGATGGGCGGGCTCGCGATCCTGACGCGCACCGAGTTGCTGCTCATCGCGCTCGGCGGGCTGTTCGCCACGATCACGATCTCCTCGATCCTGCAGACCGGCTGGTTCAAGTTCACCCGAATACGCACCGGCACCGGCAGACGCATCTTCCGGATGGCCCCGCTGCACCACCATTTCGAGCTCGCCGGGTGGGAGCAAGTAACGATCATCGTCCGGTTCTGGATCATGGGCGGGATGGCGGTGGCCTTCGGGATGGGCCTGTTCTACGCCGACTTCATCGCCAATGGCTAACGCGCTGACCGGTCGCGTACTGGTGTGCGGTGTCGGGGTGGCCGGCGCCTCCGCGGCGCGGGCGCTGCTGGCCCGCGGCGCGCAGGTCGAGCTGACCGCCACCAGGGAGGGCCCGGCCGTCAAGCCGCTCGTCGACGCCGGGGCACGCTGGCTCGGCCCGTTGACCGACCCGCCCGGTGGCCTCGATCTGGTCGTCGCCTCGCCGGGGCTGCGCCCCACCGACCCGGTGCTGGTCGCGGCCGCCGCGCGCGGCGTGCCGGTGTGGGGCGAGGTGGAGCTGGCCTGGCGGCTGCGCGGCGCGACGGGCGGTCGGATCGCGCCGTGGCTCGCGCTCACCGGGACCAACGGCAAGACCACCACGGTGCACCTGCTCGAAGCGATGCTGCGCGCCGCCGGACAGCGCGCGGTGGCCGTCGGCAACGTCGGGGTCCCGCTGATCGACGCGGTGCTCGCCGACCCGCCCTACGACGTGCTGGCCGTCGAGGTCTCCAGCCAGCAGCTGCACTTCGCACCGTCCATCGCGCCCGCGGCCGGCGCGTTGCTCAACATCGCTGCCGACCACCTCGATTGGCACGGTTCTCTCGACGCGTACGCGCGGGCCAAGACCGTCGTGTGGCAGGCCGCCGTCGCGATCGGCAACGCCGACGACCCGCGCGTCGCAGCGCTGCTGCCCGCGGGCGCCGTGGGGTTCACGCTGCGCGAGCCGGGCCCCGGACAACTCGGCGTGCGCGACGACGTGCTGGTCAGCCGCGCGTTCGGCGACGCCGCGGCCGGCAGCGGCGTCACGCTCGCGCCGGTCGCCGACGTGCGCCCGGCCGGCGCGCACAACGTCGCGAACGCGTTGGCTGCGGCCGCGCTCGCCCGGGCCCACGGCGTGCCCGCCGTGGCGATCGCCCAGGGGCTGCGCGACTTCACGCCCGACCCGCACCGCAACGCGCTGGTCGGCGAGTGGGGCGCGGTGCGCTGGGTCGACGACAGCAAGGCCACCAACCCGCACGCGGCGCAGGCGTCGCTGGCGTCGGCGCCGAGCGTCGTCTGGATCGCCGGCGGCCAGCTCAAGGGTGTGGTGATCGACGACCTCGTCGCGGGCGTGGCGTCGCGGCTGCGCGCCGCCGTGCTGCTCGGCCAGGACCGCGCATTGGTCGCGGCGGCACTTGCACGACACGCGCCGGATGTCCCCGTGTTCGTCGTCGACACCACAGACGATGGGGCGATGACCGAGGTGGTAGCCGCCGCGGCCGGATTCGCGCGTCCGGGTGACACCGTGCTGCTCGCGCCCGCCGCCGCCTCTTACGACATGTTCGCCAACTACGGCGTGCGCGGCGACGCCTTCGCCGCGGCGGCGCGCGCGCTGGCCGATCAGGACGGGGTCACCGCGTGACCGCGTTGGAGCAGCTGCGCACCCGCTGGCGCCGCCCGCCGGCCGAGCAGCGGTTCACCGCCAAGCCCTACGCAACGGTCCAATTGCTGCTGCTCGCCTCTGCCGGGCTGCTCGTGTTCGGCATCCTGATGGCCGTCTCCACCACGATCGCCGCCGCGCACGAGGACAACGCGCCGAGCCAGATGTGGCTGCAGTCGATCAAGGAGTTCCAGTTCATCGCGATCGGGCTGGTGCTGTTCTGGTTCGCCCTGCGCCTGTCGCCGCGCGCGTTCCGGCTGCTGACCTATCCGATCCTCGCGCTCAGCGTGGCCGCGCTGGTGGCCGTGCTGGTCCCAGGCATCGGGGTCGGCGTGTACGGCGCGCGCCGCTGGATCGACCTCGGCCCGCTGCAGCTGCAGCCCTCCGAGCTCGCGAAGGTCGCGATGCTGCTGTGGGGTGCGGACCTGTTGGCGCGCAAGCAGGAACTCGGCACCCTGCGCCGCGCCCGGCACCTGTTCCTGCCGCTGGTGCCCGGCTTCGTGATCGTCAGCCTGCTGGTGATGCTCGAACCCGACCTCGGCACCACCTGCTGCTTCATGCTGATCCTGCTCGGCCTGCTGTGGATGGTCGGCATGCCGATGCGTTACTTCGCGCTCGTGCTGAGCCTCGTGGCCGGCGCGATCACGTTCCTGGCGATCACCGCGCCGTACCGGCTGGAGCGGCTGACCAACTTCGTCGACCCGTTCAAGCACGCGAAGACCAGTGGCTACCACACGGTCGAAGGGCTGTACGCGCTCGCGTCGGGCGGGCTGTTCGGCGTGGGGCTCGGGCAGGGCACCTCGAAGTACGGGTGGGTGCCCAACGCCAACTCCGACTACGTCTTCGCGATCATCGGCGAGGAGGTCGGGCTGCTCGGCTGCCTCGCCGTCATCACGCTGTTCGCCCTGTTCGCCTACACCGGCATGCGTCTGGCGAGGCGCAGCGCCGACCCGTTCGCCCGGCTCGCGGCCGGCGCGGCGACGATCTGGCTGTGCGGGCAGGCGGTGATCAACCTCGGGTACGTCACGGGGCTGTTGCCGGTCACCGGCATCCCGCTGCCGCTCATCTCGGCCGGCGGTACCTCGCTGCTGGTCACCTTCTTCGTGCTCGGGATGCTGGTCTCCTTCGCCCGGCACGAACCGGAGGCGATCAAGGTGGCCCGCAAGGCCCAGCGCCTCGGTCGGCGCACCCGGCTGGAGCGGTGGGCGCGGATCCCGGTGCCGCAGGGCTACCGGCCGCCGAGGCGCCGCCCGCAGCGCCAGCAGCGCATCCCCGCCGAGCGGGCGGTGGCCTCCTCGCGGGCCGCGGTCACGAACGCCGCGCGCGTCTCGCGCACCCGTGCCGCCCATACGCTGCGCCCCACCGGTACCGACGGGCGGCGGCGATGACCCCACCTAGTGCGATGATCATGCACGGACAGGCGCTCTGGCGCCTGTCCGTGCATGATCATCGCGAGTTCCGGGGGAGGCGGTGACCGCGCCGCGGGTCGTCGTGGCCGGCGGCGGCACCGCCGGTCACATCGAGCCCGCGATGAATCTCGCCGATGCCGTCCGCAGGCTCGAGCCGTCGGCCGAGATCACCGCGCTGGGCACCGCGAAGGGCCTGGACGCCACGCTCATCCCGCTGCGCGGCTACCCACTCGAACTGGTGCCCCCGGTGCCGCTGCCGCGCCGCGCCGGCCGCGACCTGTTCGCCACGCCGGGCCGGGTGCGCGCCGCGGTGGCCGCCGCGTCCGCCGTGCTCGAGCGGGTGCGCGCCGAGGTCGTCGTCGGCTTCGGCGGCTACGTCGCGGTGCCGGCGTATCTCGCCGCCCGGCGACTCAGCATCCCGATCGTCGTGCACGAGGCGAACGCGAAGCCCGGACTGGCCAACCGTGGCGCCGCCCGCCTCACCAAGCACGTTTTCACCGCCTCCGGCGAAGGGCACCTGCCGCACGCCACCGTGATCGGCATCCCGCTGCGCCCGGCCATCTCGCAGCTCGACCGCGCCGCGCTGCGCGAGCAGGCCGGCATCCGGTTCGGGTTGCGGGGTGAGCTGCCGACGCTGCTGGTGTTCGGTGGCTCGCAGGGCGCACAGTCGATCAACCGCGCCGCGGCCCGCGCCGCGGAGTCGTTGCGGGCGGCGCGGGTGCAGGTGCTGCACATCGTCGGGCCGAAGAACGAGGTCGAGGTGGCCAGCAACGCCGAGGTGCCGTACATCGTCGTGCCCTACGTCGAACAGATGCAGTTCGCATACGCCGCCGCGGATTTCGCCCTGTGCCGGTGCGGGGCGATGACCTGCGCCGAACTGGCCGCGGTCGGGCTGCCCGCCGCGTACGTGCCGTACCCGGTCGGCAACGGCGAGCAGCGGTTCAACGCGCTGCCGATCGTGCGGGCCGGCGGCGGGCTGCTCGTCGACGACGCCCATCTGGACGACGGGTGGATCGAACGCGAGGTGATCCCGCGGATCACCGACGCGCAGGCCGTCGCACGAATGTCGAAGGCGGCCGCGCGCGCGGGCGCGCGCGACGCCGACGTCGTGCTGGCCGAGCGGGTGCTCGCTGTGGCTGGGGAGTACCGGCGGTTTTCGAAATGAGCAAGCCGACGAGAGATTCGGACGCGCCGCGGCCCGACGACTGGGCCGCGCCCGGCGCGGCGCTCGTGCGCAGCGCCGCCACCGACGTCGTGCCGCCGCTGGCGCAGCTCGGCCGGGTGCACATCATGGGCATCGCGGGCGCCGGGATGAGCGCGCTGGCCCGCATCCTGCTCGAACGCGGCGTGACCGTGAGCGGCTGCGAGGCGCGCGACTCGCTCACCGTGACCGGGCTGCGGGCACTCGGCGCCACCGTGCTCATCGGGCACTCGCCTGATCATCTCGACGACGCGGACACGTTCGTCTACACGACCGCGATCAACCCGAAGCACGAGGAGTTCGCGGCCGCGCGCAACAGCGGCAAGCCGGTGCTGCGCCGCGCCGCCGCGCTCGCCGCGGCGCTGGAGGACAAGCGCTGCATCGCGGTCGCCGGCACCCACGGCAAGACCTCCACCACCTCGCTGCTGGTCGTGGCCGCGCAGGCCTGCAACGCCGATCCGTCCTTCGCGATCGGCGGCAACCTGTACGAGACCGGCCGCAACGCCCACCTCGGCACCGCCGACTTCGCCGTGGTCGAGGCCGACGAGAGCGACGGCTCGTTCCTGCTCACCCGGCCCGCCGCCGCGGTGATCACGAACGTCGAGGCGGACCATCTCGAGAACCACGGCGACCTCGAGGGGATCTTCCGGGCCTTCGAGCTGTTCGTGGACCGCATCGACCCGGCCGGCCTGGTGCTCACCTGCACCGACGACGCCGGCGCTCGGCGTATCGCCGACTACGCGCGCGGCACCGGCCGGACCGTGCGCACCTACGGACGCAGCGCGGCGGCCGACGTGCGGGTCAGCGACGTCGTGACCGGTCCGGACTCGGTGGAGTTCACCGTCGCCGGCGAGGGAATCGGTGAGCGCCGCATCCGCGTCGGCGCGCTGATCGGCGAGCACATGGCCCTCAACGCGACGGCGGCGCTCGCGCTGGCCCGACGTCTCGACCTCGACCTCGACACCGTGACGCGGTCGTGGGCGGACTTCGGCGGCGTGCACCGCCGCTTCGAGTCGCACGGCGAGGGTGGGGGAGTACGCGTCTACGACGACTACGCCCATCACCCGACCGAGATCGCCGCGTCGCTGACCGCGGCACGGGAGGCCCTCGCCGGCACCGGGCGGCTTATCGCCGTCTTCCAGCCGGGCACATACAGCCGCACGCAGACCTTCGCGCACGGGTTCGCCGACGCTATGGCGATCGCTGACATCGCGGTGGTGATGGACATCTTCCCGGCCCGCGAGGAACCGATCCCGGGGGTCACCGGCGCCACGATCAGCGACCTCATCGACCTGCCGGCCGCGCAGGTCGTCTACGAGCCGCGCTACGAAGCGGTGCCCGAACGCATCGGCGACCTGGCCCGGGCCGGCGATCTGGTCATCACGATGGGCATCGGCAACGTCTATCTCCTGTGCGACGAGATCCGCGACACGTGTGCGCGCCGGGCCAGCGGCGAGGCGACGGCGGGAGCGACATCGTGACGATCTCCGCCACTCCTCGTCCTGCGGAATCAGAAATCGAGCAGGAGCCGCCGCGGACGCGACGTCACCGGCGCCTGCTGCTCGCGCTGATCGTGGTGGGTGTCCTCGCGATCGCCGCCACTCTCACCTGGGTCGTCGCCTTCAGTTCGTTGCTCGGCGTGCGCAGCATCGAGGTGCACGGCAACCAGCTGCTGACCTACTCGCAGGTGCGGGCCGCCTCGGGGATCGTGCGCGGCACCCCGCTGGTCCGATTGGACACCGCCGACGTCACCCGCAACGTCGAGAAGCTGCGCGAGGTCGACTCCGCGCAGGTGAGCACGTCGTTCCCGTCGACGGTGTCGATCACGATCGTGGAGCGCAGCCCGGTCGGCTTCGTCCACACGGACAACGGTGATCAGCTCATCGATCGTGCGGGCGTGCACTTCCGCACCGTGCCGCAGGCGCCATCCGCGCTGCCCAGGTTCGTGCTGCCGAGCGGGGCAGCCGCGCGGAGCACGGGTGCCGCAGTGGCCACCGTGGCCGGCGCCCTGTCCGACTCGCTGCGCAAGGACGTCAACTCGATCCAGGCGCTCGATCCGTCGTCGATCACCCTTGTGCTCCGGGGTGGTGTCGTGGTGCGGTGGGGCAGCGCCGACCGCAGCGCCGAGAAGGCCCGCATCCTGCCGACGCTCGCCGCGAAACGCTCGGTGAACCAGATCGACGTCACCGACCCGGACCAGCCCTTCACCCGCTGACGCGCACCGGGAACCGCGCGCCCGGCGTTGATCGTTGTCACTTCCCGACCCCTGATCCACCCGCGACCGGAGGCGACGAGACTTGGCCGCCTGGCTGCTGCTCGGCCTGAGCCTCGCGCTGATCGCGGTGTGCGGGGTGTTCGTCGCCGGCGAGTTCGCCCTGCTGACCGTCGACCGGGCGACGGTGCGGCGTGCCGCCGACGGCGGCGACCGCAAGGCGGGTGGCGTCCTGGTCGCGCTGCGCAACCTGTCGGTGGAGCTGTCCGGCGTGCAGGTGGCCATCACCGTCACCAACCTCGCGATCGGGTTCTTGTCCGAACCGGCGCTGGCCGGACTGCTGCACGCGCCGCTGGGCGCGGTCGGGATCCGCGGCGAGGCGGTGTCGGCGATCGCGGTCGCGTTGGCGCTGGTGATCTCCACGGTGCTGACCATGCTCTTCGGCGAGATGGTGCCGAAGAACCTCGCGATCGCCATGCCGTTGGCGGTGGCGCGCGCGGTGCAGGCACCGGTGCGCGGGTTCAGCCGAGTGATGCGCGCGCCCATCCGCGGGCTCAACTGGGCGGCGAACCTGGTGCTGAAGCTGTTCGGGCTGCGGGCCCGTGACGAGCTGCCGTCGGCGCGTTCGCCCGAGGAACTGATGTCGCTCGTGCGTCACTCGGCACACGCGGGAACGCTCGCACCCGGTACTGCCAACCTCGTTGTCCGCTCGCTGTCCCTCGGCGACCGCCGCGCCCGCGATGTGCTCACCCCGCGGCCGCAGATGATCACCGTCGCCGCCGGCGATCCGGTCAGCGAGGTGCTCGACACGGTGCGCCGGACCGGCCACTCGCGACTGCCGGTCACCGGCGCCGGCGGACTGGACGAGATCGTCGGCATCGTCGAGCTCGACCAGGCGGTCGCGGTGCCGCCGGCCCAGCGCCCGGACGTGCTCGCCGAGCAGCTGATGCGCCCGTCCGTCGAGGTGCCCGAGTCGCTGCCCATGGACGCCGTGCTGCAAACCCTGCAACAGCGGCGCAGCCAGTTGGCGATCGTCGTCGACGAATACGGCGGGACCGCCGGGTTGCTCAGTGCCGAGGACGTGCTGGAGGAACTCGTCGGCGAGCTCGACGACGAGCACGACCGGCCGGCGCCGGCCACCCGCCGGGTGCCCGGCGGGTTCGAGGTGTCCGGGCTGCTGCGGCCCGACGAGGTCGCCGCGGCCACCGGTCACCCGCTGCCCTCCAGCGGCGTGTACGAGACCGTCGGCGGGCTCGTCATGCACGCCCTCGGCCGCCTGCCGCACGAGGGGGACCGGGTCGAGATCGACGGTGTGGCGCTCACCGTGCTGCAGATGGCCGACCGGCGCGTCGACCGGGTGCTGCTCGGCCCGCCCGCCGACCCGGGCGAGGGTGCGCCGTGAGCCCGGGCGTCGGCATCGCGTTCACGGTGTTGCTCCTGTTGCTCAACGCCTTCTTCGTGGCCGCGGAGTTCGCGCTCGTGTCCGCGCGCCGGGCGACGATCGAGCCCGCGGCCGAGCAGGGGTCGCGCCGTGCCGCCGTGACGCTGCGCGCGATGGAGCAGGTGTCGTTGATGATGGCGGGCGCGCAGCTGGGCATCACCTTGTGCTCGGTGGCGCTGGGCGCGGTCAGTGAGCCGGTCATCGCCCACCTGCTCGAGCCGCCGTTCGCGGCGCTCGGCCTGCCCGACGGACTCGTGCATCCGGCCGCGTTCGTCATCGCGCTGGCAGTGGTCACCGTGCTGCACGTGGTGCTCGGCGAGATGGTGCCCAAGAACGTCGCGCTGGCCGACCCGGAGGGTTCGGCGCAGTGGCTCGCGCCGGCGCTGTCGTTCGCGGTGCGCGTGGTGCGGCCGGTGATCTGGGTGCTCAACGAGTTGGCCAACCTCACCCTGCGTGCGGTGCGGGTGCAGCCGCGCGACGAGGTCGCGAGCGCGTTCACGCGCGACGAGGTTGCCCTGCTCGTCGACGAGTCACGCCGCGGCGGCCTGCTCGGTCCCGACGCGCACCGCCGACTCGGCGGGGCGCTGGCCTTCGAGTCGGCCACCGCCGCCGCGCTGACCGTGCCGCTCTCGCGCGCCCACGTGCTCACCGGCGCGCCGAGCGCCGACGACGTCGAGGCGCTCGCCGCCCGCACCGGCGTCACCCGGTTCCCGCTGCGCGACGGGGAAGCGGTGCACGGCTACGTGCACGTCAAGGACACGCTGGCGATCCCGGCGGACCGGCGCGGCGCGCCGCTGCCGCCGGCGTGCGTGCGCCCGCTGCCGGAGGTGGCGGCCGACGCTGCGCTGGAGCAGGTCGTCGAGACGATGCGCGCGAAGCACGCACACATGGCCGCGGTGCATTCCGGCGGTCCCGGGGGAGCGGGCGCGCCGGTCGGGATCATCACGCTCGACGACATCCTCGCGAGCCTCGTCCGGCCCGCCTCGGCGTGAGCGGAACGCGTCATCGCGAAATCGCGGCGTGTCGCACGGCGCGCCTGCACGGATTCCCCGCCGATGCGATCTAACTTCGGCTCCAACATCGCAGGTTGACATAACGTTCAACGTCTACCTGAGGATGAGAGTTCAGACAAGTCGCAGCGAGCGCGCCGAGGGAGCCCAAACCATGACAGCACCGCACAACTACCTGGCGGTCATCAAGGTCGTCGGAGTCGGCGGCGGCGGCGTCAACGCCGTCAACCGGATGATCGAGGTCGGCCTGAAGGGCGTCGAGTTCATCGCGGTGAACACCGACGCCCAGGCGCTGCTGATGTCCGACGCCGACGTCAAGCTCGACGTCGGCCGCGAACTCACCCGGGGCCTCGGCGCCGGCGCGCAGCCCGACGTCGGCCGCAAGGCCGCCGAGGACCATCGCGACGAGATCGAGGAGGTGCTCAAGGGCGCCGATATGGTCTTCGTCACAGCCGGCGAGGGCGGCGGTACCGGTACCGGCGGCGCGCCGGTGATCGCGAGCATCTCGCGCAAGCTCGGCGCGCTCACCATCGGCGTCGTCACCCGCCCGTTCAGCTTCGAGGGCAAGAAGCGCGCCACCCAGGCCGAGGAGGGCATCGACGCGCTGCGCGCCGAGTGCGACACCCTCATCGTCATCCCCAACGACCGGCTGCTGCAGATCAGCGAGCAGAACGTCACGGTCATGGACGCCTTCCGCAGTGCCGACCAGGTGCTGCTCTCCGGCGTCCAGGGCATCACCGACCTGATCACCACGCCGGGCCTGATCAACCTCGACTTCGCCGACGTCAAGAGCGTGATGAGCGGCGCCGGCTCGGCGCTGATGGGCATCGGCGCGGCGCGCGGCGACAACCGCGCCCGGCAGGCCGCCGAGATCGCGATCGCCAGCCCGTTGCTCGAGGCCAGCATGGAGGGCGCGCACGGCGTGCTCCTGTCGATCTACGGCGGCTCGGACCTCGGCCTGTTCGAGATCAACGAGGCCGCGTCGCTGGTCGCCGAGGCCGCACACCCGGACGCCAACATCATCTTCGGTGCGGTGATCGACGACACCCTCGGCGACGAGGTCAAGGTCACGGTCATCGCGGCCGGCTTCGACAGCGGGCAACTGCCGTACAAGAAGGTCGACATCCGCCACGAGCTGGCGGCCCAGAACCGCGCCGGCCAGCCCGCGGCCGCCGGTCCGGCGAGCGCGCCGCGCCGGGCCGCCGAGCCCGAGCCGCCGGCGAGCCACCACCCGGCGCCGCAGTACGCCCAGCAGGCCACCAACGGTGCGCGGTCCGCGCTCAATCTCGACGACGAGCTCGACGTGCCGGACTTCCTCAAGCCCTGAGAGCGCCGTGCCCGCGCCGCAGCCCGATGAGCAACGCCGCGCCGAGCTGGTGAGTGCGCTCGGCGCGGTGCGCTCGCGTATCGCCGCAGCCTGTGCCGAGGCCGGCCGCGAACCCCGCGACGTCACGCTGATCGCCGTCACCAAGACCCGCCCGGCCGGCGACATCCGCGCGCTCGTGCAACTCGGCGTGCTCGACGTGGGGGAGAGCAAGGACCAGGAGGCGCGGCACAAGGTCGCCGAGCTGGGTGACATCGCCGAGCGGGTGCGCTGGCATCTGGTCGGGCAGCTGCAGACCAACAAGGCGCGCAGCGTCGCCTCCTACGCGAGTGCGGTGCACTCACTCGACCGCGCCAAGCTGGTCCGCTCGCTCGGGCATGCCGCCGAGACGCTCCGGGAGACGCCGCTGGACGTGTTCATCCAGCTGCGCCTCGACGACGATCCCGAGCGTGGCGGCGCGCCGGCCGCCGAGCTGCTGCCGCTTGCGGCGCAGGTGGCCGAATACCCCCGACTGCGGTTGTGCGGAGTGATGGCGGTGCCGCCGCTCGGCGTCCCCGCCGGCCCGGCGTTCGCCCGGCTGGCCGAGCTCTCGGCCGGGCTGCGCACCGAACACCCGCGGGCCGACGCGATCTCGGCCGGCATGAGCGAGGACTTCGAGCAGGCCATCCGGCACGGCTCGACACATGTGCGCGTCGGTACGGCGTTGCTCGGCCGTCGTGACCCCGATTTCGGCTAGCGTCCCAATCCACAGATACCGCAAGTCACTGGAGGAGCAATGCCCGGAGCGATGCACCGCATGGGCGTCTACCTCGGCCTCGTCGAGGACGACGACTACGCCGATGCCGACGGCTACGCACCCCCCGCCGAGCGCCCGCCGGCCCGTCGCGAGGACTACCCGGAGACCCGCCACCAGCGGGAGAAGCACCCCAGCGAGGTCGGCTACGGCGCCGCGCGCGAGTTCTCCGGGCGCGAGTTCGACCGCAATCCCGAGCCCGAGCCGTACGTCGCCGAGATGCCCAGCTACCAGATCACCGCGCTGCACCCGCGCACCTACAACGAGGCCCGCAACATCGGCGAGCAGTTCCGCCGCAACACCCCGGTGATCATGAACCTCTCGGACATGGACGACGCCGACGCCAAGCGCCTGGTCGACTTCGCCGCGGGGCTCACCTTCGGCCTGCACGGGCGCATCGAGCGGGTCACCGCCAAGGTGTTCCTGCTCAGCCCGCACAACGTCAGCGTCACCGCCGCCGACAAGGCCAAGATCGAGAACGGCTTCTTCAACCAGAGCTAGTGTCGCGCGCCAGAGATTCGCACGATAATTCCGACGCCCAGGCGCGCGCTGGCTGCGTTGTCGTCGTCGCCAGGACGGCAAGTACAGCTCTCCTCCTCCGCCTTACCAGCCCACGCCTGAACGCCGGACTTGTTCGCACAATCTCTGGCGCGCGACACTAGTAGTGGTCACTCCCTGCGCTCGCCGCCGGCACTTTCTACACTGGGCGGTCGTTGCTATTGCGACAGACGTCTGCAAGGGGAGAGGAACGCATCGATGGCGCTGCTGTGGGGCGTCGTCGGGTACGCGCTGTACATCTACGTCCTGGTGATCTTGGCGCGGCTCGTCGTCGACTGGACCCGGCAGTTCGCCCGGGCCTGGCGCCCGGTGGGAGTGGCGGCGGTCGGGGTGGAGCTGGTGTACGTGGTTACCGATCCGCCGATCAAGTTGCTGCGCAGATTGGTCCCGCCGCTCCAGCTAGGTACTGTAAGCCTCGACTTGAGCGTCATCATCCTGCTGATCGTGCTCATCGTGCTGCGACAGGTCGCTCTGACGTTCAGTTAGCGTGATGTCTACGATTGACGGGTGCCGTCCCCCGCGGCACCCCCCAAGACGAGCCAAGACCACCCGACGGCCGGAGCGACCGGCAGTCCACGAGCCTTGAGGTGACCGGATGCCGTTGACGCCCGCCGAAGTCCACAACGTGGCGTTCAAGAAGCCACCGATCGGCAAGCGCGGCTACGACGAGGAAGAAGTCGACGCGTTCCTCGACATCGTCGAGGTCGAGCTGTCGCGGCTGATCGAGGAGAACAACGACCTGCGCGGCAACGGGGGCGCGGCGCGCGCCGAGGGTGCCGGTGGCGAGGCAACGGGAGACTCCGACGATCCCGAGGCACTGCGGGCCGCGAACGAGCAGCTGAGCGCCGCAACCGCGGATCTCACCTCCGTCCGCGACGAGAACAGCCGCCTGCAGCAGCGCATCAGTGAGCTCGAGCAGGCCGTGAACCAGGGCGAATCGGGTGCGCAGCAGCAGGTCGTCGCGCTGCAGCAGAAGCTGGCCGAGACCGAGCAGCAGCTGGACGAGAACCGCAAACAGCTCGAGGTCGCCCAGGAGCAGCTGCGTACCGCGTCCGCGGCGCCCGTGGCGGCAGAGGGCGGCCCCGCGCTGGCGCCGGCCGAGCACCACGCCCAGGCCGTGCAGATGCTGGCGCTCGCGCAGCAGACCGCCGACCAGCACCTCGCCCAGTCGCGGGCCGAGGCCGACCGGTTGCTCAACGAGGCCCGGGCCAACGCCGAGTCGACCGTCACCGACGCCAACGAGCGCTCCACCCAGCAGCTGGCCGACGCCGAGAACCGGGCCAACCAGCTCGACGAGGAGAGCACGGCCCGCGCCAACCAGACCGTGCAGGACGCCGAGCAGCGCGCCGCCACCATCACCTCGCAGTTCGAGCAGCGCAAGGGCGCCCTCGAGCGCCGGGTGGAGGAGCTGCGCAACTTCGAGCGCGAGTACCGCACCCGGCTCAAGAGTTACCTCGAGTCCCAGCTGCGTGACCTCGACGCGAGCGGCAAGGCCGAGCCCGCGGCGAACGCTGACTACGCCGACGCCCAGAAGGGCTGATCCGAAGCGATCACTGCCCAGCTCCGAGACGCCGCCGCGCCGCGGCGACCGGCCGGCGTCGCGCCGACTTGCGCACCAGGCGTTTTGGCGTCAGGTTGGTACTGGTTCGGGGGGGACCGACGACCATGGTGCTGATCGCGTTATTGCTCGTCGCGGTGGCGAGCCTGGTGCTCGGCCTGGTGCTGGCGAGCACCGTGTGGCTGGTGGTGTCCCTGGTCGCGAGCGGGCTCGCGGCGGTGGCGCTCTATCTTGTCGTGCGCACCTCACACACCCAGAAGTCGGCCGAGTCGCTCAGCACGCCGGCGGCGACTCCCGCGGCGACCAACGCCGTCATCCGCACACCGGCGCCGGCCCTGGTGCCGGCCGGAGCCGCCAGCGGCCACTCCGGTGACGCCGGGCAGCCGGTAGTGCCGCCCGGGCTCGGGGTGCCGGCAGCCGTCCCGACTGGCGTGTGGGTGGTCGACGGGCGCCCGGACTATCACGTCGAGAGCTGCGCGAAGATCGCCGACAGCCCGGCCGAGGCGGTCCCGCTCGCCCAGGCGATCGAGGACGGTTTCACCGCGTGCCGCTCCTGCGGCCCGCCGACCCCGCCCGCGGGCGCGTCGCCGAGCGCGGGGCTGCGGGTGTGGGTCGCCGACGGCTATCCCGAGTACCACATCGGCGAGTGCACCGAACTCGACGGGCTGCAGTCCGAACCGGTCCCGTACGAGCAGGCCGTCGAGGACGGCTTCCAGCCGTGCGTGGTCTGCGATCCGGACGCCGCCTTCGCCGGACGGGCGCCCTCGGTGTTCGCCGCCGCCGCGAACGCCGCCGGCGATCAGGTCTGGGTGGCCGACGGCCATCCCCGCTATCACGTCGAGTCGTGCGCCGAGCTCGCGACCCTGGACACGGAATCGGTCCCGCGCACGCAGGCCGTCGCGGACGGCTTCGCCCCCTGCCCGACCTGCTCGCCCGGCGCCGCGTCGGCGGCGGCCGGTGGCGTGCCCACCACGGTCTGGGTGTCCGACGGCTTCCCGGACTACCACCTCGCCGGCTGCCCGGTGGTCGAGAAGCAGACCGGCGAGCCGGTGCCCTTCGCGCAGGCGGTCGAGGATGGTTTCGCGCCGTGCCCGGTCTGCTCGCCGCCGGTACTCGCCGCCGCGCCGCAGGCCACCGAGGTCTGGGTGATCGACGGGCAGCCCGAATACCACCGGCGCGACTGCGCCGACATCATCGGCGAGGGCCCGGAGCCGATCTCGAAGCAGCAGGCCGTCGAGGACGGCTTCGCGCCGTGCCCGCAGTGCACCCCCGACCGAGACGAGCCCGCGGCGCCGGCCGGCGACGGAGTCTGGGTCGCCGACGGGCAACCGGACTACCACCGCCCGGACTGCACCGCGATCGTCGGGCTCGACGCGGTGCCGGTCAGTCATTCGCAGGCCGACGAGGACGGCTTCACCCCGTGCGGCGAGTGCGAGCCCAACACGCCGCGCGCCGAAGCCGCGCCGGTGGTCGCCGAGCCGCAAGCCGAGTCCGCCGAGCCGGTCGCCGAGTCCGCCGACGAACCGGTAGCGGAATCCGAAACGCTCGCCGAGCCAAAGCCCGAGCCCGAGCCGGCGAGCCGGCGTGCCGAGCCCGCGGCGGTGGCCGAGCCCGCGGCGGTGGCCGAGCCCGCGGCGGTGGCCGAGCCCGCGGCGGTGGCCGAGCCCGAGCCCGCGGCGGTGGCGGAATCCGAAACGCAGACCGCACCGGAACCCGAGGTCGCAGCGGCGCCCGAAGCTCAGCTCGAATCAGAGCCCGAAGGGCAGCCGGCGATGGCCGCTCCCGTTCCGGTCGAGCCGCACGAAGACCCCGTCGTGGCGCCGCAGGCCGAACCCGAAGCGCCGGCGCAGCCGCAACCGGCGGCCGCGCAGGAGCCCGCCGCAACGCAGGATGCGGCCGCAGGCGATGCCGGCGCACAGGTCTGGGTCCGCAACGGCCGGCCCCGTTATCACGCCGAGGACTGCCTGATCATCAAGGGTCAGGAAGCGGTGGCGATCTCCCTCGCGCAGGCCGAGGCCGACGGCTTCGCACCCTGCTCGCTGTGCGCCGGCCGGTAATTCCCCGACCGGCATCCGGCGACCGCCGCCGGCCCTCATCTGGACGGCAGATTAGGCGCCGGCGGTGGGAGTTCCGCGAGCTGGATCACGCCGAGCCGTAAGGCCTCGTTCGCCAATCGAGATCGCGTTCGGTTTGCGCTGCCGATGAGATGGAATTTGTCATAGAGGTGCAGCAGATGCTGTTTCACCGCTGCATCACTCACGCTGAGTGCGTGAGCCATCTCCCGAGTCGAAGCGGGTTCGAACCACATGTCTGACGGCCGCTGAAATCGGAACAGCGCGAGCAGGACGTCACGCTCGCGCGGGGTAACGGTCGGGACGTAGTCCGGCGCCGCGGTTATCGACTCGGCGGTCTGCCCGGTCCCGGCGCGGAACATCAACCGGGTCTGCCCGACACGGATCTCTGCGTTCGGGTGCAAAGGACGGTCGCCGTGAATTCGAATCCCGTCCAGGAACGTGCCGTTCGTCGAGCCGAGATCGTGGACGCACCACATGTACCCGACGCGTTCCAATACCGCGTGCGAGCGGGACACCCCGGAATCGCTGATGAGCGCAATGTCATTGCTCGGTAGGCGGCCGATTGTCACCGACGTGCCCTCGAGCGGCGAAAGGCGCGGTTCGGCCGAAGACCAAACCTCGAGGTAGTCCACCACCGCGCACACCTTGCTCCGGCGATCGACCCCTACCTAGCCGACCGAATAGCAGGAGCTTACCCACCCGAATGACAATGCAAGTACGCCGGCGATAGAGGCATGACCCATCGCTGGGCGACGCTCGTGGTGTCGAAATTCCGCAACGCGACACCGGAGGCCACGAGTGATGCAGTATCGGATGCGAGCGCGGATGGCCCCGTTCTTGATGTTCACGGGGGGCGTGCTCACGATGTGGGGAACCTGCCTGCCATTGGTTGGGGTATCCAACGGCGGATTGCTGGCACCCCGCACCCTGACCCCGTCGGCCCACGCCGACGCGATGATCTCCGGTGCGGCGCCGAAACTCTTCTTGTGCGCGACGATCATCGCCGTCGCGGCGGCACTGCTGGCAGGCACACGCATCGGCGTGCTCGGACTCATCTGGCGCAAGGCCGCCGCGGTCGCCGTCGTGGCTGTGCCGGGCAGGCTCGCGGCAGAACTGTGGCTCCACCTCATCGGCCCGGACGCGTTCGCGCGTGTACCGGTTTCTCCCATCTATCCGCGGCACGCCGCGGCGGTGGCGCACCCCGCCTCGGGCAGCCTGGGCGCCGGAACCGGGCTGGTCCTGATCAGCGTCGGGTGCCTGGCGACCGTGGCCGGATGCATATGGCCCGCTGCCAGGTATCAGCGCTTCACCGGTGAGTTCCGTAGCCCGCGTGCCAGATACGGGACCGCATCCTGAGCGTGCGTCGCGCGGCACGGCGCGATCAGACGCGACAAGGCCGGGTCGCTGCCGAATGCTGAAAGGGTCAGGCCTTTCGCAGCCACACTCGCAGGCCGAGCTCTTCGTCCTCGGCGCTGAACAGGTGTGCGGACAGGTCAGCCTCGGACGGCGCGCCCTCGACGAGCGAGGTGGCCAGCACCTCCGCGGCGAGCTGCTCGGCATGGGTGCGGATGGCCTGCGCCGGCTCGGGCGATCCGCCCACCCGCCACCAGAGCGCGATGCGGTCGGTGACCTCGAACCCGGCGTTCTTACGGGCGTCCTGCACCATCCGCACGATCTCGCGCACCAGGCCGGCCAGGCGCAGCTCGTGGGTGAGCTCGAGGTCCAGCGCGACGGTGTCCGACCCGCCGGAGGCAACCGCCCAACCCGAGCGCGGCGTCTCGGCGATCACCACCTCCTCGCCGGTGATCGGCAGCTCCTCGCCGTCGACGGTGACCCGGGCCTGCCCGGACCGGTACGCCGCAACGAACTCGACCGGGTCGGCGGCGCTGATCGCGCCGGCCACCACCTGGGTGCGTTTGCCGAAGCGCCGTCCCAGCTCGCGGAAGTTGGGTTTCACGGCGAGTTGCACCAGCTCGCCGGTGTCGCGCAGCTGCACGAGCTCCACGACGTTGAGCTCGTCGCGCACCTGGTCCTTGAGTTCCTCCGGCAGCGACGCCCAGCCCGGCGCGGAGATCAGCGCCTGCCCCAACGGCTGGCGCGTCTTCACCTTCGAATCCGCGCGCGCCGATCGACCCAGCTCCACCAGCCGCCGCACCAGCGCCACCTGACCGGACAACGCCGAGTCGAGGAGTTCGGGATCCGAAACCGGCCACGACGCGAGGTGGACGGAATCCACCGAACCGGTGGCCGCGAACAGCGCAGACCACACCCGCTCGGTGACGAACGGGATGAACGGTGCCAAGAGCCGGGTCAGCACCTCGAGGCACTCGTGCAGGGTGGCGAGCGCGGCCGGGTCGCCATCCCAGAACCGCCGCCGCGAGCGCCGCACGTACCAGTTCGAGAGATCGTCGATGTAATCGGCCAGCGCCTTGCCGGCGCGCGCGGTGTCGAAGTCCTCCAGCGCGTGGTCGACCTCGGCGGCCACCCGGTTGACCTCGCAGCGGGCCCAGTGGTCGAGCAGCGTCTCGGTGCCGCCGCCCGCGTCGGGTGCCCATCCGTTGGCGCGTGCGTACAGGGACTGGAACGAGGCGATCGACCAGTAGGTGCGGATCACCTTGGACGCGATCTCGTCCAACGCCTTGTGCCCGACCCGCCGCGAGGCCCACGGCGAACCGGTGCACGCCATGAACCAGCGCACCGCGTCGGCGCCGTGCCGGTCCATCAACGGGATGGGCTCGAGGATGTTGCCGAGGTGTTTGCTCATCTTGCGGCCGTCCTCGGCCAGGATGTGGCCCAGGCACACGACGCTGCGGTAGGACGAGCGGTCGAACACCAGGGTGCCGACGGCCATCAGCGAGTAGAACCAGCCGCGGGTCTGGTCGATCGCCTCGCAGATGAAGTCGGCCGGATAGGCCGCCTGCGCCCGTTCGGCGTTGTGCAACGGCGCGCCGAACTGCGCGAACGGCATCGATCCCGAATCGAACCAGGCGTCGATCACCTGCGGCACCCGCCGGTACGTGCCGTCCTCGCCGGGCAGCCTGAACGTCACCTCGTCGACGTACGGGCGATGCGGATCGGCCAGCGCGACCCCGGACAGTTCGTGCAACTCGGCGAGCGACCCGACACACACCATCCGGGTGGGATCGGCGTCGTTGCGCCACACCGGCAGCGGGGTGCCCCAATACCGGTCGCGGGACAGTGCCCAGTCGATGTTGTTGGTGAGCCAGTCGCCGTAGCGGCCGTGCTTGATCGTGGCCGGGTACCAGTCGGTCGCCTCGTTCTCGTTGAGCAGTTCGTCCTTGACCGCGGTGGTGCGCACGTACCACGACGGCAGCGCGTAGTACATCAACGGTGTGTGGCAGCGCCAGCAGTGCGGATAACTGTGCTCGTAGGGGACGTGCCGGAACAACCGGCCGCGGGCCTGCAGGTCGGCGACGATCACCTCGTCTGCGTCCTTGAAGAACATCGCGCCGACGAGCGGCAGGCCCTCCTCGAACCGGCCACGCACGTCGATCGGGTTCACCAGTTCGACGCCGTTGCGGCGCACCGACTCGAAGTCGTCGGCGCCGAACACGGTGGCCTGGTGCACCAGGCCGGTGCCGTCGTCGGTGGTTACGTAGTCCTCGTTGACGACGAAGTGCCCCCTGCCGGGCCAGGGCACGACGTCGAAGGGCCGCTCGTACGTCCAGCCGAGCATGTCGGTGCCGGTGAACGTGCCGACCACGGTCCACTTCTCGCCGAGCGCCTTGCCGACGAGGTCGCGGGCGACCACGAGCGTTTCGGTGCCGTCCGTGACGGTCGCATAGGTGACGTCGGCCCGGGCCGCGACGAGCGCGTTGCTCGGCAGCGTCCACGGCGTGGTGGTCCAGACCAGCATCGCCGCCCGCCCGGCGTACGGGCCGGAGGTCAGCGGCAGCCGCACGTACACCGACGGGTCGACGGTGTTCTCGTACCCCTGCGCGAGCTCATGGTCGGACAACCCGGTGCCGCAGCGGGTGCAATAGGGCGCGACCCGGAAGTCCTCGACGAGCAATCCCTTGTCGAAGATCGTCTTCAGGGCCCACCACACCGACTCGACGTAGTCGGGCGTCATCGTCCAGTAGGCGTGCTCGTAGTCGGCCCAGTAGCCCATGCGCTCGCTCATGGCCTCGAAGGCGTCCACGTGCCGCTGCACGTTCTCCCGGCACTGGGCGTTGAACTCGGCGATGCCGTAGGCCTCGATGTCGGGCTTGCCGGTGAACCCGAGCTCCTTCTCCACCGCGAGCTCGACCGGCAGGCCGTGGCAGTCCCAGCCGGCCATCCGGGGCACGTGGTAGCCCTTCATGGTGCGCCAGCGGGGGAACACGTCTTTGAACACCCGGGCCTCGACGTGGTGCGTGCCGGGCATCCCGTTGGCGGTGGGCGGGCCCTCGTAGAAGGTCCAGGCCGGGCCGTGCTCGGTGGCGTCGAGGCTGCGCTGGAAGACCTTGTCGGTGCGCCACTGCTCGATGACGTCGTGGTCGAGCGCCGGCAGGTCGACGTGCGGCGGCAGCGGCGCGTAGCTGCCGGAAGTGACGCGGTCGGTCATTGCGGTGGTGCTCCCCGGAGTCGTGCGGTGCTGTCGGTCGACTCGAGGGACGACGCTCGCCGGCTCGAAAGCCGCCGCGACACCGCGGTACCACCCTCGTTGACGCTGCCCCGGGGGACGGCGCCCACTTCGTTCGGTCCGGCTCTACTGAGGCGGCTGCTGGTGGCAGCGCCCGTTCTTCCGGGTGCTCGGAGGTGATTTCGCCGGCACGCCTGGCCCCGGGCTCACACCGCCCCCGGGTCGCTCGGGCTGGACCGCGCCGCTACTTGTCCTCGTCGATGCAGGTCAATCCTAGCGATCGCGGTCCAACGATTCCGGCTCGCAGCCGTCCGGGTACGGCATGGCCGGTGGAAATGACGAGATCTTGCTCAGATATTGTCCGCCGTTGCAGGCGCCGACAGGCGACACGAAGACACCGCGATTGGGGAGTCGATGGCTGCCGTCGGACGGATCCGTCAAGCGCTGCGCCGGGTCGGTGCGGCCGGTTCAGCAGCCGCGAGGCAGGCGGCGCCGGTCAAGACGGCGACCGCGAAGACGGCGACCGCGAAGACGGCGCCCGCGAAGACAGCCCGCAAGACAGCTGCGAAAAGTGCGATTGCGACGACGGCTAAGAAGACGGCGGTCACGAAGACGGCGGTCAAGAAGGAGACCGCGAAGAAGACCCCCGCCGAGAAGACCCCCGCCAAGAAGGCCGTCGCGAGGAAGGCCCCCGCCAAGAAGACGGTCGCGAAGAAGACCGTCGCGAAGAAGACACCCGCCAAGAAGACGCCCGCGAAGAAGACCCCCGCCAAGAAGGCCGTCGCGAAGAAGACCCCGGCAAAGAAGGCCCCCGCGAAGAAGGCCCCCGCGAAGAAGGCCGTCGCGAAGAAGGCCGTCGCGAAGAAGGCGGTCCCGAAGAAGGTCTCCGCAAAGAAGGCTGTCGCGAAGCAGGCCGTCGCGAACAAAACCGTCGCGAAAAAAGCTCCCGCCAAGAAATCCCCGGCCAAGAAGGCGCCGGCGGACAAGCGGCCGGCGAGCAAGGCCGCCGGGCAGCGCGCGCCGGCGGCCGCAGCGCCTGCGGCACGCGAGCTCGCCGTTCCCGCGGGCTCGGAGTGGACCGAGGCCGAGCTCGCCGAGGTGCGCCAGCAGCTCGTCGACGAGCTCACCGAGATGCGCGACGCCTACGACAGCTCGATGCGCGAGCTCGACGACCTGCAACGCTCCAGCACCGACGGCGCGGGCGACGACCAGGCCGACGCGGGCAGCAAGACCTTCGAGCGTGAGCAGGAGCAGTCGATCGCCGCGAACCGCTTCGACCTGATCACCCAGATCGAGCACGCCGTCGAGCGCATCGACACCGGCACGTACGGCTTCTGCGAGAGTTGCGGGCGGCCGATCGGGAAAGCGCGGCTCAAGGCGTTCCCCGCGGCGACCCTCGATGTCTCGTGCAAGCAGCGTGAGGAGCGGCGTTAGTCATCGATCCGGGACAATGGCGTCCGTGAGCGCTGACGCACCGTCCGAACGCGGCACCGGGGCCGCCGAGCCGGCCGCCCCGGCCCGGGCGAGGCGCGTCTGGCTGTGCGTCGGCATCGCCGTGATCGTGGTGATCCTCGACGTCGGCGTCGAAGTTGCTGGTGGTCGCGAAGCTGCCGCTGGGCCAGGACCCGGTGCGGATCCTGGGCGGGGTCATCTACCTCAACCAGGCCCGCAACTCCGGTGCCGCGTTCTCCCTGGGGACCGGGTTCACGGTGATTCTGACGATCGTGGCGCTGGCCGTGGTGGTGGTGATCGCCCGGACCGCGAGCCGGCTGCGCTCCACCGGCTGGGCCGTCGCGCTCGGGCTGATCCTCGGCGGCGCGCTCGGCAACCTCGCGGATCGGCTGTTGCGGGCGCCGGGGGTCCTGCGCGGTCACGTCGTCGACTGGATCAGCCTGTTCGGGCCGTATGACAAGTACTGGCCGATCTTCAACCTGGCCGACTCGGCCATCGTGTGCGGCGCGATCCTGGCCGGGTTGCTCGCGCTGCGCGGCCGCGACCTAGAAGGCCGAGCAGGCCGAGCAGGCCGAGCAGGCCGAGCAGGCCGAGATGGCCGAGATGGCCGAGATGGCCGAGATGGCCGAGATGGCCGAGCAGGCGGAGATGGCCGACGATCTCGCGATGGCTGAGACCAGGCTGCTGCCGGTGCCCGACGGGCTCGACGGGCTGCGCCTGGACGTCGTGCTCTCGCGATTGTTCGGGTTCTCCCGTACCGTCGCCGCCGAACTGATCGACGCCGGGCGGGTCAGTGTCGGGGGCGCCCGGCCACCGCGCAGCGCCCGGGTCGCCGGCGGTTCCGTGCTCGAGGTGACGCTGCCCGAGCCGACCCGGTCGGCGCCGGTCGCGCCGGTTCCCGGCCTGCGGGTGCTGCACGACGACGACGACCTCGTGGTGGTGGCCAAACCGGTCGGGGTGGCCGCGCATCCGAGCCCCGGCTGGGACGGTCCCACCGTCGTCGGCGGCCTGGCGGCGATGGGCTACACGATCGCGACCTCGGGCGCGGCCGAGCGGCAGGGCATCGTGCACCGCCTCGACGCCGGCACCACCGGCGCGATGGTCGTCGCCAAGAGCGAGCGTGCCTACTCCCAGCTCAAGCGCGCGTTCAAGGCGCGCACCGTCGACAAGCGCTACAGCGCAGTGGTGCAGGGTCACCCCGACCCGAGCCGGGGGACCATCGACGCGCCGATCGACCGGCATCCGGGCGCGGACTACAAGTTCGCCGTCGTCGGGGGCGGGCGGCCCAGTATCACGCACTACGCCACCGAGGAGGCGTTTCGCGCCGCCACGTTGCTCGACATCCGCCTGGAGACCGGACGCACGCACCAGATCCGGGTCCATCTGGCGGCGGTGCGGCATCCGTGTGTGGCTGATCTCACCTACGGCGCCGACCCGGTGCTGGCCCGACACCTCGGGCTGACCCGGCAGTGGCTGCACGCCCGCGAACTCGGCTTCGAACACCCGGGCACCGGCGCGCAGCTGCGCGTCGAGGCGCCGTTGCCGGCCGACCTGCAACACGCCCTCGACGTGCTGCGGGCCGAGTCTTGATCAAGCGATGGGTAGGAGCGGTTACATGAGCGAAATCGCCACCGAATCCGGCAAGGCACCGCTGCTGGTCGCGTCCAACCGCGGCCCGCTGACCGTCGAGGCCGTCGAGGACGGTGACGACCAGGTGCGCCGCGGCAGCGGCGGCCTGGTGTCGGGCATGCAGGCCGCGCTGTCGGCGACCCCGGACGCCGTCTGGTTGTGCGCGGCGCTCAACGACCGGGAGCGGTCGCTGGCCCGCCAGGCGCCCAATGGCCACGTCTCCGAGCTGACCCTGGTGGCCGACGCGCTGCGCGGCGACTTCGACGTGCGGATGCTGCCGATCGACCCGCTGACGTTTCGCAACGCCTACAACGGCATCGCCAACTCGACGCTGTGGTTCGTGCTGCACCGGCTCTACGAGCTGCCCACGCAACCCATCTTCGACGCCACCTGGCGCCGCCAGTGGGATGCGTACATCCGGTTCAACTGGGCCTTCGCCCGCGCGCTGGCCGAGTCGGCCGCGCCCAACGCCAAGGTGATGGTGCAGGACTACCACCTGTTCCTGGTGCCGCGCATGCTGCGCGACCTGCGCTCGGACGTGCGCATCAGCCTGTTCACGCACACGCCGTGGGTGCCGCCGTTCCACCTGGTGACGATGCCCGAGGACGTGTGCGTCGCCCTCGTCGACGGCATGCTCGGCGCGGACCTGCTCGGGTTCCACACCCAGCGCTGGGCCGACCTGTTCATGGAGTGCGCGCGCGAGATCTGCGGCGCCGAGCCGACCGGTATCCGGGTCTTCCCGCTCGGCACCGACCCGGACGAGATCCACCGGCTCGGGCACCGGCGCAGCGTCGACAGCGCGATGCAGGTGCTCCAGGACACCGTCGAGGACCGCAAGGTGATCGGGCGGGTGGACCGCACCGAGCTGTCCAAGAACGTCTGGCGCGGCCTGCTTGCCTACCGCGAGTTGCTGCGCACCCGCCCGGAATGGCGCGGTCGGGTGGTGCACGCCGTCTTCAACAACCCGTCTCGCGAGGACGTGCCGGCCTACCGCGAGTACACAGCGCGTATCGAGCGGTTGGCTGCCGACATCGACGACGAATTCTCCACCGACGAGTGGACGCCGATCCTCTTCGAGATCAGCGACGACTACCCGACCGGACTCGCGATCATGCGCCGCAGCGACGTCATCCTGATCAACCCGATCCGCGACGGCATGAACCTCGTCGTGCTCGAGGCAGTGGTGCTCTCGGAACGGTCCCCGGCAGTCGTGCTGTCGCGCGAGGCCGGCGCCGCCGAGGTGCTCGGCGACGACGCCGTGATCGTCAACCCGTTCGACGTGAGCGCCACGGCCGATGCCCTGCACGAGGCGCTCGCCATGGCTAGTGACGAGCGGGCCGCGCGAGCGGGGCGCATGCGGGAAGCCGCGGTCCGGCTCCCGCCCGCGGCGTGGTTCCAGGCCCAGCTCGACGCTCTGGACGACATCACGTGAGTCTCCCGTTCCCGGAGCCCACCGACCCACGCGAATCGCGCGCCGCCGTCTTCCTCGGCTATCTCGACTACTTCCGGTCGGTGCTGATCGCGAAGGTGGGCGCGCTCGCGCCCGAGGACCGCACGCGCAGCCGGCTGCCGTCTGGCTGGAGGCCGCTGGAGTTGATCAAACATCTCACCTACGTCGAGCTGCGCTGGCTGGAGTGGGGCTTCGAGGGCGCCCCCGTCGACGATCCGTGGGGCGATACGCGCGACGAACGCTGGCACGTCACGGCCGACGAGGACCTGCACGTGCTCACGGCCGCGCTCGACCGGCGTGCCGCCGTCACCGGCGAGATCATCGAGCGGCATGACCTGGCCGAGGTCGGGCAACCCGGGCCGCGCTGGGACGGCGCGCCGCCACCCACCCTCGAGCGGATCTTGTTCCACCTGCTGCAGGAGTACGCGCGGCATATCGGGCAATTGGACATCGTCGCGGAACTCGCCGGAGGAGTGCTCGGCGAATAGCGGGGTGTATACACCATTCGGCATCACTTCACCCCCACCGGTTAACTTGCGTCTCACAGTGTGCTTTCATTTCCTCGCCGGGTGTCGATTTTGGCCGGGCCCGCGCATTTTGGGAAGGACCGCGCATGAGTCGACGTCCCGGAAGACACGCACGCCCGCGGCGCGGTGCACGATCGTTGCCGAGGTATGCGGTGCTCACCGCGGCGATCGCCCTCGTTTTCGGTCTGGTTCCGGTCGCCGCGCAGGCCGACGATCCCACTCCGACCCCGTCGAGCAGCTCGTCGAGCGAGCCGTCCGCGAAGTCGTCGGCGAAGTCGGCCGACGCGTCCTCGTCCGCGTCCACGTCCCACAAATCCCCGGCTGCGAAGGCTGCCGATCCGTCGGACACACCGGCCACGACCGTGCCGGTATCCAAGACCGACTCCAGTTCCTCCGCGCCGAGCAAGACCAGCGCGGCCGACGACCCCGGCACCGTGACCCCGCAGGTCGTTCCGCCGGCCACCGGCAACAACGCCGTCATCACCGTCAAGGTCGGCAGCGACCGCACCGGCACGTCCGGAGTCACGAACCTGCTCGGGGTGCAGCTCGGGTTCTTCGCCAACCAGACCGGCGGCACGGCATTGTTCACCTGTACCTCTGATGTGGACGGCGACTGCAGCATCACCGTGCAGAACACCCAGACCGGCGGTGCGAACCGGGACGCGCGGTACTGGGTCCGGCAGACCGCCGCACCGTCGGGCTACTTCACCAACCCGAACCTCGGCACCGGCACGACGGTGGCCTCGGACTCCTACACCTTCCAGACCGGCACGCAGCTGCGCAACACCGTCACCTACCGCTCGACGGTGGACTTCATGATCTCCACCGGTAACACCAACAACGAGGCATCCGGCGGGGTCTGGCAGGACAGTCGAGTCAACCCGGTGCTGCCCGCGCAGTGCGGTCTGCGCGTGGGGATCATCGCCGACCTGTCCAACTCCGTGACCGCCACCGACCTGGTGAATCTCAAAGGTGCCGCGACCACCTTGGTCACCTCGCTCACCGGAACGCCCTCGACGGTGTCACTGTTCACCTTCGCCACCAATTCACCCGCTGGCAGCAACCCCGTCAACGCCAACCGACCCGCCCTGATGCCGGTGTCGACCGCCGCAGGCGCCGCTACCGTCAACGGCTACATCAACAACTGGGTCCGGCCCGGTGACACCAACAACGCCGACGGCGGCACCAACTGGGACCAGGCGTTGGCCACGGTGGCCCAGGAATCCCAGCACTACGACCTGGTCGTCATGATCACCGACGGCAGCCCGACCTACTACGGCAACCCGTTCCAGGGCCCCGGCAACCGGACCCGGTTCCGTGAGGTGGAGAACGGCATCTTCTCCGCCAACGCGATCAAGGCCGAGAACACTCGGATGCTCGCCATGGGCGTCGGCGGGGGCGTCAGCAGTACGGCGGCCGGGCTGAACCTGCGGTCCATCTCCGGCACGACCCTGAATTCCGACTACTACCAAACGACTGACTACACGGCGGCCGGGAACGCCCTCAAGGCGCTCGCCCTGGGTAGTTGCGCGGGCACGGTCACGGTGGTCAAGCAGGTGGTGCCGTTCGGCACCCCCGCGAACTCTACTGCGGGGGCCATCCCGGCCGGCGGCTGGACCTTCGGGGGCGCCGTGACGTCCGGCGTCACCGTGTCCCCAGCCAGCGGGCAGACGGCCACGGGCACCGGTGCGCTGAACTTCAACCTGACCTTCCCCGGCGGCACCACGTCTACGACCTTCACCGGCACCGAGACCCAGCAGTCCGGCTACACGCTGCACACGATCAGCGGGGCGAACGCGGTGTGCACCCGCATCGACACCGGGGCCACAGTCGCCGTCACCAACAACGGCGCGACGGGTTTCAACGTCGACGCCAGCTCGACCTTTCCGATCAGTTGCACGGTGTACAACGAGTCGCCGGGCACCCCGGCAACCGTGCTGGTGAACAAGGTCTGGAACGTCAACGGCACCGTATTCGCCAATGGACAGCAGCCGGCGGAGCTGTCGGCATCGCTGACCCTCAACACCACCGCGCAGCAGTGGGGCACGACCGTCGGCGGCTTCCGGGTGACCGACAGCCTGTCGATCGACGAGACCACGTCGATCGCCGCGAGCTCGCTGTGCACGCTCACCAGCAGTCGGTTGACGCTGAGCAACGGCAATACGGCCAACGCCACCCTGCCGTACTCCACCATCCTGGCCCAGGCGACGAACACCTACTTGATCACCAACACGGTGAACTGCCCGGCGCGGCTGACCCTGATCAAGACCGTGGTGAACGGCGATGCGTCGCCCTCCGCTTGGACACTGACCGCGACCGCGCCGTCCGGTGCGCTGGCCGGCCCGACCGGCACGACCGGCGTAACCGGCGCGGTGACCCCGTTGGTCACCTACCCGCTGTCGGAGAACAACGCCGACCCGCGCTACGTGCAGTTGCAGGGCACCGGCGCGGTCGCGATCCCCGGTTCGACGATCAGCTGGTTCTGCAGCCAGGTGAACCCGACCACCGGCGCGGTCATCCCCGGTTTCAGCGACGGCCTGAACGGCGGGGTAACGGTCCCGTCCGGCTTCGCGGTGCGCTGCGAAGCGCGCAACCAGACCGCGGAGCTGACGCTGCTCAAGCACGTGGTCAACGACAACGGCGGCACGGCCACGGCGTCGGACTGGAACCTGACCGCCACCCCGACGGATCCGCCTGCCGGATTGCTCTCGGAGACGGTAATCGGTGCCGAGACGACCCGCCCGGAGAACACCATCTACGTCAGACCGGGTCATCCTTACAACCTGACCGAGTCCGCCGTGGCGGGATACACACTGACCGGGATCTCGTGTGTCACGAGCACCGTCGGCGCACCCCGGGAACTCAGCAGCATCACGCTGCAGGTCGGCGAGTCCGGTGTGTGCACGTACACCAACGACGACCAGCCGGCGCACCTGACGCTGGTCAAGACGGTCACCAACGACAACGGCGGCACCGCCACCGCCGGGCAGTGGACGCTCGCCGCGGGCGGTCCGACGCCGATCTCGGGCAGCACCGGCTCCGCAGCCGTCACCAATGCGCCGGTCAGCGCCGGCACCTACACGTTGTCCGAGTCCGGCGGTCCGGCCGGCTATGCCGCTGGGTCGTGGTCGTGTACCGCCGGCACGTTGACCGGGTCGAGCCTCGTGTTGCCGCTCGACACTTCGGCGACCTGCACGATCAACAACAACGACCAGCCGGCCCACCTGACGCTGATCAAGACCGTGACCAACGACAACGGCGGTACGGCGGTGCCGACGGCGTGGACGCTCGCGGCGGCCGGCCCGACGCCCATCTCCGGCGCCACCGGCTCCGCGACGGTGACCAACGCGCCGGTCAACGCCGGCACCTACACGTTGTCGGAGTCCGGCGGCCCGGCCGGATACGCCGCCGGCACCTGGTCGTGCAGCGCGGGGACGTTGACCGGGTCGAGCCTGGTACTGCCGCTGAACACGTCCGCGACGTGCACGATCAACAACAACGACGTGACCGCTCACCTGACCCTCGTCAAGGTCGTCGACGCGAACGAGACGGGCTCGGGCATGGAGCCCAAGGACTGGACGCTCACCGCGACGCCGGTCGACATCACCGGTCAGAACCCGGTGACCGGCAACGGCGACCCGTCCTCCGGCGGCGGCGTCAACGCGGTGCCGGTGTTCGCCGGGCAGTACACCCTCACCGAGCAGGGGCCCGCCGGCTTCACCTCTGGCGACTGGGAGTGCGACGGCGGCGTGTTCGCCGACGGCAACGTGAGCGTGCCCAACGGCGGCGACGTCGTCTGCACGATCACGAACACCGCCGTCAGCCCCAAGCTGACGCTGATCAAGATAGTCGACAACGGCACCACCGGCGCCACGACCGCGCCGACCGCGTGGGAGCTGACCGCCACCGGCCCGACCTCGATCAGCGGTGCCACCGGCAGCGCAACGGTGACCGCCGCCAACGTCAAGGTCGGCACCTACGATCTGAGCGAGTCCGGCGAACCCGGCTACACCGCCTCGGACTGGGTGTGCACCGGCGCAGACTCGTCGACGGCCACCTCGGTGACGTTGACCGAGGGTCAGGACGCCACCTGCACGATCACCAACACCGCGGTGGCGCCGCGCCTGACCCTGGTCAAGGTGGTTGACAACGGCACGACCGGGGCAACGGCGACCCCGGCCCAGTTCACCCTCACCGCCGCGAACGGCGCGTCCACGATCACCGGTCCGGGCAACTCCGCGGCCGTCACCGACCAGGCCGCGATCATCGGGACCTACGCGCTGTCCGAGACGACGCTCGACGGGTACGCGCCTTCGGGCTGGGTGTGCACCGGCGGCACGGCGACGACAGTGGCGTCGGTGACGCTCGCCCTCGGCGGCGACGCGACCTGCACGATCACCAACACCGCCGTCCCGCCGTCGTGGACGCTGGCCAAGACCGCGGACCCGCCGTCGGGCACGTCGGTGAACCCCGGTGACACGATCGCCTACACGCTGACCGCGACCAACACCGGCGAACTCCCGCTCGTCGGCGCCACCGCGACCGACAACCTGACGAACGTCCTTGCGTTCGCCGATCTCGGCTCGCTGCCGCCGGAATTGACCCGGTCCGGCAATACGCTGACCTGGGCGATTCCGACCGTCCCGGTCGGCGGCGAGGTGACCGTCTCGTTCTCGGTGACGGTGCACGACGGTGCCCTGGACGTGCACGTGCACAACGTGGCCACGCCCGGCGAGAACGGCACCTGCGCGACGGGTTGCGAGACCGACCACCCGACCCCCCCGCCGTGGACGTTGACGAAGACGGCCAGTCCCGGCACAGGGGTCGAGGTGAATCCCGGATCGACGATCACCTACACGCTGACCGCGACCAACAATGGCAAGAACACACTGACCGGCGCGACCGCGACCGACGACCTCTCCCAGGTGCTGCCGTACGCCGATCTCGGCACGCTGCCCCCGAGCGGCGAGTTGACGCGGATCGGGAACACCCTGACCTGGGCGATTCCGAATATCGAAGGCGGTGGCACCAGGACGGTCAGCTTCTCGGTGTCCGTCCACGACGACGCGTTCGACGTGCACGTGCACAACCTCGCAACGCCGACCAGCCCGGGCGGCGAGTGCACCGAGAACTGCGAGACCGATCACCCGACCCCGCCGCCGTGGACGTTGGAGAAGACGGCCGACCCGGCTTCCGGGACCACGGTCGAACCCGGTTCGACGATCACGTACACGCTGACCGCGGCCAACACCGGCGAGAACACCCTCACCGGCGCGACCGCGACCGACGACCTCGCCCAGGTGCTGCCGTACGCCGATCTCGGCACGCTGCCCCCGAGCGGCGAGTTGACGCTGACCGGGAACACCCTGACCTGGGCGATTCCGGATATCGAAGGCGGTGGCACCAGGACGGTCAGCTTCTCGGCGACGGTCCATGACGACGCCCTCGACGTGCACGTGCACAACCTGGCCACGCCGACCAGCCCCGGTGGGGACTGCGTGAGCGAAGGCGGGTGCGAGACCGATCACCCGACCACGCCGCCGTGGACGCTGGCCAAGACTGCCGACCCGGCCTCGGGCACCCGGGTCGACCCGGACACCGACATCACCTACACGCTGACGGCGAAGAACACCGGCGCCGACAACGTGCTCACCGGAGCGAAGGCCGAGGACGACCTCTCGCAGGTGCTCACCTACGCCGACGTGGTGACGTTGGGCCCCGGGCTCTCCCAGGCAGGTAACACCCTCATCTGGGAGATCCCGGATCTCGCGCCGGGCGAGCCTGCGACGGTCACGTTCACGGTGCACGTCAAGGAGAACGCCTATGGCATCACGATCCACAACCTCGCGACGCCGACCAGCCCTGGTGGCGAGTGCGTGTCCGAGACCGGCTGCGAGACCGACCACCCGACCCCGCCGCGGTGGGTGCTGAACAAGTCTGCCGATCCGGCGTCCGGATCTATGGTGCAGCCCGGTTCGACCATCACCTACACGCTGCTCGCGCAGAACGTCGCGCTCGGCCCGCTCACCGGCGCGCAGGCCACCGACGACCTCAGCGCGGTGCTGAACTACGCCGACCTCGTGCAGCCGCTGCCGCCGACCCTCACGCTGTCCGGGACGACGTTGACCTGGGCCGTGCCCGACCTGCCGGTCGACGGCCGCATCACGATCAGTTACCAGGTGAAGGTGCACGACGACGCGCATGGCGTCACGATCCACAACCTGGCGACTCCGACGACGCCCGGCGGCGCGTGCGAGCCGTTGCCGGCGCCGGAGTTGACGACGCTCGCACTCACCCCGGCTGCGGTGCGGGCGGCTGCCGACCCGGCCGACGTGTGCGAGACCGACCACATGACGCCGACGACCTGGTCACTGACCAAGTCCGCCGACCCGAAGTCCGGGACCACGGTCGCGCCGGGCTCGACGATCACGTACACGTTGACGGCCCGCAACACCAGTCAGGCGGTGGTGAGCAACGCGACCGCCACCGACAACCTGTCCAAGGTGCTGTCCGCCGCGACGCTGGTCACGCCGCTCGCCGACCGGCTGACCAGGTCGGGCACCACCCTCACCTGGGCGCTGCCGGACATCCCGGTGGGCGGCACCGTCACGGTGAAATACGCGGTCAAGGTCGACGCCGACGCGCTGGGCGTCACGCTGACCAACCTGGCGACACCGACCAGCCCCGGGGGGACGTGCACCTCCGATCCAGCCTGCACGACCACGCACGACACGCCGCCGGCTTGGACGCTGAAGAAGACCTCCGACCCGGCGTCCGGCACCGACGTCGACGCCGGTTCGACGATCAAGTACACCCTCACCGCGACGAACGCCGGCAAGGCCGTCGTCACGGGGGCGAAGGCGAAGGACGACCTGAGCAAGGTGACCCCGTTCGCCGACGTCCGCACACCGCTGCCGGCCGGGCTGACCCGCTCCGGCAACACGCTGACCTGGGCCATCCCGGACATCCCGGTCGGCAAGAGCGTGTCCGTCTCGTTCACGGTGAAGGTGCACAGCGACGCGTCTAACGTGACCGTCGCCAACCACGCGACCGTCGCCACTCCGGACGGGCGCTGCACCAGCTGCTCCACGCACCACCACGTGCCGAAGGAGCCTCCGCTGGCGAGTACCGGTGTGCCGGTGGGCGAACTTGTGGGCTGGGCCTCCTTCCTCGTGCTGCTCGGCGGCCTGCTGATCGTCGGTGGCCGACGGCGACGTACCAGCTGAGCCGGTCGCCGGCGTTCGAGCTGACGTAGCCGGGTGCGGTAGCGGCGCAACTGCGCCGCTACCGCGCCGGGTTGCTACCGCGCCGGGTTGCTACCGCGCCGGGTTGCTACCGCGCCGGGTTGCTACCGCGCCGGTTGCCGCCGCGCCGGGTTGCTACCGCGCCGGTTGCCGCCGCGCCGGGTTGCCGCCGCGCCGGGTTGCTACCGCGCCGGGTTGCTCCGCGCGGGTTGCTACCGCGCCGGGTTGCTACCGCGCCGGGTTGCTCCCGCGCCGGGTTGCTACCGCGCCGGGTTGCTACCGCGCCGGGTTGCTACCGCGCCGGGTTGCTACCGCGCCGGGTTGCTACCGCGCCGGGTTGCTACCGCGCCGGGTTGCTCCGCGCCGGGTTGCTACCGCGCCGGGTTGCCGCCGCGCCGGGTTGCTACCGCGCCGGTGCCGCCGCGCCGGGTTCCGCCGCCGCGCCGGGTTGCCGACCGCGCCGGGTTGCCGCCGCGCCGGTTGCCACCGCGCCAGGCTGGCTACCGCACCAGGCTGCGCAGCACCTCGACCGCGGCGCCCGAGTCGGGCACCGTCACGTCGGCGGCCTCGGCGATCCCGTCGACGCCCGAAGCAAGGACCCCGACGCCCCATGCGGTCACCCCGGTCGCCCGCAGCTCGCGCATCTGCTCGAACGCCGGGATGTCACCCGCGTCGTCGCCGAGGAACAGCACGGCCCCGTGGTCGGCGGCCAGCCGACGCAGGGTTGCCCCCTTGTCGTAGCCGGGCAAGCGAAGTTCGAGGACGCCGCTGCCCGGATGAACCTCGAGGCCGAGTTCGGTGCCGAGTTGCGTCACCGGCTCGCGAACCGCCGCCAAGGCGGCCGGTGGATCGTCGGTGCGGCGCGCGTGCACCACCAGCGAAAGGCGTTTGTCCTCGATCCACAGCCCGGGATCGCCGCCCGCCAACGCACCCGGCAGCCGCTCTCTGAGCTCGCCGATCGAGGCCGGCGGCTCGGGTGTCTCCAGCCCGCCGTCGTGCCACGTCTCGAGTCCGTACAGCCCGGCCACTACGACGCCGGGCACCCGATCGAGTCCGCCGAGCCGCACGACGGTGCGTGCGTCGCGGCCGGTGATCACGGCGATCTGCGCTCCGCGTGTCGCAAGCTCGATCAGCGCCTTCGACGCTCCCGGCGCCAGCCTCGAATTCTCCGGATCGAGCTGCAGCGGGGCGAGCGTGCCGTCGAAGTCGGTCGCGATGAGCGCATGCCCCACCTCGGGCCGGATCGCCCGGGTGACCTCGTCGATGTCCACCCGCCCATCCTTCCCGACCGGTCCGTCTCATTGCCGTCGTGGCTTCTCGTGGAGTGGGTTGCGTCTCGGTCGTTGCTGCGGATCAACGTGCGGAGGTGGGATCCACGCCGGGCGTCCGTGCAGGGTGATGCATTGCCAGCCGAGTTTGTCGAAGGTGCGGTGGTGGTAGCCGCAGACCAGGGCGCCGTTGTCGATGGTGGTCGGACCCCCATCTGCCCAGGCGATGATGTGGTGGATCTGCGTCCACGCCCCGGGTCGGTCACAGCCGGGGAAGGTGCATCCGCCGTCTCTGGCCAGAATCGCCAGGCGCTGGTTCTCGGTGAAGGTGCGCCGGGTGTCGCTGTGCCCGGTGACCATCCCGGTGTCGGGGCCGTCGGCGGTGATGCGGGTGGTGTGGATGCGTTGGTCGCCGGCGCCCCAGCGCAACGCCTCGCGGGCCGGGACCAGGGCACCGTGTCCGGTCTCCGCGAGGCCCTGCCCGGTGCGCAACGATTCCTCGCCCACGATGACGATCACGGTGGTGGCGATCCCGCCGGCGGGCGGCAGCGACCCGTCCAGGCACAGCCGGGTCAGCGCGTCGAGCAGCGCGTCGTGGCGCCGCTGCCCCGCGATGCGCAGGTCCTTCACCCCGCCGCTCTCCGGCGCCGGGCTGGCGAGGGCGTCGAACACGCACTGCAGCCGCTCGGCGCACTCCGGGGTGAGCTCGCCCCGCACGCTGGCCGAACCGTCCGGCCGTGGCCGCAGGGTCAGGTCGCGTTTGCGCTCCCGATCCTTCGGATCGTCCAACGACCCGTCAGGGTTCAGCAGGTTGTGCATGTGCTGCGCGGCCTTGAGCAGATTGGCCGGGTCGAGGGTTCGCGCGAAGCCGACCAGGTCACGTTCGACTGGGCCGCTGTGCTCGGGCTGCAGCGCGGCGGGCAGCGCCTCGACCGCCCGCAGGATCACCCGGGCATGCTCAGCGGAGATCTCCCCGGCCACCTGGGCGGCCGCGACATCGCGGAAAATCGGCTCGAGCGGTTCGCCGGTCAACGCCCACCGCGGCCCGGCTGCCTCGGCCGCCCGCACCCGGGCTCGGGCCTCACCGGGATGGAGCCGCAGGACCTGGCCCAGCAGCACCGCCATCGACGCCGCACCCAGCGAGTGCGGCAGGCACCGGGTCTGCGCTTCGGCGATCAGCCCATGCCCCACCGCGACCAGCCGCCGCGAGAGCCGCTCCACCTCCCGCAACACCTCGAGCAGCTCGTCATCGGTACCGAGGCTCAGGTCGGCGGCGAGCAGGCCGTCGACCCGCTCGTGGGCCCCGGCAACCGCGGCCGAGGCCTCGCCGATCTCGAGAACGCTGCTCATACGATCGATTTTAGAGGTCGGGTGCGACAGTTTCGGGTTGTCCACAGTAACCGAAACACAAGAGTTTTGAGCCAAAGGGACAGGCGACCCGACACCGGCGAGCAGTAACTACGCAGCGCCCTCGTCGCTGCGATTTGCTCGTTGCCGGGCCGAGCGAGGCGTAACCCGATAGCGGCGAGCAGCGCGCGACACGCGCCCTCGCCGCCGCTTGCTCGTTCACGAGCGGCGCGACGCGGGACCGAGGAAGGCACGCAACCAGCGCAACTCCTCATCGTTGCGCCCCACGTCCCACCACGAACGCAAGATGCCAGGCCAGACCGAGCGGCCTGGCTACACTCTCCCGGTGCCAAGAGCCGGGCTGATCCTCGCGAGCGTGCTCGCCTGCGCCACCGCGCTGACCGGTTGCAGCGCCGCGCAGGGCGACGTTTCGTCGACCAGGACGGTCACCGTGACTCGCGCGTCCAGCAGCGTCGAGTCAGTGCAGGCAGCCGCGGTCGCGGCCGCCCGCGCCACCCCGGCCGCCGCCAAGACCGCGGCCGCCCGCGCCACCCCGGCCGCCGCCAAGACCGCCGCCGCCCGCGCCACCCCGGCCGCCGGCAAGACCGCGGCCGCCCGCTCCACGGCGGCCGCCCGCACCACCCCCGCCGCCACCCCAACGAGTTCCGCCCCGTCGGCCTGCGCCCGCAACCACCTCGCCAAGGCGGTGCTCGTCAGCGTCGCGCGCCAGCACGCGTGGCTGTGCGCACGCCAGCGGGTGGTCTACAACACGGCGGTGACGACCGGCGCGGTGGATCTGCCCTACGACTCGACCCCGACCGGCACCTTCCACGTCCAGTCGATCACCCGCAACCAGGTGCTGACCCTGCTCTCCGGTGCCCAGTACACGGTGAAGTACTGGATCCCGTTCGACGCGCCGCTGTTCGGCTTCCACGATTCGCCGTGGCAAAAGATGCCCTACGGCAGCCAGAAGTACCGCACGAAGGGTTCCCACGGCTGCGTCCACATGCCGCTGGCGGCGATCAAGTACCTCGCCACCTGGGCGAGCGTGGGCACCACCGTCCGGGTCAAAGGCTGAGGGCCACCGGCGCGCCGGGAGCACTCCTCACATTCTGGGTACCACCCTGGACACATCGGGGGCTTCGCGAGCCGCGCCCGCTGTGGTATCCCCCCGTCCCGGCGGGCGCGGCCCGCCGGTTTCGCTCACCATCGGGTTGAGGTCGAGAGACACGCGCACGGATGCGCGGTGTGTCGTCGTATCCGGATGTGAGAATCGGGCGGTGGCACCGGAGTCCGTCGAGCAGTTCGTGCACCTGCACGTGCACACCGAGTATTCGATGCTCGACGGCGCGGCCCGGCTGACGCAGTTGTTCGCCGAAGCCGCCCGGATGGGCATGCCGGCGCTGGCGATGACCGATCACGGCAACGTGTTCGGCGCCTATGACTTCTACACCAAGGCCACCGCCGCCGGGGTCAAGCCGATCATCGGCATGGAGGCCTATCTCACCCCCAACACCTCGCGGCGCGAGCGCACCCGGGTGCGCTGGGCAAGCGGCGGCGGCGACGACGTGTCCGGCGGTGGCGCGTTCACCCACATGACGTTGCTCGCCGAGAACACCACCGGCATGCACAACCTGTTCCGGTTGGCGTCCCGATCGTCCACCGAGGGGTTCTTCTACAAGCCGCGCGCCGACCGTGAGCTGCTCAGCGAATACGCCGACGGTCTCATCGCCACCACCGGCTGCCCGTCCGGGGAGATCCAGACCTGGCTGCGCATCGGTGACTACGACAAAGCGCGGACGAGTGCTGCTGAATTCAGAGACATGTTCGGCAAGGACAACTACTTCCTCGAGCTGATGGACCACGGGCTCGACATCGAGACCCGGGTGCGCGACGATCTGCTGCGCCTGGCCCGCGACCTCGACCTGCCGATGATCGCCACCAACGATCTGCACTACACCCACGCCGAGGACGCCGACACCCACGAGATCCTGCTGTGCGTCCAGTCGGGCAAGACCATGGCCGACCCGAACCGGTTCAAGTTCGACGCCCGCGACTTCTACCTCAAGAGCCCGGCCGAGATGCGCTCGCTGTGGGCCGACAAGTACGACCTGCGCGCGGCGTGCGACAACACCCTGCTGATCGCCGAGCGCTGTGCGGTGTCCTTCACCGAGGCCAACGGCACGTACATGCCGCGGTTCCCGGTGCCGGAGGGCGAGACCGAGCGGTCCTGGTTCGCCAAGGAGGTCGAGCTGGGTCTGTCCCGCCGGTTCCCGGCCGGCGTCCCGGACGACATCCGCACGCAGGCCGAGTACGAGGTCGGCGTCATCAACGCCATGAACTTCCCCGGCTACTTCCTCGTGGTCGCCGACTTCATCAACTGGGCCAAGGACAACGGCATCCGGGTCGGCCCGGGTCGCGGGTCCGGCGCCGGCTCGGTCGTCGCCTACGCGATGCGCATCACCGACCTCAACCCGCTCGAGCACGGGCTGATCTTCGAGCGATTTCTGAATCCGGACCGCGTCTCGATGCCCGACTTCGACGTGGACTTCGACGAGCGTCGGCGCGGTGAGGTCATCCGCTACGTCACCGAGAAGTACGGCGACGACCGGGTGGCGCAGATCGTCACCTACGGCACCATCAAGGCCAAGCAGGCCGTCAAGGATGCGGGACGGGTGCTCGGCTACCCCTTCGCCATGGGCGAGAAGATCACCAAGGTCATGCCGCCGCCGGTGATGGGCAAGGACGTCCCGCTCGCCAAGATCTTCGACGAGTCCCATGACCGGTACAAAGAGGGTGCCGCGTTCCGCTCGCTGTACGACACCGACGTGGAGGTCAAGAAGGTCGTCGACCAGGCCAAGGGCCTGGAAGGGCTCAAGCGGCAGTGGGGCGTGCACGCGGCCGGGGTGATCATGAGCAGCGACCCGCTGCTCGACCTGATCCCGATCATGAAGCGTGAGCAGGACGGCGCGATCATCACGCAGTTCGACTACCCGACCTGCGAGAAGCTCGGCCTGATCAAGATGGACTTCCTGGGGTTGCGCAACCTCACCGTCCTCGACGACGCCGTGCGCAACATCCAAGCCAACCGCGGCGAGAACATCGTCCTGGAAAATCTCCCGCTCGACGACCGCAAGACCTACGAGCTGCTCACCCACGGCGACACGCTCGGCGTGTTCCAGCTCGACGGCGGCCCGCTGCGGGCGCTGCTGCGCTCGATGCGGCCCGACAACTTCGAGGACATCTCGGCGGTCATCGCGCTGTACCGGCCGGGCCCGATGGGCGCGAACTCGCACAACGAGTACGCCGACCGCAAGACCGGGCGCAAGCCGGTCGTGCCGATCCATCCCGAACTCGCGAAGGCGCAGGACGAGCTGCTCGGCGACACCTACGGGCTGATCATCTACCAGGAACAGGTCATGGCGATCGCCCAGCACGTCGCCGGCTACTCCCTGGGCGCCGCGGACCTGCTGCGCCGGGCGATGGGCAAGAAGAAGAAGGCCGAGCTCGACGCGCAGTACGAGACCTTCAGTGTCGGCATGCAGGAGCGTGGCTACTCCGCCGCCGCGATCAAGACACTGTGGGACATCCTCGTCCCGTTCTCCGACTACGCGTTCAACAAGGCACACTCGGCGGCCTACGGGATGATCGCCTACTGGACGGCTTACCTGAAGGCCAACTACCCGGCCGAGTACATGGCCGCGTTGCTGACCAGTGTGCGCGACGACAAGGACAAATCGGCGATCTACCTCGCCGAGTGCCGCCGAATGGGCATCAAGGTGCTGCCGCCATGCGTCAACTCCTCCGACGCCGACTTCACCCCGACCGGCACCGATATCCGCTTCGGGCTCACCGCAATCCGAAATGTCGGCGCGAACGTCGTCGCGTCGATCGTCGCCACCCGCACCGCCAAGGGTGCGTTCACCGACATCGGCGACTTCCTGAAGAAGGTCGACGCGGTGGTCTGCAACAAGCGCACCATCGAGGCGTTGATCAAGGGCGGCGCCTTCGACTCCCTCGGTCACCCGCGCAAGGGGTTGATGAACAGTTTCGAGGCGGCCGTCGACGCCGTGCTCGACACCAAACGCGCCGAGGCGATCGGTCAGTTCGACTTGTTCGGGTCCCTCGGCGACGCCGACGCGGGCGGCGATGCGGCCACCGCGGACGTCTTCGCCATCCGCATTCCCGAGGGCGAGTGGGACAAGAAGGTGCTGCTGCAGTTCGAGCGCGAGATGCTCGGCCTCTACGTCTCCGACCACCCGTTGTTCGGACTCGAGCACATCCTCGCCAACGCCGCAGACGTCACTGTCGCGGCCACGCAGGCCGAAGGTGCCAGCGAACCGCAGTCGATCACGCTCGCCGGTATCCTGTCGTCGGTGAACCGGCGGGTCACCAAGGCCGGCGCGCCGTGGGCCCAGGCGGTGCTCGAGGACCTCGACGGCTCCATCGAGGTCATGTTCTTCCCGCAGACCTACGGGCAGGTCGCGCTCACCCTCGCCGAGGACGCGATCGTCGCCGTCAAGGGCCGCACCGACGCGCGCGAGGACACCGTCAAGCTCATCGCCAGCGACCTGATGCTGCTCGACATCACCGAGGGACCCCGCGGGCCGGTGCAGCTGCGCATCGAGGCCACCCGCTGCACCCCGCCGTTGGTGTCGCGGCTCAAGGACGTCCTCACCACGCACCCGGGCAGCACCGAGGTTCACCTGCACCTGCAGGGCCGCAACGACCTGCGACTGGTGTGCGACTGCCGCGTCACCGCCTCTGCGGCGCTGATGGGCGACCTCAAGGCGCTGCTCGGGTCGTCGGCGATCAGTGCGTGATCACAGCCAGTACGTGTCGTGCTCGAGATAGAACTCGGCCATCTCCGCTGCCGACGGTTTGACATCCATGGTGCCGAGCGCGACCAGGCCCTCGAAGTACGCCTCGCGCGGCGCGCCGGGCGCGAACAGGATCAGCATCGACGCGTCCTCGCCGGACTCGTTGCGAAAGCCGTGCACGCCGCCCTCGGGCACGTAGAGGAAATCGCCTGGGTGGCCGTCGATCCACTGCCGGCCGTCGTAGAGGCGGACAGTGCCGGACAGCACGTAGAACGACTCGGACAGCGACCTGTGGAAGTGCGCGTCCGGGCCGCTCGGCTGCGGTCCCATGTTCCAGCGGTAGAGCCCGTAGTCGCCGTTGGTCGACGATCCGGTGGCGAGGTAGTCGGCCGAACCGGTGCGCGAGGCGAGGTCGTGCGGTGTGTCCGATGCTCGCCAGCGGGCGCTGAGCGCACCGGACTCGCTCCGATACCGGTCGGGCGGGTAGGGATGTGGCGGTAGGCCGAAGGACATACACCCTCCAATCGGTCAGGGCGAGGAGGTCGGCATCCCGGTCTTGATCAGCGACTGGCTCATGGCGTCGGTCCAGCCCGCCGGGTGCAGCACGGTGATCCAGCCGTCGATGGTCTCCTTGCCGTAGGTGTGGCCGTGGCCGGCCGGCGGGGCGGTGGAGGCGATCATGTCGCAGGTGATCTGCCAGAAGGTGATCAGCGGGAAGTAGTGCACCTGCGAGATGACGTCCGGGCCCTTGGGTTCGTCGAGCCAGTCCGGCTCGCTGAAGATCAGGTCGGGGGACCACCAGACGATGGGGTCGGAGGCGTGTTGGAGGTAGACGACGTGTGCGCGGGGCAGGGTGCCATCGGGTTGACGCAACGCCTCCGCGTTCGAGGCGAACCGCACGGTCGTGCCGTCGCCCGACACAGGCTGGCGTTCGGGAGAGCCGGCTTTCCGGTCGTCGGTGAGCGTGCGCCAGATCTTGGTGCTGTTCGGTGGCCCGGTGAACAGCGCGGCGTCGGTGCGGTCGAGCACGTCGTCGATGTTCTTGAACGCCGAGTTGCCGCCGAACGCTCCCAGGCTCTCGCCGTAGACGACCAGCTTGGGCCGGTGACCGGCGGGCAGCGTCTTCCAGTAGTCGTAGATCGTGTCGAACAGGTCGCGGCCGGCCTCGACGGCCTTGGGCCGGTCGATGAGGAAGGAGATCCAGCTGGGGAAGAAGGAGTACTGCATGCTGGCGATCGCGGTGTTGCCGCCGAACAGGTACTCCAGCGACCCGGTCTGCCACGGGTCGAGCCAGCCGGTGCCGGTGGAGGTCGCCACGGCGAGGACCTGCCGGTCGAAACCCTTCGTGCGTTTGAGCTCGTCCAGCACCAGGTCCGCCTCGCCCTGGATCGACGACGCGGACTCGCGGCCGGCGTACACCCGGATCGGCTCCAGCGCCGGCTTGCCGGTGATCTTGGTGATGTCGGCGGCGCTGGGTCCGTTGGCGATCCAGGCCCGGCCCTCGAGCCCGAGCTGGTCCCACTTCACCTTCGACGCCGGGCTGCCCGACCGCAGCGCCGATGTCGGCGCCTTGTCGCCCTCGTGGGTGCCCTGGTCGGCCGTGGAGAACACCTTCTCGGCCAGCGCGACCAAGCCGTTGCCGACCACGCCGGCCAGGATGCCCCAGGCGAGCGCAGCCGTCACCACGAACGCGATCGACACCGACGCCCATCGAGGCAACCAGCGGCCGATCAGCCGGGCCAGCCACCGGCCCAGGTCGTGCAGCAGCCGCCCGATGCCGAGCAGTAGCGCGGCGACCAATGCCGCCACCACGAACACCCCGGTGTAGAGGAAGCGGGAATCTGGCGGGTAGTCGACCGCCTTACGGATGTCGTTCTGCCAGGACGACCCCAGCCACAACATCACCACGACGACGACGGCGCTGATCCCCCACACCACCCACCGCGTTCTCTTGCGCAGCTCCGGGCCGGGTCGCCATCGGATCACCAGCCGGCACAACGCCGCCGCCGTGGTGCCGATGGCGTAGCCGATGATCGCGCTCAGCCCGGACAGCAGACCCTGCACCGGCCAGGTGCGCGGCAGCAACGACGGTGTCAGCGAGATCGCGAAGAACGCGGTGGCGACCATCAAGCCCACGTGATCGAGGCTGTGCGTGTAGCGGCGCAGCCGCCGGAACCGGCGCTTGGGCGCCGGCTGCGTGGCCGACTCCGGCTCGCTCGTTTCGGATTCCGCAGTTTCTGGATCGGCGGTTTCCGGCTCGGTGGTCCCTGGCTCGGCGGCCTGCGGCTCGGCCGTCGATTCGGCGGGCTCTGTCACGTGCTCTCCCTATCCCGGAAATCTCCACGCCCACAGGCCGAACAGCACCCCGAGCCCGTTGGTAGCCCAATGGAACCCGATACTGGCAAGCAGGCTGCCACTTCGGCGCCGTGCCTCGCCGAACACCACGCCGCCGAGGGTGGTGAACGCGACAGTACCGAGCACCGTCGTCAGCTCCGCGCTACCACCCGAGCCCACGACGTCGCTCACGCCGGCGTTCGCCGCGCCGAAGTGCGTGGCCGCCAGCACGTGCCACATCCCGAACAGCACCGAGGTGATGCCCAGCACCCACCAGCGGCCCAGATGGCGGGCGAGCAACGCCCACAGCACCCCGCGGAAGGCGAGCTCCTCGAACAGCACTGTGCCGAGCGGAATGCGCACGAACGCCGTGAGGAACGCGGATCCGACGCCGACGTGGTAGCGGGAGTCCCGGAACGCGTCGCGGGTCAACGGCGCCAGCACGCCGATCGTGTAGACGAGCGCGATAACGGCGATGGCGCCGCCGCCCCACAGCAGGCCGGCCTTGAGGTGCCGGCGGCCCAGGCCGAGCTCGGTCCAGGTCAGACCCAGCCAGCGCGCCGCGCCCAGGAGAACCACCGCGCACGGCGGCGCCAGCCACACGCTGTTGACCCCGCCTTCGTGCACGATCACGTTGATCGCTGCCAGCCCGGCGACCAAGGTCACACTGGCCCAGATGACGACGCGGTGGCTCAGGTGGTGCCCCTTGGGCCGGGGGCGTATCGCGCCGCGCGTCATGACGGCGATTATTCGCCGCCGTGCCGTGGCGGCGAATCACGCCGCGCGCGCCGCGGTGCTGGCCCAGTCGACCGGGTTGTCGCTCGCCACCGTCTGCACCCGCGGTATTCGGGTGCGCATCGACGCCAACCGATTGCCGGGTCGCGGCCGGTAGCCTCGCCGTATGGATCCGACCGCCCGCGACGGCGGGCGATCCCCGACCGGCCGGGTGCCGGTGAGCCCGTCGGCCCTGTCGACTTCAGCAAGCACGCCGGACCCGAGCAGCCCGACGTCGACGCGTCCTACGTCGAGGTGGGCGAGTTCCGCCAGGGCACCGCGACCAGCCAGTACGCGCTGTCGCGGTATCTCGTCGGCCGGGCGATCATCGAGGCCATCGGGCGCAGCATGCTGCTGATCGCGGTGCTCTTCTTCGCGGTCGCCGTCGCGTGCGAGTGGTGGCTGCACCAGACCGCGGCCGCGGTGCTGGCCGCCGTCTTCGGGCTGGTCGTGCTGTTGGTGCGCGCGGCGTCGCTCGGCGTGCTGCGCCGGCTGACCGCGGTAGGCCGCTTCGGCGCGGCCGAGGACCGGATGGCCGCACTGGTCAAGGACACCCGCGGCGACGTGTTGCGCGAGTTGCGCCGCCTCGGCCTGCCCGGGCGCACCCTCACCCTGCCGTGGCTCGCGGTGCGGCTGCTGGGCCGGCGCCGGAAGGACACCCTGCTGCGGCTGCGCGGCTTCGACATCGACAGGGTGGTGCCGGCGGCGCGCGTCGACGAGTTGCACCTGCTGTGGGACAGCGCAGCCGGTGGCGGAGCCCAGCCGCAGTGAGCCGGCCCGACCAGCTCGGGACTGACCCGCCCGCGGTCGCGTCGACTCGCGACGATCTCGTCGTCGCCGCCGTGATCGTCGGCGTGCTGACGGTGTTGGGTGCGCTGCTCGGATTGGTCTGGTCGGCGTGGAGCCCGCCCGGACCCACCGCGATCGTCGTCGGCGGTGGGGCGTTCGAGGTGCTCGGCGAGAACGAGAAGCAGATCGCCGCCGACGGCCGGTTCCTCCTGATCGTGAGCGCCGTCGGTCTGGTCGCCGGGCTGTTCGCGTGGCTCGGCCGGCCGCGCAACCGCGGCCCGCTGGTGCTGCTCGGCCTGGTGGTCGGCGGACTGTGCGGCGCGGCGCTGACCGACCTCGTCGGTCATCTGAGCGGCGGCGGCAGCTTCTCCGGCAAGAAGTACGAACTGTCGGACGGCTCGGTGCAGGAGGTGACGCTGCGGTTGCCGCTGTCGCTGCACATGAGCGGACTGCTGTTCGTCGAGGCCGCGATCGCGGCCCTGTTGTACGGCTTGTTCACCGCCTTCGCCGTGCACGACGATCTGGGCCGCCCCGACCCGGTGCGCGACGAGCTGCGCGCGCACCGTGGCGGGCCGCCGTCCGACGAGGTCTCAGTTGGCGCCGGTGGCGAGCCGCAGGGCGGCTGGGGCTACGGCGACGGTCCGGGTGCGCTGCAGCAGCGCGAGCTCCCGCCGCAGTAGTGCCGCCTCCCGGTGCAGGCGCCGCGCGGCGCTCGGGTCGCAAAGCAGCGTCTGACGCTCGGCCGGGGCCAACGGGAGCCGCGCCGCGAGCTGGTAGGAGAGCTGATTCGCGTCGGTGGGCAGGTCGTCGCCGCCGCGGCGCCCGGCGAGGCGGGTGAGCGCCGCGTCGTACACCGCGAACAGGTCCCGCGCGCGCGTCACGTCGACGTCGGCGAGGTCGCCGTCACGCTCGTCGAGGAAGTCCACCTCGGCCCGCAGGTAGGCCGTCCCCTCCAGCAGCAGATTGCGGATTTCGAAGCGGCGGCTGCCGACCGAGAGCAGATCGTAGGTGCCGTTCGGGTGCGGCACGAGCTCGATGATCTCGGCGAGGGTGCCCACCTGCTCGACGTCCGGCCCCGCATCGCGGGTGTGTGGCGTGAGCGCCTCGGTGCCCGTCCGCAGGGCCACCACCCCGAATGCCGCCGGACCCGGTCCGGCCGTCACGTCGGCGATCAGGTCGCGGTAGCGCTGCTCGAAGATGTGCAGGGGCAGCGGCAGGCCTGGCAGCAGCACGTGGCTGAGCGGGAAGAGCGCAATCACCTCGCTCGCCGAGCCCACCACCCCACCGTAGCCCGGGATCGGGGCGTCGCAGGCCCGTAAACTCGCAGGCATGTTGCGCCGCCTCGACCTGACCGGCACCGCACCGGCGGACCTGCGCACCGTGCTGCCGCGGGCCCGGGTCGACGTGCGCTCCGCGGAAGCCGTGGTGACCCCGGTGGTCGAGGACATCGCGGCGCGCGGGTACCCGGCCGCTCGCGACGCGACGCTGCGCTTCGACGGGGTCGACGTGCCGCAGCCGCGAGTTCCGGCCGAAGCACTCGCGGCGGCGCTCGACGAGCTCGACCCGGAGGTGCGCGCCGCGCTGGCCGAGTCGATCCGCCGGGCGCGGATCGTGCACGAGGCGCAGCGGCGCCGACACCGTCGACGTCGAGGTCGTGCCCGGCGGCACGGTCACCGAGCGCTGGGTCGCCGGTGCGCCGGGTCGGCCTGTACGTGCCCGGCGGCCTCGCCGTGTACCCGTCCAGCGTGGTCATGAACGTCGTGCCCGCCCAGGTGGCCGGCGTCGAGTCGATCGCGGTCTCCTCCCCGCCGCAGAAGGAGTTCGGCGGCCTGCCGCACCCGACCATCCTGGCCGCCTGCGCGCTGCTCGGCGTCGACGAGGTCTACGCCGTCGGCGGCGCGCAGGCGATCGCGCTGGTCGCCTACGGCGCGGCCGATGCCGGCGTCGAGCCGGTCGACGTGATCACCGGCCCCGGCAACGTCTACGTCGCGGCGGCCAAGCGGCTGCGTGCGCGGGCGTGGTCGGCATCGACGCCGAGGCCGGCCCGACCGAGATCGCGATCCTCGCCGACGCCACCGCCGACCCGGTGCACGTCGCCGCCGACCTGATCAGCCAGGCCGAGCACGACACGCTCGCCGCGTCCGTGCTGGTCACCGACTCGGTCGCAGCTCGCCGACGCCGTCGACGTCGAGGTCGAGCGGCAGGTCGCACTGACCAAGCACACCGAGCGGGTCGCGCACCGCGCTGTCCGGCGAGCAGTCGGCCACCGTGCTGGTCCGCGACCTCGAGCAGGGCCTGGCGGTCGTCGACGCCTACGCCGCCGAGCACCTCGAGGTCATCACCGCCGACGCGCGGCAGTGGGCCGAGCGGGTCCGCAACGCCGGCTGCGATCTTCGTCGGCCCGCACGCGCCGGTCTCGCTCGGCGACTACTGCGCCGGCTCCAACCACGTGCTGCCCACCGGTTGCACCGCGCGGCACACTTCGGGGCTGTCGGTGCAGTCGTTCCTCAAGGGCGTGCACCTCGTCGAGTACACCGCCGACGCGCTGGCCGAGGTGGCGCCGCATGTGCTCGCGCTGGCCGACGCCGAGGACCTGCCCGCGCACGGCGCTGCGGTCGCCGCACGCTTGTCGCGCCGCATGATCGAGCTCGGCGAGCTGCCGCTGCGGGACGAGCTGCGCGGCGCAGCTGCCCTACGGCGCGCCGCAGCTCGACGTCCCGGTCGCGCTCAACATCAACGAGAACCCGTACCCGCCGAGCGCCGAGGTGGTCGCCGACATCGCAGCCGCCGTCGCCGAGGCCGCGGCGAGCTCAACCGCTACCCGGACCGCGACGCCCTCGCGCTGCGCGCCGACCTCGCCGCCTACCTGTCCGCCGACGGCGGGGTGCCGCTCGCGGCCGACAACGTGTGGGCGGCCAACGGCTCCAACGAGGTGATGCAGCAGCTGCTGCAGGCCTTCGGCGGTCCGGGCCGCACCGCGCTGTCGTTCGCGCCGACCTACTCGATGTATCCCGAGTACGCGCGCGACACGCACACCGACTGGGTCGTCGGCCGCGCGCGCGACGACTTCGCCATCGACGTGCCGCACGCGCTGGACGTGCTCGCCGAGCACCGCCCGTCGGTGGTGTTCCTCGCCTCGCCGAACAACCCCACCGGCACCGCGCTGCCGCTCGAGGACATCGAGGCGATCGCGTCACGCCGCGCCCGGCATGGTGGTCGTCGACGAGGCGTACGCCGAGTTCCGCCGCGCCGGCATGCCCAGCGCGCTGGAGCTGCTGCCGACGCACCCGCGGCTGGTCGTCACCCGCACCATGACCAAGGCGTTCGCGCTGGCCGGCGGCCGGCTCGGGCTACCTCGCCGCCGCGCCGGCGGTCGTCGACGCGGTGCGCATCGTGCGGCTGCCCTACCACCTGTCGGCGATCACCCAGGCGGTCGCGCGGGTGGCGCTGGCGCACACGCGACGAACTGCTCGGCGCGGTCGCATGTGCTGCGGGCCGAGCGCGACCGCACCGTCGAGTGGCTGCGCGGCATCGGCCTGCGCGGCCGCAGACTCCGACGCGAACTTCGTGCTGTTCGGTACGTTCGCCGACCGGCACGCGGTCTGGCAGGGGCTGCTCGACCGCGGTGTGCTGATCCGGGAGACTGGCCCGGACGGCTGGCTGCGCGTGTCCATCGGCACGCCGGACGAGATGGCAGCGTTTCCGCACGGCTGACGACGTGTGGAGGAGGTACTGCGCATGAGCCGAGTACCGGACCGCAGTCGAGCGGCAGACCAAGGAGACCAAGGTTCTCGTCGAGATCGACCTCGACGGCACCGGCCACACCGATGTCGGCACCGGGATCGGGTTCTACGACCACATGCTCGCCTCGTTCGGCAAGCACGGCCTGTTCGACCTCACCGTGCACGTCGAGGGCGACCTGCACATCGACGCGCACCACACCGTCGAGGACACCGCGATCGCGCTCGGCCAGGCGTTCGCGCGAGGCGCCGGCGACAAGGCCGGCACCCGCCGCTTCGGTGACGCGCTCATCCCGATGGACGAGACGCTCGTGCAGGCCGCGGTCGACCTGTCCGGCCGGCCCTACCTCGTGCACAACGAGCCCGACGGCGCGCCGCCGACCGATCGGCCCGGACTACGCCACCACGCTGACCCGGCACGTCTTCGAGTCCTTCGTCTACCACGCCGCGATCGCCCTGCACGTCAACGTGCTCTCCGGGCGCGACTGGCACCACGTCACCGAGGCGCAGTACAAGGCGGTCGCCCGCGCGCTGCGGGACGCGGTCGAGCTCGACCCGCGGGTGCAGCGGCGTGCCGTCGACCAAGGGCGTGCTGTAGCCGCGGATGAAACGCGTTGTCGTGCTCGACTACGGGTCGGGCAATCTTCGCTCTGCCCAGCGGGCGCTGGAACGCGTCGGCGCCGACGGTGACGGTGACCGCCGACGCCGACGCCGCGCTGAGCGCCGACGGTCTGGTCGTGCCCGGGCGTCGGCGCGTTCGCCGCCTGCATGGCCGGGCTGAACGCGGTCGGCGCGGCCGAGATCGTCGACGCCCGGCTGCGCGCGCTGCGTCCGGTGCTCGGCATCTGCGTCGGCATGCAGGTGCTGTTCGACGCCGGCGTGGAGCACGGCGTCAGCAGACCGACGGGCTCGGGCGTGCTGCCCGGCCGGGTGGAGCAGCTGCAGGCGCCGGTCCTGCCGCACATGGGCTGGAACACCGTCGACGTGCGCCGACCGGCTCGAGCTCTTCGCCGGGCTGCCGACGACACCCGCTTCTACTTCGTGCACTCCTACGCCGCGCACCACACGCTCTGGGCTGGTGCTCGACGGCCGGAGCACGGCGAGCGGTTCGTCGCCGCGGTCGAGGACGGAGCTGGTCAGCGCGACCCAGTTCCACCCGGAGAAGTCCGGCGACGCCGGCGCGCACCTGCTGAGAACTGGCTGGGACCACTATGAGCAAGCAACGTGCAACTGGCCCGCGCCGAACGTGAGCGACGAGGCGCCGCCGCCGCGGCCGCCCGACGCGCCGAACAGCAACGCGCGGCGGCCGCGCGCGCCCGGAAGCGAGCAGCGCGCGCTCGGCTGGCGACGCGTGCGGCTGTGGCAGCACGGGCCCGGGTTCCGCCGCGACGGAGTGGGGCGGCGTTCGCGACGCTGCTCCTGCTGATCCTGCTCACCGTGTGGCTGTTCAGCCGCTCGGTCACCGCGGTCGTTGGTCACCGCGCTCGCATTGGTGATCTGCGCAGCCCGTCCTGTACCTCCTCTTCTTCGAACAGAGAAAGTGATGACGCTCGAGTCTGCTGCCGGCCGTCGACGTCGCCGACGGCGCCGCGGTGCGGCTGGTGCAGGGCGCGGCGGGCTCCGAGACGTCGTACGGCGACCCGCTGGAGGCCGCGCTGGCGTGGCAGCGCGACGGGGCGGAGTGGATCCACCTCGTCGACCTCGACGCCGCCTTCGGGCGGGGCAGCAACCGCGAGCTGCTCGCCGCGGTGGTCCGGCGTCTCGACGTCGCGGTCGAGCTGTCCGGCGGCATCCGCGACGACGCGTCGCTGGAGGCGGCGCTCGCCACCGGGGCGGCCCGGGTCAACCTCGGCACCGCCGCGCTCGAGTCCCCGGACTGGGTGCGCGACGGCGATCGCCCGGCACGGCGACCAGATCGCGGTCGGCCTCGACGTGCGGGGCACCACGCTGGCCGCGCGCGGCTGGACGCAGGACGGCGGCGACCTGTGGGAGACGCTGGCCCGCCTCGACGCCGACGGCTGCGCGCGCTACGTCGTCACCGACGTGCGCCGCGACGGCACGCTGACCGGCCCGAACCTGCAGCTGCTCAGCGACGTCTGCGCCCGCACCGACCGACCGGTGGTCGCCAGCGGCGGAGTCTCCTCGCTGGACGACCTGCGCGCGATCGCCGGTCTTACCGCGGTTCGGCGTCGAGGGTGCGATCGTCGGCAAGGCCCTGTACGCCGGGGCGTTCACGCTGCCCGAGGCCCTCGCCGCCGTGCGCTGAGGGGCTGGATCACGCGCTGCGTCGCGCACCTCCGTTCAGACGTGCGCCCCCGTGTCCTGGCGCGACGCGAAACCGGCGCTGCTGCGGCCGCTGCGGGCCGGCGTGGAGCAGTCGATTCCGTAGGTCGCCGGGCGGCTGACGTTCGCGAGGCGAGCACCCCGCGCACCTTCGAGCGCTACACCCTCAACACCGACGGCGCCGCGTAAAGGTGGGAGCACACCCCGGACCAGACGGGCTTCAACCGGATGCGCCGGGTCACGCCGCTGCCCGGGCTGTTCCTGTCCGGGTACTGGACCCAGCCCGGCGCCGGCGTGGTGTCGGTCCTGCTCTCGGGCGTCGAGACCGCCGCCGCAGTGCTGGGACAGCGGCACATCGGCGCGGTGCTGGCGCCGGACCAGGTGGGCCGCTCGCTGCCTGGCGCGGCTCGGGCGGTGGCGGGCACGTCGACGCGGGGCCGCTCAGCGCGATGAAACCGCGTTCATGGTGGCGACGAGTATCACCGGACTTGGCAGACTGGGCGCGGTGAGCAGCGATGTCGGCGGGCTGGCGGTCCGGGTCATCCCGTGCCTGGACGTCGACGCCGGCCGGGTGGTCAAGGGCGTCAACTTCGCCGGCCTGCGCGATGCCGGTGACCCGGTCGAGCTGGCCCGCCGCTACGACGAGCAGGGCGCCGACGAGCTCACCTTCCTCGACATCACGGCGTCATCCGGCGGGCCGCGAGACCACCTACGAGGTCGTGCGGCGCACCGCCGAGCAGGTGTTCATCCCGCTGACCGTCGGCGGCGGAGTGCGCTCCGTGGCCGACGTCGACGCCCTGCTGCGCGCCGGCGCCGACAAGGTCGGCGTCAACACCGCGGCGATCGCCCGTCCCGAGCTGATCAGCGAGATCGCCGAACGGTTCGGCAGCCAGGTGCTGGTCCTCTCGGTGGACGCGCGCCGGGTGCCCGGCGGCGAACAGCCGACCCCGAGCGGGTTCGAGGTGACCACGCACGGCGGGCGGCAGGGCACCGGCATCGACGCGATCGAGTGGGCTGCGCCGCGGCCGCCGACCTCGGCGCCGGCGAGATCCTGCTCAACTCGATGGACGCCGACGGCACCAAGGACGGCTTCGACCTCGAGCTGATCCGGCGCGTGCCCGGGCCGCGGTCGTCGTTCCGGTGATCGCCAGCGGCGGCGCCGGCACGGCCGACGACTTCCCGCCGGCCGTCGCAGGCCGGCGCCGACGCGGTGCTCGCGGCGAGCGTCTTCCACTTCGGCGATCTGACCGTCGGCGGCGGTCAAGGCGAGCCTGCGCGCCGGCCGACGTCGCCGTGCGTTGACCCGGGCACCTATCCTGTTCACAGGCGATCCTCACGCCCCACCTAAGCGACATGCTCAGGATGGACACAGCAACGACCAAGACGACACTTTGGAGACTCCGCTGATGAGTGCCGCGACCGTCGCACCCACCGCCACCGCCACCGCCACCAAGCGCCGCGTCCTCGTGGTCGACGACGAGGACAACGTGACGCACCTCGTGTCGTCCGCGCTGCGCTTCGACGGCTTCGAGACCGTCACCGCCGACAACGGCACCTCCGCACTGGCGAAGGTGGCCGAGCTGGACCCGGACCTGATCGTGCTGGACGTCATGATGCCGGGCCTGGACGGGCTGGGCGTGCTGCACAACCTGCGCGCGGCCGGCTCGCAGGTGCCGGTCATCTTCCTCACCGCGCGCGACGCCGCCAGCGATCGCATCGTCGGGCTGCGGGCCGGCGCCGACGACTACGTCGTGAAGCCGTTCAGCGTCGAAGAGCTGCTGGCCCGCGTGCACGCGGTGCTGCGCCGCTCGGCGCCCGAGGCCGGCCGCGACGGCGTGCTCACCGTCGCCGACCTCGTGCTCGACGAGAACAGCCACGAGGTCACCCGCGCCGGCGTCGAGGTGCACCTGACCGCCACCGAGTTCGAGCTGCTGCGCTACCTGATGCGCAACGAGCGGGTGGTGCTGTCCAAGACCCAGATCCTCGACCGGGTGTGGAAGTACGACTTCCAGGGCCAGTCGAACATCGTCGAGCTCTACATCGGCTACCTGCGCAAGAAGATCGACAACGTCGAGCCGAAGCTGATCCACACCATCCGCGGCGCCGGATACGTCATCAAGGCGCCGCGAGGGTGACAATCCGCAGATGAGCGTCGACGAGTCCGTCACGGGCGCCGTCGCCGCTCCCAACCCCGTTGGGCCGCCGCCTGTGGCCGACGAGATGTTGCAGACCGATCTGAGCGGGCGGCGGCGGGTCGGCCGGCTCGGCCGGCGCAGTCTCACCGCCCGGCTGGTGACCGGTGTCGTTTCGCTCGTGGTGTTGCTGGTCGTCGCGATCGGGGCGTCGACCTACTACGCGCTGCAGCAACTTCCTGAACCAGAGGTTCAACCAGCAGCTGGAATCGACCGCGAGCCAGAACCTCGGCTTCTTCAGCCGCTGTGTCGACCGAACGTGCTGGGGCAGCAGATCCCGTGCGGCAACGGTCCGCAGACCCAGCAGGAATGGGTCGCCGCGTTCGTGCCGGGCAGCTCGCTGGTCATCAGGTTCTCGGGCGGCTACGGGGACGATCTGGAGAACCTGCGCCTGACCGCCGCGCAACAGGCCGCGATCGCCCACGATCCCGAGGCGATCCGGACGATGCACGTCGACGGTCAAGAGCTGAAGGTCACGGCGCGCCAGGACGACAACGGGCTGATCGTGGTCACCGGCCTGTCCACCAGCGAGATCGACCGCACCCTGGAACGGCTGCTCGCCGTCGAGCTCATCATCGGCGCCGTGGCGGTCGCGGTGGCGCTGTGTGCGACCACGCTGGGGCGTGCGGCGCAGCCTGCGCAACCTGTATCGCGTGACCGGCACCGCACAGGAGGTGGCGGCCGAGCTGTCGCCCGACCGGCGCCGGACTGGACCGCCGGGTACCGGTGGCCGAAGACGGGCACCGAGGTCGGCCAGCTCGCCGAGTCGTTCAACACCATGCTCGCGGCCGTCGAGACGCAGTTCGCCGCGCGGGTCGCGAGCGAGCAGCGGATGCGGCAGTTCCTGGCCGACGCCTCGCACGAGCTGCGCACCCCGCTCACCTCGATCCGCGGCTACGCCGAGCTGGCCCGGATGCAGCGCGCGGCCGGCGACACGGCCCAGGACAACCTCGACCGCATCGAGTCCGAGGGCACCCGGATGTCCCGGCTCGTCGACGACCTGCTCATGCTCGCGCGCGGTGACGCCGACCAGGTGCAGCACGCCGAGCGGGCGCCGGTGGACATCGCCGAGCTGCTCGACGACGCGGTGGCCGGTTCGCGGGCCGCGTTCCCGGAGCGCCCGATCTCACTCGAGTTCACCGACCATGCCGACGGTGCTCGGCGATCGCGACCAGCTGCTGCGGGTCGTGCGCAACCTGATCACCAACGCCGCGGTGCACACCGAGCCGGGCCGTCCGATCCGGGTGCGCGCCGGCACCGACATCGGCGGTGTCGTCATCCGGGTGATCGACGGCGGCCCGGGCCTGCCGCCGGAGGAGGCGGCGCACGTCTTCGAGCGGTTCTGGCGCGCCGACAAGGCCCGCACCCGCGCGCGGGGCGGCACCGGGCTGGGGCTGTCGATCGTCGCGACGATCGTGCGGGCGCACGGCGGCACGGTGCGTTTCGACAGCGACGTCGAGCGCGGCAGCACGGTCACCGTCCGTTTGCCGGTCACGGCCGCGCCGCCGGCGCGGCCACCGCAGCCGGCCGGGTAGCGGCGTTCGGCACAATCGTGGGCATGGCCCCACGCGATCCCGTCCGAGCTCGATCCGGCGATCGCCGCGCGCCTCAAGCGCGACGCCGCCGGCCTGGTGGCCGCCGTCGTCCAGCAGTACGACACCGACGAGGTGCTGATGGTCGGCTGGATGGACGACGAGGCGCTGCACCGCACCCTCACCACCGGCCGGGCCACCTACTGGTCGCGCTCGCGCCAGGAGTACTGGGTCAAGGGCGAGACCTCCGGGCACGCGCAGCACGTGAAATCGGTCGCGCTGGACTGCGACGGCGACGCCCTGCTGGTGCAAGGTCGACCAGGTCGGCGCGGCCTGCCACACCGGCGACCGCACCTGCTTCGACGCCGGCGAGATCTTCCCGTGACAAGCGGAGTAAACGCTCACCGCCGCTTCGCGGACCAATATGTTCATCGGAGGACGGTCTGATGCACCGATCGGGCGGGCGAGCTCGAGCGGCTGGCCGCGACGCACCGGCTGGTGCCGATCACCCGCACGCTGTTCGCCGACGGCGAGACCCCGGTCGGGGTGTACCGCAAGCTCGCCGGCGGCCGGCCGAGCACGTTCCTGCTCGAGTCCGCCGAGCCGGGCGCGTCGTTCTCGCGCTGGTCGTTCGTCGGGGTCGAGGCGCCGGCCTGCCTGTCGGTGGCCGACGGCGAGGCGTCCTGGACCGGCTCGGTGCCGCCCGGCCTGCCGACCGAGGGCGACCCGCTGGCGGTGCTCGGCGAGGCCTGGCGGGCGATCAAGGCACCACGGCTGCCCGGCCTGCCGCCGCTCACCGGCGGCTTCGTCGGCTACCTCGGCTACGACGTCGTGCGCCGCATCGAGCGGCTGCCGGACAAGGCGGTCGACGAGCTCGGCCTGCCCGAACTGACCATGCTGCTGGTCACCGACCTCGCGGCCGTCGACCACCACGAGTGCACGGTGGTGCTCATCGCCAACGCCGTGCTGCACCCGGGCATGTCCGGCGTCGAGCTCGACGCGGCCTACGCCGACGCGCTGCACCGGCTCGACGTCATGCAGGCCGCGCTCGCCACCCCCGCGCCGCCCACCGTGGCGGTGATCGGCGGCCCGCCGCCGAAGGCCGCGGCCTCGCGCACGCCCGACGGGGCAGTACCAGCCCGCGGTGGAGCAGGCGCTGGAGGCGGTGCGCGCCGGCGAGGTGTTCCAGATCCAGGTCGGGCAGCGGTTCGTCGCGCAGACCGACGCCGACCCGCTCGACGTCTACCGGGTGCTGCGCACGCTCAATCCGTCGCCGTACATGTACTTCCTGCGCACCGCCGACGTCGACATCGTCGGCTGCAGCCCGGAGGCGCTCGTGACGGTCAAGGACGACCGTGCGGTGCTGCACCCGATCGCCGGCACCCGCCGGCGCGGCGAGACCGCCGAGCGCGACGCAGCGCTTGCCGCCGAGCTCGTCTCCGACCCGAAGGAGCAGGCCGAGCACGTGATGCTGGTCGACCTCGCCCGAAACGACCTCGGCCGGGTTTCCGCGCCGGGCAGCGTCGAGGTGGTCGAGTTCGGGGCGGTGGAGCGCTACAGCCACGTGTGGCACATCGTGTCCACCGTCGAGTCGCAGGTGGCCGAGGGCATGGACGCCTTCGACGTGCTCACCGCGACCTTCCCGGCCGGCACGCTCACCGGCGCGCCGAAGGTGCGGGCCATGGAGCTCATCGACGAGCTGGAGCCGGTGCGCCGCGACGTCTACGGCGGGGCGGTCGGCTACCTGGACGCCGCCGGCGACCTGGACATGGCGATCGCGATCCGCACCGCGGTCATGCGCGACGGCGTGGCCTACGTGCAGGCCGCGGCCGGCATCGTCGCCGACAGCGTGCCGGCGCTGGAGGAGCAGGAGACTCGCAACAAGGCCCGGGCCGTGCTGCAGGCGATCGCCACCGCAGAGACCCTGCGCACCGTCACGTGAGGCGATACGCCGAACTGTCCGTCGCGCTCGCACTGGAGGTACTGGGCGCGGGCGGCGCGCTGCTGGTCGCGACCCGCACCTGGCAGACGGTCATCACGCCGCGACCCGCGCCGCTGCACGACGACGTGCTGCTGCTGTCCGGGCGCGACGTGGACACCGCGTCCACCGCGCTCGCGTTGGTGGCGCTGGCCGGCGTCGTCGCGGTGCTCGCCACCCGCGGCCTGGTGCGCCGCCTCGTCGGCGTCGTGGTGCTGCTGTCCGGGGTGGGCCTGGTGTGGCGCTGCGTCGAGGCGGCCAGCGCGGTCAGCACCCGCCGAGCGCGGGTGCTGGTGACCGATCACCATCCGACCGTCGACGCGTCGGCAATGATCCCGAGGGTCACGGTGCACACCGGCTGGGTGGCCCTGGGCGCCGCCTGCGGCGTGCTCGTCGTCGTCGCCGGGGCGCTCATCGCGTGGCGTGGTCACCGGTGGCCCGCGATGTCGGCGCGCTACGAGCGCCGCCCCGCGCAGCCCGAGCGCTCGGCGCAGGCTCGCGCATCGAGTCTGTGGAACGAACTCGACCGCGGGGAGGACCCGACTCGCTGAGCCCGGGTGCGACGGACCACACCAACCTCGTTACCCTCGACACATCTCCGGTGCAAGAAAGCGACAGGAGGCCGGATCGGTGACGAGCGTGCTCGACGAGATCGTTGCTGGGGTTCGTGCGGACGTCGCGGCCCGACAGGCTGCGGTCTCGCTGGACGCCATGAAGCAACGGGCGGCCGGCGCTCGACCCGCGCTCGACGCGCTGACGGCGTTGCGGGCGCCCGGCGTGGGTGTGATCGCCGAGGTGAAGCGGCGCAGCCCGTCCAAGGGCCACCTGGCACACATCGGCGATCCCGCCGCGCTGGCCCGCGACTACGAGGCCGGCGGCGCGCGCATGATCAGCGTGCTCACCGAGCAGCACTACTTCGGCGGCTCGCTCGCCGATCTCGACGCGGTGCGCGCCGCGGTGCACATTCCCGTGCTGCGCAAGGATTTCGTCGTCTGCTCCTACCAGGTGCACGAGGCGCGCGCGCACGGCGCCGACGTCGTACTGCTGATCGTTGCGGCGCTCGAGCAGAATGCGTTGATCGGGCTGCGAGAACGCATCGAGTCGCTCGGGATGACCGCGCTCGTCGAGGTACACACCGAGGAGGAGGCGTCGCGGGCGCTGCACGCCGGAGCCCGGGTGATCGGCGTGAACGCCCGCAACCTGCGCACCCTCGAGGTCGACCGGTTCACCTTCGAACGCATCGCGCCCGGCCTGCCCGGGGACATCGTCAAGATCGCCGAGTCCGGGGTGCGCGGCCCGCTGGACCTCATCGAGTTCGCGGCCGCCGGCGCCGATGCGGTGCTGGTGGGGGAGACGCTGGTCACCGGCGCCGACCCACGGCACACGCTCGCCGAGCTCGTCACCGCGGGCGCGCACCCGGCCACGCCGCGTGCCTCGCGCTGAGGCGTGTCGATAAGCGATTGACGCGGTTGGTGCGCTGACGTCGTGCTGCAACGCTGCCAGGGCCTGTCCGAGTCTGCGCTCGCGGCCATCGCCGACCTCGAAGCACGCACGGTGGCCGCCGACGGGGGCCGGCTCAAACTCGAGTGGGGTGTGCTGCACGGCCGCGACAGCAGCCAGATCCAGGATCTGCTCTGGTGGGACGGCGACCGGCTGGTCGGTTTCCTCGGGCTCTACGGGTTCGGTGCGCCGACGGTGGAACTCGCCGGGATGGTCGACCCCGCGCACCGGCGCCGCGGCATCGGCACCGCACTGCACGACGCGGCGCGGCCGCTGACCGCCGCGGGTGGCTACACCAAGGTGCTCCTGGTGTGCCCGCGCGCAGGGGAGAGCGGAGCGCGGTTCGCACGGCATCTCGGCGGCGAACTCGACCACTCCGAACACGCACTCGTGCTCAACGGTGCCCCGGCCGACGCGCCGGCCGACCCGGCCACCGTTCTGCGCGTGGCAACCGCGGACGACGCACCGGACGTCGCCCGGCTGCTGCAGGAGGGGTTCGGGTACGCGCCGCCGGACATGGTGGCCGGCCTGGCCGACGATCAGCGAGGCACGAACCTGGTGGTGGTACGAAGCGGCACGACGGTCGGGTACCTACGGCTCACCCGCCACGACGGGCAGGGTGGTGTGTACGGGTTCGTCATCGACGCCGCGTTGCGCGGACACGGCATCGGCCGCGACGTGCTGCGTCGCGCGTGTCAGCGCCTGCTCGCCGACGGCGCGCACCGCGTCGGGCTCGAGGTCGAGGTCGACAACGAGCACGCGCTCGGCCTCTACACCTCGCTCGGTTTCGTCCGGGTCACCACCGAGGACTACTTCCGGTTGCCGTCAGACACCTGAAACTCGCGAGGAGAGTTTCGCTATCCGAACTCAGCCGGCGGGCGTGCGCAAACGGCGCGCGGCCGCGGTGCGCGACCAGCGCCGCGCCCAGTCGTCGACCGGGATCAGCGACTCGCTCAGACCGACGCCGAGTTCGGTGAGCAGGTAGGCATCCGACTGGTCCTGTTCGACCAGGCCGGCGTCGGTGAGTTCGCGCAGCCGCTGGTAGAGCACGCTGGTCGACATCTGGTCGCACCGCGACTGCAGCTCGGTGGCGCGGACCGCGCCGTGACGCAGCTCCCACAGGATCCGCATCGCCCATCGGCGGCCCAGCAGATCGAGTGCCGTCGTCATCGGCCAGCCGGTTGCGGCACCGCGACCGCGGCCGCTGCCAGGTGCACTTCGTGTCATGGGTCCCTCGCCTCGCCGTCATCTCGACGCATGCGTCGATTTCGGTTTCAGCTAACAGGGTACCCAGCCGGTCGGTCTCGATCTCAGGCGGGCCGCGGTTGCTCGACGCGTCTCGGCTCGGCGAGCAGCCACCCGCGGCCAGATGCGCTCGCGCGTTCGCGACGTCGGAGTCGAGCGGCGTGACATGGGTGACGTTCTCGATCGCGTCGCGGATGGCTTGCGCGGACGTGGGAGTCGATGACTCTGCGAGTTCGGCGGCGACCGCCTCGATCTCCTCGTGGGTCAACTGACTGGCGAGCAGCGCGAACAACGGCAGGTAGTCCTGCTCGGGTACGCCGCGGCTGAACAGGTACACGAGGTAGGTGCCGAGCGTGGCGACGAGGCAGGCGATGATCGGTGACAGCCCGGCCGGGATGATCACCTTCTGGAACAGCCGGTGCCAGTTCACCCCGTGACTGCCCGCCGCGGGCAGCGTGGCGCCGATCACACCGCCGATGAGTGCGTGCGACGAGCTGGAGGGGATGCCGAACAGCCAGGTCACCAGGTTCCAGATGATGCCGCCGGCCAGGCCCGCGAACACCACCGTCAGCGTCACCAGCTGCGTATCCACCAGGCCGCTCGCGATCGTGGCGGCGACGCTCAGCGACAAGGAGGCGCCGACAAGATTCAGCAATCCCGACAGCCCTGCGGCAAGGCGCGGTTTCAGCGCGCCGGTGGCGATGGAGGTCGCCATGGCGTTGCCCGTGTCGTGGAAGCCGTTTGTGAAATCGAAAGCAAGCGATTTCGACATCTACCGTTCATCTTCGCGTTGACTCTTCGCAACCGGCGGCACCGGCTCAGCGACAAGTTCACGACGCGTTCGCCTGCCGGCCCGGCTTGCCGTCCGATGGACAGGTCACGACACGCGCGTTGTAGCATCGCGCCCATGACGTATGCGGCTGTGGTCGGTCGATGGTGCGGGCGCTGACGCCCGAGCCGCCCTCGACTTGATCGGAAGACCCTACGTCGTGATCACTCCCGCCTCTGCCCATGTCCCCGACGAGACCGGGCACTTCGGCCGCTACGGCGGCCGCTTCGTGCCCGAGGCGCTGGTCGCCGCGATCGACGAGCTCACCGCCGCGTTCACCGAATCCCAGGCCGATCCGGCATTCCAGGCCGAGCTCGCCGCGCTGCTGCGTGACTACACCGGCCGGCCCTCGCCGCTCACCGACGTCGCGAAGTTCGGCGAGCACGCCGCAGGCGCCCGGGTGCTGCTCAAGCGCGAGGACCTCAACCACACCGGTTCGCACAAGATCAACAATGTGCTCGGACAGGCGCTGCTGACCCGGCGCATCGGCAAGAAGCGGGTGATCGCCGAGACCGGCGCCGGCCAGCACGGCGTCGCGACCGCCACCGCGGCCGCGCTGTTCGGGCTCGACTGCGTCATCTACATGGGCGAGGAGGACACCCGCCGGCAGGCGCTCAACGTCGCCCGGATGCGGTTGCTCGGCGCCGAGGTCGTACCCGTCACCACCGGTTCGCGCACCCTCAAGGACGCCATCAACGAGGCGATGCGCGACTGGGTCACCAACGTCGAGACCACCAACTACGTGTTCGGCACCGTCGCCGGGCCGCACCCGTTCCCGCTGATGGTGCGCGAGTACCAGCGTGTGATCGGCGACGAGGCGCGCGCGCAGGTGCTGCAACGGTGCGGGCGCCTGCCCGACGCCGTGGCGGCCTGCGTCGGCGGCGGTTCCAACGCCATCGGCATCTTCACCGCGTTCGTGCCGGACGAATCGGTGCGCCTCGTCGGTCTCGAGGCCGGCGGCGACGGGGTCGACACCGGCCGGCACGCCGCGTCGATCACCGGCGGCGCGCCGGGGGTGCTGCACGGCGCCCGCTCCTACCTGCTGCAGGACGAGAACGGGCAGATCGTCGAGTCCCACTCGATCTCGGCCGGGCTCGACTATCCGGGCGTCGGGCCGGAGCACTCCTACCTGCACGACATCGGGCGCGCCGAGTACCGCCCGGTCACCGACGCGCAGGCGATGGCGGCGTTCGCGCTGCTCGCCCGCAGCGAGGGCATCATCGCGGCGATCGAGTCGGCGCACGCGCTGGCCGGTGCGCTGGATCTCGGCCGCGAACTCGGGCCGGACGCAATCATCCTCGTCAACCTGTCCGGCCGCGGTGACAAGGACGTCGAGACCGCGTCGCGGTACTTCGGGCTGGACCAGCAGTGAGCGCCGTCAGCGACGCGCTGGCCAAGGCCGGCGCCGACGGCCGGGCCGCGCTGATCGGCTACCTGCCGGTCGGCTACCCCTCCGTCGAGGTGTCCATCGCCGGCGATGCGGGCCATGGTGGCCGGCGGGGTCGACATCGTCGAGGTCGGGCTGCCCTACAGCGACCCGGTGATGGACGGGCCGACCATCCAGGCCGCGGCCGAACCGGCGGTGCGTGCGGGCGTCGGCGCGAGCGACGCGTTCCGGGCCGTGACCGCGGTACAGCGAGGCCGGCGCTGCCGCGGTGATCATGACCTACTGGAACCCGGTCGAGCGCTACGGCGTCGACCGCTTCGCCGCCGACCTCGCCGCCGCCGGAGGATCGGGGCTCATCACGCCCGACCTCATCCCGGACGAGGCGCAGGACTGGTTCGCCGCCAGCGACGCCCACGGCCTGGACCGCGTCTTCCTGGTCGCGCCGTCGTCGTCGGACGCCCGCATCAGCGCAACCGCGAGCGCCTCGCGCGGGTTCCTCTACGCCGCCGCGACCATGGGCGTCACCGGCGCGCGGACCACCGTCGACGCCGCGGCCGAGACGCTGGTGGCCCGGGTGCGCGCCCTCGGCCCGGAGATCGCGGTGTGCGTCGGCCTCGGCGTGTCCACCGGCGCCCAGGCCGCGCAGGTCGCCGCGTTCGCCGACGGGGTGATCGTCGGATCGGCGCTCGTGCGCTGTCTGCTCGACGCGCCGGACGCGACCGGCGTGTCCGCGGTCGGGGACCTGGCCGAGGACCTCGCGGCCGGCGTGCGCCGCCGCTGAGCATCCTCATTCCGGCGCCCGGATACCGTGACGGGGTGCAGGTGCTCGCCGCGATCCCCAGCCCCACCCGCAGCGTCTGGCACCTCGGCCCGCTGCCCATCCGGGCCTACGCGGTCTGCATCATCATCGGCATCCTGGTCGCCGTCTGGCTGACCAAGCGCCGCTGGCGCGAGCGCGGCGGCAATCCCGACCACGTCTGGGACGTCGGCGCGCTGGGCGATCGTGTTCGGCATCATCGGCGGTCGGCTCTACCACGTCGTCACCGACCCGGAGCTGTACTTCGGCGCCGGCACGCAGCCCGGTCAACGCGGTCAAGATCTGGGACGGCGGTCTGGGCATCTGGGGCGCGATCGCGCTCGGCACGCTCGGCGCCTGGATCGGCTGCCGGCGCACGGCAGATCAAGCTGACCGTGTTCGCCGACGCCGCCGCACCCGGGCGTGGTGTTCGCCCAGGCCATCGGGCGGTGGCGGCAACTGGTTCAACAACGAGCTCTACGGCGGTCCCGACGAGCGTGCCGTGGAAGTTGCAGATCCACTGCCTGGACATCGACATCGGCCATGCCACCGGGTGCACCGGCCCCGGCACCAGCACGGTGCTCGGTTACTTCCAGCCGACGTTCCTCTACGAGGCGTTGTGGGACGCCGCGATCGGTGTCGGGTTGCTGCTGCTCGACCGCCGGCTGCGCCTGGGCCGCGGCAACGTGATGGCGCTCTACGTGATGGGCTACACGGCCGGCCGGGTGTGGATCGAGGCGCTGCGCAGTGACCACGCCAACCGCATCCTCGGGCTGCGGCTCAACGACTGGACCAGCGTGCTCGTGTTCATCGGTGGGCTGGTGTGGTTCCTGCGCCACGGTGGCTTCCACGCCGAACGCGAGGTCACCCCGTACTACGACACCGAACCGGCTGGGAACCCGCCACCGGAACCCGAAGAGTCCCGGAGTCCAGCAGCCCGATCCCGACGGAGTCCGAAGACGAGTCCGAGGAGTCCGAGGTCGCGGACGAAGTCCAGGCAGATGGCTGAGCCCCCGGGACGCCAGCAAGCTCGCGGACACCACCAGCACCGCGACGTCACCGGCGGTTGGCTGCGCCCGACCGTGTTCGGGATGATGGATGGCCTGGTCTCCAACTTCGCCCTGATCGCGGGCGTCGCCGGCGCCTCGGCCACCACCAGCCAGGTGTCGCTGGCCGGCCTCGCCGGGCTGGTGGGCGGCGCGTTCTCGATGGCGGCCGGTGAATACGTCTCGGTGCAGAGCCAGAACGAACTCGACCCGGGCCGAGCTCGACGTCGAGCGGCACGAGCTCGCGTCACAACGCCGAGGGCGAGCTCGCCGAGCTGACCGAGGTGTTCGTCGCAGCGCGGGGTGGACGCGCGCCTCGCGCGCGCAGGTCGCCGAGCAGCTCTCCCGCGACCCGGACCAGGCGCTCGTGGTCCACGCGCACGAGGAGCTGGGCGTCGACCCGAAGCTGCTGCCGAATCCGTGGCTCGCGGCCGGCGTCGTCGCTGCTGGCCTTCAGCGTGGGCGCGTTCGTGCCGCTCGCGCCGTACCTGTTCGGCGCCTCGTCGATGTGGTTGTCCGCGGCGCTGGCGGTCATCGGCCTGTTCACCGCCGGGGCCGTGGCGTCGCGGTTCACCAGTCGCAGCCCGTGGTTCGCCGGCACGCGCCAACTCGCGATCGGGGTGTTCGCGGCGCTGGTCACCTACGGCGTCGGGTCGTTGTTCCACGCCGGTGCGTCTTGACCGACCGGTCGGTCTGTCCCTAGGGTGCTGCAACGTGGCGACACTGCCGGGCGTTGATCTCGACGCGTTGAGCCGTTGGCTGGACACCGAACGTCGCGGCCTGCGGCGCGGCGAGCTGGCCGGCGAGGTGATCGCCGGCGGCAAGTCCAACCTCACCTACCGGATCACCGACGGCACGAGCACCTGGGCGCTGCGCCGCCCGCCGCTCGCGCACGTGCTGCCGACCGCGCACGACATGGTGCGCGAGTACCGCGTGATCAACGGCCTGACCGGCAGCGACGTCCCGGTCGCCGACGCGGTCGCACTGTGCCGCGACGAGTCGGTGCTGGGCGCGCCGTTCTACCTGATGGCCTACGTCGACGGCGTGGTCCTCGACAAGCGTGAGCTGCTCGACCCGCTGCGGTGTCGCCGACGCCACCCGCGCCTGCGAGCTGCTCGTCGACACCCTGCTGCTCCTGCACGAGGTCGATCCGGCTGCCGTCGGGCTCGGCGACTTCGGCCGCCCGGACGGCTTCCTGCAGCGGCAGGTCCGGCGCTGGCACCAGCAGTGGCAGGCCTCGGAAACCCGGCCGCTGCCCGAGCTCGCGCAGACGATGGACCGGCTCACCGAGGCTTTGCCCGAGCAGTCGGCGCCGGGCATCGTGCACGGCGACTACCGGCTCACCAACGTCATGTTCACCGACGCTCTCGACCGCATCGCCGCGGTCGTCGACTGGGAGATGGCCACCTTGGGCGACCCGCTCGCCGACGTCGGGCTGCTCGCCGTCTACACCGATCTCGCCCAGGAGGGCGACGGGTCGATGCCGCAGATGACCGCCGCCGACGGGTTCCTCACCGGCGGCGACATGGTCGCGCGCTATGCCGCGAGATCGACCGCGGTCGCTCGAGCGCATCGGCTGGTACGTGGGCTTCGGCTACTTCAAGCTCGCGGTCATCTCCGAGGGCATCCACCACCGCTACCTCGCCGGCAAGACGGTCGGCGAGGGTTTCGAGCGGTTCGGCGAGGCGGTGCCGAACCTGTTGCGGGCCGCCCTGTCCACGCTCGCCGAGCAATGAGGAGCCGGATGGAATTCGCCCACAGTGAGCGCTCGAACAGGTGGCGATTGCAGGCCAAGGTGGCCGCCGACTCAAGGGAGCGACGCGCGGGTCTGTGGAATCTTCCTGCCCGACGCGTCGGGCGGGCCTGAGTCTCGACTACGCACCGATCGCCGAGCTCACCGGGCGGTCGCTGGCGATCGCGCCCGAGGCGATGAACTGTGCGGCACCGGACACCGGCAACATGGAATTGCCGGCCATGTTCGCCAGCGACGAGCAGCGCAGCCAATGGCTCGAGCCGTTGCTCGAAGCGCAGCTCCGGTTCTGCTTCTCGATGACCGAGCCCGGCGTCGCTTCCTCGGACGCGACGAACATCGCCACCACCATCACCGCCGACGGCGACGACTTCGTGGTCGACGGCCGCAAGTGGTGGTCGACCGGCGCGATGCGGCCCGAGTGCAAGTTCGCGATCGTGATGGGGGTCAGCGATCCGGACGCTGCCACCTACGCGCGGCACTCGATGATCCTGGTGCCGCTGGACACGCCCGGGCGTCACGATCGAGCGCTCGACCACGGTCTTCGGCTACGACGACGGGCCGCACGGCGGCCACGGCGATGATCCACTACGACCACGTCCGGGTACCGCGGGCGAACCTGCTCGGCCCGCGGGGCGGCGGGTTCATGATGGCCCAGGCCCGGCTCGGGCCCGGCCGCATCCACCACTGCATGCGCTCGCTCGGGGTGGCCGAGCGCGCGCTCGGAACTGATGTGCGCGCGCGCCGCGACGCCGCTCGACCTTCGGTGCGCCGATCGCGCAGCACGGCGTGGTGCAGGAGTGGATCGCCGAGTCCCGGCTGGCGATCGACCAGGCCCGGCTGCTGGTGCTCAACGCGGCCTGGCTGATCGACACCGTGGGCGCGAGGAACGCCCGCACCGAGATCGCCGCGATCAAGGTCGCCGCGCCCCGCGCCGCTTCGTACGTGCTGGACCGGGCGATGCAGGCCTTCGGTGCCGCCGGCGTGTCCGTGCGACACTCCGCTCGCCGAGGCCTGGGCGCAGGTACGCACCCTGCATCTCGCCGACGGGCCGGACGAGGTGCACCTGCGCAGCATCGCCCGCCAAGAACTGCGCCCCGCCCGGTGAGCCCCGCGCCAGCCGCGTCCGGCGCGCGCGAGCGGGTGCTCGACGCCGCCGTGGAGCTGTTCGCCCAGCACGGCTACGACGGCACCAGCGTGTCCCAGGTGATCAGCCGTGCCGGGGTGGCGAAAGGCGGCTTCTACCACCACTTCGCGAGCAAGGAGGCGCTGCTCTACGAGGTGTACGGCGACCTGATCGTCCGGCAGCTGCACAACCTCGACGAGATCCTGGCGCCGCGACCTGCCGCCGGCCGAAACCCTGCGCGCGATCATCGACGATCTCGTCACGACCACCGCGGCCAGCGCCCGCCCGGCGCTGGTGTTCTGGCGCGAGATGCACCGCCTCGACGACGCGCGTACCGCCGAGTACCGGCGGGCGCGCCGCCGCTATCACGACGCGGTGCGCCGGCTGGTCCGCGACGGTCAGGCGAGCGGCGCGTTCGCGGCCGTGGCCGGGGCCGACACCGTCGCATTCACGATCTTCGGCTTTGTCAACGAACTGCCGCTGTGGTATCGCCCCAACGGCCGGAAGAAGCCGGCCGAACTCGGCACCGAGCTCGCCGACCTGGTGCTGACCGCGCTCGGAGTGGAGGTCTGACATGGACGTCAAGGATTCGGTGTGCGTGATCACCGGCGGCGCGGGTGGCATCGGCGCGGCGTTCGCACGCAGGTTCGCCGCGGGCGGCGCGGCGTCGGTCGTGGTGGTCGACCGCGACTCGGACCGGGTCGGTGCGGTCGCCGAGGAGGTCGGTGCCGTCGCCGAGACGGTCGACGTCACCGACGCCGCGGCCGTCGACGACCTGGTGCAGCGCACCCTGTCCCGCGAGGGCCGCATCGACCTCTTCTGCTCCAACGCCGGGATCCTGACCGGTGTCGGGCTCGAGGACCCGGACGGCATCTGGCAGCGCGCCTTCGACGTCAACGTCATGGCCCAGGTGCACGCCGCCCGCGCGGTACTGCCGTCGATGCTCGAACGCGGTCGCGGCTACCTGCTCAACACCGCGTCTGCGGCCGGGTTGCTCATCACGCCCGGCGACGCGCCGTACACCGTCACGAAGCACGGCGCGGTCGGGCTGGCCGAGTGGTTGTCGATCACCTACGGCTCGCGTGGCATCGGCGTGAGCGTCCTGTGCCCACTCGGTGTGGCCACGCCGATGCTGTTGGATCCCCTACAGGCAGGAGATTCCGCGGCAAAGGCGGTCGCCGCGTCGGGTCAGATCATCTCGCCGGACGAGGTCGCCGACGTGGTGGTCGACGCGTTGGCGCGCGAGCAGTTCCTGATCCTGCCGCACGCCGAGGTGGGCCGGTTCTGGGCGCAGAAGGCCTCGGATCCGGACCGGTGGCTGAGCGGGATGCGGCGGCTGATTGCGGAAACCGAATAGCGCTCAGGCCGCCGTGGTGAACACCGGCAGGTAGCCGCCGGACTGGCCGCCGGCGGTCGGGTGGTACGACTCCTCGATGTCGAGGATGTTCACCGAGTGCAGCCAGCGGTCGCTGTCGCAGATCTCGTGGCCGCTGAACGCGTTGCGCACGTCGGCGAAGGTCACCCCGGCGTCGGCCGCGGCCTGTGCGAGCACCGCGTCGAGTACGTCGATGCCCTCGTCGATCTTCGCCCGCGACGTCTGGCTCAGCCCGATGCAGTTGTCCGCGAGGTCGTAGAACCGCGGGTAGCCGAGCAGGACCACGTGGGCGTTCGGCGCCTGGGCCGCGATGCCGGCGAACACCCGGGCGAGCTTTGCGGGCAGGTTCGTGCCGGCGTCGACCTCGGCGGCGCTGATCTCGCGCACGCAGGTGCTGGTGCCGCGCAGGTCGCAGTCCTCCATGATCGAGCTGAAGCCCTCGTCGTTGCCGCCGATGGTCAGGCTCACCAGCGTCGTCGCGGGGCCGAGCGCGCTGAGCTGGCTGTTGATCACGTCGGACGTGTCGGCGCCGGAGCAGGCCACGGACACGAACGTCGACGGCGCGTGCGCCTTGGCCCACAGGGCCGGATAGGCGTTGGCGCTGCGCTCGCAACTGCCTGCCGATTAGCTGCCGGCCCCGACGCCGGAGGAGTACGAGTCGCCCAGCGCGACGTAGTTCTGCCCGGCCGCGCCGGCCGGACTGTTGAACCCGACGACCAGTGCCACCATCGCGGCCAGTCCGAGGCACAACGCTGCGAGTCGCCGCACGACGCCCTCCGTGGACGGGTCGAGATCCTGTGTGCGAGTCAACCTACCCCCACGCCACGTACCCTGAGCAGGTGTTCGACACCCTGTCCGACCGGCTCGACCGCGTCTTCACCAACCTGCGCGGCAAGGGCCGGCTCTCCGACGCCGACATCGACGCGACCGCGCGCGAGATCCGGATCGCGCTGCTCGAGGCCGACGTCGCGCTGCCGGTGGTGCGGGAGTTCATCGCCGCGGTCAAGGAGCGGGCCCGCGGCGCGGAGGTCAGCCAGGCGCTGAACCCGGCGCAGCAGGTCATCAAGATCGTCAACGAGGAGCTCGTCGCGATCCTCGGCGGCGAGACCCGCCGGCTGCGTCTTCGCCAAGAAGCCGCCGACGGTGATCATGCTGGCCGGCCTGCAGGGCTCCGGTAAGACCACGCTGGCCGGCAAGCTCGGCCGCTGGCTCAAGGGGCAGGGCCACACCCCGCTGCTGGTCGCCTGCGACCTGCAGCGCCCGAACGCGGTCAACCAGCTCCAGGTGGTCGGCGAGCGGGCCGGCGTCGAGGTCTTCGCGCCGCGAGCCCGGCAACGGCGTCGGCGACCCGGTGCAGCGGTGCGCCGCGCGGACTCGATCGAGCACGCCCGCCGGGCCCAGCACGACATCGTCATCGTCGACACCGCCGGCCGGCTCGGCATCGACGCCGAGATGATGCAGCAGGCCGCCGACATCCGCGACGCGGTCGAGCCCGGACGAGATCCTCTTCGTCGTCGACGCGATGGTCGGCCAGGACGCGGTCACCACCGCCGAGGCGTTCCGCGACGGCGTCGGCTTCACCGGCGTCGTGCTGACCAAGCTCGACGGCGACGCCCGCGGTGGCGCCGCGCTGTCGGTCCGCGAGGTCACCGGCCAGCCGATCATGTTCGCCTCCACCGGCGAGAAGCTCGAGGACTTCGACGTCTTCCACCCCGACCGGATGGCCTCCCGCATCCTCGGCATGGGCGACGTGCTCACCCTGATCGAGCAGGCCGAGCAGCACCTTCGACGAGGACCAGGCCGAGGCGATGGCCGCGAAGCTCGCGGCCGGCGACGACTTCACCCTCGACGACTTCCTCGAGCAGATGCAGGCCATCCGCCGGATGGGCCCGATCGCCAACATGCTCGGCATGCTGCCCGGCATGGGCCAGATGAAGGACGCAGCTGGCCGAGATCGACGACCAGGACCTCGACCGGATCGCCGCGATCATCCGGTCGATGACCCCGGCCGAGCGGGCCGAACCCGAAGATCATCAACGGCTCGCGGCGGCTCCGGATCGCCAGCGGCTCCGGCGTCACGGTCACCGACGTCAACCAGCTGGTCGACCGGTTCTTCGAGGCCCGCAAGATGATGAAGCAGATGGGCAGCATGGGCATGCCGGGCATGCGCAACGCAGCGCGACCAAGTCGCCGAAGAACAACCGCAAGGGCAAGAAGGGCAAGAACCAGCGCGGGCGGGGCCCGACTGCGCCGAGGCTGCCGGCGGGCCTGCCGCCGGGTGCGTTCGGACCGGGCGGGCTGGGTGGTCAGGGCATGCCGCCGGGGCTGCCTCCGGGCATGCAGATGCCCGACCTGTCCAAGCTCAAGCTGCCGGACAAGTGAGCCGCCACGAGGTCTGGCTGGAGCTGGCCAGTGGCAGCCGGGTGCTCGTCGGCACCGACCTGCCCGACGTCCCGAGCGCCAACGCCGTGGCCCGCCGCTGGCGCCATCTCGCCGAGGCCGAGCCGGACATGCTGCACGAGACGCTGCCGGGCAGCGGCTGCATCGTGCGCGGTTCGGCGATCGTCGCGATCAAGGCGCAACTGCAGCCCGCGCAGACGGTGGCCGAGAACCTGTTGCGCGTCGAGCGGGACGGCACCTGGCTGTAGGGCAGGGGTCCGAAGATCGGCGCCGGCCCGCGCGACTTTCGGAACCCGAAACCGCCGATCAGGCGGTCGCCTCCGCCGGCGTCCGTAACGATGGCGCGACGTTCGGCGGCACGAGCTCGTAGCGCGCGAACTCACGGCGGAACCGACCGGTGCCGGCGCTGATCGAACGCAGCGCCGTGGCGTAGCGCACCAGCTCGACATCGGGCAGCTCGGCATGCACGATCGTGCGTTCCATCCCGACCCGCGCCGCCGGGTCCGGCTCGGTGCCGGTGACCCGGCCGCGGCGCCCGGACAGGTCCGACAGCACCGACCCGACGTGCGCGTCGGGCACCGTGATGTCCACCCGGGCCAGCGGTTCGAGCAGGGTGGGCGGGCTGGCCGCGGCGGCGTCCTTGACCGCGAGCGCCCCAGCGGTCTGGAACGCGGCGTCGGAGGAGTCGACGCTGTGGGCCTTGCCGTCGACGAGTGTGACCAACACGTCGACGACCGGCACGTGGTCGTTGTTGAGGCCATGGGTCAGCTGGGTCCGCACGCCCTTCTCCACCGAGCTGATGAACTGCGACGGCACCGCCCCGCCGACGACCTTCTCGGCGAACTCCACGCCCGAGCCGCGCGGCAGCGGGGTGACGATCACATCGCACACGGCGTACTGGCCGTGGCCGCCGGACTGCTTGACGAGCCGGCCGTGCCCGCGGACCTCGCTGGTGAAGGTCTCGCGCAGCCCGATCCGCAACGGCACGGTGTCGACGTGCGCGCCGGTGGCCCGCAGCCGCTCCAGCACGACGTCGGCGTGGGCCTCGCCGAGACACCACAGGATGAGCTGGGCGGTCTCCGGATGCCGCTCGATGCGCACCGTGGGGTCGCCGGCGGTGAGCCGGCCCAGCGCCTTGGCCAGCGCGTCCTCGTCGGCGCGCGTAGCGGCCTGCACGGCGATCGGAAGCAGCGGCTCGGGCATCTCCCACGGGGCCATCAGCAGCGGCGCCACCTTCGCCGAGATCGTGTCGCCGGTCTCGGCGCTGCCCAGCCGGCCGACGGCGCAGATGTCGCCGGCCACCGCTCGCTCGATCGGGCGCAGCGTCGCGCCGAGCGGTGAGAACAGCTGACCGACCCGGTCGTCGGCGTCGTGGTCGGGGTGGCCGCGGGCTGCGCCGCCGTGCCCGGAGATGTGGATGGGCGTCTCCGGGGTGAGTGTGCCGGAGAAGATCCGCAGCACGGACAGCCGCCCGAGATACGGATCGACGGAGGTG
>CAVQZY010000008.1:0-199971 GCA_963718805.1 uncultured Actinomycetota bacterium | reverse complement strand
TCGGCACTGATCGGGGCGCGCACCAACCGACCTGCGAACTTGGCCTCCTCGATGCCCCCCGCCAGTCCGCCCATGGTATACTCGGTGCGGCCGGCGATGCCGAACGGGAAGACGATCTCGTCGTTTTCGTCGAAGTACAGATGGAAGAGGTCGATCCGCAGGCTCGGCTCGTCGGCGTCGTGAATGTGTAGCGCGGTCTTCTTGCACTCGACATCGAAGCCGGCCGCGATCAGGGCCAGGGCGATGTCGCGCATCTCCGCGGCAGCAGCCGGTCGGGACAGCTGGTGGGAACGCGGCATCGAAATCGACGTCGTGCCCGATGAAGCCGCCTTCGCGCACCAGTCCAAAGCCCTCGTAGATCACGAATGGTTCGTAGCCATACTCGCTGCGGACCACCTCGCACACCCGCTCGTACAGGCGAAGGACGGCGGATTGCCAGATCCACGTCGAGCTTCTTGGACAGCTCGAGCGCGTCCGTTTTGACTGAAAACGAGCCCTTCCTCGAACTTCTCGCGGAGCTCCTCGCTCGTTGCGGCGCCGTAGCGTCGGAAGGAGCGCTTGTAGGCGCCCTTCCGTGCGATGGGTAACGGGCGATCAGCGATGCGCACGGTGACTTGGTCCGTCCTATTGCAGTACCTCCAGATGCCACCCAGCGCGAAGCGGAACTAGCAAGCTGCGCTCCCAGGTGTTGCGCTTCGAGGGGGTCGGCTTAGCCCAAGTCGGGCGGCGACTTCCAAGTCGTTGACATGCAACGTGACCCGAATCGGAAGGTGGTCGAGCATCGGCGACCACCCAGCCGACTATCTCGCGAGGTTCGAAGACCTCCACCAGCCCGATCGGCCTGCTGGTCGGCGGGGTCGCCGCCTTCGGACCGCGCTTCGAGAACGACACGATTGCGCGCCGCACGCGCCCGACGACGACTCTTGCGCGGCGCGTGACCTGTTCGACCCGCACCTGCCGGACCACTACAGCTACCTGACCGCCGTGGACGATCTACCGGTTCGCACTTCTTCAGGCGGCGTCCGGCTTGGTGGCGACCACGCGGTAGAGCACCGGGTCCTCGTTCTTGTAGGGAGCGAGGCCGGTCCCTCCTCCTCGTGCACGACGTCGAAGCCGAGGCGATTGCGCAGCGTTTCGCCGAAAGCCCAGCCGTTCTGGTACCGCCGATAGTGGCCGCCGAAGGTCTTGCGGGTCGCCTCGTCCTTCTCAGTAGGAATTCGGCGGCCAGCGCGTCGCCGGGACGCGCGAGGGCGGCGATGGTCGACATGAGCGCGTCTTGGACATCCTCGGGAATCGAGTGCAGGAAGAACCGCATATAGAACAACACAGGGCCGCCGTCGGATACCTCCCGAGCTGCCTTGACCAGGGCACCGACCATTCGGAATCGGCGACGTCGCCCGCCATGAACGCCAGTCACGACTCCAGCCCGTCCGCAGTCGCCTTCTTGCCGGCATGCTGGACGCCCACGTGGGAACGGTCGAGGCCGAACGCCTGCCAACCAGCGCGGGCGAAGGCGAAGCTGTCGCGTCCATCGCCGCACCCGATGTCGAGAACCGTAAGAGGCAAATCATCCCTCGCCTGGATCGCGTCGCAGAAGGTCGAGCCGGACGTCAACTCGTAGCGCGCATAGAAGTTCGCCCATAAACCTCCTCGCAGTACGAGACCGGAAGGTGGCCACCGCCCCACCCGACGCGATAGCGTGGCCAGCTGAACCCCGGGAGGGTGCGCCAGGATGGCCCGTACATATGGGCGACGACCTGCTCCGCATCGACGGGCACCTTGACCGCATGGCCAGCCATCCGGCCGTCGCCGATCCCCGCCCAGCCCGACTTGCTGATGGTTTTCGTCCCAGCCACGCCGAACGGGAAAGCCAATAGACCGTCCTCGTCGAAGTAGAGGTGAAAGATGTCGATCCTGGTGCGCCGGTTCTTCGGGTCCGAGAGTGCAGCGCGGTGGTTTTGCAAATGATGTCGAAGCCGGCATCGATCAGCGTGAACGCGATGTCGCGCAATTCATCCGCCACCGCCTTCGGGTCGGAGAACTGGGAGATGTAGGCAGCGTCGAAGTCGACGTCGTGTCCGATGGAGCCGCCCTCGCGCACATCCAACCGAGCAGCGATCCATAGATGAGGAACGCGTCGTACCCGTACTTGCGAGAGAGCACCTCGCTCACTCGGTCGTAGAGGGTGAACACCCGACCCTGCCAGGCGGTGTCCAGTTTCTTCGACACCTGTAGGCGGCCGGTCCGCTCATGACGTATTCGCCGCGCAGCTTGCGCTGCAGGTCCGGGAAGCCCGTACTTGCCATCGCGGCCAGGCTTCTTGAATACGCCCTTGCTCGCGATGGGGAGTACTGCTCCCGCAATCCGAACGGACATTCGATCAGTCTTCTTGCAGTCTACGACCAGATGTCGGCCATTGCAAAGCGGAACGCCCGGGCATCTGCCAGGTGTTGGCGGCCGATTGGCTGCTTCGGCCCACGTCGTTGCCACCTCGGCCTCGTTCACGACAGCGAGACACGCACCGGGAAGTCTTCCGGAGGCCCGACGACCCAGCCGACGACCTGGTCACCCTCGAATTGCTCGACCATGCCGATGGTCCGCGACTCGTTCCGCTCCAGACCGTAGTTTCACGCCGCGGCAACCGGACATTTCGTACTCGTCGGGTGGCCTTCTCCACAGTCCGTCGGGCACGCCGCTTGAGCGCGTGTGACCGATCGGCGACGGTCCGGGTGCGTCATCCATCTCCTCCTGTGATGCCGGTGAGCTGTCCCGCGCCTATGTCCCCGCGGTCTGCGATGGTCGTGGCCGTCGACAATGCCTCGGGTTAGGGTAGCGGCCATTCCGCGTTCACCTCAGCGACACGGCTAAGCGGGCCATCGTCACTGCGGTTGACGCCCCAACCGATTGGTTACCCTTGCGGTGATCAACGCGGGCGGCCCAGCCCCGGGTGTTTGCGCGCCGTTTCGGCGGTGTGCGGTCCGGTTCGTCCGCACAGATAGACGAGGAGTGGCATGCCGCCAAGGAGTCGGGTCAACGCCCTCGCACAGGCGAGCTACCGACGGCTCCCGTCAGCGCGCAGCGCGGGGTGGCCCGCGTTCGACGACAGGCACAGGCCCGGGTTGCCGACTTACCGCTCGGCCGGCTGAGCGTTGTCATGCCCGTCTACAACGTGGAGGGTACCTCGCGGAGGCAGTGGGCAGCGTCCTGACCCAGAGCTACCGCAACATCGAACTCATCCTTGTCGATGACGGGTCCACCGATTCCTCCGGTGGGATGTGTGACGAGTTCGCGCGCAGCGACAAGCGGGTACGCGTCATCCACAAACGCAATGCCGGCCTAGGCGCGGCCCGCAACACCGGCATCGCCGCCGCCCGTGGCAGGTACCTCGTGTTCATCGACAGCGACGACTACGTCCTCCCAGGCGCGTACGAGGCGCTGATCCCGTCCATGCGCAAGTCCGGCTCCGACCTTGCGACCGGCAACGTCATGCGACGACAGGGCAACCGCGAGTACCAGGCGTGGAACCAGTCGCGGTCACACGCGACCGTCAGCGTGGCATCCATCTCGGCGACAATCCAGAACTTGTCTTCGACACGGTCGCGTGGAACAAGGTCTTCCGGCGCAAATTCTTCCTCAACGCGGTCCGTCGTTCCCGGTCGACAAGCTGTACGAGGACATCGTCCCGATCTTCACCGCGTTCATGCGGGCGAAGTCCATCGATGTGCTCTCGCGGCCCGTCTACGTGTGGCGGTTACGCGACGAGGGCGACTCGATTACTCAGCGGCTACACGAAGCGCGCAACATCGGTGACCGGTTCGAGATGATCGACAAGGTCGATGCGCTGATCCGCGCCAATCACGTGGCTCCTGGGTCGCCGATCGCCTCATTCTCAAGATCCTCGAGGGTGATCTGTGGATCTACGTCCGGGAGATGGACGGCGCGGACGAACAGGCCATCGAACGCATCGAGCAGGTCGTCAAGCGGTACTGGCCGAATGCCTCGGACCGTGCGATCGCCTCATCCCCGCCGATCGTAGGGTCGCGTACTGGCTGTTCGAACACGACCGCACCGGTGACGTCGAGGCGTTCCGGAACTGGTACGCCGACGTGCGGGAGGCGCCGCCCCTTGGCCAGGCCGGCGTACGGGTCGTCCTCGACACGAGCACATGCCCAGTTGCACTAGAGGCGTGCCCCCCGCCATCCTCGACATGGACTCGGCCGCGGAAAACATCGCGAACGTCACGGCGGTGCGCTGCTGAGTGAGCCGACCGTGCTCAGCGTGTTCGGGTACGCGTATACGAGATACCTGTCCGACGGCGGACAGCACATCGAGCTCGTCGCCACCGAGATTTACGGCGCACGGTCGGTGGTGCTGCCGGTCGTACGGGTACCGTCGCCGGAGTCCGCGCGCTGGGCTGGCGACGTGTCCTCGGCGCACGACTTCGACGGGTTCCGTTGCGATATCGACGTCGCGGCCGAGTGGACCGGACCGATGGCCGGATCACGGGAGTGGTCCTTCGCGGTATCTGTCACCGACGGCGAGGTGGTCCGCACTACCGAGCTGACCAAGATCTGGCTGGGCGGATCGGCCGCCGTGGTCGGTGCGGCCGTGCTCTCCGACGGCACTCTTGCGATGGCCAAGACCGACAAGGGGCAACCTCTGCGGCTGCAGTTCGAGCGGAACGGGCTGTTCGCGAGTACTTTCACGCTCAACGGTTCGCAGCTCACGGTGGAGTTCTCGGCGGCCGAAACACAGGCGCCGAGCGGTGTCGTGCTGGTCGTGTCCGGGGACACCGACATCCGCACCGCCAGACAGACGCGGCAAGGCTTGTTCACCGTCGAGCTGCCCCGAGCCGCCGTCGGCACGCCGACCACCTGGCGAGCCTACGCGCTGGTCGGTGGGCGACGGGTGCCGATTCTCGCGCCCGCCTCGTTCCCGACCGCCGCGGAACCGAACGAATCCGGCCTTCGGGCAGTGGTCACCCGAATGCGCCGCCTCGTGGTCGAGGGTCGGTATCGCACCGCGGTCATCGACTCGATCCGGTACACCAAGGACGGCGAGCTCGAGGTGACCGGCGCGCTTTTCGCGCTGACGGATCTCGGCCTCGGCCTCGGGCCTGGGTCGGGTGCACCGGACCAGTGGGTTGACGCACATATTGCGGATGGTCGCTTCGACGCCCGGATCTCTGCCACCAGGCCGGATCTCAGCGGCGTGGTTCGCCCGCTCCGGAGCGGCAGCTACGCGCTCTGTGGCCGAGCAGACAACGGCGAAGACGTCACTGTCGTCGTCAGTGATTCCGCGGCGGTCGAGCTGCCCAGCGAGTACCTCGACGACTTCATAAAGACCAAGCTCGAGCGACGGTCCTGGGCGCGCGTCGGCGTTCAGATCGCCGCGCCGGTCGCCACTGAGATGCTTGGTCGTTACCAGCGCCAACGCGTGATCGCACAATGCAGTACGAGCCCGCGGGAACTCGAGACCGCGGTGTTCTTCTGCGTCGATCTCGGCGGCAGCGTCGCGGACAGCGGTCTCGCACTCCACCGCGAACTACGCCGGCGAGAGAGTCCGCTGCGGCTCTACTGGGGTGTCGAAGACCTGAGCGTGCCCGTACCTGAGGAGGGCATCCCGGTCGTCAAGGGCAGCGCAGAGTGGTTCACGAAGCTGAACACCAGCCGTTTCATCGTGAACAACTACGGCGCGATCTGGGGTTTGGTGAAGGACCCTGGCCAGCGGTACCTGCAGACCTGGCACGGGACCCCACTGAAGTACATCGGGGCGTCCGAGGCCAGACAGCGGAAGCGGCCGAATCGCGACTCGACCAGATTGCCGAGGAGTCCCCCGACTGGGACGTGTTCGCCTCGCCGAGTCCGTACTTCACAGCCCTGCTCCCGACGGAGTTCTTGTACAACGGGGAGGTGCTGGAACTGGGCTACCCCCGCAACGACCGGCTCGCCGCCCTCTCCGGGTCGACTCGGCAGCGGCGCGCGCGAACGCTCGGTATGCCCGAACCCGCGAAGATCCTGCTCTATGCGCCGACCTACCGGGAGAGCCAACGGCATGGCTGGACGAGCCGAGCTGTTCGACGGGCTGGATCTTTCGAAGCTAATGTCACTGCTCGGCCCGGACTGGTACGTCCTGCTGCGAGGCCACAGTTTCAACGCGCGCGACAACCACGCGGACCGCAGCGACGACCGCCTCGTCGACGTGACCCGCTATCCGGACATCAACGATCTGTACCTCGCGTCCGACGCGTTGATCACCGACTACTCGTCGGTGATGTTCGACTACGCGGTCACCGGGAAACCCATGGCGTTCTTCACCCCTGACCTGAAGAAGTTCGTCGCCACACGAGGCATGTACTTCGACCTCGAGGAGGCCGCACCCGGCCCGCTCTACACCGATGTCGCCCAGCTGGCCGAAGTCCTCGCCAAGATCGACATCGTGCGCGCCGAATATGACGACCAGGTACTCGGCGTTCCGTAGCGGTTCGCGCCCTGGGACGACGGGAAGGCTGCGGCGCGAGTCGTCGACGCGTTCTTCGGCCAACAGGGAAGGACGGCCGCTACCGCCAAGGTTCGAAGGCGCTCGACATGTGAACTGAGTATGCTCGCTAGACTCCGCACATGGCAAGAGATCAGGTAAACCCAAGGATTACACCGAAATTGCGGGTTCCCAACTCATCCCGGACGACCGGTGATACTCGATCTCTTGCTCGACGCACAATCCGAGCCCGGTCACGTCGTCGAGTTGGGTGCTTACCTCGGGCGCAGCGCAGTGATCATCGGGTCGCACGTGCGGCCGAACGAACGTTTCGTCGTGGTGGAGCCTGTTCGGGAGACGTCCAGAAGATTGTCGCTGACACCTCCAATCAGGCCGAGAACAAGCGGAGCTACTCGGTTCTGACGCGTCAGCAATTCGAGAGCAACTATCTGGCGTTCCATGAGCCAGTGCCTGAGATAGTCGAGGGCCAAAGTACCGAGGTCGTGAATCACGTGCCGCCCAGCAGCGTGCGCTTCATGCATGTGGACGCGTCCCGCCTGTATCCACAAGTTCGCACTGATGCTTTCAGTGGCACGAGTCATGCCAGCCCAACGGTTTGGTCGTGTTCGACGACTACAGGTCGCATCACACCCCGGGCGTTGCCGCGGCGACTTGGGAGGCCGTGGCCACGGACGGGTTGATCCCCTTTGCTCTCACCCTCAGCAAGATGTATGCGACCTGGGTGATCCGTCCCCATACCTCGACGTATTGACACGCACCCTCGGCACAGACGATCGTTGGCGCTGCCAGGAGGAAGAAGTCCACGGACATGACCTGCTGCTCGTCCAGTTCAGGCGTAAGGCCAGACCGTCCGACGCTGATCGCCTACGCAAGGAACTTGCTGCTGTGCGCGTACAGCGAGCCGCTGATACAAAACGCTTCGAGGCGCGCCTTGCGGACCATGCGTCCACCGCGCCGGTCGCTGCGAAATGTCGATCGCCAGGACGTCCCGGAGCCACTCCGCCCATTCTTAACCGAGGCATGGCATCTCATGCCGGCGAAGGCACGGGCGAAAATCCGTTTACCTGAAAAGGGCTGATCCTGTCGCTGCGACCAGCGTCACTACTGCGCCAGCGGCCCCCCGTCTCCCTGCGGACCGGCGTCGCTTTGCGCCACGCCCGTGGCGAGTTGCGCGTGTGAGTCGAGACCGCCGAGGAAGACCCGGCGCACGACGCGTTCGGCCGCGTGGCCGTCGTCCCACTCGCAAAAGGTGTGCGCGAACTCCTTGCGCCGGGCCGCGTTCGCCGAGTCGAGGTACCGCTCGGTCTGGAAGGCTTCGATCAGCCCGTCCTGGGTCGTCTCGACGGCGCCGGGCGGCGCGGCCAACAGGTCGAAGTTCACACCGCGAACCCGCGAATACGCGTCCCAGTCCGGCGCGTAGATCACGATCGGCCGATCGAGGTTTGCGTAGTCGAACATCACCGAGGAGTAGTCCGTGATCAATGACGTCCGACGCGATCATCAGGTCCTCGATCGACGGATAAGACCGACACGTCTCGCAGCAGGCCCTTCTCCTCCAACCGCACGAGGCGCTCGTCCCGCTCGGTGAAGTAGTGACCGCGCACGAGCACGACGTAGTCGTCGCCGATCCGCTCGCAGAAGTCCAGGAGGTCGATCGGCGAGTCGAACTGATCGCGGATCCAGTCTCGGAAGGTCGGCGCGTAAAGCACGACCGTCTTGTCCGCGGGGAGCCCGAGTTCGGCTCGGACCCGCGCGGCCTCCGCCTCGGTCGCGGTGACCAGCCGGTCGTTACGCGGATAGCCCACCTCGAGGGTGACGTACGAGTTCGGGAACGAGCGCTCCCAGACCTCGCTGGAGAAGCGGTTCGCCGACACGAGGTAATCCCACCGGTCGCTGCGCTGCATGAGCTTGGGGAAGTCCATTCCTGCCGCGCCGACCGGGTAGTTCAGCAGGCCGAGGCCCATCGACTTCAGCGGCGTGCCGTGCTGGGTCTGCACGTGCACGGTCCCGGGGCGCTTGACGATGTTCGAGCCGAAGTTGACGTTGTTGACGAAATACTTGGCGGTTGCCATCACCCGGTAGTACTCGGGACTCTGCAGCTTCACGTAGTCGACACCGGCCGGAATGCGGTCGACGTGCTGATGCTGGATCACCCACACGCCGCGAACGTGCGGTGCGAGCTCCTTGGCCTTCTCGTAGATCGCGGCCGGGTTGCAGGCGTAGTTCGTCGACCAGTACGCCGAGTAGATCGCCAAATTTTCATCGATCGGCCGGTGGAGCTGGGCGTGGTAGTAAGCGCGGATCAGGCCGCGCTTACCCTTCGACACCTTACGATCAAGCCCTCGCCGCGCCTTTGTGATCTCGCGTTTCGCGGTGCGTTCGGTTTGCGCGACCACGTCGAGGACCTGGAACGCACGATAGTCACGGCGCGCGACGGCGCGCAGCTTGGCACCAGGTCGACCCGCCGGGATCTTGTACTTCGCCGGGCGGTGCGCGGCGAAGGATTCGGCGAACGCATCGAAGAAATCCTGTTTGAGCGCCGGCGAAACTCGCCGCGGGTTGGTGAGGATCTCGAGCAGGTGTCGATTCATCCGCCGGAACATGAACGTCCGCCAGCGCTCCAGCTCGGGGTTGGCGTCGATGTAGGCGAACACCCGCGCGTACTGGCCGAAGACGTCGAGGTGGCCGCGGTTCGAGCTGCGGAGGATGTTCCCGTGTCGGCGCTGGCGGTAGTGATAGCAGACGCGATCGAGGATCGCGATCCGCTGCGCGATCAACATCGCCGGGTACGTCCACGGCAGATCTTCGTAATAGCCCTTCGGAAATCGGAATCCATGTTCGCGGACGAAGTCGAGCCGGTAGGCCTTGTTCCATACCACCATGAGGAGGGTGAGCAGATCTGAACGGTCCGCGACGTTCACCACGTCGGGTCCGGGGCGCGCGAAGACGTCCGCGAGGATGTTGCGCTGCACCGACGCGTTCCAGTAGGTCCGCGCATAGTCGAAGACGACGATGTCCGGGTGCCCGGTGCTCTCGACCTTGGCCGCGATCGCGGCCAGTGAATCCGGGGTTAGGGTGTCGTCGCCGTCGACGAAGAGCAGATAGCGACCGGTCGCCGCATCGATCCCGACGTCACGGGCGGGGCCCAGACCGACATTCCTAGGGAGGTGCCGCACCGTGACTCGCGGATCCTCGGACGCGTATTCGTCCAGCACGTCGCCGCTTCCGTCCGGGGACGCATCGTCGATGGCTATCAGTTCGAAATCGGTGAACGACTGAGACAGGATCGACTCGATGCACTCGCGCAAGTAAGCGCGGACATTGTGCACAGGGACGACGATGCTGAACGTGGGCTGCGGCACCGGCGCGACGGCTCCTTTGGATCACACGCCACAAACGCGGCTCGGTCTTCGGACCTGGCGATTGTACGAGCGGGGCGCGCCGGTCGGTGCCAAGCTACGATTCCGACGCTGGGAACCCGACGAAAGCACAGCCATGACCGACGCCTTTCACCCCAACCTGCGGCACGTCCGCGCGACCGAGATCAACGCGGAGACCGCCCAGACGTCCGGGATGCAGCGGTTCGCCGCGATCAGCACCACGACCGTCGGCGCCGAGCGGCTGTGGATGGGGCAGACCCACGTCCAGCCGGCGATGGCCTCGGGTGATCATCACCACGGCGAGTCGGAAACGGCGATCTACGTGGTCTCGGGCAGCCCGGAGTTCGTCTTCCTCGACGAGCGCACCGGCGTGGAGCGGCGGATCACGACGCAGCCCGGCGACTACGTCTTCGTCCCGCCGTACACACCGCACCGGGAAGAGAACAACGATCCGGACACCGAGGCGGTGGTGGTGATCGCCCGCAGCACGCAGGAGGCCATGCTGGTCAACCTGCCCTCGTTGCGCGGCTGACCCGTCCGTCCGGACCGCGGGTCGTAGGCTCTGTTCTCGTGGGCCGCGATGTCTGACGCCACGCCTGCGTCGTCGATCTGGCGGGGTCGGACGTTGTGGGCGCGCAGGCGCTCGGCGCCGCTGCGGGCGTTCCTGCAGACCGAGTCCGGCAGCGCCGGTGTGCTGGTCACCGCGATCGCCGCGGCGCTGGTTTGGGCCAATGTCGACGCCGGCTCCTACGAGCGGGTCTGGGGAACGCATTTCGTCGATCCGGCTGGGTTCGTTCGGGGCCGACTACGACCTGCGCACCTGGATCAACAGCGGCCTGATGACGCTGTTCTTCCTCGTCGTGGGGTTGGAGGCGCGGCGCGAATTCGATCTCGGCGACCTACGCGAGCGGCGCCGCTTCGTGCTGCCGATCGCGGCCGGGCTGGTCGGGATGGTCGTGCCGGTCGCGATCTATCTGGCGATCAACGCCGGCCACAGCAGCGCGCACGGCTGGGGGGTGGCGATGTCCACCGACACGGCGCTGGCGCTCGGGCTGCTCGCGCTGCTCGGCCGCAACGTCCCCGACCGGGTACGGGTGTTCCTGCTGACGATCTTCGTCGTCGACGACCTCGCGGCGCTCGTGGTGATCGCGGTGGTCTACAGCGAGCAGATCGTCTGGGGACCGCTGCTGCTGGCGATCGCCGCGTTCGCGCTCCTGATGGTCGCCACGGCACTGCATCTGCGCCGGCGCTCGGTCTACACGCTGCTCGGCATCCTCGTGTGGGCGGCGTTGATGGCCAGCGGCATCGATCCGGTGGTCGCGGGGCTGGCCATCGGGCTGTCCGCATCGGCGTACACGCCCAACCGCGGCGACCTGGAAGAGGCGACCGGGCTGGTGCGCCGCTTCCGGGAGCAGCCCACCCCCGAACTCGCCCGCTCGGCCACCGCCGGGCTGACCTCCACCCTGTCCCCCAACGCGCGGCTGCAGACCTTCTACCACCCCTGGACGAGCTACCTCATCGTGCCGTTGTTCGCCCTGGCGAACGCCGGCATCGTGCTCGATGCCGACTTCCTCGCCCGCGCCTACACCGCGCCGATCACCCTCGGCGTGCTCATCGGCTACGTGGTCGGCAAACCGATCGCGGTCGTCGCCACGTCCTGGGCGGTGACCCGGTTCAGCCACGGACGGATACGGCCGCCGGTGGGTTGGGCGTCGGTGATCGGCAGCGGAACGATCGCGGGCATCGGGTTCACCGTCGCCCTGCTGATCGCCGATCGCGCCTTCCACGGCGCGCAGCTGAACGAGGCCAAGCTCGGCGCGCTGTCGGCCGCGGCCGCGGCCTCGGTGCTCACCTGGCTGGTGTTCCGGCTGACCGCGCTGCTCTCCCCGGCCCGACGCGCCAAGGCGCTGCTCGGCGACGCGAACCTGATCCAGGACCTCATCCCCGAGGTCGACCCGGCACGCGACCACATCCGCGGCCCGGCCGACGCGCCGATCACGATCATCGAGTTCGGCGACTTCGAATGCCCGTACTGCGGCCAGGCCGAACCCGTGGTTCGGCAGTTGCTCAGCGACACCGACGTGCGCTACGTATGGCGACACCTCCCGCTGACCGACGTCCACCCCGAGGCCCAGCTCGCCGCCGAGGCCGCGGAGGCGGCAGCCGCGCAGGGCGCGTTCTGGCCCATGCACGACCTGCTGCTCGACCATCAGGACCGGCTGCGTGCCGTCGATCTCGTCGCGTATGCCGAGCTGCTCGGATTGGACGCGGGCCGCTTCCACGCCGATCTGAAACGCCACGTCCACGCCGCGCGGATCGACCAGGACGTCGAGTCGGCCGACCTCAGCGGCGTGTCCGGCACGCCGACCTTCTTCATCAACGGCCAGCGCCATTACGAGGCGTTCGACGTCGCGACGCTGTCGGCAGCGATCAAGACCGTCCGGGCGCAGCAGCAAATCGCGTGAGCGGCATGCCACCCTCGAACCCATGCGGCCATCCCTCTACGAATTCGCCGGCGGCGATGCCGCCTTCCTGGCACTCGCCCGGGCCCACCATGCCCGCTGCCTGGCCGACCCCGAATTGAACCACCCGTTCTCCCATCCCGACCAGCACCCGCAGCACGTCGAACGGCTCGCCGCCTACTGGGCCGAGGTCTTCGGCGGCCCGCCGCGCTACTCGACGGAGTGCGGGGACCATTCCGGCGTACTGCGCATGCATGCGGGCAACGGTGACATGTCCGATCTCGGGCGTCGGTTCGTCGAGTGCTTCGCGGCCGCCGCCGACGACGCCGGGCTGCCCTCCGACCCGGACTTGCGCGCCGTCCTGCTCGACTACATGCGATGGGCGGTCGACGAGGTGCTGCTCTACCCCGACGGCGAGGCCCGAGTCCCGGCGGATCTGGCGATGCCCCGGTGGTCGTGGGACGGGTTGCAGCCGGGCGGGTAGACACTGGAGGGCCGATCGCGCGAGAGGCGGTAGTCGTGGACGTGTACCTGATCTCCGACGCCGGGCTCGAACGCCGTCCGGTCGAGGAGCTGAAGCGGCTGCTCGAGGCCCACGACTCGCTGGTGTGGGTCGACGTCCCGCTGTGTCGCACGGCCGACGCCGAAGTGCTCACCGAGGTCTTCGGGTTCCACGAGATCGCGGTTCGCGACTGCATGGAGCGAAACCACATCTCCAAGATCTACACCTACGAGGACCACGTGTTCACCGCAGTGCACGCACCGGAGATCGGCAGCCGCGGACACGTGCACTACATCGAGCTGGATCAGTTCCTGGGCGCCAACTTCCTGGTCACCGTGCACGGCCCGCTGAACGCCGTCGTCGACCCGGCGGTCGCCTACCTCGACACCGAGGCGGTGCGCCGGCGCATCGAGAACCAGCACCTGCGTCCCCGCAGTGCCTTCGAGCTCTCCGCCGCGGTAGTGTCCTCGATGATCAGGCGCGAAGTCGACCTCGTCGCGCAGCTCGCGGCCGAATCCGGCCGCCTCGAACAGCAGGTGATGCTCGGTAAGGCCACGGAGGACACCGAGGGTTTCCTCGAGGAGCTGTTCAAGGTCTGGTACGAGTTGCTGGCCATCCGCACCATGGCGGTGCACAGCACGGCGAGCTACGACCGGCTCGCGCGACTGGCGCGGTTCCTGACCGACGACCAGAAGACGCTGGCGGCCGACCTTGCCGATCGCTTCGAGATGGTGTCGAGCATGGCCGAGAGCCAACGTGAGTTCCTGCACGGCGTGATCGAGTTCTTCCAGACCCGCACCAGCACCCACATGACGATCGCGGCCGAAGACCTCTCGGCGACCTCGGTGCAGCAGAACGACGACATGCGCAAGATCACCGCCTGGGTGGCCATCGTGGCGGTGCCGACCGCGGTGACCGGCTTCTTCGGACAGAACATCCCCTACCCCGGCTACGGCGAGCGGGCCGGTTTCTACACCTCGATCGCCTTGATGCTCGTCATCGCCGGGCTGCTGTACCTGATCTTCAAGCACAAACGCTGGTTGTAACCTCGACGAGGGTTGCGGCAGCTGGTGCAGCGTTGCCGACGTGCGTACGAACGTGCACACTGATTGCCGTTGGCATGGGCGCGCGTACCTGGGCAGCGACCTCAGCGGCGCGCGTGCAGCTGCTGCGCGGCGGCGGCGATCTGGTCGAAGCGGGCGCGGTCGAGCGCGGCACCCTCGCGGCGCACGGCGCCGACCGGGAGCCGCAGGACCCGGTCCAGGCGCACCTCGCTCGGGCGGCCCTGCCGGTCCCAGGCGCCGGCGCCGATGTCGAACCAGTACCGGCCGTGCCGGGCCTCCCATGCCGCGTCGCGGTTGTGGTCCTTGCTGGTGAGCATGAGCGCGAGCAACTGGTTGCGTTCGCGAGAGATGATGAGCACCGGCCGGTCCTTGCCGCGCCCGTCGTTCTCCTCGAACGGCACCCACGCCCACACGATCTCGCCGGGGTCGGGCTTGCCGTCGCGGCGCGGGCGGTAGTCGAAGCGCAGCGGCCCGCTCGCCTCCTCGGCGCGCGGTGCGGGGCCGCCGCGCAGGGCACGGAGCAGTCGCGACCAGGCGGTCCGCAACGATGGCATGGTGCGCCACGATAGCGACTAGCGCGTCTGAGTCACCACGGTGACCCGATCGCCGCCGAGCTTGCCCGAGATGGTGGCGAGCGGCCGGGCCGGATCCCAGAGCACGCCGTGCAGCTTCAACGACCCGCGCGAGCCGTTCGGCCCCGTGACGACGACCCGGCCGGTGACCCGCTGCGCGGCATCCATCGTCACCGCGCCGGAGACGGCGACGTCGTCGGTGAACCGCGCTGCGTGCAAATCGACCTGGGTGCCGGCCGCCGAGGTGCTCACCGCGATGGTGCCCCCGCGCAACGCGCGGCCGGTGCTGCCGGTGAGGCGGTAGGACTGGTAGATGGCGTCGGTGGCCGTCAGCCAAGCGACGTCGGCGACCTTGCGGTCGAGCAACGAGCCGGCGGGCTTGCCGGAGACCGGCTGCCCGGCGACCGCGTGGGCGGCAACGGTCGGGAAGCCGGCCACGCCGCGCAGCTGCAGCACACCGGTGCCACCGAAGGGATAGGTCATCGCGCCCTGCGGGTCGGCGGCACAGCCGGTGTCGCCGGTCTCGAGCGTCGCGACGAACCGCAGCGCGATCGCCTGCGCGCACGGGTTCCAGTAGGTCGTCACGTGGCCGGCGTTGGCGACCGCCACGAACGTGCCGCTGGGGATGAGCGGCATCAGGCTGCGCTCGGAGTTGATGTCGAGGTAGTCGAGACCGCCGCCGAGCACGAGCGCGGGCACGTCGGCCGGGAACGGCTGGTTGTCCGGGAAGCGGCGCGGCGGTTGGGCCGCACCGGCCGCGGCCACGGCACGCAGGCATCGGCGCCCGGGATCAGCAGCACCGGTTGGCTGGCGATGAACGCGGCCCACACCGACGGCGTGAAGGGGTGGGTGGCGTTGGCCGGCAACGCCGCGAGCGCCACCTGGTAGTGCGCCTCGCGGGTCGCTTCCGGAGCGTTCTTGTCCCACGGGAAGTTCGAGTCGGCGCAAAAGAACGCGTAGTCGGCACCGACCGAGGAGAACCCGTCGGCCGGCCCGAAGTCCGTGGGCGTCGGGCTCTCGGCCACCAGCCGCAGCAGCGGTGTCGAGTCGCCGTGCTGCAGCGCCGTCGCGGCCGCGAACACCTCGCCCTGGTTCAGGAACGCGGGGTTGGCGAAGTAGTCGTTGTAGAGCACTCCGAGCAACGCCGCCTCGTCGACCACCAGGGTGCGCGCAGTCCCGTTCGCGTCGTAGCCGACTCCGCTGACCGGATGCCGCCGCAAGGTCCGCACGAGCTCTACGAACGTCCGTCGCGGGTTCGGGTAGGCCGCCGCGCAACTCGGCGAGCGCTCGCAGACCAGCACCGAGATCCGCTGCATCGCGGTCGGCAGCGTGCGCACGAACGACGGGTCCTGCGAGTTGTACGGCGAGTCGAACACCGCCGAGCGCAGGTGGTCGGCGTGCCGGTACGCGTAGGCGCGCACGTCGACCGCGCCGTAGGACACCCCGAAGTAATCGATCTTGTCGATGCCCAGCGCGGCGCGCACGTCGTCGACGTCGTCCGCGACGTCGCCCGAGCCGTACCGCGATGCCGCCGCACCGAGCTGCGCACCGCACTCGCGGGCGGCGACGGTCTGATCGCCCTGGACGTGCTGCAGGCCCGGGCAGTCGATCGCGTCGGACGGGCCGGTACCACGGTGATCGATCAGTAGCAGGTCGTGCCGATCGAGCACCGGCGCGAACCGCTCGGCCAGGAACGCGGCGTTGGCGATGTTCGACACGCCGGGGCCGCCGCTGGAGAACACCACGGTGCTGATCGCCGGCTGCGACGTGTCGCGCGCCGGGAAGAGCTCGAACGCGATGTGGAGCAGTTTGGCGGCCGGGTCGGCGCGGTCCAGCGGTACCGCGACGGTGCCGCAGCGCGCACCGTCCGGGGTGCCGTCCGGGCAGCTTCCGAACACCGCCGTCGGGTCGGGGCAGCGGTGGGCGTGGCACCGGAGTTGGGAATGCCGATCGCGACGGTTGTCCCGAGCGCCAGTGCTGCCACGGCCGCCGAACGAATCCCGAGGTGACGCTGCATCCCTGCCCCCACATCCTCGTGAGGCATGGTCACCCTGGCGTGAATCCGTCGTCCGGGTCAATACCCCGGGTTGCCAAAGGGCCGCGTCGCGGACAAGTGTGGGAGCAGAGCAGTCAATCCACCGGAGGTCTGAGATGGCTGATCATGTGTACCGCGTCACCGAGATCGTCGGCAGCTCACCGGACAGCCTGCAGCAGGCGATCCGCAACGGGGTGTCGCGCGCGAGTCAGACGCTGCGCAACGTCGAGTGGTTCGAAGTCAGCGAGATCCGCGGCCAGGTGGCTGACGGCGAGGTCGCGCACTTCCAGGTCGGGATGAAGGTCGGCTTCCGCCTCGACGACGCCGAGTAGCCGCGTGGTCGACGTACGCCGTCCGCCACGGGTTTGTGACCGCCGCCGAGACGAGTGCGATCATGGCCGATCTCGAGCGGTTCGGCGATCGCGAGGTGAGCACGACTGGAGTCGGCGGCACCAAGTTGCGCGATCGCGCCGACAGGCAGTCGCGAGATGTCAATGTGCGCCAGCTGGTCAGCGCCGAGCGACTCAGCCCGACCATCGGCGCGCTGAGCTCGTCGGGCCGCGTCGAGCAAGAGGCCTCCGGGTTCACCGGGCTCGATCTTCGAGTCGGCGGCGTGACGGTCCAGATCGACTGGCCCGATACGGACACCAAGCGCGGCCTGCACGTCGACAAGCCACTGGCCGCCGACGCACAAGGCGTTCGTCTACCTCACTCCGGTCCTGGAACCGGCCAACGGCCCGTTCTTCGTCGTGCCCGGCTAGCATCGCGATCGGGTGAAGAAGGTGAAGGCGATCCTCGGTGACTACCTGCACGGACGCGACGACACCGATCTCGATCACGAATACTCGATCGACGATGCGCGGTGCCTGCTCGGGCCGCCCGGCACCGCGATCTTCGCCGATCAACGCCTGGCCCACGCCTGCTGGCCCGGGCACACGACCGGCACGCGGTTCATGCTCGACGCGTACCTACCCCAAGTAGGCGTGGAGCCGCCGCCCTTCCTACGCTGAGCGGCCCGTCGCACCGACGCGGGAGAACTCCGCAACCAGGCAGTCCACCATCTCCGGATGCCGCAGGTGGGCGAGCCGAAGTTCCTCCGGATGGCCCGGGTAGTAGTTGCCGAGCCGGGCGCGCAGCAGCAACCCGTGATCGGCGAGCGCACCGCGATAGTCGTCCGGGAGGTCGCGATAGTGCAGCTCCCGACGGGTATAGCGGAAATAGGAATACCATTCGATCTGAGTGCATGTTGTCCGGCCCGAACACCAGCGACAGCGTGAGCTTCGCAGCCTCCAGGCGGGTGTTCAGCCGGCCGTACTCCACGCGTCGACCCGGGTGATGCATCCGCTCGTCGAACACGAGCGCTCACCCGCTTGTGCCTTTCAGGCGAACGGAACGCGCTTCTCGATCCTGGTGAACCGGCGGTTGGGTTCGTCGCTGACGTCGATGACGACGTGCCCGGACCACTTCTCGAGCGACTTGACCAGATCCCGGTCCATCTCGAGCGGCGACAGATGACTGCCGCGGATGATGCCATGGCGGCGTTGTTGCTCTCCAGATACAGGATCGCCTTCACCACCCGAACCGACCGTCGCTCCAGTCCGCGGACGCGGTGTTGTCGTGCGCCGGTGCTCGCTGTCGCGGTGCCAGCCGGAGGTGTCGTGCAGACAGTGCAGGTCTGACACCTGGAGGAACCGCGCTTTCGCGCCGACGGCGCCACGCACGGCGTTCAGTATCCGCCGGTCGAGAGGACCTTGCGTGTCGCCGCGAACCTGTTCGTGGCGTCGACCCGGGTGTACTCGACACCGTCGGTGATGCCGGCGTCGCGCTTCAGGGTGGTCGCGAGCTCGGTGCACTCCGGAATCGATGCGGCGCTTCGCCTGGACCGCGGCAAGGGCTCGGCCCGGCCGGAACTGCCGCGCCACTCGGCGCGGATCGTGGGCGAGTTCCTTCACCCGTTCGATGTTCATCAGGCGTGCCGTTTCCCGCGGACGTCCGAAGTGCCGATCATGGGGCGGGTCCGGCGACTGTTCGGCAAGCTGGCCGTGACAGGCGCGCGAACAGGTCGGCCTCTCGGCCGTCCGGAACATCATCGTTTGACGACCGGTCGCCTCCCGGAGAGCTCGGGTTCGACTCCTGTTGGCATGGAGCTAGTTGCCTCAGCCGCATGAACTGGAAAGGGTCCGTCAACCGCACGCTGCGTAAGGCGACGGGCTATGAGTTGCGTCGACCGCCGCCTCCCCGAGCGCGAAAGCCGGCGGCGCCGCCTCGGCCGGCGGTCGCTCCGGTGCCGGCACCAGCACCGGTCACGGTCACGCGGCGCACTCTGCCGCCCAAGGAGAGGACCGTACCGTTGCCGCCGCCGCGGCTGCCGCCTGCAGAGGCGAAGTCGGCGTACTTTTTCGACGACTATCCGCGCCTGGCGGTGAGCCGGCGCTCGGAGATGAACCTGCGTTACGACGCGCTCGTCTTTCAGAACCGCGATGTCCTTCGCGGCGCTCGGGTGCTCGACCTGGCCTGCAGCGAGGGGTCGTTCTCGTTCGGCGCCTTGCACGTCGGGGCCGCCCATGTACTCGGCATCGAGTCGCGCGAGGACAAGGTCAACAACGCCTACGGCCATTTCGAAGCGTTGGGCGTGGCGCCCGAGCGGTACCGGTTCATCGCCGGTGACCTGTACCAGACGCTGGCGGCCGAGAAGCCGCAGGCTGACGTCGTCATGTGTCTCGGGTACATCTACCACACCCTGCGCTATCCGGAGCTGTTCCACCGCATCCGTGAGACGGGTGCGGAAGTCGCGATCATCGACGGCGAGGTGGCCGTCAGCGACGAGCCGATCGTGCGGCTCATCGAGGAGGACGTCGACTTCAAGGGCAACGCGTCCAGTGACGAATATTCCTTCGAGGACATGGTCGTCACAGGGCGCCCATCGGTACCGGCGCTGGAGAAGATGCTGCGGGTGTACGGATTCGCCCTGGAGCGCCGGGTCGACTGGGCCGCGATCTTTCGCGACAACCCAGAGGTGAAGTATCCCGACTACTTCGAGAGCAGGCGGGTCAGCCTCGTGTTCCGCCGCACGGACGACCGCACGTGGCGCGACGGAACGTCGCGTCGCTGACCGCCGTCTACGCGGGCGCGGGCGGCACGGTGTTGGCCTGCCGCTATCTCCGTGTCACCTGTGATTCCCGCGTAGTGACAGGGATCTCTCCTACCGTCCGAGGGATGCGGTCCTGCGCACTCCAACCCGGCAATTGCGAGGCCGTGTGATCGCGCTCGAGACCAACGTCAGGCGCGGCACGCTCGCGAGGGCGACCGTGCGCACCGACATCCAGGCGCTGCGTGCATTGGCCGTGGGCGGTGTCATGCTTTACCACCTGTGGCCGAACCGGTTGACCGGCGGCTATGTCGGGGTGGACGTCTTCTTCGTCATCTCCGGATACCTGATCACGGCCCATCTCGTTGCGCATCCCCCGAACCAGGTGCGGAACGTCCTCGATTTCTGGTCCCGCAGGATCCGCCGACTCCTCCCGGCCGCCCTGTTGGTGCTGTTGACGGTCCTCGTCGTCTCGCGCTTGGTGGCGCCCGCGACCCAGTGGGAGAACACCGCCGTCCAGACGCGTTCGGCCGCGCTGTACGTGGTGAACTGGCGCCTCGCTGCGGACGCGGTCGACTACCTGGCCGCGCAGAACGCACCGACCCCGGTGCAGCATTTCTGGTCACTGTCGGTCGAGGAGCAGTTCTACCTGGGTTGGCCAGTGCTGATCCTGCTTCTCGGACTCCTGGCCCGGCGGTTGCGGCGCCCGGCCGGTCCCCTCGTCTTCGCCGGACTGGCAGCCGTGTCGGCGCTGTCACTGTCGTACTCGATCTATGCGACCGCGCACGACCCGGCTCGGGCATTCTTCGTGACCCCCACCCGAGTCTGGGAGCTCGGCCTCGGTGGTCTGCTGGCCGTGGCACACGCACAGCGCGGCGCCGGCCGGCACGTTCAGCTGACCAGCCGCCCGACGACCAGCGCGCTCCTGCTGGTCTGGGCCGGGCTGATCGCGATCCTGTTCGCGATGACGGAGTTCGACGAGAAGACTGCGTGGCCGGGATGGCACGCGCTCGTGCCCACCCTCGGCTGCGCTGCGGTGATCGCCGCGAACAATCCGGGCGCTGCGCCCGGGCCGGCACGGGTGTTCGCCCTGCGTCCGATCCAGTGGACCGGGAACGTCTCCTATTCCCTCTACCTCTGGCACTGGCCGCTCATCGTGTTGTTGCCCTACGTCAGTGGCGACCGCCTCGGCATTCTCGACAAGCTGGCCATCATTGCGGCGTCGTTCGCGCTCGCCGCCGCGACCAAGCGTTGCGTCGAGGATCCGTTCCGGCGTGCGAGGTGGGGACGGCCGATCGTCAAGCCGTTCGCCATGGCGGCGGTCGGCATGGCCGTCGTGGTCGGCGCGGCGGACCTCCAGATCGCTGCCGTTCACCGCCACGATGCGCAGGCGCAGGCCGCGGTCGACCGCAAGCTCGCCGGGCACGATCCGTGCTTCGGCGCGCCCGCACTGGTCGCGGGCGCGCGGCGATGTCCCCCCGTGACCAGCGGAGCCCTCACCCCGGACCCGGCCGCAGCACGCAACGATCAGACGCCCGGCTTCCCGCACCAACCCGGCGTCAAGAACTGCTTCGCGATGGGTCCGACCTACCACCCGGTGACCTGTGACTACGGTCCCCGAGACGCTGCGACCCGGATCGCAGTGGTCGGCAATTCGCACGCATTCCAATTCGTGTCGGCCATCGCGCCGATCGCCGTGGCTCATGGCTGGCACCTGACGACCTATGTCGCCGCGACCTGCACACTCAACGACATCACGCAGTACCCGCACCCGGTCGCCGGCGACTCGGCGGGCTGCAGTAGGTGGGTGCGGTGGGCGAACGATCAGGTGACAAGCGGCAAGTACGATCTGGTCATCACTGCGGCACGCCTGCAGGTCGGCCTCGACACGCTCTCCTATTCCCCCACCCCGCAGCAGTACACCCAAGGCTACGTCTCGGCGTGGCGCAGGCTGCGTGCCGCCGGCGAACGCATTCTCGCCATCCGGGACACACCCAGCCCGCGGTCCTCCGTTCCGGACTGTCTGGCGCAGCACCAGTCGAACTACCCGGCCTGCGACGGAACGCGCAAGGTCTGGATGCCTGCTGATCCGATCGTCGCGGCAGTAGACCAGATGCGCGACCCGAAGGTCACCACGCTCGATCTCGCCGACCATCTTTGCGAGCCGGTCGTGTGTCCCGCGGTGATCGGCGCGGTGCCCGTCTACTTCGACAACTCGCACCTGTCCGCAACCTTCAGCCGCACCCTGGTGCCCTACATCGCGCCGGCCCTGGAGCGCGCCGTTCGGTCGTGACCGTGCGGCCGGGTCAACCCTGTCCCCGGGCGGCGGCGATCCGCTCCCGCAGTGCCTGCGGGTCGTAGCGCGCCTCGTAGGCGTCGATCATGTCTTCGGTCTCGCCGTCGGCGAGGATCAGGCCCTGTTCGAGCCAGATCGCTCGTTCGCAGGACTCCCGCACCACACCCAACGCGTGACTGACGAGGTACACCGTCCCGGGCTCAGCCCGCAGTTCGCGGATCCGGGTGTCGGAGCCCGGGCGGAACGCGGCGTCGCCGGTGGCCAGTGCCTCAGCGATCAGTAGCAGGTCATGGCTCTTCGCGGCGGCGATCGAGAATCGCAACCGCGCCGCCATCCCCGAGGAATAGGTCCGCATCGGCAGCGAGACGAAGTCGCCGTTGTCGTTGATTCCGGAAAACGCAACGATGTCGTCGAAGGTCTCCTTCACCTCGGCGCAGGACATGCCGGCCGCGAGGCAACCGAACGCGACATCGCGTTCGCCCGTCAGATCGTTCATCAACACGGCGTTCACCCCGAGCAACGTGGGCTGGCCCTCGGTGTAGACGCTGCCCTGGGTGGGCGGGAGCAGACCGGCGGTCGCGAGCAGTAGTGTCGACTTCCCCGAACCGTTCGAGCCGATGGCACCGATCGCCTCGCCCTTCAGGCGACGAAGCTGACGCCCTTGACCGCACCTTGCGCACGTTCGGTGAGCGGTGTTCCCACGGTCGCCGGTGTGTCGTGCACCTGGTAGGTGATGCGCACGTCGTCGACGATCGCGGTCGGGATGCGCTCAGCCACGACCGTAGCTCGCTTCGGCGTGCCGGAAGAACACATCACGCCTGACAGGTACATCACACCCGCACGACGAATGGCACGAGCGGCGCGACGTCGGGCGTGCGCGAACCCAGGCGGGCCACTGCCAGCGCCAGGCCGGCGTTGAAGATCGCCTGCAGCAGCAGCGCCGGCGCGGTGAGCAGTCACGCCGGCGACGGGAGCTGCCCGGAACACAACAAGATGACGACGAGCGCGGTCATCGAGTAGAGCGTCTGCTGCAGCCGCTGCACAGTGAGCGCGATGGGCAACGGGGCGCGTGGGAAGTGCAGGGCCGGCACGGTCCCGAGGTTGCCGAAGATCGCCTTCGCACCCATCCCGACGGCCTGCGCGGTGAACGTCCAGATGAACACGCCGGTCACGAGGGGAGGTAGTCAGGCACACCCCGGCTGGTGCCCAGCGGCACGCCGAACACGAAGTAGTACACCGCAGCGTGCAACAGCGGCATGAGGACCTACCAGATCTGCCCGAGCCGGGCCTGGCTGTACTGAGCCGTGAGGCGGGCGGTCGAGAACGTCGTGATGAACTGTCGCCGCACCCACAGCCCGCGCACGTAGGCGGGCAGCGACGGCCGGACGCCGCTGACGGTCAGGCCGTGCCGCGCGGCGAGCGCCGCGAGCGCGCTCGCCGGTGGGACTTCGGCTCGAGGTGATTCGGGGCCGATCCGGTCAACGCTCGTGCGCGAGTTGGCGGCGTGGTCGGCGGGCCACCGGCGCCTCGGCGGCGATGCGGGCGACAAAGGAACGGGCCCGGAACGTGGCGGAGTCGGCGAACCACTCGGGGTCGATCGGGATCACGTCGAACGTGACGCCGACGTCGGACAGCACGACCGGCAACGTGTGCGCCGCGGTCGACGGGAAGGACACGATGTGCTCAGCGACCGGCCCGCAGCGAAGCAGAATCTCCACCGGCTGCCGCGGCCGGACCACCCGCAGGTTCGCCATGGTGGCGATCTCGGCAAGCAGGTTCTCGCTCTCGCGGCGGTGCGCGAGATAGCGCACCGGCTTGCCGAGCTGCGCGCACGCCGCCACCGCGCCGAGGTAGGCATTGCGCTGGACCACCCCGGTGTCGACGAGCGAGGTGCCGAGCAGATCGACCTCGTCATTGACCAGCTGCGGCTGCCACCGCGCCTTGGTCCACGAGTAGCGGTTGATCAGCGCCGTGGCACCGACCGGCGTGGCCCGACGCAGGCAGCTGAACACGTCGATCGAGCGCTGGATGCTCGGCGACAGGAGGTGCGTCGCGCGCACCGAGTGCGGCTTGGCGCTGCCCGCGTGATGACTCCACCGCGTCAACGGTTCGCCGCGGTCGATGCAGCGTGCGTAGTCCCAGGTCGCCGTGCCGTCGTCGACGATCACGACCTGATCAGCGCGCGCGGCCGGGAGCAGGGTGTGGATGTAACGCGAGAACGGGTCGCCGAGCACCAGGCGTTGGGCGCGGTTCGTCTCGCGCAGCGCACGGACCGTGTGCACCGGGAGTCCAGGGCGCTTGGCCCGGACCGGGCACATGACGATGTCCAATCCGTCCGGACGCAACAGGTCGGCCACCGCGCTGATCTGGCGCACGGTCTGCGGATCGGTCGGCGCCAGCACCAGGATTCGGGTGGTGTCGACCTCGCCGGACGCGTGTGCCCATTCCGCGGCGTTGAGCAGCTGCGTGGCGCTCTCGACGAGCGCCACGGTGGGTCTGGTGATCATGACCCCGCCGTCGCGACGGTGCGGCGCAGCTTGCGCTGGATGGGCAATTCGCTGTCGTAGACGCGTTTGACGCCATCACCGAGCGCCGACTCGACGACGCGGATGTCCCGGACCAGACGGGCCAGGCCGCCGGGCTCGACGGACGCCGCCTGGTCCGAACCCCAGTTCGCGCGGTCGAGCGTGACGTGCCGCTCGACGAAGCAGGCACCGAGCGCCACCGCGGCGACCGTGGTCTGCAGCCCGATCTCGTGGCCCGAGTACCCGATCGCGACGTCGGGATAGACGTGCGCCAGCGTGTGGATCATGCGCAGGTTGAGTTCGTCGGCCGGCGCCGGGTACGAGCTGGTCGTGTGGCACATGACGAGTCGTTCCCGGCCGAGCACCTCGACCGCGTGCCGGATCTGTTCCGGCGTCGACATCCCGGTAGACAGGATTACGGTGCGCTGGGTGGCGCGCACCCGCTCGAGCAGCTCGTCGTCGGTCAACGACGCGGACGCGATCTTGTGCGCCGGCGGGTCGAACAGCTCGAGGAAGTCCACGCTCGGCACGTCCCAGGGCGAGGCGAACCAGACGATGCCGCGACTGCGGCAGTGCCGGCTGATCGTCGCATACTCGTCCTGGCCGAACTCGACCTTGTGCCGGTACGCCAGGTAGGTCATGCGGCCCCACGGCGTATCGCGCTCGACGTCCTGCTGATCGCGCGGCACACAGATCTCCGGGCTGCGCTTCTGGAACTTCACCGCGTCGCAGCCCGCGTCCGCGGCGAAATCGATCATCGCCAGGGCGTCGCTGACCGACCCGTTGTGGTTGATGCCGATCTCGGCGGTGACGAATACCGGGTGATCCGGACCGACCGGCCGGTCACCGATGTATCGCAAGCGATTCAGATCCATCGCTGATGTCCTTTCCCAACAAGTGAGACGCGACCTCGCGGACCGCGCCGTGGCCGCCACATGCGGCCGTGACGATGCGCGCACGTGCACGCACCGACGGGTGGGCATCAGCGACCGCGATCGGCCAACCGACGATGTCGAAGCAGGGCAGGTCGTTGACGTCGTTGCCGACATAGGCGACCCGACGCAGGTCGTGGTGCTGCTCGGCGCACCACCGCGTGAGCGCTGCGCCCTTGTGGGCGATCCCGGTGAGTGCCGGGATCTGCAGTTTGCGAGCGCGCGCCGACACGACCGGGTTGGTCTCGGACGAGACGATCACGATGTCGAGCCCGGCCCGGCGCAGGGCGGCGATGCCCAGTCCGTCGCCGCGGTGCACGGTCACCGATTCCCGTCCGTCCTGGTCGACGGTGACCCGGTCGTCGGTCAGCGTGCCGTCGAAGTCCAGCACTAGTGCGTCGAGTTCGCCCGCCTGCAGGTCGGCCCGGCCGTCGAGGTGCGCCGCGAGCAGCCGGGCCCGATGCAGGTCGTCGGGCTCGTCGATCTCGAGGGTGCGGGCCGCATCGACCTCGACCGGCTCGATGCGCCCGGTGAACCGGTGACCACTGGCCCGCAATGCCACCGTGCGCATCGCGTACGCCGCGCCGGTCTCCAGCAGTTCCACCGGACGGTCCTGGCGGCGCGGGCGCTGTGCCGGGTCGTGGTTGACGCCGGTGCCGTCCGGGCGCCAGATGAACCCGTGCGAGCGCGCCGCGGTGAACGCCGAATCAGCGGTGCCGGCCAGCACCGGGGCGCAGACCGCGTCGATGTCCGTGCTGGTCAGGAACGGACTGGTGCACTGGACCAGCAACACGACGACCGGGTCGGTGCCGATGGCGTCGAGCGCATGCAGGACCGCGGCCTCCGAGGTCGCGGTGTCGTCGCTGAGAGCGCCCGGGCGGGACACGATCTGTGCGCCCGCGGCGTAGGCCACGTCGGCGATCATCGGATCGTCCGTGGACACGACGACGTGCTGCACGAGCCGGGCGGCCCGCGCCGTGTGCACCGCACGAGCAACCAACGGGACACCACCGACCTGCGCCACGTTCTTTCCCGGAATCCCCTTCGATCCGCCGCGGGCCGGGATCACCGCCACCACGGCCGTCACAGCTGCGCCCATCGCTTGAGTCGGGGCTCCACGGCCCGCACGCCGAATTCGTAAGCACGTCGGCCTGCCGATCGCAGCGCGCGCCTGGCGCACGGCACCGTTGTTCCCGGCTCGCCGGCGGCCGGCGCGCCGTCGACATCCAGGCCGTGTTTGCGCAGCAGGCCGGGAAGGTAGCCGCCAGCTGCCCACGCGTCGAGCCACGGCCGCAGCGGTGGGAGCACATTGGCCGGGCCGAGCAACTCCGCCACTCGGCGCGCGGCGGCACCGTACGGGTCGTCGTCGCGAATGCCGTTGGCGGCGGCCCAATCCGCGTCGGTCTTGGGCACCTCACCGGCATGCAACGCCGGCCAGGACATGAGCGCGCCGGAATGCAGGAACATCTGGTTGCCCAACGATTCTCGAATTCCGAAATCAGTGAGCACGGCGGTCGGGATGTCGCGGTGCATGGCCTCGAGCGCGGCGGTGGAGCTCACCGTCACGCACAGGTCGGTGCGGTCGAGGGTGTGGGACATCGCGCCGTAGACCCATTCCACGTTGTCGGGCAGCTGCCGGGCCGGCACCAGCCTCGTGTAGTGGTAGGGCTCCACGTGGGTGGTTCGCTCGCCCACCGGTGCGCGCAGCTTGACCAGCATCCGGCGCTCGGGATGCCGGATCGCATGCTCGATGACCTGCAACAAGGCATAGCGACGTTCGGCGCGGGCCTCGGGCACGGTCGGCTGGGTGACGAACGTGACGGTGAACGGGCGGGTGCGCCCCGCGGCGGTCGGGTCGTGCGGCACCCCGCCGAGAAACGGCAGCGCGGTCTGCACGACCGAATCGGGGTCGGCGTCGACGGCGGTGAGGGTGTCGCGGAACCGCGCAGCGTCAGCGGCGCAGTTGGCGAGCACGACGTCGGCGCCGGCCCGCAGCAGCAATCCGTCGACGACGCGTTCGAAGACGAGCCCCACATACCCGGTCACCACGACCGGACGGGTCAAGCGCCCCGACCACACGTGCGCCAGCCCGTGCAGCAACGCCTGCACCGTGCCACCGACACAGGCCAGGACGACGACCGCTGCGTCAGTGTCGGCCAGTTGCGTAAGTAATTCGGGCACGCCCACCCGCTGCATGCTGTCCGGTGCCGCACCGACCTCTCGAAGTTGCCGTTCATTGGGCGTGGAAATGCCGCGCAGCAACGTGGCGTGCACACGAACCCGCTCGTCGGGTACAAGCCGACGCGCGAGCGTGGCCCCCCACTTCCAGCGGGTGTCCGAGTCCGCGACGACATGCACATCCCACGGCACGTCGAGACGCTGGGCACTCATGAAAGCAAAGCTAGGAAGACAACCTTGCGCCGTGACGCCCGTCGGATGTCGCGACACGGACACCGAGATGAATCGCGCATTACCACTGGCCCGGTTCCTATCGAGCGGTCACGGTCCGCTCGCCCGTTCGGAACGATGTCCGACGACTCGAGGTCACCTCGCGTTCACCGAGTCGGGTGACCATGCATGCGTGACGAACGCACCGACGTTGAGCGTCGTCCTGCCGGTCCGCGACGCGGAAGCGTTCGTCGCCACCACGCTCATGTCGTTGCAGCGCAACGCGCGCGCGGACTTCGAGTTCATCGTCGTCGACGACGGGTCCATCGACGCGACACCGCACATCATCGCCGACTTCGCGGCCGACCTGCCGGGTCTGCGGGTCGTCCGGCACGAGGCGGCGGTCGGGCTCGCCGATGCCCGCAACGCCGGTTCGGCGGCTGCCCGGGGCCGTTACGTCACGTATCTCGACGGCGACGACTGGCTCGCCCCGGGGTACCTGCCCGAACTGGTCGCGGCGATCGACGGGCTCGGCTGCGACTTCGTGCGGGTCGACCACGTCCAGGTAGAGGGGCGCAAGCGCGTCACGCATCGGGCGCCGGAGGGACGCCGCGACGTCGTGCTGGATCCGCGGTCCGGGATCCTGCCGGCGTACCAGCGCACCATGGTCGACTACCCGTATGCGTGGGCCGGCATCTACCGCCGCGACCTCGGCGATCTCTTGCACTTCCCCGGGAACCTGCACACCGCCGAGGACCGGCCGTGGATCTGGCGGCTGCACCGCGAGGCCGCCAGCTATGCCGTCGGCTCCGTGGCCGGGCTGTTCTACCGCAGGCTGGTGACCACGTCGCTGACGCAGATCGGTGACGATCGCCAGCTGCATTTTCTCGACGCGTTCGCGATCGTGCTCGAGCAGGTGGACGACGATCCGGAACTGCAGCCGAAGGCGGTCCGGCAGTTCCTGGCGGTACTCGCACACCAGCTGCGGATGAAGGCGCGGTTCAGCCACGCGGCCCGGCGCCACGTCGCGCGCCGCGGCCGGGAGATGCTAGCGGCGGTGCCACCGGACGTGCTCGCCGCGACGCTGCCGAGCGACAACCGCGCACAGTTGCTGCGCCCGCTCCTGCCGCCCGACGTGCGGCGGCGACGGGCGCTCGCCTCGTGACCCGGGTCTTCTACGCCTCGACGCTCTTCGGGATCATGACGCTCGCTGCGGCGATCGACGCGGGGCGATTCGGAGGGCATACCGAACGGCGCCTGCTGGTCGTGTCCAACAACGCTGCGATCCCGGAAGTCACCGATCGGGTGGAGTCGGCCGAGGGGTTCGAGTCGCTGCGCGCCCGCTTCGACGACGTCGTCGACTGGAACGCGCTCATCGCACCGCTGCATCCGGGTCAGTGGCGCCCGCGCGCAGACGAACTCCCGTTGCTGCAACGGTTGGTGCGTGATCGTATGGAGCTGACCGCGCCGATCGCCGAGCTGATCCTCGAATCGGTGGCCGTGCCGCCCGCTCGCACCATCGCCGACCTGCTCCGGACCTGCCCGATCACCGTGTTCTCCGACGGTTTGATGAGTTACGGCCCGACGCGGGACGCGCTGCCGGAAGACATCTCCAGCCGCATCGAGCGGCTGCTCCACCTCGACTTGGTGCCCGCCCTGGAACCGTTGCTGCTGCGCGAGACCGGCGTGAAGGTCGATACCATCCCCGACGGCGCGTTCGAGAAGGTTCTCGGCGAACTGCCGGTGCCCGTCGAGGCCGCGGCGGCGGCGGGCGCCCCGGTGATCGTCGGACAGTACCTTTCGGCACTCGAAATCCTCACGCCGGCCGAGGAGTCGGCACTGCACGCGGCGATGGTCCGGGCGCTGGTCGCGCGTGGCCACGGGCACATCGTCTTCAAGCCACACCCGGCCGCCGGGCGTGCCGACGTGCGGGAGCTGCGTCAGGTCGCCGACCAGCTGCAGGTGCGGCTCACCGTGGCGCCGAACACAGTGCCGGCCGAGGTGTGGTGCGCCGCCACCTGTCCGGAACTGGTCGTGTCCTGCTTCTCGACCGCGCTGCTCACCGCGCGCCGATACACCGCGACGCCGGTCGCGACGATGGGCTGCGAGCTCGCCCTCGAACGCATCACGCCGTACCAGAACAGCAATCGCATCCCGGCCACGATCGTCGACGCCGTGATACCGAAGTTGCACGCCGACGGCTCGCGTGTCCGAACCGGTCGAACGCGACGTCGCACGTCTCGTGCGCGCGGTCGGATACTGCATGCAGTCAGAACGCAATCCCGACCTGTTCGGCGTCGCCCGGGCCTACCTCACGATGTACGGCCCCGGCCGCCATTTCAAGATGCGGCGGCTCGAGGCACTCGGACTGCTCACTCCCCCGCTGCACCGGTCGCCGGCGGTGTACCGGGCGTTGCGCACCGGCAAACGGGCGCTGGCGAGAGCACGGCGCGGGTGAAGTATGGTTTCGCGACTCGTCGTCCACTGTTTGCCGGACAGTCACCGTGCGCGGGCGTACCGGTGTCGTTTGCGACCTAACGTCCGGCCCATGGGGACACTGCTGACCAGCCCGTTCGGCAAGCGAACGCTTCGCCCGTTGACCGACCTCATCGACCGACGCGTCGACGAGGCCTTGCGCACGACTGCGCCCAGCGGGTCCGATGCGGCGGTCATCGCGGACCTGCGGCGTGAACTCGCCGAGCTGCAGAACCGGCAGCGCTCGCTCGAACTGCTCCTGGACGGCAGCGGGCGCGGGATGGCCCGGATGCCGTCGCCGGTCCATCTTGCGACGACCGCACGCGAGCTCGCCGCGATCACCGGCGACGCGAATTCCGCGAAGCGCAACGTGGCGTGCGCGTTCCGGGTTCTGGTCGCGCTGGAGGCCCTCGGCGTCGGGCGCATCGCCGGCGGCACCATGAACATCTGCGGCAAGCTGGCCGCCGTTCCGCTGCTCGATGCGCCGAACGAGGACGTGCTGGAGATCGGCACCCTGTACGGGCTGTTCGCCGCGGCCCTGCTGCGCATGCTCGAGCGAGCCGGCCGCGACCCGCAGCTGACCATCGTCGACCCGTTGATCGGCATCCAGCTGCAGCCGGGTACGACCGAGAAGCCCGACCCCTCGGGCACTCCGGTGCGCGAGGCCGCGGTCCGGACGAACCTGGCACTGGCCGGCGCCGCAGGCGCAGCCACGCGCATCCGGCAGGGGTACTCCACCGATCCCGACGTCACGGCCGAGATCGGCGACCGCAAGTACGGCGCGGTCATCGTCGACGGCGATCATTCCCAGGACGGGGTGGCAGCGGACCTGCGATGGGTCGAGGACATCGTCGCGCCGGGCGGTGTCGTGGTCCTCGACGACTACCGCGACCGCCGGTGGCCGGGCGTCGAGGCGGCGCTCACCGAGCACCTCACCGGGCCGACCCGGTTGACCTTTCTCGGCCGGGTCGCGACATCCGGTTACCTCCGCGCTCAGTAGCTGTTTCGGAAAGGAAAACTCACATGTCACAGCCAGTGAAGGATCGCGCCATGGCCCTGCTCGACCGGGCCGGCCACAAGGCCCGACGCAACCTGCGTCGGGTGCTCGGCGACGAGCCCACCGCGCCGCAGACACGCGTTCCGGGGGCGCACCTGTCGTCGTCACAGGCGTTGCGCGAGAACGGTTTCACCGTATTCCGCGGGCTGTTCCCGCCGGCCGAGTGCGCGACGCTCGCCGCCGCGCTCAAGCGCGAGGCCGGTATCGAATCCGGTGTCAAGTACACCAAGGTGGATGCGACCAACAGCTTCCCGACCGCTCGCGAGATCCTGCTCGAAGGCCGCATCCTCGACGCGGTCCGCACCGCGCTCGGCCCGGATGCGCGTTACCTGCAGGTCGGCGATCTGCACTACCTGCACGACACCGCCGGCTGGCACCGCGACAGCGTCCACCGGGCACCAGACGCGTCCGAGGCGCCCGACTGGAGCGGCGCCGACAATCCGTTCGGCGTCGTGAAAGCCATCCTGTACCTCGAGAGCGGCAACGCCGCGATGGGCGTCATGCCCGGGTCACACGCGTCGCCGATCGCGATGGACGCCGCATACGTCAAGAGCGTCGAGGCTGTCGGGGGGCAGCTGGTCATCGACGAGGACGACGACCCCAACCAGCGGTTCACCGCGCGGGAGAAGCGCAATCCGGTGGCGTGGCAGGCCGGTGCCGGCGACGTACTAGTCTTCGACGAGCGGATGTACCACGCCGGCCGACGCATCGACAACGGGATCGTCTCGACCAACCGCGAGGCGCCGAAGTTCACGCTCTCGCTGGTGTTCGGGGCCGACAACCACCACTCCGAACGGATGTATTCCTACTTCCGCTTCGCCCGCAAGGAGCTGCGTTATCGCGACCTCTCCGACGATTTCATCGCCGAGCTCGCGGACCGCGGGCTGGTGCTGTCCCAGGGTTGGACGAACTTCTACCGCGAGCACCCGCAGGAGCTGCGGCACGTGCACCTGCCCGACCCGACGCAGCTGCAGCCGCTGATGGAGGAGTTCTCCCAGCCCGGCGGCTGATCCATGACCCGCCAGGTAATCGACAGGCGGCCGACACGCTGATTTCCTCGATGCATGAGCACCGAGCGTGCAGGCATCAACCGCTACGACCGGCTCCTGCGAGTCGTCATGTGGATGGACGCGTTCCTGTCGGTCGCGATGGTCGTCGTGTGCGTGATCGCGACGCCGATCATCGCGACGCTCGGCGTTCCCGCAACCGTGGTGTTCTCACTCGGCGTGGTCTCGATCGGGTGCGCGGTGCTGCTGGCCGCGTTCGGGGCGATCACCGCGGTGGCGCTCATGCGGCGCATGCACACCGGCGACTACCACCTGCCGCCGGACCTGCGGCTGCCGCTGCCGCCGGGCATGCGACCGCCGCTGCGAACCACCCGGTAAATGACGGCCGACCGATTGCGATCATGATTGGGTGAGCCGCGAAGCCGACGAGGAACTGTCCGCCGGTCAGCGCCGCACGGTCCCGGTGTGGACGGTCGTGGCGTGGGTGGTCGCCCTCGCCGTGGTCGCCGGCTTCGCGTTCCTCCTCGGCCGGCGCAGTGACGATCAGCAGGCGGCGCCGGCACAGACCCGGACCGCTACGGTGACCGTCAGCGCGGTTGCGACATCGACCACCGGATCCGGCACGGGCGACCTGGACGCGACGGATCACCGCTGCTCACTGGCAACCGGAGTCGGCCGGCTGCAGCTCGGCGTCGAGATGGTGAATCACGGCGCGGCGCCGATCGAGTTGCGCGACCTGCAGCCGGTCCTGCCCCTCGGCGGGTTGACGGCCACCCGCAGCACCGTCGGCACCTGTGGCCAGCTCCCGCCGCGGGCGCCGGTGCGCGGATACCGCGTGGCGCCCGGAGCCACCGGCTGGCTGACGATCACCTTCGACGTCCACGAACGCTGTCCGGGATTCCTGCCGGTCGGCTTCGCGGTGCGCTACCTCGAGCGCGGCGCCGTGGTGGCCGAGACACTTGCAAATTTCAGCGATCTCGGCGACGTGCCCTACCCGGGGTGCTCGTCGTCGTCGAGGTGACGCTCAGGCGTAGCAGTAGGAGTCCGACGACGCGTCGCCGCCCTGCAGCCGCACCTGGTGCGCGCGCAGCCCGCGGAAGTCGTCGCCGTGCGGGAAGAACCGTGCGTCGATGCTCAGCCCGCCGTTCTCGCCGACGTCGAACTTCGCCATCCACGCGCCCACGCCGTCGGGGTAGAACTGGTCGTCCCACGCGCCGTAGAGCGAGTTCGTGACGTAGACGCGGCGGCCGTCGCGGCTGACCTCGACCATCTGCGGCCCGCCCGCGAGCGGGAGGCCGGGCCGGGCCGGGTGCGGCGTAGCGGCGCCGATCCCGCCGAGCTTGACCGAGCCGGTCTCCTTCGGGTGTGCGGGGTCACTGACGTCGTACTGCTTGAGCTCGCCGGTGGCCCAGCACGAGACGTAGAGGAAGCGGTCGTCGACGGACAGGTCGATGTCGGTGATGATCGGCGGGATCGCGCCGAAGGGCTGCAGCAGCGGCGGCAGGTCGACGCCCTCGCCGGGCTGCGCAGGAATGGTGATGACCTTCTCGATGGCCCACTGATCGCCGGCGCGGAACCAGCGCCACACCGAACCGGAGAGGTCCTCGGTGCTGACCACGACGCCGAGGAAACCCCAGGTGGCGTCCGGGTCGTGCGAGGGTCGGACCTCGAGCGCCATCTGGTGCTGCGCGCCGAGATCGAGCCGCTGCACGTGCCGGCCCTCGGCGAGGTCCCAGAAGTTCAGCGCGTGGCCGTACTTGTTGCCGAGCAGCAAATCGCCGTTCACGCCGTCCTCGATCATCGACGGCGTGCCCCACTCGCTGCTGATGAGAGTGTTCTGGTTCAGGTGCCACCACGCGTCGTAGGCGAGGTACTGCGGACCGCGATAGTTCTCCCATGCCCGCAGCACGTCGAAGGTGGCGTGGTCGAGCAGCGCGATGCCGCCCGGGCCGCCGCCGTCGCCCTTGCCGTTGCCCAGGCAGGTGAGGAACACGCCGTCCGGGCCGCAGTGCAACGTGTGCGGTCGCGAGTAGCCGGCCTTCTCGGCGAGCTCGGCGGCCGCGATCGTCTTGGTCAGTTGTGGCGAGCGCGGGTCGGGCTGGGTGTCGAACACGTACACGTTCGACGAGCGCAGGCCGGGCACGAGCAGGAAGCGGCGCTGCAGATCGGTCATGTCGTGACCCTCGTGCATCAGGGCGCTGCTGCAGGCGTTCCAGCCGAAATGGTGCAACTCGTCGCCGAGATTCGGGGCGTCGGTCCAGCCGACCACCTGACCGAACGTGTCGGACTGCTCGTCGACGTCGATGACGGTCAAGGCGTCGGGCCGCTGGGCGGAGCGGTCGAAGGCGACCACATAGGCGAGCGACTCGCGCGGAGCTGCGGCCGCATCACGCGCCGTTCGGTAGAACGTCGGGTCCATGCGCCGCAGTCTAGGGTGAGCGCGCGAGCCGATGGAATGCTCACCGAATGGCCGACGTCGCCGAATACACGCAGTTGTGGCTCGCCTGCGCCGCGGCCGGTTCGGTGTCGCTCATCCCCACATACCTGCTGGTGATGCGGCCCGACAGCACGCCGGTCCACGGCCGGGGAATCGGGACGCATCATCGAACTGGTGTTGATCTGTCTACCGGTCGCCACGCCCGCGCTCGCGCTGATGCTGACCGGCCGCGCCCACCGACACGGTCTCCCACCCGCCCTCGACGAGGCCGGCCTCCCCGAGGCCACCTGACCGAGCCGCTTGTCGGGTTCGAACCGACGACCTATCGCTTACAAGGCGTACCGGTCGCTGCGCTGTGCGCAGCTCCCGGACTTGCTGGGATTCCGGGCCCTCCGTCGGAGCGAGAGCGGGTAAGGCGACCGCTGATCGAATTCCGAGCCCGAGGCCACTCCCACCCGGAGTCGATCCTGGCGCACGGTTCGTCGTCAGCAATCCGTTCGGCCGGAGCAGCAGCGAGAGTGAACCTGTTGGGCGCGGACATGCGGCTTCGAACTGATCGGGATGCGCGACCACCCGAGGCGAGAGGCGGCCATCCGGCGCTCACGCCATGGACAGACGCGCGTCGGAGATGACGGCGCGGACCAGGGTGTGCGCAATCCAGGCGAGGGTGTCGAGTGCCTCGTGCCTGTCGAGTTCAGCGATGTCGGTGGTCCAGACCACGGCGTCGGCGCCGAACAGCGGCGTGAGGGCGGCGGCGAGGCGTCGTCGCTGCGCCGGCGTGACGTGCTCGGGCAGGCTCCGCAACAGTTTCGCGATCCACTCGCCACGGCTGGTGTTCCCGCGGCGGATGTTGCGCTCGCGCTCCGGATCGAGGGAGAGCCGGAGCAGGGTGCGCAGTTCGGTCTCGTGGTCGAAGGCCCAGACACCACGTTCGCGCACCAGTTGCGCCGCTCGCTCGGGAAGGTCCGCGGCCTGCGTCGCTGCAGGTTCGGATTCGCCCGGAAGGTCGGCGTCGGGCGCTTGAGTGAGCGGCATGGTCGCGTGCAGCACGACCGCCTCGTTTGTAGGGAAATAGCGATACGCCGTCGCTCGGGAGACACCGGCGAGCTCCGCGGCCGCGGTCACCGTCAAAGGGCTGCCGGTGCGCAGCAGTTCATGCGCAGCGTCCACCAGGAGTCGCCGGGTGCGTGCCTTCGGTCCGGTGTCGGCATCGCTTGCCAGGTTTGGTCCCTGCACGGTCTTCGTCCCCTTACTCGGCCCGTCGCGGCCGGTGGCCCCAGCGCCCGATGTCTTGACACATGGACGCAATCCATCGATGATACGTGACGTCTCACCATGAGACGTAGTGTCTTATTGGAGGAACGATGGCGATTGTGATGACGGGAACCGCACCGATGCGCGAACCGGAGTACGACCGGGTCATGACGGCGCTGGCTGGGCAGTTGACACGTGCAGACGGATTCCGCGCGCACTTCGCCCACTCCGTCGGTCCGGACCGGTGGACCGTGGTCGAAGTCTGGGACAGCGCCGAGCAGCAGGCCGCGTGGTACGACGCTCACGTCCGGCCGCATCTGCCCGCCGGCGCGCCTGCCCCAGTCATCGAGCAGCTGCACAATCTGCTCCTCGCCACAACAAGCTACGAGGATGAGACGACATGACCGTCCGGATGACCGCTCCCGGTGAGGGCGAGACGTTCATGGCCGGGCCGGTGATCTTCCGCGTGCTCGACGACGGCAGCGGAGTCGACGGGCGCAGCGGGGTGGTGTCGTGCCAGCTTGCACCCGGGTGGCCGGGGCCGCCCCAGCACGTGCACCGCGCACACGACGAAACCTTCTACGTCGTCAGCGGCAGCGTCCGGTTCACCAGCGGCAACGATGTCCTGCTCGCCACTGCTGGAAGCCTGGTCACCGCACCGATCGGCGCTCCGCACACGTTCGGCAACGCCGACTCCCAGGGCGTCGCACAGGTGCTGTGCACGGTGACTCCCGAGCGCTACCTCGGCTACTTCCGCGAGTTGCACGCTCTCACGCCCGGCCCAGACGGAATGCTCGACCCCGGCGACGTCTCGCGGCTGATGAGCCGCTACGCGACCGAGCCCTACCCAACCCGCAACTGAACCAGCCGAGCGGCGAGATGCCGCCATCGGCTGTAGACAAGACAAGGAAACGATCAACGAGAGTTGACCGATCAATGGATCGCGACCGGGGGGCGGCGCGCATGACAAGGACCGCGGTTGTAATTGACGAGCGCGCGGTGAACGAACCAGCGTTTCGTCCAACGCGTAGAGGTCGGCGCGCCGCGCCGGGTTGGCTGGGACAGCGTTCGACCCCGCTGATCCTGCCGGTCTGCAGCGGTCGTCGAAAGGCGACCCGACAGCGGTACTGGTAGCGCGGGCCCGCGATCTCGTGCAGTTCACCGGCGCCGACATCGCGCGCGAGCTTCTCTTGACCGCCGGGTGACGGTCCCCGCTCCACCAATTCCCCGTACCCGCCGTGCCTTCAGGCCGCCATGCACCCGCGGCCGGGCCCGACCCACTGACGATTCATATCCATAGAGGAGGCACCGATGTATCCGAGTGAGTTGTCTGCCTACGTTGCCGAGACCCGCCGCAACGACTGGTACCGCGAGGTCGGCCGCCGCGCCATGATCCGCCAGGCCCTCGACTCCCGCGCCGAGCACCGGCACGCCGTGCGGAGACGCCGCTCGCGTCTGACGATCTGGCCGGACCCGGTCCGATCCAACCCCACTGGCCTGCGGCCGAAACATGCATGAGGACGCATTGCGGGCCCACCGAGAGAATCGACCTGAAGACGCAGGCCCGGGGCGATCGCCAGTCCTCTCGAAGATCATTCATTAGGTCGCCTGCAGCAGCATGTCCCCTCGTCGAGCCCTGTGCGCCGGCGACTGTCCGTCTCGAGTCGATCCGACCTGCCTCGGAAACCAATGAATACAACGGCTGTAGCCGTCTCGGAGCCGCCTGTCGGGTTCGAACCGACGACCTATCGCTTACAAGGCGATTGCTCTGGCCAACTGAGCTAAGGCGGCAGCGCTTCGAGATTACCGGGATGCGTCACCCGCGTTCGTCCGGCTACGGCACGATGGGGGCGTGACCGGTCCCGCGACGCCCGATGTCTGGAAGCGCGTCGTCATCCCGTGCGCGCTGTTCGCGGCGCTCGACCTCGTCGCGTTCGTCGTCGCGCTCGTCACCGGACACGTCCTGTTCGCCGTCTTCGCGGCGGTGCTGTTCGTGCCGTTCGCGCTGATGGCGGTGCTGGGCGCGCGGCTCGCGCGGCAGGGCAGACTTGTCGACACCGACCCCGAGCGGAAGGGACCCGCGTGAGCCGACTGCACAAACCGAAGGCCGGCTTCTGGATCCGTAGCTGGGTCGTGCTCCTGTACCCGCCCATCGGGCTGGTGTTCCGGATCCGCTGGCGCCATCTGGACCGGGTGCCGCCGCCCGAGGCCGGCGGGGTGATCATCGCCATCAACCACGTGTCGCAGGTCGACACGGTGCTGATGGCCCGGATGGTGTGGCAGGCCGGCCGCGTCCCGCGCTTCATGATCAAGTCTGGAGTGTTCGACTGGCCGGTGATCGGGCGGATGATGAGCGGCGCCGGGCAGATCCCGGTGTCGCGCGGTACGGCCGATGCCGCCCGCTCGCTCGAAGAAGCAGTCGCCGCGTTACAAGGTGGCGAGGCGGTGGTGATCTACCCGGAGGGCACCACCACGAAGGATCCGGACAACTGGCCCATGCAGGGCAAGACCGGGATCGGGCGGCTGGTGCTGCTGACACCCGACACCCCGGTCGTGCCGGTGGGCCAGTGGGGTGCGCACAACAGCGCCCTGCGCGCGCTGCTGCGGCGCCCCACGGCGTATGCCGCGGTCGGTGAGCCGCTGGACTTCTCCCGCTATCGCGACGTCGCGCCCGGCCAGCGGGTGCAGCGTCAGATCACCGACGAGATCATGACCGCGATCCGCGACGAGGTCGCCGAGCTCCGCCGCGAACCCGCCCCGGAGAAGTTCTTCGTGCCGAACCGCAAGTCCCTCGACAAGTCCTGATCCCGCGAATTGTCAGCGCTACGCGGCGTGATGGCTACCGGCAGCGCGGACAACTCGCGAGTGGGGTTCAGGAGGCGCGGCGGCGGCGGGCGATCTCGGCCAGGGTGACGGCCGCGGCGACCGACGCGTTGAGCGATTCGGCGGCCTCGGCCATCGGGATCGCGACGGTGAGATCGCAGGTCTCGCCCACCAACCGCGACAGCCCGCGGCCTTCCGATCCGACCACGACCACCACCGGCTCAGTGGCGAGCTCGAGATCGTCGAGGGTGGTCGAGCCGTCGGCGTCGAGACCGAGCACGAACAGCCCCGCGTCCCTACAGTCACGCAACGCACGGACCAGATTGGTCACCTGGGCCACCGGCAGCCGCGCGGCCGCGCCGGCCGAGGTGCGCCAGGTGGTGGCGGTCACCCCCGCCGCGCGCCGCTCCGGCACGATCACCCCTTGCGCGCCGAACGCCAGCGCCGAACGGATCACCGCGCCGAGATTGCGTGGGTCGGTGACGCCGTCGAGCGCGACGAGCAGCGGGGGCGAACCCGCCTCGGCGGCTATCGCGAGCAGGTCCGGCAGCTCGTGGTAGGCGAACGGCGGCACCTGCAACGCGATGCCCTGATGCAGCACCCCGCCGGTGCGCCTGTCGAGCTCGGCGCGGCTGACCTCGAGCAGCGCGATGCCACGGTTGCCGGCGGTCCGCACCGCCTCGGTGACCCGCTCGTCCTGTTCGAGGCCGTGCGCGAGATACAGCGCCGTGGCCGGCACCTTCGCGCGTAGCGCCTCGGCCACCGGGTTGCGGCCCACCAGCAGTTCGGGCTGGCTCGCGTCCCGGCCGGTCTTGCGACCGCCCCTGCGAACGCCGGTCTGGCGGTGGCCGCCCGACGGGCAGCCGGGTGACCCTTGCGGGCCTCGGCCGGCGGGGTCGGTCCCTTGCCACGCAATGCGCGCTTGTGCTGCCCACCGGAGCCGACCTGCGCGCCCTTCTTCTGCTTGCGGATCGCGCCCTGACGCCGGGAGTTGCCGGCCACTAGCAGCAGCGTCCAGCGTGGGCCGTCCGGGGTGTCCTCGATCCGCACACCGGCCGCGGTGAGCTGGTCGCGGATCGCGTCCGCGGCCGGGAAATCCTTGCGCGACCGGGCATTGGCGCGCGCCTGCAACGCGACCGCGACCAGGCCGTCGATCACTGCCGATCTGTCGTCGACGGTCGAGACCGACGCCCACTCCAGGGGTGAGATGCCGAGGACGCCGGCCATCGCCAGCACCGTGCCCAGTGCCTCGCGCACGGTCTCCTTCGCGCCGTCGGCGAGCGCGATGTTGCCGGCCCGCACGGTCTCGTGCAGCACCGCGAGCGCGGCCGGCACGCCGAGGTCGTCGTCCATCGCGCGGCCGAAGGCGTCGGGCACCTCGCCGGGCTCGGCGTCGGTGACCGCCAGGGCCTTCTCGGCGAAGTTCTCGATCCGCCGGTAGGCCGCGGCGGCCTCGTCCAGCGCCTCCGGCGAGAACTCCATCACCGAGCGGTAGTGTGCCGCGCCCAGGTAATAGCGCACCTCCTGCGGACGCCACTGCTTGACGATCTCGCGCACCTGCAGGGTGTTGCCCAGCGACTTCGACATCTTCTCGCCGGCCATCGTCAGCAGCCCGTTGTGCATCCAGAAACGCGCGAACCCGTCGCCGGCGGCCACCGACTGTGCGAGCTCGTTCTCGTGGTGCGGGAAGACGAGATCGAGGCCGCCGCCGTGGATGTCGAAGGTCGGCCCGAGGTACTTCGTCGACATCGCCGAGCACTCCAGGTGCCAACCCGGCCGCCCGCGGCCCCATGGCGTCGCCCACGACGCGGTGGCCGGCTCCCCGGGTTTGCCGGCCTTCCACAAGGCGAAGTCGCGCGGGTCGCGTTTGCGGGCGTCGCCGACGGAGTCTCCGGCGGCCTGCATCTCGTCGACGCGTTGCCCGGACAGCGATCCGTAGGACGGGAACGAGCGCACGTCGAAATACACGTCGCCCTCCGCGACGTATGCATGGCCGCGCTCGATGAGCCGCTCGATCAGCTCGATCATCTCGGGAATGTGGCCGGTGGCCCGCGGCTCGTAAGTGGGCGGCGGGCAGCCGAGCGCGGCCTCCGCGGCGATGATCTCGCGTTCGTTGCGGAACGACAGCGCCCACCACGGCTCGCCGGCGGCGGCCTTCGCGAGGATCTTGTCGTCGATGTCGGTGACGTTGCGCACGAACGTGACCGCGATGGCGTTGTATTCGAGCCAGCGCCGCAGGATGTCGATGTTGATCCAGTTGCGCACGTGCCCGATGTGCGGCGGGCCCTGGGTGGTGAGACCGCACAGGTAGATCGACGCCCGGCCGGGTTGCAGCGGCTCGAAGGCCCGCGTGGCGCGGGTGGCGGTGTCGTACAGGTGCAGACTCACCGGCCCATCGTACGGACGGTCGGTGCCGGGTTGGCCTGCTCGGCGCCGTGGCGGCACCCGTTAGCGTGGCGGGCGTGGAGGACGCCAAGCTGCATCCGGAGTCGATCGTCGTCGCCGCCGGGCGGCCCACGGAGCCCGGCGCGCCGCTGAACACCCCGATCGTGCCGGTGTCGGCGTATCGCCACGCGCCGCAGGACAACTCCTATGCGCGTGAGGAAGTCGCGCCCACGGTGGCTGCCTTCGAGCAGATCGTAGGCGCGCTCGAGGGCGGCACCGCGCTCGCCTTCGGCTCCGGGATGGCGGCCATCTCGGCGGCGCTGTCCGGGCTGCCCGCCGGCGCCGTGGTGGTGGTCCCGAACGACGGCTACTCGGGCATGACGTGGATCTTCGGCGAGTACGAGCAGCTCGGCCGGCTGACGGTGCGCCGGGTCGACGTGTCCGACGTCGACGCGGTCGCGGCCGCGTGCGACGAAGCGGCGCTGGTGTGGGTGGAGACCGTTTCGAATCCGCTGATGACGGTGGCCGACGTGCCGGCGATCGCGGCCGCGGCGCACGCTGCGGGCGCGCTGCTCGCAGTCGACGCCACGTTCTCGACGCCGTTGGTCGTGCGGCCCCTCGAACTCGGCGCGGACCTCGTCATGCACTCGGTCACGAAGTACCTGGCCGGGCACTCCGACGTCCTGATGGGTGCGCTGGTGACCCGCACGCCGGAGCTCGGGGCGCGGCTGCACGACCAGCGCACGATCACCGGCGCGATCCCCGGAGTGCTCGAGGCATACCTCGCCACCCGCGGCACGCGCACGCTCGCGCTGCGAATGGAGCGGGCGCAGGCCAACGCCGGCGAACTGGCCCGGCGGCTGAGCGACCACGCCCGCGTCCAACGCGTCCGGTACCCGGGGCTGCCCGCCGACCCCGGCCACCAGATCGCCGCGCGCGACCATGCCGGGTTCGGCGCGATGCTGTGCTTCGAGGTCGACGGTGATGCCGACGCCGCCGAGCAGGTGTGCGAGGCGGTGCTGCTCATCCACCACGCCACCAGCCTCGGCGGCGTCGAGACGCTGATCGAACGGCGCGCCCGCTACGACATCGACGCCGGCTTCGGCACCCCGCCGAACCTGCTTCGGCTCTCGGTCGGGATCGAGCACGTCGAGGACCTCTGGGCCGACCTCGCCCAGGCCCTGTAACCGCGAGTTGTCCCGGCCACGACGCGCTACCGCAACGCTGTAGCCGGGACAACTTTCGTCAGGGGCGCAAGAGCAGGGCGGTCGCGATGGCGGCGCGGCCCTCGCCGCGGCCGGTGAGGCCGAGCGCGTCGGTGGTGGTCGCCGCCACCGACACCGGCGCGCCGACGGCCGCGGCCAACGTCGCCTGCGCCTCGTCGCGGCGCGGGCCCAGGCGCGGTTCGTTGCCGATCACCTGCACCGCCACATTGGCCACCTGCCATCCGGCCGCCGACACCCGGTCGACCACCTCGCGCAGCAGCGTCACCCCGCCTGCGCCCGCCCATTCCGGACGCCCGGTGCCGAACACCGCGCCGACGTCACCGAGCCCGGCGGCCGACAGCAACGCATCGCAGGCGGCGTGCGCGGCGACGTCGCCGTCGGAGTGTCCCGAGCAGCCGTCCACGCCCGGCCAGTGCAGCCCGGCCAGCCAGCAGTCCCGGCCGGCCTCGACCGGGTGGACGTCGACGCCGATCCCGACCCGCTGTTCGGTCAAGATTTCGCGCCGGGCGCCTTGGTACGGACGACGTCCAGGTCACCCCGTGCGTGCCGGGCCCGCAGCACCTTCTTGTCGTACTTGCCCACGCTGGTCTTGGGCACCTCGGCGATGAACGTCCAGTTCTCCGGTACCTGCCAGCTCGCGACCTTGCCGTCGAGGAACCGGGCCAGCTCGGCCGGGTCGACCTCGGTGTCGGCGCGGCCGACGACGCAGGCGAGCGGGCGCTCGGTCCACTTGTCGTCCGGCACGCCGATCACCGCGACCTCGACGACTCCCGGCGCCGCCGCCAGCAACCCCTCCAGCTCGACCGAGGAGATCCATTCGCCGCCGGACTTGATGACGTCCTTGGCCCGGTCGGTGATCAGGAAGAACCCGCGCTCGTCGAGCGTGCCGATGTCGCCGGTGCGCAGCCACCCGTCGTCGAACTTCTCCGGCGCGGCGTCGAGGTGGTACGCGCCGGTGATCCACGGTCCGCGGACCTCGATCTCGCCGACCGTTTCACCGTCGCGCGGCAACACGCCGCCGTCGTCGCCGACGATGCGCATCTCGACGCCGGCGATCACCCGTCCGGACCTCATCCGCCAGTCGAGGTCGGCGTCGCTGCCCGGATCGACGCCGGCCGGCGGATGGGCGATGCCGGCCACCGGCGAGGTCTCGGTCATGCCCCAGCCCTGGATGATCCGCAGCCCGTACTTCTGGTCGAACGCCGTCACCAGCGACCGCGGGATCGCTGCGCCGCCGGACATGCCCAGCCGCACCGAGGAGAAGTCGAGATCACGTTGCTCGCCCACCTGCAAGATGCCGGCCCACAGCGTCGGCACCGCCGAGATCAAGGTCGCCCGCTCGGCCTCGGCGATGGCGCACAGCGACTCGGGCGCCAGATGCGGGCCCGGCATCAGCAGCGTGGCTCCGGACAGCAACGCGGCGTACGGGATGCCCCAGGCGTTCGCGTGGAACATCGGCACCACCACGAGCACCCGGTCGTTGTCGGTGGTGCCGTTGACGACGTTGGACAACGTCATCACCGAGTGCAGGTAGGTCGACCGGTGGGAGTAGACGACGCCTTTCGGGTCGCCGGTCGTGCCGCTCGTGTAACACATCGACGCCGGGGTCTTCTCGTCCAGCTCGGGCCATTCGAAGTCGTCGCGCGCCTCGGCGAGCAAGGCCGCGTAGGAGTGCACCGGGATCTGGAGGCCGAGCACCGACGTGTCGCCCTCGCCGACCACGACGAACGCCTCGACGGTCTTGAGCTGCGACGCGAACGCGGCCAGCAGCGGCAGCAGCGACGCGTCCACGACGATGATCTTGTCCTCGGCGTGGTTGGCGATCAGCGCGAGTTGGGCGGGTGGCAGCCGCAGGTTCAGGGTGTGCAGCACCGCGCCCATGCACGGCACCGCGAGGTAGGTCTCGAGGTGTTCCTGGCTGTTCCAGCACAGCGTGGCGACGCGGTCGCCGCCTTCGATCCCGAGACCCTCCAGCGCGGCCGCGAAGCGTCGCGCGTTCGCCGCCATCTCGACGACGGTCGCGCTGCGCGACGTGCCGTCGCCACGCCACGTGCGGCACTCGCTGTTGCCGAAGACCCTGATCCCGTGCTCGAGCATCGCCGTCACGGTGAGCTGGAAATCGTCTTGCATCGTGCTCTTGATCACCGGGAACTCCGTTCGTCGGTTCGAGTCGGACCAGACTAGGACCGGTCGGCCAGGATCGCCTGTGCGCGAGCCAGGTCGGCCGGCGTGGTGATCTTGAAGGCGGCGTCCGAGCCCGCGACCGCCACCACCGTTGCGCCGAGCGCCTCGACCAGGGTGGCATCGTCGGTGGCGCCCGAGCGCGCGGCGTGGGTGTGGGCTTCGACCAGGACCGCGCGGCGAAAGCCCTGCGGTGTCTGCACGGCAGCCAGCGTCGAGCGATCGACCAGTTCGCCGAGCGCCCCGGCGGCGTCGATGCGGCGCACGGTGTCGTGGATCGCGACCACCGGCACCACGGCGTCGGCGCCGGCGGCCAGCGCCGCGAGCACCCGGCATGATCAGCTCGGCCGGCACGAACGGGCGGGCGACGTCGTGCACCAGCACGAGGTCGACACGGGCGGGCAAGGCGGCCAGTCCGGCGGCCACCGACTCCTGCCGGGTGGCGCCGCCGGCCACCACCGACAGCCCGGTCAGCCGCCGCCCGAGGTCGACGTGATCGGGCGGCGCGACGACGACCGCGGGCAGCATCTCGACGACTCCACCGGCCTCGCCGTCGCGTCCGTCGACGTCGCCCAGATCCGACTCTTGCAACGAGTTGACCAGATTCGAGCCCTGATACCGGTCAGCTGATTGCAAGAGTCGGATGCCGGGGCGGAACCGGGCGGCGGCGTGCTCGAGCAAGGTGGCGCCGGCGACCGTCACGAAGGCCTTGGGTTGGTCGGCACCGAGCCGCTGACCGGATCCGGCGGCAACGAGAACGGCGGCGCCGGTCAACCGACCGGACGCCGCCATCGAGTACTGCTGGTGTCAGGCGACAGCCTCGCCGAGCACCTCGTCGAGGACGACCTCGGCCTTGTCCTCGTTGGTGCCCTCGGCGAGCGCGAGCTCGCTGATCAGAATCTGCCGGGCCTTGGCCAGCATGCGCTTCTCACCGGCCGACAGCCCGCGGTCGCGGTCGCGGCGCCACAGGTCGCGCACGACCTCGGCGACCTTGTTGACGTCGCCGGAGGCCAGCTTCTCGCCGTTGGCCTTGTACCGCCGGGACCAGTTGGTGGGCTCCTCGGTGTGGGCTGCGCGCAGCACCTCGAAGACCTTGTCCAGACCCTCCTGGCCAACCACGTCGCGCACGCCCACGACCTCGGCATTCTCGGCCGGGACGAGGACGGTCAGATCACCCTGAGCAACCTTGAGTCGCAGGTAGGTCTTCTTCACTCCCTTGAGCAGTCGCTCCTCGATCGCCTCGATAAGAGCTGCGCCGTGGTGCGGGTAGACAACGGTCTCGCCGACCTTGAATGTCATGTGTTGAAGCCCCTTTCGCTTCTCTAAGGATAACACGGGGCCCATTTGTCGGGACTGCCGCGAGATCCGCGCAGCCCCCTCGCTAGGCTGTCGTCAAATCGCCGCGCGCACCCCGTCATGAGGAGCCGACGTGAATGCAGAGCCGGTCACCGAGCGCCGTTTCGCTCGTCGGGTCGCTGCTGTCGTCGTCGCTGCCGGGACCCTGCTGACCGCCGCCTGCGCGGCCGGGCAGGACGCACAGACCGCCGACCAGAAGCCCACCCTCGACGGCACCGAGGCCGACGTCGGCAACCTGCACCTGCGCGGGGTTTCGATCCTGCCGCCGAGCGGCACGTTCTACCGCACCGGCTCCAGCGCCCGGATGCGCCTGGTGATCGTGAATTCCGGCGCCACCACGGATCGGCTGACGTCGGTCACCTCCCCCAAGGTCACCACGTGGGCGTCGTTCAACAACTCGCTGGCCGCCACCGCGAACATCGGCGCAACGCGCTCGGTGCCAGTGCCGCCCGGCGCCCGCACGTCCTACGGCGTCCCCGAGACCCGCTCGGTCCTCGTGCTGCGCGCACTGAAGACCAACGTCTTCCCGGGCACGGTCGTGCGGCTGACCTTCACCTTCGCCCGCGCCGGCACGGTGACCGTCGCGGTACCGGTGCAACTGTTCAGCCCGCCGGGGTCCTCGACGATCCCGGAGCCGTCGGTCAGCGCCGTGGGCTGACCGACAGAACTGTCGGCAGTCGGCGCTAGCGTCACCGGGTGGCCAAATCCGCGACGAGCTATCGCTGCGGGTCGTGCACCGCAGAATCGGCCAAGTGGTACGGCCGTTGCCCGAGGTGCGGTGAGTTCTCCACGCTCGTCGAGCAGGCCCGGGCCCGACCGACCGGGCTGCGGGCCGGCGCCCGCACGGCGGCTCCGGCTCGCCCGGCCCGGCCGGTCACAGAGGTGGTCACCCGTGGCCCGGTCCGGCGGGTGCGCACCGGCATCGGCGAGTTCGACCGGGTGCTCGGCGGCGGCCTGGTCGCCGGGCAGGTGTGCCTGTGCAGCGGGGCGCCGGGTTCGGGCAAGAGCACGCTGTTGCTCGCGGTGGCCGACTCCGTCGCGCGCCGTCTCGAGCGTCCGGTGCTCTACGTGTCCGGCGAGGAGTCGGTCGAGCAGATCGCGGTGCGCGCGGCCCGCATCGGCGCCGACTCGATGCACCTGCTGCTCGCCGACGACACCGAGCTGGCCGGCGTGCTCGGCCAGGTCGAGGCCACCGACGACGTCGCGCTGGTGATCATCGACTCGGTGCAGACGATCGCGTCCGCCGACGTCGAGGGCCGCGCCGGCGGGGTCACCCAGACGATGGAGGTCGCGCAGGTGCTCACCCGCTTCGCGAAGGCGCGCGGGCTGCCGATGATCCTGGTCGGCCAGGTCACGAAGGACTCCACGGTTGCGGGGCCGCGGGCGCTCGAGCACATCGTCGACACCACGCTGAGCCTCGACGGCGACAAGCACACCGCGTTGCGGCTGCTGCGCACGGTCAAGAACCGGTTCGGCTCGCTCGAGGTCGCCGCGTTCGAGCAGGCCGACGACGGGATGCGCGAGGTGCTCGACCCCAGCAGCCTGTTCCGCGAGCACCGTGAGAGCCCGGTGCCCGGCACCTGCGTCACCGTCACCGTCGAGGGCCACCGCGCGCTGACCGCCGAGATCCAGTCGCTGATCGCGCCGAGCACCAACCCCATCCCGCGCCGGGCGGTGTCCGGTCTCGACTCCTCCCGGGCCGCGATGCTGATCGCGGTCACCGAGCGCGTGGCCCGCGTGCGCCTGGGCGAGAAGGACGTCTTCCTGGCCACCGTCGCCGGCATGCGCGTCGCCGACCCCGCCGCCGACCTCGCCGTGTGCCTGGCGCTGGTCAGCGCCGAGCGCGAGGAGCCGGTGCCGCTCGATGTCGCGGTGCTGGGCGAGGTCGCGCTGTCCGGCGACGTGCGGCCGGTGCCGATGCTCGCCGAGCGGGTCGCCGAGGCCGCGCGGCTGGGGTTTCGCCGGCTGCTGGTGCCGCCCGGCACCGCGGGCCGGGTCAAGTCCCGCGCGGTCGGCAGCGAGCTCGTCGAAGTGGCCAGCCTGAAGGACGCACTCAGCGCATTACGCCGGGCCGCGACGACGGTTGTCCGCTAAACCCGTGGTCCGCTCCCTAGACTGAGAGCTGCGAGCGGGGTCCGGGAGGCAGCGTGGCGACGACCGAGGGGTACGAGACGCTGCGCAGCGTGCTCGCGACCGTGGCGCCGGGCACCCCCTTGCGCGACGGCTTGGAACGGATCCTGCGCGGCAACACCGGCGGGCTGATCGTCGTCGGCTGGGACGATGTCGTCGAGGAGATGTGCACGGGCGGCTTCCCGCTCGACGTCGAGTTCTCCGCGACCCGGCTGCGGGAGCTGTGCAAGATGGACGGCGCGGTGGTGCTGAGCACCAGCGGCGACCGGATCGTGCGGGCCAGCGCCCACCTGATGCCCGACCCGGCGATCTTCACCGAGGAGTCGGGCACCCGGCACCGCACGGCGCAGCGGGTGGCCCGCCAGACCGGCTACCCGGTGATCTCGGTGTCGCAGTCGATGCGGATCGTCAGTCTCTACATCGGCGACGGCCGGCACGTGCTCGAGGGCAGCTCGGAGCTGCTGTCGCGGGCCAACCAGGCGATCGCCACGCTGGAGCGGTACAAGGCCCGCCTCGACGAGGTGTCCCAGGCGCTGTCCGCGCTCGAGATCGAGGATCTGGTCACCGTCCGCGACGCCGCGATCGTCGGCCAGCGGCTGGAGATGGTGCGCCGCATCGCCGACGAGGTAACCGGCCACGTGGTCGAGCTCGGCACCGACGGCCGGCTGCTGGCCCTGCAACTCGAGGAGCTGATGGCCGGCGTCGACGCGGACCGCGAGATGCTCTCACGCGACTATGTGCCCAGCGGCCGGCGCGCCCGGACCTCGGCGACGGTGCTCAGCGAACTCGCCGAGCTGTCCGCGCTCGATCTGCTCGACCTCACCCAGGTCGCCCGTGCGATGGGGGTGCCGAGCACCCCGGAGGCGCAGGACAGCGCGGTCAGTCCGCGCGGCTATCGGATGCTGTCGCGGGTGCCGCGGATCCCGCCCACGCTCGTCGACCGCGTCGTGGAGCACTTCGACGGGCTGCAGAAGCTGCTCGCCGCCTCGGTCGAGGACCTGCAGGTCGTCGACGGCGTCGGCGAAATCCGGGCACGGGTGGTGCGCGAAGGGATCTCCCGACTGGCCGAGGTCTCGATCATCGACCGGTTCAACTGATCGAGAACTGGGTCGCCTTCCCGGTCTGCCCGGCGAGCGCTGTGTAGAGCGTGTAGGTGCCGGCGCCGACCAGCTGGCGGGTGCCGTCGCAGCCGGGCTGCGACGTGCGGCCGGACCAGGTGATGGCCACCCGCACCGGCATTTTCGGTGCAAGTGTGCGGGTCTGGGTGCCCGGTTGGATCTGGCAGTCGTGGCTGCTCCACACCCGGGATTCGCCGTTGTAGACGCGCATCTCGACCTGCTTGTCGGCGAGGTCCTGGACGCACGGTTTGCTGCCGGTGTTCGTGACCTGCATCTGCAGCAGCGGCGTATCGCCGACCGAGTACGTCGACTTAGCGACGACGGAGGTGATGGACAGCGACTTCACGTCGCAGGTGGGCGGCGGCGCGACAGTGCTGCGCGAGGCCGACGTCGATTTCCCGGCGGACTTGCTCGCGGACTCGATGCTCGATTTCGTGGTCGGCGGCGTCGAGGTCGACGTCGGTGTCGCGGCGGCTTGCGCCGGCGTGGGGGCGGCCGAGCCCTGCGCGGCCTGCGTGCCCTCGCCGTCGGACCGCACCGCGTGCACGGTCAGCACGACCAGCACGAGCAGCGCGATTCCCGCGGCAAGAAACACGAAACGGCGCCGCCAATACACGGCAGGTGGCTGCGGACCGACTGGATGAAACATGTCCCGAATACGCTAGCCCGAAGCGCAGCCCGATCTGCGCCGACGCGCGGCGGAACTTCGGTTACGCACATGCAAGGATGCGTGACGGTGCCCGCCGTTCCCTTCCCCGCCGCCGCGTCGGTGTCACCGGTGGGCGCGCTGTTGCGCTGGTACGACCGCAACGCGCGCGACCTGCCCTGGCGCCGCCAGCAGGCCGGACCGTGGGCGGTGCTGGTGAGCGAAATCATGCTCCAGCAGACGCCGGTCGCCCGGGTGCTGCCGGTCTACGTCGCGTGGCTGCGTCGCTGGCCGGCGCCCGCCGACCTGGCCGCTGCGTCGGCCGGCGACGCGGTGCGGGCCTGGGGCAAGCTCGGCTATCCGCGCCGGGCCATGCGCCTGCACGCGTGCGCGGTGGCGATCTGCGAACGGCACGGCGGCCAGGTGCCCGACGACGTCGCGGCGCTGGAGGCGCTGCCGGGCATCGGGACGTACACGGCGCGGGCGGTTGCGGCGTTCGCGTTCGGGCGCCGGGTGCCGGTGGTGGACACCAACGTGCGCCGGGTGCTGGCCCGGCTGATCGACGGGGCGGCCGCGCCCGGCACCGCGTCGACCGCGCGTGACCTCGCCATCGCGGAGGCGCTGCTGCCGACGAAACCCGCGCGCGCGGCGCGGTGCAGTGCCGCGTTGATGGAGCTCGGCGCGCTGGTGTGCACCGCCCGCCGCCCGGACTGCGGCCGTTGCCCGGTGGCCGACCGGTGCGCGTGGCTGGCGGCCGGCGCCCCGCCGCACGCCGGGCCGGCCGCACGCACCCAGCGGTTCGCCGGCACCGATCGGCAGGTGCGCGGGCGGCTGCTGGACGTCTTGCGCGCCGTCCCCGAGCCGGTCACCAGGGCCGCGCTCGACCTCGCCTGGCCCGAGCCGGTGCAGCGCGCGCGAGCGCTCGACAGCCTGGTCGTCGACGGGCTGGTCGAGCCGCTGCCGGACGGCCGGTTCGCCCTGCCGTCGTAACCCTCGCAAAACCGAGTTGTCCTGGCTTCGCGGCGCTCGGGCGACGCGAAGCCGGGACAACTCGGAAAGAGGGTCAGACGGCGGCCAGGTGCGGCAGGGCGCGGGCCGCGACGTGGGCCAGGTGCAGCAGCGCAATCGCGCCCTCGGCGACCACGACCAGGGCGTCACCGCGCGCGATCCAGTCGTCGACCTGCAGTGCGACCGGCAGCGCCGCCGCGACGACCTCGTCACGGGCGTCGGCGAGCTCGTGCGGGTCGGCCGAGCGGGAGGCGATCCAGTCGCGGCAGGTCCTGGCGAGGCGGTGGTCCCACTGGCCGTCCATGCCGTGCACGACGCCGTTGGCGAGGGTGAGGACGGTGGGCAGGTTCGTGACGATGTCGACCGCGCGGCGTGAGGTCTGCAGGGCCGCGACCGCGGCCAGCAGCAGGTTCCGGTCGGCGCACAGCTCCTCGGCCCGTTGCGCGGTCAGGATCCGCGGGTCGGGCAGCGGCTCGCGCCAGGGTGCCGCCTCGATGGCGAACTGCTCCATATCGACCGGAGCACGCGAGCGCGCGCGCTGATACGCCGGAAACGAAGTTGTCCGCGCTCGGCGCAGGAGTTCCTACGTCGAACGCGGACAGCTCGGGTGGTGCGGTTCGGCGGGCAGATCAGTCGGCGGAGACCCCGGCGGCCGGCGGGGCGTCGGGCACCAGCGCGGACGGCTTGGGCTCGCCGCGGAAGGAGAACTTCTCCGGGCCGTCCTTCTTCAGCGGGTCCGCGGGCTCGGTGTCGACGACGACGATCTGGCCCGGCGTGAGTTCGCCGAACAGGATCTTCTCCGACAGCGGGTCCTCGATCTCGCGCTGGATGGTGCGCCGCAGCGGCCGCGCGCCGAGCACCGGGTCGTAGCCCTTCTTGGCGAGCAGCGCCTTCGCCGGCGCGGTGAGCTCGAGACCCATGTCCTTGTTACGCATCTGGGTGTCCAGGCGAGCCGTCATCAGGTCGACGATCTTCGTGATCTCCTCCGGCGTGAGCTGGTGGAACACGATGATGTCGTCGATGCGGTTGAGGAACTCCGGCCGGAAGTGCTGCTTGAGCTCGTCGTTGACCTTCGTCTTCATCCGCTCGTAGTTCGAGGCGCTCGTCGTTGGCGGCCTGGAAGCCCAGGTTGACCGCCTTCGACACGTCGCGGGTGCCGAGGTTGGTGGTCAGGATCAGCACCGTGTTCTTGAAGTCGACGATGCGGCCCTGGCCGTCGGTCAGCCGACCGTCCTCGAGCACCTGCAGCAGCGTGTTGAAGACGTCCGGGTGGGCCTTCTCGACCTCGTCGAAGAGCACCACGCTGAACGGCTTGCGGCGCACCTTCTCGGTCAGCTGGCCACCCTCGTCGTAACCGACGTAGCCGGGAGGCGCACCGACCAGGCGCGAGACCGTGTACCGGTCGTGGAACTCGGACATGTCGATCTGGATCAACGCGTCCGCGTCGCCGAAGAGGAACTCGGCGAGGGTCTTGGACAGCTCGGTCTTGCCGACGCCGGACGGGCCGGCGAAGATGAACGACCCGCCGGGCCGCTTCGGGTCCTTCAGACCCGCGCGGGTGCGGCGAATGGCCTGCGAGACCGCCCTGATGGCCTGCTCCTGGCCGACGACGCGCTTGTGCAGCTCGTCCTCCATGCGCAGCAGCCGGGCCGTCTCCTCCTCGGTGAGCTTGAACACCGGGATGCCCGTCCAGGTGGCCAGCACCTCGGCGATCTGCTCGTCGTCGACCTCGGCCACGACGTCGAGGTCGCCGGCCTTCCACTCCTGTTCGCGCTTGCCCTTCTCGGCGAGCAGTGTCTTCTCCTTGTCGCGCAGCGACGCGGCCTTCTCGAAGTCCTGCGCGTCGATCGCGGACTCCTTCTCGCGCCGGACGTCGGCGATGCGCTCGTCGAACTCGCGCAGGTCCGGCGGGGCGGTCATCCGGCGGATGCGCATCCGCGAGCCGGCCTCGTCGATCAGGTCGATGGCCTTGTCGGGCAGGAACCGGTCGCTGATGTAACGATCGGCGAGCCCGGCGGCGGCCACCAGCGCGCCGTCGGTGATCGACACCCGGTGGTGGGCCTCGTAGCGGTCGCGCAGGCCCTTGAGGATCTCGATGGTGTGCGCGACGGTCGGCTCCCCCACCTGCACCGGCTGGAACCGGCGTTCGAGGGCGGCATCCTTCTCGAGGTACTTGCGGTACTCGTCGAGGGTGGTGGCGCCGATGGTCTGCAGTTCTCCGCGGGCCAGCATCGGCTTGAGGATGGACGCGGCGTCGATCGCGCCCTCGGCGGCACCGGCCCCGACGAGGGTGTGGATCTCGTCGATGAACATGATGATGTCGCCGCGGGTTCGGATCTCCTTGAGCACCTTCTTCAGTCGCTCTTCGAAGTCACCGCGGTAGCGCGAGCCGGCCACCAGCGACCCGAGGTCGAGGGTGTACAGCTGCTTGTCCTTGAGCGTCTCCGGGACCTCGCCCTTGACGATGGCCTGCGAGAGGCCTTCGACGACGGCGGTCTTGCCGACGCCCGGCTCGCCGATCAGCACCGGGTTGTTCTTGGTGCGGCGGCTGAGCACCTGCATCAGGCGCTCGATCTCCTTCTCGCGCCCGATGACCGGGTCGAGCTTGCCCTCGCGCGCTGCCTGGGTGAGGTTGCGGCCGAACTGGTCGAGCACCAGGCTCGTCGACGGCGTGGCCTCGGCCGCGGTGCCCGCGGGCTCCTTGCTCTGGTAGCCGTTGAGCAGCTGGATCACCTGCTGGCGGACCTTGTTGAGGTCGGCGCCGAGCTTGACCAGCACCTGGGCGGCGACGCCCTCGCCCTCGCGGATCAGGCCGAGCAGGATGTGCTCGGTGCCGATGTAGTTGTGGCCGAGCTGCAGCGCCTCGCGCAGCGAGAGCTCCAGCACCTTCTTGGCCCGCGGCGTGAACGGGATGTGCCCGCTCGGCGCCTGCTGGCCCTGGCCGATGATCTCCTCGACCTGCTGGCGCACGGCGTCCAGCGAGATGCCGAGCGATTCGAGGGCCTTGGCGGCCACGCCCTCGCCCTCGTGGATCAGCCCGAGCAGGATGTGCTCGGTGCCGATGTAGTTGTGGTTGAGCATCCTGGCCTCTTCTTGGGCCAGGACGACGACGCGACGTGCGCGGTCGGTGAACCGTTCGAACATCTCAGGCAGCTCCTTCCGCGCCAGCAGTCCGACTTCTGACTGTAGTCCGGTGACGTGACAGACAGATCTCGAATCGAGTCAGCCGGATACAGCTTCCCCCGTTACACACCGTCGGGCGCGGTGTGAACGGCCGGTAATGAGTGCAACGACGGGGAGCCCGCCATGATGCCCGGCTGGCGTGACTTCGCTGACAGCGAACGCCGCGGTTTCAGACGTTCGAGTTGAACGCTTCCAGGATGTGGGCCGGGATGCGGCCCTTGTCACCGATCTTGTAGCCGTTCTTGCGGGCCCATTCGCGGATTGCCTGGGTCTGCTCGCGGTCGCCGCGGGCGGGGCGGGTGCGCCGACCGGGGGGCGCGGGGTTCGCAGTCGGGCGGCCCGCGCGGCGCCCGTTCGCGACGTAGAGCGCCAGTGCATCGCGCAATTTCGCCGCATTACCGGTGGACAGGTCGATTTCGTATGACGCGCCGTCCAGGGCGAATCGCACGGTCTCGTCGGCCGGTCCCTCGTCCAGGTCGTCGATAAGCTGGATAATCGTCTTCTGCGCCATTCGGCCGATTTCCTTCGCCGCGACGCGGCAATGGCACCGATGTTATGCGATCAGAGCGGTTTCACCAGCGGAAACAGTATGGTCTCGCGTATTCCGCGGCCGGTGAGCACCATCAGCAGCCGGTCGACACCCATGCCCATCCCACCCATCGGCGGGGCACCGAACTCGAGGGCGCGCAGGAAGTCCTCGTCGAGTTGCATGGCCTCCGGGTCGCCCTGCGCGGCCGCGATCGACTGCGCCACGAGACGGCGGCGTTGCTCCACCGGGTCGACCAGCTCCGAGTACGCGGGTGCGATTTCGACACCGCCGATGATCAGATCCCATGCCTCCGCGAGCCGAGGATCGTCGCGGTGCGGGCGGGCGAGCGGCCGCACGGCTACGGGGTAGTCCTTGACGAAGGTCGGGTCGCGCAGGGTGTGCTCCACCATCTTCTCGTAGAGCTCCAGCACGATCTCACCGGCCGTCCAGCCCGGCTGCAGGGCGACGTCGAGACGCTCGGCATGCCGGCGCAGCTCGTCGGCCGAGGTGTCCACCGTGACCGCGTCGCCGACGGCCTCGGACACCGCGTCGTGGATCGTCACCGAGCGCCACTGCCCGTGCAGTTCGATGGCGGCGCCGTCGAGCGCGATGCCGTGCTCGACCCCGACCGCGGCGGCCGCGTCGAGCACCAGCGCGCGGGTGAGGTCGGCCATCGTGTCGTAGTCGCCGTAGGCCTCGTACGCCTCCAGCATCGTGTACTCCGGCGAATGGCTGGAGTCGACCCCCTCGTTGCGAAATGCCGGCCCCATCTCGTAGACCCGCTCAATACCGCCGACGACGCAGCGCTTGAGAAACAATTCGGTGGCAATGCGCAACGACATCTGCAGGTCGAATGCATTCAGATGCGTGCGAAAGGGCCGCGCCGCGGCGCCGCCGTGCACGGTCTGCAGGATCGGCGTTTCCACCTCGACGTATCCGCGGCCATTGAGCGTCGAACGCAAAGAGGTGAGCACTTGGCTACGCACCGTGACCATTTTCCGGGCGTCCGGCCGCACGATCAGATCGACGTACCGCTCACGGATCCGGTTCTCGTCCGACATCGGCCTGTGGGCCACCGGCAGCGGGCGCAGCGCCTTCGCGGTGATTCGCCACTCGTCGGCGAGCACCGACAGCTCACCGCGTTTGGACGAGATCACCTCGCCGTGGACGAACACGAGATCGCCGAGGTCGACGTCGGCCTTCCAGGCCGCGAGTGAGTCGGCCCCGACCCGGTCGAGGGAGAGCATGGCCTGCAGCTCGGCATCGCCCTCGCGCAGTCGCGCGAAGCACAGCTTGCCGGTGTTGCGCACGAAGATGACCCGGCCGGTGATGCCGACCGGCTCGCCGGTGGCGACGTCCGGCCCGAGGTCGGGGTGCGCGGCGCGGACCTCGGCGAGCGACGCGGTGCGGGCCACCCCGACCGGGAACGGCGCACGCTGCGGATCGGCCATCAGCCGGTCGTACTTGGCGCGCCGGATGCGCGACTGCTCCGGCAGGTCAGCGTTCTTCCTCGCTCACGCTGCCAACGTAGTGCTGACGGATGTCATGGCCGGATTCGCCTGATACGCACTGTGCGGCTCGGGTACGATCCGGCAGGCTGGTGATCATGACTCAAACCGCTGTCGGCACCGGGATCCGTCTCACCGGGCTGACCAAATCGTTCAAGACCCACGGTGGCCCGGTGCGCGCGGTGCGCGGCATCGACGTCGAGATCCCGGTCGGCGAGACCGTCGCGCTGCTCGGCCCGAACGGCGCCGGCAAGTCCACCACGATCGACATGATGCTCGGCCTGCTCGCGCCCGACGCCGGCCAGGTGGACATCTTCGGCATGCCGGCCGAACAGGCGATCGCCGCCGGGCGCATCGGCGCGATGTTGCAGGTGGGCGGTGTCGCGCAGTACCTGTCGGTGCGCGAGCTGCTGGCGATGGTGGCCAGCCTGTACCCGAACCCGATGTCGGTCGAGGACGTCGTCGAACTCACCCGCATCGGCGACCTCGCCGAGCGGCGCACCAACAAGCTCTCCGGCGGCCAGACCCAGCGACTGCGGTTCGCGATCGGCATCATCGGCAACCCGGACCTGCTCGTGCTCGACGAGCCGACGGTCGCCATGGACGTCGAGGCGCGCCGCGACTTCTGGTCAACGATGCGCCGCTTCGCGGCCGGCGGCAAGACCGTCGTCTTCGCGACCCACTACCTCGAGGAGGCCGACGCCTACGCCGACCGGATCATCCTGATGGCGCACGGCCGGGTGGTCGCGGACGGGCCGGCCACCGAGATCAAGGCGACGGTCGGTCTGCGCACGATCCGCGCGACGCTGCCCGACGCCGACGTCCACGCGCTGGCCCTGCTGCCCGGCGTCACGAACGTCGAGACCCGCGGCGAGGGGATCATCCTCAACTGCTCGAACTCCGACGACGCGATTCGGGCGTTCCTGCCGGCGTTCCCGCACGCACGCGACATCGAGGTGACCGGCGCCGGCCTCGAGGAGGCGTTCCTGCAACTGACCGGCGACGACGACGATGCACAGAGGAGGTCGAGCGATGACGAGCCTGACCTACACCCGCTACGAGCTGCTGCGGTTGGTGCGCAACCGGCAGTCGATCATCTTCTCGCTGATCTTCCCGCTGGTGATGTACTTCCTGCTGGCCGCGCCCAACCAGCGACGACCACAACTTCGGCGGCTCGGCGAAGAACCCGACCGGCTTTCGCGCCGCAGTACTACATGGTCGGCCTGCTGGCCTTCGGCGCGATGGTCGCGGTCATGTCCGGCGGCGCCCGGATCGCGGCCGAGCGAACGATCGGCTGGAACCGCCAGCTGCGGATCACCCCGCTGTCCCCGCGCGCGTACCTCGCGCCAAGGTGATCACCGGCTACGTGCTGGCCATCGCCGGGCTCATCCTGCTCTACGCGTCGGGGATCTTGCTCGGCGTGCGGCTCGAAGCGTCCCAGTGGCTCGAGATGACGGCGCTCGTGCTGATCGCGCTGATCCCGTTCGCCGCCCTCGGCATCGCCTTCGGGCACCTGCTCAACGAGGACTCCGCGGGCGCGGCGCTCGGCATCGGCGCCTCGCTGTTCGCGTTCCTCGGCGGCACTTGGTTCCCGATCGTCGGCGACGGCGCCTTCGTGCAGTTCGTGAAGTTGCTTCCGTCGTACTGGCTGGTTCAGGCCGGACACGTCGGCCTCGGCGCCGGCAGCACCTGGGGACTGGAGGGCTGGATCGTGGTCGCGGTCTGGTCGGTGGGCTGCGGCGCCCTGGCCATGTGGGCCTACCGGCGCGACACCCGGCGGTCCTGAGCGCGCATGCCCAAGTCCGGCGAGTGCTCGCCCGATGACCTCCACGACGGCATCAGCCGGATGTGGAACAGCGGCTGGCAGCGCTACGTCTTCCCGAGCGTCTGGCTGATCTACCTGGCCCAGACGGTCTCGGGCGTCGGCAAGCACTCGTCCGGGGTCGGCGGCGGTCGCTCGGCTACGTCATCATCGTGGCGTTCGCACTGCTGCTACCTGCGCGGCACTGCCGATGGGCTGGCATCAGGACCGGCGCTCGATTCTGGGTCGTCTTCGTCGCGTGGCCTGGTGCTGTTGCGTTGCCGAGTGCTTCTTCGCCGGACCGGACGCGCTGGTCTTCTGTCGTCTACATCGCGGTGCTGACCGTCGCGGCGCGGCGCTGGTGGTCGCCGTGGATCGATCCTGCTGCTCGTCCTGTTCGCCACGTTCGGCGAGCTGATCGTCCCGGCCTGGCACGCCGCGGAGCCGACTGGACGACGGGGCTGTCGGTGCTGCTCGTCGTCGTTCGCGATGTTCGGGTTCTTCCGGATCATCCAGTCCAACCGCGAGCTCGCGGCCGCCCGGGCCGAGGTCGCCCGGCTGGCGGCCGAGAACGAGCGCTCCCGCATCGCCCGCGACCTGCACGACCTGCTCGGCCACTCGCTGACCACGATCACGGTCAAGGCCGGCCTGGCCCGCCGCCTCGCCGACGTGGCGAGGCCGCGCGGTCGCGCAGCGAGATCACCGAGGTCGAGCAGCTGCTCGCGCCGCACGCTGGGCGACGTGCGGGCCGCCGTGGCCGGACACCGCGACGTCACGCTCGCCGGCGAGCTCGCCACCGCGCGCGAGGTGCTGCGCGCCGCCGGCATCACGGCCGAGCTGCCCGGCTCGGTCGACGTCGTCGAGCCGGAGCTGTCCGAGCTGTTCGGCTGGGTGGTGCGCGAGGGCATCACGAACGTCGTGCGGCACTCGCACGCGCCAGCGCTGCACGATCCGCTCGGGCCGCGCTGGATCGAGATCGTCGACGACGGGCACGGCGGTGTGCCGGGCGCGGGCAACGGCCTGGCCGGGTTGCGCGAGCGGGTCGGCGCTCACGGTGGCACGGTGACCACGACCAGCGCCCACAACGGTTTCCAGCTGCGCGCCGAGGTGCCGGTGGCCGCGCCGCAGACGGTCGCGAAACCGGCCGACCGGGCCGAGGTCGAGGCGTGATCCGGCTGCTGCTCGCCGACGACCAGACGCTCGTCCGCTCCGCCCTGGCCGCGCTGCTCGAACTCGAGGACGACTTCGACGTCGTGGCGCAGGTCGGGCGCGGCGACGAGGTGGTCGCAGCGGCGGTGCGCGAGCGGCCCGACGTCGCGCTGCTCGACATCGAGATGCCGGGCATGGACGGGCTCGCGGCCGCGGCCGCCGTCGCGAAGCAGGTGCCCGGACTGCAGGCTGATCATCCTGACCACGTTCGGCCGGCCCGGCTACCTGCGCCGGGCGATGGAGGCCGGCGCCTCGGGTTCGTCGTCAAGGACGCGCCGGCCGAGCAGCTGGCCGACGCGGTGCGCCGCGTGGCGCGTGGCGAGCGGGTGGTCGACCCGGCGCTCGCGGCGGCGACGCTCGCCGGCGGCGCGTCGCCGCTCACCGGCCGCGAGCGCGACGTGCTGGTGGCCGCCCGCGACGGCGCCACGGTGGCCGACATCGCCGGCCAAGCTGTTCCTGTCCGAGGGCACCGTGCGCAACTACCTGTCCGCGGCCATCGCCAAGACCGGCGTGCGCAACCGCGTCGAGGCCGTCCGGGTCGCCGACGAGCGCGGCTGGCTCTGAGTTTCCGAGTTGGCAGCGATACCGGTCGTCATGGCTGCGCGGGTAGCGCGCACGACTCGAGGGGGCGGCGGCGGTCAGCGCAGGGCCGCGGCGAGGCGGGTGACGATCTCGGTGAGCACCGGCGCCGGCGTCGCGAAGTTGAGCCGCAACGAGCCGGGGCCGCCCGCGCCGAACGCCGGTCCGTCGACGACAAGCACCTTCGAGCGCTCGGTGACCAACGCGCCGGGCGAGCCGGGCAGGTCGAGCGCGGTGCAGTCGAGCCAGCCCAGGTACGTGCCCTCGGGCGGTCGGTATCTCACCCCCGGCGCTTGCTGGGCGAGCAGCTCGGCGAGCAGGTGGCGGTTACCGTCGAGGTAGCCGAGCACCTCGTCGAGCCAGGCTTCGCCGTGCCGGAACGCGGCGGTGTTCGCCACGACCCCGGGATTGCTGGAGCCGTGCGACGCGAAGTGCCCGAAGTCGTCCCAGCGCGCGCGGTCGGCGTCGTTGGTCAGGATGACCTGCGCGCACTTCAGGCCGGGCAGGTTCCACGCCTTGGACGCCGAGGTGGCGGTCAGCGTGTGCGCGGCGGCAGTGTCCGACGTCGTCGCGTACGGCACGTGCAGCGTGCCCGGATAGACGAGCGGCGCGTGGATCTCGTCGCTGAACACCCGGCCGCCGTGGCGGTCGACGACGTCGGTGACCGCGGACATCTCGGCGGGCGTGAACACCCGCCCCAGCGGGTTGTACGGATTGCAGAAGACCAGCAGGTCACCGCCGGCCCGGAACGCCGCGTCGATACCGTCGAGGTCGAACTCGAAACGGCCGCCGACGTCGAGCATCGGCACCTCGATGATCTCGCGGCCGAGGTAGCGCGGGAACACCAGGAACGGCATGTACGCCGGCGTCGGCAAGATCACCGGTGAACCCGGCCGGGACAGGTGTGTGATCGCCACCTCGAGGCCCTTGATCACGTCCGGTACATGGTGGACGTCGGCCGGGTCGACGGACCAGCCGTAGCGCCGCTGCGCGAAGCCGGCGCACGCCACGGCCAACTCGTCGGCCAGGTGCTGCGGCAGGTAGCCGAAGAGCGCAGCGGCGTTCAGGCGTGCCAACGCGTCGACGATTGCGGGCGCCGCGCCGAAGTCCATCTCGGCCACCGCCGCACCGAACCCGTCCGGTCCCGGCGCGGTCCACTTGAAACTGCCCTGCCGGCGGAGATCGGCGACGGTGGTGGCGTCGATGCGCTCGCGCAGGCTGCCCACCCGCCCATCCTTCCCCGTCAGACCTGGGGCAGGACCTCGGCGGCGACGAGCGCGAGGTGGTCGAGGTCGGACAGGTCGAGCGTCTGCAGGTACAACCGCGATGCCCCGTGCTCGGCCCAGGAGCCGATCCGGTCGACGGCCTCGGCCGGCGTGCCGACGACCGCGTCGGCACGGATCTCGTCCAGATCCATGCCGATGGCGTCGGCCCGGCGTTGCACCTCGGCGGCGTCACGCCCGACGCACAGCACCTGCGCAGCCGTGTAACGCAAGCTACGACCGGTGTCCGCGGCCGCCGCGCGGACCCGGTCGAAGATCGCGGTGGTCTCGGCGCGGGAGCGGAACGGCACGTTGTACTCGTCGGCGTACCGCGCCGCAAGTGCGGCCCCGCGCTTGCGCCCGTTGCCGCCGAGGATCAGCGGCGGCGGTGACTGCACCGGTTTCGGCAAGGCCGGCGAGTCGGTGATTCGATAGTGCGCGCCGTCGAAGTCGAACTGTGCACCCTCAGGCGTGGTCAGCAGGCCGTGCACGATCGCGACCTGCTCGCTGAACCGGTCGAAACGCTCGGCGACGTCGGGAAACGCGATGCCGTAGGCGCGGTGCTCGGCCTCGAACCAGCCGGCGCCGAGACCCAGCTCGACGCGCCCGTCGCTCATCCGGTCCACCTGCGCTACCGAGATCGCCAACGGCCCGGGCAACCGGAACGTCGCGGCGCTGACGAGCGTGCCGAGCCGGATGCGCGATGTTTCGCGGGCCAGCCCGGCGAGCGTGAGCCAGGCGTCGGTCGGACCGGGCAGCCCGGACGCCGCCCATCGTCAGGTAGTGGTCGGAGCGGAAGAAGGCGTCGAAGCCGAGGTCCTCGGTGGCCCTGGCGACGCGCCAGCAGATCGTCGTAGGACGCACCCTGCTGCGGTTCGGTGAAAACACGTAGCTGCATGCCTTCGAACCTAGGTGTTGCGCTCGAAGATCAAGCGCAGCCCGATCAGGGTGAGGTCGGGCTCGAAGCGGGTGACCGTCTCGCACGTGGTCGATCACCAGCGTCGCCAGCCCGCCGGTGGCGATCACGTCGACCGACTCCGGCGTCCTTCGGCGCGAGCTCGACGCTCAGCCGCCGCACCATGCCCGTCGACCTGCCCGGCGAAGCCGTAGAGGATGCCCGACTGCAGCGCCTCGACGGTGTTCTTGCCGATCGGCGCTGCGCGGCGCGACCAGCTCGACCTTGCGCAGCTGGGCGGCCCGCGCGGCGAGCGCGTCCAGCGAGATCTCGATGCCCGGCGCGAGCGCGCCGCCGAGGAACTCGCCGCGCGCGCTGACGCACGTCGAAGTTCGTCGAGGTGCCGAAGTCGACGACGATCGCCGGCCCGTCGACCAGGTGATGCGCGGCCAGCGTGTTGCACGATGCGGTCGGTGCCGACCTCCTTCGGGTTGTCGGTGAGCACGCTGACGCCGGTGCGCACCCCCGGCTCGACGAGCACGGTCGGCATGTCGGCGTAGTAGCGCGTCAGCATCGCGCGCAGCTCGCGCATCACCGCCGGCACCGTCGAGCAGGCCGCGATGCCCGGACACCGCGATGTCGGCCAGCAGACCGCGGAACATCAGCGCCAGCTCGTCGGCGGTGTTGCGGGCATCGGTCTTGATCCGCCACGAGTTGTGCAGCTTTCGCCGTCGAACACGCCGAGGACGGTGTTGGTGTTGCCGACGTCGATGGTGAGCAGCATGAGGCCTACCTCATGGTCCAGAAGCCGATGTCGAGAACGGGCGCCGAATGGGTCAGCGCACCCACCGAAAGGTAGTCGACGCCGGTCTCGGCCACCTCGCGGGCGCGCTCGAGCGTCAGCCCGCCCGACGCCTCCAGCCGCGCCCGGCCGGCCGCGATACCTCACCGCCGGCGCTCATGTCCGACGTCGACATGTTGTCCAGCAGCACCAGGTCGGCGCCGGCGTCGATCACCTCGCGGGCCTGGTCGAGGGTGTCCACCTCGACCTCCAGCGGCAGGCCCGGGTACGCCGCGCGGACCAGCTCGAACGCCGCCACCACCCCGCCGGCCGCGACCACGTGGTTGTCCTTGACCAGCGCGGCGTCCGAGAGCGACATGCGGTGGTTCACCCCGCCGCCGCAGCGCACCGCGTACTTCTCCAGCGCCCGCAGTCCCGGGCGTGGTCTTGCGGGTGTCGCGGATGCGGCGCGCCGGTGCCCTCGACGGCGTCGACCCAGCGCCGGGTCAGCGTGGCGACGCCGGACAGGTGGCCCAGCAGGTTCAGCGCGGTGCGTTCGGCGGTGAGCAGGTCGCGCAGCGGGCCGCGCACGGTGGCCAGCACCTCGCCTGCGACGATCCGCGCGCCGTCTGCGCTGCCGAACTCGACCTGCACCCGGCCCTGCCCGACCGCGCTCAGCACCGCGGCCGGACCGGCAGCCCGGCGACCACGCCGTCGTGCCGGGCGACGAACTCGGCCGTGGCGAGCTGGGTCGCGGCCACCGTGGCACGAGTGGTGACGTCGCCGGCCGCGCCGAGATCCTCGGCGAGCGCCCGCGCGACGAGCTCGTCGACCCCGTCGGGCAGCGTCATGCCGGGATCTCGACGAACGTCGTGCGCAACCCGGCTTCGGTGAGCACGGTGTCCAGGTGCCCGCGCCAGTGCGCGTCGTCGCGCAGCGGGAAGTCGTCGCGCCAGTGCGTGCCGCGCGTCTCCTCCCGCAGCCGGGCCGCCTGCGTCAGTGCCGCCGCCACGGTCAGCAGGTTCGTCGTCTCCCACGCCTCGGTGCCGGGCGACCCGCCGCCGACGACCGCGAGATCGGCCAGCGCCTGCTCGGCCAGGGCGAGCCCTTTCTCGTCGCGCAGCACGCCCACATCGCGCGACATCAGGTGCTGCAGCCGCGCTCGGGCCGACGTCGGGCAGCAACGGCCCGGCGGCGACCTGCCGCGCCGGCGGGCCGACGGTACCGTGCGCAAGCCGCGCGATCAACGTCTCGGCGATGCGGTGCCCGAACACCAGTCCCTCGAGCAGCGAGTTCGACGCCAGTCGGTTCGCGCCGTGCACGCCGGTGCACGCCGCCTCGCCGCAGGCGAACAGCCCGGGCAGCGACGACTCGCCGGACAGGTCCATCCGCACGCCGCCGCTGGCGTAGTGGCACGCCGGCACGACCGGGATGAGATCACGCGCCGGATCGACGCCGAGGGAGAGCAGCGTGGCGTTGATCGTCGGGAACCGCACCCGCCACGTCTCCGCGCCGAAGTGCCGAGCGTCGAGCCAGACGTGATCCGCGCCGGTCTCGCGCATCCGGCGCAGGATCGCCTTGGCCACGACGTCGCGCGGCGCGAGGTCGGCGAGCTCGTGCGCACCGGTCATGAACCGCTCGCCGGCGTCGTCGACGAGGAACGCGCCCTCGCCGCGCACCGCCTCGCTCACCAGCGGTTGCTGCCCGCGCGAGTGCGGCCCGAGCCAGGTGACCGTGGGATGGAACTGCACGAACTCCAGGTCGCGCACGACCGCGCCGGCCCGCAGCGCCGCGGCGACACCGTCGCCGGTGGACACGCTGGGGTTGGTGGTCGACGCGTAGACCTGGCCGATCCCGCCGGTGGCCAGCACGACCGCCCGGGCTCGCACCGCGCCGACGCCGTCGCGGGCGCCCTCGCCCATCACGTGCAGCGTGAGCCCCGCGACCGCACCGTGCGCATCGGTCAGCAGATCGAGCAGCAGCGCGTGCTCGACAACCTCGACGTCGGTGGCGTCGAGCACCCGCGTCACCAGCGCGCGCTCGATCTCCGCGCCGGTGGCGTCGCCGCCGGCGTGCGCGATCCGGTTGCGGCGGTGCCCTCCCTCGCGGCCGAGCGACAGCTCGCCGTCGCGGGCACGATCGAAGCGGGCGCCGACCTGCGCCAGCTCGCGCACCGCCGCCGGACCTTCGCGCACCAGCGTGCGGACGGCGGCCTCGTCGCACGACGCCGGCGCCGGCGACGTACGTGTCGGCGAAGTGGTCCTCGGGCGAGTCGCCGATGCCCAGCGCGGCCGCGATCCCGCCCTGTGCCCAGCGGGTCGAGCCCGCGGCGAGGACGTCCTTGGTCACCAGCAACACCCGCAGTGCCGATTGCCGGCTCAGGTGCAGCGCCGTGGTCAGCCCGGCGATGCCCGAGCCGACCACCACGACGTCGGTGTCCGACGACCAGCCGGGCTCGGGGGCGGCCAGCCGGCGCGGCAGCGTGATCATCCGGAAACCTCGATGTTGTCGATGAGCCGGGTCCGGCCCGCCCGGGCCGCCACGAGCAGCCGGGCGACGCCGGTGTCCGGCGCCGGGGCCGAGATCGGGCGCGCGCAGTTCGAGGTAGTCGATGTCCAGGCCGGGTTCGGCGGCGAGCACGCCGGTGGCGACCGTCAGACCCGACTGCAAGCCGTCGGTGGCCGCGGCGTCGCGGCCGGCGAACAGCGCGCGGGACAGGGCCAGCGCCCGGATCCGTTCGACGGTGGACAGGTACCGGTTGCGACTCGACAGTGCGAGACCGTCCGCCTCGCGCACCGTCGGCACGCCCAGGATCGCCGCGCCGAGGTCCAGGTCGGCGGCCATCTGCCGGACCAGGGTGAGCTGCTGGTAGTCCTTCTCGCCGAAGTAGCCGCGCGCTGGCCGCACCGTGTTGAGCAACTTCGCAACGACGGTGAGCATGCCGGCGAAGTGGGTCGGGCGGCTCACGCCTTCGAGGATCGCGCCCAGCGGACCGGGTGACACCTTCACCTGTGCGCCTCCGTGCGGGTACATGTCGGTCACCGTCGGCGCCCACACGACGTCGGTGCCGAGCCGCTCGCACAGCTGCAGGTCGGCGTCGAGCGTGCGCGGATAGCGGGCCAGGTCCTCGTTCGCCCCGAACTGCAGCGGGTTGACGAAGATGCTCACGACCACTGCGTCGCACTCGGCGCGCGCGGTCTCGATCAGTGCGCCGTGCCCGGCGTGCAACGCGCCCATCGTCGGCACCAGACCCACCGCGCCGGTCGCGGTCTCCCGGGCCGCCGCGAGGTCGGCGCGGGTCGAGACGACCTTCACGGCCCCAGCACCGCCAATACCGCGTCGGCCTGCGCGCTCGTGAGGCGGCCGGAGTCGCGCGCCCGCTCGGCGGTGCGCCGCGCCATCGCGAGGTAGGCGGGCAACACGTCGGGGGCGCGGCGGCCGAGGGTGTCCACGTGGGTCGCGACGGTGGCGACGTCGCCGCGCGACACCGGCCCGGTGAGCGCGGCGTCGCCGAGGCGCAGCACGTTGTCCAGGGCGGCGCTGAGCAGCGGTGCGAGCAGCCGGGCCGGCTCGCCCACTCCCGCGTCGGTCAGCATCGACATCGAGTCGTTGACCAACGTGACGAGGTGATTCGACGCGACGGTGAGGGCGGCGTGGTACAGCGCGCGCGCCGACTCCGGCACCCACACCGGCTCGCCGCCCATCTCGACGACGAGCGATTCGGCCACCGCGCGCAGCTCCTCCGGCGCGGTGACGCCGAAGGTTGCGCCCTCGAGGCGGTCGAGGTCCTCGGGACGGTCGGCGAAGGTCATCACCGGGTGCAGGGCGAGCGCGACGACCCCGCGGGCCGCGGCCGGGTCGAGCACGCCGATCCCGTGCGCGCCGGAGGTGTGGGCGACCAGCTGACCGGGCCGCCAGCTGTCGGTGTCCGCCAGCCCGGACACAAGCGGGCGCAGCACGTCGTCGGGCACCGCGAGCAGCACGAAGTCCGCCTCGCCCACCGCCTCGTCGACGGCCCGGATCGGCACCCCGGGCAGCATCCGCTCGGCCCGCCCGAGCGATTTCGCCGACACCGCAGTGGTCGCGACGATCTGATGACCCGCGCGGCGCAGCGCCGCACCCAGGGTCGCGCCGACCCGCCCGGCACCGACCACGCCGACCCGCAACCGGGCGGGTCGTTCAGTGGTCACCGGCGTTCACGCCCGCGACCCTACCGTCGCCGCAATCGGGGTTGGGTACCTTACGGTCCGTGACAACCGGAGTAACCGCCCATCGCCGCTTCGCGGACCAGGGCGAATCGCGAGAGATGGTCTGATGTCGGATCTGCAAGAGGCCGTGGCCCGGAGCGCGGATGTCGCCGACCTACACGCGACCGTGCCCACCCTGCTGCTCGAGCTGCAGACCCTGCTGGGCGGACTGACCGCCACCGTGACCGCCGACACCGAGCGCGGGCGGCGCCCGTTTCGTCCCGGACCGGACTGGGCCAGCCGACTCGGCGAACTGGCCTACGGCGTCTACCTGCTCGGCGACCAGACCGGGGTCGACCTCGCGCAGGCCGTCGCCCTCACCGCGCGGCAACTGGAGAGGCGCGGTGCGCAACAGAAGGCCAGCACCGAACAGGGCTGGCCGTTCGGCTCGCCGGCCTGATCCCGAGGTCCGTCCACCGTGCTTGCGTAGTCATATAGTATGCGCGCATACTACTTGCATGACGATGATCGCGACCGCACGCATCACCTCCGCCGCCGCCCCCGCCGCCTTCTTCGAGCACTGGGCCGACATGGCCACCTGGCCGGAATGGAACCTCGACACCGAATGGGTGCGCCTCGACGGCCCGTTCGTCGAGGGCGCCAGCGGAGTTCTGAAACCGAAAGGCGGACCGAAGGTGGCGTTCACCGTCGAGCGCCTCGTCCCGGGACGCGAGTTCGTAGACGTGTCCAAGCTGCTCGGCGCCCGGCTGACGTTCGCACACACCGTGCGCGAGCTCACCGAGGGCGGCTGCGAGGTGTCGGTGGTCGTGACGCTCACCGGCCCGCTCGCCCGGGTGTGGCGGCTGATCCTGGCCGATGGGATCGCCGCGTCGGCCCAGCCCGACCTCGAGCGGCTGGGCGCCGTCGCCGAGTCGACCACGCACACGTGAGCCGGCGGCTGCAGTCGTCGTTCGGCTCGGCCGACGAAAGCCTCGGGCTGCTGCTGTGGCAGGTCACCAACCGCTGGCAGGCCGCCATCCGGGCGGCGCTGCGGCCCTACGACCTCACCCACGTGCAGTTCGTGCTGCTCGCCTCGCTGGCCTGGCTCGGTGGCAGCGAGCCGGTGACCCAGCGCGACCTCGCCGACCACGCGTTCACCGACCCGATGATGACCTCGCAGGTGCTGCGCGGCCTCGAAGCGCGCGAGCTCGTCACCCGCGAGCCGCATCCGGACGACGGGCGGGCCCGGGCCGTCGCGGTGACGGCGGCCGGGGCCGAGCTCGCCGATCGCGCCAACGCGGCGGTCGAGGCGTGCGACACGGCGTTCTTCGCCTCGCTGGGTACCGGTCACGCGCACTTCGCGTCCGGCCTGCGGCGGCTGCGCGGTCCTGCCTGAAAAAAGCACCTGGGCTTGTTTCTTCTCGGGCCCGATGCCAGGCTCGGTGGGTGGCCGACCTCGGCACCGTGCTCGCGGACCTGCGGGCCGAAGGCGACGACCTCGACGCGCTCGTCGCGAGCCTCGCGGCCGACGACTGGGGCCGGCCGACGCCGGCACCGGGCTGGAGCATCGCGCACCAGATCGCGCACCTGGCCTGGGCCGACGAACTGGCGATCATCGCGGCCACCGACCCGGACGCGTTCTCCAGCGCGCTGCCCGGACTGCTCCGCGACGTGGACCTCGCCGTCGACCGCACCGCGAGCGAGCTCGTCGAGCAACCGCCGGCAAACCTGCTCGCCGGCTGGCGCGCCGGCCGCGAGCGCCTTGCGGACGCGCTGTCGCAGGTTCCAGACGGTACGCGGCTGCCCTGGGTCGGGCCGCCGATGAGCGCGACGTCGATGGCCACGGCGCGGCTGATGGAGACCTGGGCGCACGGCCAGGACGTCGCCGATGCGTTCGGCGATCGCCCGCACCCCGCACCGACCGGCTGCGTCACATCGCGCATCTCGGCGTGCGCACCCGCGACTTCGCCTACGCCGTGCACGGGCGACCCGGCGCCGGCCGAACCGTTCCGGATCGAGCTCGCCGGGCCGTCCGGCGACCTGTGGGCGTGGGGGCCGGCCGACGCCGCGCAACATGTGACCGGGCCGGCGCTCGACTTCTGCCTGCTCGTCACCCGGCGGCGGCACCGCGCCGACCTCGCGTTGGTCGCGATCGGCCCGGACGCCGACGCCTGGCTCGACATCGCCCAGGCCTTCGCCGGGCCACCCGGCCCAGGGCGTGCGCCGGGCCAGTTCGGCGAGAGCGCGCCGTGACCGCGCTGCGTATCGCCAACGCGTCCGGGTTCTACGGCGACCGGCTGCGCCGCGTTCGCCGAACAGTTGCACGGCGGCGAGATCGACGTGCTCACCGGCGACTATCTCGCCGAGCTCACCATGCTCATCCTCGGCCGCGATCGGCTGCGCGATGCCATCGCTCGGCTACGCGCGACCTTCCTGCGCCAGCTCGAGTCGACGCTCGGGACCGCGCTCGACCGCCACGTCAAGATCGTCACCAACGCGGGCGGGCTGAACCCCGACCGGGCTCGCCGCGGCGATCCGGCGGCTCGCCGGCCGACCTCGGGCTCGACCTCGCGGTCGCGCACGTCGAGGGCGACGATCTGCTCCCCCGCGCCGCCGAGCTCGGTCTCGGCGAGCCGCTCGCCGCCAACGCCTACCTCGGCGCCTGGGGCATTGCCGAGTGCCTGCGAGCGGGCGCCGACGTCGTGGTCACCGGCCGGGTCACCGACGCCTCGCTCGTGGTCGGCCCGGCCGCCGCTCACTTCGGCTGGGCGCGCACCGACTACGCCGCGCTCGCGGGCGCGGTCGTTGCCGGGCACGTCATCGAGTGCGGGCCGCAGGCCAGCGGCGGCAACTACGCTTTCTTCGGCGAGTTGTCGCTGGACCGGCCGCCCGGCTTCCCGATCGCCGAGGTCGATGCCGACGGCTCCGCCGTGATCACCAAGCATCCGGGCACCGGCGGCGCGGTGACGGTCGGCACCGTCACCGCACAACTGCTCTACGAGATCGGCGGCGCGCGTTACGCCGGCCCGGACGTCACGGCACGTTTCGACACCATCGCACTGGCCGAGGACGGACCGGACCGGGTGCGCATCAGCGGGGTCGTCGGCGAAGCGCCCCCGCCGACCGTGAAGGTCGGCCTCAACGCCCTGGGCGGCTACCGCAACGAGGTCACCTTCGTGTTGACCGGCCTGGACGTCGAGGCCAAGGCCGCGCTCGTCAAGGCGCAGCTGGCCGGCTTCGACGCCGAGTGGACACTCGCGCGCACCGACCATCCAGACGCCGACGTGCAGGAGGAGGCGGCGGCGCTGCTGCACTGCGTGGTGCGCGGCCCGGACGCCAAGGCGATCAGCCGGGCGTTCTCCGGCGCCGCGATCGAGCTCGCGCTGGCCTCGTATCCCGGCTTCCACGTAACTGCGCCGCCCGGCGACGCATCGCCCTACGGCGTGTTCACCGCCGCGTACGTGCCGGCCGACCAGGTGCACCAGGTGGCTGTGCTGCCGGACGGCACTCGCCGCGGCATCGCCGCTTCTTCTGAATTCGAAAATCTGACAGAGGTGCCCGAGCCGGCGGTGCCTTCGGGGCCCCGTGATCCAGCTCGGTGCGTACCGCTCGGCACGATCATCGGCGCGCGCAGCGGCGACAAGGGTGGAGCCGCGAACGTCGGCGTGTGGGCCCGCGGCGACGACGCATTCGGGTGGCTCGCTTCCTACCTGTCCGTCGCGGAGTTCCGGCGGCTGCTGCCGGAGACCGCTGGGCTGCCGGTGCACCGGCACGTGCTACCCAACCTGCGCGCGCTCAATTTCGTGGTCGACGACGTGCTCGGCGCCGGCGTCGCGGCGAACGTCCGGCACGACCCGCAGGCCAAGGCGCTCGGCGAGTGGCTGCGCGCGCGGTTCGTCGAGATCCCGGAGGTCCTGCTGTGACCGTGCTGGCGAGTTCGCTCGACCCGTCGGGCGCCGGCTACCGCGCGAACCGCGCGGCGATGTTCGCGCAGCTCGCCACGCTCGACGCGGAGCATGCGAAGGCGGTTGCCGGTGGCGGCGGACGTTACGTCGAACGCCACAAGGCGCGGGGCAAGCTGCTCGCCCGCGAGCGCATCGAGTTGCTGCTCGACCCCGGCTCGCCGTTCCTGGAGCTCTCGCCGCTCGCGGCGTGGGGTTCGGAGTTCACCGTCGGCGCCTCGGTGGTCACCGGGATCGGGGTCGTCAAGGGCGTCGAGTGTCTGATCAACGCCAACGACCCGACCATCCGCGGCGGCGCATCGAACCCGTGGACGCTCAAGAAGGTGTTGCGGGCCAACGAGATCGCGTTGCAGAACCGGCTGCCGGTGATCGGGCTGGTCGAATCCGGCGGCGCCGACCTGCCGACCCAGAAGGAGATCTTCATCCCGGGCGGCGCGATGTTCCGCGACCTCACCCGGCTCTCGGCCGCGGGCATCCCGACGATCGCGCTCGTGTTCGGCAACTCCACCGCCGGTGGCGCCTACATCCCCGGCATGAGCGACTTCGTGGTGATGATCGAGCAGCGCTCGAAGGTGTTCCTGGCCGGGCCGCCGCTGGTGAAGATGGCCACCGGCGAGGAGTCCGACGACGAGTCGCTCGGCGGCGCCGACATGCACGCGCGACGGTCCGGGCTCGCCGACTACTACGCCGTGGACGAGGCCGACGCGCTCCGGCTGGGCCGCCAGATCGTCGGCCGGCTGAACCGGCGCAAGCTCGGGCCGGCGCCGAAACCCGACGCTGCGCCGCCGCGGCTGGACGAGGACGAGCTGCTCGGGATCGTGCCGGCCGACCTCAAGGTGCCCTTCGACCCGCGCGAGGTGATCGCCCGCGTCGTCGACAGCTCGGACTTCGACGAGTTCAAGCCGCTGTACGGATCGTCGCTGGTCACCGGCTGGGCCGCCCTGCACGGCTACCCGATCGGCATCTTGGCCAACGCCCGCGGGGTGCTGTTCAGCGAGGAGGCGCACAAGGCCGCACAGTTCATCCAGCTCGCCAACCGCGCGGACACGCCGCTGCTGTTCCTGCAGAACACGACCGGCTACATGGTCGGCCGCGAGTACGAGCAACGCGGCATCATCAAGCACGGCGCGCAGATGATCAACGCGGTGACGAACTCGACCGTGCCGCACCTGACCGTCACGCTCGGCGCGTCGTACGGCGCCGGCAACTACGGCATGTGCGGACGTGCCTACGGCCCGCGGTTCCTGTTCACCTGGCCATCGGCCAAGTCGGCCGTGATGGGCCCGGCGCAGCTCGCCGGGGTCATGTCGATCGTCGCGCGGCAGGCGGCCACGGCGCGCGGGCAGGACTACGACGAGGCCGCCGACGCGAAGCTACGCGCCGGCGTCGAGGCGCAGATCGAACGGGAGTCGCTCGCGCCGTTCCTGTCCGGGATGCTCTATGACGACGCGGTGATCGACCCGCGGGACACCCGCACGGTGCTGGGCATCGCGCTCTCGGCGGTGCACAGTGCACCGATTGCCGGTGCGGACGGCTACGGGGTGTTCCGGCTGTGAGCACCGCCGGCTCCGCCACCCCGGTTCTCCACCCGCACCCAGCCGTGATCACCCGGGTGTTGGTCGCCAACCGCGGCGAGATCGCGCGGCGGGTGTTCCGCACCTGCCGCACGCTCGGCATCGCCACCGTTGCGGTGTTCGCCGATCCGGATGCCGGCGCACCGTTCGTGGCCGAGGCCGACGCGGCGGTGCGGTTGCCCGGCGCGGCCGCGGCGGACACCTACCTGCGTGCCGACCTCATCGTCGACGCTGCCCGCCGGTCGGGTGCGGACGCGATCCACCCCGGCTACGGGTTCCTTTCGGAAAACGCAGACTTCGCGCGGGCGGTCATCGACGCGGGGCTCACCTGGGTCGGGCCGGGCCCAGACGCGATCGCGGCGATGGGCGCCAAGATCGCCGCCAAGCAGTTGATGGCCGATGCCGGCGTTGCGGTGCTCGACCGGCTCGACCCGGAAACCATCAGCTCCGCCGACCTCCCGGTGCTGATCAAGGCATCGGCAGGCGGTGGCGGCCGCGGCATGCGGACCGTCACCGACCTCGCCGACCTGCCGGCCGAGCTTGCCGCCGCACGCGCCGAGGCGGGGGGCGCCTTCGGCGACGAGACGGTGTTCTGCGAGCCGTACCTGGCCACCGGGCGGCACCTCGAGGTGCAGGTGCTCGCCGACGACCACGGCACGGTGTGGGCCGTCGGCGAGCGCGAGTGCTCCATCCAGCGGCGGCACCAGAAGATCATCGAGGAGGCGCCGTCGCCACTGGCGCAGCGCGTCGAGGGGATGCGCGAGCGGCTCTTCGACGCAGCCCGTACCGCCGCGCGCGCGATCGGCTACACCGGCGCCGGCACGGTGGAGTTCCTCGCCGACGACGACGGCCGGTTCTTCTTCCTCGAGATGAACACCCGGCTGCAGGTCGAGCACCCGGTCACCGAATGCACCACCGGCCTCGACCTGGTGGCCGCCCAACTCGACATCGCCGCCGGCGCCCGCCTCGCCGCGGCGCCACCCGCAGCGCACGGGCACGCCATCGAGGCTCGCCTCTACGCCGAGGATCCCGCCGCGAACTGGCGGCCCCAGACCGGCACGGCGACCTGCTTCGCGATTCCCGGAGTCGACGTCGAGTTCGACGTCACGCCGGCGTCCGCCGGGTTGCGGCTGGACAGCGGGGTCGGCGCCGGCAGCGTGGTGAGCAGCCACTACGACGCCATGCTGGCAAAGGTGATCGCCTGGGCGCCGACCCGGTCGCAGGCCACTGCGCGGCTCGCCGCCGCACTCGCCGGTGCGCGTCTGCACGGCGTGGTCACCAACCGCGACCTGCTGGTAAATGTGTTGCGCCACAAGGCATTCGGCCACGGCGACACCGACACCGCATTCCTCGACCGGCACGGCCTCGACACGCTCGCGGCGCCGTTGTGCGATCCGGCGGCCGCCCGCACCAGCGCCCTGGCCGCCGCGCTGGCCCTCGACGCGGCCGCCCGCGCCGACGCCCCGGTGCTCGGCGCACTGCCCAGCGGTTGGCGCAACGTGCCCAGCCAACCCCAGCGCGTCGAGTTCGACACCGGCGACGTGACCTACCGACTCGCCCGCGACGGCTTGGTCGCCGAGGGCTTCGACGACGTCGCGCTCGTTCGCGTCGCGCCCGGTGAAGTGGTACTCGAGCAGTCCGGCGTGCGCCGCACGTTCGCGGTAGCCGTCGACGGCGAGCACGTCTACGTCGACTCCGCGCTCGGCCCGCTGCGGCTGCGCCGGCTGCCCCGCTTCGTCGAACCCGGAGCGAACGCCGCGCACGGCTCGCTGCACGCGCCGATGCCCGGCTCGATCGCGCGGCTCGCGGTGCAGGTCGGCGACCGGGTCGCGGCCGGCGATCCGGTGCTCTGGCTGGAGGCGATGAAGATGCAGCATCGCATCGACGCCCCGCACGCCGGCGTGGTGGCCGCGCTGCCGGTCGTGACCGGTCAGCAGATCGACGTGGGCGCGGTGCTCGCCGTCGTGACCGAGGAGGAGTAGCACGTGGACTTTCGGGAATCGGAAGAGCAGCAAGCGTTGCGCAAGGCGGTCGCCGAGCTCGGCGCGCGGTACGGCTTCGACTACACCCGCCGCATGCTCAAGGAGGGCAGCCACACCGACGAGCTGTGGCTCGAGCTCGGCCGCCAGGGCTTCCTCGGCGTGAACCTGCCCGCTGAATACGGCGGCGGCGGCCGGGGCCTTTACGAGCTCGCAATCGTCGAGGAAGAGCTCGCCGCCGCCGGCTGCAGCCAGCTGCTGATGGTCGTCTCGCCGGCCATCTGCGGGACCGTGATCAGCCGCTTCGGCACCGCCGAGCAGCGGCAACGCTGGCTCCCCGGCATCGCCGACGGCACCTCGATCATGGCGTTCGGCATCACCGAACCCGACGCCGGCTCGAACTCGCACAAGCTGACGACCACCGCGCGCCGCGACGGCAGCGACTGGCTGCTCACCGGCCGCAAGATCTACGTCAGCGGTGTCGACCGCGCCGACGCCGTACTGGTGGTGGGGCGCACCGAGAACGCACGCACCGGCCGGCTCGAGCCGGTGCTGTTCATCGTGCCCACCGATGCCACTCATTTCGAATATCGAATGATCGACATGGACCTCGCGTGGACCGACAAGCAGTTCCTCCTGTTCTTCGACGATGTCCGGCTGCCGGCCGACGCGCTGGTCGGCGAAGAGGACGCCGCGTTGGCGCAGTTGTTCGCCGGTCTGAACCCGGAGCGGGTCATGGCCGCCGCACTGTCTGTGGGCACCACCAGGTTCGCGCTCGACCGCGCTGTCGGCTACGCGAAGGAGCGCGCGGTGTGGGGACAGCCGATCGGCGCGCACCAAGGCTTGGCGCACCCGCTGGCGCAGCTCAAGATCGAGGTCGAACAGGCGAAGCTGATGATGCAGAAAGCAGCGACGCTCTACGACGCCGGCGACGACAGTGATTCCCGAGGCGCGGGCGAGGCCGCGAACATGGCCAAGTACGCTGCCGCCGAGGTGGCGGTGCGTGCAGTCGACCAGAGCGTGCAGACCTTGGGCGGCAACGGATTCGCCGCCGAGTACGGCATGGCGTCGCTGCTCGCGTCGACCCGCGTGGGCCGGGTGGCCCCGGTGAGCCGGGAGATGATCCTGAACTTCGTGGCCCAGTTCAGCCTCGGCCTGCCCAAGTCCTACTGAGCGCGGAGGTCCTGATGGAACTCGTCCACTACGAGGTCGACCGCGCGATCGCGACCGTCACGCTCGACTCGCCGCACAACCGCAACGCGCTGTCCCTGCAACTCGTGCAGGAACTCGGTGATCACCTGGCTCGTGCGGGCACCGACGACGCCGTCCGCGCGATCGTCATCTCGCACACCGGCCGGGTGTTCTGCGCCGGCGCGGACCTGAAGGAGCAGTCCGCCGAGGGCGGTCCCGAGCGCGGCACGCAACGCATGCTCGCCCTGTTGCGCACCGTCATCGAGACGCCCAAACCGATCGTGGCCCGCGTCGACGGCGCGGCCCGGGCCGGGGGCGTCGGCCTGGTCGGGTCGTGCGACATCGCCATCGCCGGCTCGGCGTCGACGTTCGCGTTCACCGAGGTCCGACTCGGGCTCGCGCCGGCGATCATCTCGCTCACCACCCTGGGCCGGCTCACCGAGCGGGCGGCAGCGCGCTACTGCCTCACCGGCGAGGTGTTCGACGCCACCGCCGCAGCCGCAGCCGGGCTGCTGACCGTGGCCGCCGACGACCTCGACGCCGAACTGGCGCAGATCCTCGACGGGCTGCGCGCGTGTTCGCCGCAGGGCCTGGCCGCCACGAAGCCGATCACCACCCGCGCGGCGCTCGACCGGTTCGGCGCCCAGGCGCAGGAGATGCGGGCGCTGTCGGCGCGGCTGTTCGCCTCCGACGAGGCGCGTGAGGGCATGTCGGCATTCCTGCAGAAACGCCCACCGCGCTGGGCGACGACATGAGAGCGCGATGACGAACCTGCAGACCCGCCCGCCCCAGCAGGACCGATCGCGGGCCACCCGCGCCCGGCTGCTGGACTCGGCCATCACCTGCCTGGCCGAGCTCGGCTTCGCCGCCAGCACGGTGGCCGTGGTGGCCGAGCACGCCGGGGTGTCACGCGGCGCGGCCCAGCACCACTTCCCCACTCGGGAGGCCCTGTTCACCGCGGCGCTCGAACACGTCACCCACGAGCGCGGCGCGCAACTGCGCCGCGCGGTCGCCGACCGGCGCGCCGAGGTGGACACCGAGACGATCGTGCAATTGGTGTTCGGGCTGTTCGCCGGCACGTACTTCCGGGCCGCGCTGATGCTGTGGGTGGCGGCCGCCTCGGACGCCTCGCTGCGCGCGCAGATCGTGCCGCTGGAGGCGCGCATCGGCCGCGAGGTCCATCACGTGGTCGTCGATCTCCTCGGCGTCGACGAGCACCGGCCGGGGGTGCGCGAGACGGTGCAGGCGACGCTGGACCTCGCCCGCGGGCTGGGGCTGGCGAACCTGCTCACCGACGACGGCGCGCGCCGCGATCCGATCGCCGCTCAGTGGGCCGTGATCCTCGACGCGACCCTTCAGCGCACGGATTCGCGGGCCAGCAGCCGGGCGAGCAGGTCGTCCTGATCGCCGTCATGCGTCGCGGCCCGGCGGTGGCCGTGCCCAGCTTCGGCCGACTCCGCGGTCTCGCCGGCGGCGTCGCCGTCGGCGCGACGCCGGCGGCCGCGGTACTGCGCCGGCTCCTCGACCGGGTCCGGCTCGATGTCGGTGAACGGACGCAGGCGGGGCAGTGCGGAAAGCTCGTCGAACATCGATGCGCCGGCCGACGCCACCGGTTCCGGCGTCGGTTCGGGGGTCGGCTCGGGCTCGACCACCGTCGGCTCGGGCTCGACCACCGTCGGTTCGGGCTCGACCACCGTCGGCTCGGGCTCGACCACCGTCGGCTCGGGCTCGACCACCGTCGGCTCGGGCTCGACCACCATCGGCGCGGGCTCGCCCACCGTCGGCGCGGGCGCGCTGACCCGTAGCCGGATCGGCGCGGTCTGCTCGGTCGCGCTCTCGACCGGGATTGCCTCGACGGTGGGCGCGGGGCCGGCCGTCGACGCGACGAACACCTGCTCGACCGGCTCCGGTTCCACCGGCTCCAGTTCCACCGGCTCCGGTTCCACCGGCTCCGGTTCCACCGGCTCCAGTTCCACCGGCTCCAGTTCCATCGGCTCCACCGGCTCCGGTTCGGCCGCCACCACCCGCGGGCCGGGCTCGACGATGCGATGCAGCGACGCCACGGCCGGCACGATCCCCGACTCGATGATGTCGGGCTGCTTCGCGAACTTCAGCTTGCGGACCTCGTCCTGCAGCGCCTCGAGGTCCGAGCCGATCAACCGGGTGGTCTCGATGCGCTCGAGGCGCAACTGGCCGCCGACCTTCTCCAGCAACTCGCTGCGCAGCTGGGCGATCTCGGCCCGCATCTCCGCGAGTTCGCGGCCCATCGTGGCGCGGACCTCCTCGCGCAGCAGCTGTTCGAGTCGGGCCTCGTACTCGCGCCGCGCCTGGGCGTCGGCGCTGCGCTCGAGCGCCATCGCCGACCGCAGTTCGAGCTCGGCGCCCACCGTCGACTCGGCCGGCACCGGGGTCTGCACCACGCGCCGAGCGCCGATCATGGAGAAGGCCCCGAGCAGCAGCCCCCACAAGCCTGCGAGGACGCCGAGCTCGATCCCCTTCTGCGTCGTACTCGTGACGATCAGCCAGACGGCGACCGCGCCCAGCGCGATGGCGATCGCGAAAACCAGGCCGCGTAGGACAACACTCCGGTTCAGCTGCTGGGTCTCGGAGCGATGTGGCACGCAGACCAGTTTAGACATTCCGGGAGGGTCTGAGACCGGTCGCAATCACGCTCCGTGATCGGCCTGGCGCCGCCGTTGGTCGGCTCCCGGATCGATCCCGGCGCGTTCGAGCAGCAGTCCGGCGACCACCAGCAAGGTCGACGCGGCGAGCAGCAGCGCGCCCACCTTGGTGTCGTTGGTGGCGGCCTGCACGGTTCGCACGTCCGGCAGCACCCGGCCCAGCAGCCCGACCGCGGCGCCGGCGACGCCGGCCGCCACCAGCGAGGACGCCTTGCCGAGCGCAACACATCGGGCGATGGCGATCGCGGTCATCGGCTTGGCGTGCGGGTCGTGCCGCACAGCGGCCCGGACCCTTCGGGCGAGCACCAACTCGACGGCCGCCAGCGCGGCCACCGGAACCGCGACGATGAACTGCAGCGGCGGCAGCGCGGCATAGGAGAATCGCAACAGCACGTAGACGGTGATCGCGATGATCACGAACGGCACGGCCAGATCGGCCCACCCGGTGCGGCGCATGCCGGACCCGCGGTCCGGGCCGCCACCGGCGCTCACTGGAGCACCACATCGGGCCGCGGCCGTACGGCTGCCACCTCGTCGGCCGGCAGCGCGGCGAGGACGTCGGCCGCGCGGTGTTCGGCGAGCCGGGCCCGCGGGTCGAGCGCGACCCAGGGCACCAGCACGAACGCCCGCTGCGGCGCACGCGGGTGCGGCAGGGTCAGCTCCGGGTCGTCGCTGCGCACCTCGTCGACGGCGATCACGTCGACGTCCAGGGTGCGCGGGCCCCAGCGCACGTCGCGCTCGTGCGGGCCGCGGCCTGCTCGGCCGCCTGCGACGCGGGCCAGCCAATCGCGCGGGCCGGCGGCGGGGTCGGCTGACGATCAGCACGGCGTTGAGGTAGTCGTCCTGCGGAACCGGCCCCCATGGCGGCGGTCTCGATAGACCGGCGAGACGCGCGTAGCCAGGGCCGCACGGCGTCGACCGCGCCACGCAGGTAGCCGGCCCGGTCGCCGAGGTTCGACCCGATCGACAGCACGGCTGTCGTCACCGGATCATCTCGCAGGCACGGCGTCGGTCCGCGAACCGGCGACGAGAGTTCACTGCGCGTGTCATGGGCGGGCCCGGCGGACGGTGACCGCGACGTCGGCGAACGCCAGCGGGATCGGCGCCTGGGGCTTGTGCACGGTGACGGTGGCGGCCGCGACCCGCGGGTCGGTCAGGCACTCGGCGGCCAGCCGCGCCACCAGCGTCTCGATCAGGTTGACCGGCTCCCCGGATACGACGGCCGCGAGGCGCTGTGCGAGGTCGCCGTAGTCGACCGTGTCGGCGAGATCGTCCGACGCCGCGGCGCGCGCGGTGGACACCTCGAGCACGGCGTCGACGACGAAGTCCTGCCCGTCGCGGCGCTCGTGGTCGAACACGCCGTGGAACCCGCGCACCCGCAGTCCGGACAGGGCGATGCGGTCAGCGCTCATCGCATCGCCGCTTCGATCGGCCGCGACGGTGAGCGCTGCGTCGATCGACGGGCGCACCCGGTGCACCCGCACCCCCCACACGCCGCGTTCGGCGCAGTAGGCGGTGAGCGCGGTGGTGGCGTCCTCCCGGTCGTCGACGTGCCGGGGCATGCCGTCGGGATCGGCAAGCAGCGTGCCGAGGAACGACTTGCGCGAGGCCGCGACCAGCACCGGCAGCCCGATCTCGACGAGGGTGTGCAAGCGCGGCGAGCAGCGCCCAGTTGTGCGCGCCGGTCTTCGCGAACCCGAGGCCGGGGTCGATCACCAATCGCGACGCCTCGACGCCGGCGGCGACCGCGGCGTCGACCCGGGCGAGCAACTCGGCACGGACGTCCTTGACGACGTCGTCGTAGACCGCGAGCTCGCGCATGTGCGCGCTGTGCCCGCGCCAGTGCATGAGGATCCACGGGACACCCGGCGTCGCGCACCACCGCGGCCCATGTCCGGGTCGCCGAGCCCGCCGGATACGTCGTTGACGATGGTCGCGCCGAGTTCCAGCGCGGCGGCGGCGACTTCGGCCCGGTAGGTGTCCACCGAGGTCGGCACGCCCTCGGCGGCCAGCGCAGCGATCACCGGCGCGATGCGGCGCAGCTCCTCGTCGGCCGGCACGCGCTGCGCCCCCGGGCGGGTCGACTCGCCGCCGACGTCGACGAGGTCGGCGCCCTCGGCGCGCATCCGCAGCCCGTGCGCGACCGCGTCGTCGACGTCGAGGTAGCGGCCGCCGTCGGAGAACGAGTCGGGCGTGACGTTGACGACGCCAATCACCGCGATCCGGTCCGCGCGCCGGGGCAGGGCGCTCATGATCCGGGCACCGCCAGCGTGAACGGCGCAAGCGTCGGCCTGCCCCCGCGGAGCTCGTGCAGCGTCGTTTGCGGGGCGATTTCGTAGGGTGGTCTTCATCTACCCAGAATCAGGCTCAGGGCCTCGGCGCGGGTGCGCGGGTCGTCCTGAAGCGAACCGCGCACCGCCGAGGTCATGGTCTTCGCGCCGGGCTTGCGGACGCCGCGCATCGCCATGCACAGGTGCTCGGCCTCGATCACCACGATCACCCCGCGGGGCTCGAGGCGGCGCGCGACCGCGTCGGCCACCTGGCTCGTCAACCGCTCCTGCACCTGCGGGCGCCGGGCGTAGAGGTCGACCAGCCGGGCCAGCTTGGACAGCCCGGTGATCCGGCCGCTGTCGCCCGGGATGTAGCCGACCGCGGCCGACCCGTGCCAGGGCACCAGGTGGTGCTCGCAGGTCGAGTAGAGCGGGATGTCCTTGACCAGCACCAGTTCGTCGTGGTTCTCGTCGAAGGTGGTCTGGAGGACCTCGTCGGGGTCGACGTGCAACCCGGCGAACACCTCGGCGTAGGCGCGGGCGACCCGCTCGGGCGTGGCCCGCAACCCCTCCCGGTCCGGGTCCTCGCCGACCGCGATCAGCAGCTCGCGGACCGCCGCGGCGGCGCGTTCGAGATCGACCGAAGCGCCGCCGCTCGCCAACGCGGTCGCGGCACCGTCCGGACCGCTCCCGGAGATGCTCACTCCACCCTGCCGCCGGACTCCGGCCGAGCCGCATCGCGGTACGGGGCCGGGTTGCCGCCGTGCGGGCCGAAGACGCTACCCGGGATGTTGCCGCCGCCGGACGGGCTGGGCGGCTGCGGCGCGGCCGGCTCGGGCACCACTCCCGGCAGCGCCTTGCCGTTGCCCTCACCGTGCCCGTTCGTCGAACCGCCGTTGGGCGCGGGTTTGCGCAGCGAGGGCGGGATGTCCACCGGCGGCCGGTCGCTGGGGGTGCGCTTGCCGAACGCGGTGAACGTGTTGTGCGGCGGGCGCTTGCGCACCGGCGCGAGGATCCGTTCGAGATCGTCCTTGCCGAGGGTCTCCTTCTCGACGAGCTCGAGCACCATCCGGTCGAGCGCCTCGCGGTACTGCTGCAGGATCTCCCACGCCTCGTCGTGCGCACCCTCGATGAGATCGCGCACCTCGGCGTCGATGTCGGCGGCGATGTCCTCGGAGTAGTCACGCTGGTGCCCGTAGTCACGACCCATGAACGGCTCGGCGTCCCCGGTGCCGTACTTCACCGCACCCAGCTTGGTGCTCATGCCGTACTCGGTGACCATCGCGCGGGCCAGCTTGGTGGCCTTCTCGATGTCGTTGGACGCGCCGGTGGTGGGCTCGTGGAACACCAGCTCCTCCGCGGCGCGGCCGCCGAGTGCGTAGACGAGTTGGTCGAGGATCTCGGCGCGGGTCTGCGTGTAGCGGTCTTCGAGCGGGAGCACCAGGGTGTGCCCGAGCGATCGGCCGCGCGGCAGGATCGTCACCTTGTGCACCGGGTCGAGATTCGGCATCGCCCAGGCGGTGAGCGCGTGCCCGGACTCGTGGTAGGCGGTGACCCGCTTCTCCTTGTCGCTCATCGCCCGGGTCTTGCGCTCCGGCCCGGCGATGACCCGGTCGATGGACTCCTCGAGGGCCTGCCCGGTGATCAGCCGGCCGTTGTTGCGCGCGGTGAGCAGCGCGGCCTCGTTGATGACGTTGGCGAGGTCGGCGCCGGTGAAGCCGGGGGTGCGCCGGGCGATGACTCCGAGGTCTACGTCGGCGGCGAACGGCTTGCCCTTGGCGTGGACGCGCAGGACGGCCTCGCGGCCGATGACGTCGGGCGGCCCGACGGCGATCTGGCGGTCGAAGCGGCCGGGGCGCAGCAGCGCCGGGTCGAGGATGTCGGGGCGGTTCGTCGCGGCGATCATGATCACGCCGCCCTTGACGTCGAACCCGTCCATCTCGACGAGCAGCTGGTTGAGGGTCTGCTCCCGCTCGTCGTGCCCGCCGCCCATGCCGGCGCCGCGGTGCCGGCCGACCGCGTCGATCTCGTCGACGAAGATGATCGACGGCGCGTTGGACTTCGCCTGCTCGAACAGGTCGCGCACCCGCGAGGCGCCGACGCCGACGAACATCTCGACGAAGTCCGAGCCGGAGATCGAGTAGAACGGCACTCCCGCCTCACCGGCGACGGCGCGGGCGAGCAGGGTCTTGCCGGTGCCGGGCGGCCCGTAGAGCAGGACGCCCTTCGGGATCTTCGCGCCGATGGCCTGGAACTTCGCCGGCGCGGCCAGGAACTCCTTGATCTCCTCGAGTTCCTCGATCGCCTCGTCGGCGCCGGCGACGTCGGCGAAGGTGGTCTTGGGGGTGTCCTTGTTGACGAGCTTGGCCTTGCTGCGGCCGAAGCTCATCACCCGGTTGCCGCCGCCCTGGACCTGGCTCATCACGAAGAACAGCACGCCCACGATCAGCAGGATCGGCAGCAGGCTGACCAGCAGCGACAGCCAGGTGTTCTCGTGGGTGACCTTGGTGCGCCACTCGGTGTGCGCGGGGCCGTCCTGGGCTTTGGTCAGGGTGTCGAAGACCTGGCTGGTGGCACCGTCCGGGTACTCGGTGCTGATCTTGTCGTACTTGCCCTCGAACTCCTTGCCCTTCTTCAGGCTCAGCTGAAGGCTTTGCTCCTTGTCGCCGACGACGGCCGAGGCGACGTTGTTGGAGTTGAGCTGGTTCAGGGCGTCGGAGGTGCTCACGGCGTGGTATTTGCTGCTGCCGGAAAGCATGTTGGGCAGGACGAACAAGACAAACAGGACGAGGAGGCCCCACAGCCACCACGACTTGAGCACCCGCTTGCGATTCATATCGTTATCACGAACGGCGAGACGTTCGCGTTCCTTCCGCGAGGCGTGGCGCAGCGCATACCGGGCCGCGCCCTGGTGAACCTTCGACGGTACACGTCAACCCCCGTAAACAGCGGGCTTCAGGCGCCCGATGTAGGGCAGGTCGCGGTACCGCTCGGCGAAGTCGAGCCCGTAGCCGACGACGAACTCGTTGGGGATGTCGAAACCCACGTAGTTGACCGAGATGTCGACCTTCACGGCCTCCGGTTTACGCAGCAGCGTGACGATCGAGATCGATTCCGGGTTGCGGCTGCTCAGGTTCTTGAGCAGCCAGGACAGCGTCAGGCCCGAATCGATGATGTCCTCGACGATGAGCACGTGCTCACCCGAGATGTCGCGGTCGAGGTCCTTGAGGATGCGCACCACACCGGAGCTCTGGGTGCCGCTGCCGTAGGAGCTGACCGCCATGAATTCCATGGTCGACGGTCGCTCGAGCGCTCGGGCGAGGTCGGACATGAACATCGCGGCGCCCTTGAGAATGCCGACCAGCAGCAACTCTCGGTCGGCGTAATCGGCGTCGATCTCCTTGGCCAGTTCGCCGATGCGGTCGCGGATGGCGGCCTCGGAGATGAGCACCTCGTCGATGTCGGCGTCGAGCTGGGACACATCACTCCTGGGGGGACGGCACCGAATACCCCTCGAGTGTCCCAGACGTGCGGCGGACCAGCACTCCGCCGGGTAGATCGACCGGGCCCTGCCCGTGCCAGGAGACGATCAAGGCGTCCAGCGCGGCGGTGCGCTCGGCGGACAGCGGGCCCGCCCCGCGGGCGGCGGCCCAGGCCCGTAGCACCCGGGTGCGCACGGCGCGGGGCAGGTCGGCGAGGGGGGCGATCGCCGGCGCATCGTCGGTGCGCACGCCGCCCGCCCACGCGTCGAGGGCGGCGAGGTCGTCGCGCAGCAGGTCCGCCGTGCGGGCCAGCGCCTCGGCCACCCCGCCTTGCAGCACGTCCTCGAGCAGCGGCAGCACCTCGGTGCGCAGCCGCGCCCGCTGGAACGCCGGATCGGCGTTGTGCGGGTCGACCCACGGCGTCAGTCCGAGCGCCGCACAGGCCGCCTGCGTGGTCGTGCGTCGCAGCCCGAGTAGCGGGCGCAGGTAGCGGCCGTCGCGGGCGGCCATGCCCACGATCGAACGTGGCCCGGAGCCGCGGCCGAGCCCGAGGAGCACCGTCTCGGCCTGGTCGTCGAGCGTGTGCCCCAGCAGGATGCGCGCGTCGAGCGCGGCGCCGACGCCGTCGAGCGCCGCGTAGCGCGCCATCCGGGCCGCCGCCTCCGGGCCACCGGCGGTGCCGACCGACACCGGGACGATCTCCACCGGGTCCAGGCCCAGCTCGGCGCCGATCGCCGCCACCCGGTGGGCCTGCCGCGCGGACCCGTCGGCAAGCCCGTGATCGATCGTGACGAGTCCCGCGCGTGCGCCGGCGCGCGGCGCCACGAAAGCAGCGGCCGCCGCCAGCGCGAGCGAGTCGGCGCCGCCGGAGCAGGCCACGAGTACCGGGCCGGGCTCGTCTCCGAGCGCGCCGCGCACCGCTGCACGGACCGCTGCTACCGCCGGCGCCGGACCCATCCCGTCAACTCCGCGATCTCGATGCGATGAGCAGCGCATGCCCCGTCGCGCGCATCACGACCGCCGCAACGGCTCACGCGTGGACGCGGGTGATCCAGCGCCCCGGGTCGGCGATCTCGGCCTTGGTGGGTAGCGTCTGCGCCGACGTCCAGATCGCATTGAACCCGTCGACCCCGACCCGGTCGACGACGGTGCGCACGAACACCGAGCCGTCGACGTACTGGCGGGTCTTCGCCTCCATCCCGAGCAGGCGCCGCAGCAGCCGGTCGAGGGGGTTGCCGCCACGCCGGCGCCGGGTCGCGAACCGGCTCTCGATCACCTGCTGGCTCGGGATGACCGACGCCGACACGGCGTTCATGACCCACTCGGCGTGCCCCTCGACGAGGGACATGAACGCCGTGATCCGGTCGATGACGGCACGTTGATCCGCAGTGGCGATCGCAGTCAGCAGGCCGGTGCCGTCGCCCTGACCGCGGACCACCTTCACCAGCTCCCCCACGCCGTCGCCGAGGCGGCGGCGCAGTTCGGCCGGATCGGTCTCGACGGTGGCGGTGAGCGCGGCGACCTCGTCGAGCATGTGCCGGCGCAGCCACGGCACCGCGGTGAACTGGACGCGGTGGGTGACCTCGTGCAGGCACACCCAGAGCCGGAAGTCGTGCGGGTCGACGCGCAGCTGCCGTTCGACGGCGACGAGGTTGGGCGCGACCAGCAGCAACTGGCCCGCGGACCGCTCGAAGAACTCGAACTGGCCGAGCACCTTGCCGGACAGGAAGCCGAGCACGACCCCGACCTGTGCGCCCGTGACCCGGCCGCCAACCCGTTCGGTGACCTTGCCGACCGGGTTCTCCTCGGTGAGCCGGTCGATGACAGGTTCGATGACGGTGCGCATGCCGCTGGCGTTGACGTCGATCCAGGCGGGCCGGTCGATCACCCGGGTGATCGCGGTGACCGGTGGTTCGTGCAGCCGGGTGAGTTCGGCGACGTGATCGGCGGCGTCGGCGGCGGCGCGGTACAGCTCGTCCACGACGTCCTCGGCCTCGCGCCGGGAAACGTTCGGCGAGGTCGGGCTAAAGCGCTTCGCCGACCGCGCGGCGACGTCCCAGTCGATGAGCGACGCCATGGCGCTACGGTACCCAGCCCGCGGCGGCGCGGCGCGGCGGGCGACGGTGGGTCTCAGCGCGGGTCTCAGCGCGGGTCTCAGCGGCAGCCGCACTCGGCCAGACGGCCGGCCACGTTGTCGAGCGCGGCCTCGGCGCTGTCGGTGTCCGGCGCGCGGTCGGCGATCACCGCGAAGGCGAGCAGCGCGCCACTGCGGTCGTGCACCAGCCCGGCGAGGGCGGACACGCCGGTCAGCGTGCCGGTCTTGGCGCGCACCACGCCGGCGCCGGCGCGGCTCAGCCCGGTCACGTAGCGGTCGGACAGCGTGCCGGACCAGCCCGCGACGGGCATGCCGTCGAGGATGTCGCGCAGCCGCGGGGTGCGCACCGCCAGCCGCAGCACGGCGACCAGCACGGCCGGCGTCAGCCGGTCGCGCGGCGCGAGCCCGCTCGCGTCGACCATGCCGTGGCCGGCGTCCACGCCGAGCTTGGCGACCTCGGCGGCGATCGCGGCCGCCGCGCCGGTGAACGACGGCGGCCGGTGCAGCGCGAGCGCGACCTGCCGGGAGAGGCACTCGGCGATGACGTTGTCGGAGAACCGCAGCATCTGGCGCACCAGTGTCCCGAGCGGGGCCGAGGACACCACCGCGAGCTGCTTACCGGCGCCGGCCGCACCGCGGGTCACCGGCGCCGACGGCACTCCGAGCAGCCGGGCGAACGAGCGGCCGGCGGCGAGGTCGGGTGCGGCGCTGCGGACCTCATTGTGCGGGCTGGCGCGGCCGCCGTCGGTCATCACCGCGGTGATCGCCGCGCCGTAGTCGCTCGGGACGTCCTCGGCCTGCCAGTCCGGCGACACCGCCGGTCCGGTGAACAAAGCGTCGGCCACCACGATCCTGCGCACCTGCACATGTGCCGCCCGCACCTGCTGGGCCAGATCGCTGAGCCGGGCCGCCGAGCCGTAGGCACCCGCCTTGCCGGGCGCGGCCGCGGTCAACGTCGGGTCGCCGCCGCCGACGAGCACCACGGTCGCGTTCGGGCCCGCCCGCACCACCGTGCGCAGCCGATCGGTGGGTCGGCGTACGGACAGCAGCGCCGCGGCGGTCAGCAGCTTGGCCGTCGACGCGGGGGCCGCGGCCGTCGCCCCGCTGTCGTCGAGCAGCTGCGCGCCGGAGGCGGCGGCGACGATCCGGGCGCGTACCCGCGGCCCCAGGCCGGGGGCGTCGAGCAGGTTTGCCAGGGCACCGGCGACGCCGGCCGCGGTCGGCGGCCGCGGACTGGCGCTCGACGTCGTGTCGGCTGGGGACTCGCCGGCCGCGCGGGCGATCTGCGGCGTCGGGTGGGCGGCCAGCGGGGCGGCCCGCTCGTGGTGCACCGCGCGGGTGACGAAGAACGCGCCGAGCGCGGCGGCGGCCGTGAGAAGCACGATCAGCAGCACCCGCACCGGGGTGCGCCGACTTGCCGACACCGTCGCGCGCACGATGCGTCAGACTAGTGACCGAACCCAGGTGGCGATGATCGCCACGCAGTCCAGACGAAGCGCACCCCGACGAAGGAGACGCTGCCGTGGAGTTCGATGTCCTGATCGAGATCCCCCGGGGGAGTCGCAACAAGTACGAGGTCGACCACGAGACCGGCCGGATGCGCCTCGACCGGACGCTGTTCACCTCGACGCAGTACCCGGCCGACTACGGCTACATCGAGGACACCCTCGGCGACGACGACGACCCCCTCGACGCGCTGGTGCTGTTGCACGGCGACCCGCTGTTCCCCGGCGTGCTGGTCCGCTGCCGGGCGATCGGCATGTTCCAGATGAAGGATGAGAAGGGCGGCGACGACAAGGTGCTCGCGGTGCCGAACAGCGACCCGCGGCTCGAGCACCTGCGCGACATCCACCACCTGCCCGAGTTCGACCGGCTGGAGATTCAGCACTTCTTCGAGGTCTACAAGGAACTCGAGCCCGGCAAGTCGGTCGAGGGTGCCGCGTGGACCGGCCGCACCGAGGCCGAGCGGGAGATCACCCGCTCGCGCCAGCGCTGGCTCGACGCCGGCGGGTACAAGCCGGTCCTGCCGGAGCAGTTGCACTGACTAGACGGCTTCGATGCTCACCGGGCGGTAGGCGACGTAGCGGTTCGGCCGCGGGTTGTGGCAGGTGAGCCCGTCGGCGGCAACCAGCTCCACCCGGACCGTCACGTCCAGGTCGCCGCGCGGCCAGCGCAGCCGCACCCTCGCCATGCCGTCGACCACCCGGCCGGTCGACACGACGCGCAGCTCGCCGTTGCGGGTGACGGCCAGGTGCTCGTGCGCGAACGCCAGGGCGGCCTGGGCGAGCGACGGCAGGCCGATCCGGCCGCGCAGCAGCGCGCCGATCACCTCGCCGGCCTCGGCGACGGCCACGAACTCCGGCGCCGCGAACGGCAGCACCCGCCCGTAGAGCAGGCCGGCGGGAAGCACCAGCACGTTCGCGGCGAACCGGTCGCCGCCGAGATGGCTGCACTCGAACACCCGGCCCGGCCGGATCTCGTGCAGCGCCGCGGCCACCGGGCGCCCGCGCAGCGCACAGCAGGTGTCGTGCTTGCTGTGGGTGCACACCAGGTAGATCGGGTCGACGTCGTCAAGGCCCGGCGGGTCGGCGAGGTCGAGGTCGAGCAGCTCGGCCGGGTCGGCGTAGCGCCCCCACCGGACCCGCTGGCGGCCGTCACGGGTGTCGACCACCGCCCAGCGCCGAGCTGCATCGGGCGGGGTGCGGCCGGGCCGCCGGATCGCCTCGAGGCGCAGCCCGGCCGCGTTGGCACGCGCCTGCACGACCGCCGCCAGCGGACCGAAGTGCGAAGCCTGCAGACCGTCCTCGCCCCACGGGCCGGGCTGCTCGACGAGCAGCAATCGCGCGGCCGGGAACGCGGTGCCGAGCTGGGGGTCCCCGCGCAGCTGCGCCCGCAACGCGCAGCGCTCCAGCGATTCGCGCGGGTGCGGCAGTCCGTGGTGTTTCACGCGGCCACGACGACGCCTTCGCGCAGCAGACGACGCACCAACACGAGTTGCGCGTCCGCCTCGAGACCGGGCAGTTGCGCCGGAGTGGTCTGCGCGCCGGTCAGCACCGACTTGACCGCGTCGGCGGCCGCCGCCGGGAGGTTGATGGTGCGGTCGAGCGTGACGAGCTGCAGCTGCTCGCCGGACGACTCCACCCGCAGCCGCAGCCTGCCGCGCAGCCGCACCGGAGTGTGCGCGGTCAACGCGTCGGCAGCGGCGCGTTGTGCCAGCGGCGCGATCGGCTCCGGACGAGTCTGACGCATGAGGTCGACGCCGACCCGGCGCGCGACGTCGGCCGGCGCCGTCGCGTCGATGCGCTCGTGCAGCGCCGCGAGCGTGGTCGCGAGGTGCTCGGCGAGTACCGCCGGATCGGACAGGTCGACCCCCATCGGTAACGAGGTCCGCAGCTGCGGATCGTCCTGGGCGAGGTCGAGAAGGTGCCGCACCAGTTGGTAGCGCGTCACGGGATGGACGCCGACGGTGAGGTGAATGGACATCTCGCCGAGCGCCTGGGCGGCATGGACCGTGCCCCGCGGCAGGTACAGTGCGTCGCCGGGCTCGAGCACCGTGTCGATCAGCGGCGCCTCGGCCGCCCGCGCAGCGACCGCGGCCCGACGCTGCTCCCACGGCTGGGCGGCCAGCGGCGCCTGGACCACCGGGGCGTGGATCGTCCAGCGTTTGCGGCCCGCGACCTGCAGCACGAACACGTCGTGGACGTCGTAGTGCGGCGCGAAGCCCTGGTTCTGCGGTGGGGTGATGTAGGCGTTGATCTGCACCGGGTGGCCGAGTTCGCCGGCCAACTGCGTGCCGAAGTCGACCAACGGCGGCCAGGTGCGGTGCAGGGCCTGCAGCACCAGGGTGGCGCCGTCGGCCATGCTCGAGAGGATCTTGTCGTCGGCGGCCTGGTCGGTGACGCCCGCGCCGGCGCCGCCGCCGCGCGTGTACCGCGCGGGCACGAGCACCTCGCCTGCTTTCGCCATCCGCAGGAAGGGGGTGCGCAGGCCGCGGCGGGACACGAGTTCGTCGACGGCCGCCGCGTCGAGCAGGTCGTCGAAACCACCGCCCAGCTCGCCGGCCCGGGTGAGCAGCGGAGCGCGTCCCCAGTGCTCGGTGGCGAACTGCGCCGCAGCGCAGGAGATGCAGCGCGGCAGCGCCGCAGCTCCCGCACCGCTGTCGGAGTTAGCGGTCACGCCCCGCTGTCCGCGCCGCCGTCGGCGCCCCCATCACCCGCGGCACCGTCGGCACCGCCATCGCCGTGCTGCGCGCCACCGTCGCCACCGGCGTCAGCCGCGCCGTCGGCGCCACCGTCACCCGCCGCGCCGTCGGCACCACCATCGCCGTACTGCGCGCCACCGTCGCCACCGGCGTCAGCCGCGCCGTCGGCGCCACCGTCACCCGCCGCGCCGTCGGCACCACCATCGCCGTACTGCGCGCCACCGTCACCGCCGCCATCAGCCGCGCCGTCGGCGCCACCGTCACCGGTCGTGATGTCACTGTCGTCCATTGCGTCCTCCGATTCGACGTCGACTGCGCGGTTGGTGCGCCGTCATCGTGCGGCCTACCCGACGCGCCGCGCCGGTAACCGCCTACCTAACATGCCGCAGCGACGCGGCGTTGCGCCAGATGCAGTGCCACGATGCCACCGGTCAGATTGCGGTAGCGCACGGCCTCCCACCCGGACGCCGCGATCGTCGCGGCGAGGGCCTCCTGCGACGGCCACGCGCGGATCGATTCGGCGAGGTAGACGTACGCGTCGGGGTTCGAAGAGACACGGCGGGCGACCCACGGCAACGCCCGCATCAGGTAGTTGAGGTACAGCGTCCGGAAGGGTCGCCACGTCGGCCGGCTGAACTCGCAGATCACCAACCGCCCTCCGGGCCGCACCACTCGCGCCATCTCGCGCAGCGCGGCCGGCACGTCGACCACATTGCGCAATCCGAAGCTGATCACCGCGGCGTCGAACGCGAGGTCGGCGAACGGCAGGTGCATCGCGTCGCCGGCCACGAACTGCACCTGCCGCCGGCCCTTGTTGGCGCGCCCGGCGCGCAGCATGCCGAGGGAGAAGTCACAGGCGACCGCGGCGATACCGTGTCGGGCGAGTTCGGCGGTCGAAACGCCGGTGCCGGCGGCGAGATCGAGCACCCGCTGGCCGCGCTTCACCTCGATGCACTGGCGGGTGCGCCGGCGCCAGCGGCGGTCCTGCCCGAAGGACAGCACGGTGTTCGTCAGGTCGTAGCGGCGGGCCACGCCGTCGAACATCTCGGCGACCTCGTGGGGCCGCTTGTCCAGCGAGGCACGCTTCGTCACGGGTCACCTCCGGGCGGGGCGGGAGCCTGCCCCTCGAATGATTCCGCCTCGGCGTCGGCGAGGCGCACCGCGCCGGCGATGACGGCGGCGAAGCACAGCAGGTAGGCGACCAGGTGCGCGGCCGAGAGCGGGATGTGCTCGTGCAGCAGCGCAACGCCGAGCACGACACCGGTGAGCGGGTCGGTGGCGAGGTTGGCCGGCAGCGTGGCCTTGAGGGTGCCGACCTGGAAGGACATCTGGGTGAGCACGATGCCGCCGGCGCCGAGGATGAGCACCCCGGTCAGCGGCACCGTGCCGCGGGCACTGGTGAGCGCGCCGACGAGCCCGTGCTCGGAGATGCGGTCCGACGCGGCGTCGACCATCACGGCGAGCGCGCCGAAGTACATGCCGGCCACCGCGCCGTAGAGCGCGCCGCGCAGCACCTGGGCTCGCCCGGTGGCCCATCCTGCGACGAACGCGCCGCCGGTGAGCACGATGCCGATCGCCAGGCCGATGACCCGCGGGCGCGGCACGTGACCCGGGCTCGGTACGCCGATCAGGGCCAGGAAGACCCCCAGGCCGCCGAGCACGCCCACCACCCCTAGCAGGTCCCCGCGCGTGGGGCGGCGCCCGCCCATCGCCCAGCTCACCATCAGCGACACCGGCAACATCAGCACGACCAAGGGCTGGATCACCACCACCGGGCCGAGGGACAGCGCGATGATCTGCAGCAGGAAGCCCAGAACGTCGCCGCCGATCGCCAGCCACCAGACCGGGTTGCGGGCGAGGGCGATCAACCCAGCCGCGCTGGCCTGGCCGGTGTCGCCGGCGTGCTGTTGCGCAGTGCGGTGCTGGACGACGATCGAGGTGCCGTACACGACCGCGGACGCCACCCCGAAGGGGATCGCGGCGGCCAAGGACGACATTTCGGGAGCGTATCGGGGCCCGGCGCGCCGGCGCGCCGTCAGCGCGCGGTGGTCAGGGTCAGTGCAGTCGAGCTGAAGTGCGAGTGCACGCGCGCGTCGACCGGGTCGTCGGCCGGGTCGTCGTGCACGGCCAGGTGCCGGTACAGCGTGTCGCGCTGCGCCGGGATGCGCCCGGCGCCGCGGATCAGCTCGATCAGCTCGGTGCGGTTGGTGCGGTGCCTCGCGCCGGCGCTGGAGACGACGTTCTCCTCCAGCATGACCGAGCCGAGGTCGTCGGCGCCGAAGTGCAGCGTGAGCTGACCGATGTCCTTGCCGGTGGTGAGCCACGACCCCTGCAGGTGGTTGACGTTGTCGAAGAACAGCCGGGCCACCGCGATCAGGCGCAGGTACTCCAGGCTGGTGGCCTGGGTGCGGCCCTTGAGGTGGTTGTTCTCCGGCTGGTAGGTCCACGGGATGAAGGAGCGGAACCCGCCGGTGCGGTCCTGCACGTCGCGGATCATGCGCAGGTGCTCGATGCGCTCGGCGTTGGTCTCGCCGGTGCCCATCATGATCGTCGCGGTGCGACTCGACGCCCAGGCCGTGCGCGGTCTCCATGACCTCGAGCCAGCGCTCGCCCGACTCCTTCAGCGGCGCGATCGCGGTGCGCGGCCGGTCGACGAGGATCTCGGCGCCGGCGCCGGCGAACGAGTCGAGCCCGGCCGCTGTGATCCGGCGTGATCGCCTCGTCGACGGATCACGCCCGGAGACCTTCGACATGTGCACGACCTCGCGAGGCGCCGAGCGAGTGGATCACCAGCTGCGGGTAGGCCGCCTTGATCGCGGCGAAGATCTGCTCGTAGTACTCGACGCCGAACTCGGGGTGGTGCCCGCCCTGCAGCATGATCTGGGTGGCGCCGAGGTCGACCGCCTCGCCGCAGCGGCGCAGGATCTCCTCCATCGCGGTGCGTCCAGCCCTCGGCGTGCTTGCGGCGCGCGGTAGAACGCGCAGAACTTGCACGCCGTCACGCAGACGTTCGTGTAGTTGATGTTGCGGTCGATGATGTAGGTCGCGATGTTGTCCGGGTAGCGTCGGCGGCGCACGGCGTCGGCGGCCTCGCCCAGCGCGTGCAGCGGCGCGTCGGTGTAGAGCAGCAGCGCCTCGTCGGCGGTGATCCGCCCGCCGTCGGCCGCCCGGTCGAGAATGCCGCTGATCGCCACCCGGCCAGCGTACGGGGCGCCCCTAGCTCCCCGGCCGCTGCTGTCGATTCCGGGCCCCGACCTTCGAGACGTCCGGCCGGGAAGCCGCACCTCCCGGGCCGGTCCTCAGTTGAGCACCTCAGACAGCGGCGAAGACCGGCTCCACCGCCATCCCGGCCCGCCGGGCGAACTCGCGCAGGCCGGCCACCTGGCGCGCGCCGAGGGAGAAGTCGAGGGTGCGGAAGTAGCGCGCCAGGGTGGCCGGGTCGAAGATCTCCCACCGCGCGGCGGCGCCCGCCACCTCCTCGACGTGCGCGAGCGCGTCGTCGCGGCTGCGCACGAACGCCTGATGCACGTCCTTGACCAGCCCCGGATTCGCCACCGCATACGGACGTCGGGCGGCCCACACCGCGAACACCATCGGCAGCCCCGACCACTCGCGCCACGCGGCGCCGAGATCGTGGACCGCCAGCCCGAGCCGGGGCGCGTCGTATGTGGCGCGCAACGCGGCGTCGCCGATCAGCACCGCCGCGTCGGCCTCCAGCAACATCGTCGGCAGGTCCGGCGGGCAGGTGAAGTAGTCAGGCGTCACGCCGTACACCTCGGCGAGCCACATGCGGGCCAGCAACACCGACGTGCGCGACGTCGAACCGAGCGCCACGCGGCGGCCGGCCAATGCGCCCAGCGGCACCTGCGACACCAGGTTCACCGAGAGCACCGGGCCGTCGGAACCGATCGCAATGTCCGGCAGCAGCACGAGATCGTGCGCGTTGCGCAGGTACTCGACGAGCGAGATCGGCCCGATGTCGAGGTCGCCGGCGACCAGCATGTCGTTGAGCCGGTCCGGCGTGTCCTTGGTCAGCTCGACGTCGAGCAGCGCGCCGGCCCGCAACAGCCCCCAGTAGATCGGCAGGCAGTTGAGGAACTGGATGTGGCCCACCCGGGGCCGCGCCGACAACACGTCCCGACGCTACCCTTCCGGCGGATCGTGTCCTGTGTCACAGTCGCGAGCATGCCGGATCTCGAACTCGACGCGAACCTCGTCAATCGGGTGAATGTCGGCGACTCGCTGACTCGCACCGCCACGCGGTTGCCCGGCGTTCTCGCCGTGGTCGACGGCGACCGGAGCTGGACCTACGCGCGGCTCAACAGGCAGGTGAACCGCACCGCCAACTCCCTCGCCGCGCGCGGTTACGCACGAGGTGACGCCCTGGCCCTGGCCTGCGGCAACTGTTGCGAGTTCCTCGTCACCTACTTCGCGTGTGCGAAGCTCGGCGTCGCGTGCGTCCCGCTCAATCTCGGGTGGCGCGCCGACGAGATCGCCTACGTGCTCGACCACTCGGATTCGCGCGGCATCGTGATCGAGGCGCCCCTCGTCGCGCACGTGCTGCCGGGCATCGAGAAGGTTCCGGCGGTGCGCGATCGGATTGTGGCGAACGGCGAGGTCGAGGCGTCGCTGCCGGACCGCTCCTGGCTCTCGTTCGCGGAGCTGGACGACGCCGCGGATACCGAACCGGAGGTCTATGTCGGCGACCGCGACGCGATCAGCTACCTGTACACCAGCGGGACCACGTCGTTCCCGAAGGGTGTGGTGGGCAGTCATCTGGCGATCTACCTCGAGTCGCTGATGGCGGTTGCGGAAACAGGAATCCATGCCGAGGAGCGCATTGCCTGCTTGATGCCGTTGTTCCACACCGCCCAGCTCAACGGCTTCGGCACGTCGGCAGTGATGGTCGGCGCCACGCAGTACCTGTTGCGCGGCTTCGACGCCGACACCTTGCTCGACCTCGTCGAGCGCGAGTCCATCGAGCGGATGTTCGCGCTGCCGATGATGTACCGCGCACTGGTCGAGCGGCCCGACATCGGCGCGCGTGATCTCTCGTCGCTACGCAAAGCTGCATACGCGATGGCGCCGATGCCCGACGCGTTACTGCGCCGCTGTCTCGACGTGTTCGGCTGCGACTTCTACCTCGCGTTCGGGCAGACCGAGATGAGCCCGGTGACGACGTTCTTCCGGCCCGAGCACCAGCTGTCGCATGCTGGCGCGGTGGGCACGCAGGTGATGAACGTGCAGATCGGGATCATGTCCCCCGCGGGCGATCTGCTCGATCGCGGCGAGGAGGGCGAGATCGTCTACCGCAGTCCGCAATCCCTCAACGAGTACCTCAAGGACCCAGCGGCCACTGCCGCCGCGTTCGCCCACGGCTGGTTCCACTCCGGCGACGTGGGTCACCTCGATCCCGACGGGATGCTGTGGTTCACCGACCGCTTCAAGGACGTCATCAAGACCGGCGGCGAGAACGTCGCGTCCATCGAGGTGGAGAAGGCGCTGTACGCCAGCGCGCCGGACGTCGCGGAGGCGGTGGTGATCGGGCTGCCGCACGCACGTTGGAGCGAGGCAATCACGGCGGTGGTCGTCGCGCAGCCGGGTGTGGAGATCGACGCCGACCAGCTGATGACCGCGATGCGGTCGAACCTCGACGGTTACAAGCTGCCGAAGTCGGTGATCGTCGTGGACGAGCTACCGAAGACGTCAACTGGCAAGATCCAGAAGAACGTGTTGCGCAAGCTGTTCGCCGACCACTACACCCGCGAGCGATAGCGTCGGGTCGTGCTCGACGACCTGTCCCTCGCCGCTGATCTGGTGCGCGCCGCCGGAGACCTCGCCGCGCGGATGTTGCGCACCGGCCTGGATGTCGAATACAAGACGTCGGCCTCCGACGTCGTGTCGGCCGCCGACCGCGCCGCGGAGGCGCTGATCGTCGAACACCTGCGCGCCCAGCGGCCCGACGACGGCATCGTCGGCGAGGAGGGCACGGCGGACGGCGGCGCGGGCCGCACGTGGTACATCGACCCGGTCGACGGCACGTACAACTTCCTGTCCGGCCTGCCGGAATGGTGTTCGGCCCTGGCCCGCGCCGACGACACCGGAGACGTGCTCGGCGCGATCTACCAGCCCAGCACCGGTGAGCGGTGGCTCGCCAGTACCGTTCACCCGACCACCCGAAACGAGGTGCTGCTGGCGCCGCTGGCCGAACGCGGGCTGGCCGAGATCTCGCTCGCCACCTACCTACACCCGACGACGCTGCCCGACGATTCGTTGCGGGTGCCGCTATTGCGGGTGTTGCAGGGTTCGGCGACGGTGCGGATGTTCGGGTCGGGTTCACTCGAGCTCGCGGCGATCGCGGCCGGGCGGCTCGGCGCCTCGCTGCAGTCGGACTCACTGCCGTGGGACTGGCTACCCGGAGCGGCACTCGTGCGCGGCGCGGGCGGGGCCGCGCAGGTGATAGAGGCGCACGGTCATCGATGGCACGTCGCGGGCAACCGCCGCGCGGTCGGCGAGATCGCCGAGCTGCTCACCGCCTAGTGTCCCGCTGGTCGCTTGGCGAGTCGCTTGCGCAATCCGGCCGCCAGCCCGGCGATCGTCAGCGCGTCGAACAGCTCTCCGACCGACTCCATGAGCCACTTGCGCTTGACCGCAGCGATGCGCAATCGCAGCAGCACCCGGCACCCGTGCTCGACGGGAAGCAGGACGATCGACTCGCCGGGCACGAGCTGCGCCGCCGCGAAGGTCTCGTTGCGGCCGCCGTAGTCGGCGATGACGTCGCCGACGTCGAGATGCTGCCAGCGGGTCTCGATGCGGCGCAGCCCGCGCCGCGACGGCGGGATGACCCGTTCGGCCCGCCCGGGCAGGTACCCGGCCCGCGCGTCGCTTGCCTAGTTGCACCAACCAGGGCCAGACGGCCGACGGCGGCGCGGAGAGAGTGAAACCACGATCCATCACGATGTCGGCCGGCCGCACGAGGTCGTCGCCCGGCCGGTCGGCCGCACGTTCGGCGCTGGTGGCCGCGACCGCGCCGAACACCGCTACTGGCCTACCGCGCCGTCGATCGCCTCACGGATGAGGTCGGCGTGGCCGGCGTGGCGCGCAGTCTCCTCGATCAGGTGCAGCAGCACCCAGCGCAGCGAGAACTGCGCTCCGGACCGCATCGGTCGCACGGAAAGCTGATCCGCCCCGGAGGCGTCGGCGACGACTCGCCGGCCGCGTTCGCACGCCTCGTGATATCGCGCGCGCAGTTGATCGCCGTCGAGATCGGCGGCGGTGCGGAACTCCCAGTTCGGGTCGGCGTCCCAGTCGATGCCAGCCCACGGCTCGCGGTCGGGCAGTCCGGCGAAGCGGACCTCCAGCCAGCTTTCCTCGACCAGCGCCAGGTGGTACAGGAGACCGCCGAGGGTCAAGGTGGACGGTCGATCCTGTTGCCTCAGCTGCTCTCGAGACATTCCTTCGGTCTTCGAAACAATCGTCGCGCGCTGGAAGTCCAGGTACTGGCTCAGGGTCGTCAGTTCGTCGACGGCGGGTTCTGGATCGATTCGCATTCGCCCATGCTGCCAAGCCCGTCAGACGGGATTTTCCGTGGTGTAGTGGACGTCGCGGAACGGCGCGCGCCAGACGGTGACCTCGTCGGCGACTTCCTCGGGTGTGTTCGTCAGTGCTCGGGCGATGAAACCGGCGAGGACCGCCATGTCGGCCGCAGTCATGCCCAGGCGGGCGAGTTCCGGGGTGCCGATGCGCAGGCCGTTGACGTCGCCGGGCACCTCGGCGAGCGGCAGCCCGATGCCGCAGGCCAGCAGGTTGGCGCGCCGCAGCCGCGCGGCGGCCGCCTGCCCGCCGCCGAGTACCGCGGCCTCGAGCGCGAACTGATGCGATTGCGTCGCGCCCTGATCGCGCCGGAACACCGGCAACCCGGCGGCCGCGAGGTGCTCGGCGAGCTCGCGGGCGGTGTCGACCATCGCCGCGGCGTAGGCCTTGCCGGCGACCGCCCAGTCCAGCAAGGTCTGGGCGAGCGCGGCGGTCTTCCCGGCGTCGAAGTTCGCGGTGAGCCCGGGATACGCGATGGCCTCGATGCGTTGCGCGAGTTCGGCGTCATTGGCCAACAGCAGCCCGCCGGGCGGCCCGCCGAGGCTCTTGTACGCGCTCATCGACATCAGGTGCGCGCCCTGGTCGAGCGGATTGGGCCAGGCTCCGCCCGCGATCACGCCGCACACGTGGGCCGCGTCGAAGAGCACCTTCGCCCCGACTGCGTCGGCGATCTCGCGCACCGCGCTCACCGGGTGCGGGGTGAGGTTGAGGCTGCCGCCGACGGTGATCAGCTTCGGCCGCGTCTCGCGGGCGAGATCGGCCAGCGCGTCAACGTCGACGGTGTAGGCGATCGGGTCGATCGGCGCGGCAATGGTCCGCAGCCGGTACAGACCGGCCGCGCCGGCGCGGTGGTGGGTGACATGGCCGGCGATCGCGGCCGGCGGCGCGATGATCGAATCTCCCGGCTCGCAGCAGGCCATGAATGCGTACAGGTTGGCCAGCGCACCGGAACCCACGCGCACCTCTGCATACTCGGCGTGGAAGACCTGAGCGGCGAGCCCGGCGGCGACGATCTCGATCTGCTCGATCGCCTCCAGGCCGGTCTCGTACTTCTCGCCCGGGTAGCCGAGCGACGGCCGTGAGCCAAGGCGGGCGCCCAGCATCTGCTCCGCCCGCGGGTTCATCCGGTTCGTCGCGGGGTTCAGGTTCACACAGGTCTCGTCGTGGATGTGCGCGTTCTCGGCGACCAGGTCGGCCAGCACCTTCTCGAGGTCGGCGGGCGCCTGGTCGGCGATCGTGCGGAGCACGGAGTCCACCCGTTCGGCCACCGTCGCCGGCAGCCAGGGACGTGGGGCCAGGGTCACGACGCGCTCCTCCTCGCTCGGGTCCTGTCGACGCTAGGCCGCCACGCTGCTCACGTCATCGGAGGCATGACCGATTCCGGGTCACTCGTCTCCTACATTTGTACGATGCCGGACGAGCTGCAGGAGGTCCTCGACGAGCTCGCGTCCAGGCTCGGCCGATCGGTGAGTCTGGACGCGCCGGACGGCACACTGCTCGGGTACAGCAGCCAGCGCGGTGACGCCGACCCGGCGCGGATCGAGGCGATCCTGACGCGTCGCGTATCGCAGTCGGTCCTGGACTATCAGCGCAGTCACGCGATCGATGCGGCGACCGGTCCGGTGTCGCTGCCGCCGAATCCGGAACTCGGCATGACGGCCCGCACCTGCCTGCCGGTGCGCCGCGGGCGCCGCGTCCTCGCCTATCTCTGGATCCTCGACGACAGCGGCATGCCGGCCGCCGCGACCCGGATGACCGTGCGCGAGGCGGGCCGGCGGATCGAGGCGCTGCTGGCGCCGGATCCCTCGCCGCGCGGCGACGCGCTGATGGCGCGGCTGTTCACCGACCGACCACCCCGGAACCTGATCGACGACCTGGCCCGCGCGGACAGTCGGGTGCGCACCGACCTGCTGGAGTTCGTCGTCGTGGTGCCCACGACCACAACGGGCGACCGCCGTGCCCCGGCGCGCGATCCGTCGCCGCCGCCTGCGCCGGGTTCGGTGTTGGGACGTGCATGGCACCGCGGTCAGCTGCTCGTGTTGACCAACGCGCGCCCGTCGGTCACTTGGTCGCACCGCGACTTCGTCGTCGGACGCAGCGCACCGTTCGGCTCGGCCGACGGCGTGGAGGTGGGCAAGTTGTCGGCGCAGGCCATCGCCGCCGCCGGTTGTGCAGCGGTCGATGCGGCGCTGCCGCAGGTGACCGGGTGGGACGACCTCGGTGTCTACCGACGGTTGTTGCTCACCACCCGGCCCGAGGACTGGCCCGAGACGCTACCCATCCCGGACGACGACCGCTCCGCGCCCATGCTGCGTCGCACGCTCGAGGTCTACCTCGACACCGGGGGCGACGCCGCCCGAAGCATTTCGGAACTCGGAATTCACCGAACGACCTTCTACTACCGGCTCGACCGGCTCGCCAATGTGTACGGCATCCGACTCGACGACGGGCTCGCCCGCAGCGACCTGCACCTCGCGCTGAAGACCTACCGGCTCAATCAGGCGCGCAACGCCTTCTGCTGGACCGCCGGCCTTTTCGACCGCTTGCGTTAGACCGTGGCGCCGATGACCATCGCAGCGCGCGAGTGGTCGATGAAGCGCCGCTCGTCCTCCAGCAGTCTGGCGGTGACCGCGGCGTTGGCGAGGATGGCGAGTACGGCATCGCGCGAGGAGTAGTAGGCGAGTGCGACGCCATCGAATTCCGGACCGCCGAAGGCGAACGCCGTGCGTGCGTCAGCGGTGAGCGCCCGATCCAGGTGTAGTTGCCGATAGCCCTCGGACCCGGGAACCTGGCGGCCGAGGTCGGCGTGTGTTGTCGACCAGTGACGGACGAAGTCCTCGTGGCTCAGCTCGGCTTTGCGCGTCAGCGCCATCGCGAGCACGATCGGTTCGTCGCCTTCGACCACGACGAACTCGTCGCCGGCCACGACCGCGGAGCGCGACCGGTCCAGCCACGCAAGTCGCGCCAGGCAGGCCGCCAGCTCGTCGGACGTATCGAGCGTCGAAGTCACGACCGCCTGGAACGGCGGCGCCTGCGCCGTCTCCTCCCCGTGCGCGAGCCCGGCCAGGATCGACGGGTCGTGCGGCATCAGGCGAAGCTCTGGTGTGCTGGCCAATTCGGCCCAGGTGTCGCGGTCGATGTCGGCGTTCGTCGCCAGGAACAGTGCGTAGGTGGTCACCTGGTGAACCTATCGAGCGTTCGAAAAGCGAACAGAGGTGCTGGTTCCCGCCGCTCGGGTTGTGCGCCGGGCGGCTTGGGTGAGTAAGGCCGCAGAGACGAGGGCGGTTCGCTGCTGGCTTCTCCCCGCCTCTGGATTGCGTCCCGCGCGGCTTGGGTGCGTGAGAGCGGCAGCGGCGGGGGCGTTTCGGTGCTGGCCGGTCGTGTTGCAGGGTCGCCTCTCGGGCGGCTCGAGACTCTCCGGTTTGGGGTTGTGGACAACCCGGAACTGTCGGACCCGACCTCTAAAATCGATCGTATGAGCAGCGTTGTCGAGATCGGCCGGGCCTCGACCGCGGTTGCCGAGGCCCACGAGCTGCTCGACGGCCTGTTCGCCGCCGACCTGAGCCTCGGTACCGATGACGAGCTGCTCGAGGTGTTGCGGGAGGTGGAGCGGCTCTCGCGGCGGCTGGCCGCGGTCGGGTACGCGTTGATCGTCGAGGCGCAGGCCCGGTGCCTGCCACACAGTCGTGGCGCGGCGTCGATGGCGGTGCTGCTGCGCGACCTGCTGCGGGACCTGCTGCGGCTGCACCCCGCCGAGGCCCGCGCGCGGGTGCGGGCGGCGGAGGCGGCCGGGCCTCGCCGGGCGCTGAGCGGTGAAGCCCTCGACCCGGTCTACCCCGATGTCGGCGCCGCCCAGGTCGCTGGCGAGATATCCGCCGAGCATGCCCGCGTCATCGTGCGCGCAGTCGAGGCACTGCCGGCGGCGGCACAGGCCGTGCACGGCGTCGCGGTCGAACGCGAACTCCTCGGCTACGCCCGGACACTGGACCCGCAGTACCTGCACCGGGCCGCGCTCACCATTCACGACCGGCTCAACCCCGACGGCTACCTGCACGACCCGCGCGAGCGCGACCGCAAACGCGACCTCACCGTGCAGGCGCGCCCGCACGGATCAGCCAGCGTGCGCGGCGAGCTCACGCCCGAGTGCACGCAACGGCTGCTGGGCCTGTTCGACGCCCTGGCCGCGCCGGCCCCGGCCAGCGACGACGACGACGACGACGGGATGGCGGGATGGCGAGATGGCGAGATGGCGAGATGGCGAGATCAAAGACTCCCGGTCGGCGGGGCAGCGGCGCCACGACGCGCTGCTCGACGCGCTGACCCGGCTGTGCCTGGACGGGTCCCTGCCGCCAGCCGGCGGGATCGCCACCACCGTCATCGTCATCGTGGGCGAGGAATCGTGGGCGAAGACTCGGCCCGCACCGGGCGCGGGCTGGCCCGCACCGGGCACGGCGCCCTGGTCCCGGCCCGCGAAGCGTTGCGCTGGGGCGGCGGCGACCAACGCATCCACACCACCCGCATCACCGCCGACGGCCCCAACACCGGGATGGTCACCGGCCATAGCGACACCCGCCGCACCTTCAGCGAGAACCAGCGCCTGGCGATTCTGGCCAGAGACCGCGGGTGCACCTTCCCCAGGGTGCGACCGGCCCGCGGCCTGGACGCAGATCCACCACATCATCGCGTGGGCCGACGGCGGCCCGACCACGATCGACAACGGCGCGATGATCTGCGGCTACCACCACCGCACCTTCGAGAAGCTGGGCTGGCACTGCATCACCCTGCACGGCCGACCCGCGTGGATCCCGCCACCACACATCGACCCGGCACAACGACCACGACGCAACCCACTCCACGAGAAACCACTCCGACAATGAAACCTTCGGGCCGGTCCCCCCAGGTGCAGGAGCCAACCGTCCCGACTCGGCCCGAGCCGGGACGGTTGATCAGCGTTGCGGTCGGAGCCGGGCGAGCGGGCCGCTTCAAGCCTGCGTGACGGCGCGCTCGGGCGCGCGGGAGTCGACCAAGCCACGCAGGCTCGAGGCGATGTACCAGTGCCACGCAGAGGAGCAGCTGTCGAAGCACTCGTTGTCCGCGTTGAGCCCGACGTGGGTGAATCGCAGCTCGGTACCATCTTCGACCGGCGTGATGTCGAAGACGATGTCGGTGCCGGTCCACTCGCCGGCGTTCTCGACGAAGCTCAGGTGGCTGTCGACGGTGTGCCAGGTGATCCGGCGCCCCGGTTCGAGGCGGGTGATGCGATGGGTGCTGCGGTGCATTTGCTCGTAGCGATAGGTGAACTCCGCCCCGAGCTCATCGGTGTCGCCGTCGATCTCGCCGGTCCACCAGCCGCGGACGTCGTTCACCGCCGCGAAGACAGCGTCGGCGTCGGCGCGTGAGGTGAAGGTGATGGTCAGGTCCTTGCTCATCGTCGCCCCCCTCAGCTCGCGGCGCGCAGCAGCGCGGCATTGCCGAGTTCGAGGGCCTTGACCGGACCATCGCGCCAGGCTGCCTCGAGGGGCGCCGACAACGGGTCCGGGAAGATCTCCGGCACTCCGTCGGCCACGCCGTCGTAGATCGCCCGGGCGACGTCGGCCGGGGCTGCCTTCGCGATGTCGAGCGCGCGGGACATGTCCGTGTCGATCGGCCCGGCGAGCACGGCGTGAACCCGTACCTCGTGGGCGGCCAGCTGCGCGCGCATGATCTGGGTCATCGAGAACGCGGCGGCCTTGGAGACCGAGTACGCCGCGATGATCGGCAACGCCGCGAGCGAGGCCAACGACAGCACGTTGACCACGGCCCCGTGAGATCGGACGAGCTGGGGCTCGAACGCCGAGATCATGGCGTGCGGCCCGAACAAGTTCACCGCGAGATGCTGCTGCAGCACGTCGCGCTCGCTCAGGTCGTCGTATTGCGAGATCCCGGCGTTGTTGACCAAGACGTCGAGGGCGTCGATCGCATCGCGCGCCGCACGGACCTGCGTCCCGTCGGTGATGTCGAGCAGCATCGGGACGACGCGGCCGTCGGTACTCGTCATGGGTCGCCGAGTGCCCGCGTACACGCGGCGCGCACCGCGCCGCAGCGCCTCGTCGACGAGTGCCCGGCCCAGGCCGCGGTTGGCCCCGGTGACCAGCACGTGCTGGTCGGTGAGGGTCTTGTCGTTTGTCATCGAGTTGTCCTTTCGGTATCGGATATCAGGACTGACCCGGACCCGTGGCGAAAATGGTCGATCAGCAGACGACCAGTTCCGTGCGGCAACGGTGTCGACACCAAGGAGACGATGGACACGGAGGTACGAGGTGTCGGCTGATCTGCTCCAAGCCGCGCGGGCGGGCGATCGGGAGGCATTTGCCGCGCTGGTCGCAGCGCATCGCGCCGAGTTGCAGGTGCACTGCTACCGGATGCTCGGCTCCCTGCAGGACGCCGAGGACGCGCTGCAGGAGACGCTGTTGTCGGCCTGGGTGGGTCTGGCCGGGTTCGAGGGGCGGGCGTCGATGCGCACCTGGCTCTATCGCATCGCGACCAACCGATGCCTCAACCAGCTGCGTTCGGCCGGCCGTCGACCGCTGCGCGCGGACCCGCTGCCGGTGCCGGCGCCCGAACCCACCCGGCTCGGCGAGGTGCCGTGGCTGCAGCCCTATCCGGACCTCCTGCTCGCCGACATACCGGATCAGGACCCCGGTCCCGAAGCCCGGTACGAGTCGAGCGAGGCGATCTCGCTCGCCTTCGTCACCGCCGTCCAGTTACTGCCGCCGAAGCAGCGGGCCGTGTTGCTGCTGCGCGACGTGCTCGGCTATCGCGCCGCCGAGGCCGCCGAGCTGCTCGGGATAACCGAGGACGCGGTGAACAGCGCGCTCAAGCGAGCCCGCGCGAAGTTGGCGTCGACGCATCCGCACCAACCACCGCCGCCGCGACCGGGCAGCTCCGAGGAGCGGGCGCTGCTCGATCGGTTCGTCGCGGCGTTCACCGACCTCGACGTCGACGCCCTGGTGGCGATGATGAGCGAGGACGCGTGGGTGCGTATGCCGCCACTGCCGTTCGAGTACCGCGGCACCGCGGCGATCCATCGGTTCTTCACCGCGATCGACGCACATCGGCGCGGCATCGCCCGGCTCGTGCCGACTCGCGCGAACGGCCAACCGGCCTGGGGCGAGTACCGCCGCGACCCGACGACCGAGGCCCTGCACGTGACCGGCATCGAGGTGGTCCGGTTGGCCGGCACCCGGATCAGCGAGGTCACCCGGTTCGAGGCCGCCCTCGCCGCCCACTTCGGGCTACCGCGCACGCTCGTCTGATCGGGCGCTCCGGGGTCGCGAGTCATGAGATGCCCAGGTCCAGCCCGAGGATGCGCTCGGCCGTGGCGACAACCATCTGCCGCACGGCGGTGTAGTCGATCGACCCCCGGATCGCGGACTGCACGCTGAGCGCGTCGACCAGGCTGAACAGCTGCAGTGCCGCCGCGCGCGGATCGTCAACGTCGATCTGGCGGAGTTCGCGGGCCCGCTCGAGCACCTCCCCCATTCGTCGTAGGTCCTCGTTCATCTGTGCCGCCACCTCGGCGGCCAGCGCAGGGCGCCGCCTGCTGGCCTGCCAAGCATCGAGCCACAGCAGGCTGACCGCGTCGCGGTCGGGATGCAGCCAGGCGGCGATCAGACTGCGCAGCTGGCCTGTCGGGTCGGGGTAGGCCAGCGCGGCGTCGAACAACTCGTCCCGCTCGGCGGCGGCGGCGTGCGCGAAGGCCGCAGCGACGAGTTCGTCGGCCGTGAAGTAGTGGTTCACCAGGCCCGGGAACACGCCTATTTCTGCGGCGACCCGCTTGGCGGTGACCCGGTCGAGTCCGTCCTGCACCGCGATCGCCGCAGCCGCCGCGCTCATCTCCGCGCGCCTTTCCGCCGGCGGTTTCCGGCGTCTTTGTGACACCTCGCTTGACGCCATGTGATCCAGGGTATTGGGTTGCACACCAATACGGGCTATTGGTGCATGGGCCAATATTGGTCGGTCCCCAGTGGTATTTCCCGGTCCGCACCGGTGTCCGAAGAACAGGGCGGCGCCTCGGAGACCAGCTTCGAGGGGGGATGAGGATGCACGGCTGGGCGCGGGAGTACGGACCGGCATCGGCCGCTGCTGCCGCAGCGGATTTCGAACTACGCTTCCCGGACTTCGACCCGGACGGGTCGTTCGCGCGACTGCGGCGGACGGAATACGGACGTCTCGACGACTCGGGCGAGACCTACCTCGATTACGCCGGCGGCGGATTGCACGCCGTGAGCCAGGTCGAGGCGCATCTGCATCTGTTGCGCACCCGAGTACTGGGCAATCCACACTCGGACAATCCCACCTCGCTCGCCTCGTCGGCCCTGGTCGAACGCACCCGCGATGTCGTGTGCGACTTCTTCCGGGTACCGCGCTCGGAGTATCTGTGCGTGTTCACCGCCAATGCCAGTGCGGCGTTGCGGCTGATCGGCGAGTCGTACCCGTTCGCGCCGGGCGGCCGGTTCGCACTGACCGCCGACAACCACAATTCGGTCAACGGGCTGCGGGAGTTCGCCCGGCGCGCCGGGGCGCAGATCGACTACGTGCCGGTTCGGGCGCCCGAGTTACGCATCGACCGAACCGCCGTGGGGCGCGCGCTGCACGACCGCGCCGATCGCGGCCGCAAGCTGTTCGCGTTCCCGGCGCAGTCGAACTTCTCCGGCGTGCAGCACGACCTGAGCCTGGTCGCCGAGGCACGCGCCGACGGGTGGGACGTGTTGCTCGATGCCGCCGCGTTCGTGCCGACGAACCCGTTCGACGTCGCCGCGGTCGCGCCGGACTTCGCCGTCCTCTCCTTCTACAAGATGTTCGGGTATCCGACGGGTATCGGCTGCCTGCTCGCGCGGCGCGACACGGCGAAACGGCTTCGCCGACCGTGGTTCTCGGGCGGCACGGTCACCGTCGCGTCAGTGCGCGGCGACGGCCATTACCTGCACGACGGGGAAGCCGCCTTCGAGGACGGCACCGTCGACTACCTGAACCTGCCGGCAGTCGCGATCGGCCTGCAGCACCTGCAAGCGGTCGGACTACCCGCGATCCACCGACGCGTCGGGATGCTCACGGAATGGTTGCTCGACGCGTTGACCGGATTGCGATATCCGAACGGTGCGGCCGTCGTGGAGATCCTCGGCCCGACGAACACTCTCGCCCGCGGCGCGACCGTGACGTTCCGGGTGCGCGACCGCCACGGGCACCCGGTCGACGAGCATCGCGTGGAGCAGCTCGCCGGCCGGGCGCGGATCTCCGTGCGGACCGGCTGTTTCTGCAATCCCGGCGCCGGGGAGGCTGCGTTCGGGCTGCGGACCGAACAACTGCGCCCGTGGTTCGGGCGAGGCGAGGCTGTCACCCAGCAGGTGCTGCGCGCCGGGTTGCGCCGCACGCACGGCATCACGCCGTCGGCCGTGCGCGTGTCGCTCGGCGTCGCGAGCACCTTCGCCGACGTCTACGCCCTCATGTGCTTCCTGCAGCACTTCAGCAACCACGAGACCGCACGCAACGTCGCATGAGCCCGGCCGGCGAAGGAGCAGCTATGTCGAACCCGACGGTCGACGAGAACCGGGTGCGCGCAGCCGCCGGCCTGACGATGGCGCTCGGTGCGACGGCCTTCTGCTACGCGTATTTCGACCAGGTCTTCTGGCCGTTGCGGGTCGTGTCGGTAATGTTCGCGATCGACTTCCTGGTCCGGGTCACCGCAGGCCTGCGCTACAGCCCCGCCGGCGCGCTCGCCGGGCTGCTCACCCGCCGGCACCGACCCGAGTGGGTGTCGATGCGGCCGAAGCGCTTGGCCTGGTCGCTCGGGCTGCTGATGGCCTCGGCGATGGCGGTGATCACCAACAGCGGAGTGCACGGCTGGCTGCCGCGCAGCATCTGCCTGGTCTGCATCGTCTTGATGTGGCTCGAGGCCGTGCTCGGGCTGTGTCTGGGCTGCGAGCTGCACCGGGTCCTCGTCGCGCGGGGCTGGGCGCGCGGCGAGGACCCCGAGCTGGCCTGTGGGCACGGCGCGTGCGAGGTCACGCACGCCGCGGGTTGACGTCAGTCCTTGGGGTCGGCGCGCGACTCGTCCTGCAGTCGCGCGTCGAGATCGGCGCGGGCCGCGTTGCGGGCATCGACGCGCGCCTGCAGCTGCGCGGTGAACGCGTTACGGGGCTTGCGCAGCAGCACCAGCGACAGCGGGACGGACAGCACCAGGGCGAGCAGCGCCGCGAACAGGCCGCTGAAGCCGACCAGCACGAGGATGCCCCACAACGCGAAGAACAGGCCGAACCGCAGCGCCGTGTAGAGCCACATCGAGCCCATCCACCGGCCGAAATGCGGCTCGGTCGCGGCCTTTGGTTGCGGAGTCTGCTCGTCGCTCACCGCGCTCACGCCCAGACCGCCTGCGGCTCGGCGCGGCGCTGGCGAGCGGGATCGGCGCGTCGTACTCGCGCACCACCTCGTAGCGGGTGTTGCGCTCGACCGGCCGGAAGCCGGCGTCGCGGATCAGCGCGAGCAGGTCGTCGCGGGTCAGCTTGTCCGGGGTGCCGAAGCGTCGGCGTCGTGCGTGATCTTGTACTCGACGACCGAGCCGTCCAGGTCGTCGGCGCCGAAGTTCAGCGCCAGCTGCGACGTGGACAGGCCGTGCATCACCCAGAAGCACCTTGACGTGCGGGAAGTTGTCGAGCATCAGGCGGGACACGGCGAAGGTCTTGAGCACGTCGGCCGGCTGGGCCATCGGCAGGTGCGAGAGCCGGTTGTTGTCGTTGTGGAAGCGCAGCGGGATGAAGACCTGGAAGCCGCCGGTCTCGTCCTGCAGCTCGCGCAGGCGCAGCACGTGGTCGACCCGGTGCCGAGGCTCCTCGATGTGGCCGTACAGCATCGTGGCCGGGGTCCGCAGGCCCTTCTGGTGCGCCAGGCGGTGGATGCGCGACCAGTCCTCCCAGTGCGTGTTGTGGTCGACGATCTGCTTGCGGACCTCCCAGTCGAAGATCTCCGCGCCGCCGCCGGTGAGCGACTCCAGGCCGGCGTCGATCAGCTCGTCGAGGATCTCGTCGGCGGACAGGCCGGAGATCTTCTCGAACCAGTGGATCTCGGTGGCGGTGAAGCCTTGAGCGCGACGTCGGGCAGCGCCGCCTTCAGCTCGCGCAGCACCCGCGGGTAGTACCGCCACGGCAGCGTCGGGTGCAGGCCGTTGACGATGTGCAGCTCGGTGAGCCCTTCGGCCTCCATCGCGGTCGCCTTCTCGACGGCCTCCTCGACCCGCATCGTGTAGGCGTCCTTCTCGCCCGGGCTTGCGCTGGAAGCTGCAGTAGGCGCAGGACGCGGTGCACACGTTGGTCAGGTTCAGGTGCCGGTTGACGTTGAAGTGACGACCTCGCCGTTCTTCTCGGTCCGCACGCCGTGGGCCAGCCGACCCAGCCAGGCGAGGTCGTCGGTGGCGTAGAGGTCCTCGCCGTCGCGGCGGGTGAGCCGCTCGCGCGCCTCGATCTTCTCGGTCAGTTCCGCCTTGCGGGCCGCGCTCAACGCCATGCCCCGAGGGTACGGGTCCCCTCCCGCCCCGAGCTGTTCGCGCTCCCCGTACGCATCCGTCCGGACAACGCGGACAACTCGTGAAATGCCTGTTGACGCCACTAACTTATCGTTGCTAACTTAGCGCTGTTCTGGAACTCCGCCCCGGAGGTGAAACCAATGCTCACCCGATTCGCCGAGCTGGGCATCCGCGCCCCCAAATACGTCCTCGGCTTCGCCGGCCTGGTGCTGGCCCTGTTCGCGGTGTTCGGCGCGCCGGTCGCCGCGCACCTGTCCGCCGGCGGGTTCAACGACCCGAACTCGCAGTCGAGCAAGGCCAACGACCTGCTCGCCGACGAGTTCCGGGCCGGCGATGCGAACCTGATCCTGCAGGTCACCTCCCCCGAGGGTGTCGGCTCGCCGCAGGCGCGCACCGTCGGGCTCGACCTCGTCCACCGGCTCACCGCCGCCGAGCACACCAGCCAGGTGGCGTCGTACTGGACCGCACCGGCGAACCAGGCCGCCGCGCTGCGCAGCAAGGACGGCAAGTCCGGCCTCGTGGTCGCCCGGGTGGCCGGCGACGACGCCACAGCACCCCAGCGCGGCGCGAAACTCGCCGGCGAACTGATCGGCGAGCACGGCGACGTGAGCGTGCAGGCCGGTGGCCTGAGCGTGATCTACCAACAGGTCAACGAGCACGTCAAGAAGGACCTCGCGACCGCCGAGTCGGTCGCGATCCCGCTCACCATGATCGCGCTCATCTGGGTGTTCGGCAGCCTGCTCGCCGCGCTGTTGCCGTTGGTCATCGGGTTGTCGGCGATCATCGGCACGATGGCGATCCTGCGTGCGCTAGCGGCGTTCACCGACGTCTCGGTCTACGCCCTCAACATGACCACCGCGCTCGGGCTGGCACTGGCGATCGACTACAGCCTGTTCATCGTGAGCCGCTACCGCGAGGAGGTGCACAGCGGCCGCGCGCCCGACGAGGCCGTGCGCCGCACCATGCAGACCGCAGGCCGCACCGTGCTGTTCTCGGCGCTGGTCGTCGGGCTCTCGCTCGCCGCCATGATGGTGTTCCCGGTCTACTTCCTGCGCTCGTTCGCCTACGCCGGTGTCGCCGTCGTACTCCTGGCCACCGTCGCCGCACTCGTCCTGTTGCCGGCGATGCTCACCCTGCTCGGCACGCGTGTCGACGAATGGGATCTGCGGGCACTCGCGCGCCGGGTGCTGCGCCGCCCCCCGCCCGCGCCGAAACCGGTCGAGCAGAGCTTCTGGTACCGGTTCGCGAACGCCGTGATGCGCCGGGCGGTGCCCGTCGGCCTGCTCGTCACCGGCGTGTTGGTCGTGCTCGGCCTGCCGTTCTTCAACATCGCGTTCGGCTACCCGGACGAACGGGTGCTGCCGCCCAGCGCTTCGGCCTATCAGGTCGGCGCCGACCTGCGCGACAACTACACCACCAACGCCGCCTCGACGATGACGGTCGTCGCCGCGCAGGTGGGCGGCACCGGCGACGCGGCCGCTGGGTATGCACAGCGGCTGTCCGAGCTCGACCACGTCACCGTCGTCGCCTCCTCGGCCGGCACCTATGTCGACGGCCGGGAGGTCGCCGCCGGCAACCCGGCGATGCTCGCCGACGGCATCACCTACCTGCAGGTGCGCACCGACGTCGACGCCCGATCGGATACGGCGAAACGGCTGCTTTCTGATGTCGAAAAGATCGACGCACCCTGGCCGGTGAGGTACACCGGGCCGACCGCCGAAAACCACGATGCGCTCGCCGCGCTGGGCGCCGCGATGCCCTGGGCGATCCTGCTCATCGTGCTCGCGACCTTGATCGTGCTGTTCCTGTTCACCGGCAGCGTGCTGCTCCCGGTCAAGGCGCTGCTGCTCAACGCGCTGTCGTTGAGCGCGACGTTCGGCGCGATGGTGTGGATCTTCCAGGACGGGCACCTCGATTGGCTGTTCCCGGACCTGACGGTCACCGGCTACATCACCCCTACCATGCCGCCGCTGATGTTCTGCCTCGCGTTCGGGCTGTCGATGGACTACGAGGTGTTCCTGCTCTCTCGCATCCGCGAGGCGTGGCTGGAGTCCGATCGCACGAACGGCGCCAACACTCGCGCCGTTGCGCTGGGCCTGGGCCGCACCGGCCGGATCGTCACCGCCGCAGCGCTGTTGATGGCGATCGTTTTCGCCTCGATGGCCACCTCGAGCGTCGGTTTCATGATGCTGTTCGGTGCCGGCCTCACCCTGGCGGTGCTGATGGACGCGACGGTGGTGCGTGGCGTGCTGGTCCCGGCGTTCATGCGGGTCGCCGGCCGGTGGAACTGGTGGGCACCCGCCCCGCTGGCCCGCCTGCACGCCCGGTTCGGGCTGGCCGAAGGGCCCGCCGACACCGCCGCACGGCCGCCGGCGCAGCTGAGCAGCGTGTGATGGGTAGGAGGACTGGATGACCACCAGTGCGGCAGACGGATCGGCCCGGCAGCGGCGCCGGGCTCCACGCGGCAGCGGCGAGCAACTCAAGGCCGACATCGTCGAGGCGGCGAAGGACCTGTTGGCTGTCTCGGCGGACTCCACCGCGGTGTCGATCCGCGCCGTCGCCGACAAGGTGGGCGTCACTCCGCCGTCGATCTACCTGCACTTCGTCGACAAGGACGCGCTGATCGAGGCGGTGGTGGCCGACGTCTTCGCCGAACTGGATGCGGCGATGGTCGCAGCGGGCGCGGGCTTTGCGAACCCGTTGGCGCGGTTGCGCGCGTACGGACTCGCCTACATCAGGTTCGCGGTCGCGCACCCGGAGCACTACCGGGTGGCGACGATGGAGCACTGCGCGCTCGGTGACGGGCAGGTCGAGGCGTCCGAGCTGGATCGCACCCTTCGCGACGCGGCGTTCGCGCACCTGCGGGAGACCGTCGAGGCATGCATGGACGAAGGCATCTTCGCACGTGCCGACTCGTTCGTGATCACGCTGCAGATGTGGGCGGCGGCGCACGGCATCGCGTCATTGCTGGTGGCCAAGCCCTACCTGCCGTGGGGCGACCTCGACGTCATGGCCGACCAGGTGCTCTGCGCGGCTGCCAGTGGCCGGGTGCTGGCCGACCGGCTCGGCGTGGATGCGACGCCGGAGGGCCTGCGGGCGTGGGTGGCCGGCCACCCGCTGCCCGGCTGACTCAGCCGGCGGCCGGCGGCACCCGGCCCTCGAACTTGGTCGACAGCACCACCGTGGTGCGGGTGCGGGCCACCCCGCGGATCGCGTTCAGGCCGCGGATCGTCGCCTCCAGATCGGCGACGTCGGGCACGCAGACCTTCACCACGAACGTCTCCTCGCCGGCGACGAACCAGCAGTCCTCGACCGCCTGAGTGGCGCGCAGCGCCGCGGTGACCTCGTCGACGTCCGCGCTGTCGTTGAGGAACACCCCGATCAGTGCATTCATCGCGTAACCGAGCGATTCAGGTGACACCGCCGCGTGATAGCCGGTGATGACGCCCGGCCGCCTCGAGCTTCTGCACGCGTTCGTGCGCGGCCGGCGCGCTCAGTCCGACCAGCCTGCCCAGCTCGGCGAACGTGGCACGTGCGTTCGCCCGCACCGCGTCGAGCAGCAGCCGATCGACGTCGTCCACGTGCGCAGACGCTACTCGGGCGCACCCCCCAGCGTGCCGGTCCAGCGCATCAGCAAGTCATGCGCAACGCCGAGGACGTCGAGTACCTTGGCCGCGACGAAGTCGACGAGCTGCGCGACCGTCTGCGGCGCACCGTAGAAGCCCGGGCTGGCCGGCAGGACCACCGCGCCGGCGTCGTGCAGGTCGAGCAGGTGCTGCAAGGTCGCGCGGGTGTACGGCGTCTCGCGCGGCACGATCACGAACGGCCGGCGCTCCTTGAGAGTGACGTCGGCGGCGCGCTGCAGCAGGTCCTTGGACAGCCCGAGCGCGATGCCGGCCACCGACGCCGTGGACGCCGGCACCACCACCATGCCGCGGGTCAGATACGAACCGCTGCTCGGCCCGGCCGCGAGATCGCCAGCCGGCCAGTACCGCGCGTCCCCAGGCTCGCGGCCGAGCCACGCGGCGAGGTCGCCGGCCCAGTGGCTGTCACGGAAACGACAACCCGGTCTCGTCGAGAATGGTCAGCCGGGCCGCGCGAGAGACGACGAGGTCGACCGGCTGCGCCGGCGTCGAGCAGGCCGTTGAGCACCGCACGCGCATACGGCGTCCCCGATGCGCCGGACACGCCGACCACCCAGGGCACCCGCGCGTCGCTCACCAGGTCAGGCCCTGCCGGATCAGGTCGGCCAATGCGAAAGCGAACAGGCCGATGCCGATGACGCCGTTGGCGGTGAAGAATGCGCGGTTCACCCGCGACAGGTCGTTCGGCGCGCACGATGGCGTGCTCGTAGACGAGGATGCCCGCGGTGAGCAGCACCCCGAGCCACCACAACCAGCCGAGTCCCGCGGCCGCCCCGAACCAGGCGAACGCGGCCACGGTGCACGACGTGCACCACCGACGAGGTCGTGCAGCGCGGCCGGAATGCCGAAGCGGGCCGGGAACGAGCGCGAGCCGATCTCGCCGGTCGATCTCGGCGTCCTGGCAGGAGTAGATCAGGTCGAACCCGCCGATCCAGGTGCCCACCGCGATGCCGAGCGCGATCGGCGCGGCCCCGAACTCGCCGGTCACCGCGAACCACGCGCCCACCGGTGCGACGAACTGCGCGAGCGCCAGCAGCACCTGCGGAAAGTCGGTGAACCGCTTGCCGAAGGAGTAGAGCACGAGCAGGAACACCGCCACCGGCGCAAGCAGCAGACAACCGAGCGACAGCGCCGCCGCGCTCGCCAGGAAGACGACCAGGGCGACGCCGAACCCGACCCAGGCCGAGCGCACCGACAGCTCACCGGTGACGAGTTCGCGCCGCGCGGTACGCGGATTCAGCGCGTCGAAGCGACGGTCGAGGATGCGGTTCGCGCTCATCGCGACGGTGCGCGCGGACACCATCGCGATCGTGATCAGCAGCAGCTGCACCCAGTGCACCGAACTGGTCTCGGTCCACATCGCGGTCAGCGCGGCGATGTAGGCGAACGGCAGCGCGAACACCGAGTGCTCGATCATCACCAGCGACAGGAACTTGCGCACCCGCCCGCGCGCGGGCGTCGAGTCGCGCGCATCGACCTCGCGGGTCATCGTGACCGGCCGCGTTTGATGCCGTACTCGGCCCAGCGGCGCTCGACGGTAGCCACCGTCGCCGGGTCGAGCACGCACTCGCTCGGCCAACCGCCGTCGCGCCGATAGCCCTCGGTCGGCAGCTTGCGAGTGGCGTCGACGCCGAGCTTGCCGCCGAAGAACTGCTCGTAGGACGCGTGATCGAGGTGGTCGACCGGGCCCACCGTGTGCAGCGCGTCGTGGGCGTAATCGACGTTGCCGAATGCCCGCCAGGCGACCTCGGCGTAGTCGTGCACGTCGCAGTCGGCATCGACCACCACGATCAGCTTGGACAGCGAGAGCAGCCCGGCGCCCCAGATCGCGTTCATCACCTTCTGCGCATGTTTCGGGAATCGCTTTTCGATGGAGACGATCACGCAGTTGTGGAAGACGCCCGGCCTCGGGCAGGTCGTAGTCGACGATCTCCGGCACCGTCATCCGGATCAGCGGCAGGAAGATCCGCTCGGTGGCCTTCCCGATCGGGCCGTCCTCCTGCGGCGGGCGGCCGACGATGATCGTCTGGAAGATCGGGTCGGTGCGCATGGTCATGGTTTCGACCCGCACGAACGGGAACGGTTCGACCGGCGTGTAGAAGCCGGTGTGGTCGCCGAACGGCCCTTCCGGCAGCCGCTCGCCCGGCTCCACCCAGCCCTCCAGCACCACCTGCGCGGCGGCCGGCACCTGCAGCGGCACCGACACGCAGTCGACGAGCTCGACCCGTTCGCGCTGCAGGAACCCGGCGAACAGGTACTCGTCGATGTCGGCGGGCAGCGGAGCGCTGGCGGCGTAGGTGACGGCGGGCGGGCAGCCGAACGCGATCGCCACCGGCAGCCGCTCGCCGCGGCGCTCGGCGATCGCCGCGTGCGACGTGGAGTCCTTGTGGATCTGCCAGTGCAGGCTCGACCGTGCGCTCGTCCTGCAGCTGCAGCCGGTACATGCCGAGGTTGCGAGCGCCGGTCTCGGGGTGCTTGGTGTGGGTGAGGCCGAGGTTGAGGAACACCCCGCCGTCGTCGGGCCAGGCCTTGATGCCGGGCAGCAGCTCGACGAGGTCGATCGTCCTCGCCGCGCAGCACGACCTCCTGCACCGGCGCGCTCTTCACCCGTCGCGGCGGCGCGGCGCGCAGCTGGCCGACCTTGCCCAGCGCGTCCCTGAACCCGCCGATCCCGCGCGGCAACTCGGGTCTGAGCAGTTCGGCGATCCGCTGCGCCGATCTCGTCGAGGTCGGTGACGCCGAGCGCCTTCGCCATTCGCCGTTGGGTGCCGAACACGTTGATCGGCCAGCGGCATGCTGCCGCGGGTCGGGTGCTCGAAGAGCAGCGCCGGGCCCCGATCGCGCAGCACCCGCTGCACGATCGCGCGCCACCTCCAGGTGCGGGTCGACCGGCGCCGTGACCCGGGCGAGGTCTCCGTCGCGCGCGAGCGAGGCGAGGAACTCCTGTAGGTCGGCGTAGGCCACCCGCCCAGTATTCCGGGCGCCCTGCCGATCGTTCCGCTCCCCCCGGCGCCCGCCCCGGCCGCCCCGGCCGCCCCGGTACCGACTCTTGCAATCAGATCACCGGATTCGGACCCGGATTCTCGTCATCTCATTGCACGAGTCGGAAATGTCGGGGTGGTGGGGCGGCGTGCGCTCAACGGGGCCGCATGCCCGGGCGGGTTACTCTCGCGCCCATGGCCCAGGTGCTGCTGGTGGAGGACGACGCGGCGATCCGCACCGCGCTGACCCGCTCGCTGCGCGACCAGGGGCACGTCGTGTCGAGCGTCGGGTCTGGGATCCCGGCGCTGAGCGCCGCGGTCGAGCAGCGGCCCGACGTCGTGCTGCTCGATCTCGGGCTGCCCGACATCGACGGCGCGGACGTGCTGTCGATGCTGCGCGCCGTCAGCGACGTTCCGGTGATCATCGCGACCGCGCGCGACGACGAGACCGAGATCGTGCGGCTGCTCGACCTCGGCGCCGACGACTACGTCATCAAGCCGTTCACCGCCGCCCAGCTCACCGCGCGCATCCGGGCGGTGATGCGGCGTACCGGCAAGACCGACGAGGATCCGGTGATCACTGTCGGCGGACTGGTGATCGACACCCGCAGCTACGAGGTGACCGTCGACGGCCGGCCGGTTGAACTCGCCCGCAAGGAGTACGAGCTGCTGCTCGCGCTGGCCCGCCGGGCCGGTGAGGTGGTCACCAAACGCGATCTGCTCGGCGAAGTCTGGCAACTCGCGTGGGGCGGGTCGGATCGCACCGTCGACGTGCACCTGTCCTGGCTGCGCCGCAAGCTGGGCGAATCGGCCGCCGAGCCGCGCTACCTGCACAGCGTGCGCGGGATCGGTGTGAAGCTCGTCGCGCCGATCGGGGACTGACCGTGCGCCGGCGCATCCTGTTGCTCGTCGTCGGCATGACGACGCTGGTGATCATCGCGTTCGCGATCCCGATGGCGCTGCTCATCCGGTCCACCGTCGCGCAGCACAACCAGGATCAGGCCCAGAATCAGGCGCGCGCGGTGGCGCTGGCCATCCGCACCTCGACCGCCGCGGAGATCACGAAGTACGTCACGAAGCTGTCCGAGAGCACCGGTCGGCCGACCTCGGTCCAGATCGGCAACACCTCGACGTTCATCGGGTCGACGCCGGCAGACGACGTCGAACGACCGAACCCGTCGGGCAGCAGCGATGAACAGCCCGGCAGTTTCGGGCCGTCGGATCCGGACCGCCCGCCCGGCTCGGGCGGCGGACCCGGCGGCGGGCGGCTGACCCAGCTGGCACCGGCGCCGGGCGGACAGGTCGCCTTCGCGGGCGGCTTCCTGAGCGGCGGGCAGTTCATCACCGTCCGCGTGTATCTGTCCGACGACGCGAAATATGCCGGCGAGAGCGGCAAGTTCTGGCTGCTGGGCGGCGCCGCGGTACTGCTCATCATCCTCGGCGCGGTGGCCGGCGAGCTCCTGACCCGGCGCATCACCCGTCCACTCGTCGAGACCGCGAGCACCGCCGTGCAACTCAGCCACGGAGACACCACCGCGCGCGCGCCCGTCGACGGCCCGGCCGAGGTGGCCGCGGTGGGCCGGGCGCTGAACCGGCTGGCCGACCGTATCGACGAGCTCATCGCCGAGGAGCGCGAGACCGTCGCGGACCTCTCCCACCGGCTGCGCACGCCGTTGACCGCGTTGCGCCTCGACGCCGAGGCGCTGCACGATCCGGCCGACGCCGAGCGGGTCGGCAACCACGTGACCCAGCTCGAGCGCATGCTCACCGCGGTCATCCACGCCGCCCGCCGCCCGCAACGCGAGGGCCGGATGCCGTCCAGCGACGCCCGCGAGGTGGTCCGCGAGCGGGTGTCGTTCTGGTCCGCGCTCGCCGAGGACCAGCGCCGCACCGATAGCGTCTCGCTGCCCGCCGGACCGTTGCCGGTGCGCTGCTCGGCCGAGGACCTCGCGGCCGCCGTGGACGCGCTGGTCGAGAACGTGATCGCACACACCCCCGAGGGCACGGACTTCGCGGTGACGTTGGTGCCGATCCCGTACGGGGCGCGGTTGACCGTGTCCGACGAGGGCCCCGGGCTGCCCGACGAGGCTGCGGTGCGCGGCCGCAGCGACCGCGGCTCCAGCGGCCTCGGCCTCGATATCGCCCGCCGCTGCGCGGAGGGCTCCGGCGGGAGGATGACGCTCGGATCGAACGCCTCCGGTGGTGCGTCCATCACGTTGGAACTCGCGGCGCCCTGACATCTCCTAACCGCGCTTAAGCCCGGCTTGACGCTTCGGTGATGACCGCCTGATCGGCGGGCAGCGACAGTGGTCGCCATGACCGCACGACCCCGCCGATCGGCCGGGGTCGGGCGGACGACCTTCGTGAAAGGGCTGCCCATGACCGCGCTCGCCGAACCGACGACCGCTGCCTCGTTTCCGGACCCCGCAATGGTGGACGTCGAGATCGTCGTCCCCGTGTACAACGAGGAGGCCGACCTCGAACCGAGCGTGCGACGACTGCACGCCTTCCTGCGCCGCGATTTCCCGTTCGACGCCGTCATCACCATCGCCGACAACGCCAGCACCGACTCGACCTGGCTGCGCGCGCAACGCCTGGGCGCGGAGCTCGACGGTGTGCGGGCCGTGCACCTCGACGCGAAGGGCCGCGGCCGCGCGCTGCAGCACGTGTGGGCGTCCTCGCAGGCCCGGGTGGTCGCCTACATGGACGTGGACCTCTCGACCGACCTCGCGGCACTGTTGCCGCTCGTCGCCCCGTTGATCTCCGGGCACAGCGACGTGGCGATCGGCTCCCGGTTGTCGAAAACGTCACGGGTGGTGCGCGGCCCCAGACGCGAGTTCATCTCCCGCTCGTACAACCTGCTGCTGCGCACCACGTTGCGCACCCGCTTCTCCGACGCGCAGTGCGGCTTCAAGGCAATGCGCACCGAGGCGGCACGGGCGTTACTTCCGCACGTCAAGGACACGTCGTGGTTCTTCGACACCGAGCTGCTGGTGCTCGCCGAGCGCAGCGGCATGCGCATCGCCGAGGTGCCGGTGGACTGGGTCGACGATCCGGACAGCCGCGTCGACATCGCGTCGACAGCGGTGGCCGACCTGCGCGGCATCGCCCGCGTGGGGCGCGCACTCGCGCGCGGCGAGGTCCCGCTGCGGGAGCTGCGCACGAGTGTGGGCCGCGACGAGCTGCGCGTCGACGGGGTCCCACAGCGGCTGGCCGGGCAGGCCGTCCGGTTCGCCGTCATCGGAGTGCTGTCGACGGTCGCGTACCTGCTGTTGTTCCTGCTGCTGCGGCCCTCCATGGGCGCGCAGGCCGCGAACCTGTTGGCGCTGCTGGCGACCGCGATCGGCAACACCGCCGCGAACCGGCGCTTCACCTTCGGGGTGCGCGGCGGTACTGCCCGCGGTGTGGCGCGTCATCAGCTGCAAGGCCTGGTGGTGTTCGGGCTGGGCCTGGCGTTGACGAGCGGCTCGCTGTGGCTCGTCGCCCAGCTCAGTTCGGATCCCGGCCGGCTGGTGGAGCTGACGGCGCTGGTGCTCGCGAACCTGCTGGCCACCGTGCTGCGCTTCGTTCTCATGCGCGAATGGGTATTCGCGCGCCGGACTCGTGAGCCGGAGGTGTCGCGATGACCGCGCCTTCGACCCACCCACCCACGTTGAGTGGTGCGTTCTCGGGCGAGTGGAGCGATGCAACCCAGCACTCGTCGGATGACGCACCGCTCAACGTCCAACACCGCTGGCGCGAGCGTGGTTCGCTGATCGCGCTGCTCGCCGGCACCGCGCTGCTGTACCTGTGGGGGCTCGGCGCATCCGGCTACGCCAACGATTTCTACGCGGCGGCCGTGCAGGCCGGCACCCAGAGCTGGAAGGCGTTCTTCTTCGGGTCCTTCGACTCGTCGAACTACATCACCGTCGACAAGCCGCCGGCGTCGCTGTGGCCGATGGAACTGTCCGGCCGGATCTTCGGCTTCAGCTCGTGGTCGATGCTGGTACCGCAGGCGATCATGGGCGTGCTGGCGGTGTGGCTGCTGCACGTCACGGTCAAGCGCTGGTTCGGGCACTGGCCCGGCATCTTCGCCGCAGCGCTGCTCGCGCTCACGCCGGTCGCCGTGTTGATGTTCCGATTCAACAACCCGGACGCGCTCATGGTGCTGCTCATGGTCGTCGCGGCCTACTGCACCACCCGTGCGATCGAGGTGGCCTCCACGCGGTGGCTGCTGCTCGCCGGCTTGACGATGGGTTTCTCCTTCCTGGCAAAGGGTTTGCAGCCGTTCACGTTGCTGCCCGCGCTCGCCATCGCCTACGTGGTGGCGGCGCCGACGTCGCTGCGGCGGCGTCTCCTGCAGGTGCTCGGCGCGGGCGTCGCGATCGTCGTCGGCGCCGGTTGGTGGATCCTCGCGGTGCAGCTGACCCCGGCGAGCAGCCGCCCTTACATCGGCGGCTCCGGCGACAACTCCCCGCTCGGCCTGGCGTTCGGCTACAACGGGCTCTCCCGGCTGTCCAGCTCTGGCGGCGGCCCGGGCGGCGGCGGGGGTGGCGGCGGCGCAGCTTCAGCGGCTCCGCCGGTATCGGTCGGTTGTTCAACTCGCTCAACGCCGGCCAGATCGCCTGGTTGCTGCCAACTTCGATTATCGCAATCGTGGCGCTGGCGGTAGTGAGCCGGCGCATGCCGCGCACCGACCGGACCCGCGCCGCCGTGCTCCTGTGGGGCGGTTGGCTGCTCGTCACCGGCGCGGTGCTGAGCTTCGCCGGCGGCATCATCCACACCTACTACACCGTCGAGCTCGCGCCCGCGATCGCCGCCCTGGTGGCCATCGGCGCGGCGGCGCTGTGGCGAGCGCGGGCGGCGACCGCAGCGCGCGTCGCGCTCGCGGGCGGTGTGCTGGTTACCGGCCTGTACGCCTACTCGTTGCTGCACAAGACACCGTCGTTCTATCCGTGGATGGCTTGGCTGGTCGTGCTGGCCGCCGCGGTGTCGGCCGGGCTGCTGCTGGTGCCGCCGGGCAAGCTCAGCCGCGGCCTCGCGGTGCTCGCGATCGGAGCCGGGGTCGTGGCGGCCACCGGCGGACCGGCGGCGTACGCCCTGAACACCGCGGGCACCCCGCACACCGGTTCGACGCCGTCGGCCGGGCCGGCGATCACCACGGGCTTCGGCGGCGGCATGGGCCGACCGGGCGGGTTCGGAAACGGTAATGGTGGCAGTGCCGGCAACGGCACGGGGCCGGGTGGGTCGCCGGGCGGCGCTGGTGGCACCGGTGGCTTCCCGGGCGGGAGTACCGGCAGCACCGGCACCCTGCCCAGCGGGCCGTCGGGTTCGACCGGCACCTCCGGTGGCGCACCGGGCGGTGGCGGAATGGGCGGCGGAATGGGCGGCGGGGCGAGTGTGTCGGCCGAGCTCACCAACCTGATCGAGAACACCGACACCAAGTGGGCCGCCGCGACGATCGGCTCGCAGACCGCGGGCCCGCTCGAACTCGCCACCGGCAAGGCTGTCATGGCCATCGGCGGGTTCACCGGCAGCGACAACTCCACGACGCTCGCGCAATTCCAGCACTGGGTCGCGCAGGGCAAGATCCACTACTTCATCGGTGGTGGCGGCACGGGCGGGGGCCCCGGTGGCGGTGGCGGTGGCGGTGGCGGTTCGTCGAGCGCGATCTCGGAGTGGGTAAGCGCCAACTTCACCGCCACGACGGTCGGCAACACCACCGTCTACGACCTGACCAAGAAGGCGTCCTCATGACCGGCACCCTCACCCCTCCCCCGTCATCGCTGAGTGGCGAGACGTCGGCTGACTGGCGACTTACAACGCGCCACTCGAGCGACAAGTCGCCACTCGATGAGGTGGAGGTGGCGAGGTCGCGGCCGTGGGACCGGGTGTTGTTCGCGGCGCTGCTGGTCGGTACCGGTCTGCTGTACCTTGTCGGGCTGTCCGAGTCGGGCTGGGCGAACCAGTTCTACTCGGCGGCCGCGCAAGCGGGCAGCAAGAGTTGGACGGCGTTGCTGTTCGGCTCCCTCGATGCGTCGAACTTCATCACCGTCGACAAACCGCCGGCGGCGCTGTGGGTCATGGACCTGTCGGTGAAGGTTTTCGGCGTCAACTCGTGGGCCATGCTCGTGCCGCAGGCGCTGGAGGGTGTCGCGGCGGTGGCGTTGCTCTACGCGGCGGTGAAGCGGGTCAGCACGCCGACGGCCGGTCTGCTGGCCGGTGCCGCGCTGGCGCTCACGCCGGTCGCGACGTTGATGTTCCGGTTCAACAACCCCGATGCGCTGCTCGTGCTGCTGATGACCGCGGCTGCGTATGCAACCGTGCGGGCCGTGGAGGCGGCCCGGCCGCGTTGGCTGATGCTCGCCGGCGCGCTGCTCGGGTTCGCCTTCCTGACCAAGATGCTGCAGGGCCTGCTCGTCGTACCGGCGTTCGCGCTTGCGTATCTGATCGCCGCGCCGACGCCGCTGCGCAAGCGGGTGTTGCACACCCTGGCCGCGGGCGCGGCGTTGGTCGTGTCGGCCGGCTGGTGGGTCGCGCTGGTGGAGCTGTGGCCGGCCGGCTCGCGCCCGTACATCGGCGGTTCGACGAACAACAGCGTGCTGGAGTTGGTCCTCGGCTACAACGGCATCGGCCGGCTCACCGGGTCGGACAACAACGGTTCGGTGGGCGGGCAGACCGGCGGCGGTTTCTCGTCCGGGTCGACCGGCCTGTTCCGGCTTTTCGATTCCGACATGGGGTCGCAGATCAGCTGGCTGCTGCCGTCGGCGCTGGTCGCCTTGGCCGCGTTGCTGTGGCTGACGGCCGGGCGGCCGCGCACCGATCGGCTGCGAGCCAGCGCGATCCTGTGGGGCGGTTGGCTACTGGTGACCGGCATCGTGCTGAGCTTTGCCAGCGGCATCATCCACTCCTACTACACGGTCGCGTTGGCGCCGGCGATCGCGGCCCTGGTCGGCCTCGGCGTGGCCGAACTCTGGCGGGCCCGGGCGCAGGTTGCCGCGCGATGGACGCTGGTCGCGATCGTGGCGGCGGCCGTGTGGTGGGCGTGCGTGCTGCTCGGCCGCTCGTCCTGGCATCCGCAGCTGAAGTGGGTGGTGCTGCTCGCCGGCGCCGCCGCGATCGTCGCGATCCTGTTCGCCGGCCAGCTCCGGACCAAGCTGCTGGCCGGCTGTGCCGCCGTGACCATCGCGGTCAGCCTCCTGGCGGCTCCCGCCGCGTATTCGCTGCAGACCGCCGCGACCGCGCACACCGGGGCGCTGCCCAGCGCCGGGCCGGCCAGCACGACCGGTGCCGGCGGCCCCGGCGGCGCACGTGGTGGCTTCGGCGGTGGTGGTGGGGGTGGTGGTGGCGGCGGCTTCGGTGGCGCGCCCGGCGGCCAGCAGAACGGCACCTCGCAGCAGGGCGGGACGAACCAGCAGGGCGGCTTCGGGCCCGGCGGCGCAGGTGGCGGCAGTGTTGGCGCACCGGGCGGCCGGACCGGCGGGGCAGGCGGCGGTATGGGCGGCCTCGGCGGGGCGAGCACGGTCAACAGCGCGCTGACGAAGGCGCTACGGGCCGATGCCGGCGACTACACCTGGGTGGCCGCGACCGTCAGCGACAACTATGCGGCTTCGCTGGAACTCGCCATCGGCGAATCGGTGATGTCGCTCGGCGGCTACAACGGCACCGACAACGCGATCACGCTGGCGCAGTTCACGAAGCTCGTCGCGGCCGGCAAGGTGCACTACTACGTCGCCGACCAACAGGGCTTCATCGGCTCGACAGCGGCGAACACCTCGACCGCCTACACGATCCAGCAGTGGGTCACCTCGACGTTCACGTCAACGACGGTCGGCGGCACCACCGTCTACGACCTGACCGCCCGGTCCTGACCTGCCCCGAAGTTGTCCCGGCTACGCGTCGTCATGAGGCCGTCTAGCCCGGACAACTTCGGGGGAGACGGCGAGGGCGGTGATCAGGATGTCCAGGCCCGCGGCCAGCTCCGACCGCGCGGCGGCCGGGTCGGGGGACAGCGCGACGAACAGCGCGGCCTCGTCGAGGGCGCCGATCAGCAGGTGCGCGAGGGGCAGGTCGGGTCCTTGCGTGATCCGGCCGGCTGCCATCGCCGCAGCGACCAGCGAGCGCACCAGACCGAGCCCGTAGTTCAGGCAGATCTCGCGCCAGCGGGCCCAGCCGAGCACGCCCGGCGCGTCGACGAGCATGATCCGGTGCACCTCCGGGTGGGCGCACGCCTGCAGCCAGGCCCGCGCCCCCACCCGCATGGCCTCGATCGGGTCGGTCGCGCCGGACGCGCTCACGTCCCCGGCGATGCGCCCCATCACCTGCGCCTCGACGCTCTCGAAGACGGCGGCGAACAGCTCGGTCTTGTCGGCGAAGTGGTGATACATGGCGCCGCGGGTGACGCCGGCTGCGCGCACGATCGTCTCGGCGGAGACCCCGGCGAATCCCGACGCCGCGAACTGCGCACGCGCCGCAGCGACCAACGCCGACCGGGTCCGGGCCGACCGGTCCGTCTGCGAGCGCCGCAAATCCGTCGACATACGTGCAGTATGTATGTTTTGCTGGCGGGACGTCGACCAAGGAGCGCAGATGGAGACGATCGACCTTCCCGCCGGCCGCATCGAGTACCGGATCACCGGTCCGGCCGATCCCTCGCACCCGCCGGTCGTGTTCGTCCACGGTCTGCTCGTCAACGGCGAACTGTGGAGCGGCGTCGCCGACCTGCTCGCCGAGAGCGGCATCCGCAGCTACCAGCCCACCCTGCCGCTCGGTTCGCACCGGATCGCGATGGCGCCGGACGCCGACCTCACCCCGCGCGGCATCGCCCGGCTGCTCATCGCCTTCCTCGAAGCCCTGGACCTGCGCGACGTGACGCTCGTCGGCAACGACACCGGCGGCGCGCTGTGCCAGTTCCTCATCGATACCGACCACTCCCGGGTCGCACGCCTGGTGCTGACCAACTGCGACGCGTTCGACAAGTTCCCGCCGGCGCCGTTCAACCTGCTGGTGAAGGTCGCCCGCAAACCGGCATTACTCCGCGCGGCGATGGCCTCGGTGAAACCCACGGCGGTGCGTCACTCGGTGCTCGGCTTCGGCCCGCTGGTGACCAAGCCGCTCGACCCCGCGCTCACCCGGCGCTGGATCACGCCGGTCCTCAGCAACGCCGATGTCCGGCGCGACACCGCCAAGCTGGCCCGCGGCATCGACCCGAGGGAGTTGCTCGACGTCTCGACCCGCCTCGAGCGCTTCGCCAAGCCGGTGACGCTGGCGTGGGGCACCGCCGACCGGTTCTTCAAGATCGACTTTGCGGAGCGGCTGGCGCGGACGTTCCCGAACGCGCAATTGGTACGCATCGAGGGCGGGCGCACGTTCGTCCCGCTCGACGAGCCCGAACAGGTGGCCGATCAGCTCAAGCCGGCGTAGGAGTGCAGCCCGGACACCACGATGTTGACGACCAGGAAGTTGAAGGTGATCGCGCCGAAGCCGGCCAGGTTGATCCAGGCGGCGGCGCGGCCCTTCCAGCCCGCGGTGGCGCGGGCGTGCAGGTAGCAGGCGTAGATGACCCAGACGATGAACGCCCAGGTCTCCTTCGGGTCCCAGCCCCAGTAGCGGCCCCACGCGGCCTCGGCCCAGATGGCGCCGCAGATGATGGCCACGGTGTAGAGCGGGAAGGAGAACGCGACGACCCGGTAGGCCGCCTTGTCCAGCGCCGCCGCTGACGGCAATTTGGCGGCGAGGTTGCCGAGCGATCCCGGCTTGTACCCCGGCTTGACGCTCAGGCGGTCGTGGCGGGACTTGACGAGGAACAGCACGGTGAGCACCGCACTGGTCATCAACGCGCCCTCGGCGATCGAGACCAGGGTGACGTGGATCGCCAGCCAGTAGGACTGCAGTGCCGGCACCAGCGGCTGGGCCCGCGAGTACAGCACGGTGCCGGCCAAGAACATCATCAGGATGACCGGCAACAGGATGAACCCGCCGAGGTCGCGCAGCTGCGGCAGCTTCCAGAGCACGCCCAGGAACGCCACCACACCGATCAGCCCGGCGACCGACGCGAACTCGTACATGTTCGACCACGGCACCGCGTCCACCGCGATCGCCCGCACCGCGATCGACGCGGTGTGGATCAGGACGCCGAGAATGGTCAGCGCCACCGACCAGCGGCCGACGCGGTCGGGCCAGCTGCGGCGGGTGACCGGTGGCGCACCGGCCGACAGCGTCTCGTCGGGCGGGCCGCCGGCACCGACGAGCTGGCGCGACTTCGCGGTGGACAGCTTGCGGCCGACCCGACTGAAGGCGAACTCGGCGGTGTAACCGACCATGGCGAGCGCGTAGACGGCGATCGCCGTGGTGAACAGCGAATCCGACAGGTGGGCCATCGAGCCGTTGATGCCTGCCACGCCTCAGTCCTTCCCTGCGCCGACCTGTTCGGGGTCGGGCTCCGCGGCGATGTCGGCCTGCTCGCAACCCCCGGAAGCGACTCCCCCGGCGCTCTCGAGCCGGGACAACAGGGCCGCGAACTCGGTGGTGAAGTTCCCGGAGTCGCTGCGGGCCAGGCCGCCGACTGCTACCACGGTAGGCGATGCCGCGTCGGCGTCGGACCGCGGGCCACCTGCGATGCGCAACCACACCCGCCGCCGCCGCACCCCGAGCGAGCCGATCAGGCCGACCACCATCGCGATCGCCGCGATCAGCAGGTAGCCCTGCGCCGGGTCGTGCGAGACCTGGATGCTGGCCCAGGGCACCCAGCCGTCGAAGGTCACCTCGACGCCGTTCTCGAGCTTGACGGTCTGCCCCTCACGCAGATTCGCCGCACCGATCCGCTTCATCTTCGAGGTGTCCAGCGCGTACACCGACTGTGCGGCGCCGCTACCGGTGAGGTCGCCCTGGTAGATGAACAGGCCGAGCACCGGGTTGCTCACCGCGGGCGAGCCGGACGAGATGAGTCCGTGCGTGTTCACCACCGGGGTCGGCGCGAAGAACCCGGACAGGCCGATGTCCTGCTTCTTGTCGGTCGGGCCGGGGAACTTGAAGGCGCCCTCGGAGTACAGCGTGGCCGCCTGCGTCGGCACGAACGCTTCGGTGGTGGTGCGGGTGGTGCCGTCGGGCATGCGCACGGTGACCTTCGGCGAGAACCCGTGCCCGATCAGGTAGACCCGGTCGCCCTCGAGGCGCAGCGGGTGATTGACCGTGATGGACGTCCTCTTCGCGGCCGCGTCGACCGACGTGCGGTAGGTGACGTCGGCGCGGAACTGCTCCGGCTCGCCGGCCGCGGTGTACGTGGCGGTGAACTTGTCCAGCTCGTCGATGCAGAACGGCGCGGGCACCACTTTGCCCTCGGCGGCGAGGCGACCGGGCTTCCACGAGTCGTACTGGTAGACGACGTTGCAAAAGCCGGTGCCCTGGGTCACGATCCGACTGCCCTGGTACGCGTAGAGCCGGCCGATCGCGATCAGTAGCAGCGCAGCCAGCAGCGCGACGTGGAAGATCAGGTTGGCGGTCTCGCGGCTGTAGCCCTTCTCGGCCGAGATCGTGACGACGCCGCCGGGCTCTTCCCGTTCGGCGATGCGCCACCGCCGGCCAAGGGTCTCGCGGGCCGTCGCGGCGTAGTCGAGCGGCGCCGCCGCGGTCTCGAAGCTGCCGGACTCGGGCAGCCGGTCGAGGTTGCGCGGGGCGGGCAGCGGCTTACGGGCGATCGCGCGCGCGTGCACCCGGATGCGAGGGATCAGGCAGCCGACGAGCGAGATGAACAGCAGCAGGTAGATGGCCGCGAACCACACCGAGCCGAAGACGTCGAACATCCCGAGCGAATCGAGGAACCGGCCCCAGCCGCCGTGGTTCGCGACGTAGGTCGCGGTTTGGTCGGGATTGAGCGGGCGCTGCGGCAGCAGCGAGCCGGGCACCGCGGCGATGGCCAACAGGAACAGCAGCACCAGCGCAGTACGCATGCTGGTCAGCCGCCGCCACAGTTGGCGGGCGGTGCGCCAGACGGCCTTGATCTCGGGGCCCCCGTGCAGGCGTGGAGCGCTCCTTGCGGAGCGCTTTCGTGGGGTACTCATACGTCGAACCCGGACGACTGGCCCACCCGGGCGCGCAGCAGGTTCATCAGGTGGTTCCACTCGCCGGTGACGAGCAGGATGCCGATGACGATGAGGAAGACGCCGCCGATCATGCTGATCACCCGCATGTGCCGGCGCACGAAGCCGAGCGTGCGCGTGACCCAGCCGAAGCCGAGCGCGACGAGCAGGAACGGGATGCCCAGGCCCAGGCAGTAGCAGAAGGTCAGGAACGCGCCCCGGGCCGCGGTGCCCTGTACGAACGACATCGAGTAGACGGCGCCGAACGTCGGGGTCAGGCACGGCGCCCACGCCAGCCCGAACGCGCAGCCGAGCAGTGGGGCACCGACGAGGCCGGCCTCGGGTCGCCGGTGCGAGCGCCACTCGCGCTGCAGGAACGGGATGCCGCCCAGGAAGACGATCCCCATCAGGATCGTGACCACGCCGAGCACCCGCTGGATGGCCAGCGAGTGGTCACGGATCGCCCCGCCCAGCGAGCCGAACAGCACACCTTGCGCGACGAACACGATGCTGAAGCCGAGCACGAAAAGGAGTGCGCCGAGCACCATCCGGCGCTGGTTCGGCTTCGCCGTCTCGCCGGACAAGCCTGCGACGTAGGACAGATAGCCGGGCACGAGCGGCAGCACGCACGGCGACAGGAACCCGATGAGGCCGACCAGCGCGGCGACGCCGGCGGCGACCAGCAGCGGACCGTCGGTGACGGTGTGCGCGAGTCCGCCGTCGGCGAGCGGCACGTCAGTGCTCCGCCTGCAGCTTGCTGATCGCGCGTTGCAGATCCTTGGCCGAAAGCGCGATCTTGTACACCGCGGCCACCCGGCCCTGCTTGTCCAGCAGCACGGTGAACGGCAGCGCGGTCTGCGGGATGTCGCCGAGCCGGATCGCGGTCTCGCCCTGCTCGTCGAAGACGTTCGGGAAGCTGATGTCGTTCTGCTTCACGAACGAGAGGGCATCGCCCTTCTCGTCCTTGGTGTTGATGCCGAGGAAGTCGACGCCCTGGGTCTTGACCTTGCGGTAGAGCAGGTCGAACTGTGGGGCCTCGGTGCGGCACGGAGTGCACCACGACGCCCAGTAGTTGAGGACGACGACCTTGCCCTTGGTCGAGGCGAGCGAGACCTTGCCACCGCTGAGCAGGGCGGCGGTGAAATCGCCGGCCGGCTTGCGGTCCTTGACCGGGTAGAGCTTGCCGAGTTCGGTGCCCGAGGTGAACTTGAAGGTGCCGTTCTGGGTCTGGTCGACGGCGTTGCTGCCGGTGCAGGCCGAGACCAGCACCGCGACGGCGGCGAGCAGGACCAGGACGCGTTTCATCGCCGTCCAGTGTGCGTTACTCGGCGCGGCGGGCGCGCACCGGACTCAGTGGGGGCTACGCCCCCGCGCCGTGCCCGCTCGGCAGGGCCGCGGCGGGCTCGGCGTAGTCGACGCGCACCACGACGTCGTCGACGAGGGTGAAGGACGTCACCGAGGCCAGGCTGCACTCGCGGCGGCGCGGGTCGTGGGCCAGCCGCCGACCCTCCACCCGACGCCGCGCGGCCACGATGGGCAGCTGGTGGGTGACGCAGACGGCGTCCCGACCGTCGGCGTTGTCCCGGGCCGCGCGCACTGCCGCGAGCACCCGGTCGGCGATCTCGGTGTAGGGCTCGCCCCACGACGGGCGCAGCGGGTTGACGAAGTACTTCCAGTTCGACGGATCGCGGAACAGGCCTTTGCCGCCGGCCACCTGACGGCCGGCGAGCAGGTTCTCGGCCTCGATCAACCGCTCGTCGACCGCGACGCCGAGACCGGTGGCCGCGGCCAACGCGGCGACGGTCTGCCGGGCCCGCTCGAGCGGGGACGAAACCAGATAGCCCAGGTCGCGCTGGACCAGCCAGTCCGCGGCAGCCTGCGCCTGGCGTTCACCGAGGTCGCTGAGCCGGTAGCCGGGCAGCCGCCCGTACAGCACGCGGTCGGGGTTGTAGACCTCCCCGTGCCGCAGCAGGTGCACCGTCTCCACCGCCCCATGCTGTCAGAACCGTCGTCGCCCGGACCTCACGCGGGTGGCTGCGCGGCGGCCGCGGCGCGCGCCGCAACCGGGAACGCGGCGGCGAGCTGCTCGAACACCGCGTCGTCCATCGCGGCGTTGACGAACCAGGCCTCGAACGCGCTGGGCGGCAGGTAGACGCCCGCGTCGAGCATGGCGTGGAAGAACGCCGGGTACCGGAACGTCTCGGCGGCCAGGGCGCCGGCGAAGTCGCGCACCGGCTCGGCTGCGAAGAACACACTGACGAGGTTCCCGGCGTATTGCACCTGGTGCCCCACCCCGGCCGCGGACAGGGCCGTGGCGGCCAGCTCGCCGACCCGGCGAGCGTTGGCGTCGAGGGCGGCGTAGATCGCGGCGTCGGCGCAGCGCAGCGTGGTGAGCCCCGCGGCCACCGCCACCGGGTTCCCGGACAGCGTGCCGGCCTGATAGACCGGGCCGGCCGGCGCGAGCCGCGACATCACGTCGGCCCGGCCGCCGAAGGCCGCGGCCGGCAGCCCGCCGCTCATCACCTTGCCGAAGGTGAACAGGTCGGCCTCGACCGGGTCCAGCCCGTACCAGCCGGCGGCCGAGACCCGGAATCCGGTCATCACCTCGTCCATGATCAGCAGTGCGCCGTGCTCGGCGGTGATTTCGCGCAGGCCGGCGTTGAACCCGGCTCACCGGCGCGACCGCGCCCATGTTGCCGGCCGCGGCCTCGGTGATGACGCAGGCGATGTCCGCGCCGAACTCGGCGAAACACGCCTCGACCGCGGCAAGGTCGTTGTACGGCAGCACCAGCGTCTCGGCCGTCTGTGCGCCGGTGACGCCCGGGGTGTCCGGCAGCCCGAACGTCACCACCCCGGACCCGGCGGCGGCGAGCAACGCGTCGACGTGGCCGTGGTAGCAACCGGCGAACTTCACCACCCGATGCCGGCCGGTGAAGCCGCGGGCGAGGCGGATCGCGGACATGGTCGCCTCGGTGCCGGAGTTGACCAGCCGGACCTGCTCGACCGGCGCGACCCGCTCGACGATCTCCTCGGCGAGCTCGACCTCGCCGCGGGTCGGGGTGCCGAACGACAGGCCGGCAGCGGCAGCGGCCTGGACCGCGCTCACCACCGCCGGGTGCGCGTGCCCGAGGATCATCGGCCCCCACGACGACACCAGGTCGACGTAGCGGCGCGCGTCGGCGTCGACCACGTACGGCCCGGAGCCGCTGACCATGAAACGCGGCGTGCCGCCGACGGCCCGGAAGGCACGCACCGGTGAGTTGACGCCGCCTGGCGTCACGGCGAGCGCACGGTCGAACAGGGCGGCAGAGACGCGAGCATCGGTCACGCGCCCCAGTCTGGCAAAGGCCGGCATGCGACCCTGTGGCGATGCAGCCGGCGCAGCGGGCGGACTGAGCGGTGGCCATGCTGCACCTGCGGGTGATCTGCCCGTCGGGCCTTCAGCGCCAGGTCGAGGACGTGCTCGACGCTCACCCGGGCGTCGTCGCGATCACCCGCACGGAATCGACGCACGGTCCGGTCGTCACCGCCGACATCGCGCGCGAGGCCGCCGATCAGCTGCTCGACGAGCTGCGCGAGCTCGGCGTGCACGCCCGCGGCATGGTCACGCTGTCGCCGTTGGACACGGCGGTCGGCAGTCTGGCGACGAAAGCGGAGCAGGACGCGCCGGGCGAGGCCGCCGACGCGATCATCTGGGACGAACTCGCCGCCCGGACCAGCGAGGATTCCACGCTGACCGCGACGTTCCTCGCCTTCATGGTGTTCGCCACCGTGCTCGCCGCTATCGGTGTGGTCACCGACTCGTCGGTCACCGTCGTCGGCGCCATGGTCGTCGGCCCGGAGTTCGGGCCGCTCGCGGCGCTGGCGGTCGCGCTGCTGCTGCGCAACGCCGGCGTCGCCCGCCGCGCCGCGACCGCCCTGGTGGTGGGGTTTCCGACGGCGATCGCGGTGACCGCGTTGCTCGCGCTCATCGCGCGGGCGGGCGGGCTCATCGACCACAGCAACATCGCCGGCCGCACCCAGACCGAGTTCATCTACCACCCGGGCTGGTTCTCGCTGATCACCGCCCTGGTGGCCGGCGCGGCCGGCATGCTCTCGCTGACCTCCAGCAAGTCGGCCGCGCTGGTGGGCGTGTTCATCTCGGTCACCACGATCCCAGCGGCCGGCAACGCCGCCGTGGCATCGGTGTTCGGCGCGTGGCACCAGGCCGGCGAGTCGTTGATCCAGCTCGGCGTCAACCTCGTCGGGATCACCGTCGCCGGGGTGTTCACGCTGCTGGTGCTCGACCGCTTCGGCGCCCGGCCGCTCGTCGACCGCTTAGGCGTGGCGGGAGTTGCCCTGCGGCACCCACACCGACATCGCGGCATTCGCCCCGTCGACGGCGTCGCTCATCGGGATCTCGCCGCTCTTCAGGCCGGCGAACAGGGCCTTGGCGGCCGCGCTGGGATCGCCCTCGATCTCGTAGACGGCGAGGTAGCGGTGGGTGCTGCGAGCGCCCGGTGCGAGCGCGTACCGCTGCGCCGACACGATGCCCGCGACCTTGAGGACGTCCGCCACGTGCGTCTCGTCGTACCAGGCGTTGAAGTCGTCCTCACGGCCCTCCACGGGGTCGGTGAAGGCGAACAGCAAGGGCTTGTCGGACGGCATGGCGACCTCCTGATGTGACGCTCGGATCTGACGGACTATGTCACTGTGGCGCTGCCGGTAGCGTCCGGATGTGACGCGTTACGAATTGGTGATGGCCTCGCCCCAGGTGCCCGAGCACCCCTTGATGCCACCGGGGCACGTCACCTTCCACGGCGCCCTCGGATATGTGCAGGCCGCATGGTTGCGAGCCTTGACCGAGACGTGTGGTGACGTGCTGATGCCGCCCGACCTGGGTCTGGTGAACGTCACCGCCGACTACCGGCGCGAGTTGTTCGACGGCCCGGCGGTCTTCGACGTCACGCTCGAGCGGATGGGCACCAGCTCGTTGATCTTCGCTGCCGACATCATCCAGTCGGGCGAACTCGCGGCCCGGGCGACGCTGACGTTCGTGCGCGTCGACGCGGACCGCACCCGGTCGCTGCCGTTGACCGCGCAGCAGCGGGCGGCACTGGCGCCGCTCCTAACGCAATGAGGCCGCCACCTCGCCAGCCCAGTACGTGAGCACGATCGACGCGCCGGCACGCTTGATCGACGTCAGCGTCTCGGTGATGACGCGTTCCCGGTCGAGCCAGCCGCGCTCGGCGGCGGCCTCGACCATCGCGTACTCGCCGCTGATCTGGTACGCGGCCACCGGGACCGGCGCCGCATCGGCCACCGCCCGCACGATGTCCAGGTAGGGCAGCGCGGGTTTGACCATCACGATGTCGGCCCCCTCGGCGACGTCGGCGGCCACCTCGGCGAGCGCTTCGGCCGCCGGGCGGCCGGCGTCTTGCTGGTAGCTCGCACGATCGCCCCGCAGGGAGGAATTGACGGCCTCGCGGAACGGGCCGTAGAAGCCGGACGCGTACTTCGGCGCGTAGGCCAGGATGCCGGTGTCGAGGTGACCAGCGGCGTCGAGGGCCTGCCGCACCGCCCCGACCTGGCCGTCCATCATGCCGCTGGTGCCGAGCAGGTGCGCCCCGGCGGCGGCCTGGGCGACGCCCATCGCCGCGTACCGCCCGAGCGTCGCGTCGTTGTCGACGCGCCCGCGGTCGTCGAGCACGCCGCAGTGGCCGTGATCGGTGAACTCGTCCAGGCACAGGTCGGCCATCAGCACGGTGGCGTCGCCGAGTTCGCGGGCCAGGTTGCCGAGCGCGACGTTGAGCACTCCGGCCGGGTCGTCGCCGCCGGACCCGGTCGCGTCCTTGTGGTCCTCGGTCGGCACGCCGAAGATCATCAACCCGCCGACGCCGGCCTCGATCGCGGCGACGGCGGCCTTCACCAGCGACTCCTGCGAGTGCTGCATGACGCCAGGCATCGTGGTGATCGGGACCGGGTCGGCGATGCCTTCGCGCACGAACATCGGCAACACCAGATCGGCCGGGCGCAGCGCCACTTCACTGACGAGCCGCCGCAGCGCCGGCGTGCGGCGCAGCCGCCGCGCGCGCCAGGTGGGGTAGGGCGGCAGGTCGGGCAGGCTCACTGGTAGTCGGGGGCGCAGTTCCGCGTGAGCGGCCTGTTTCCCCTTCCCCCTTTCAATCCGTACGAGCGGTTTTCCCGCATTCGGCTTGCCGATGATCTTCCAGCCATGGTTAGGCAGCCTTCGGATAGCGGACGGTACCGCGCAGGCGATGAAGACCGTGGTTGTTGAACCACTGCTCAGTCCACGGTCCACTCTTGCCCGGTCTTAGATTGCGACCGGGTTTGAGCCGCATCAAACGATGTAGCCCGCTCACGGTGTACCAGTCGATCTGCCGGAACTTGGTGGCGGCGTTACCGGTGCGAAAGTAGCTCTTGACACCCCGCTCAACCCGCCAGATCTCTCCAACAAGCCGGGGCCTACTACCGGGCGATCTGGTTCCTACCCGGACAGGACTCACAACTGCAAGCCCGACGCAGCTTTCAGGACGCACCACCCTGTCAGCCTAGGACGAGTCCTAGCTGCTGAGGTCCTGGTACGGACTCTGATCCCACTCGTGGCTGAACTCGGGGTTCGGGATGGTCCACGTCTTCCCATACAGCTGTTCAACATACTGCGCGGGATCGCGTGGCAGCTTGATGGGAACGCCGAAGAGAACGCCGTCCGAGGTCGGAAACATCATTTCTCGGGTGAGTGCGCCGCGTTTGCCCGGGTACCAGGCAATCGCGTCGCCCTCGAAGAGGCCCACGAACACGTCCACCGACTTTCGGTTTCCCTTTGCCACGTGCCGGTGAGCCATGAACTTGCCGCTGACGGTGTATCCGCGCGCCTTCAGGTGCGCTTCGACCAGATCGTTCGCCATCGCCAGCGTGCTCGCTTGAGTGGGCTCGAAAGCAATGATGATGTCGATGTCGTCATCATGGGGAATCAGGTTGGCATCACGCACCACGGACAGGGCGGACCCGAAGCCGAAGCACACGTTCGGCGTGAGGTCGCACAGGTCGTTTACAACCCCAGCGGCGAATTGCGTGTAGTTCTTCTTCTGGCCCGGCGTCCAAAAACGGAAGCAACGTTGCGGGCCATGGATTGTCCACTGCAGCTGCCGAGCCGACAGCACATCGGAGGACACGAGGTCACGAAACGCGCGACGCCGAGACGGAGACAAACTCTCTGCCTTGTCGAAGGCTTTGCGCGCTGACCGATAGTCGGCCGCCAGCGTCTTGGCGAGGACGGGGATCAGCACCTTCGCTTCGGCATCCAGGTCGGATCGGATGAGGCACGCTTGCGCGAAGACCAGTTCCAACTCACGTTGGCGACTCGCAGCGTCGTAGCGGACGCTCCATTCTCGACGAACACGGACGGTATGAGGCCTCCCGGTCGCCGCTCGATGAACGCCCGTGCGCCGCGATACCGTCTTCCGACGAGCACCCGAATGCCGCGGGCACGCGCGCTGAGGCCGGTACTCATGTTTCGGATGGCGACCGCGTCGATCCGGATCGGGCGCGGGAACGAGACCTCGATCCACGCGCCCTTCTCGTCAGCCAGCGTGTGGATCACGGTGTCCGGACGGCTCGTCGAAGGCGAACAACCGCGCCGGGTCGAACTTCGATTCGTAATCCCCGTACCAACTGCTCACTCGCACTATCGCGGTCGCCGCCAGTTCGTCGATGTCGGGTGTCGTGACGTCGATGGACTGCAGGTGCAGGAATTGCCCGGGCGGCAATTCGATACGCAGCCGATCGACGACCCCGCCCGGCAGCCCGAGCCGAAGCACCCCGTTCGGGGCCAGAAATTCGAAATCCGGAAACAGCTCGTGGCCGACCGCGATGAGGCCGCGCAGCGGGTCTGGTGCCGTCTCGGCGCCAGCAGCGGTCATCGCTTGACGAGAACGGCGCGCGCCACGTAGGCGTCGTCGGCGCGGTACTTCGCAAAACCGAATCCCTCGACCGCGTAGGTGACGTCGAAGCCGCGGTCCAGCGCGCGCGCCTGAAAGGTCGCCGGGCTCACGAAGCGGCGGTAGTGGCGGCCGGTGACCTTCGTGCCGCTGAGGTCGCGGACGGTGCGGTACTCGACGGCAAGCAGGTCACCGGGCGAGGTGATGTTCGCCGCGAGGTCGAGGAACGCCTGCTCCTCCTCGTCGGTGATCGCGTGGACGAAGAACCGGGCGTAGACGACGACCGGGTGCGACCCTAGGTCCAGGCGGGTTGCGACGTCGCTCGCGTCGACCGCGGACACCAGGAATTCGGCCGTCTCGCCCAGCCCCGTTGCGAGCTCCTGGCAGGCCTTGACCGCCATCTCGGACGAGTCGACGCCGGTCACCCGGTGGCCGTAGGAGGCGAAGAAGACCGAGTCGCGACCCGAACCACAGCCGAACTCGACGACGTGGTGCGGCCGGGCCAGTTCGCCGGCCACGAACGCCGCGAACTGCGACGGGAGCGGCCGGACCGCCGTGGCCACCCCGGCGTAAAACTCGTTCCAGTAGCCGGAGCGTTCGGAGGTGTTTTCGGCAGGCGAAACCGGTTCGGACATGCGGGACACCTTAGCCGTTGGTGGTCAGCGCGAGGCGCGGCGCGAGGCAGCGCGGGCGGGCTTCTTCGCCGCCGCGCTGGACGCCTTCTCCTTCTCCTCGGCGGCTCGGGCCACCGCGAACTCGGCGAGGGCGTCGATCAACGCGGGCACGGTGGCCTGCTCGGGCTGCACGTCGACCCGCAGCCCGAATTCGCGCGCCGTGGCGGCCGTCTGCGGGCCGATGCACGCCGACCACGGTGCGCGCGTGCGGCTTGCCCGCGATCCCGACCAGGTTGCGCACCGTCGACGACGAGGTGAAGCACACCGCCTGGAACCCGCCGGACTTGATCGCGTCGCGGATCTCGGCCGCCGGCGGCGCGGCGCGCACGGTGCGGTACGCGGTGACGTCGTCGATCTCCCAGCCGAGCTCGCGCAGCCCGGCCGCGAGGGTCTCGGTGGCGATGTCGGCACGCGGCAGCAGCACCCGGTCGATCGGGTCGAGGACGTCGTCGTACGGCGGGAACTCGACGCAGCAGGCCCTCCGAGGACTGCTCCCCGCTCGGCACCAGCTCCGGGTTGATCCCGAAGGCCCGCACGGCGTCGGCGGTCGCCTCGCCGACACAGCCGATCTTGACGCCGGCGAACGCCCGCGCGTCCAGGCCGAACTCCTCGAACTTCTCCCGCACCGCGCGCACCGCGTTGGTGGAGGTGAACACGATCCACTCGTACCGGCCGGTGACCAGGCCCTTGATCGCCCGCTCCATCTGGGTCGGGGTGCGCGGCGGCTCGACGGCGATGGTCGGCACCTCCACCGGCACCGCCCCGTAGCCCCGCAGCCGGCTCGCTCATCGCGCCGGCCTGCTCCTTGGTGCGCGGCACCAGCACCCGCCAGCCGTAGAGCGGGCGCGACTCCCACCAGCTCAGCTTGTCGCGCTGCGCCGGCGACCTTGCCGACGGTGATCGACGAGCGGGCCGGTCATGCCCGCCGCCGCCAGTTCGAGTTCGCCGAGCTGGCCCAGCGACGGTCTGCTGCCGCGGTGGTGGTGCCGTTGCAGCTGACCGCCACCGGCGTGTCCGGCTTGCAGCCGTTGGCGACCAGCTGCTCGCCGACCGTCGCGACGTCGGGTGCCGCGACGGTGAGCACCAGGGTGCCGGGTGGCGTGGGCCAGCGCGTCGTAGTCGGCGGTCGCGGCGTCGCGCAGGTCGGCCTCGAGCCGCAGCCCGCCGGTCGGCACGCCGGCGTAGGCGGTCGTGCCGACGCTGCGCGGCACGCGCGGGCACGACGTCGAACGGCACCACCGTCTTGGCGACCGCGAGCACCTCGCGCACCACGTCGTCGTCGGTGAACGGGTCGCCGACGACCAGCCGCACGACGTCCGCGCCGCCGCGGGCGTCGGCCAGCGACCGCCTTGCACGGTCTCGGCCGGCGTCGGACTCGGCGACTCGCGACCGTGCCCGGCGTCAGCGCCAGGATCGGTGCCGGCACCGTCGGCGTCGGCGACGACGAGCGGCGGCGTTCGCGATCGCCTGCGGTCGCATTGGTCGTCAGCAGGCCGGGGTCGCCCGGGACCGGCACCGACGAAGGTGACGTGTCCGGCGGGCTTGCGGGCGCGGGTCATGTGGTGCTCCCCATCATCGTGGCTGCGCCGTCGGCGAGCAGCTCGGCGGCCAAGCCGCCGGCCGACGCCGTCGGCATCGTCGGTGCGGACCGGTGGCCGAGAGCCGGACGGCATCGCTGCCGTCGAGCGCGGTGACCGATCCGCGGAGGAAAGTTCTCGAGGTCCGTCGTCGCCCTCGGCGACATCGGCCAGGGCCCCGACCGGGGCCGAGCAACCGGCCTCGAGCGCTGCGAGCAGCGCCCGCTCGGCCGCCACCGCCGCCCGCGTGTCGGCATGATCGAGACTAGCCAGCACGCGCGAGCGGCGTCGTCGTCGGCGCGGCACTCGACCGCGAGCGCGCCCTGGGCCGGCGCGGGCAGCACCTGGATCGGGTCGAGCACCTCGGTCGACCTCGCCGGCGCGGCCGAGCCGGCGCAGCCCGGCGTAGGCGAGCACGACGGCGTCGAGCTCGCCGTCGCGCACCTTGCGCAGCCGGGTGTCGACGTTGCCGCGCACCGGCACGATCTCGACGCCGAGCCCGAGCGCGCGAGCTGGGCGGCGCGCCGCGGCGAGCCGGTGCCGATCCGCGAGCCGGCCGGCAGCTCGCCGAGCGTCGAGCCCGTCGCGGCGACCAGCACGTCGCGCGGGTCCTCGCGGGCCGGCACCGCGGCGATCAGATGCCCTCGGCCGGCGCGGTGGGCAGGTCCTTGTACGAGTGCACCGCGACGTCGATCTCGCCGTCGAGCAGCGCGTCGCGCAGCGCCGACACGAACACGCCGGTGCCGCCGATCTGGGTCAGCGCGGCGCGTCGAGCGGTCGCCCTCGGTGACGATCGGGACGATCTCGACCGGCGCGCCGAGCGCGCTCGACCACGAGATCGGTCTGGATGCGGGCGAGAGCGCTGCCGCGGGTGCCGACGCGCAGCGTGCGGGTCGCGGTCATCCGCGTCCGCCCCGGGCTGCTTCACGGCCGCGACCGACTCGGCGGCGGCCGGGTCGAGGTCGAACAGCTCGCGCAGCGCCGCGGCGTACTGGTCGCCGCCGGGCGTGGTGGCCAGCTCCTTGACCCGCACGGTGGGCGCGTGCAGCACCTTCTCGACGGCCCGGCGCACGGCGTCGGCCGACCTCGCGGCGCTCGGCCGCGGACAGTTCCGGCAGCCGGGCGTCGAGCCGGGCCAGCTCGGCGTCGATCACCTGGTTCGCCCGGGCGCGCAGCGCGGTGACCGTCGGCGCGACGGCCAGGCGCTGCTGCTCGGCGAGGTAGTCGCCCAGCTCCTCGGCGACGATCGCGGTGGCCGCCCGCACCTCGGCGTCGCTGACAGTCGCGCCGCCGGTCCGCACGACGTCGAGGTCGATGTAGGTGACGCCGGGCCGCTGCCCACGGTGGGGTCGACGTCGCGCGGCAGCGCGAGGTCGAGGACGACCAGCGGACGGTCGTCCGCGCGTGCCGATGCCGTCGGCCTCCACGACCAGCCCGGTGGCGCCGGTCGCGGACAACCACGATGTCGGCGTCGGCGAGCTCGTCGCCGAGCTCGGCCAGGGGTACCGCCCGCGCGGCCGAGGCGTGGCGGCCAGCCGCGCCGCCCGCTCGCGGCGACCGGTTCGCGACCACGATGTCGGTGAGCCCGCGGCGGCGCAGCGTGGCCCCGGCCAGCGCGCCCATCGACCCGGCGCCGACGAGCAGCGCCGCGGCGCCCGGCGAGCGAGCCGACCTGCCTCTCGGCGAGGTCGAGCGCGACCGAGACGATCGAGGCGCCGGCGCGGTCGATGCCGGTGTCGGCGTGCACCCGCTTGCCGACCCGCAGCGCGGTCTGCGCGAGGTCGTGCAGCACCGTGCCGACCGTGCCGAGCTCGGCTCCCGAGCCCGTAGGCCGCCCGCAGCTGGCCGAGGATCTGCGACTCGCCGACGACCATCGAGTCCAGGCCGGACGCCACGGAGAACATGTGCTCGGCCGCTGCCTCGGCGAAGTGGACGTAGAGGTGCTCGGCGAGGTCGGCGACCGCGAGGCCGGCATGGCGAGCCAGCACGCTGGTGATCTCCTCGACGCCGCGGTGGAACCGCGCGACGTCGGCGTAGACCTCGACCCGGTTGCAGGTCGACAGCAGCAGCACCTCGCTGATGGTCTCGGCGCGGTGCAGCTCGTCGAGGGTCTTGCGAATATCGTCGACCGGAACGGCGATTCGTTCGAGCACCGAGACGGGCGCGGTGCGGTGGGACAGACCCACGACGAGCACGGTCATCGCAGGCCTCCCGTCCAGCGCGCGAAGTGGCCCGGACCGGCCAGCGCCTTGCGGTTCTCGTGGAAGGACAGGATCTGCAGCTCGGCAGCGAGGTCGACCTTGCGCAGGTCGACGTGGTCGGGCACCGACAGCACGACCGGCGCGAAGTTGAGCATGCTCGTGACCCCGGCCTCGACCAGCCGGTCGCAGACCTCCTGGGCCATCGCGGCCGGCACCGCCAGCACCGCCATCGTGATGCCGTGCTCGGCGACGATCTTCTCCAGGTCGGCGATGTCGCGGACCTCGCGCCCGCCGATGAGTTGCCCGATGCGACCGGGGTCGGCGTCGAGCAGCGCGGCGATCTCGAACCCGCGTGACGCGAACCCGGCATAGCCGGCCAGTGCCTGGCCGAGGTTGCCGACGCCGACCAGCGCGACCGACCGGTGCACGGTCAGCCCGAGCGTGCGCGAGATCTCCTCGGTGAGGGTGGCCACGTCGTAGCCCACGCCGCGGATGCCGTACGAGCCGAGGAAGGACAGGTCCTTGCGCAGCTTCGCGGAGTTGACGCCCGCGGCGGCGGCGAGTTCCTCCGAGGACACCGTGGTGACCGAGCGCTCGGCCAGCGTGCTCAGCACCCGCAGATAGGTCGCCAGCCGGGCGACGGTGGCGTCCGGGACGCGGGCGTCGGCGCCCGATCGATTCACCCGACCCGACATCGCGACGCCGGCCTCGGCGGCCTTGCGTCGCGCATCGCGCGGAGCGGACATCGGCACCTCGAACCGGCGTGCCACCCGCTCCGCCGGGCGTCGGAACGCCCGCGGATCCGATGGCCAACCGGTGTGTGGTAGAAGCGGTCTCGTGTTCGGGCCGCAACGCTACGCCGCTCGTGAAACTTTTCCCAAATCGTCGGGAAGGTGCTAGGCGCGCTCCAGCGCGCGCCGCAACCGGGCCTGCTCGACGCGCCAGTATCCGTGCTCGCGGCCGTCGAGCAGGATCACCGGGACACGATCGGAGAATTCGGCCCGCAACTCGGGCGCGGAGTCGACGTCGAGCTCCCGATAGTCGAAACCGAGTTCGGTGCGCATGCGCCGCAGCACCTGTTCGGCCTCCTCGCACAGGTGGCAGCCGATGCGGGTCACCAGGGTGACCTCGTGGTCAACGGCGGGCATCGTCGAGCTGCCATTTCATGATCTTGCCGGTGACGGTGTGCGGCAGGCTCGAGACGATCTCGATGACGCGCGGCAGCTTGAACCGGGCCAGCGATCCCGCTGCCAGCTCACGCAGCCGCTCAGCGTCGAGCCGCGCGCCGGCCACCGGCACGACGTAGGCGCGCACGGCCTGTCCGGTGTCCGGGTCCGGCACGCCGGTGACGGCGACCTCGCCGACCCCGGGCAACGCCGCGAGCACCGCCTCGACCTCGGCGGGATAGACGTTGAACCCGTTGACGATCACCAGGTCGCTGCTGCGCCCGACGATGTGCAGGCCGCCGGCCGCATCGGTCAGCGCGATGTCGCCGGTACCGAACCAGCCCTGCGCGTCCGGGCCGCCGGCGCAGTCAGGCCAGTAGCCGGAGAACAGGTTCGCGCCGCGGATGAAGATTCGACCGGGGTCGCCGTCGTCGACCTCCGCCCCGTCGACGTCGCGCAGCTCGACCTCGATCCCGGGCAGCGGGCGGCCGACCGAGCCGATGCTCGGGGCGTCGCGGTCGGTCCCGATCGCGTTGACGGTCACCACCGGGGCGGCCTCGGTCAGGCCGTAGCCGTCGTGCACCACGACGCCGGCCGCGGCGTAGCCCTCGACGACGCCGCCGGCAAGCGTCGTGGAACCCGACATCGCGAACCGCACCGCGGCGAACCCCGCGGCCCGGTCCGGATGAGCGAGCCACGCCGCGAACTGGCCGGGCACCCCCAGCACTGCGGTGACGCGTTCGGCCGCCATGGCGGCGAGGGTCTGGCCGGCGTCGAACCGGTCGGCGAGCACGAGGGTGGCACGCACCCGCAGGGCCGTGCCGAGCGCGGCGTTGAGGCCGAAGACGTGCGCGAGCGGCAAGGCCGCGAACAGCACGTCGGCGTCGGTGAGCAGCGGCGGGCGCACCGCGGCGAGCTGGTCGAGATTCGCGAGCAGCGCCCGCCCGGACAGCATGGCGCCCTTTGCCAGCCCGCTGGTGCCGCTGGTGTACAGCAGCACCGCAAGATCCTCGCCGCCGCGCGCGACCGCCGGGTCAGGACCTTCGGGGGCCGCAGCGAGCAGGTCGGCGGTCGCCGACCCGTCGAGGTGCACGGCGGGCGTGCAATCGCGGCGGATGTGCTCGATCTCCGCCGCGGTGTAGGCCGGGTTGATCGGGACGGCGACCAGCCCGGCCCGCAGCGCGCCGAGGTACCAGCGGGTGAACTCGGCGCCGGACGGCAACGCGATGGTGACCCGCTCGCCCGGCGCCGGGGCCGCCGCGCGCAGGGCACGAGCCGCGGCAGACACCGCCGCGTCCCATTCGCCGTAGGTCCAGCGCAGCCCCGCGGTGGAGTCGACGAGCGCCAGGCGGGTGGGTAACTGCGCACCCGCGCGCCGCAGCAGTTCGTTCGGATCGGCCACCTGTGCTCTCCCGTCACATCTGTCGACACTTCGAACGTGAGTGAACCGCTCGAAGCGGTGACAACGAATGTGCATTATGCGGGTCAGCTCACGACTTGCGGGGACGAAAGCACACGCTACAGTTAGCACGAATTTCACATCAGGCCGTGTTGGTCGAGCTGGTCGATCACCGGGGGGAACTGGATGACAGCACCCGCGCAGATGCAGGTGCCCGCGATCGCGGGCGCTGCGGGTGCGCGCTGGCTGCTCGACCTGGTGAACCGCCTGGGCACATTCGCCGCAGCACCGCTGCCCTGGGCGAGTCCCGACGGGCCTGCCCAGATGCGGCCCTCGGACACCAACGTCGAGCGGTCCGCGCGGCCCAGACCCGCCCCGCGGCCGTCCGCCGGGCCCGCGCCGGCGGCGACGCGACACCCGCGCCCCGGCCCGAGCGAGCCGGACGCCGAGGTCGAGGCCGCCCACGCCGAGACCTGGCAGCTGGTGCGCCGCGCACAGGCCGGCGACGGCGAGGCGTTCGGGCAGCTCTACGACCGCTACTTCGACGTCGTCTTCCGGTTCGTCTACTTCCGGGTGAACGACCGCGCGCTGGCCGAAGACTTCACCAGCGAGACGTTCCTGCGGGCGTTGCGACGCATCACGTCGATCAGCTACCAGGGCCGCGACATCGGCGCCTGGTTCGTCACCATCGCCCGCAACATCGTGTTCGACCACATGAAATCGGCCCGGCACCGGCTCGAGACGCCGACCGCCGACACTGTCGAAGGGCCGATCGTCGGGGCCGACGCCGCACCCGGCACCGAGGCCGCCGTGCTCGCCAACCTGCAGTCGCAGCGGCTGATGCAGGCGGTCGCGAAGCTGGGCGACGAGCAGCGCGAGTGCATCGTGCTGCGGTTCGTACAGGGCATGTCCGTCAGCGAGACCGCCGAGATCATGGGCAAGAAAGACGGGGCGATCAAGGCCCTGCAGCACCGAGCGGTCCGCAAACTCGCCGACCTCATCGGGCCCGAGCCGGGGTGACGGACCGCGCTACCGTGTCCGTTACGCGGCGTAACGCCCAGCGTCCCGCGTCGTTGTGTCAAGTAGAGGTAAGGCGGCGACGGGTCGGCCTGGCAGGCGTCGGCCCGCCCGACGAGCGTTGACAAGGCTGAGGTCTGGACATGCATCGCTTTCCGGTGCCACGACCTCTACGCCGCGAGCCGGCACCCGCCGAGCCGGCCGGGTCCGAGGACCCGCAGGTGCGCGAACTCGTCGCCGAGCTCGCCCAGCTGCGAATCGCGCCGGAGCCGGATCCGCGATTTCGCGCCGAGCTGCGTACCCAACTCGTTGCCGTGACGCCGCGTCTGGTCGCCGAGGGTGCGGCCCACACCGACCGTCGCGGTGCCGGCGCGCGGCGCACCGACGACCGGCCGGCGCGGCGCGGCATCCGGTGGCGGCGCGTGACCGCGGGCCTGGTCAGCGCCGTCGTGGTCCTCGGGCTGGTGCTCGGGATCTGCGTTTGGCTCAGCCGCGACTCGCTGCCCGGCGACGCACTGTACGGGCTCAAACGCACCAGTGAGCGGGTGCAGTTGTTCTTCGCGTCGTCGGACACCGATCGGGCCGAGGACTACCTGCAATTCGCCCGGCGCCGCGCCGACGAGGTCACGGCGTTGGTGCATCGCGACTCGGCCAGTGCGCTCGGGCGCGGCCCGTCGGCGGCCGCGGTGAGCACCCACACGGCCAAGCTGGTGAACGAGACGCTGAACTCGGCCGACTCGGACACCCGGACCGCGATGCGCCTGCTCGGCCGGCAGGTCGCGGACAAGAAGTCGGCGGGGCCACTGGATCCGATGAAGGCCTGGGCGCCGCCGCAGCTGACCCGGCTGCAGGGCATCGCGAAGACCGCCCCGGCCGGGGCGCTGCGACAACGCGTCGACGAATCAGTCGACGTCATCAAGGCGGTCTGGACCCGGACCCTGGCGCTCGACGCCACCGCCACGTGCGGCTGCACCGGGACGGCGGGATCGGACCTGCTCGGTCCGAAGCCGTGCTCGGCGTGTCTGGCCCCGACGAGCCCGGGTGGCGGCAGCGGTTCGAGCGCGGTGACGTCGCCGGCGGCACCGGGCGGTCCCGGCACGGGCGGGCGGCACACCACCAGCGGCGGCGCGACGAGTACCGGCACGCGTGGGGGCGGCGCGAGCCCCGCCACGACCTCGGCGGCCGGCGCCGGTCCGCCCAGCACGAGCACGCCGGGGGGCGCGGCCCGCACGAGCGGCGCGCCCGCTCCGTCGTCGTCATCGAGCCGGACCCCGCTGCCGGTGCGGTTGCCCTCGCTGCCGGTGCAGGTGCCCTCGATCTCGCTGCCGGTCGAGGCGAATCCCTGTCACGTGTCGATCGACGCCGGCCCGCTGCACATCGCCGTCACCGTCTGCCCGTCGCCCAGCGGCCGCTGACCCGAACCGCGACGTCGTTACCCTGGGGCCGTGACGAGCGGGGACGACGGCGCAGCCCCCGCCGATCCGACGGCAGCAGCCTTCTTCGACGTCGACAACACGATGATGATCGGGGCGTCGATCTTCCACTTCGCGAAGGGGCTGGCGGCCCGGGACTTCTTCTCCTGGCACGACCTCGTCCGGTTCGCGGCCCGGCAACTGCGGCTGCGGCTCAGCGGCGAGAACGCCTCGCACATGCACTCCACCCGGGAGTCGGCGCTCGCCTTCGTGGCCGGCAAACCGGTCGACGAGATCGTCGCGCTGGGCGAGGAGATCTACGACGAGGAGCTGGCCGACCGGATCTGGCCCGGCACGCTGGCGCTCGCCCGCCGCCACCTCGAGCAGGGCCAGCGGGTGTGGCTGGTGACCGCGACGCCGGTCGAGCTCGCGACGATCATCGCCGACCGGCTGGGCCTGACCGGCGCGCTGGGCACGGTCGCGGAATCCGTCGACGGCGTGTACACCGGCCGGCTGGTCGGCGACGTGCTGCACGGCGCGGCCAAGGCCGCCGCGGTCCAGGAACTCGCCGCACGCGAGGGCCTCGACCTCGACCGGTGCGCCGCCTACTCCGACTCGGTCAACGACCTGCCGATGCTCTCGACGGTGGGCCGGGCGGTGGCCGTGAACCCGGATTCAGCGTTGCGGGCCGAGGCCCGCGACCACGGCTGGGAGATCCGCGACTTCCGGATCGGCCGCAAGGCCGCGAAGATCGGCGTTCCGGCCGCGCTCGGCGCCGGGGCGGTGGCCGGCGGCGTCGCCGGCGCGATCGCGATCCGGCGGGCGCGGCAGCGCGCGCCGCTCGCGCCACCCCTGGCGACGCTGACGCGCTGGGTCAGCGCCACACAGACCGGCGCTGCACGAGCAGCCGGTACAGCGAGCTCTGGATGGTCTCGCGCACCCGGTCGGTGAGGTCGAAGACGGTCACCGCGTCGTCGGCGGCGTCACCGCCGAACTCGGCCGTCGGGATCGGCTCGCCGAACTCGATGTACCACTTGCTCGGCAGCGGCACCAGCCCGAGCAGCCCGAGCCACGGGAAGGTCGGCGTCAGCGGGAAGTAGGGCAGGCCGAGCAGCCGCGCCAGGGGCTTGACGTTGCCGAGCACCGGGTGGATCTCCTCGGACCCGATGATCGACACCGGCATGATCGGTGCGCCGGTGCGCAGCGCCGACTGCACGAAGCCGCCGCGGCCGAAGCGCTGCAGCTTGTAGCGCTCGCGAAACGGCTTGCCGATGCCCTTGAACCCCTCGGGCCACACGCCGACGAGCTCGCCGGCGTTGAGCAGCCGCTCGGCGTCGCTGTTGCAGGCCAGCGTCGCGCCGGTCTTGCGGGCCAGGCTGCCCGCGCCGGGGGTGGCGAAGACCAGGTCGGCACCGAGCATCCGCAGGTAGCGCCCGGCCGGGTGCTCATGGTGCACGGCGAGCGCGGTCATCGCGGCATCGATGGGCCACAGGCCGCCGGCGTGGTTCGCGACCAGCAACGCCGATCCGGTGGCCGGGACGTTGTCCAGGCCGTTGACCTCGACCCGGAACCACTTGTCGTAGAGCGGCCGGAACAGCGGCATCAGGACGTGCTCGGTGAGGTCGACGTCGAAGCCGTACTCGTCGACGGGGTAATCACCGTCGAGACGGCGGCGCAGGAAGGTGAGCGCCGCGGCGACCTTGCGTTCCCACTGCGGGGTGCCGACGTCGGCGAAATCGACGGGATCGGTCGGCAGCGGGTGCACCGACGCCGGTGCGTCGTCGCCGCCGGGAGTCGGACGGCGGTAGGGGCGTCGGGTCGCGGGTTCACCGTGCAGCGGGATGACCCGCGCTTCGTCCACGCTGCCTCCCTCGCGTTACGTGCCGGTGACGGCGACGCGCTTGCGTCGCTTGCCGCTACGGCGCCCGGCCAGCATCTCGGACCCTACGCGCAGCGCCGTGCTCGTGAGCCGGGCGACCGGCGGCCCGCCGGACACGCAGGCGTCGAACGCCTCGGCGGTGGTCCAGCGCGGGTGATAGCCGAACTCGGTGCGCAGCCGGGTGGTGTCGACCACTCGGCCGAAGCGCAGCAGCCGGCCCTCCTCGGCGACGAATTCGGCGGCCCCGGAGTTGCGCACCAGGCCGGCCACCGGGCCCAGGCCGAAGCGGCACCGGCACCGCGCACTCGACCGGCGCGGCGCACGAGTTGCGAGAGCGCGACGACGCCGTCGGCGGCGACGTTGACCACGCCGGGCCGCGCAAGCACCGCGGCGATGCGCATGGCCTCGATGGCGTCGGACTCGTGCAGCAACTGCAGCCGCGGGTCGAAGCCGGCGACGGTCGGGACGACGCGGCTGCGCAGATAGCGGGTCAGCGCGGTGTCGATCGTCGGCCCGACGACCGGCGCCAGGCGCAGCACGCTGATCTCGACGTCCGGGCGCCGCCGGCCGAAGCGCCGTACGTAGCCCTCGACCTCCGCGGCGTCCTTGGCGTAGCCGCGCGGCGCGGCGCCGTGCGGTTCCATGTCCTCGGTGAACACCGCCGGGATCGGAGGACGCGCTGCCGTAGACGGCGGTGGTCGAGCGCAGCACCACCCGCTGCACGGTGTCGGACTTCTGGCAGGCCGCGAGCAGCTGCATGGTGCCGATGACGTTCATCTCCTGCATCGACACCCGGCCGCCGATCTCACGCGGCACCGAGATCAGCGCTGAGTGGACCACGGTCTGCACCCGCGCCTGGCTCATCACCTTCGCGATGAGCGGGTTGCGGATGTCGGCGCGCACGAACTCGGTGCGGCCGAGCAGCGCCAGGTCGGCATTGCGCGGCGGCACGGTGTCGATGCCGATGACGCGGTCGATCGACCGGATCGGCCGCGAGTTGGGCAGCCAGCCGCCCGCCGACGAACCGGCTCACGCCGGTGATCAGGACGACGCTGGGCATCTGCGGGTGGCCCCTGCGGGGCGACTACTTCTTGTTGCGTCGCTGAACGCGAGTCTTCTTCAGCAGCTTGCGGTGCTTCTTCTTGGCCATCCGCTTGCGCCGCTTCTTGATGACTGAACCCATGCTCGCCCGCCTCTCCGGATTTCACTGCGGTAGTCGCGACCCAGCGAAATCCGTGCGGTGCCGCTGTTGCCCAACCGTTTCGACGCAGTCTAACCGGCCTCGATGAACGCCTTGCGGAGGTAGTCGTGCACGGCCTTCTCCGGCACCCGGAACGAGCGCCCGACGCGCACCGCGGGCAACTCGCCGGCGTGCACCATCCGATACACCGTCATCTTGGACACGCGCATGACGGTCGCGACCTCGGCGACGGTCAGGAACCTGACCTCCGCGAGCGCAGGGTCGACCGGACGCACTGGGGTCTGCGCTGGCGGCTTCTTGTCGCCGTCTCGAGCGGGCATGGGTCACCGACACCTTCGGCACGTGTCAGTGCGTCGGCTTCCCCACCGACGAACGGGACACGCACGTGCTGGCATGAGACTAGCGGTACTAGTGGGGCCTGTGCGATAGCTGATCCCCACCCAAGTTGCCCACAGTCGATAACAATTCGTGATCGATGTGACCGTTCAACCCGCCGCCGAGCTCGCGACTGCGCCGCGCGGCCGCCTCGATCGCGGCCAGCAGGGCGGCCCGCACCCCGTGCATCTCGAGCTCGCGGATGGCTGCGATGGTGGTCCCGCCCGGGCTGGTGACGGCCTCGCGCAGCTGCACCGGGTGCTCGCCGGAGTCGCGCAGCATGATCGCCGACCCGACCGCGGTCTGCACGATCAGCTCGGCGGCGAGGGTGCGGGGCAGGCCGAGCAGGATGCCGGCGTCGATCATCGCCTCGACGAGGTAGAAGAAGTACGCGGGGCCCGAGCCGGACAGCGCGGTGACCGCGTCCAGCTGCTCCTCCGGCACCCGCACCACCCGCCCGACCGCGGCGAGCAGCGTCTCGGCGACGGCGAGATCCTGGTCGCCGGCGTGTGCGCCGCCGGCGATCGCGGTCATCGCCTCGTCGACCAGGGCCGGGGTGTTCGGCATGCACCGCACCACCGCGACGCCGTCGGGCAGGGCGCCCTCGAGGTGCGCGATCGTGACACCGGCGGCCACCGAGACCACCAGGTGGCCGGAGTGCGCCGATCCGGCGAGCTCGCCGAGCAGGCTGTCGATGTCCTGCGGCTTGACCGCGACGATCAGGGTCGCCGCGTGCGCGGCCGCGGTCGCGACGTCGACGACCCGCACGCCGTACTTCTCGGTGAGGTACGCGGCGCGATCGGGGTAGCGCTCGGTGACGACGATGTCGTCGACCCCGCGTTCTCCGCGCAGCAGCCCGGACAGCAGTGCCTCGCCGATCTTGCCGCCGCCGAGAATGGCAACCGTGTCGGTCATGTCCTATCCCTTCGACGCCAGGGCACGCACGAACAGCCCGAGATTTGCCGGCTTCTCGGCCAGCCGCCGCATCAGGTACCCGTACCACTGCGCGCCGTAGGGGATGTAGACCCGTACGACGTGCCCGAGCCCGGCCAGACGCCGCTGCTCGTCGGGGCGGATGCCGTAGAGCATCTGGTACTCGAAGGCGTCGACGGGCTTGCCGTGCGCCTTCGCGCGTGCGCCGACGATGTCAACGAGCGTGGGGTCGTGGGTGGCGAACATCGGGTACCCGGCGCCGGCCAGCAGCACGTTCGTGCACCGGACGTAGGAGCGGTCGATGTCCTGGCGTTTGGTGAACGCGACCGACGCCGGCTCGTCGTAGGCGCCCTTGCACAGCCGCACCCGGCTGCCCTCGTGGGCGAGGTCGCGGCAGTCGCTCTCGGTGCGCTGCAGGTAGGCCTGCAGCACCGCGGCGGTACCCGGGAAGTCGCCGCGCAGCTCGCGCAGGATGCCGAGCGTGGAGTCCGTGGTGGTGTGGTCCTCCATGTCGAGGGTGACGGTGGCGCCGGCCTCGCCGGCCGCGGTGCAGATGGTGTGCGCGTGCTCGGTGGCGATCCTCTCGCCGTCCGTGCCGAGCGCCTGCCCCACCGCGCTGAGCTTCACGCTGACGTCGACGCGCGCGGTGAGATCGCCGATGTGGTCGGTCAGCCCGATCGAGCGCAGGCCGTCGAGCAGCTCGAGGTACGCGCCGGCGACCGCGTCTGCGTGCGCGCGGTCGGTGGTGTCCTCGCCGAGGTGGTCGAGGGTGACGGTGAGGCCCTGCGCGGCGAGCTTGCGGGCGGCCTGGACCGCCGCCGCCGTGTCGGCCCCGCCGACGAAGCGCCGCACCACACTGCGCGACACCGGCGCGTTGGTGACGACGTGCTCGATGCGCTCGTTACGTGCGGCGGCGAGAATCGCGGAACGCAGCATGGGTCAAGGCTAGTGAGGCGCGCGCGCCCCGCACTCGCCCGGACCGCACTCTTGCCATCGGATGACCAGATTCCAGAGATCCTTCTGGTCAACTGGTTGCAAGCGTCGAAGATGGCGCGCTACTCGCCCGCTTCGAGCGCGACGCGGGCGCGGATCGCCCACTTGGGTTCGGTGCCGTAGCGCTGCGATGGGATGAGCCGGCCGGCGGCGCTGTCGTCGATCAGCTGGGCGAGGCGCTTGTCGCGGGTCGCCTCCTGTTTGGCCGACATCACCCAGTTGACCGCGATCTTGCGATACGACGGCGTCGCCGCGGCGAGGAACAGCGCGGCCCGCGGCTCGGCGGCCAGCCGCGCCCGGTATTCGGGCGCGAGCTCGACCTCGCCGCGCTCGTGGGGGTAGATCCCCGAGCGCTCCGGTCGGCGCCGCTCGAATGCGGCGAGCCCGTCCGGGTGCATGCGTCCCTCGGCCGTCAGCCGCTGGACGGTCACGATGTTGATCGAGCTCCACACGCTGCCGGGACGCCGTGGTGTCCAGCGCTGCCGCACGGCGTCCGCGTCGATGCGCTGGACCTGTGAGTCGATCCAGCCGAAGCACAACGCCTCGGACACCGCGTCCGCCCACGTCAGACCGCGGTCGGGCACGTGCTTCTTGTACAGCCCCATCCACAGCTCGTCGGCAGTGTCGTGGTTGGCCGCCAGCCAGGCCCGGAACTCGGCGGCGTCGGCGAAGAAGACCGCCGGGCGCTCGGCGCTGCCGGCGGTCCGCCCGGGCTGCCGACGGCGGGTCATCCTTTCGGCCAGCCGGCTCAGGACGCCTTCGGCGTGCGCGGCGCCACCAGGTGCAGCCGGCAGAAGGCCAGCGCCTCGGCGATGTCGGCCTGCCGCTCGGCGCGGTCCAGCGCACGTCGGGTGTTGATCTCGACGATCACGTTGCCGTCGTAGCCGCGGGCGGCGAGCCGTTCCAGCACCTCGGCGCACGGCTGGCCGCCGCGGCCGGGCACCAGGTGCTCGTCCTTGGCCGCGCCGGTGCCGTCGCCGAGATGCAGGTGGGTCAGCCGTTCGCCCATCGCATCGAGCTGGGCGAGCGCGTCGGAGTGCGACACCGCCGAGTGGGACAGGTCGAGGGTGTAGTCGCGGTAGGGCTCGTCGGCCGTCACGTCCCAGCTCGGCTGGTAGGCCGACACCTCGCGGCCCCGGAACCGCAACGGGAACATGTTCTCGACCGCGAACCTGATCTCGCTGTCCTCGGCCATCCGGCGCATGCCGGTGCGGAAATTGCGGGCGTAGTCGCGTTGCCAGCGAAACGGCGGGTGGACGACCACGGTCCCGGCACCGAGCAGCTCCGCCGCGAACTGGGCCTTCTGCAGTTTCACCCACGGGTCGGTCGTCCAGACCCGCTGGGTGATGTACAGGCACGGGGCGTGGATGGCCAGGATCGGTACCTGGTAGTGCTCGCAGAGCCGTTGCAGCGCGTAGGCGTCCTGGCTGATCGGGTCGTTCCAGACCATCACCTCGACGCCGTCGTAGCCCAGCTTGCCCGCGAGCTCGAAGGCCACCGCCGCCGACTCCGGGTACACCGAGGCGGTCGACAGCCCGATCTTGGCCGTCGGCGCGTCCCAGACGCGCAAATCCCCGCTGCTCATGGCGCGCAGAGTAGTCCTCAGCCACCCACGAGCCAGTCGAGGCGGCGCAAGATCACACCCTCACGCAGCGCCCACGGGCACAGCTCGACCTCGTCCACGCCGAGCGCGTCCATCGCGGCCGCGGCGACCACGGAACCGGCCAGCGTCTGGTGCGCCCGGCCGACGCTGACGCCGTCGAGCTCGGCGAGATCCGCCGACGCCATCCGGGAGATGAACGCGTGCACCTGCCGCAGCCCGTCGCGGGTGAGCACCCGCCTGGCGCGCGGGCCCGCCCCCGACGGCGCCGCGCCGGCCAGCCGGGCCAGCGTCCGGAACGTCTTGCTGGTCGCCACCACCCGGTCCGGCGCGCCGGCGCGCAGGAGCCGGCGGGCGGGCTTGGCCACGAGCTCGTCGGCGTAGGTTCGCAGCGCCGCGACCTCGGGCTTGCTCGGCGGATCCGAGCTGAACCATTCGCGGGTCAGCCGGCCGGCGCCGAGTGGGCGCGAGTAGGCCACTGCCGGGTCCTCGTCGCGGCCGGCCGCGAGCTCCAGCGAGCCGCCGCCGATGTCCAGGCAGATCAGATTGCCGGCGTTCCAGCCGAACCAGCGTCGCACCGCGAGGAACGTCAGCCGCGCCTCGTCGGCGCCGGACAGCACGTCCAGCTCGACGCCGGATTTGCGGGCCACCAGCTTGAGCACCGCCGATCCGTTGCGGGCGTCGCGCACCGCCGAGGTGGCGAACGCCAGCAGCTCGGCGCAGCCGAGCCGCTCGGCCTCCTCGCGCGCGACGACGGCCGCCTGCACGAGCGCCTCGGCGCCGGCCCGCCGCAACCGCCCGGTGGCGTCGAGGTGCTCGGCCAGTCGCAGCTCGGACTTCGCCGAGTACTGCGGATACGGCTGCGCGCCGCGGTGGGCGTCGACGACGAGCAGATGGACCGTATTCGATCCGACGTCGAGCACCCCGAGTCGCACCGCCCGACCCTATTGGTCTCGTAGGCTCGGACCGTGCCGGTACGTGAGGTGGATCTCGACTTTACCCGCGAGTGGATCGAGTTCGGTGACCCCGCAGACGCCGAACACTGGATCCGCGCGGACCTCACCTGGCTGTGCTCGCGCTGGACGTGCATCTTCGGCCGCGGCTGCCACGGCACGCTCGAGGGTCAGGCCAGCACCGGCTGCTGCAATCACGGCGCGTACTTCACCGACCGCGCCGACCAGAAGCGCGTGACGCACTTCGTCGGCAAGCTCACCCGCCGCGACTGGCAGCTCTACGACCTCGGCCGGACCAAGGACGGCGCGAAGCTGCGGTTCACCGAGAAGGGCGAGGAGGGCAGCCGCCGCAAGACCCGCGTGGTCGACGGCGCCTGCATCTTCGCCAACCGCGAGGACCACCCCGGCGGCATCGGCTGCGCCCTGCACGCCTACGCCCTGCGCACGGGTCTCAACCCGCTGCAGACCAAACCCGAGGTCTGCTGGCAGCTTCCGGTACGCCGTGAACAGGAATGGATCGACCGCCCCGACGGGACCCGTATCCTGCGTTCGACCATCGCCGAGTTCGACCGTCGAGGCTGGGGCGAGGGCGGCCACGACCTCGACTGGTACTGCACCAGCTCGCCGGAAGCCCACGTCGGCCACGAGCCGATGTACGTCAGCTACGGCCCCGAGCTCACCGAGCTGATCGGAGCCGAGGCCTACGCGCAGCTGGCCAGGCTGTGCAAGAAGCGCCTGGAGCTGGGCCTGGTCGCGGTGCATCCGGCAACGAAGAAGGCACAACGCAACGCCAGCCAGCAGCGCTAGCGAGCAGAACGGCTTACGACTCGAACTTGTAACCCAGGCCGCGCACGGTGACGAGGTACTTCGGGTTGGCCGGGTCCGGCTCGATCTTGGCGCGCAGCCGCTTGACGTGCACGTCCAACGTCTTGGTGTCGCCGACGTAATCCGCGCCCCAGACGCGGTCGATGAGCTGGCCGCGGGTGAGCACCCGGCCGGCGTTGCGCAGCAGCAGTTCGAGCAGGTCGAACTCCTTGAGCGGCAGCGCGACCTGATGGCCGTCGACGCTGACGACGTGACGCTCCACGTCCATGCGTACCGGACCGGCCTCGACGACGTTGAGCAGCAGTTCCTCGGGCTCGGCACCGCGGCGCAGCACGGCGCGGATGCGCGCGACGAGCTCGCGCGAGGAGAACGGCTTGGTGACGTAGTCGTCGGCACCGAGTTCAAGCCCGACGACCTTGTCGACCTCGGAGTCGCGCGCGGTGACCATGATGATCGGCACGTGCGAGCGGGTCCGCAGCTCGCGGCATACCTCGGTGCCCGACAGCCCGGGCAGCATCAGATCGAGCAGCACGAGGTCGGTGCCGTTGCGGTCGAAGATCTGCAGCGCCTCGACGCCGGTGCCGGCGACCTCGACCTCGTACCCCTCGCGGCGCAGCATGAACGACAGTGCGTCGGAGAACGACTCCTCGTCCTCGACGACCAGGATGCGGGTCATCGGCAACTCCGGTCGATGCTCACGATCGAGCTCCCTTCATGGCTGCCGGGCTCGGCGTCGGGCAGCGGTGAACCTGCCGATTCCGGCTGCTGCGCCGACGATGACTCATCGGAGTGAACGCGAGGTAGCCGGATGGTGAATGTCGATCCGGAGCCGTTCACGCTCCAGACCGACACGGTTCCGAGGTGGTTCGTGACGATGTTCTTGACGATCGCGAGGCCGAGACCGGTGCCGCCGGTGGCCCGCGAACGGGCCGGGTCGACGCGGTAGAACCGCTCGAAGATCCGGTCGCGATCGGCCTCGGCGATCCCGATGCCCTGGTCGGTCACCACGATGTCGACGGTGGACCGCGCGTCGTCGTCGACGCTGCCCCGCGCGGTGACCGCGACCCGGGTATCGGCGCTGCTGTACGCGATCGCGTTCTCGACGAGGTTCGCCACGGCAGTGGCCAACTGGGCCTCGTCGCCCCGCACTGTCAGCCCGTCGCCCACCGTCTCGGTGACGACGATCGAGGCCTGCTCGGCCGCGAACCGGTTCCGCTCGATGGCGTCGGCGACCAGGGTCGCGACATCGACCTCGATGGCACCGGGCAACGGATCGGCGCCCTGCACCCGCGACAGGTCCATCAACTCGTTCACCAGTCGGGCGAGCCGCGCGCCCTCGTGCTGCATGCGGCCGGCGAAGCGGGCGACCGCGGCGGGCTCGTCGGCGGCGTCCTGGATCGCCTCGGCCAGCAGCGTGAGCGCTCCCACCGGCGTCTTGAGCTCGTGCGAGACGTTGGCCACGAAGTCGCGGCGCACCGCTTCGAGGCGACGCTGCTCGCTGACGTCGGAGAGCAGCAGGCACACCCCGGTGATCCGCTGGCCGTCCGGGTCGGGCAGCGGGACGCCGGTGACCGACAGCGCGATCGGCTCGCGCCCCAGCCGGCCGATCGGCAGGTCGACGGGGGTGACGCCCGGCTCGCCGGTCTCGAGGGCGCGACGGGCGATGTCCACCAGCGCCGGAAAGGCGAGCGTGTCGGCGTCGAGGATGCCCATCGCCCGCGCCGCGGGGTTCACCAGCACCACGAACTCGTCGCGGTCGACTACGGCCACCCCGTGGTCGAGCGCTTCCACGACCAGCGAGGCCAGCGGCTGGGCGGTGCGCTGCGGCGCACGGTCGGCGCTCAGCGCGGCGCCGGTCGAAGTCGCCCGACCCGTACGATGACGGGCAGCGACGACCGTCATTCCAAGGGTCAGCCCGACGAGGAAGGCGACGATCACCCCGCCGGTCACCGCGATCGACACGGGTCGATCGTACGTTCGCGAAGCGGGCCGGCCCGACCGCGACCGGCCGGACCCGGGGGCGGACCGTCGTGACACCCGCTGTTCACCTTCGCGCCGGACGCAATTCACGCGGTGAGCACGCAGCGGTCGCCCACCGCACGGAAGGTGCAAAGCATGCGTGACGTGTTCCACGAGGAGCTGGAGGAGATCGGCGCCGGAATCGCCGAGATGATCCAGCTCGTCGGCGTTGCGGTCGAACAGGCCACCGGCGCGTTGCTGGATGCCGATCTCAACCGCGCCGAGATGGTCATCGCCTCCGACGTCCGGGTCGACGACCTCGGCGTCGAGCTCGAGGACCGCGCGTTCCAGATGATCGCCCGCCAGCAGCCGGTGGCCACCGACCTGCGCGTGCTCGTGACGACGTTGCACATCATCGCCGACCTCGAGCGGATGGGCGACCTCGCGCTGCACGTCGCCAAGATCGCGCGGCTGCGGTTCCCCGAGGCCGCGGTACCCGAGGACGCCCGCGACGTCATCGCCCAGATGGGCGATGTCGCGCGCTCGCTGGTCAACAAGGTCGGCGAGGTCGTCGACGGCCGCGACGTCTCGCTGGCGCAGGCGATCGAGGCCGAGGACGACTCGATGGACGCGCTGCGCCGCAAGCTGTTCACCCTGGTGCTCTCACCCAGGTGGGCGCACGGCACCGAGGCCGCGATCGACATGACGCTGCTCGGCCGCTACTACGAGCGCTACGCCGACCACGCGGTCTCGGTGGCCCGCCGGGTGACCTTCATCGTCACCGGCCATCGCCCCGCGCCGATCGGCAACGGCTCCACGCCGCGCTGACCCCCGACCCCCACACCGAGTTGTCCGCGCTGCCGGTACTCACTTCGACACCGAGCGCGGACAACTCCGGCGTGGGGGGCGCTACTTCTTGCCCTGGTTGGCGACGGCTTCGATCGCCGCGGTCGCGGCATCGGGATCGAGGTAGGTCGCCGGACCCGACGGCAGCAGCGTGGTGTCGTCGAGGTCGTAGTGCAGCGGGATGCCGGTGGGGACGTTGAGTGACACGACGGCGTCGTCGGACAGCCCGTCCAAGTGCTTGATCAACGCGCGCAGTGAATTGCCGTGCGCGGCGATCAGCACGACGCCGCCGCCACGCAGGTCCGGCACGATCGCGTCGTACCAGTAGGGCAGCATCCGGCCGACGACGTCCTCGAGGCACTCGGTGCGCGGCACGGTCTCGAGCAGGTCGGCGTAACGCGGATCGCCCACCTGGCTGTACGTGTCGTCGTCCGCGAGCCGCGGCGGCGGCACGTCGTAGGAGCGGCGCCAGAGCATGAACTGCTCGTCGCCGAACTCGGCCCGCACCGCAGCCTTGTCCTTGCCCTGCAGCGCGCCGTAGTGGCGCTCGTTGAGCCGCCACGAGCGGCGCACCGGGATCCAGTGCCGGTCGGCGGTGTCGAGGGAGATCTGCGCGGTGCGGATCGCCCGGCGCAACAGCGAGGTGTGCACGACGTCGGGCAGCAATTCGTGCTCGACGAGCAACTCGCCGCCGCGGCGGCCCTCGGCCTCGCCGGCGACGGACAGGTCGACGTCCACCCACCCGGTGAACAGGTTCTTCTTGTTCCAGTCGCTCTCACCGTGGCGGAGCAGCACGAGCGTTGCCACTGAGCCTCCCCTTCTTCGCGCGAGCGCTCATCAGCGCTCCTCGGCGCTCGGCGCGCCTGCGATCCTCACTCGCGTCCATCCTGCCAGGCGCTAGTCCTGCGAAGCGTGCCTCGGCTCGTGTACTGCGTGCGCCGCCACCGGCGCGGCCGGGTCCAGATGCTGTGCGTCGTGCGGCTCGGCCGTCACCGGCGGCGCCGGGCCGTGCAGTCGTGCGAACTCGCGCCGCCCAGGCAGGAACAGCCCCGCCACCACCGCGCCGATCACGCCGGCGAGCGCGGCGAGCAGCGACGTGACGTGCATCGCCGACATGAACGCGTCCTTCGCGGACTCGACGAAGCCGGTGATCGCCGTGCGGGCGCGGGCCACCTGTTCGGGCGAGGGCGCGGTGCCGGTGTGCTTCTCCCGGGCCTGCAACGCCGCGGTGGCCTTGCCGACGAACTCCAGGGCATTGCCGATCGACTGGCTGGTGTCCGCGCCCACCGCGGACCCGACCTGTGCGTCGGCCGGCAGCCGCGAGACCACCGCGGCCGGCCGGTCCAGGTGCTGGGCGAGCTGGTGCGCGGCGTCGCTGCCGAGCTGGTTGCGGAACACCACCGCGACCACCGATCCGAGGATCGCCACGCCGAGCGCGCCGGACACCTGCCGCACGGTGTTGTTCACCGCTGAGCCCGCGCCCGCCTTCTCCCGCGGCACCGCGTTCATGATCGAATTCGTGGCCGGCGTCATCGTCAGGCCCATCCCGAAGCCGAACATCGCGAGCTGTACCTCGATCACCCAGATCGGGTTGTCGCGGGTAGTCAGCGCGTAGCCGGCGAGGGCGAGGGAGAGCAGGATCATCCCGCTCGCCACGACCACCCGCGGCCCGAGCGGTCCCGACAGTTTCACCGACAGCGGTGCGGCGGTCATCACCGCCACCGCGACCGCGATCAGCGCGGTGCCGGCCAGCAGCGGCGTGTAGTCGCGCACCGCCTGCAGGTAGTACGCGAGGTAGAACGTCGAGCCCTGCAGGGCGAAGAACGCCGCGGCGATCGCACCGGCGCCCGCCGAGAACTGCCGGTTCTTGAACAACGCGACGTCGATGGTCGGGTGCGTGCTGCGGGCCTGCGTCCAGATGAACAGGGCGAGCAGCCCGATACCGAGCGCGATCGCGCCGGCGGTGTCCCAGGCCCACCAGTCGTTGGTGTTGCCACCCTGGATGACGCCGTAGACGAGCACCACCAGCGCGACGATCGACAAGAGCACGCCAACCGGGTCCAACCGGCCGGGATCGGGGTCCTTCGACTCCGGGACGAGCACGAAGATCGCGATCAAGGCCACCGTCACGATCGGCACGTTGACCAGGAAGATCGAGCCCCACCAGAAGTACTTCAGCAACAGCCCACCGGTGATCGGTCCCAGCGCGATCGCAACGCCGGAGGCGCCCGCCCAGATCCCGATCGCCTTGGGCCGCTCGCGCGGGTCGAACACGTTCTGGATGATCGACAGGGTCTGGGGTTGCACGGCGGCCGCGCCGACCCCCATCAGTGCGCGGAACAGGATCAATTGCCCCGACGAGTTCGCGAACGAGCACACCGCGGACATCGCGGCGAACAGGAACAGGCCGATCAGCAGGATCCTCTTGCGGCCGAGCCGGTCGCCGAGCACCCCCCAGGTGATGAGCAACCCGGCGAACACCAGGGCGTAGCTGTCGATGGCCCACTGCATCTCGCTCTGCGACGCGTTGAGGTCCTCCTGGATCGTCTTCAGCGCGACGTTGAGGATCGTGTTGTCGAGGATCACGACCAGCAGGCACAAGACCAGCACTGCGAGGATTGCCCAGCGGCGACGTTGAATGGTTGCCTCGTCCACGCTTGCCTTTCGAAATCAGAATGCAGCGTCAGTCGACCGGGCGCTGCGCGAAATCGGCGAACGCGGCCAGGTTCGCCCGGGGCAGGTCGTTCTTCACCCGCCAGGCCCACTCACGCCGGATCGAGGTGCCGAATCCCATCTCGAGCAGCACGTTGAACGACCCGTCGGCGTATTCGAGCACGCAGCCGAGGATGCGGTCGATCTCTTCCGGACTGACCGAGGACAGCGGCACCCGACCGGTGAGGTACACGTCGCCGGCACCGTCGATCGTCCAGGAGACCGCATACATCCGGGCGTTGCGCTGCAACAACCAGTGGTACACGCGCTCGTGGTTCTCGTCCGGCGCCCGCACCACGAACGCCTCGATCTCGAGCGCGTGGGTGCCCACGGTGAGCACGCAGGCGGTCTTGAGGCGCCGTTCGCCCGGCAACGCCACGGCGAACGTGGCGTCGCCGAGGCGCTGCCACTCGAGCTCCTGCTCGTCGAGCGCCGCGGCGATGACCTCGGCGGCGCTCACTGGGGCACCAGCGCACGGTTGGCCCCCACGGCGTCCTGGTAGGTGGCGAGCAAGCCGTCGGCGGTGCGGTCCCACGAGAAGCGCGCCGCGTGTGAACGCGCCCGATTGGCGAGGGGCAACCGCGCGGACGGGGTGCGCAGCAGGTCGGCGATCACCTTGGCCCACAGCTGCGGGTCGTGCCCGTCGACGAGCACGCCGGACACGTCGTTGGCGACCGCGGTGGGCAGGCCGCCGACCGCGGCGGCGACCACCGGCGTCCCACACGCCTGCGACTCGAGCGCGACCAGGCCGAACGACTCGTTGTGGCTCGGCACCACGGTCAGGTCGGCGGCGCGGTAGTAGTCGGCCACCACCTCGCGGGCGGCGGGTGGGCGGAACTCGACGACGTCGCGCAGCCCGAGCCCGTCGCGCAGCTTCATGAGGTGGTGCGGGTGGGCCAGGCCCGAGCCGCTCGGCGCCCCGAGCACGATCACCTGGAGCCGCCCCGCCAACGACGGATCGGCGTGCAGGGCGGCCGCGGCATGCAGCAGCACGTCCGGGCCCTTGAGCGGCTGGATGCGGCCCACGAACAGCAGCGTGAGCGCGTCCGGGCGCAGCCCCAGCCGAGCCCGCGCGGCGCGCGAGAGGCCGGGGGTGAATAGGTCGAGGTCGACGCCGGGCGCGATCGTGTTGACCCGGCGCGGATCGGCGTCGTAGAGGGTGATGAGGTCGTCGGCCTCGTCAGCGGTGGAGGCGATGAGCCGATCGGCCTCGGCCACCACCTGTTCCTCGCCGATGATCCGGGCCACCGGTTCGGGGGCGTCGCCGTCGGCGAGCAGCAGGTTCTTGACCTTGGCGAGGGTGTGCGCGGAGTGCACGAGGGGCACCCCCCAGCGTTCGCGGGCCAGCCAGCCGACCTGACCGGACAGCCAGTAGTGGGAGTGCACGAGGTCGTACCACCCCGGTTCGTGACCCACCTCGGCGCGCATGACGCCCGCGGTGAACGCGCACAGCTGGGCCGGGAGGTCTTCCTTGGCGAGCCCTTCGAGCGGCCCGGCGGTCACGTGCCGGATGTGCACGCCGGGGCACAGGGTCACCACCGGCGGCTGGTCACTGGCCGTGGCGCGGGTGAAGATCTCCACCTCGACGCCGCGCTCGGCAAGGCGCCGGGCGGTCTCGACGATGTAGACGTTCATCCCGCCGGCGTCGCCGCCACCGGGCGCGTCGAGCGGTGAGGTGTGGACACTGAGCATCGCCACTCGGCGCAGGACGCCGACAGTCGAGTGCACTGCGCACTCCCCTCCTCCGACGCACCTGCGGCCAGCATCCCAAACACCCGCCCGCAGGATTTCATGCCCGCAGGGCGCCCTCGGTCAACCTCCGTTCACAGGAATTGACCAGATCGAGGCCCGGCAGGCCACTTCGCCGCCCGTGGCCTGGCGCCGATGGCGCATCGTCGCGTTCGTAGCCTGAACACGTGACGGCCCAGCACATCAACCGCCGGGGCCTGTGCTACGGCGCGGGGGCGTATGTCCTCTGGGGCGGCTTCCCGCTCTACTTCCCGCTGCTCGAGCCGGCCAGCACGCTGGAGATCCTGGCCCAGCGGATGGCGTGGTCGATGGTGGCCATGCTCGTCGTGCTGATCTTCACCCGGGGATTTCGCCGGGTTGTCGCGGTGGTGCGCGATCGCCGCCGCTTCGGGCTGCTGACCGCGGGCGCGGTGCTGATCGGCATCAACTGGGGCACCTACATCTACGGCGTCAACAGCGGACACGTGGTGGAGACCAGCCTGGGGTACTTCATCAATCCGCTGTTCACGATCCTGCTCGGGGTGCTGGCACTGCACGAACGGCTCAACCGCACCCAGTGGGTCGCGGTCGGCATCGGGGTGGTGGCCGTCCTGGTGATCGCCATCGACTACGGTCGCCCGCCCTGGATCGCGCTGGTGCTGGCCGCGTGCTTCGGGCTCTACGGCTTCTGCAAGAAGCTGGCCGACGTGCCGGCGGTGGAGTCGATGGCCGTCGAGACCGGCGTGCAGTTCCTGCCGGCGGTCATCATGATCGCGGTCATCGGTACACAGGGCGATCTGGTGTTCGGGACTCGCACGTCGACCACGATCCTGCTCGCGATGTCCGGCGCGATCACCGTGGTGCCGCTGCTGTTGTTCGCCGCCAGCACCCGGCTGCTGCCGCTGAGCATCCTCGGGCTGTTGCAGTACCTGGCGCCGGTGCTGCAGTTCTCGCTCGGCGTAGGCGTCCGGCACGAGTCGTTGCCGCCGGCCGAGCTCGCCGGGTTCTGCCTGGTGTGGCTCGCGCTCATCATCTTGACGATCAACGGGCTGCGCAGTCGGCGCGCCGCCCAGGACCTCGCCGACTCCGCCAGCTCCCTGGCGGTCTGACGCTCTTGATCACTCGGATAGGTCGGCGAGATAGGCGCCGACGTCGATGACCCGCGCCGCGCGGATCGCCGGTTTGTCCAGTTCGCCGCGCACGTAACGCGCGACGGTGCGCTTCAGCTCGCGGTCGACCCCGGCGACCACCTGCAGCACCGAGGCGCGCAGGCCGTCGGCGCGAACCTGCACGTGCACGTTGCGCCGGGTCGGCGGCTCGACGTCGAGCACGATGCGCAGCGGGTCGGCGGCGCGGGCGGTCGCCACCAGCTCGATCTGCACCAGCGCGTTGAAGCGGTGCCGGTCGAAGCCGATCTCGACGAACATGTCCAGCTGCACGGGCACGACCACGTCGAAGGCCACGTCGGTGTCGGTGCGTTCGGAGACCCGCAGGGTGCCCACCGCGCCGTTGGCCCGCACCTTGATGAGGTTCAGCGGTCCGACGCCGATCGGGCCGACATCGACGGGTCGGCCGGCCAGGCCGGCGACCGCGTGTTGCACGCGGTCGCGGGTGACCGCGAGCTCGAAGAAGCGTCGGCCGAAGTCGGCGTAGCTGACAAAGGTCAACTGCCCGGGCGCCTCGGCGGGGTCGGCATCCACCGGGTCAGCCGGTGCGTTCGATGACGAGTTCGGTGAGCGCCTCGAGCGCGGCGCGCGGCGCGGTGTCGGGCAGCTCGGCGAGGGTCAGCCGTGCGGTCTCGGCGTAGCAGCGCAGCGTCTCGCGGGCCTCCTCCAGGGCCGCGGACGCCCGCAGCAGCCGCAGCGCCTCGGTGTGCTCGCTGTCGTCGACGAGCGGGTGCGAGAGCAGCATGGCCAGCCGGTCCGAGGTGCCGTCCGCGGCCCGCAGCGCGTACAGCACGGGCAGGGTGGCGATGCCTTCGCGCAGGTCGGTGCCCGGGGTCTTGCCGGACTCGACGGAGTCGGAGGCGATGTCGAGGATGTCGTCGCTGAGCTGGAAGGCGACGCCGATCCGCTCGCCGAAGGCGCCGCAACCCGTCGATCACGGCGGCGTCGGCACCGGCGTAGTGCGCGCCGAACTCGGCGGCGGTGGCGATCAGCGAACCGGTCTTGTCGGCCAGCACGCTGAGGTAGTGCGCGATCGGGTCGGCACCGCCGGCCGGTCCGACGGTCTCGTGGATCTGGCCGATGACCAGCCGCTCGAACGTCTGGGCCTGCAGCCGCACGGCATACGGACCGAGGTCGGCCAGGATGTTCGACGCCCGGGAGAACAAGAAGTCGCCGGTCAGGATGGCCACCGTGTTGTTCCAGCGGACGTTCGCCGATTCCTGCCCGCGCCGCACCGGGGCCTCGTCCATGACGTCGTCGTGGTAGAGCGTCGCGAGGTGGGTGAGCTCGCAGACCGCCGCCGCGGCCACGACCTCCGGACGTTGCGGGTCGCCGAAGTGCGCGGCCAGCACCGTGACGAGCGGGCGGAACCGCTTGCCGCCGGCGGACACCAGGTGGCCTGCGACGTCGGCGACGAACCGGTCCTCGGCCCGGACCGCCTCGTGCAGCGCCGTCTCCACGGCGTCGAGGCCGTCACGCACCGACGCCTCGAGCGCCGGGTCCGCGAACGCGACGGCCAGGGGTGCCGGCGGGGCCCACGCGGAGTCGTGAAGCGCCTTTGGGGTGGCGACTTCGTGCGGTGAGCTCACCCGGTAAGTTTGGCAGCCTTGCCGGCAAGATCGAGAATCGGCTGCGGGAAGAGCCCGAGCGCGATCGTGACCACTGACGCCGAAGGTGAGCGCGACGGTGGTCGACCAGCCCGGGATCGCGATGGTCGGGCCGTTCTCAGGTGGCTCGGCGAAGAACATCAGCACCACGATCCGCAGGTAGTAGAACGCGGCGATCGCCGAGCAGATCAGCGCGATGACCACCAGCGGCGCCGCGACGTGATAGGCCGAGCGGAACACGAAGAACTTGCCGATGAACCCCGACGTCAACGGAATGCCGGCCATCGACATCAGCAACACCGTCATGACGATCGCCACCAGCGGGCTCTTGCGAGCCAGCCCGGACCACTGCGACAGGTGCGTCGCCTCGCCGTCGGCGTCGCGCACCAGCGTCAGCAGACCGAACGCGGCGAGCGTGGCGAAGCCATAGGTCAGCAGGTAGAACAGCACGCTGGAGATGCCGTCGGCGGACACCGCCACGACGCCGACCAGGATGAACCCGGCGTGCGCGATCGAGGAGTAGGCGAGGATGCGCTTGATGTCGGTCTGGGTCAGCCCGAAGACCGCACCCACGACCATCGACGCGATCGCCACCGCCCAGATGATCGGACGCCAGTCCCATTGGCGATCGTGCTGAACCCGACGTAGAGCACGCGAAGGATCGCGCCGAACGCGGCGACCTTCGTGCAGGCCGCCATGAACGCGGTGACCGGTGTGGGTGAGCCCTGGTAGACGTCCGGCGTCCAGCTGTGGAACGGCGCGACGCCGGCCTTGAAGAACAGGCCGACGAGCAGCAGCGCGAGCCCGACATAGAGCAGGACGTCGGACTTCTCCGAGGTCGGCCGTCGCGTGCAGGATCGCCGGCAGGTCGACCGAGTCCGGCGTAGCCGTAGAGCAGCGCGAGGCCGTACAGGAAGAACGCCGAGGCGAACGCGCCGAGCAGGAAGTACTTGACCGCCGCCTCCTGCGAGAGCAGCCGTCGCTTGCCGGGCCATGCCGGCCATCAGGTACAGCGGCAGCGACAGCACCTCGAGCGCGACGAACATCAGCAGCAGGTTGTTCGAGACCGGGAAGATCAGCATGCCGCCGACGGCGAACATCAGCAGCGGGAAGACCTCGGTCTGCACCTGCTCGGTGCGCGACAGCCGCCGGTCCTCGGCCGATCCGACGACCACCGCGGAGGCCGCCACGATAGGGCTGCCGACTCCACGCTGCGTTCGGCCATCAGCAGCATCGCCATGACGGCCAGCACGAGGATCGAACCCTGGATGAACAGTCCGGTCGGTCGATCGCGAGCGAACCCGCGAACGGCACGTCGCTGCCGGCCGGCGACGGGGTGGTCGTGACGTTGCCGTGGATGCAGCGCGACGGTGACGAGCGCGCCGATCAACCCGACCAGGCACAGCCCGACCTGCACCGTGAACCGGTCGCGGCGCGGCACGACGCCTCGACGATCAGCCCGAGCAACGCGCCGGCGAGCACGATGAAGATCGGCAGCAGCGCGCGGTAGCCGACCGACGGCGTGCTGATGGTCTCTTCGGCCAGCAGCCTCACGGCGCTCACGGTCGTCCTCCAGCCACCGGACCGTACTCAGGTCTCGGATCGGTCTTGTGCGACGTCGGACAGCGTCGCCTTGACGGCCGGGTTGATGATGTCGAGCACCGGCTTCGGGTAGACGCCGAGGAACACGATCAGCGCCAGTAGCGGCGCGACCGCGAACACCTCGCGCAGGTTAGGTCCTGAACTTCTGCACCTTTGTCACTGACGGTGCCCTGGATGGTGCGCTGATACAGGAACAGCACGTAGATCGCGGCCAGGATGATGCCGAGTGGTCGCGATGATCGCGTACCCCTTGTAGCGGGTGAACGTGCCCACCAGCACCAGGAACTCGCTGACGAACGTGCTCATCCCGGGCAGCGCAAGCGCCGACAACCCGGCGATGAGGAACAGCCCGGCGAGCTTCGGCGCGACCTTCGCGGTGCCGCCGTAGTCGTCGACGTTGCGGCTCTTGCCACGCGCGATGAGCAGGCCGACCACGATGAACAGCGCGCCGGTCGAGAAGCCGTGGTTGACCATGTAGAGCACCGCGCCGGTACCGCCCTGGGTGGTGAAGGCGAAGATGCCGAGGCCGATGAAGCCGAAGTGCGCGACGGAGGTGTAGGCGACCAGGCGTTTCATGTCTCGCTGGCCGATCGCCAGGAACGCGGCGTAGAGGATGCCGATGACCGACAGCACCAGGATCACCGGCGCGAACCACTTCGACGCGTCCGGGAAGAGCGGCAGGCAGTAGCGCAGGAACCCGAAGGTGCCCACCTTGTCGAGCACGCCGACGAGCAGCGCGGCGCCGCCGGCCGGGGCCTCGGCGCCGGCGTCGGGCAGCCAGGTGTGGAACGGCACCAGCGGCGCCTTGATCGCGAACGCGATGAAGAAGCCGAGGAACAGCCACTTCTGGGTGGCGTTGTCCGGCAGCGGGTGGGCGATGAGCTCGCTGATCGAGAAGGTCTCTGACCGAGCTCGTGACGTACAGGCCGATCACCGCGGCGAGCATCAGCAGCCCACCGACCAGCGAGTACAGGAAGAACTTCATCGCGGCGTACTGGCGGCGCGGGCCGCCGAAACTGCCGATGATGAAGTACATCGGCACGAGCATCGCCTCGAAGAAGACGTAGAACAGGAACACGTCGGTGGCGGTGAAGACGCCGAGCATGAAGAACTCGAGCAGCAACAGCAGCCCGAAGTAGTTCGTCACGCTGCGGTGCTTGACGCTCGGCGTCGATTCCTCGGCGCCGGACTTGCTGTCGAGCGCGTTCCAGCTCGCCAGGATGACGGCCGGCACGAGCAGGACGGACATCGCGACCAGAACCAGCGCGATGCCGTCGACGCCGAAGGCGAGGTGCACCCCGAAGGCCTTGATCCAGGTCCAGCTGCCCTGGAACTGGAACCGCGCTCCGTGCGGTGTCGAAGGCGACCAGCAACACGATCGAGTAGGCCGCCACGATCAGCGAGACCGCCATGGTCAGCTGCTTGGCCAGCTGGGCCTGCGCTTCCTTGAGGCTGAACACGATCACCGACCCGACGAGCGGGATCAGGACGAGGATCACCAGCACCAGGCTGTGGTCGGTCACTGGAACCTCACCGCCAGCAGCACGACGACGATCGCGACGGCGCCGCCGAGCATCGACAACCCGTAACTTCGCACGAATCCGGTCTGCACCCGTTTGGCCCGCGCCGAACCGCCGCCGAGACCGGCGGCGAGCCCGTTGACGGCGCCGTCGACGCCGCGGTTGTCGAAGAACACGAGCAACCGGGTCAGCCACTGGCCGGGCCTCATCAGGACGACCTCGTTGAACGCGTCGGCGTACAGGTTGCGCCGCGAGAACGTGGTGACCGGCGTGACATCCTGCGGCTGCACCTCCGGCACCGGGCGGGTGCCGAACGCGACATACGCGCCGGCCGCGCCGAACACCACGACGACCAGGGTGATCACCGAGAGCACGACGGGCGAGATGGTGTGGACGCCCTCCTCGATGCTCGGCCCGACCGAGGGGGTCAGCCATTTCTGCACGCAGCCGTTGAGGTACATGAGGTAGCCGGCGACGAGCGACACGATGCCCAGGATGATCATCGGGACGGTCATGATCGGCTTCGCCTCGTGCGGGTGCACGTCCTCTTCCCAGCGGCGCGGGCCGAAGAACGTCATGACGAGCGCGCGGGTCATGTAGAACGCGGTGATCCCGGCGCCGAGCAGCGCGCACATCCCGAGAATCCACCCGGAGGTGCCGCCCTTGTCGAACGCCGCCTCGATGATCTTGTCCTTGGTGAAGAACCCGGTGAACGGCGGGATGCCGATGATCGCGAGATATCCGCAGGTGAACACCCCGAACGTGATCGGCATGACCACCGCAGAGGCCACCGAATCGACGCATGTTGATGCGGTCGTTCATCGCGTGCATCACCGAACCGGCCGACAGGAACAGCGCGGCCTTGAAGAAGCCGTGGCCGAGCAGGTGGATGATCCCGATCGCATAGACGCCCGGGCCGAGCCCGACGGCGAGGAACATGTAGCCGATCTGGCTGACCGTCGAGTACGCGAGCACCCGTTTGAGGTCGTCCTGCCCGCAGCCGGCAGATACATCCGTACAGCAGGGTGATCGCGCCGACGATGGTGACCACCGTGCGCGCGGTCTCGGAGGCGTTGAAGATCGGCGCGGAGCGGGCGATCAGGTAGACGCCGGCGGTGACCATGGTCGCCGCGTGGATGAGCGCCGACACCGGGGTCGGGCCCTCCATCGCGTCGGGCAACCAGGTCTGCAGCGGGAACTGGCCGGACTTGCCGCACGCCCCGAGCAGCAGCATCAGCCCGATCGCGGTGGCGACGCCGGTGGAGACCGTGCTGCCGGCACCGAAGTGGCTGAACACGCCCTCGAAGGACACCGTGCCGAAGTAGGCGAACATCAGCATGATCGCGATGGACAGCCCGACGTCACCGACCCGGTTGGCGAAGAAGGCCTTCTTGCCGGCCGTGGCCGCCGAGTTGCGGGTGAAGTAGTAGGAGATCAGCAGGTAGGAGGCGAGGCCCACGCCTTCCCAGCCGACGTAGAGCAGCAGGTAGCTGTCGGCCAGCACCAGCAGCAGCATCGCGGCGATGAACAGGTTGAAGTAGCCGAAGAACCGCCGCCGCCCGGGTCGTGCGGACATGTAGCCGACCGCGTAGATGTGGATCAGCGAGCCGACGCCGGTGATCAGCAGCACGAACACCAGCGACAGCGGGTCGATCAGCATGCCGGCGTCGACCTGGAAGCTGCCCACCGGCACCCAGGTGTACAGGTGCAGGTCGACTTCGCGGTCGGTCTGGCCCTTGACCGAGAAGAACAGGATGAGGGCGAAGACGAACAGCGCCACCGGGACGAGCGCGCCGAGCAGGTGGCCCCACTTGTCGGCGCGCCGGCCGAGCAGCAGCAGGACGGCGGCGGACAGAGCAGGTATCGCGACGAGCAGCCAGGCGCCCGTCTGCACACCGGTAGCGGCGATCAACGCGCTGGCCCCTTAGTACTTCAGCAGGTTCGCGTCGTCGATCGACGCCGACCGGCGGGTTCGGAAGATGGACATGATGATCGCGAGGCCGACCACGACCTCGGCGGCGGCCACCACCATCACGAAGAACGCCATCACCTGGCCCGTCGAGCGTGCCGTTGATGCGCGAGAACGTGACCAGCGTCAGGTTCACCGCGTTGAGCATCAGCTCGACGCACATGAACACGACGATCGCGTTGCGGCGGACCAGCACGCCGACCGCGCCGATGGTGAACAGCGCCGCGCGACAGCACGAGGTAGTACGTCGGTGTCATTGACGTACCTCGCTGTCGTCGTAGTCCCCGGTCGGCAAGGCGTCGGGCACGCCCTCGTAGGGCGGGAACTCGAAGCTGCCGGCCATGACCGACTCGGGCGACGATGGTGCCGTCGGGCAGCAGCGCCGGGGTGCCGATGGAGTCGCCGGTGGACAGCACGCCCGGGCCGGGCAGCGGCTGCGGCCGCCCGGAGCGGATCCGCTCGCGGGCGATGGCCTTCTGGCTGGGCTTGGGGCCCGTCGCGCTCGATGTGGGCCAGGATCATCGCGCCGACCGCGGCGACGATCAGCAGCGCCGAGGTGAGCTCGAACGCGAACAGGTACTTGGTGAAGATCAGCTGCGCGAGCGAGTTGACGTTGCCGCCGTCGGCGTTCGGGCGTGTCGAGGTTCGACCGGCTTGATGCCCGTGAACGCGCGGCCGACGCGCAGCGCCACCAGCAGCGCGAAGCCGATGCCGAACAACGCCGCGGCCCACCGCTGGCCGCGCAGCGTCTCGACGATCGAGTCGGACGAGTCGCGTCCGACCAGCATCAGCACGAACAGGAACAAGATCATGATCGCGCCGGTGTAGACGATGATCTGCACCAGGCCGAGGAACGGGCCCTGCTGGATCATGTAGAACGCGCCGAGGCACATCATCGTCGCCACGAGCGACAGCGCCGAGTGGATCGCGTTGCGGAACAGCACCATGCCGATGCGCGCCGGCCAGCGAGACGGGACCGAGGATCCAGAAGGCGATCGCCTCGCCGAGCGGCACCTCGCCGTGGGTGAGCGTCACCGGCCGCCAAGATCGCGCTCATCAGGAGTCTCCCAGCGATCTCGGCGCACTGGACGCGGCAGCTGCCGTGGCCGACATCCGGATCGGCAACGCCAGACGCTCAGCCATGGTGCCTGCCGACCTCGATGGCGCGGCCGGTGATCGGCTTGCCGGCGACGTTGGCGGTGCTCTGCGGCGCGCCCTGCTGCAGCGGGGCCTGCGACTCGACGGTGTAGTAGTCCTTCTCGTCGTCGCCCAGGCGCATCGGGTGCGGCGGCGCCTCCATGCCCGGGCAGCAGCGGCGCCATCAGCTGCTCCTTGGTGTAGATCAGCTCCTGGCGGTTGTCGAGGGCGAGTTCGTACTCGTTGCTCATCGTCAGCGACCGGGTCGGGCAGGCCTCGATGCACAGCCCGCAGAAGATGCAGCGCAGGTAGTTGATCTGGTACACCTCGCCGTACCGCTCACCCGGGCGAGTAGCGCTCCTCCTCGGTGTTGTCGCCGCCCTCGACGTAGATCGCGTCGGCCGGGCAGGCCCACGCGCACAGCTCGCAGCCGACGCACTTCTCCAGGCCGTCCGGGTGCCGGTTGAGCACGTGCCGGCCGTGATAGCGCGGCGCGGTCGGGTAGATGTCGAACGGGTACTGCTGGGTGTAGACCTTCTTGAACATCGTCGAGAAGGTGAGCCCGAAGCCCTTGGCGAACCCGATGATGCCCGGCTGCGCATCGGGAGTCGCTTGGGTCTGTGGTGGCTGCGCACCGGCGTCGACGGCCGGCGGGCCTGCCGGCTGCCGTGGCGACAGATCACTCATCGGTTGCCTCCGGCAGGGATCGGGTCGGGCGCGCGCTCACGCCGGCGAGCGGGCGCGCCGGTGGCGGTTTGGGCACGACGAGATCCAGCGGCGGGGTCGGGAAGGTCGGCTCGTAGCTCGGCGGCCTCCTCTTCCTCGTCCGCGCGGTCGGCGGCCTTCCGGGCGCTTGCGCCCTCGTAGATCATCAGCGCGGGCACGACGACGAGCAGCAGCACGACGGCCAGCGGGATCGCAGTGGCCTCCCAGGCCGGCCAGTCGCGGTCGCGCAGCACCCGGATGGCGGTGACGGCGAGGATCCAGACCAGGTTGATCGGGATCAGCACCTTCCAGCCGAGCTGCATGAACTGGTCGTAACGCAGCCGCGGCAGCGTGCCGCGCAGCCAGACGAAGACGAAGATGCACGATGATCGACCTTGATGGTGAACCAGAGCATCGGCCACCAGCCGGAGTTCGCGCCGTCCCACAGCGAGAGCGGCCACGGCGCCCGCCAGCCGCCGAGGAACAGCGTCGTCGCCAGCGCCGAGACGGTGACCATGTTGATGTACTCGGCGAGGAAGAACATCGCGAACTTGAACGACGAGTACTCGGTGTGGAAGCCGCCGACCAGCTCGGACTCGGCCTCGGGCAGGTCGAACGGCGCCCGGTTGGTCTCGCCGACGACCGCGATCGCGTAGATCGCGAACGAGACGAACAGCGGGATGACGTTCCACAGGTGCCGCTGCCCGGACGACGATCCAGCGACGTGGACATCGTGCTCGGAGAACAGGAACACCGCCACGATCGACAGCCCCATCGCGACCTCGTAGGAGATCATCTGCGCCGCCGAGCGCAGTCCGCCGAGCAGCGGGTACGTCGAGCCGGACGCCCAGCCGGACGAGCACGATGCCGTAGACGCCGAGCGAGGAGCAGGCGAACACCACCAGCACGCCGACCGGCAGGTCGGTGAGCTGCAGCGGGGTCTGGTGGCCGAAGATCGAGACCTGCGGGCCGAACGGGATGACCGAGAACGCCAGGAACGCCGGCACCGCCGAGATGATCGGCGCGAGGAAGTAGACCGGCTTGTCGGCGAGCACCGGGATGATCTCTTCCTTGAAGGCCAGCTTGATGCCGTCGGCGAGCGACTGCAGCATGCCCCACGGGCCGACCCGGTTCGGGCCGATGCGGTTCTGCATGCGGCCGACGACCTTGCGCTCGAACACGATCGCGAACAGCGTCATCACCACGAGGAACACGAAGACCGCGACGACCTTGATGCAGGACGAGCCAGAACGGCTGGTCGCCGAACCCGGGCAGATTCGGGCGTCGCCGAGCACAACGGGGTGTGCCATCAGGCCTGCCTCCTGCCAGTCCGACCACCGGCGGATGCGTCGACCGCGGTCAGCCTGACCGTGGCGCCGGCTCCGGCTCGCAGGGTCGCGTACAGCGGGCAGCCGCGCGCGTTGCGTCGGCAGCCACACGACGCCGTCGGGCATCGGTCGATCCGACGCGGGCAACGACGATCGCGCCGCGCTCGGTGCTGACCGCCAGCCGATCGCCGTCGGCGACACCCGACCGCCGCGGCAGTGGCGGCGCTCAGCCGCGCGACGCACGGGCTTGGCGGTGCCGGCCAGGTTCTCGTCGCCGTCCTGCATCCGGCCGGCGTCGATGCAGCTCGTGCCAGGTGGCGAGGACCGCCTCGCCCGCCTGCGGCGCGGCCGGGGCAGCCGCCAGAGCGGTCGGCGCGGCCGCCCGGGTGCCGGCCGACGCCGAGGCGCAGTCAACTCGGCGCGCGCGGCCTCGACGGTGTGCAGGCCGAGGTCGACGTCGAGCTCGTCGGCCAGCGCGTTGAGCACCCGGCCGTCCGCCAGCGCGCCGGTGCCGTGATCAGCGTCAGCTCGAACGGGCGGCGCCGGCCCTCCCAGTTGACGTAGCGGCCGGCCTTCTCGGCCGGCGGCGCGACCGGGAGCACGACGTCGGCGCGCTCGGTGACCGCGCTGTGCCGGATCTCGAGGCTGACCACGAAGCCGGCGCGTTCGAGCGCCTCGGCCGCCAGCGCGGGATCGGGCAGGTCGGCCGGGTCGACGCCGCCGACGACCAGCGCGGCGAGCTCGCCCTCGGCGGCGGCCGAGGATCGCCAGCGCGTCGCGACCGGGCTGCGTCGGGTACGCGTCGCGGTCCCCAGACCCGCTCGACCTCGGCCCGGGCGACGTCGTCGCTGACCGGACGGCCGCCGGGCAGCAGCGTCGGCAGCGCTCCGGCGTCGACGGCGCCGCGCTCGCCGGCGCGCCGCGGCACCCAGGCCAGCCGCGCGCCGGTGCGCTCGGCCAGCGCGGCGGCGGCGCTCAGCGCGCCGGGTGCGGTGGCCAGCCGCTCGCCGACCAGGATCAGCGCGCCCGGGCCGCCCAGCGCGGCGACGACCTCCGCGTCGAGCGAGCCGAGGTGCGGTCGCCTCGGCGCCGGGCACGCAGCGGCAGCAGCGTGCCGGCCAGCTTGTCGAGCCCGCGGGTGGCGAACGGCGCGAGCGAGCACACCGCGGTCTTGCCGAGCCGGGTCGACTTGCGCAGCCGCAGGAAGACGATCGGCGACTCCTCCTCGGGCTCGAAGCCGGCGAGCAGCACCGCGGGCGCGGCTTCCAGGTCGGCGTAGGACACGTGCTCGGGCGTCGTGCCCGGCGACCTGCGCGGCGAGGAAGTCGAGTTCCTCGGCCGAGCCGGCGCGGGCGCGGAAGTCGATGTCGTTGGTGCCGAGCGCGACGCGGGCGAACTTCGCGTAGGCGTAGGCGTCCTCCTCGGTGAGCCGCCCGCCGGGCAGCACGCCGACACCGCCGCGGTCGACGGCCTCGGCGAGCCCCTGTGCGGCACGCTCGAGCGCCGTCGGCCAGCTGGTCGGCCACGAGGTCGCCGGTCCGGGTCGCGCACCAGCGGGGTGAGGATGCGGTCGGGCTGGGTGGCGTTGTGGAACGCCCAGCGGCCCTTGTCGCAGTTCCACTCCTCGTTGACGTGCGGGTCGTCGCCGGCCAGCCGCCGGGTGACCTTGCGACCGGCGCCAGTCGGTGCGCTGCGCGCAGCCCGACGCGCAGTGCTCGCAGACCGAGTCGGTCGACTGCAGGTCGAACGGGCCGGGCGCGGAAGCGGTAGGACGCGCCGGTCAGCGCGCCCACCGGGCAGATCTGCACGGTGTTGCCGGAGAAGTAGGACTGGAACGGCACTTCGGCGCTGGTGCCGATCTGCTGCTGCGGCGCCGCGCTCGAGCAGGTCGATGAACGGGTCACCGGCGATCTGCTAGCGAGAAGCGGGTGCAGCGCTGGCACAGCACGCAGCGCTCGCGGTCGAGCAGCACGTTCGACGAGATCGCGATCGGCTTCGGGAAGGTGCGCTTCTTCTCGAGGAATCGGGTCTCGGCGCGGCCGTTGCTCATCGCCTGGTTCTGCAGCGGGCACTCGCCGCCCTTGTCGCAGATCGGGCAGTCGAGCGGGTGGTTGATCAGCAGCAGTTCCATGACGCCCTGCTGCGCCTTGTCGGCGACCGGCGACGTGTAGCTGCGTCTTGACGACCATGCCGGGCATCACGGTGGTGGTGCACGCCGCGGCGGGCTTGGGCATGCCGCGGCCGTTGCCCATGTCGGTGACCTCGACCAGACACTGCCGGCAGGCGCCGGCCGGGTCGAGCAGCGGGTGGTCGCAGAAGCGCGGGATCTGGATGCCGATCTGCTCGGCGGCGCGGATGATCAGCGTGCCCTTGGGCACGGAGACCTCGATCCCGTCGATCGTGACGGTGACGAGGTCCTCGGCGTCTGCGGCTCGTCGCAGCGTCGTCGGTGGCATGCTCTCCGAAGCGTCGTCAGTGGTCATGGCTCGCTCGCAAGCGTCGCTCGGTGGTCATGGTCAGTGCGCTCCTGCGAGAGTGCGGGCTCCGGGAACGGACAGCCGTGGTTTTCCAGGTGCGCGAGGTACTCGTCGCGGAAGTACTTGATCGACGACGATGACCGGGCTGGTCGCGCCGTCGCCGAGCGCGCAGAACGAGCGGCCGAGGATGTTGTCGGACAGGTCGAGCAGCGTGTCGAGGTCCTCCTCGGTGCCCTCGCCGTGCTCGAGCCGCTCGTAGATGCCGACGTACCAGTAGGTGCCCTCGCGGCACGGCGTGCACTTGCCGCACGACTCGTGCTCGGTAGAACTCCGATCCACTTCTTCACCGCGCGCACGACGCAGTCGTCCTCGTCGAAGATCATCACGGCCGAGGTGCCGTTCATCGACCCGGCCTTGACGACGGAGTCGAAGTCCAGCGGCACGTCCAGGTGCTCGGCGGTGAGCAGCGGCGTGGACGAGCCGCCGGGCGTCCAGAACTTCAGCGCCTTGCCGCGGCTCATGCCGCCGGCCATCTCGATCAGCTCGCGCAGCGTGGTGCCCATCGGCGCCTCGTACTGGCCGGGGTTCGCGATGCGCCCGGACAGCGAGTAGATGCACGGGCCGGGCGAGCCCTCGGGGCCCATCGGCTTGAACCAGTCGGCGCCGCCCAGCACGATGTACGGCACGCTGGCGAGGGTGCCGACGTTGTTCACCACGGTCGGCGCGTCGTAGAGGCCGTTGGTGGCCGGGAACGGCGGCTTGAGCCGGGGCTGGCCGCGCTTGCCCTCGAGCGAGTCGAGCAGCGCCGTCTCCTCGCCGCAGATGTAGGCGCCGGCGCCGCCGTGCACGGTGATGTCGCAGTCGAAGCCCGGAGCCGAGGATGTTCGTGCCGAGGTAGCCCTTGGCGCGGGCCTCGCGCACCGCGGCGTGCACGCGGCGGATGGCGTGCACGGCCTCGCCGCGGATGTAGATGAAGGCGTGCTCGGCGCGCACCGCGTAGCAGGCGATGATGATGCCCTCGATCATCGAGTGCGGGTCGTTCATCATCAGCGGCAGGTCGCGGCAGGTGCCCGGCTCGCCCTCGTCGGCGTTGACCACGACGTAGTGCGGCTTGGCCGCTCGCCGGCTTGGCCTGCGGGATGAACCCCCACTTCATGCCGGTCGGGAAGCCGGCGCCGCCGCGGCCGCGCAGGTTGGAGTCCTTGACCATCGCGATCAGCTCGTCGGGGTTCGCCGTCAGCGCCTTGCGCAGCCCGCTGTAGCCGTCGAGCGCGCTCGTAGTTGTCGATCTTCCACGGCTGGTCGGTGCCGAACCGCTTGGTGAGCACCGGAGTGAGCGGCATCTACTCCTCCGTCTCGGCGCCCGGCTCGGCCGGGTGCGGGGATCGGATTCGGCGGTCTGCAGCGGCGCGTCGTGAGCGCTCGGCCCTGCCGTGCTGCCCCGCGTCCGGGCGCCGCCGCCGTGCGCGGCCGTGTCCGCGTCGCGTACGACGGTGCGGACTCGCCGCGTTCGAGCGCGAGCTGCACGCCCACCTCGGTCGGCACGCCGGTGCCGTTCGCTCCGGCGCAAGGTCTGCGCGTCGAAGAAGCCGGCGATCTGTCGCTCGATCTCGCTTGAACGTGCACAGCGGCGCGCCGCGGGTGGGCGCGGGCCGCTCGCCCGCCTGCAGCTGGCTCGACCAGCGTCGTCGGCGCGACTCCGACCGTCTGGTTGTCGAAGAACTCGTAGTTGACCGTGACGACCGGCGCGTAGTCGCAGGCGGCCAGGCACTCGGCGTGCTCCAGGGTGATCGTGCCGTCGGCGGTGGTCTCGTTCGTGGCCGACGCCGAGCTGCTCGGACAGCGCGGCGAAGATCTCGTCGCCGCCGAGCATCCCGCACAGCGTGTTGGTGCAGACGCTGACGAGGTACTCGCCGGTGGGGCTGCGCTTGTACATCGTGTAGAACGTCGCGACCGCGGCGACCTGGGCCTTGGTGAGGCCGAGCTGTCGGCGCAGAACGCGATGCCGTCGGGGGTGACGTAGCCCTGCTCGGACTGCACCAGGTGCAGCATCGGCAGCAGCGCCGAGCGCGCCTGGCCCGCCGGGTAGCGCGCGATGATCTCGGCGGCGTCCGCGCGCACCTGCGTCGGCGAACACGCTCGGGTCGCCCGGGCGATCGATGTTGATCACCGAGGTCCGGAAGTTGGCCGCGGCCTCGGCGCCGAATGGCGTCATCGAATCGCTCATCGGTCACACCCACCCATGACGGGGTCGATCGAGGCGACCGCGGCGATCACGTCGGCGATCATGCCGCCCTCGACAGCGTCGCGGTCGCCTGCAGGTTGATGAAGGACGGCTCGCGGAAGTGCACGCGGTACGGCCGGGTGCCGCCGTCGCTGACGACGTGCGCGCCGAGCTCGCCGCGCGGCGCCTCGACGGCCTGGTAGACCTGCCCGGCCGGCACCCGGAAGCCCTCGGTGACCAGCTTGAAGTGGTGGATCAGCGACTCCATCGACGTCGCCATGATCTTCTGCATGTGCTCGAGCGAGTTGCCCATGCCGTCCGGGCCGAGCGCGAGCTTGCGCCGGCCAGGCGATCTTCGGGTCGTCGACCATCGACCGGTCCGGGCTCGAGCCGGTCGAGCACCTGCTCGACGATCTTCAGCGACTCGCGCATCTCGGCGACCCGCACCAGGAACCGCGACCAGCAGTCGCCGCGGTCGTCGCGTCGGCACCTCGAAGTCGTACGTCTCGTAGCCGCAGGTACGGCTCGGTCTTGCGCAGGTCCCAGGGCAGGCCGGCGGAGCGCAGCATCGGGCCGGTGATGCCGAGCGCGAGGCAGCCCTCGACGCCGATCCAGCCGACGTCCTTGAGCCGGTTGCACCCAGATCGGCTGGCCGGGCAGCAGCTTGTCGACGCCGGCGCAGCTCCTCTGCGGCATCTCGAGGATCCAGTCGCGGATCTTCTCGTCGTAGCCGTCCGGCAGGTCCTGCGCGACGCCGCCGGGACGGATGTACGCGTTGTTCATCCGCAGGCCGGTGATCAGCTCGAAGATGTCCAGGCAGCGCTCGCGCTCGCGGAAGCCGTTGGTCATCGCGGTCAGCGCGCCGAGCTCCATGCCGCCGGTGGCGAGCCACACCAAGTGCGAGGAGATCCGGTTGAGCTCCATCATCAGCACCCGGATCAGCTGCGCGCGCGCGCGGCGCCTCGATGCCGAGCAGCTTCTCGACGCCCAGGCAGTACGCCGTCTCGTTGAAGAACGGCGAGAGGTAGTCCGCGCGGGTCAGGAACGTGACGCCCTGGGTCCAGGTGCGGAACTCGGTGTTCTTCTCGATGCCGGTGTGCAGGTAGCCGATGACGGCGCGGGCCTCGGTGACGGTCTCGCCCTCGAGCTCGAGGACCAGCCGCAGCACGCCGTGGGTGGACGGGTGCTGCGGGCCCATGTTGAGGACGATGCGCTCGTCGTCGATCGGGTCGCCGCCGCCGAGGACCGCGTCCCAGTCGCCGCCGGTGACGGTGAAGACCCGGCCCTCGGTCGTCTCCCGAGACGGTGCGTACGGTCGGTCGTGGTCACTCGGGCGTCACCTCGTAGCGCCGGAGTGTATGGGCAGGTCGGCAGCGAAGCGCTGGATTCGTCGGGTCATCTGTAGGCCCTCCGCTCGTCCGGGGGCGGGATCGTCGCGCCCTTGTACTCCACCGGGATGCCGCCGAGCGGGTAGTCCTTGCGCTGCGGGTGGCCGTCCCAGTCGTCCGGCATCAGGATCCGGGTCAGCGCCGGGTGGCCGTCGAAGATGATGCCGAACATGTCGTACGTCTCCCGCTCCTGCCAGTCGGCCGTCGGGTAGACCGCGGTCAGCGACGGGACGTGCGGGTCCTCGACGGTGACGCGCGACCTCGAGCCGGATCCGGCGGCGGTAGGTCATCGACGTCAGGTGGTAGACCGACGTGCAGCCGGTTCGCCGACGCCGAGGTAGTCGACGCCGGACACGGTCGAGCACAGCTCGAAGCGCAGCGCCGGCGTCGTCGCGCAGCGTCGGCGGCGACTCCGAGCAGGTGCTCGCGCGTCGATGTGCAGGGTCAGCTCGCCGCGGTCGACGACGACCTTCTCGATCGCGTCGTCGAACGGCCGGGTAGGCCGCCGTCGAGCGCGTCGACGACCTCGTCGAAGTAGCCGCCGTACGGGCGCTGCGGCCGCCGGCGGCGTCCACGGCTCGCGGACCAGGCCGCCGAAGCCGGAGGTGTCGCCGGTGCCGGCGACGCCGAACATGCCCGTCCGCTCGATGCCGACGGCGGAGTCGGCGGTGCGGCCGGCTCGATCGCGCTGCCGGTGCCGATCGTCGGCGCGCGCGACGTCGGTCGGCGTCGTGCTCCGGCTCCGAGTCGTCGGGACCGGGCGCTCGACCGGACCGCCCATCGTCATCGCGCGTACCTCTGGCTGACGACGGGACGAGCTCGACCTTCTGGTCGGCGAGCGCGCTTGGCGCGCGCTTCGGGCCCGAGCGGCTCGTCCATGATCTTGTCGTGCAGCTTGAGGATCGCGTCGATCAGCATCTCCGGCCGCGGCGGGCAGCCGGGCAGGTACATGTCGACCGGCACGACGTGGTCGACGCCCTGCACGATCGCGTAGTTGTTGAACATGCCGCCGGAGCTGACGCGCAGACGCCCATCGCGAGCACCCACTTGCGGCTCGGGCATCTGGTCGTAGATCTGGCGCAGCACCGGCGCCATCTTCTGGCTCACCCGGCCGGCCACGATCATCAGGTCGGCCTGGCGCGGCGAGGCCGGAAGACCTCCATGCCGAAGCGCGCCGAGTCGTAGCGCGGCGCGCCGAAGGTCATCATCTCGATCGCGCAGCAGGCCAGGCCGAACGTGGCCGGCCACAGCGACGACTTGCGCGTCCAGTTGACCAGCTTCTCGACGCGACGTCAGCAGGACGCCGTCGGGCAGTTTCTCTTCGAGACCCATGTGCCTAGTCCCAATCCAGCCCGCCGCGCCGCCAGACGTAGGCGTAGGCGACGAACACGGTGACGATGAACAGGATGATCTCGACCAGCCCGAACAGGCCGAGCGCCTTGTTCGCGACGGCGCACGGGTACAGGAAGATGATCTCGATGTCGAAGACGATGAACAGCATCGCCGTCAGGAAGTACTTGATCGGGAACCGGTGCGGCCCGACCGGCTGCGGCGTCGGCTCGATGCCGCACTCGTAGACGTCCAGCTTCGCCCGGTTGTACCGCTGCGGGCCGGTGAACGGCGCGATCGCGACCGAGAAGAACGCGAACAGCGAACGCCAACGCGAACAGCAGCACGATCGGCAGATATGGCGCGAGCACTAGCGCGGATCTCCCTTCGGCTGCAGGCCCGGAACCGGCTCGGGCGGAAGCGTTTTACAGGCTAGCCCGGGTGCGGCGCGAGGCCGTGGGTTAGGCATGCCTAACGCACCGGCGGGGTCAGGCGCGGTCAGGATGTTGATCGACCCGGTCCGACAGCATCGCCGCCGTGCGGGTCGCTCAGGTTGGCCAGCAGCTTGAGCACGAACCGCATCAGCGCCGGGTGCGGCAGGCCGTGCCGGGTGCAGGCCTGCATCACCTTCGGGTTGCCGATCAGCTTCACGAACACGCCGCCGAGCCGGTAGTACGCGCCCCACTCGTGCGCGCATGCCGGCCGGGTAGGCCGTGCAGCGCCGCCTCCCGGCTCGGCGCCGGCCGGTCGGGCCAGCGCCTGCGACGACGGCCTCGGCGGCGAACTTGCCCGACTCCATCGCGTACGGGATGCCCTCGCCGTTGAACGGGTTCACCGTGCCGCCGGCGTCGCCGACCAGCAGCAGGCCGTCGCGGTAGTGCGGGGTGCGGTTGAAGCCCATCGGCAGCGCGGCGCCGCGGATCGGGCCGGTCGCGTTCTGCTCGCGCAGCCCCCACTCCTCGGGCGTGTTGTCCAGCCAGCGGGTGAGCATGCGCGCGGTAGTCGGTCTTCCGGAACCCGGCGCTCGAGTTCAGCACGCCGAGCCCGACGTTCACCGTGCCGTCGCCCATGCCGAAGATCCAGCCGTAGCCGGGCAGCAGGTCGGACGTCGTTGGGTTTGCCGTCCCACAGCTCCAGCCACGACTCGAGGTAGTCGTCGTGGGTCTTGCGGGCTGGTGTAGTAGCGGCGCACCGCGACGCCGAGCGGCCGCTTGTCGTTGCGGTGGATGCCCAGGCGCTGGGCCAGCTTGCCCGGACACGCCGTCGCAGGCGAGCACGAGCGGCGCGCGGAAGCTCACCGGCCGCTTGTCGACGGTCTCGCCCGGCCACCGCCGACCACCCGGCCGGCGTCGTCGAGCACCGGCTCGGTGACGGTGGTGCTGCTCGTGCAGCCGCGCGCCGGCCTTGACGGCCTGCTTGGCGAGCAGCGCGTCGAGGTCCGCCCGCGGGCGGACCAGCCCGAAGGGCGGGAAGGTCGTCAGGTCGGGCCAGTCCAGGTGCAGGCGCTGGCCGCCGCCGATCACCCGCAGGCCCGCGGTTGTGCAGCCAGCCGTCGCCTCGCTGACGTCGATGCCCATGTCGACGAGCGCGCGGGTGCCGCGCGGGGTGAGCCCGTCGCCGCAGACCTTCTCGCGCGGGAACGTCGTCTTCTCCAGCAGCGCGACGTCGAGGCCGGCTGCGGGCCAGCCAGTAGGCGGCGCTGCTGCCGGCCGGGCCGGCGCCGACGACGATCACGTCGGCCTGTTCGGCGGTTTCCGCCTCGAGGCCGGCGGGGCGCGCCTGGGTGGTCTGCGCGGGGGCCGACATCGCGGTCCTCCTTGCACGGTGAGACTTTGTGAACGCCTTCACGAGCCGTTTCGCAGAGTGTATTCCCGTGCGGGCGGCCTTTGTCCCCGCCCCACGCAACCGGTCATTCGGGTGATCGAAAGCGCGATCTGGTCGCCTGGCACCAGATCGCGCTCTTGATCACTGTGGAACGGCGACCACTTCGGCGGGTTCGCTCGCGGCGGCTTTCGGCGTCGCCGGCCACATCATCACGATGACGGCGATACCCGCCACGATGCCGACGATCCCGGCGCCGAGCAACGCGGCCTCGACGCCGCTCGCGGTGGCGCCGTGGATGACGGCGTCGGCGCGGTCGCGTTGGCTCGCGGGCACCGCGGCCAGGACCCGCTGCGCCTGACCGCCGGACAGCGCGTGCGCGGTACGGTCCGCGGCCGCTACACCGTGGTCGGACAGATACGCCGCGATCCGCGCGGTGAACACGCTGCCGAGCACTGCGATGCCGATGGCGAAGCTCAGCTGCCGCCCGGTGTTCACCGCGCCGGCGGCCATGCCGCCGCGGGTGGGCGGCACCGTCGACATTGCGGTGGAGCTCAGGGTCGGGATCGAGAGCCCCACCCCGAGACCCACGAGCACGTAGCCCGGGATCAGCGAGGGCCAGTCGGCGTGCACCCACAGCAGCGCCGCCTCGAGCACCGAGCCGATGCCGATCAGCACGGTGCCGCCCCCGATCAGGTGGCCGGGCTGGATGCGGTGCACGAACCGGCCGGTGAGCGCAGCGGTCAGGAACGCGACCACCGACAGCGGCAAGCCGGTGAGGCCGGCCTCGATCGGCGACAACCCCTGCACGGACTGCAACCAGATGGAGACATAGGTCAGCGCGGCGAAGGCGGCGAAACTGCTGACCAGCGCGGCCACCATGACGGCGACGAAGGTGCGGTTGTGCAGCAGCTGCAGGTCGAACATCGCATGACGGCTGCGCTGCTGCACCAGTACGAACACGACCAGCGACACGGCGCTCAGGACGAACAAGCCGACCACGCTCGCGGCGCCCCAGCCGTACTCGTTGCCGCGGATCAGCGCGAAGGTGAGCGAGCCGGCGGCGACGGTGAAGGTGAGGGTGCCGGCGATGTCGACGTGGCGGGAGCGATCCGGCGCGTCCCGGTCGAAGGTCACGAGCGTCATCGCGATCGCCGCCACGCTGATCGGCAGGTTCACGAAGAAGATCCACTCCCAGCTGATCCACTCGGTGAGCAACCCGCCGAGCACCGGGCCGATCGCGGCGGCCGCGCCACCGACCGCGCCCCACATGCCGTACGCGACGCCGCGTTCGCGGCCCTGGTAGGCGGCGTTGAGCAGTGCGAAGGTGGTCGCGAACATGGCGGCTGCCCCGACGCCCTGGACCGCCCGGGCCGCGATCAGCACGCCCACGTTCGGCGCGAGCCCGCAGGCGAGCGAGGAGAGCGCGAAGACCGCGAGTCCCACGATGTAGGTGCGCCGGTGGCCGACGAGATCGGCGAGCGCGCCGATCCCCATCAGCAGCGCGGCCAGGGTGAGCGCGTAGGCGTCGACGACCCACTGCAGGGAGGAGAAGGCGGTGTTCAGGTCGTCGGCCATCGCCGGCAACGCGACGTTCACGATGGTCACGTCGATCAGCAGCATGAACGTGCCGAGACACACTGCGATCAGCGGCATCCATTTCCGCATGGCGTTGCACCATCTTTCTCTCGTGGATACGACGAACGGAGTTCGGTCCGGATCGACAGGTGAACTATCCCGCCCGGGGACGACATCGAGCCGGACATTTCCCGGACCTGTGTGGTTAACTTCCACAATGAGCGCGGCATCGTCAGAATCCGTCATCAACCATCCGTTGGACCGCGCAATCATCCGTGCCCTGCAGGTCTCGCCCCGTGCGCCGTTCCGTCTGCTCGCCGAGCTGCTCGACACCTCCGAGCAGACCGTGGCCCGGCGTTACCGGCGGCTGCACCGCGCCGGTCTGGTGCGGGTCACCGCCGTGGTGAACCCGACCTCGATGGGTCAGAGCAACTGGACGCTGCGCGTGCAATGCCGCCCGAGCGGATCGGGTGCGCTGGCCCAGGCCCTGGCCCAGCGCGACGACGTCGGCTGGGTGTCGCTGACCGGCGGCGGTTCGGAGGTGCTGTGCGCGCTGCGGGCCCGCACCGAGCAGGCGCGCGACGACCTGCTCATGCAGCGGCTGCCGCGCACCACGCCGGTCCTCGGCGTCACGGCCTCGGTCGTGCTGCACCAGTTCGTCGGCGGACGCGCCGACGACTGGACCGAGCTCGCCGACGCGCTGGACGCCGCCGCGACCACCCGGCTGCGCACGCCGGCCGACAACGGTGCACCTCACAACGGGTCGGTCGCCGACCTGTCCGCTGCTGACCTGACGATGCTCGATCTGCTGGTGCGCGACGGTCGTGCGCCGTATTCCACGCTGGCCGCGGCCACCGGCGTCAGTGAGGCACGCGCCGCCCGCCGGCTCCGAACGCTGCTCGAGCAGCGGGTCGCCAATCTCGACGTCGACATCGTCGCGTCGGCGCTCGGGTTCCACAGCCCGGCGTACCTGTGGCTGAGCGTCACCCCCGCCGCCCTGGCCGCTGCCGGTGCGGCGCTCGCCCGCGAACCTGAGGTCGCCTACGCCGCGGCGATCTCCGGCGCCCAGAACCTCGTCGCCGCGGTGATTTGCCGCGACCTACGGGCGCTGTACGAGTTCGTCACCATCCGGGTCGGCGCGATCGCCGGCGTGCAGGCGATGGAGATCTCACCGATCGTGCGGACCGTCAAGCAGGCGGGCGCGTTGCTCGACGGCAACCGCCTCGCCGTGGCCTGATGGCCTGCCCTCCCCGCGAGTTGTCCACTGCGCGGCCGGATAGCCCACCGAGGACGGACACCTCGCGTGAGAGGGGGTCAGCGCACGCCGAGCAGGTCGATCACGAACACGAGGGTCTTGCCGGAGAGCTGATGACCGCCGCCGGCCGGCCCGTAGGCCTTCTCCGGTGGGATGGTCAGCTCGCGCCGGCCACCGACCTTCATGCCCGGGATTCCCTCCTGCCAGCCCTGGATCAGGCCGCGCAGCGCGAACTCGATCGACTCGCCGCGGTTCCACGACGCGTCGAATTCCTGGCCGTTGCGGAATTCGACGCCGACGTAGTGCACCTCCACGGTGTCGCCGGGCTTCGCCTCGGCACCTTCGCCGACGACGATGTCCTCGATCTTCAGATCACCTGGCGCGTCCCCGCTGCCGGGCCCGATGACGGGCTTGGAAAGTGCCATGCGCCCATACAACACCACCGTCGTGGCAGGCTCGCACGGCATGGAGATCCACGACGCAGCGAGCGCCGAGCTCGACCCCGTCACGCTCTACGCCATCCTGGCGCTGCGCTCGGCGGTGTTCGTCGTCGAGCAGGAATGCGTGTATCTCGACCTCGACGGCCGCGACCTGGAGCCCGCGGCGCGGCAGGTGTGGATCACCCGCGATGACGAAGTGGTGGCCACCCTGCGCGTGCTCACCGATCCGGGCGGGGTCGCGCGCGTCGGCCGGGTCGCCACCCGCCGCGATGCCCGAGGCCAGCGGCTGGCCGACGCACTCGTGCGCCGTGCCCTCGAGCTCAGCGCCGGACGTGAAGTGGTTCTCGACGCCCAGACGTACCTGTTCGACTGGTACGCGCGGTTCGGGTTCGAGCGGGCCGGCGCCGACTTCGTCGACGACGGGATCCCGCACGTGCCTATGCGCCGAGCACCTTGCGCCGGGCCCGCGCAGACATGATCGAGCGCTCGGCGTAGGCGGACAAGATCGCGGCCACCGAGAGCACGGAGCCGACGGACAGCACCGACAGCGCCGAGCCGATCGACGCGACGGACCCGAACGAGCCCACCGATCCGATCGACAGCACCGAACCGCGGCTGCAGACGGACAGCACGCTGTCCTGGGACTTGATCGACCACTTCGAGTTGCCGGAGCTCATCTCCTGATCGTCGCGCATACCCTGCTTGTATGTCGCTGGATCCGACCGGCCTGGAACTGATCCCACATCCTGAAGGTGGCTGGTACCGCGAGACCTGGCGGCACGAACTGACCGTCGACACCCCGCGCGGGCGCCGGTCACTCGTCACCTGCGTGGCGTTCCTGCTCGAATCCGGTCAGCGCTCAGCGTGGCACCGGGTCACCTCGCCGGAGTTGTGGCTGTGGCAGGGCGGCGGGCCGTTGCGGATCACCGTGGGCGGTTTCGGGTCCGAGCCGGGCGCCGGGCGCAGCTGTGAGCTGCGCTCCGGGGGCCAGTACCTGGTGCGCGCCGACGAATGGCAGACCGCCGAGCCCGCCGGCGACGAGGCCTGCCTGGTGGCTTGTGTCGTTTCGCCCGGTTTCCACTTCGACGACTTCACGCTCGCTGGACCGCGCTGACCCCAGCGTTTGCAAGCCGGGCGGTTTGGGGACTTCCAAGCGTGCCTTTGGCGGCGGTAGAAATCCTGCGTGCGCTGCGTGCGACGACCGTCGCGCGGGAACGCACGGACATCGGGGGATGTGCCATGACCGACACCGGGTGGACGCTCGACAACTACGAGGTACTGGCTCAGGTCGCCGTGTCTGCGACCGGCGCCGTGTGGCGCGGGTACGACCACGCGCTCGGCCGTGCCGTCGCCATCAAGCAGGTCGCGCGCGCGGCATTCACGTCGGTCGAGCGGCTGCGGGCCGAGGCCCGACTGCTCGCCGCGCTCCCGCACCCGAACATCGTCGGCGTCATCGACCTGATCGAGAGCGGCGAGCAGGTCTGGCTGGTGGAGGAGTGGATCGACGGAGCGGCGCTTCCCGACGTGGTGACCGGTGCCAGCCGATTCACCCCCGTGCAGGCGGTCGGCACCGTCCGCGGCGCGTTGCTGGGTCTGGCGCACGCGCACACGAACGGCGTCGTCCATGGGGACTTCGCGCCCGGCAACGTGCTGCTCGACCGCGACGGCGTCACGCGGCTCATCGATTTCGGCCTGGCCCAGCCGGCCGGCGCGATCGGTTTCAGCGGCACGCCTGGTTACCTGAGCCCGGAAGCCGCCGGTGGCCGGCCGCTGGCACCGGCGTCGGATGTGTACTCCGCCGCCGCCGTCCTCACCTTGCTGCTGCGTGGGCAGCCGGCCTTCGCCGGTCCGACACCGCAGGCCGTGCTGGCCGCCCAGTTCGGCGGCGGGCGGCCGGACCTGGGTGGCGTCCCCGCACCGCTGGGGGCGGTGCTCGCCGCTGCCCTGTCCCCGGCGCCGCAGGATCGCCCCGCCGACGCCGTCCAGTTCCTGGGCGCGCTCGACGAGGCGGCCGAGCACACCTTCGGCGCCGGCTGGTGGGCCGGGGCGGGGGTGGCCGGGCTGGTCAGTGCCACGCTCGCGGCACAGGCCGGCGGCGGTGCTACACCCGTCGTCGCGGGAGCGCCCAGCACGGTGTCGGGCCCGGCCCGCCCGCTCGGCCACCGCACGACCGGGCCGAGCCGGCTGCGCCACGTGCTCCACTCGCCGCGCGCCCTGACCGGGATCGGCGTGGGCGCCGTCGCGGCCGGGGCGGCCGTCGTGATCGCCGTCACCCAACTGGGCGGGTCGCCGGCCAAGCACGCGGCGGCCCCGCCGACTGTGGTGGCGACGCCGGTGGCCGCGACGAGCCGGACCACCGCCGTGCAGCCTGCGTCCTTCGACCTGCACGGCGTGAACTGGAAGAACGTCACCATCCCCGGCAAGGCGTGCTTCTCGCGAACCGGGATCACGCTGCACAACGGCACGGCAAAGTGGCCGCTCCCGGCGGCATCATCCATCGCTGGGCTGCCGCCGGGCGGCTACCAACTCGGCGAGGTCGGCGCGGTGCGGTACGGCCGGCTGGCCGGCGGCCCGGACGTGGCGGCGCTGACCCTGCTGTGCGCCGGCACCGGCAGCAACAGCGGCACCGGCACGTTCTGGTGGAGCATCGCGGTGTTCGATGGCGCCGGCGGCCGGCCGCATGGGCTCGGCGTGTTCACCACGAACGACCTCGGCACCGTCCCGGGCACGCAGTCCGGCCTGGTCGGCCTGCACCCGGCCGTCAGCGGCGGTGTGGTCACCGTGGCCGGCAGCTACTGGCACGGTGCCGACGCGCACTGCTGCCCGTCCGGGCGGGCGAGCACCACGGTGGCGTATCGCAACGGCCGTCTGGTCGCGACCAGGCAGTTCGTGATCGGGGCGGGCGCGTCGACCACTCCCACGGCGCCGGCATCCGCGGCGCCGAGCGCGCCTGGTCGCATCGGCCGCACGATCACCGCGATGGCACACTCCGGCGGCCAATACGTCGCAACGGTCCGCGCGGAGGACACCGCCCAGAACTGCGCCGCGAACTCCTACGGTGCCGCGATGATCGCGTTCTTCCGTGCCCATCCGTGCCCGACCGGGATCGGGCGTCGCCTGGTCACCATCCCGTACCACGGGCGCACGGTCGCCATGTCTGTCATCGTGGTGACGATGCCGCCAAGCCGGTCCGGAGACCCCTACCAAGAGGCGTCGGAGCTGTCCCGGCTGGAGAACGCACCGGGCACCGGCGGGTTGAACGACCTGCTACGCAGCGGGGTGCGCCCGGCCGGCTGGCCGGCGCGAATCCCCGCGCACGAGGTGTTCGTGGTCGCGGGCGAAGACGCCACGATCGCCGTGTTCGACCTCTGGTATCTCGACGGGTCGACCGCCGATCAGGATCCGGCGCTCGTCGCGCTAGCGCGCGACCTGTTCCTCACCCCGATCACGATCGGCCCGTTCTGAGATCAGGACTCCAGCAGCCGGAAGACGACCTCGGTGTCACCGACCCGGATCCGGTCCAGGTGCGCGAGCGGTTGGGGCACCACCACCGGGTTCCCGTTGACGAACGTGCCGTTCGTCGACTGCAGGTCGGTGATCACGAACCCGTCCGGAGTCGGCGAGATGATCGCATGGCTCTTGCTGACTTTCGGATCTGGAAACAATACGTCGCAGCCGACCCGGCCGATCGTCACGCGGCCGCCGATCCCGCGTCGCCCTCCGTTGCCGAAGACCAACTCGCCGCGCAAACCGGCCAGCGCGTCATCGACCAGGGTGCGCTCGGCGCCTGCGGGCGCACCGAACGTCGACGGCACCTCGGCGCCGCGGGCCACCGCGGACCAAACTCGCCGCAGCGGCTCGGGCACTCCCGAGCCCAGCTCCCGCTCGTAGCGAGCGCGGAACTCGTGGTACTCGCGTGCGGCGTCGGCGGCACGTCCGCAACGGGTGAGCGCGACGAGCAACTGCCCGCACAGTGCGTGGTGGAGCGGATAGCGACGGGTCAACCCGAGCAGTTCGCCGAGCACCTCCTGATGCCGTCCGCACGCGAGGTCGGCCGCGAGCCGCGATTCGACCACGCCCAGCCACTCCTGCTGCGCGGTCAGCGCAAAGGCGTCGGCGAACGGCAACCCGGCGAGATCCTCCAACGCCCGCTCGCCGCTCCACTGCGCGAGCGCCGCCGCGCACAGCCGGCCGGCTGCGGGTGCATCGCCGGCCGCGCGCGCTTCGCCGGCCCGGACCCGCAGCGCGTGAAAGCGAGCGAGGTCGAACGACTCGTCGGCCACGGTGATCGAGTATCCGGTGTTGGCGGTGCGGATATAGCGCTGGTCGGCACCGCGTCCGTCGGCGTCCGCCGGGCGCAGCGCCCGGCGTAGCTGGCTCACCAGCACCTGCAGGTTGGCCTGCACCTCGCCGAGATCGCGGCGCCAGATCTCGTCGGCGAACACCGCCGCCGGTACGAGCCGGTTGCGCCGCAGCAGCAACAGCGCGAGCACCGCGCGCGGCTTGTCGCCGCGCAGCTCGGCCTCGGCATCGCCGCGCAGCACGCGCAGCGGCCCGAGCACCCGGAAGTCCGGCTCCGACATTTCAGCGTCCTCGCGTGAGGAGTGCGATGAGCAGGCCGACGACGACGCCACCGAGTACCGCGCCACCGATGACCAACGTTCGCCAGGCGAGCCCGGCGCGGGTCCGGCGAGCCACCGGGCGGGTTGGCGCGCGCCGGGCCACGACCGCGTCCGGTGTCGCCCGCAGCGGCTGCGCCCTGACATCCGGCCCGGCCACGGTGGCATCGGCCCGGCCCGCGCCACTCGGCCGCGGCGGTAGCCGGGTCGCGTAGACCTCGTCCCACACCGCCGCCGGAACCTGGCGGATCCGGTCGGCCAGCGCCGCGGGCGGCGGGCGATCGCGCGGGTCCTTCGCGAGCCCGGCGAGCAGCGCCCGGCCCGCGGGCTCGGGCAGGCGTGGCGCGTACTCCCACGGCGGCACCGGCGCTGTGTGCAGGTGGGCATCGATCAGCGCCGCGACATCGCGGACCGGGAACGGGCGCCGGCCGGTCAACAGCTCGTAGGCCAGCACGGTGAAGGCGTAGGTGTCGTTCGCGGGCTGCTCGTGCATGGGATCGACGATCTGCTCGGGCGCGAGGTAGGCCGGCGTGCCGGTGACCAGGTCCGTCGCCGTCCGAAATGCCTGGGAAGAGGCACTCAGTCGGGCCAGCCCGAAGTCGGTGATCTTGGCGTGCCCGTCGTCGGTGAGCAGGACGTTCGCCGGCTTCACGTCGCGATGCACGATCCCCACGGCGTGCGCATGCATCAGCGCGTCGGCCGTCTCACAGATCAGGGTTGCCGCGTGCGCACCGCCGAGCCCGCCCGAACGGGACAGCGTGGCGAGGTCGCCGCCGGGCACGTACTCCATGACGAGTGCCGCGCCGCGGTCGGTGCGAGCGAGTTCGAATACCGAAACGATGCCCGGATGCCGCAATGCCACGAGCGCGCGGCCCTCACGTTCGAGGCGGCGCTGTCCGGCGCGGTCGTACACCCCGGCATGGATCGACTTGATTGCCACGAACCGGTCGAGATTCACCTGCCGGGCCAGCACCACCACGCCGGTGGCTCCCTGGCCGAGCACCCGGACGTAGTCGTAGCCGTCCGGCACCAACGCCGACTGTGGCGAGCCCCCGGCCATGCGCTGAGTGTAGGAGCCTTCAGCCGGTCTTTGGGCTTCGTTCGGCGCCGCCCCCGACTCTTGTGTCGTCCGATCGACGAGCGGTCGGCGGAAACGAAGGAGTCACCCGATGAGCGAGCAGCAGATCTCCCTCGACTGGTCCCACCCGGTGCTGACGGACGCAGCGGCGCCCAAGCGGGTGTCCCGCAAGCTGATCGCCGCCGTCGCCGGCCTGGCCGCTGCCGCGACTGCGACGACGGTGTTCGCCGTATCCCGCAGTCACGACGACCGGTCGTCGTTCTGCCATGACTACCAGGCGCTGGCCGACGCGACCGGCGGCACGTTCATGGTCGACTCGGTGAGCGAGGCCCGTGCGCTGCCGGGCCGCTTCCGCAAACTCGCCGACGAGGCGCCGCCCGCGACGGCGGCCGACCTGCGCATGCTCGCCACCGACATCAGTACCTTGTTGCGCACCGGCACCGGCACGGTCGACGACGACACCGCTCAGGCCGCGGCCGACCGGGTCGACGCTGCGGCGCAGCACGAGTGCGGGTGAGGTGTCCGCGGGCGAGGACGCGAGTGGTGTCGAGCAGCCCTCGGCGATGACCGCGGCCGCCGAACTGACGCGCTGCCGAATCGCGTCCGGTTCGACCGCTGGGCAGCACGCCGACGAGCATCAACCGCGAAGCTGGCCCACCACGGCCGAACACCGTCCGGGTCGCGTTCTGATACAGGTCGCAGCCGTGGCACTGTGCGGCCGCGTCGGCGAGGGCACCCAGGTCGGTGCGCTCGCGCACGAGGCCTCCGCTCCCGGATACGTTGACCGACCTGCCATTCGCTCCCTCGCTCGCCGGACCGACACCGAGTCGATATCCAGTTCACGAATCGCGCTGACACCGGTGAAGTTTCCCCGGGATCGGGTAGGTCATGGGAATAGGTGGCCGGCAAGTCAAACCGTGGCATCGACCGGAAGTCGCCGAAGGATTCCTCCGAGAGGTCTTGCTTTCATGCCCGCAACGTCCCGAGCGAAGTCTGCCCCGGCAGTCGTCCAAGCCGTTCGCAGCGTGCAATGTGGCGAGCCGATCACGACCCTGGGCGGCACGCCGGTCGGCTCCCTCGGTGCCGTAGCGCAGACCGAGATGGCGGCCGCTCGACGTGACCGACGCTGATCGCGCCCTCGAACCGGCGTCGGCGCTCGCGGACCTCGACGCACCAATGCAGTCGCTGACCGAGCGCGCCGCCGTTGCGGGCGAGGACATCGACCTCACCCTGGACATCGCGACGGAAGCGGGCCGCCACCTGCCGAGCCCCGGCACCGGTTCCACGCTCGAGCGCTGGGCGTTGTTGGCCGCATTGGGTCGGGCGAATCTGACCGTGGCCCGGGTGACCGAAGCACACAGCGACGCGTTGGCAATCCTCGCCGAAGCGGGCGCGCACGACCCGGCCGGCACCTGGGGCGTGTTCGCGGCCGAGGCACCGAATCGGTTTCTGAAAGCGGAATTGACAGATGACGGTTGGACGGTGGCCGGCACGAAGCCTTGGTGCTCGCTCGCCGACAGACTCGATCACGCCCTGGTGACCGCGCACGTCGCCGACGGCCGGCGCCTGTTCCACATCGACCTGCACCACCCGCGGGTGCGGGTCGAGCCGGCGCAGGGCTGGGTCGCCCGCGGGCTGCGCACCGTCACCAGCGTGGCGATCGACTGCGATGCGGTGCCCGCGACGCCGGTCGGCGGGACCGGCTGGTACCTCAGCCGCAACGGGTTCGCCTGGGGCGGGATCGGAGTAGCCGCCTGCTGGTACGGCGGCGCCGCCGGGCTGGCCGACCGGCTGAACCAGGTTGCCGCGCAGCGGCGCGGCGACCTGGACCCGTTGCATGTCGGCACCGTTGACGTCGCCCTACACGCGGCAGCGGCGGCGCTGACGAGTGCCGCGCGGCGCATCGACGACGGCGCCGGCGGCGGCGCACGGGGCGTGCTGCTGGCCTACCGCGTCCGCGCGGTCGTCGCCGACACGGTCGAGCGGGTGCTGCGCCAGGTCGGCCACGCCCTCGGGCCCGCCCCACTGGCCTTCGACGCCGATCACACCGCGCGGGTCGCAGACCTCGAACTCTACGTACGTCAACACCATGCCGAGCGCGACCTCGCCGCGCTCGGCGCGCTGCTGTTGCCGGAATCGCAGTGACGACCTTCGACCACCGCGCTGCCGGCACTCCTGCCGCGGCGTGGGACTCGTTCCTGGACTCGGCAGCCGAACTCAGCGCACCGCAGCTGGACGACCGCTTCGTCGTGCTCGCCGCACATCCTGACGACGAGACACTGGGCGCCGGTGGGCTGATGGCCATGGCCGCGCGCGCGGGAGCGCGGGTCACGGTGATCGTCGCCTCCGACGGCGAGGCCTCGCACCCGGCGTCGCCCACCCACCGGCCCGCCCGGCTGGCCCACCGGCGCCGCCGCGAGGTGCGCGCCGCCGTGGCCGCGGTGGCGCCGCAGGCGCAGGTGCGGTTGCTCGGCCTGCCGGACGGCGGGCTCGCCGGCCACCTCGGCGAGATCACCGATGCCGTGGACCAGCACACCACCGACTGCACACACCTGGTGACACCGTGGTCCGGTGATCGCCATCCGGACCACACGGCGTGCGCGCAGGCCGCTGCGGAGTCGGTTGCCGCGCTGCGCGCGCGGCACTGGCAATACCCGCATCTGGGCCTGGCACTGGGCCGACCCGGCGACGGGCGCCGTCGGCTCCGACACGCTGGGACGGCTGACACTCGACCGCCCGGCGAAGGACGCGAAGGCTCGCGCGCTCGCGTGTCACGCCAGTCAGCACTCGGCGCTGTCCGACCAGCCCGGCGACGAAGCGCTGCTCGCGCCGTCCGTGCTCGAGCACTTTCGCCGCGACGTCGAGGCATTCGTCGTACACGCCGCGCCCGGACGCACGCCGGACGCGTACTTCGAAGGCCTCTACCGCCGCATCGGTGATCCGTGGGGGCTGGCAAGCCGCTTCTACGAGCAGCGCAAACGTGCCATGTTGCTGGCGGCCCTCACCCGGCCGAGATTCCGTCGCGCGTTCGAGCCGGGCTGCGCCACCGGCTTGCTGACCGCGCAACTCGCCGGCCGCTGTGACCAGGTCATCGCCTGGGATGTAGCCGCGCAAGCCATCGACCGCGCGAAGGCCGCCCTCGCCGACTGCCCGGGTGTCACGCTCGAGCGGCGCGCGGTGCCCGACGACTGGCCGAGCGGGACCTTCGACCTGATCGTTTTGAGCGAGGTCGGGTACTACTGCGCCGATCCCGCCGAACTCGCCGGCCGGGTGCACGCCTCCTTGAGCGACGACGGAATGTTGGCCGCCTGCCACTGGCGTCGGGATGCCGCGATGCATCCGCAGACCGCCGAGCGCGTCCATGCCGCGCTCGGCGCCGGCCTGCACACCGTCGTCGATCACGTGGAGGCCGACTTCGTGCTGCACGTGTGGTCACGTGACGGTCGATCGGCTGCTGCGATCGACGGGATGCTCGAGTGATCGAGCACGTCGCCGTGGTGGTACCGGCCGCTGACGAGCAAGCGCTCATCGGCCGCTGCCTGCACGCGCTGCAAGGTGCCGTCGAGCACCTGCGCGCGACCGTGTCCGCACCGACCGTCGAGCTCGTCGTGGTGCTGGATTCGTGCCGCGACCGCACCGAAGAGGTGGTCGCCGCACATCCTGAGGTCCGCATCGTGGTCTGTTCGGCGCGCTGCGTCGGGGCAGCGCGCGCGTTCGGTACTGCCGAAGCGCTTGCCGGCCGCGCAACGCTCGAGGCGGTGTGGACCGCACACACCGATGCCGACTCGGCCGTCCCGCGCGACTGGCTCAGCCACATGGTGCGGGCCGCGAACAGCGGGGTCGATCTGGTGCTCGGCACCGTCCGGCCCGACCGCGAGTTGCGGCGGCGCACCCGGCGCGCGTGGCATGACCTGCACTCGGTTCGCGACGGGCACCGGCATGTGCACGGTGCAAACCTCGGGATCCGAGCCGCGACCTTGCAGCGCTGCGGCGGGTGGCTACCGTTGCACACCGGTGAGGACGTGGATCTGGCCGCGCGGTCGGTCGCGTGTGGTGCCCGGGTGCTGCGCACCGGCGCCATCGCGGTCCGGACCAGCGCCCGCGTCGAAGGTCGTGCGCCGATGGGCTTCTCCAGCTATCTGCTTACTTTGGCCGCGGCCGTCGACGCGAAGTAACGCCGGTCACCGGTGACTGGCGTCGGCATTTCTGAATCCGCTAGCGCTGTGCGACGCGTGATCGCCCGGCTTACCTGACGTCGGTCGAGGGCGGAGCGCCTACCGACGGCCGCTCCAGGCTCGACGCCTTGATCCGACAGCCTTGGGCTGTGACCTCATCCGCGTCCGGGTCGTCGAACCAGCCACCGTTGTCAGCCAGATAGCGAAAGGTGAGCTCCAACCCGTACGAGACGCCGACGGTCACAGCGCGGCTGCCGTCGGGCTGGGGAGCCAGCTCGTCGAGGCCGGGTGTCCATCCGTTGAACGAACCGACCACCGACACCGGGCCGGGGTGATCGTTCGCGTCGAGCACGAATCTCACGCGGGCATGATCGCTTCGAGAGAAATCGATCTGCACACTCACGACCTGATATTTCCCTTCGAGGCGCGCATGGGTGCTGCCTTCATGGACCACGCCTCTGACCGAGCACACAAGCCGGTGTTTCGACTGAGGTCACCATAGCCGCCCGCACCTGAACGGCGGTTGGGATATCCGACCGTCGCGCGCGGGTGGCGGGGTCATCCGAGCTTCTCGGCCATCTCCCACGGCGCCTGCGGCAGCACGCTGCCCGTCTCCAGCAATGACTTGAGGTTCGCGAACACCGCCGGCCAGCCGACCGAGACCGCGGCCAGCGCGTCGTCGTCGCCCAGGTTCTCGTGCGTCACCGTCAGCCGAACGATCTCGTGGTAGGCATCGATGTCGAGGGTCACCGTGGACGGTCCGTAGGGCGCCGGCTCGCCCGACGCGTCGAAGGTGATCCGCAGCCGGCGCGGCGGGTCCGACTCGAGCACGCGGCCTGTCACGTCGGCCACCCCGGAACCGTCGACGCGCCGGTGCTCCCACTGCGAACCGACCTGCCAGTCCGAGACGTTGCTGTGTCCCCAGAACTCGGCGGTCACCTCCGCGTCGGTCAGCGCCGCCCACACCCGCTCCGGCGAGCTCTCGATGTAGGTGACATACACGTAGTTCGGCCGCTCCATCAGGTCCTCCTCTGCTCGATGTTTCACCGCGCGCAACGCCCGCAGCCGGGGTCGCTCGAACCGCTCGATCCAGCGGTCGTGCATCTCCCACAGCGGCACCGGGTTGAGGTAGTGCAGCTTTTCCCGACCCCGGCGAACGGTGCTGACCAGATTCGCGGCCGCCAGCACCTCGAGGTGCTGCGACGCCGCCTGCCGCGTCATCGCGACCGGAGCACACAACTCGCCGAGCGTCTGCCCGTTGTGCTCACGCAACCGGTCCAGCAGGGCGCGGCGCGTCGGATCGGCGAGCGCCCTGAACACCGCGTCGCCCTCGGCCACGTACTCAATATGCAGGTATTTGCTTGCATATGTCAAGCCGCAGGTGATGGCCGGTCGACCGGCTAAGCTGACTCGTCGCGTCCGCACGCCCGCTGGGCACCGGCTGACGCACGCCGCCTTAGCTCAGTCGGCCAGAGCGACGCACTCGTAATGCGTAGGTCGTGGGTTCGATTCCCACAGGCGGCTCCGTGCTGGAGTCCTTGTGTTGTGGGGCATCGAGGGTGAGCATCGGCCTTCCAACCTCATCGGATCGAGATCGAAAATGGCTTCGAGGCCTGCGTGGGCCTGCGCCCGTGACTCGCCAATCCATGCTCGGGTGCCTCCACGCCGTCACCCTCTGGCGGGGCGATTCGAACGACGCCGTCCCAACGGCTGGTGTCCACCAGGTGCCAATAGAGATCAACTGTCATGGTCGCGGTCGCGTGGCAGAGGACGACGCCGCGCCGGCAGTCCCCGCTGCTCCGCCCGGATCCGGGACCGGTGCCGTGGCCGCGCGGAAGTCGCTGAGTCACAAAGCGGTCGAGGAGTACATCAGCCACAGCGTCGGAGCAACCGACGCTGTCTGCAACGCCGGGAAGACTTCCCGCTGGTCGCGAACGGCGAGTCCTTCCGCTGCACTGCCGCTGAGAGCAAGACGTTTGTCGTGAGGATTAGGCACAAGGACGACGGTTCGTACCTCGTTCGGTGATGCTGCTCGGCGCGGCTACCGGACTGGCAATTTATTCGACTACGTGTTCCACTACTCCATGCCAGGTATGGCAGTCCATCTCGACCGGCCGCCCCGGTCGGTCTTCCTCGTCGCGTGGGGCCGTGCGCCCGATGCATGGTGGGGATGCATCCAGTACCAGCAAACCGTCGAGACCCCCGACGGCCCATCAGAGCTCAAGGCGGCGGCATGGGTGCCGGCGGCGTCTCCAAGCCGCCCGGGCTGGGCCGCCGCGATCGAGCTACGACGAATTGAGCTCGCTCACGACCGCCGCACGTTGTCACGCCCGGGATCGCGGATTATCGAGTAGGCCGAGCTCGCCGTCGAGGTCGTGGGCTTGCGCGATATGTGTGGCCGGCAGTTGGCTGGACGGCGGATCGAGACTATCCGTCATCGGCGAGGACCTGACTGGCGGACAGCTGCCGCCAGCATGTCGCCGCGGTCCGGCTCGTCCCCGGAGGGTCAGGCCCGGTGGTCTAGGTCGACCAGGTCGGCACTGACCTGCCAGAGTTGGGCGGCGGCGGGTTCGTCGTAGCTGCGCTTCGATGACCGCTTCGGCTTGCTGTTAGAAAAGTATTCGCCTGACATCTGGTCGACCCCTGAGGCGGAGGCCAGGTGGATCGAGGTGGCAGCGCCTTGGGCGGGGTTCTTCATGAACGGTCTCGCGAGCGGCACGAGGAACCGTTGAATGCCGCTCGGGTCTTCGGCTCCGAACCCGGTGCGCACCACGCCGGGGTGCGCGACGGTGGCCGTCACGCCGCTGCCGCGCAGCCGTCTGGCCAGCTCGCGGGTGAACAGGATGTTGGCGAGCTTGGACTGGCTGTAGGCCCGTGCTCCGGAGTACGAGATCTCGCCCTGTAGATCGGCGAAGTCAATCCGGCCACCGGTATGAGCATGGGACGTCACCGTGACCACTCGGGCCGGAGCGCTTCTCGTCAGACGGTCCAGGAGCAGGTTGGTGAGTAGGAACGACGCGAGGTGGTTGAGCGCGAAGGTCTGCTCGAGTTCGTCGGCGGTGATGTGTCGGGTGTGCCAGTAGCCGCCGACGTTGTTCACCAGGACATCGATTCGAGGAAGACTCTCGAGCGCTTCGTCGGCCAGCCGCCGCACCTCGGCCTGAGACGACAGGTCCCCGAGGAGAACATCCACCTTCGTACCTGAGGCAGCATGAATCGCGCGGGCCGCATCCTCTGCGCGTTCGGGGTTCCGGCCGGTGATCGCGACGCGTGCCCCCATCCTCGCGAGGCCCACCGCGGTCGCCCTGCCGATGCCTGCGGTCCCGCCGGTGACCAGCACCGTCTTGCCGGCCATCGACGGGCCACCTGTCCCACTCATGTTGGTTGCGCCCTGTGTGCTGTCGGCTGTTGCTGCTGCCGTAGTCGTTCTAGGGCATCGAGGATCAGCTCGAGTCCGAACTCGAACTCGCCGTCGTAGTTGTAGCCCGGCCGCAGCACGTGCTGGGTGGTCAGCTCGACGAGGTGTGGGTAGGCGTCGGCCGGTAGCTCCTGCAGGATCGCATCGGCGACGAGTTGGCTCTGCTCGGTGGTGTCGAACGGCAGGCTCGCCTGCTGGTGAGCGAAGCCGTAGAGGTAGCTGTCGAGCACGGAGTAGGCGTGCGCGGTCAGTTCGATGGAGAAGCCCGCGCGCCGCAGGCAGCCGATAACCGCGTCGTGGTGTCGCAGGGTAGCCGGGCCGGGCGCCGTCCTGGTCGCCATCAGGCTGATCGCCCACGCATGCCGGGTCATCGCGGTGCGCACCGCATGGGCGCGGCGGCGCATCGCCTGCTGCCAGTCGGTGCAGGCGCGCGGGAGCTCGAGCTCGCTGAAGACGATGTCGACCATGCCGTCGAGGATGTCGTCCTTGTTGTCCACGTGGTGGTAAAGCGACATCGCCTCGACGCCGAGCGCCTGGGCGAGGCTGCGCATCGTGAGCGAGGCGATCCCGTCAGCATCAGCGAGCGCAACCGCGACCTCGAGCGCCGCCTGCCGGCTCAGCGGAACGCGCCGCCTCGCCGACGATGCCATCCGCGCAGCCACCTCGACCTCCCGACCGGCTCCGGCCTCAGTGCGCAATCGATAACTCGGTGCGCGCCAGCTATGTCCGTTGACACCCTTACTACGTAAGAGGATGGTCATTACCGCTGTACCTTACATCGTAAGGAAAAGTCAGTGAGCACGCTCGGTCGGCACCCCTGGTGACCCGCCAGGGCCGGCGTCTGCTGGCATAGGAGGCCGTCATGAGCGAACACCGCACGCCATACCCGGTACGGGTTGATGCCGCGCCGGACCCCGCGTCGGTCTCGCGTTGGCTGTGGCTGGTCAAATGGCTGCTGCTGGTTCCGCATTTCGTAGTGCTGGCTTTCCTGTGGGTGGCCTTCTACGCGGTCGGTATCGTGGCGTTCTTCGCGATCCTGATCACCGGCCGCTACCCGCGGGCGCTGTTCGACTTCAACGTCGGCGTACTTCGCTGGACGTGGCGGGTGCACTACTACGGCTACGGCGCACTGGGCACCGACCGCTATCCGCCGTTCACGCTGAAGGACGTGGCGGACTATCCGGCGCACCTGGACGTGCCCTATCCCAAGCGGCTATCGCGAGGCCTGGTCCTGGTCAAGTGGTGGCTACTGGCCCTGCCGCAATACGCAATCGTGGCCATCTTCGTCGGCGGCGGCCTGTGGTTCGGCGTCCAGGGAACCCACGGCAGCAACAGTTGGGCCGCCGGCGGGTTAGTTGGGCTGCTCGTGCTCATCGCCGCCATTGCCGTACTGTTCACCGGCCGCTACCCGCGACCGCTCTACGACTTCATCCTCGGCATGGACCGCTGGGCGCTACGGGTGACCGCCTACGCCGCGTTGATGACCGACCGGTACCCGCCGTTCCGCCTCGACCAAGGCGGCACCGACCCCGGCTCGACGCCGGCCGGTCCCACCTCGATGCCGCCGACTGGGACGATGGGCAACCCCGCCCCGGGTGCCGCCCCCGCCCCGGTCGCCTAACCTAACCGCGGCATCGACCCAGACGCGGAACGGCACCGGGAGCTGCTTGGCCCTACCACGCACACGATGTCGACCGGTA
>CAVQZY010000007.1:0-256627 GCA_963718805.1 uncultured Actinomycetota bacterium | reverse complement strand
CGATGACGCGCACGTGCACCTTGAGCGTGTCGCCCGGCCGGAAGTCGGGGATGTCGCTGCGCAGGGAGTCGCTGTCGAGCGTGTCCAGGGTGTGCATGTCGCGGTGTCGCTCTCGTTCTCGGTTCGGTGCCGGCGGGCTCGGTCGGCCCGCCGCGTCGCCCGGAGGACGGGGATTGGTGTAAGCCAGGTTCCGAAAGACGGCACACCGGCGCGCAGCGGGCAACCTCACGATGATGCCACATCGGCCCGGCACGGGGCGAAACGGCGCTCAGATCAGGTCCGGGCGGCGCTGCGGCGGTGCGTTCGCGGCTGCGTTCGAGCGCGCCAGCTGCTCGATGGCGCCGTGATTGCCGGACAGCAGCACCGCCGGCACGTCCAGGCCGCGCCAGGTCGCCGGCTTGGTGTAGACCGGCGCCTCGAGCAGGCCGTCCGATGCCCTCGGCGAAGGAGTCCTCGACCGCCGAGCGCTCGTTGCCGAGCACGCCGGGCAGCAGCCGGGCGACCGCCTCGACGATCACCAGCACCGCCACCTCGCCGCCGGCCAGCACGTAGTCGCCGAGGCTGACCTCGTCGACCGGCATGCGCCGGCCGGCGTACTCGACGACCCGCGCGTCGATGCCCTCGTACCGGCCGCACGCGAACACCAGCCAGGGCTCGGCCGCGAGCTCGGCGGCCATCGCCTGGGTGAACGGCCGGCCGGCCGGCGTCGGCACGACCAGCCGCGGCTGCCGGTCGCCGTCCGGCGGGCGCGATCGCGTCCAGCGCGCGGCCCCACGGCTCGGGCCGCATCACCATGCCCGGGCCCGCCGCCGTACGGCGTGTCGTCGACGGTGCGGTGCACGTCGTCGGTCCAGTCGCCGCAGGTCGTGCACGCGCAGCGTCGACCTGGCCGCGCTCGATCGCCTTGCCGAGCAGCGACTGCCGCAGCGGCGCCAGGTACTCGGGGAAGATCGTGACGACGTCGAGTCGCAGGACCGCTCACAGGTCGAACAGCCCTTCCGGCGGGTCGATCACGACCGTGCCCGCCGGCGATGTCGACCTCGGGCACGATCGCCGGCGACGAACGGGACCAGCACGCTCCCGGCCGTCGTCGACCACGACGACCAGGTAGTCCGACGCCGGCGATGCACGACCTCGCGTGACCGGCGCCGAGCGCGGCGCCGTCGACGGTGCGACGCCGCGCAGGCCGACCAGCTCGGTGTCGTAGAACTCGTCGGGTCGTCGAGCGGCGGGACGCGTCGGCGCGGCGACGCAGCAGCACGCACGCCGCGCAGCGCCTCGGCCGCGTCGCGGTCGTCGACGCCGTCGAAAGTGCACGACGCAGCTGGCCGCCGTGGACACGGCGGCCGTCGACCGTCGAGCGGACCGGCGTCGACTCGGGTCGGTGCGCAGCACCGCGCCGGCGCGCGAACCGGTCCTCCGGCTCGTCGGTCCACGGCTCGACGAAGACGTCGCCCCGCACGCCGTGCGCCGGGCCGATCTTGCCGACCGCGACGAGCGACGGCACGCCGTCGGCCGTCACGGTATGCCGGACGCTCGGCGTCAGCGGCGGTCGACGTCGATGACGTCGACGCGGATGCCCTTGCCGCCGACGCCGTTGATCACCTGGCGCAGCGCCTTCGCGGTGCGGCCGTTGCGGCCGATGACCCGGCCGAGGTCGTCGGGGTGCACCCGGACCTCGAGCCGCTGGCCGCGCCGGTTGTCGACCATGTCGACACGGACGTCGTCCGGGTGGTCGACGATGCCCGTGACCAGGTGCTCGAGGGCCTCCTCGAGCACGTCAGGCTCTCCGCGGCCGGGCTCGGCCTCGCGCCGGCGCGTCCGGCGGTCGGCGGCGGCCTCGTCGGCGCTCTCGGCCTTGGCACGGCGCCGCCTTCGGTCGGCCGCGCGCTTGCGCGGCGTCGTCGCGGCGGTGCTCGGCTCGCCCGACGGCCTCGGCCAGCGCGGCGTTGAACAGCGCCTGCTTGTCCGGCTTCGGCGGCGGCGACCTTCATCGGCGCCGGGCGCCGGCAGGCCCTTGAACTTCTGCCAGTCGCCGGTGACCTTGAGGATCGCCGTGACGGCCTCGGTCGGCTGGGCGCCGACGCCGAGCCAGTAGGCGGCCCGCTCGGAGTCGACCTTGATGACCGACGGGTCGTCCTTGGGGTGGTACTCGCCGATCGTCTCGATCGCCCGGCCGTCCCGCTTGGTGCGGGAGTCGGCGACGACGATGCGGTAGTGCGGCTCGCGCATCTTGCCCAGACGCATGAGCTTGATCTTGGTTGCCACGAGTTGCGGTGCTCCAGACGTGATCAGGTTGGGCGCGCCGGGCCAGGTGGGGAACACCGGCGCCGGACGGCGTCCGGATGGACTGACCCGACACCGGTGAGAGGGGCCGGCACAGGTCGGTACTCAGCCGGTCATTCTGCCAGATGCCGGACGGCGCCGCGCACCCGGCGACCCCCGAGCCCGAGCGGGCGCGGGCGGGCGCGGGCCCGCACGAGCCGCGCCCTATGCTTTCCAGCCGTGCAGCGGGCGGGGAACGGCACCGGGACGCCGCAACGACCCACCCTCGAGGTCGTCGCCGCCCGGGCGGGCGTGTCGCGCGCCACGGCGAGCCGGGTGCTGCGCGGGTCGAGCAACGTCAGCGACGCGGCGCGGGAGGCGGTGCTGCAGGCCGCCGACGAGGTCTCCTACTCGGTCAACCGGGCAGCGCGCTCGCTGGTCACCCGGCGCAGCGACTCCATCGCCTTCCTGGTCGCCGAGGACGAGGAGCGGATGTTCGGCGACCCGTACTTCCTCGCGGTGCTGCGCGGCGCGCAGACCGAGGCAGCGGCCGCCGGGATGCAGCTGGTGTTCGCGATCGCCACAACGCGCGCGGAATCGGCGCAGTTCACCACCTTCGCCAGCGGCGGCCACGTCGACGGCGTGCTGCTGGTCTCGCATGCACGGCGACGACGAGCTGGCCGACCGGCTGGAACGAGCCGGGGTGCCGACGGTGCTCAACGGCCGGCCCGTTCCGCGCCGACGTCGGGCTGTTCAGCGTCGACGCCGACAACGTCGGCGGCGGCCGGAAGGCCACCGAACTGCTGCTCGAACGCGGCGCGGCGCGCATCGCGACCATCACCGGTCCGCTCGACATGTGCGCCGGCCAGGACCGGCTCGCCGGCTACGAGCAGGCCCTGGCGGCGGCGCAGCGGCGCGGCCAGAACGCCGTCGGCGACTTCACCGTCGCCGGCGGGTCGGCTGCGATGGCCCGGCTGCTCGACGCCCACCCGCGATCTGGACGGGGTGTTCGCGGCGTCGGACCTGATGGCGATCGGCGCGATCCGCACGCTGACCGAGCGCGGGCGCCGGGTGCCCGACGACGTCGCGGTGGTCGGCTTCGACGACGTGCGCGAGGCCCAACTCACCACGCCGGCGCTGACCACCGTCCGGCAGCCGTTGGCCGACCTCGGCCGCACTATGACCCAGGTGCTCCTGGCCCGGGTGGCCGGCCACGACGTCGACCACCGCACCGTGCTCCCGACCGAACTGATCCGCCGCGCCAGCGCCTGACCCCCTCACCACTCGAGTTGTCCGCGCTCGGCGGACGGATATCGCATCCGGGGGCGGACAATTCGCAGGTGAGTCGCCTGGTCGGTGGCAGGCGAGCCAGGTACCGGTCGGGCTGCGGGACCCGACGCCGGGCTGCGAGAAGTCGCACACGCCGCTCGGGACCGCCGCGCGTGGGGCAGCCTGCTGGTCCGTCGTGAGTGTCGTCGGGTAGTCGGCGAGGTAGCCGGTGTAGACGAGGCGGTCGTTCCAACTCGTGTCCGCGCGCAGCGGCGACGGGCCCGACCGTCGGAGAGCGCGGCGATCTGGTAGACGGCGCGGTCGATCGTGCCAGTCTCGACCCGGACGATGTAGGGCACCGGGTGGCCGTTCACCGTGGCGCTCGCGAGGTCTACCGGGCGCGCCGTCGGGTCGGCCAGCGGTGCGTAGGCGCCGGCAGTGGTGCGGTACTCGTAGCTGACGACGGTGGGCGCACTGCACAGCGGCGGCGTCGCGGCGGCCAGGCCGAAGGCGGTGGTCTGGCAGAAGTACGGCACCTGCTTCGCGCCGGAGAACACCGGCCCGGCGATCGGATGGTCGACCACGGTCAACCGCGCACGGTCACCGGGTCCGACGACGCGGGCGCGGATGTCGTTGCGGCCCGTCGTCAGTCCGGTGACCAGTCCGCGCAGCGTCGCGTCGGGTTCGGCGAACGCCGGCGTCACGTCCGCTCCGTTGCGCGCCACCCGCACCTGGTCGGGCGCGATCCCGTCCGGCACCGAGATCGCGATCAGCACGTCGTCGCCGCTGACCAACGGCGGGCGCGGGTTCGACAGCGACGTGATCGTCAACCTGTCGGACGCGCACGAGGCGGCGCGGAGCGCTCGCCCGGGTCCGTCACCATCCGCTCTGGCTCACATGACGACGCGGCCCCGCAACACCATCCGGCGCGGCAGCATCACCGCGGTGAGGTCACGGCGCGGATCGGCGTCGTAGACGACCAGGTCGGCGGGCGCGCCCTCGTCCAGGCCGGGCATGCCCGAGCCAGGCCCGGCCGCGCCACGACGCCTGCGCGATCACCTCGGGCTGCGGGATGCCGGCCCCGACCAGTGCGCGGATCTCGTCGCGCACCAGGCCGTGCGGCAACGAACCGCCGGCGTCGGTGCCGGTGTAGACGGGAACGCCGGCCTCGTACGCGGCCCGGATGCGTTCGCGTGAGGTCGCGTACAGCGCCCGCATGTGCGCGGCGTAGACCGGGAACTTGTCCGCGCCGGACAAGGCGATCATCGGGAAGTTGTCGATGTTGATCAACGTGGGCACCACGGCGACAGCCCGGCGTCCTTCGCGGCAGCGATGAGGTCATCGGTCGAGGCCGGTGCCGTGCTCGATCGAGTCGAGTCCGGCGGCGATCAGGCCCGGGCAGCGCGTCCTCGCCGAAGACGTGCGCAGCCACCCGGGCGCCGAGTTCGTGCGCCCGCCCGATCGCGGCGCGCAGCACGTCGTCGGGCCACACCGGGGCGAGATCGCCGACGTCGCGGTCGATCCAGTCGGCGGCGAGCTTGACCCAGCCGTCGCCCGCAGCCACCTGGCGCTCGACCTCGGCCGACCAGGTCCTGCGGCTCGACCTCGACGCCGAGGCCGCGGATGTAGCGCTTCGGGCGGGCGATGTGCCGGCCGGCCCGGATCAGCCGGGGCAGATCCTCATTGCCTGCACCGACCGGTTGTCCACCGGCGAACCGGCATCGCGCAACAGCAGCGTGCCGGCCGCGCGCGACATCATCGCCTGTTCGGCCTGCACGGCCGGATCCGGTACGTGCCCGGACGGCGCGAGGCCGACATGCGCGTGCGCGTCGATGAATCCCGGCGTGATCCATCCGCCGGTGGCGATGGTGTCGCTGTCGCCGTTCGGCCGAGTGAAGGTCAGCCGGCCGTCGACGATCCACGCGTCGCGTTCGATCTCGTCGGGCAGGAACACACCACGCAGGTGAAGGGCCACCCGGCGAGATTAGCCGTCGGCCCGCGGCTAGGTTGGCCGCGTGATCACCCGCACCTCGCTCACCCGCGGCGGCAACCTCACGCTCTACGACGGACCGGCGCCGCAGGCCACCCTTGACCTGCAGACCGAAGGCTTCGCGGCCGTGCGCGGCGCCTTCGACGACGCCGAGCAGGACCAGTTGCGCGCCGAACTGGGCGAGCTGTTCGACAGCACGCCCCCGGACATCAGGCTGCCCGGCGCGTCGGCCGTGGACTACCAGGACTTCCGTTACGAGATGCTCAACCGCAGCGCGGCCGCGCAGCGGGCCGTCGCGCAGCCGGCGATCCTGCAGGTGATCGAGCCGCTGCTCGGCGAGGACTGCCACGTCGTGTCCAACACCGCGTGGCGCAACCAGCCGCAGCGCGAGAAGGCGCCCTTCGACGTCGGCAACCCGTGGCACACCGACGCCGGCCCGCACGTGCCCCGCCCGGCCGGCGTCCCGTGGGACGACCGCACCCCCTATCCGATCTTCATGATCGGCTGCCACATCCTGCTGCAGGACTGTCTGTCGCGGTCGGGGCCGACCGGGTTCGTGCCGCGCAGCCACACTTCGGGTCAGCGGGCACCCGAGCCGGACACCGACGGCAACGTCTGCTACGAAGGTCGCGCGCCGGTGACCGTGGAAGGCCGCGCGGGTGACGTGGTGTTTTTCGTTTCCGACATTTGGCACCGGCGCATGCCCACCGCTCCGGACGACGAAGGTCGGTTCTTCCTCCAGGTGCAGTACGGGCGCCGCGACATCGCGCAGCGGCTGCGCACCACAGATCAGGTGAACTACCTGTCCGCAGCAGCGATCGAACGCGCCCGCACCGATCGGGAGAAGACCGTTGTCGGCCTGCACGCACCCGGCTTCTACGACGCCTGAGCGACCCACGCGTCGGCCAGCAACTGTCGCGCCTCGCCGAGCAGCTGCGGCAGCACCCGGGTGCGCGCGACGATCGGCATGAAGTTGGTGTCCCCGCCCCAGCGCGGCACCACGTGCTGGTGCAGGTGCGCGGCGATGCCCGGCGCCGGCCACCGCACCCTGGTTGATGCCGAGGTTGAAACCGTGCGGTGCCATCGCGGCGCGGATCACCCGCATCGCCTGCTGGGTGAACTGCGCGAGCTCCAGCGTCTCGTCGGCATCGAGGTCGGGGTAGTCGGCCACGTGCCGGTACGGCACCGATCATCAGGTGCCCGGAGTTGTACGGGTACAGGTTGAGCACCGCGTAACACGTGCGTGCCGCGGGCGACGATCAGCCCGTCCGCGTCGGAGCGGCTGGGTGCGCTGCAGAACGGGCAGCCGCTGTCGGCGTCATCGGTCGGCCGGTTCTCGCCTTTGATGTAGGCCATCCGGTGCGGCGTCCACAGTCGCCCGAAGCCGTCCGGCTCGCCGGCGAAGCCGCTCTGCCGGTTCAGTCATACAGCTCGGCCGCGGGCGAGTGGTTGACCCGGCGCCGCACGGTGTCGGCGATCTCCTCGACCGCCTGCGCCACCGCGATGCCGTTGCGCTGCGACGCCGTCGCGGTAGCGGAACGACACCGCGCCCGCCTCGGCGTCGGTGGCGCCGGCGATGCAGCATGAACGGCACCTTCTGCTGCTGCGCGGTGCGGATCTTCTTCTGCATGCGGTCGTCGGACTCGTCGACCTCGACCCGGATGCCCTGTTCACGCAGCTTCGCGGCGACGTCGTGGAGGTAGCGGACCTGCTCGTCGGTGACCGGGATGCCGACCACCTGCACCGGCGCCAGCCAGGCCGGGAACGCGCCGGCGTAGTGCTCGGTGAGGACGCCGATGAACCGCTCGATCGACCCGAACTTCGCCGAGTGGATCATCACCGGCTGTTGCCGGCTGCCGTCGGCGGCCTGGTACTCGAGCCCGAAACCGGCCGGCTGGTTGAAGTCGTACTGGATGGTCGCCATCTGCCAGGTACGGCCGATCGCGTCGCGCGCCTGCACCGAGATCTTCGGGCCGTAGAACGCGGCGCCACCCGGGTCGTCGACGAGCTCGAGCCCGGACTCGGTCGCGACATCGGCGAGGATCCGGGTCGCGACCTCCCACTCGCTCGTCCGAGCCGATGAACTTGCTGGAGTCCTCGTCGCGGGTGGACAGCTCGAGGTAGAAGTCGTCCAGCCCGTAGTCGCTGAGCAGGCCGAGGATGAAGTTCAGCAGCTTCTTGATCTCGTCGGGCGCCTGCTCGGGGGTGCAGTAGCTGTGCGAGTCGTCCATACGTCAGCCCGCGCACCCGGGTCAGGCCGTGCACGACGCCGGACTTCTCGTAGCGGTAGACGCTGCCGAACTCGAACAGCCGCAGCGGCAGCTCGCGGTAGGAGCGCCCGCGCGAGCGGTAGATCAGGTTGTGCATCGGGCAGTTCATCGGCTTCACCCGGTAGTTCGCGCCCTCGAACTCCATCGGCGGGAACATGGTGTCGGCGTAGTAGGGCAGGTGGCCGGAGGTGTGGAACAGGCCGTCCTTGGTGATGTGCGGGGTGTTGACGAACTCGAAGCCCTCGTCGATGTGCCGCTGCCGCGCGTAGTTCTCCATCTCGCGGCGCAGGATGCCGCCCTTCGGGTGGAACACCGCCAGCCCCGAGCCGAGCTCGTCCGGGAAGCTGAACAGGTCGAGCTCGGCGCCGAACCGGCGGTGGTCGCGCCGGGCCGCCTCCTCGAGTCGGTGCAGGTAGGCCTTGAGGTCGTCCCTGGTGGCCCACGCGGTGCCGTAGATGCGCTGCAGCTGCGGGTTCTTCTCGTTCCCGCGCCAGTACGCGGCCGCGCTGCGCATCAGCTTCACCGCCGGGATGCGCCGGGTCGAGGGCAGGTGCGGGCCGCGGCACAGGTCGGTCCAGACGCGGTCGCCGGTCTTGGCGTCGACGTTGTCGTACATCGTCAGCCCGCCCGCGCCGACCTCGGTCGCTTCGTCGCCGGAGGCCTGCGACTTGAGCCCGATCAGCTCCAGCTTGAACTTCTCGTCGGCGAGCTCGGCGCGCGCTTCGTCGTCGCTGACCGGCCGGCGCACGAACCGCTGCCCGGATTTGATGATCTCGGCCATCTTCTTCTCGATCGCCGACAGGTCATCCGGGGTGAACGGGCGGTCGGGCAGGAAGTCGTAGTAGAAGCCGTCCTCGATCGGCGGGCCGATGCCCAGCAGGGCGCCCGGGAAGAGATCCTGCACCGCCTGGGCCATGGCGTGCGCCGCCGAGTGCCGCAACACCGCGAGTCCGTCCGGGGACTCGGCGCTCACCGCCCCGACGTCGGTGTCCTCCTCCGGCGCCCAGGCGAGATCGCGCAGCGCGCCGTCGGAGTCGCGCACCACCACCGCGCCGTGCGGCCCGGTCAGCTCGACGCCGGCGCCGCGCAGCGCGTCGAACGCCGTCGTGCCGGCCGCGACCCGGTAGGTCCGTTCGGCCGGGGACGTGCGGGCACTGGCGAACACGCGATCTCCTTCGGTGGGTCGTGGGCCGCGATCTCGGCCTGCCCTGGATGCTAGTGCGGTGCGCGTCCGCAATCGTCTGCATACCCGACTCGCGCTGGGTGGCCCTGGTCTTCCTGGCCGCCTGCACGAGTTCGGCCGGCACCGCCCCGAGTCCCGTGTCGACGCCGCCGGCCGAGCCGGGCCGGACCTCGGCGTCCGCGCCCCCGCCTACGACACCCGCGGGCAACACGGCCACGTCGGCCGCCCGGCCGGCCGGCGCGTTCACCATCGCCTTCGCCGGCGACGTGCACTTCTCCGGCCGGGTCGGGCGCCGGCTCGCCCAGAACCCCGCGACGGTGTTCGGGCCGGCCGCGGCCGCGCTCGGCCGCGCTGACCTGACGATGGTGAACCTCGAGACCGCGATCACCACCGGCGGCGACAAGCAGCCGAAACTATTCAACTTCCGCGCGCCGCCGATCGCGCTCACCGCGCTGCGCGACGCCGGGATCGACGTCGCCACGATGGCCAACAATCACGGCGCCGACTACGGCACGTCCGGCTTGCGCGACACCCTCGCCGCGATCCGGTCGAGCCACTTCCCCGTCGTCGGGATCGGCGCGGACGCCACGGCGGCATTCGCGCCGTACACGACCACGCTGCACGGCGTGAAGGTGGCGATCATCGCCGCCGACCAGGTGCAGGACGAGACGACGTTGCGGCTGTTCAGCGCCGGCTCGTCGAAGCCCGGCGTCGCGAACGCGTTCTCCCCGCTGCTGGAGCAGTCCGTGCGGCGTGCGCGGGCCGCCGGCTACGTGGTGATCGTCTACGTGCATTGGGGCGTCGAGTACACGACCTGCCCGTCGAACCTGCAGACTTCGTTGGCGACGAGGCTCTCGCGCGCCGGCGCGAGTGCGGTGATCGGCACGCATGCGCACGTGCTGCAGGGCGCGGGCTGGCGCGCCGACGGCACCTACGTGGCCTACGGACTCGGCAACTACCTGTGGTGGATGTCGTTCGGCAACAGACAGGACGACAACGGCGTGCTCACCCTGACCTTCCGCCACAACACCGTCGTCGGCGACTCGTTCGCCCCCTCACACCTGGACGAGCGCGGCATCCCGGTGCCGGCCACCGGAGCCGAGAAGCGGCGCATCGACGCCCAGTGGAAAGCTGATCGGCGGTGCACGGACCTCGCCGCGACGCCGCCGCGCTGACTGAGAGAGAGCAGCTGGTGAACCTGTTCGAGTTCGAAGGCGTGCGACCGCGCATCGCCGACGATGCCTTCGTCGCGGCGACCGCAACCGTGATCGGCGATGTCACGATCGAGTCAGGGGCGTCGATCTGGTACGGCGCGGTGCTGCGCGGCGACGACGGACCGATCGTGGTGCGCGAACGGGCCAACGTGCAGGACAACTCGGTGATCCACACGACGCCGGACGTCGTCACCGAGATCGGGCGCGGCGCCACGATCGCGCACCAATGCATGGTGCACGGCGTCGTCGTCGAGGAGGAGGCGTTGGTGGGCAACGGCTGCGTGGTGCTCGACGGCGCGCGCATCGGCAGCCGGTCGTTGATCGCTGCGATGTCACTCGTGCCGTCCGGTGCGCACATCCCGTCCGGGGTGCTCGCGGCCGGCGTGCCCGCCAAGGTGAAACGCGAACTGGCCGGCACCCCGGCCGAGGAGTGGGTGAAGCTCAACCCGGTCTATTACCCGGCGCTCGCGAACCGGCACGCGGTCGGGATCAAACGCATCGAGCCCTCATCCGGCCCCGCCGGCCGCAGCCGCGTCAACTAGGGTCGAACGCACCCGGGACCCGGGACTCGACGAGGAGGCGACCGTGCAACTGGAGCACTCGTTCACCGTTCCTGTCGGCATCGACGACGCGTGGCGCATTCTGCTCGACATCGAGCGGATCGGCCCGTGCATGCCGGGCGCCACGATCGAATCCGTCGACGGCGACGACTTCACCGGTTCGGTGAAGGTCAAGCTCGGCCCGATCAACCTGACGTACAAGGGCAAGGCCAGCTTCGTCGAGAAGGACGAGACGGCGCACCGCGCGGTGATCGACGCTCGCGGGCGCGACGCCCGCGGCAACGGCACCGCGGCCGCGAAGGTCACCGCCAAGCTGGCCGAGGCCGGCAGCGAGACCACCGTGAACGTCGTCACCGACCTCGACATCACCGGCAAACCGGCGCAGTTCGGCCGCGGTGTGATGGCCGACGTCGGCAACAAGCTGATCGGCCAGTTCGCGAACTGCCTGGCCGAGACCCTCGGCGGCGGCGGACCGGCGGCGGCACTGGCGGCACAGCAACCCGCGTCCGCGGCGGCCCAGACGCCGGCGCCGGGAGCCCCGGCCGGCGCAGCGGCGCCGAGCACCGCCGCGACCGCAACAGCGACCGGCGCGGCCGGGCCGCAGTCGGATCCGACCGAGTCGGTGGCCGACCCCGCCGCCGCGACGTCGTCATCGTCGTCATCGTCGTCGAACGGCCGCACGCCGAGCCGGCCGAGCGCGGAGGCCGAACCGATTGACCTGCTCCAGTCGGCCGGGCCGGCCGTCGCCAAGCGTGCCGCGCCGGTGCTCGCCGCACTGCTCGCCGCGATCGTGGTGTTCCTGGTCGTACGCCGTCGGCGCGGCTGAGCCGCCCGTCCGGACGAGACTGTCGCCGTGCGCCGTGCGGCGGTTGCGTTCCTTGCGCTGACGGTCGGGTTCATCCTCGCCGACTCGGCGATCGTCACCCTGGCGCTGCCCGAGATCCTGCGCCGCCTGGGCGGGACCGTCCCGCAGGTGGCGTGGGTGCTCATCGCCTACAACCTGGTGCTCGCGCTCGCGGTCGTCCCGGCGGCCTGGGTGTGCGCCAATCGCAACCCGAGGCCGTGGTGCGTCGCCGGGATCGTGGTATTCGCCGCCGCCTCGCTGACCTGCGCGTTGGCCGGGTCGATGGCGATCCTGATCGCCGCGCGCTGCGTGCAGGCCCTGGGCGGGGCGTTCGCGCTGGTCGGCTGCCTGGAACTGCTGGTCGGGATGACCGACGAACGGCGCGGCGTCTACTGGTGGATCACGGCCGGCGTGGTGGGCACCGCGGCGGGCCCGGTCGTCGGTGGGCTGCTGACCGAGGCGATCTCCTGGCAGGCGATCTTCGTGGTGCAGGTGCCGGTGGCGGTGCTCGCCGTTCCGGCCGCCATCGGTGCGCGCCGGCCGCCCGTCGTCCGGGCCCGCGCGGATCGCCCCGCGGTGGCGCCGAACGTCGCGCTGGTGCTGCTGTCGGCGTCATTGACCGCCGCGCTGTTCCTGCTCGTGTTGTTGCTCGTCGAGGGATGGGGCCGCTCGCCGGCGGTCGCCGCGCTGACCGTCTCGGTGGTGCCGATCGCGGCGTTCGCGGCCGCGCCGCTGGCGCGGTCGGTCCGGGCCGCGCCGCGGGCCGAGACCGCGGCCGGATGCCTCCTGATCGCCGGCGGGCTGGCCGCGCTGGCCCTGCCGCCCTCGGCCGCGCTGGTCTGGACGATCGCCCCGCAGGCGCTGATCGGGCTGGGGCTGGGGTTGACCGTCGACCGGCTGACGCTGCAGGCGCTGCGGGGCCGCTCGCCGCGCGCGGTGCACGGCGGGTGGACGATCGGCGCGCGGCACATCGGCGTAGTGCTCGGGCTGGCGATCCTGACGCCGGTGTTCACCGCGGATCTGCGGGCGGCGCAGGTGCCGGCGCAGGAGGCGATCGCGGCGCTCGTGCTCGACGCCCCGCTGCAGACCGGCCACAAGATCGCACTCGCGCAGGGTCTGAGCGAGCAGTTGAGCGCCGAGCGGGGCCGGGTGCCGGACCTGCATCCCGCGTTCGCCCGGTTGCCGCTGACGGCCGCGGAGCGACCCGCCGCCACGCAGCTCGAACGCGACCTGGACAGCCAGCTCGAGCGCGCGGCCACCCAGGCGTTCCGCACGTCGTTCCTCATCGCGGCCGGGCTCGCCCTGGCGGCGTTGCTCGCGCTGATTCCGGTACGCCGGCGGGTGCCGACATGAGGTGGCGCGCGTTCGGGTTGCTCGCCATCGCGGTCGTGCTGGTCGGTGTCGTGCTCGGCGTGCAGTTCGCCAACGGCGGCGGCGACTTTGTTGCGGCCCGGCCCGCCGACCCGTGCCGGCAACGCACGGTGACGCCGGTGTCGGGCGGCATCGACGGACTCGGCGAGCAGCTCGTACTGCTCGGCCTCGACGGCGCCGCCTGCCGCCTCGGCGTGAGCCGCGAGGCGCTCGCGTTGGAGCTCGCGCAGACCCGCAATCCGACCGACTCCCAGGTCGCCGCGCTGCGGGCCGGGCTGCTGGCGGCCGTGGACCGGATGAAGGCCGCGGGCACACTGCCGAAGGCGTCCGCGCTCGTCGACGAGGCGCTGGACAACTCCGACCTGAACGCCTTGCTGAAGGCCGCGATCCGGGCACTGCCGGACTCGTTGATCGACAATGCGCTCAAGACCGACGACATCTTGAAGCGCACCATCAACGGCCTCGACCTGCGCAAGCTGATCGCCAACCTCGACGATCCGGACGACCTGACCGAACAGATCAACGCCGCGGTCACCGACGCGGTCAAGAAGTCGCTGCTGGCCCGGTTGCGCGATCTGATCTGAGACCTGCCCGCTCGGCGAGCCAGGCGACGATCTCGGTGCCGGCGTCGATGCCGCGGCCCTCGGTGATCGTCACGTGCGGCGCGCGCCAGCCGCCGGCGACGAGCTCGCCGTGCCTGGCGGCGATACCTCGCTCTGCGTGCTCGAGCAGATCGGCGTCGAGCAGCGAATCACCGGCGGCAAAGACCGGTGCGGCACCGGTGCGCCGGACCACCTCGTCCACCGCGGCGCTCTTGGTGAGCCACCTCGGCACCCAGTACAGCTTGCGGCCCTGCATCGACACCTGCCAACCGCGCCGCCGTGCCCAGGGTTCGATCTCCGCGACGAACCCGGCCGGCACCCGGGCCGGCTGCAGCACCGCGTAACAGAACAGCCCCAGCGCGTTGCGCAGCGTGTCGGTCCACTCCGGCCGGCATACCCGCCCGGCGTGCTCCCAGACCTCGGCCAAAGACGCGACGTCGGCCAGCCGGGACGCGACCGTGCGGTTCCAGTCCCGATCCACGGCCCCGTCGACGAGCAGGACCCCGCCGTTCGCAGTGACCGCGAAGCCCGGCTGCGGCCCGGGTAACCGGATCCGCGCGTACTGGTCGGGAGTGCGGGTGGTCACCGGCAACACGAGCGCGCGGCGGTGCAGGTCGGCGTACCGGCCGGTGGCCGCGACGCTCATCCACGACGCATCGCGGCCCTGATCCCGCTCGACCGCGACCATCGCGGCGTGCGTGTCGCCCGCGGCGGCGCGGGAGTAGATCAGCGTCCGGTCCAGGTCGGTGGCGAGCACCGGCGTCACGGTCGCACCGCCACGCCGTCGGCGCCGGTGGCGCCGCGGGTGAAACGCGGATGGATGAGCCCGACGCAACGGTAGGTGAGCCCCGGCACCTCGTGCACCGGCACACCCCGCCGGTGCGCGAGCATCCGCAGATGTGCGAGGTCGGCACCGGGGCGCACCAGCACCGCCCATGGCACCCGCCGCAGCAGCACCCGGGTCGTTTCCCCGACGCCCGGCTTGACCAGCGTGACGTCACCGATCCCGTACTCCGCGCTCAGGCGTTGCACCTCGGCCCAGCCCGCCCAGGTCGGCGCCCGGTCGGCAACCCGGTGCTGCGGCCAGTCGCGGGCCACATCGGCGGCAACGGCCGCGAAGCGGGCGGTGATCGCGTCGACGAACACCATGGACACATCCTCGCCGGCTAGGTCGCGGTAGAACTTCGCGCCGTGGAACTGGCCGGGCGCGAGGATCGAGCGGTTCAGCACGGTGCGTGACACGAGTCCGGACACGGTCGAGTTCAAGCAGGCCGACGGCACCAGAAAGTCCTCGCGGGTACCGAACGTGTCGACGCACGAGCCGGGGTCGGCCAGCACCGCCAGACGCGCGTCGAAGGCCGTGCCCAGCTCGGCGTTCACCCTTTCGATTGCCGAAACCAGCTCGCGAGCGATCGCGCCCTTGCCGGTCCAGCCGTCGACGAACACCACGTCCGCAGGGTCGTGCCGCGCCGCGAGATATCGCAGGGCCTCGGGGTCGATGCCGCGCCCGCGCACGATGCTCACCGCGTAGTGGCCCAGGTCGACGTCGTGGGCGAAGCGAGCCCACCGGCGCATCAGGATGCCGACCGGCGTGCCGGCGCGCGCGAGGGACGCCAGCACCGGGCGCGGGCCGCGTTCGGCCAGGACGAGTTCGGTGACCACACCCACGGCGTGCGCGATGCGCTGCGCGGACTCGTGCAACGCCTGCTCGAACAACCGGCGGTAGGCGGCGTCGGGCTGGTACTCGATCGGCAGCGATTCGGCGTAATGAGCGCCGCCGTGCTGGATCGCTTCCTCACGTTCCTCGGTCGGCGCCTCCAGCTCGACGTCGGACAGGTCGGTGAGCAGCCACGCGACCTCGTCGGCGGGGTAGCTGCCGAACGCCGGACCACGCAACGGCGTCGGTGTCGGCACGTGGGTGGGGAGCGTGACGACATGCACCCGTTCGCACCTGCGCCGCAGCATGTCGATCAGCCCGGCCTGCAGGACCGGCGTGTCCGCGACCGCGTCCACCACGACGACGATGTCGGCGAACCCGCTACCGACGTTGTACGCGTAACGCGGACCCGACCCGTCCGCGGCGCGATCGTGGCTCGCGAACGCTACGACGTCACGGATCGGGTAGCCGGGTGCGTCGACCACGTGCACCGGCGATCGGGTCGTGGAGGAGATGCGCACCTCGTCGGCGAACCCGGCGAGCGCGGCGGCGATCAGCAGCGGCGCGTACATCAATTCCTCGGTGCCCAGCACGAGCGCCGGCCCGCCGGTGAGGTGCGGCGTCAGCCCGGCCGCGACGGCCGCAGCCGCATTCCGCGCGGCAGCCACGTCGGCCGGCCCGAACCCGTGCCGCCCGCTCTCGCGAACACCGACCGGCCAGCTGTGATCGTGGCGGACCACGTCGGCGCGTACCGGCGGTGGCGGTGGCTGCTGCTCGGCAGCGGCAACGGTCGCCGCTGCCGCGGCGGTGAACCCGGTCGGGAGGAGCACCCGCCCGGCGGCGATCGACACGACCTCGATGCGGGTGCCCAGCTCGGCCGCGGCCCGGTCGACGGCGGCGACGTCGTGCGGCGTGCGCAGGTCGACGAGCGCCGCGAGCAGGTAGCCGGGCCGCGGTGCGTCGGCGTGCAGCGCCCGGATCGTGTTCAACGCGGTGCGGCCGGTGGACAGCTCGTCGTCGACGAGCACGAGCACCTGCGCTCCGGCGAGCAGAGCCGGATCGTCGGGCAGCAGCTGATGGTCGGTGGCGTGGCTGTGCTCCTCGGTGAAACCGGCGTGCACCGTCGCCCCGGCCACCGCGCGTCGGGTGGAATGCAGGTACGGCACGTCCAGTGCCTCGGCCACGCAGTGACCCAGGCCGGTGGCCGTCTCGGCGAAGCCGAGCACCAGCGCCGGGCGTCCGGCCAGCGACGCGGCGACGCGGCGACCGAGATCGAGCCCGGCCTCGTGCACCAGCCGCGGGTCGGCGGGGATGTGCTTGCCGAGGACCGTGGACACCAGCAGGTGCGCGCGGCGCGGGTTGCGGCGCAGCGCGAGCCCGACGAGGCCGGCGAGGTCGGGGGTGCCGCCGAGGGTGACGCCGAAGCGGTCGCCGACCCAGCCGCCCAGCGATTCGGTGGTGGAGGTCATCGCTACCAGTGCAACCCCGCGCCGAGCAGGTCGACGAACGACACATCCGCCCGCGCGACACCGAATGCCTCGGCGCGCATCATCGTGCGGCTCGCCCAGGCGGTGTGCGGCTTGCTCTCGTTCATCTTGTTTCCGAAACTCGACGCCTTCGCCCCGCCGCGGCCGCCGGTGGCGAGGATGTCGCAGGCGTCGGCGTATTCCTCGTGCGCGACCACTGACAACGCGTGCACCGCGGCAACGTGGGTGGGATGGATGACCGTCTTGCCCAAGACTCCGTTTGCCCGGTCGAGCACCACCTCGCGGATCAGCCCGTCGAGGTCGGCGGCGATCAACTCGGTGCGCAGCGCGGGTTCCTCGTGCGCGACGAACGGCGACTCGCGCAGCAGCGGTTTGAACAGTCGCTCGGTGGCCGAGTAGTACTCCCACACGGCGCCGGTGACGACGTAGGATCCGCCGTCGACGCGGCCGAACACGTTCACCGCCGCGGAAATCACGTCGGCCACCACCCGCACGTCCCACACGGTGAGGTCACGCGCGCGGCGCAGCCCGTAGGTGGCCGAGATGTCGGTCGCGCCGATCCGCACTGCGGGCACCCGGTCGCGATACTTGTCGAGCAGCCGACGGCACCCGAGCAACGCGTCCACCCGTGACTCGGCGAAGCCGATCTGCGCGGACTCCAGCACCGGCATGGCAAGCAGCCGGCGGCCCACCCGCTCGCTCGCATCGACCACGGCGTCGAGAAAGCATCCACCCGTGTCCTCGTTGAATTTCGGAATCACGAATCCGGTGAGCGCGGCGTGCTCGTGGCCGAGCGCGTCCACCAGCATCGCGATCTGGTCGACGTCCCGGACCCGTACGAAGATCATCGGCAATTCGTCGGGCGTGGCGGCCAGCTCGCGCAGCGCCGCGACGGCGTTGCGCTCGGCGCCGCACACGTCGGTGTCGGGCACCGCGTCCTCGAGGCAGATCACCAGGCTCACCACTCCCGCCCGCGCTCGGTGCACGACGTCGTGTGCAAGCCGGGGCCGGGTCGCTGGACAGTACAACGTGGCGCCCAGCGCGATGCCGAGCTGGCTGACCTCGGCGCTCGTGTCGAACTCGAGCGGCGGTCGCAGGAACAGCCGGTCCCGTTCCGCGGCACCGAGGAACGCGAAGTGTCGCATGCGGGCATGGTGCCACGGCCATATGTACGTTTCGTTCCGTCGCGGTGACACGCACATGCAATCCCTCGACGGTGTGCCAGGCTGAAGCGTGCGGATCTTCGGTGCGCCGGTCGACGCGCAGACCCGGTGCGTGCACTACGCGGGCGAGCGTGACGTGGTGGCGATCAGGTTCGCCTGCTGCCGACGGTTCTACCCGTGCCACCTGTGCCACGCGCTGTCCGCCGACCACCCGGCTCGACAGTGGCCCGTCGAATCGGCCGACGAACCGGCGGTGCTGTGCGGGGTGTGTCAGCGCACCATCACCATCCGTGCATATCTGGACACGGAGAGCTGTCCGCACTGCGGTGCCGCGTTCAATCCCGGCTGCCGCGGGCACCGGCAGTTCTACTTCGCGTAGGAGCCGAGCACGCAGAACTCGTTGCCTTCGGGGTCGCGCAGCACCACCCACGTCGCGTCGCCCTGCCCGACGTCCGCGCGCCGGGCACCGAGGGCGAGCAGCCGGTCGACCTCGGCCTGCTGGTCGGTGGGTCGCAAGTCCAGGTGCAACCGGTTCTTGCCCGCCCGCGCGTCGGAGACCGGCACGAAGATCAGGCCGGGCAGCCGGTCGGGCTCGGAGCGGATCTCGTATTCCTCGGCGCTGTCGTTCACCACCGCCCAGCCCAGCGCGTCGGCCCACCAGCGGCCCAGCCGCGGCGGGTCGGCGGCATCGATGACGACCTGTTCCCACTGCAGCGTCATGTTCCGAGGCTAGCTGTGCGGGCACCCAGGCGGGTGCGCGACGATGAGGCGATGACCTCGATCACCAAGGGCGCCAATGTGCCGATCGCCGCCGCGGCGGTGCGGGCCCAGCTGACCTGGCAGGGCGGACCGGGCGTCCCCGACGTCGACGGATCGGCATTGCTGTTGCAGGAATCGGGCCGCGTCGCCTCCGATGACGATTTCGTGTTCTACAACCAGCCCGGGCATCCGAGCGCGGCGGTGCGCCACGCAGGCAAGGCGGGAACGGGCGCGCTGACGGACACCGTCGAGGTGGATCTGGCCGCGCTGCCCGGCGCGGTGGAACGGGTGGTGTTCGCGGCGTCCGCGGACGGCGGCACGTTCGGTCAGGTGCCCGGTCTACGGCTCGCGATCTCCGAGCTCGGAGGTGGCGCGCCGCTCGCCGACTTCGCCATTGAGGCGACCCAGGAGACGGCGATGATCAGCGGGGAGCTCTATCGCCGCAGCGGGCAATGGAGGTTCCGCGCCGTGGGCCAGGGCTACGCGAGCGGACTGGCCGGATTGGCCACCGACTTCGGCATCTCGGTCGGCGACGACCCGGAGCAGACGCCGACGGAGCAGACGCCGACGGAGCAGACGCCGACGGAGCAGACGCCGACGGAGCAGACGCCGACGGAGCAAGCGGAGCAGACGCTCGACGGGGGCCGGATCAGCCTGGTCAAGGGCGCGCGGGTGAGTCTGGTCAAGCGCGGCGCCCCTGCGCTCGCGCACGTCACGGTCGGCCTCGGGTGGGACCCGGCGAGCGGGCGCCGCAACATCGATCTCGATGCCTCGGTGATCGCCTACGACCAGACCGGCCGCAAGCTGGAGATCGTCTGGTTCATGCATCTGAAGGAGTTCCGCGGCGCGTTGCGGCACGCTGGGGACAACGTCACCGGTCGCGGCGACGGCGACGACGAACAGATCCACGTCGACCTCGCCGCCCTGCCGCCGACGGTTGTCTCGCTCGTCGTGACGATCACCTCGTTCAAGGGGCAGAAGTTCACCGAGGTCGCCAACGCGTACTGCCGGCTCGTCGACGCCGACAACGGCCAGGAACTCGTGCGCTACAACCTGTCCGAGGCTCAGCCCGCGAGCGCGGTGATCATGGCCATGTTGCGGCGTACCGCGAACGGAACCTGGGAGATGCGTGCCATCGGCGAGTTCCACGACGCCAAGACGGTGAAGAAGCTCGTCGACCCTGGCGCCCGGCACGCCGCGGCGCCGTAACGCTCAGTCAGTCGACCGGCGTGCGGTCGTCGCGCCAGGTGATGCGGTCGTAGCCGTAGGCGCGGGCGGCCTCGCGCACGTCGCCAGCGATGGTCTCCATCTCGGCGCGGATCACCAGCTCGCCGGCCAGGTTGTAGACCGTGAGCAGCACCGCGACCCGTCCGGCGTACAGCGATTCCAGTGGCAGCTCGATCTGTGCGCCGCCGGAGGTGGTGATCACCAGCGTCCCGCCCCAGGTCAGTTCCTGCCGCGACTCCGAGAACGCGTACACGGCCATCCGATCCAGGTCACGGACCTGGCGCAGGTCGACCCCGAGTTGCTCGAACTCGTCGCGCCCGGCGACGATCACCGGACGCCGCGACGACGGCGCGTAGCGGTTGCCGCCCGCGAGCTGCACCGTCGAGGTCGGACCCGAACGCAGCTGGTACGCCGCACCCAGCCGCATGTCGCCGAGCTCCGGCGAGGTGGCCGCGGCGATGGTGAGCTCGCCGATCCCCGATTGCAACCGGGTGAGCACCACGGTGGGCTCGCGCACGCTGAGCAATCGCTCGTGCCCGGATCGGACCCGCCCGCCACGCAGCTGCCGTGTCGGCTGCCGCGGCGTCGATCGTCGGATGGGCGCCGGCTCCGGGCCGGTGGACAGGTCGAGCGAGGCAGCCGGCGCCGGCGCCGCGGCCGGATTCGGTGTCGGCGCTCGGGAGAGGTCGAGTGAGCCACTCGGCTGCGGCGCCGCCGGGCTGCGGCGCGGCCGCTCGAAGGAGATCGATGGGCCAGGTGTCGCCGACGGGTTCGCCGGCGCCGGCCAGGTCGAGCGAGCCGGACGGCACACCCGCCGGCGTCCGTCCCGGCCGCTCGAAGGAGATCCGCGGCGCAGGTTCGCGCGGTGGGGGCGCGGCGGAGGGTTGGCTCGGCGGCCGCGAACCGCGGCCGGACAAGAATTCGGTGATTGCGCTGCGGTCACTTGTCGGCTTGGGCTCGGAGCGGTGCCGCAGGAATGACAGGTCCGGGCGCGGTGGCGCGGTGGCCGGATCGCGCGGCCCGCTCATATGGGCACGCCGTAGTCGGCCGCGATGCCGGCAATACCCTTCGAGTAGCCCTGCCCGAGCACCTTGAACTTCCAGCCCTCCGGATGCCGGTACACCTCGCCGAGCACCACCGCGGTCTCGGTGCCGAACGCCGGGGCCAGATCCTCGGAGCGGACCAGCTCGGCGTTGCCGTCGCGGTTCAGCACCCGGATCACGCATGAGCGCAGCTGGCCGAGCGTGCGGCGTTGCGCCGGTCCCTCGTTGATGTAGAGCACGGCCACGATGCGCTCGATCTCGGGGGGCACCGACGGTAGGTCGATCTCGATCTGTTCCCCGTCGTTGCCCAGCGCGGCGTCGCGCTCGTGCACGGACTCCTCGGGAGCCGTGAGTTGGTTGAAGAACACGAAGTCGCGGTCGTCGCGCACCCGTCCGTCGCGCCCGCACAACAACGCCGCGAACACCAGGTTGTCGGCCAGCGCCCGTTCCGCGCCGGCGTTCCAGCTCATGCCGAGCACCAGGCCGGTCAGCCCGGGGATCTCTCGGGTGAGCGCGACATTCGCGCCCCGTCTCATCTCGGCCATCTCTTCGTCGAGACTAGTGCCCACATCCGCTCGGAGTCGTCCGTGCTCTCTGGCGCAGATCGCGTCCTAACGCGGACAACCGCGCCGGTGGCCGCGCCGGGTGCCGCACCCGGCCAGCGCCGCGCCGCGCCGGCACTATCAGCACGGGGAAGGTCACCGATCCGGCCGGCGTGGCCGGGTCGCCCCGCACGGTGATCGTCGCGGCCGCCGCCGGACCGCTGCCCCAGACGCCGCCTGCCGCGAGTAGCACGACCACGCCCAGGTCGCACATACCGAGTTCACAGGTCCAGGTCGGAGCGGGTGAACTTGGTGCGCAGGAAATTCCCCTGCGTGAACAGCGCGTCGACGTCGTGCGCGCGGGTCGCGGCGAGCAGGTCGTCGGCGGCGCCGGCGAGCGAGTCGACCTGTTCGCGCAGCGCCGCGCGCGGGGTGCGCCCGGACGGCCCGACCTGGTCGGTCAGCGACGGGTCGAGGTTGAGGTAGGTGCGCAGGGTTGTCGGCAGGTAATCACCGACGATGCCGTTGATCGCCACCACCGCGTAGACGTCGAGCGTCCGGTCGGCGGAGGTGTCGATCACCTCGCGGATCGTGTCGGTGATCTCGCGCGACACGACCACCGTCTCGACCGGCAGCTTGCCGGCGTTGCGATTGACGAACTGCACGAGCTGCCACAGGCGCAACCGCAGATCCTCCGGGCTGTCCCTCGGCTCCTCGTCGCGCGGCGCCGGCGCCGGCTCGGTGATGCGCCGCAACCACGTCACGAGCTACCGTCCGGGCAACTGGTTCGGTGACGGACCGGGGAGTTCGGCACTTTGCCCCTCACCCTGCCGGGTGCGTTCGAGGTAGGGCTTGGCCCGCTCGATCTGTCCTTCGAGCGCGGTGACCGTCTGCGACATCGAGTCGACGGCCTGGGACCGGAAGGTGTCGATCGCGTCCATCGTCTGGAACACGTTGTCGAAGGCCACCTGCAGCTTCTGGACGTCGATGGTGCTGCTCGCGGCCTGCTGGTTGATCTCCGCGCCCTGGATCCGGAGCTGGTTCGAGGTGGACTCGATCAGGTTCGACGTGGTCGTGTTCAGCGCGCTGATCTGGTCGAGGACCAGCTTCTGGCGGGCCAGCGCCTGCGACACGATCACCGCCGTACGTAGCGCCGAGACCGTGGTCGTCTGCGCGCGGTCGACCCCCTTGATCAGCTCGAGGTTGTTCTTGCGGACCAGGTCGAGGGCCATGTAGCCCTGCACCGAGACCGCCATCTGGGTCATGATGTCCTGCCGCCGCTGGCGGATCGCGAACAATGCGTCGGACTTCAGGGTGTTCGCGTCGTCGGTGCGCCCGGCGGCCTCCAGCTCGGCGACCTTCTGGGTGACGGCGTCGTCGAGGGCCGAGGCGAGCTGGTTGTACTCGCTCAGCTTGCCCATCGTCGTCCACATGTTGGCTTTCTCGGTCTCGATCGCGGCGTTGTCCTTGCGCAGATCGTCCTGACCGGACTCCAGCGACTTGATGATCGCGTTGAGGTGGCTCTGGGCGGACTCGTACTTCTGGAAGTAGCGGGAGATCCTGTCCCCGCCGGGCAGCCACTTGAGCACCTTCTTCGCCCCGGTCAGATCGGCCCGGTTGGGGTCGAGGTCGGTGACCGTGGTGCGCAGGTCGACGAGCGTGCTGGCCACCCGGGTCTGTGCGTCACCGCCGGAGCCGCCTTTGCCCGCCTTCACCACCGCCGCGGGCCGATCGAGCATTCGGTTCGACACGTTCGCCGACGCGCGCAACTCCTTGTCGCCCATCGAGGTGATCGACGCGACCTTCTGACTGAACTGCGGCGCCTTGGTGTCCATGGCGACAAGCTCGTTGGCGAAGGCCTCGGCCCGCACCGCCAGCTCGGACTTCTTCTCGTCGTCGACCGGGATCGCGCCGGCGGCCTGCTCCTCCTTGACGACCTGCACCGGCTTGGGCGGCTCGAGCACGAGACCGCCGCCGGCCGGCGCCGCGGCAGTGGAAGCGGCCGGCGTCACAGGGCTACCAGTGGCGCCGAGATCGAGTTCGGACATGTGTCGGCTCCTCGCGAAGGCTTCGATCAGTCTGACGTTTCGATGGTGCTACAGGTGGCCCGCGATCGCAGGCAACAAATCGTGGAAGGTGCGTCCGCTGGCCGTCGAGCCGAGTGCGGTCATCGACCAGCCCGTGCCGTCACGCGCCACCTTGGCCATGATCTGCGCGGTGTGGGTGCCCGATCCGGTGAGGTCGTACCGGGCGATCTCGGTGTCGTTGGACTCGTCGATCAGCCGGCAGAACGCGTTCTCGATCTGCGAGAAGTCCTGACCGGTGAAGGAGTTGACGGTGAACACGATGCTCTGGACGTCGGTCGGCACGCTGCCGAGGTCGACCTTGATCGACTCGTCGTCGCCCTCGCCCTCGCCGGTGAGGTTGTCGCCGGTGTGCTGCACCGAGCCGTCGCGGCTCACCAGCTGCTGGAACCACACCTGGTCGACGAGCCGGCCGGCGCCGTCGAACAACAGCGCGGACGCGTCGAGATCGATGGTCTGGGTGCGCAGCTTGCCGAACAGACCCTTCTTCTTCGCGGCGTCCCAGCCGAGGCCCATGCGCACGACGCGCAGCGTCCCGCCGCCGCGCTTCTCCAGCGAGACGGTCTGGCCCTTGCGGAGGCTCACCGACATTATTTGCGACCTCTCGTCCAGTTCATGCCCCAGCCGTACGCCTCGTCGAGCGCGCGTTGGGCGCCGTTGAGGTAGTTCACCTCGCGGTTGACGATGACCTCACCGCCACGGTTCTCGATCATCGCGATGGCGCAGATACGGGCGCCGTCGCGAGGGTCGTCGAGGAGGATCTCCACCGGCGCCGCGTTCAGCGGGTACAACGTGGCCACCCCCTTGGCTGCGGCCCAGTTCGCCGCGCCCTCGTAGATCAATGCGAACACCAGGATCCGGCGCAGCTGCGACACGTCAGTGAGGTCGACGGACAGGTTCTCCCCACCGGACACCTGCCCGGAGCGGTCGTCGCCGTCGAGGCGGATCAGCTGGTGGCCGGAGCGGTTGCGGGCGGTGAACGAGTTCCCGAGCGCCTGCACCACACCCTTCGTCCCGTCGGCGAACTCGTACAGGCAGCCGAGGTCGAGGTCGAGCTGGGTGTTCTTGCGGAAGAAGCCGCGCTCGGGCGGCTTGATGTCCCAGTTCAGGTTGACCCGCAAGGCGCCGCCGGCGCCGCCGTGCTTGGTGAGCGAGACCGTCGGCGCGGCCTTGGTGAGGGTCACCTTGGACAGCGAGACCGCCGAGCCGCTCGGCTGGGTGTCCTGTGCCGCCTTGGGTCGTTTCGTGTAGTCGATGCCCATGTCGTCCTCTCAGACCGCCGCGGGTTGCGCATCCCGGTCCGGCGTCGACGCTTCCCGGCGGTTGCGGACGATCGACGAGACCAGCGCCGCGCCGATGAACGCGACACCGATCAGCCCGGTGACGACCTCGGGCACCTCGTACTCGATGGTGATCAGCAAGAGCACGGCCAGTGCGCCGATCGCCCAGATCGCACCGTGCTCGAGGTAGACGTACTCGGCCAGCGTGCCCTTCCTGACCAGGAATACGGTGAGCGAGCGGATGAACATCGCGCCGATGCCGAGGCCGATCGCGATGATGATCGGGTCGGAGGTGATCGCGAACGCGCCGATCACGCCGTCGAAGCTGAACGACGCGTCCAGGACCTCCAGGTAGAGGAACAGGAAGAACGCGGCCTTGCCGACTACGTGGCGGGTCTTGTTGCGCTCCAGGGTGGCTTCAAGCTCGGCCTCGTCGTCGTCCTCGTCGGCAGACTCGGCGAACAGCTCGCCGAGCCCGTTCACCAGCAGATAGGTCACCACGCCGAGCACGCCGGAGACCATGACGGTCGAGATGCGATCGGTCTGCGCGGTGTCGGCGTGCTCGCCCAGGGTGTAGGCGGAGACAAGGAGCACTACGAGCGCCACGACGACGGTGAGCTGGTCCAGCTTGCCGATCTTGGCCAGCGGCCGCTCGATCCAGCTCAGCCAGGTGAGCTCGTGCTCCTCGAACACGAAGTCGAGGAACAGCATCAGCAGGAACATGCCGCCGAAGGCGGCGATGGCCGGGTGTGCCTGGTGCAGCAGGTAGCCGTAGGTGCCCGGTTCGTCGGGGTCACCCTTCTCCAAGGCCAGCTGGACCGCCTCGACCGGGCCGAGTTTGGCGGTGATCCCGACGATCAGCAGCGGGAAGATCAGCCGCATCCCGAAGACCGCGATCGCGACGCCGACCGTCAGGAAGATGCTCTGCCAGAAGGGGCTCATCCGCACCAGCACGGTGGCGTTGACGACCGCGTTGTCGAAGGACAGCGACACCTCGAGCACGGCGAGGATCGCCGTAAGTGTCAGCCCGGTGCTGCCGCCGTAGACGAACCCGGCGACCAGCCCGGCGACCGCGACGAGGAACGACCCGGCGAAGGTGCGAAAGAACACGAAGGGCCTTGGTCAGCCGACGTTGACGCCGAAGTCCTGGGCGATGCCGCGCAGGCCCGTGCTGTAGCCCTGGCCGACGGCCCGGAACTTCCAGTCGGCACCGTTGCGGTACAGCTCGCCGAAGATCATCGCGGTCTCGGTGGAGGCGTCCTCGGACAGGTCGTAGCGGGCGATCTCGGCGTTGTCGGCCTGGTTCACCACGCGGATGTAGGCGTTGCGGACCTGGCCGAAGGACTGCTGGCGGGCCTCGGCGTCGTAGATCGAGACCGTGAAGACGATCTTGTCGGTCTCCTGCGGCACGCCGACGAGGTTGACCTTGATGACCTCGTCGTCGCCCTCGCCCTCGCCGGTGAGGTTGTCCCCGGTGTGCTCGACCGAGCCGTCGGGGCTGGTGAGGTTGTTGAAGAAGACGAAGTGCTGGTCGGACACGATCTTGCCCGAGGTGTTCACCATCAGCGCCGACGCGTCGAGGTCGAAGTCGGCGCCGGTCGTGGTGCGCGCGTCCCAGCCGAGGCCGACGAGCACGGCCTGCAGGCCCGGCGCCTCCTTGGTCAGCGAGACGTTGCCGCCCTTGCTCAGGCTCACACTCACTGGATCACTCCGTTCTGATCACGATGCAGGTGACTGTAGTGGCAACGTGCGGCGAGATCGCGGCGTTCCGTGCCGCGAGCGGCCGCAGCTGCGTCAGGCGTTGAGGCCGAAGTCCCTGGCGATACCGGCCAGCCCGGCGCTGTAGCCCTGGCCGACGGCGCGGAACTTCCAGTCGGCACCGTTGCGGTACAGCTCGCCGAAGACCATCGCGGTCTCGGTGGATGCGTCCTCGGACAGGTCGTAACGCGCCAGCTCGGCATCGTCGGCCTGGTTGACCACCCGGATGAACGCGTTGCGCACCTGCCCGAAGGTCTGGCCGGCGGCGTCGGCCTCGTAGATCGACACCGCGAACACGATCTTGTCCGCCTCGGCCGGCAGGCCGCCCAGATTCACCCGGATCTGCTCGTCGTCGCCGCCGCCCTCGCCGGTCAGGTTGTCGCCGGAGTGCTGGACGGCGCCCTCGGGCGAGGTGAGGTTGTTGAAGAACACGAAGTGCTTGTCGGTGAGCGCGCGGCCGTCAGGGTTGCACACGATCGCGCTCGCGTCGAGGTCGAATGCCTTGCCGTCGGTCGTACGGGCGTCCCAGCCCAGGCCGACGACCACGGCGCTGAGCCCCGGGGCCTGCTTGGTGAGCGAGATGTTGCCGCCCTTGGTCAGGCTGACGGACACGGTGACCTCCAGATCCTGCGTCGAAAGACCCGACACTAGTCAGGCATGTTTGACGATCGCGAAGTAGTAGAGGCTCGCGCCGGGGTCGTAGGCCCAGCCGATCTCGAAGGACTTCAGTTGCGGATCGAGCAACTTGCCCAGCGGCATGATCTTCTGCAGCGCGGCGGCGCCGGTGGGTTTGGGCACCTGGCTCTCCGCCCAGGCCCCGTGGCACGTCCCGCCATTGCTCAGCGCGCAGGCCTGTGCGGACTTCGACACCGTCCCTGGCACCCGCTTCTGGCCGTGCTCGGCGCGGTAGTCGTTGATTGCGGCGATGCTGTTGCCGAGGTCGCCGTCGACGACACAGAGCCTGATGCAGTTCACCGTCGTGGGATGCGCGATCGTCGACGACGAGGGCCGCCGGGTCGGATTCGTGCGATGCGAGGTCGCGGACGTCGCCGAGCTGGACGGGGTCGCGACCAACGAGTCGTCCGAGCCCTTGCCGCCGGGTGAGCTGCCCGACGTGTGCGCGAGCGTCAGGATCAGCACCACGACGAGGACGGCGACGAGCACCAGCAGACCGAGTAACCACGCGGCCCGGCGGCGCAGGTCGGATTCGCCGCTGTCGGCGGCGGGGTCGGTCACACGTGCTCCCATCCCATCGCTGGCCGCCGCGGGCGTGCCGCCAGCACGCCCCGTCAAGTATGACGTCTTGACCTGGTGAATCGTTGCGACACCGATGTCACAGTCCGGTGTCAGGCTCGCCACATGTCGGCACAGACGCGCTTCGCCGAGCTGGTCGAGCACTTCGCGGCGACGCCCGGCGTCACGGGTCCGGGAGACCGTCTCGACGCGGCCCGGCGCGGATTCGGCAGCGACGCGCTCAAGATCAACGGATCGATCTTCGCGATGATCACCCGCGGCCATCTCGTCGTCAAGTTGCCGGCCGCGCGGGTGCACGAGCTGATCGCGGCCGGCGAGGGTGTGCCGTTCGACGCCGGCAAGGGCCGCCCGATGCGCGAATGGGTCGCAGTCTCCGGCACCGACGCGCGCACGTGGCAGGAGCTGGCCGGCGAGGCGTTGCGCTTCGTCAGGAGGTGATGCTCAGCCGCGGACCTCGACCACTACGTTCGTCGCTTTCACCGAGGCCACGGCGGTGACGCCAGGGTCGAGGCCGAGTTCGTCCGCAGCCTCACGGCTCATGAGCGACACGACTCGGTAAGGCCCGCACTGCATCTCGACCTGGGCCATGACGGTGTCGCGCACGACCCGGGTCACCAGGCCGACGAACCGGTTGCGGGCCGACTCCTGGCTCACCGTCCCGACCGGCGGGACCGGCCCGGCGTGCTCCTCGGCGAAGCGGGCCAGTTCGGCGCCGTCGATCACCTGGCGCCCGGTCTCGTCGGTGGTCGTCGCCAGCCGGCCGCCGTCGGCCCAGCGGCGCAGCGAGTCGTCGCTGACGCCCAGCAACTGGGCGGCCTCACGGATCCGGTAGCTCGGCACGACGCGATGCTAGCCAGTGCAGCAGCTGGCCGGGGGTGTCCACGTCGGTCGGATCGCCGGGCACCGCGACCTCGTCGACGAGCCCGGGGTGAGCCGCGAGGTACGCCCGGGCGCCGGCGTCCGGCTCGGCCAGGTCCAGAGCCGCCAGCCACGCCTCGACGGCCATGACCGTGGGGTGGCCACGGCGCCCGGCATAGGTGCCGAGCGCGATCCGTCCCGGCGACCAGGCACCGACGACGGTCGACACCGCGTCGACCGCCAGGCCCGGGGTGTCCGCCAGCACCACCGCGAGCGCGTCGACCCCCTCCAGCCGGGCGGCCGAGACCGCGAGCTGCAGCGAGGACCGCATGCCGCGCTCCGGGTCCCGGTTGACCACCGTCCGTGCGCCGGGCGCCGGCGCGCCGGCGCGCACGACCGCCCATACCGGGCGGCACCCGGCGGCGGTCACCACCCGAACCGCGCGGTCGACCAGCCGCTCACCGTCGACTCGCACCTCGGCCTTCGGGGTGCCCATCCGAGAACCCGCGCCGGCCGCCAGCACCGCCGCCCCGACTCGCGTCACCTCGACGACGCTAGCTTCCTCCGTCCCGCTCCCTGCCGATGCTCGGTCGAGTGGCGGCTCCTGGAGGTGAGTGACGAGTTACAAGTCGCCACTCGAGGCGTTTTGTCGCCACTCACCCGGGGGTGGGGCATGCTCGAACGGTGCAGCCCGTCGCATTCGCAGACCCGCAGGCCGTCGCCGAAGCCCTCGACGGCACCGGGTACCTGTCCGACCCCGGGCTGGCCACCGCCGTGTTCCTGGCGATCCGGATGGGCCGCCCGCTCTTCCTGGAGGGCGATCCCGGGCGTCGGCAAGACCGCGCTGGCCCAGTCGCTGGCCCGGATCACCGGCGCGCAGCTGATCCGGCTGCAGTGCTACGAGGGCATCGACGTGCACCAGGCGCTCTACGACTGGGACTTCCCGCGCCAGATGCTGCACCTGCGCGCGGCGGCCGAACTCGGGCGGCGGTGATGCCGGCACGCTGGAGGCGTCCCTGTACGACCGCAGGTTCCTGGTGGCGCGGCCGATCCTGCAGGCGATCGAACACCAGCCCGTCGGTGCTGCTGGTCGACGAGATCGATCGCGCCGACGACGAGTTCGAGGCGTTCCTGCTGGAGGTGCTGGCCGAGAACTCGGTCACCATCCCCGAGCTCGGCACCATCACCGCGCACGACGCCGCCGCTCGTCGTCATCACCTCCAACCGCACCCGCGAGGTGCACGACGCCCTGAAACGGCGCTGCCTCTACCACTGGGTGGCGCACCCGCAGTTCGCGCGGGAGGTCGGCGATCGTGCGGCGCCGGCTGCCGGAGGTGAGCCAGCGCCTCGCCGAGGACGTCGCCGGCGCGGTGGCCCGGCTGCGCCAGGCCAAGCTGCTCAAGCCGCCCGGCGTGGCCGAGACGCATCGACTGGGCCAGCGCCCTGCACGTCCTCGGCGTCACCCGGCTCGACGCCGAGACCGCCGAGGCCACGCTCGGCGCGGCGGTGAAGTACCACGAGGACATGACCCGGGTCCGGCGCGAGCTGGACGCGATGCTCGGCGGCTGAGCCGGTCCGTGTCCGCCGATCCGCAGCTCCCCGACCCGGTCGTCACGATGACCGGCTTCGCCCGCGCGCTGCGCGCCAACGGGGTCGCCGCGGACGCCACCCGCCTCGCCACCGCGATCGAGGCGCTCGGCCAGATCGACCCGCTCGACGCCGGCCAGGTGTACTGGGCGGGCCGCGTCACGCTGTGCGCCGAACCGGACGACCTGCCGCGTTACGACGTGCTCTTCGACGCTTGGTTCCGCGGCTGTCCTGCCGCCGCTGCCCCGCGACCAGCCCAACCGCGCGACGGCCACGGTGTCCCAGCTGCGCGCCGCCGAGCCGAACGCCGATGACACAGCCAGCAACGACGACGGTGACGACGTGCTGCCGCACTGCGGCCAGCGACAGCGAGCAGCTGCGCCACCACGACCTCGCCACGCTCACCGACGCCGAGCGCGAGGAGATCGCCCGGATGATCACGCTGCTCGCGCCGCGGGTGGCGCACCGCCGCACCCGCCGCCGCCGCCCGCGCGGCGCGCCGACATCGACCTGTCCCGCACCGTGCGCCGGATGCTGCGCCGACGGCGGCGAGCTGGCCGCGCTCGAGCGGGCCAAGCAGCGCACGAAACCGCGGCGGCTCGTGCTGCTGCTCGACGTCAGCGGCTCGATGGTCCCCTACGCCGACGGGCTGCTGCGGTTCGCGCACGCCGCGGTGCGCGTTTCGCCGACCGACCACGGACGCGTTCACCCTCGGCACCCGGCTGACCCGGGTCACCCGGCAGCTGCGCGTGCGCGACCCCGACGACGCGCTGCGCGCCGCCGGCGCCGCGATCCCCGACTGGAGCGGCGGCACCCGGCTCGGCGAGACCCTGCGGGCCTTCCTCGACCTGTGGGGCCAGCGCGGCGCGGCCCGCGGCGCGGTCGTCGTGATCGCGTCCGACGGCTGGGAGCGCGGCGACGCCGCAGCTGCTCGGCGAGCAGATGGCGCGCCTGGCCCGTCTGGCCCATCGCGTCGTCTGGGTGAACCCGCATCGCGGCAAGGACGGCTTCGCGCCCGGTCACTGCCGGGATGACGGCGGCGCTGCCGCACGTCGACGACCTACTCGCCGGGCACACCCTCGACGCGCTGCATACCCTGGCGGAGGTGATTGCCCGATGCGTGACGTCTGGACGATCTCGAGGCCTGGTGGCGCGCCGGCGAGACGGTCGGACTCGGCACCGTCGTCGAGACCTGGCAGTCGGCGCCGCGCCAGCCCGGGCGCGTCGATGCTGGTCGACCCGGACGGCACGTGCGGTCGGCAGCGTCTCCGGCGGTTGCGTCGAGGGCGCGGTCTACGAACTCGCCGAGACGGTGCGCGACGACCTCACGCCGGTGCTGCAGCGCTACGGCGTCAGCGACGACGACGCGTTCGCGGTCGGGCTGACCTGCGGCGGGATCATCGACATCTTCGTCGAACCGGTCAGCCGGCAGACCTTTCCCGAGCTCGGGCGGATCGCCGAGGACATCCGGGCCGGCCGGCCGGTGGCGGTCGCGACGCTGATCAGCGGTCGACCGACGACCGCGTCGGCGCCCGAGCTGGTCGTGCGCGCCGGACGCGGTCACGGGCGGCCTGGGCAGCGACCGGCTCGACGCGGCGGTCGGCGACGACGCCCAGGGTCTGCTCCGGCAGGGCATCACCACCACGCTGCACTACGGCGCCGGACGGTGAGCGGCGCGGCGACGACATCGCGGTGTTCGTCGCCTCCTACGCGCCCCGCCCGCGCATGATCGTCTTCGGCGCGATCGACTTCGCCGCCGCCGTGGCCCGGGTGGGCGCGTTCCTCGGCTACCGGGTCACGGTCTGCGACGCCCGGCCCACGTTCGCCACCGACGAAGCGCTTCCCGGACGTCGACGAGGTCGTGGTCGCGTGGCCGCACCGCTACCTCGCCGAGACCGAGGTCGACGAGCGCACCGTCGTCTGCGTGCTCACCCACGACCCGAAGTTCGACGTGCCGCTGCTGGAGGTCGCGCTGCGCAAGCCGTTGGCCTACCTCGGCGCGATGGGTTCGCGGCGCACCAACGAGGACCGCGCCGAGCGGCTGCGCGAGCTCGGCTTCACCGACGACGACCTCGCCCGGCTGCACGCGCCGATCGGGCTCGACGTCGGCGGCCGCACCCCGGAGGAGACGGCCGTGTCGGTCGCCGCCGAGATCATCGCTCTCGCTGGGGCGGTTCGGGGGCGCAACTGCGGCACGTTTCCGGACCGATTCACCGATGATACGGCCGCGTACCTGGCCGCCCGGTCGAGCCCGTGCGCCCTCCCTCGTTTTCCGGTGCCCGAGCGGCTAATTTCACGGCGGGGGACGCACTCAACGTGGAGGCTCGATGACCAAGATCAACGTATCCGTCGACGGCGTGAACTACAGCGACGAGGTCGAGCCGCGCACGCTGCTCGTCCACTACCTGCGCGAAACGACTCGGCAAGGTCGGCACGGTCGTCGGTTGCGACACCAGCAACTGCGGCGCCTGCACCGTCGACATCGACGGGCGCAGCGTGAAGAGCTGCACCGTGCTCGCCGTGCAGGCCGACGGCGCGAGATGTGACCACCATCGAGGGCCTCGCGGCCGACGACGGCACGCTGCACCCGGTGCAGCAGGCCTTCCACGAATCCACGCGCTGCAGTGCGGGTTCTGCACCCCGGGCATGATCATGGCCGTGCCGCGACCTGCTCGCCGACAACCCGAACCCGACCGAGGACGAGATCCGCGAGGGCATCGAAGGGCAACCTCTGCCGCTGCACCGGCTACCAGAACATCGTGCGAGGCGGTCGCAGGCCGCGGCGGGGGTGCAGGCATGACCGCCGTCTCCGACGACCACCAGCGAACGCACCGCCGAGATCGGCCAGTCGCGCCGCCGCAAGGAGGACGCGCACCTGATCACCGGGCGCACCCCCTGGACCGACAACATCACCGCTGCCCGGGCTGCTGCACCTCGCCTTCCTGCGCAGCCCGATGGCACACGCGAAGATCAGCGCGATCGACGTCAGCGAGGCCAAGGGCCGCCCGGGCGTCGTCGGCGTCTTCACCGGCCAGGACTTCAAGGACAGTGCAGGGCAGCCTGCCGTGCGCGTGGCCGCGTCACGCCGGACATGGTCAACCCGGGCACACCCAGCATCGCCGTCGACCAGGTGAACCACGCCGGCGAGCCCGTCGCCGTCGTCGTCGCCCGCGACGAAGGCGGAGGCGCAGGACGCGCTCGAGGGCGATCGACGTCGACTACGACCCGCTGCCTGCCGGTGCTCGACATGGAGGCCGCGGTCGCCGACGGCGCCGACCTCGTCCACCCGAACCACCGAGTCGAACCGAGTCCTACACGCTGGGCGTTCGAGTCGGGCGCGGCCGGCACCGGCGGCGCCGATCGAGGAAGCCCTGCGACAGCGGCCGAGGTCGACGGTGCAGCGCCGGTTCATCCAGCAGCGGCTCATCCCGGCGTTCATGGAGCCGCGCTCGACGGTGGTGCAGCCGGTCAACGGCGGCGTGACGATGTGCAGTCGGCGACGCAGATCCCGCACATCCTGCGCGACCCTGCTCGGCGCTCGACGCTCGGCATCGCCGAGCACAAGGTGCGCGTCATCGCGCCGGACGTCGGCGGCGGGTTCGGCGGCAAGATCGCCGTCACGCCGGAGGAGGTGCTCTGCACGCTGGTCGCCCGCCGGCTCGACAAGCCGGTGAAGTACACCGAGTCGCGCTCGGAGTCGCTGATGTCGGCGCACCACGGCCGCGACCAGATCCAGGACATCACGATCACCGCCAAGCAGGACGGCACGGTCACCGGCCTGGACGTGCACCTGCTGGCCGACATGGGCGCGTACCTGCGGCTGGTCGGGCCGGGCGTGCCGATCCTCGGCGCGTTCATGTTCAACGCGATCTACAAGTTCCAGGCCTACCGGTTCGTCTGCGAGGGCGTCTTCACGACCAAGACGCCGACCGACGCCTACCGCGGCGCCGGGCGGCCCGGAGGCCACGTTCGCCATCGAGCGGATCATGGACGAGCTCGCCGTCGAGCTGGGCATGGACCCGATGGAGCTGCGGCGCAAGAACTGGATCAAGCACGAGGAGTTCCCGTTCACCACGGTGTGCGGGCTCGACCTACGACAGCGGCAACTACGAGGCGGCGACCGACAAGGCGCTGGAGCTGATCGGCTGGGACGACCTGCGCGCCGAGCAGGCCGCAGCGGCGCGAGCGGCGAACGATCCGGTCCAGCTCGGCCTCGGCATCTCCACGTTCACCGAGATGTGCGGCCTCGCGCCGTCGCGCGTGCTCGGCTCGCTGGCCTACGGCGCCGGCGGCTGGGAGAACGCGTCGGTGCGCGTGCTCGCCGACCGGCAAGGTCGAGGTCGTCACCGGGGCCAGCGCCGCACGGCCAGGGGCATCGAGACGGCGTTCAGCCAGATCGTCGCCGACCGGCTCGGCGTCGCCGTTCGAGGACGTCGAGATCCTGCACGGCGACACCCAGTCCTCGCCCAAGGGCCTGGACACCTACGGCTCGCGGTCGCTGGCGGTCGGCGGCATCGCCGATCGTCAAGGCCGCCGACAAGGTCGTCGCGAAGGCCCGCAGTGATCGCCGCGCACCTGCTGGAGGCGAACGAGGACGACCTCGAGTTCGCGGACGGCTCGTTCTCGGTCAAGGGCGCGCCCGGATCGTCGAAGAGTCGATCGGCGACATCGCGTTCGCGACGTTCGCCGCGCACAACCTGCCCGACGGCATCGAGCCGTCGCTGGACTCCGACGCCACCTTCGACCCGGAGTCAACTTCTCCTTCCCGCACGGCACCCACCTGTGCGCGGTCGAGGTCGACACCGAGACCGGGATGGTCAAGATCCGCAAGTACGTCTGCGTCGACGACGTCGGCAAGCCGATCAACCCGCTGATCATCGAGGGCCAGGTGCACGGCGGCCTGGCGCAGGGCATCGCGCAGGCCCTGTTCGAGGAGGCGGTCTACGACGAGGCCGGCAACCTGACCACCGGCACGTTCGTCGACTACACGCTGCCGTCGGCGGCCGACCTGCCGTCGTTCATCACCGAGCGCACCGTGACCCCGTCGACGACGAACCCCCTGGGGTCAAGGGCGTCGGCGAGGCCGGCACGATCGCCTCGACCCCGGCCGTGGTCAACGCGGTGGTCGACGCGCTGCGGCCGTTCGGCGTCGAACGACATCCGGATGCCGGCCACCCCGGAGCGGGTCTGGCGGGCGATCCACGGCCAGCCGACCGACGCCGACGCGCGGCCGAAGCGGCACCAACGCCTACGGCGGCGCCAGTACCAGTACCTCCGACGGCTCGAGCGGAGGGGAGCTGCATGATCCCCGCGGCGTTCGACTACGTCGCGGCCCGAGTCGGTCGCCGACGGCGGTGGCGGCGCTCGGCCGAGGCCGGCGAGGACGCGCAAGATGCTGGCCGGCGGCCAGTCGCTGATCCCGGTGCTGCGGCTGCGGCTGGCCTACCCGTCGACGGTCGTCGACCTCGGCCGGATCGCCGGAGCTGCAGGGTGTCCGCGACGACGGCGACGCGATCGTCATCGGCGCCATGACCACGCACCACGACGTCATGCACGACCCGCTGGTGGCGCAGCACGCACCGCTGATCGCGCAGGCCACCGCCACCGTGGCCGACCCGCAGGTGCGGCACCGCGGCACGTTCGGCGGCGCGCTGGCGCACGCCGACCCGGCCGGCGACCTCGGAGCGGTGGCGCTGGCGCTCGGACTGCGAGTTCGTCGATCGCCGGGCCGAGCGGGTCGAGCGACGGATCGCGGCGGCGACTTCTTCCTCGACTACCTGACGACGGCGCTCGCCGCCGACGAGGTGCTCACCGCGATCCGGGTGCCGAAGCTCGGCGACGGGCTGGTCGTCGCACTACGAGAAGTTCAACCGGGTCGCCCAGGCGTGGTCGATCGTCGGGGTGGCCGCGGTGGTGCGCCGCGCCAACGGATCGATCGCCGAGGCCCGGATCGGGCTGACCAACATGGGCTCGACGCCGCTGCGGGCGGCGGCGGTCGAGCAGGCGCTGGCCGGGGCCGATGCCTCGGCGGAGGCGATTGCGTGCCGCCGCCGAGCACGCCGCCGAGGGCACGCACGCGCCGTCAGGACCTGTCCGGCCAGGCCGACTACCGCGAGCACCTGGCCCGGGTGCTGACCAAGCGCGCCGTCGTCACAGCCGCCGGGGTCCACTAGCCGAAATCGTCATGATCATGCACGCACCAGCGCTCCAGCGCCGGTGCGTGCATGATCATGACCGTGGCGGGGAGCTCGGCACGCCCCGATTCTGCCCACCTTCGCGACTTCTCGGACCGACCTGGGTACGGTCGCTGCAGGAGGTGCACGCGTGCGGAAGGCGTTGCTGAACTGGCCACTGGTTCGCCAGGTCACCGGTTCGGACAAGCTCGGCCGTGGCGCCGCCGCGCAGTCGGCGCACACCGCGAACCTGGTCGCGCGCACCGAGACCGCCGACCGCGTCGTCAGGAGCATCTGCCCGTTCTGCGCGGTCGGTTGCGGGCAGCGGGTGTACGTCAAGGACGAGCACGTCATCCAGATCGAGGGCGACCCCGACTCCCCCGTCTCCCGCGGCCGGCTGTGCCCGAAGGGCTCGGCCAGCGAGCAGCTTGTCAACAGCCGCAGACGCCAGACCGCGATGCTCTACCGCCGACCGTACGCCAGCGAGTGGGAGCCGCTCGACCTCGACACCGCCACCGACATGATCGCCGACCGGATCCTCGACACCCGCGACCGTACCTGGCAGCACGAGACCGACGGCAAGATCGTGCGGCGCACGCTCGGCATCGCCGGTCTGGGCGGCGCCACGCTGGACAACGAGGAGAATTACCTGATCAAGAAGCTGTTCACCGCGATGGGCGCGATCCAGATCGAGAACCAGGCACGTATTTGACACAGCGCCACCGTTCCCAGTTTGGGAACCTCATTCGGACGTGGCGGCGCCACCTCCTTCCAGCAGGACCTGCAGAACTCCGACTGCATCGTCATCCAGGGTTCCAACATGGCCGAGTGCCACCCGGTCGGGTTCCAGTGGGTGATGGAGGCGAAGGCCCGAGGCGCCAAGGTGATCCACATCGACCCGCGGTTCACCCGCACCTCGGCGGTTGCCGACCGGCACGTGCCGCTGCGCGCCGGCAGTGACATCGCGTTCCTCGGCGGCATCGTGAACTACATCCTCGAACGCGAACTTTGGTTCCGCGAGTACGTGATCGCCTACACCAACGCGGCCACGATCCTGCGCGACGACTTCCAGGACACCGACGACCTCGACGGCGTCTTCTCCGGCTACGACCCGGCCACCGGCACCTACGACCCGCATACCTGGCAGTACGTCGGCGTCGACGAGCGGGCGCCGTCGGGCGAGATGACCGAGGGCGCGAACCTCGAGCACGGCGAGGTGCAGCGCGACGAGACGCTGCAGCACCCGCAGCTGCGTGTTCCAGGTGCTCAAGCGTCACTACGCGCGCTACACGCCCGAGATGGTCTCGACCACCTGCGGCGTACCGGTCGACGACTTCCTGGCCGGTGTGCGACGCAGTCACCGCCAACAGCGGGCGCGAGCGCACCACGGCGTGGGTCTACTCCGTCGGCTGGACACACCACTCGGTCGGGGTGCAGTACATCCGCGGGTCGGCGATCATCCAGCTGCTGCTCGGCAACATGGGCCGCCCCGGCGGCGGCATCCTCGCGCTGCGTGGCCACGCCAGCATCCAGGGCTCCACGGACATCCCGACCCTGTTCAACCTGCTGCCCGGCTACCTGCCGATGCGCCATGCCGGACACCGCCGACCTCGACGCGTACGTGGAGGCCATCTCCAGCCCGTCGCAGAAAGGGTTCTGGGCCGACGCCCGCAAGTTCACGGTGAGCCTGCTCAAGGCCTACTGGGGCGACGCCGCCACGCCGGACAACGATTTCTGTTTCGACTATCTGCCCCGAATCAGCGGCGATCACGGCACCTACCGCACCGTCATGGACATGCGCGACGGGAAGGTCGAGGGTTACTTCCTGCTCGGCCAGAACCCGGCCGTCGGCTCCGCCCACGGCAGGCTCCAGCGGCTGGCGATGGCGCAGCTGAAGTGGCTGGTGGTACGCGACCTGAACCTGATCGAGTCGGCCACGTTCTGGCGCGACGGTCCGGAAATCGAAACCGGCGAGCTGCGCACCGACCGACATCGGCACCGAGGTGTTCTTCTTCCCGGCCGCCGCGCACGTGGAGAAGGACGGCTCCTTCACCCAGACCCAGCGGATGCTGCAGTGGCACCACAAGGCCGTCGAGCCGCCCGGCGACTGCCGCAGCGAACTGCACTTCTTCTTCCACCTCGGCCGCAAGCTGCGCGAGCGGCTCGCCGGCTCCACCGACGAACGCGACCGGCCGCTGCTCGACCTGACCTGGGACTACCCGGTCGACGCGAACGGCGACCCGTCGGCCGAGGCGGTGCTGCAAGGAGATCAACGGCTACCACCTCACCGGCGAGAAGGCCGGGCAACCGCTGTCCAGCTTCACCGAGATGGCCGACGACGGCTCGACGAGCGGCGGCTGCTGGATCTACACCGGCGTGTACGCCGACGGCGTCAACCAGTCGGCCCGGCGCAAGCCCGGCCGCGAGCAGTCGTGGGTCGCGCCGGAGTGGGGCTGGGCCTGGCCCGCCGAACCGCCGCACGCTGTACAACCGCGCCTCGGCCGACCCCGACGGCAAACCGTGGAGCGAGCGCAAGGCCTACGTGTGGTGGGACGCCGACGCCGGGAAGTGGACCGGGCACGACGTGCCCGACTTCGTGATCGACCGGCCGCCCGGCGTTCCGGCCCGAGCCGGGCACCGGCGGCGTCGCCGGGCTCGCCGGTGACGACCCGTTCATCATGCAGGCCGACGGCAAGGGCTGGCTGTTCGCGCCGGCCGGGCTGCTCGACGGCCCGATGCCCGCGCACTACGAGCCGGCAGAGTCACCGGTGCGCAACCCGTTCTACGGCCAGCAGGCCAACCCACCCGCGAGGTGTTCAGACGCAAGGACAACTACCAGAACCCGTCGCCACCCGAGCGCAACGGAGCGTCTTCCCGTACGTGTTCACCACCTACCGGCTCACCGAGCATCACACCGCCGGCGGCATGAGCCGCTGGGTGCCGTTCCTGTCCGAGCTGCAGCCCGAGTTCTTCTGCGAGGTCTCCCCCGCGCTGGCCCGCGAGCGCGGGCTCGACCCATCTCGGCTGGGCCACTATCGTCACCGCCCGCACCGCGATCGAGGCGCGGGTGCTGGTCACCGAACGGATCGTGCCGCTGACCGTCGGCGACCGCGTCGTGCACCAGATCGGGCTGCCCTACCACTGGGGCGTCGGGCACCGACGCCTACGTCACCGGCGACTCGGCCAACGACCTGTTCGGCGTGACGCTCGACCCGAACGTGCACATCCAGGAGTCGAAGGTCGCCTCCTGCGACATCCGGCCCGGCCGGCGTCCGACCGGTGCCGCGCTGCTGCGCTTCGTCGCCGACTATCGAAGCCGGGCCGGCATCACCGTCGAGACGGGCAACACGTTGCGGACGGAGGGCAGCTGAGTGGGCCAGTTCAGTCGGACCGGACCCGTATGTCGCGCAAAGCGCCGGGTGGTCGCAACCGCCGGCGCGCAAAGGGTTCTTCACCGACACCTCGATCTGTATCGGCTGCAAGGCGTGCGAGGTCGCGTGCAAGGAATGGAACGGCATACCCGATGACGGGTTCAACCTGCTCGGCTCGTCCTACGACAACACCGGCGCGCTCGGCGCATCGACGTGGCGCCACGTCGCGTTCATCGAGAAGCCGCCCGCCCGGAGACCCGGGCGGGGACCGTCGGCGACGTGCCGACTTCCGCTGGCTGATGAGTCGGACGTCTGCAAGCACTGCACGCACGCCGGGTGCCTCGACGTCTGCCCGACCGGCTCGCTGTTCCGCACCGAGTTCGGCACCGTGGTGGTGCAGGACGACATCTGCAACGGCTGCGGCTACTGCGTCGCCGCCTGCCCGTTCGGCGTGATCGAACGCCGGCAGGGCGCCCGAGGGCGCGAAGAACGTCGGCATCGCCCAGAAGTGCACGCTGTGCTACGACCGGCTCGGCGCCGGGATGACCCCCGCGTGCGCGCAGGCCTGCCCGACGCAGTCGATCCAGTTCGGCGACCTCGACGAACTGCGCGAGCGCGCCCGCGCCCGGGTCGAGACGCTGCACGAGCAGGGCGTGCCGGAAGCCCGGCTGTACGGCGCAGACCCGACGACGGCGTCGGCGGCGCCGGGCGGTGTTCCTGCTGCTCGACGAGCCGGAGGTCTACGGGCTGCCGCCGGATCCGGTGGTCGCCACGCACGATCTGCCCGCCATGTGGCGCGCGGCCGGCACCGCGGCGCTGACGCTGGTCGCCGGCGCCGTCGCCGCATTCGTCGGGCGGCGCCGATGACCGAGGTCCGGCGCCGCACCGGCGGCGGGGCCGCGGGCGGCGACGGCGCGCCAGTGGTGCCCGACGTCGAGTTCACGTCCTACTACGGCCGGCCGGTCGTGAAGCCGTCGCCGTGGGAGAAGGACATCCCGGCCTACCTGTTCCTCGGCGGCCTGGCCGGCGGCTCGTCGTTGCTCGCCGCCGGCGCCGACCTCACCGGCCGCCTCCGCTGCGCCGCACCGCCCGGCTCGGCGCGATGACCGGCATCTCGCTCAGCTTTGTTGCGCTGGTGCACGACCTGGGCAAGCCGAGCCGCTTCGTCAACATGCTGCGCGTGGCGAAGCCGACCTCGCCGATGTCGGTGGGCACCTGGATCCTGTCGGTTTACGGCCCGGTGGCCGGCGCTCGCCGGCGCCGGCCGAGCTAGCCGCGCAGCTGCCGCTGCCGCGACCGCTGCGCCGGCTGATCGGCGCGCTCGCCCGGCCGGCCGGGCTCGCCGCGGCCGCCACCGGGCCGGCGGTCGCCTCCTACACCGCGGTGCTGCTGGCCGACACCGCCACGCCGAGCTGGCACGAGGCGCACCGCGAGCTGCCGTTCGTGTTCGTCGGCTCGGCCGCGGCAGCCTCCGGCGGTCTGGGCATGCTCGCCGCGCCGGCCGACGAGGCCGGTCCCGGCCCGGCGGCTGGCTCTGCTGGGCGTGGCGCTCGAGACGGTCGCTGACGCCAGGATGCAGCAGTCGATGGGCATCGCCGCCGAACCGCTGCACCACGGCCATGCCGGGCAGCTGCACCGGGCCAGCCAGATGCTGAACATGGTGGGCACCCTCGGCGCGCTGTTCGGCCGGCGCCACCGGGCCGCCGCGGCGGTCGGCGGCGGCGCATTACTCGTCGGTTCGGCCTGCACCCGATTTTCGGTTTTCGAAGCAGGCCAGGCATCGGCGCGCGACCCGAAATACACGGTGGTGCCCCAGCGCGAGCGACTTGCCGCCGAGTAGCGCCACCGAGACCGCGACAACAGGCCATTCCGCCCGTGCTGCGAGCTGCGTTGCACTCGCTCCGAAATCGCTTCCAGTCCTGGCATCAGCTGTCCGTCGGCACCTATGCGACGCCGTCCACGGCCGTGAAGAACGGCAAGTGCACCGGCCCGACGGTCAGAGTCGGCACCGACGGCATGCAACCGTCACGGTCAACAGCTACGACTTGGTCACGTTCACCGCGGCGGACAAGCTGAGCTGACCCGACTCCGAGCGCCTACTCGCCGACCCCCTACTCCGCGAGTTGTCGTACGGGGCCGCCTCATTGCGTCGCGTAGCGCCTACAACTCGGGGTTTGGGTGCGTCGGCGTTCGGGCGTCAGCGTTTGCGCAGCGCCGCCAGCGACGCCGGCACCGGCCGGCCCGGGCCGAGGTCGGGGGCCGGCTGCGGCGCTTCGTACTCGCGGCGCAGCGGCACGATCCCGCCCCAGGCCGGCCCCGCGACATCGTCGGGCCCGTCCTCGGGCCAGTCCTGCGCCACCTTCAGCGACCATGATTCGATCGGCAGCTGCAGCACCAGCGTGGCGGCGAGCTCGCGGGCGGTCGACGGGCGTACCTCGGCCGATCGGCCCGGCAGCAGCCCGTCGGTGACCAGCGTCAGCGTGGCCTCCTTCGCCGCGGCCGGTATCGCCGTGAAGCAGCCGAACAGCACCGCGCTGCGGTAGCGCATCGACGACTCGAAGGCCGAGCGGGCCACCACCAGCGCGTCGACGGCGGTGACGGCGACAGACGTGGGCACCCCGGTGGCCAGCCGCCGCATCCACCGCGATCCGGTGGAGCCATGGATCAGGATCCGGTCCCGGTCGCGCACCATGGCGGTCGGGATCACGACCGGGTGGTCGTCGGCGACGAACCCGATGTGCGCGACCAGCACCTCGTCGAGCAGTGCATCGAGAGCGGCGCGTTCACGTACGGCGGCGTCGGGGATCCGGGTCAGCTCGGTGCGCACCATGCGGTCATCCTCGCGGGACCCGGCAAAGAGCTTTTTCCCGGTGCCACGATCGGCAGATGGGCGCGGTGATCGTCAGCGCGCCAGCGGACCCTCGACGGCGTGATGGACCAGATCGAGCAGTGGTTCATCGACGAGGGCACGCACGACGATCACGGACTCGCGCAGATCCTCGCCGCCGACGCGCTGTTGCTCGGCCGCGAGACCTACGAGGGACTCGCGGTGGCGTGGGCGAAGTCCGAAGGAGCCCTCGCCGACCGGATCAACTCCGTGCCGAAGCTCGTCGCGTCCAGCACGCTGCGCGCGCGGTTGCACTGGCACGCCGAACTCCTCGACGCGCCGGTCGCGGACAGTGTCGCCAGGCTGCGCGCCGACCACGTGCTCCTATGGGTCTGGGCGGCTGGGCGTCACCGTGCTCACGTACCGCCCGGGCTAGGGTTGTGCGCGTTCGGCCGTCGCGGCTGCGGGCTGGTAGTCGGCCCCCGCGAACATGTAGACGACGTCGGCACGGGCAGCCGGGTCGGCGAGGAACGCGCGCCGCTCGGCGTCGGGCATCTGGGTGTCGACGTACTCGACGAACCGGCGCACGAGGCGGTAGCCGGGCCGGTCGGATTCCGCGCCGTCGAGACCGACCGCTGCGTGAAACGCCGCCTTGGCCTCCGGCCACGGCTGCCCTGCCGCCCACCCGTTGCTCGCCCACGCGAACGCCGGGGTGAGCCATTCGAGCGCGGACTCGACCTCTCGGCGCACTCGAACCAGTCCTTCTTCCGTTATCGACGACCCGTGAAGTCACGGTTAAGTCAACCTTACGGTTCGTCATGGAATTGCGCGACCCTGAGTTGATCGTTGGTCACCGAACCGTGATCGTGGCGAGACCGGGCGCAGTGGTCTCGCCCACGATCGGCGCGCCCGGGATCTCGCCGACCAAGAGCAGTCCGCCGCTGGTCTGCGCGTCGGCGAGCAGCAGCAGCTCCGTCGTTCGGCCACGCCGGCGTGCAGGTGGGGGCGGACCCAGTCCAGGTTTCGCCGGGTGCCACCGCTGACGTACCCGTCGCGCACCGCCTCCCGGGCGCCGGTCAGGTAGGGCACCGCGGCCGAGTCGATCACCGCGGACACACCCGAGGCCCGGGCCAGCTTGAACAGATGCCCGAGCAGCCCGAAGCCGGTGACGTCGGTCGCCGCCGACACGCCGGCCGCGAGCGCCGCCGTCGCGGCATCCGCGTTGAGCGCCACCATCGACGCGATCGCCTCGGGAAAGACTTCCCCGGTGCTCTTGTGTCGATTGTTGAGGACGCCGACGCCGAGCGGCTTGGTGAGCGAGATCGGCAAGCCGGGCCGCGCGGCATCGTTGCGCAGCAACCGGGCAGGATCGGCGATGCCGGTGACGGCCATGCCGTATTTGGGTTCCGGGTCGTCGATCGAGTGCCCGCCGCCGACGTGACACGCCGCCGCCCGGGCGACGTCGCGCCCGCCGCGCAGCACCTCGCGCAGCAGTTCGACCGGCAGCACGTCGCGCGGCCACCCGACAAGGTTGACTGCCACCAGCGGGCGCCCGCCCATGGCGTAGACGTCCGAGAGGGCGTTGGCCGCGGCGATCCGGCCCCAGTCGTAGGGATCGTCGACCACCGGGGTGAAGAAGTCGGCGGTGCTGACCACCGCGGTACGGGCGTCGAGCTGCACCACCGCGGCGTCGTCGCCGGTGTCGGTGCCCACCAGCAGTTCCGGCCCGGCGTCGCCCGTCAGACCGCGCACGATTTCCTCGAGCTCGCCGGGCGGGATCTTGCACGCACACCCGCCGCCGTGGGCGTACTGGGTAAGCCGGACGGGCGGGGCGACAGTCACCTGCTCGACGCTAGGTACCCGTCGACCGGTGGAGGCGTATGGGTGCCTGGTGGCCCTCCCGGTCTTCAAAACCGGAGAAGCCGAGTAACTCGGTTTGGCGGGTTCGATTCCCGTCCGTCTCCGCTTGCACACGGTGATCGCGGCGGCAGGGACGGTGGCGCGGTGTCCGATCCGCAGACGCGCCGTGCCGCGCACCGACGCGGTGCTCGGCGACCCCCGGCTGGCCGCGGTCACCGAGCGGCTGGGACCGCCGGCGGGTGAAGCGCGAGGTGGTCGAGGTGCTGGCCCTCGTCCGCACCGGTGAGCTCGATCCCGCGGCCGTGGTGGCGACCGTCGACGCCCGTCTCGACGCGGCGACCAGCGGCGGCCTGCGGCCGGTGCTCAACGCGACGGGTGTCGTCCTGCACACGAACCTGGGCCGGGCGCCGCTCGCGGCGTCCGCGATCGCCGCGCTCGACGCCGCGACGGGGTACGTCGACGTGGAGTTCGACCTGGCGACCGGACGGCGCGCGCCACGCGGACGGGATCTGGTCGCCGCGCTGCAGCGGGCGGTGCCCGCCGGCCGAGGCGGCGTTCGCGGTCAACAACGGCGCCGCCGCGCTGGTGCTCGCCGCGACCGCGATCGGCGCGGGTCGCGAGATCGTCGTCAGCCGCGGCGAGATGGTCGAGATCGGCGACGGCTTCCGGCTCCCCGACCTCGTCGCGTCCTGCGGCGCCCGGTTGCGCGAGGTCGGCACCACGAACCGGGTCGCGCGCGCCGACTACGCCGCAGCGATCGGCCCGGACACCGCGGCCGTGCTCAAGGTGCATCCCGGCAACTTCCGCATCGAGGGCTTCACCCGCGCGGTGCCGGTGGCCGAGCTGGCCACCCTGCCGGTGCCGGTGATCGCCGATCTCGGCAGCGGGCTGCTCGCGCCCCACCCGCTGCTGCCCGACGAGCCCGACGTCGCGACGGCGCTGCGCGAGGGCGCCGCGGTGGTCACCGTGCAGCGCCGACAAGCTGCTCGGCGGCCCGCAGGCCGGTCTGTTGTTCGGCGCAGCCGAGGTCATCGGCACGCTGCGCCGCCATCCGCTGGCCCGCGCGCTACGCATCGACAAGCTCACCGTGGCCGCGCTCACCGCCACGTTGGAATCGGAAATTGTCGCCGAAACGCCGACCTGGCAGTCGCTCACCGCAGATCCGGAAGGCCTGCGCGCCCGGTGCGTCGCGCTCGCCGATGCCGTCGGCGGCAAGGTCAGCGCGTCCGTGGGCGTGATCGGCGGCGGGGGCGCGCCCGGCGTGCAGCTACCCGGCTGGGCGGTCGCACTGCCCGTCGAATTCGCCGAGCCGCTGCGGGCCGGCAACCCGGCCGTCGTCGCCCGGGTGGCCGACGGTCGTTGCCTGCTCGACCTGCGGTGCGTCCCGCCGCAGGCCGACGCGGCTCGTGCGCGCGGCAGTGCTGGCCGCTCCTCGCCGGCTGACGCCGTGTACGTCGTCGCCACCGCAGGGCACGTCGACCACGGCAAGTCCACGCTCGTGCGCGCGCTCACCGGCATGGAGCCGGACCGCTTCGCCGAGGAACGGCGCCGCGGCATGACGATCGACCTCGGCTACGCGTGGACCACGGTGCCGACGGGCCCACCGTGGCGCAGATCGCGTTCGTCGACGTGCCGGGTCACGAGCGGTTCATCGCCAACATGCTCGCCGGGATCGGGCCGGCCCCGGCCGTGCTGTTCGTCGTGGCCGCCGACGAGGGGTGGCGCCGGCAGTCGAGCGAGCACCTCGCCGCGCTCGACGCGCTCGCGGTGCGCCACGGGTTGCTCGCGGTGACCCGCAGCGACCTCGCCGATCCCGCAGCCGGCGCTGGCCGACGCGCGGGCCAGGCTGGCCGGCTCGTCGCTCGGCGAGGTCGAGGCGGTGGCGGTGTCCGGTGTCACCGGGGCCGGCCTCGGTGAGCTGCGCGCAGCGCTGGGCCGGCTCGTCGCGCGGTCTGCCAGCGCCGGACCCGGATGCGCCGGATCCGGCTCTGGCTCGACCGCAGCTTCAGCATCCGCGGGGTGGGGACGGTGGTCACCGGCACGCTGAGCGCCGGTACGTTGTGTGTGGGTGACGAGCTGGAGCTGCGCGGGCGGCGTGTGACGGTGCGCGCGCTGCAAACCGCCGGCACCTCGCACGAGCAGGTCACGGCGCCCGCGCGCGTCGCCGTCAACCTGCGCGGGGTGTCGACCGGCGAGGTCGGGCGCGGCGACGTGCTGGTCACGCCGCAGGCCTGGCACTGGACCGACGCCGTCGACGTCGACCTCGGCACCGAGGTGCCACTGCCCGCGCGGCTGGTGGCGCACCTGGGCACGACCGCCGCGCCGGTGCGGATGCGCCGGCTCGGCGGCCGGATCGCCCGGCTGCACACCGGGCGGCCGGTGCCGGTGCAGGTCGGCGATCGGCTGGTGCTGCGCGACCCGGGCCGGCACTCGGTGGCGGCCGGTGCGGTCGTACTCGACGCCGATCCCCCGGCGCTGCGACGGCGCGGCGCCGCGGCGGCGCGGGCCGCGGACCTCGCGGACGGGGTGCCGGACGTGCGGACCGAGGTCGCGCGAAGGGGCGCGGTGACCCGCGCGCAGCTGTCCCGGCTCGGTGTCGACGTCAGCGCCACCGGCACGCTGCACACCACCGACACCTGGTTGATCGATCCCGAGACCTGGTTGGGCTGGATCGCCCGCGCGCCTGCGGCGCTCGACGCCCGGGCGGCCGCCGATCCCCTCGACCCGCGCCGCGCTGCAGCGGCGTTGCAGCGCGAGGTCGGGATGCCGGCCGACCCGGTGCTGTTCGGCGAGGTCCTCGCGGCGGCCGGACTCGTGGTCGTGGACGGGCGGGTGGTCCGCCGCGGCTCGGTGCCGGGTCCGGACCGGCTGCCACCCGCGGTCGGCGAGCTCGTCAGCCGACTCGAGCGCGACCCCTTCGCGGCGCCCGAGCGCGAGGAGTTGCGGGCCCTCGGGCTCGGGCACCGCGAGCTCGCCGCTGCAGGGCGGGCGGGCGTACTGCTGATCGTGTCCGGTGACATCGTGCTGCTGCCCACGGCGCCGGCCCGGGCCACGCGGGCGCTGCGCGAGCTGCACCAGCCGTTCACCGCGAGCGCGGCCCGCAACGCGCTGGGCAGCACCCGCCGGGTCGTCATCCCGCTGCTCGAACACCTCGACGCCATCGGCGTGACGCAGCGGGTCGACGGCACGCTGCGGCGATTGACCTAATACCCCCTAGGGGTATGATTTGGAGACATGGACGCCATTCCTGCGCGCGCGGCCGCCGACCGCTCGTGCACTGCGCACGCTGTGGAACACCAGCGCGTTCACGACGAGGCACGGCGGCGTCAGCTTCGGCCGCGTCGTCTCCTACCTGTTCGCCGACCTGATCATCATGCCGATCATCGCGATCTACCGCCGCTACTGCGGCGCCCGGATGGCCGGTGTGCTGGCCGCGTCGCTCTACGTCGCGAGCGTGCTCGCCGGATACTTCGCCGACGCTGAAGTACGCCACCTACCTCAACATCGTCTTCGGCGTCATCGCCGTCGTGCGGTGGCGCGGTTCGTGACCTCCGGTGGCCGGCCCATGCTGTCGATGACGGGCGGGCCCCGCAGTGACCACCGGTCAAGACGCCGCGGCCTTGCCCCAGGTGCCGCGATAGGCGGCGTGATCGGCGTACGGCACGGCGAGCGAGTGCAGCATGTGCGCCGCCGCGTCTCGGACGGGCTTTTCCAGCGGCTGGTCGCGCAGGACGAACAGTTGCTGCAGGGTGCCGATGAGCTCACGTTTCGCGACGCACTCGGCGCGCAACCGTTCGGGTGAGATCGCACCGCGGGCGACGATCTTGCCGTCGCGCGCACGTTCGCGGGTGAGCTTGCGGGCAACGACCTCGTCGTCGTCGATGCGGGCGAGCAGGAAGCGGACCAGATCGTTCATGTCGTGTCGAAGCGAGGCACAGGAGCTTCCTCTTGACGTTAGCCGTGGCCGCTTGCTCGACCACCCACGACGCTACGCCGCGGATCCGACAACGCACCCGAGGGTGTGGCCCGGAATGCGCGCGGGCAGACGTAGCCGTGACCTCGATCGGCCCGACGCCGCGGTCCGGCGAGCACCACAACCGCCCGACTTTGCGCCCACGCCGCTCGCCCAACTGCTGCTCGACATGGCTGCCGGCCGATCGGCACCTTGGCGTGCCGTGACCGCGACGGCCGCGGCTACGACGTGCGGCCGGAGCTGACCCAGGTCTTCGACCTCGACCGGCCGCGGCGGGCGATCCTCAACCACGTACCGCACGTGGACCGCGTCGCCACGTTCGTCGCCGCGGCCCGTGCCGCGAGGCTGAAGATCCCGGTGATCGCCGCGGTCGCCGTCTACACCGACGAACCGTCGGCCGCCACGCTGGGCCTGCCGACCTCGATCGGAAGTCGTCGCCGCCGTGCCGTCCTGGGAGTACGCCGCCGCGGTGAAGGCCGAGGTGGGCACCGCGATCCGGTCAGATGGCCCAGTCGCAGGCCGTGACCCGGCTCCTTCGCGACGACGACGTGGTCGGGCAGCTGCTGCTGGTGGCACGTTCCTGGTCACGTCCGGGTTCGCGCACGCGGCGCTCGGGTAGGAAGTGGCGAGTCGAGAATGAGGAGCAGCCACATGATCACCGTCGAACGGACCTTCGACGTCGGCAGGTCGCCCGAGGTCGTCGTCGGCTACCTCAAGGACTTCGCCCATGCCGAGGAATGGGACCCGGGCACCAAGACCTGCGTCCAGCAGACCGACGGGCCGGTGGCCGTCGGCACCCGCTGGCACAACGTCTCCGAGCTCAAGGGCCACCGGACCGAGCTGACCTACGAGCTCGTCCGGCTCGAACCCGGGCACCTGACCTTTGTCGGGCGCAACGGCTCCGCGACGTCGACCGACGACATCCACGTGGCCGCCGCGGACGCGGGCGCGACAATCACCTACCACGCACAGATCGAGTTGCACGGGATAGCGAGGCTGGTGCAGCCGCTCCTCGAGCGTGAGTTCGAGCGGCTCGGCGACGAAACCCGCGATCGGATCACCGCCGCGATCGCCGTATTGGCCTGAATCACTCGCCGGCGGCGGCGCGCATCCTCGCGGTGACCCGGCACGATCACCCTCCGCGTCAGTAACAGCACGAGCCCGCACGCAACGGCCTCCAACGCTGCCGGCGTGCCGAGCATGACGCTCGGGATCGAGTACGTGACCCCGAGAATCGCGAGGGCGAGCAGCACCCTCCGACGATGGCCGGCCGGTGGGCAACCATCACGGTCTCCTTGCGCCGGTGTTGTTGCAACAGCGCCCGGTGCACGATCACCGGAGCCTGTCGCATCCGCTCGGCCCGACAGGCGCTCGGGGCCCAGGCGATTAGCACGGCTGGGCCGTCGAAGGCGACATTGCTCACGGCGTGTCGGGCAGATTTCTGGCCCGAATGGGTTGTCTACGGGTGTTTCGTGTGTGACGGTTGGGACGATTGAGACAGATGCGTCCTGCCTGGGCGCCCACCGCCGGAAGGATTCGAGCCGATGGGGATCGCCCGCGAGACACGCTTCTTCGACGACTGGACACGGTCGAACGGCACCGCTGCGCCCCCCGGCGAGCCCGGTACCGAGCGGGGTGGCCACCGCCGCATGCGGCTGATCGGCGCGGGTGTCGTCGTCACCTCGCTGGTGGCCGCGAGCGTCGTGCTTCCGGCGTCGACTGCGGCGGCCGACCCGTCGGCGAACACCTGGTACCGACTACGGATGTGCGAATCGAGCAACAACTACTCGACCAACACCGGCAACGACCACTACGGCGCCTACCAGTTCGACCTCTCGACGTGGCGCAGCGTGGGCGGCACCGGCTATCCGAACAAGGCGTCGAAGGCCGAGCAGGACGCCCGGGCCCTGGTCCTGTACCGGATGCGCGGCTGGCAGCCGTGGCAGTGCGCGGGCATCCTTGGTCTCCACGAGGACAAGGACGCACGCTCGGGGCGTACGAGTGACATCAAGGTCAGCCGCACTACCGGGTCGACCGCGACGTCGCACGGCATCCCCGCGTTCCCCGGCGGCTCGCACCAGTACTTCTACGGCGAAACCAGCCGCAACATCAAGACCTTCCAGGACCAGATGCACAAGCGCGGCTTCTTCCCGGTCGGCACCGGCTACTACGGCCCGAACACCCTCGCCATGGTCAAGCAACTGCAGCGGCTCAACGGGCTGACCCCGCGCGGCTACATCGGACCGGTCACCTGGCGACTGGCCTGGACCGGCAAGTACACCGCGCCGGCGACGGCCAAGCCGGTCAGCAAACCGACGCCGAAACCCACACCGAAACCCACCCCGAAGCCGGTCACGACCACGATCGCGGCCTTCCCGGGCGGCTCGCACCAGTACTTCTACGGCGAGACCAGCCGCAACATCAAGACCTTCCAGGACCAGATGCACAAGCGCGGCTTCTTCCCGGTCGGCACCGGCTACTACGGCCCGAACACCCTCGCCATGGTCAAGCAACTGCAGCGGCTCAACGGGCTGACCCCGCGCGGCTACATCGGAGCGGTCACCTGGCGACTGGCCTGGACCGGCAAGTACACCGCGCCGAAGGTGAACCCCTCGGCGATCGCGCCATTCCCGGGCGGGTCGCACTGGTACCGCTACGGCGAGACCAGCAACAACATCGCGCTGTTCCAGGACCAGATGCACAAGCGCGGCTTCTTCCCGGTCGGGTCCGGCTACTTCGGCGCGAACACGCTGGCCATGGTCAAGCAGTTGCAGCGGCTCAACGGGCTGGTGCCCAACGGGCTCATCGGGCCGAACACCTGGCGACTGGCCTGGACCGGCAAGTACCGGGCGCCGTAGCGACATACTGCTCGGCATGGACCGGTCGGCCTGGCGGGCACAGCAACGACACGAACTGCTCGCGTTCGGCACCCGGTCACGGCTCCCCGGGGGGTTCGGCTGGCTTGATGACCGTGGCCGGCCGCTCCCGGGCCATGCGCCGCAGCTGTGGATCAACGCGCGGATGACCTACGTCTTCGCACTCGCTGCGCTACAACACGTCGACGGGGCCGCCGCGCTGGCCGCGCACGGCGTCGCCGCCCTGGGCGAGCAGTTCCACGACTCGGCGCACGGCGGATGGTTCGAGGCCCTCGACGAGGTCGGGCGGGCGATGAAGACCAGCTACGGGCATGCGTTCGTCCTGCTCGCCGGCGCCACCGCGACCGCGGCCGGCGTGCCCGGCGGCACGGCGCTGTTCGCCGACGCCCAGCAGGTGGTGGCCGACCGCTTCTGGGACGCGGCGGCCGGCCGCTGCGTCGAGCAGTACCGGGCCGACTGGACGCAGCTGGACTCCTATCGCGGCGCGAACAGCAACATGCACCAGTGCGAGGCGTTCCTCGCGGCCGGGCGGGTCAGCGGCGACCCGGCCTGGCACGCGCGGGCGCAGTCGATCGCGGCGGCGGTGATCGACGCCGACGCCCGCGCCGCGGGCTGGCGGGTCGTCGAGCACTTCGACGCCGACTGGCACCCGCTGCCCGAGTACAACCGCGACCACCCGGCCGACCGGTTCCGGCCCTACGGGGCGACGGTCGGCCACTGGCTCGAATGGGCCCGGCTGCTGATCACGCTCGCCGAGGTGCTGCCCGATGCGCCCGCGTGGCTGGTCGAGGACGCCGTCGCGCTGTTCGAGAACTCCGTGACCGTGGGCTGGCCCGGTGACGCGGCGGTCGGCATCCCGTACACCTTCGACTGGGCCGACGACGTCGTCGTCGACACCCGGCTGCACTGGGTGATGTGCGAAGCGGTGCTCGCCGCCGACGCGGTACACCGCCGGACCGGGCATGCCGACGCCGGCCGCCTCGTCGACGTCTGGTGGGCCTGCATCGACGGCTGGTTCGTCGACCCCAGCGGCGGCAGCTGGTGGCACGAGCTCGACCCGTCGGGCCGGCCGACGACCACGGTCTGGACCGGCAAGCCCGACGTCTACCACGCGTACCAGGCGGTGCTGCTGCCCGACCTGCCGCTCGGCCCGCCGCAGCCCGCCGGCCCACCTCCCGGCTGAGTGGCGACCTGCGAGGTCGAGTGGCACGTAACAGGTCGCCACTGAACGCGGGAAGTCGCCACTCAACCGAGGTGGCGGAGCAGGTCAGTCGGCGACGTCGACGAGTACCTTGCCGACCGCGCCAGCCTGGACGGCGGCGTGGGCGTCGGCGGTGCGCTCGAGCGGGAAGTGGTGCAGCGGCAGCCCGTGCGCTTCCCCCACCCCGATCGCGCCGGCCTCGATCGCGGCGTTGAGGTCGTCGACCGCGTTGCGCTTGGCCCGCTCGGGCACCAGGTAGAGGAGCACGAACTGCCAGCGGGCGTTGAGGGTCATCGATTGGCGCACCGGGATGGTCGTGGTGTCGCTGCGGGATCCCGGCGTAGACCGCGACGGTGCCACCCTGGGCGAGAACCTCGGCGTCGAACCCGCCGTTGGCGGCGGCGGCCACCTCGACGATGGTGTGCACACCGTCGGGCGCGATTTCGCGTACCTTCGCCGCGACGTCACGATCGGTGTAGTCGATGACGTGCTGCGCACCGGCCGCCGCAGCCAAGCGGCCTTTGGCCTGGCTGCTGACGGTGGTGAGCACCGTTGCGCCGGACCACCGCGCGAGCTGGATGGCGGCGTTGCCGACCGCCCCGGCACCCCCGGTGACCAGCACGAGGCGCCCGGCGAGGGCGCCGGGGCCGAGCCGCTCCGGGCCGCCCTCGTTGCTGGTGAGGCACCGGTGCGCGGTCACGAACGGCACGCCGAGGCTCGCCCCCAGATCGAAGCCGGCGTTGTCGGGCAGCGCGGCCACCAGCGCCTGCGGCAGCAGCGCGTACTCCTGCGCAGTGCCCTCCGGGCGCCCGTGCGCGGCCTCACGCGTCCACACCCGCCGACCGACGAGTCCCGCGTCGACGCCGGAGCCGACCGCCTCGATCACGCCGGCACCGTCGTGGTTGGGCACCTGCGGCGGGTCGATCGGCACCCCGGGCGCGGTGCCGGTGCGCGTCTTCCAGTCGGTCGGGTTCACCCCGGAACGATGGATGCGCACCCGCACCCCGCCCGGCCCGGGACCGGCCAGCGGTTTGTCGGCCGGCCGCAGCACGGAGTGGTCGCCGGTCTCGGTGAACATGACGGCGCGCATCGCGAACTCCACATCGTCGGCGCGGCAGATGACGCGTCCGATCCTGCCGCACGGCCCCGGATCAGTGCCGCAGTGCCGCGAGCCGCTGCTGCGGCAGGCGGGCCGCGGCCCCGCCTGCGCCCGGCGCCGCGGCGCGGTCGACGAGCAGCACCGCGTCGAGACCGGTGATCGTGAGCAGCTTGCGCAGCGGATCGCCCACGCCCGACAGGAGCAGCGTGCCGCCGACCCGCAGGCACCGCCAGTGCATCTCCAGCAGCACCCCGAGGGCAGTGGTGTCGATGAAGCGCAGGCCGTGCGCATCCACCCGCAGGACGCGCCGACCGGCGGCCAGATGCCGGGCGAGTTCGGCCCGCAGCAACGGTGCGACCGCGCCGTCGATCTCGCCGGACAGCGCGATCCGGACCCGCCAGTTGTTGACGGACTCTGCCGCGATCGGGGAGAACTCGCCGACTGCGATGTCGCTCATGTGCGTTCCCGGGCCGATGTCTGCGCCGACGCGGCACGCGCCTGGTCTAGAAGCGGTTCGCGATCACGGCAGACCGATCGACGTCTTCAGCATACGCACCGGTCCGCGTGGTGCTCGGTCACGATTGATCATCGAGCACGCCGGTGAACACGACGTCGTCGGCCACGTCGCGCAGCTTGCGGTGCAGGCGCTGGCTGGTCTGGCGCAACAGCTCGAACGCCTCGTCCTCGGTGACGCGCCGGCTCGCCATCAGGATGCCGATCGCGGCGCCGATCCGGCGGCTGTTGGCAAGCGCGGTGTTGAGGTTCTCGGTCATCTCGTGGTCGCGTGCCGCCTGCCAGGCGAGCGCGGCGTGAGTGGCGAACACCCGGCCGAGCACCTCGTCGGCTTCGTCGAACCCGGCCGGCTCCTCGGCGTAGAAGTTCAGCGCCCCGAGGGTGTCGTCCTGCAAAAACAGCCGGAAGCACAGCATGCTGCGCACCCGGGTACGGGCGATCGTCAACCGGCTGAACTCCGGCCAGCGGCGGTCGCCGCGCAGGTCGGGCGCCAGGACCTCCTCGGCTTCGCGGATGGCCGACACGCACGGGCCCTCGTTCGTCTCGTACTGGGCGCCGTCAACGACCCGGGCCACCTCGCTGGACGCCGCAGGCGTGTGGAACCTGCCCTGCCGGACGTGGGTGATGCCCGCATGGTCGGCACCCGGGATCAACTCCACCGCCAACCGGCAGATCGCGTCCAAGGTCTGCCGGACGTCGTCCTCGGCCTGCAGGGCGCGGGAGATCTCGGCGAACTCCTCGGCGCCCGGATCGTCGAGGTCGGCCGGGAGGTCCTGGAATTGGTCGACCACCTGATGCAACGCTCCCGTGGGCTGTGCGGGTGTTCCCGACAACGTAGTCGCCCGCCGACGTCCGCGGCGACCGCGTGGCGCGTCGAACGGTCGGGCGGGGCCGCGACGACGCAGCCGTGGGCCCCGATCGCTTCCCGCGCAGTGTGCTCCCGCGCGACGGGAGCACCGCGGCGGTCGACCTGCGCGAGTTCCGCTGGGCCACCCGCGACTGCCACGGTGGCGATCGCGGCGTCGATGCCCGCGCGCTCGCGCGGCACCAGCTCCCTCGCCGCCCAGCCGGTGCGCAGCGTCCTGGTCGACGGTCGCGCCAAGCAAGTCATCGTGCTCGGCGGTCCGGTCGCCTTCCGGCGCGACGCCGAGTCGGCAGCGGCCCGCCTGGGTGTCATCGAGCAACTCGCGAGCGCCGACGCGCAGACCGCCTCAGATCACGACGGCGAGGGCGGCGCTGGCGGTGATGACGGCGCCCAGCACCGGACCGTCCACTCGCCGCCTTTCGAAGCTCGGGTGCCGGCATCAGCGGGCGTGCGTTGCTGTCACGATGGGACGGTGTTCGGCATCGTGCTGTGCCTCGCCGGGGTGGCGGCGTTGGTCGCGGCCTTCGTCGGCGCGTACCGGCATCGGGAGTGGAACTGGCGGTACGGCCCGGCGCGGTGGCTGGGCCCGCTCGGGGTCTGTTGCTGCTGGGCGACGTGATCAACCTGGTGATCGCTACTTCTTGATGTCGGCGACCAGCTTGCGGTAGTTCTCGGCCTGCGAGTTCGCCTCCACGACGAAGCCCACGATGTGGTCGAATACGTGCGATCGGACGTCGCCGAGGAACGACCCGATCATCAGGATGTCGCCGCAGACCTGCTCGGAGCCCTCGCCGGAGACCACGGCCAACTGGATCAGGTTGTTCGCGGCCGTGAGGTACACGTCGGAGGAGCCTGGCTCGTCCCAGGTGTTCGGGGTGATCTGGGCGAGCGAGGATTTGAACGTGTGCGCGGTCTCGGACAGCTAGTGGGCGATCTCGTCGTAAGCGCTCGAGGAGCCTGCAGCGGGCCGGGGTCGCCGAGCGGGAAGTCGTTGATCGGGCGTGGCGCGTGGAAGAGATCGGGGTCGTCGATATGGGTCCTCGTGTCGTCCATGAGCTGCTTGTTCGCCTGCTCGGTGCAGTGGTGGATCTGCGCAGTGGAGTCGATGCGCTTCTTCACGTCGTCGGCCTTCTCGCCGAGCGCGCCCATCTTGGTGTCCATCGGCGAGAAGATCACCTGGCCCGGGCCGCCCAGCGCAATCGCGGTCCACTGGCCGTCGTGGACGGCGTGGTTGCTCGCATTGTGCAACTGGCTCGCGAACAGGTGTACGTGCTGCGCTCAGGCCCAGCGATCTCGGCGGTGCGCGCCGACACCTGCGCGGTCGCGCTGCGATAGGCCTCCATGATCGACGCCGCCACCTGCGCAGGCGACAGCTTGGTGATCCGGTCGTTGAGCCGGACCGACTGCAGGCCACCCGCGGCGTTCACCGATACGGTGGCCGCCTGGTTGGCGCTGCGCGACGTTGTCCGCGAGCTCGGCGCGCACCCGCGCTCCGCGCGCCCGGGCGTCGCGGACGAGCCGATCGGCATCGGCCTGCGGCTCCTCCGCGGTCTTGAGCGTGCCGTCCGGCTTGGTGACGCGGAACCGAAGTGACGGTGCGGTCATCACTGCCCCGGGATCGACGACAGGATGGCGAAACGATGAGGATGCCAGACTTGATCAAGCGGCGCCGCCCGGGACGGCTCGCGTGACCGTCGTCGCGGCGGCGGTCGTCGCCCACCCACCGGCGTTGTTGCCGAGCGTCACCGGGCAGCCGATCGCCGAGATCGAGGAACTGCGCACGCACGCCGCGGCGGCCGTACGGTGGGTGTTCGATGCCGCGCCGGACGTCGTTGTCGCGGTGAGCGGGGGCGAACGCACCGCGCCGCGGTCGTTCGCCGACCTGTCGTCAGGTCCGGGATTCGTCGCGGCGGGTGAGGACCCGGACGACCCGCTCGGGCTCGCTGTGCTGGCCGCGCTCGCCGCGCCAACGGTGCCGGTGCAGGCGTGGGCGATCGATTCACACGCGTCCACGGCGGCAGCCGCCGAGCTGGGTGTCCAGCTGGCGCGCACCGCGCCGCGGGTCGGGATGCTGATCGCCGGCGACGGCAGCGCCCGCCGCGGGCCGAAGGCGCCGGGCTACCTCGATCCGCGGGCCGCGTCGATCGACGCCGAGATCGAACGCGCGCTGGCCGTCGGCGACGCCGCCGCGTTGCTCGCACTGGACCCCGCACTGGCCGCGGAGTTGCTGGTGGCCGGCCGCGCGGCTTGGCAGGTGCTCGCGGCGGCGGTGGGCGATGCCGCCGTGCGCGCCACGCTCGACTACGCCGGCGACCCGTTCGGGGTCCGGTACGCCGTTGCGCGGTGGCGGGTCGGATCGGTGTGATGCAATGGCGCGGTGAGCCTCAACGACGGTGATGTCGCGGCCTTGGCACGGGCGGTGGTGGACCACTTCGATCCCGACCTCGACGTGCGGATCGAGCCGGCCGACCCGGTCGACCCGTACCGGTGGGAGAACGCCGCGTGGACCGTGCACGCGGGTGCGGCCACCAGCTACATCGTCGCGTCGATGACCGACGACGAGGCCACCGAGAAGCTGACCCGGGACCTTGCTCCCCAAGCCTAAGAGCTCGGCGTTGTGCTCGCCGAGCAGCGGTGCCCGGCCGAAACCCGCGACCGGCGTCGCGGTCAGCTTGATCGCGGTGCCCACGACGTCGATCTCACCGCCCCCGGGATGCGGCACCGACACGATCAGCTCGCGCGCGGTCACGTGCGGATCGGCGGCGATGTCGGCCGCCGTCTGCACCGGCGCGCACGGCACCCGCCCGGCCAGCACCGCCACCGCCTCGGCGGTCGTGTGCTGCGTGGTCCACTCCGCTACGAGCCGGTACACCTCGGCGGCGTGCGTCAGGCGGGCTGCGTTGGTGGCGAAGCGCGGGTCGCGGCCGAGCTGTGGGTGACCCAGCACCTCGGCGAGTTCGCGCCAATGACCGTCCGAGGGCGCGGCGATCGCGAGGTACCCGTTCGCGGTCCGGACGGCGCCGTACGGAGCGAGCAGCGGATGCGTATTGCCCATCGGCGCCGGGCTGTGCCCGGTTATCGAGTACTGGTAGACGATCCGCTCCGTGAGCGCGAGCACCGCGTCGTACATCGCGACGTCGACGAGCTGTCCCTCACCGGTGTGCTCGGCGTGGCGCACCGCTGCCAGGATGCCGAACGCGGACAGCATCGCGGGCACGACGTCGCCGACGCCCGGCCCGACCTTGACCGGGTGCTCGGCGTCGGGCCCGGTGACACCCATGATGGCGCCCATCGCCTGGGCGATGATGTCGAAGGCCGGCCAGTCGGCGTACGGGCTCGCCCCGGTGCGTGGATCGCCGAAGCCGCGGATCGACGCATAGACCAGCCGCGGGAACCGCGCGTGCAACATCTCGTAGGAGAGCCCGAGCCGGTCCATCACGCCCACCCGGAAGTTCTCCACGAGCACATCGGCAGAGCCGACGAGGCCCAGCAGGTCCGCCAGCGCGGCGTCGGTCTTGAGGTCGAGGCACACGCTGCGCTTGTTTCGGTTCACGCTGGCGAAGTAACCGCCGTATCCGGGCGAGTGCGGAAGATGCGGACGCCACAAGCGCGCGACATCCCCTCCGGCGGCTCCACCTTGATCACGTCGGCGCCGAGATCTGCGAGCAGCATCGTGCAGTACGGGCCGGACAGCACCTGGGTGAGGTCGACGACGCGCAGCCCGGTCAGCGGACCCATCGGCCCTCCCCTCGTCGCGGGAACGGTATCGACCCGCCCCTAGGATGCGACGGGTGGTCGCGCGCGCGGGGATCGTCGTCACCGGCACCGAGGTGCTCACCGGCAGAGTGAGCGACCGCAACGGGCCGTGGCTGGCCGAGCAGCTGCGGGTCGCCGGGGTCGATGTCGCGCACGTCGTGGTGGTCGGCGACCGCCCCGACGACCTGCGGGCCGCGCTGGCGTTCCTCGCCGACACCGGCGCCGATCTGATCATCACCTCCGGCGGCCTCGGCCCGACCGCCGACGACCTCACAGCCGAGCTGGTCGGCACCTTCCAGGGCCGCCCGCCGGCGGTGGACACCGAACTCGAGCGGCACATCGGCGACATCGTCGAGCGGCTGACCCGCGGACGCGGCTGGCGCATGGATCGCGAGGCGATCGGAGCCGCGGTGCGCAAGCAGGCCACGGTGCCCGACGGTGCGCGGGCGCTCGCGCCGGTGGGCACCGCACCAGGACTTGTCGTGCCGCCGCGCGATCGACCCGGCCCGCCGGTGGTGGTGCTGCCCGGTCCGCCACGCGAGCTGCAGGGCATGTGGCCGGCTGCGCTCGCCGATCCCGACGTGCAGGCCGCGTTGGCCGGGCGGGTCGAGCTGCGCCAGCGCACCATGCGGCTGTGGGGCACCCCCGAGCACGAACTGGCCGCCACCCTGCGCGAGCACGCCGGCGAGCTGACCGGGCTGGAGATCACCACCTGCCTGCGCACCGGCGAGCTGGAGATCGTCACGCGCTTCGCACCGGAGGCCGCGGGCGCCTACGCGGCGCTCGAACGGGCGATTGCGGAGGGTTACCCCGCAACGCTGTTCTCGCCCGACGGGCGCACCATCGACGAGATCGTCGCGCAATTGCTGCTCGAGCGCGAGCTCACGATCGCCACCGCGGAGTCGTGCACCGGCGGTCTGCTCGCGGCGCGACTGACCGATCTCGCCGGTTCGTCGGAGTACGTGATGGGTGCGTTGACCACCTATTCCAACGCGGCCAAGCACGACCTCGCCGGCATTGCGGGCGACCTGATCGAGCGGGTCGGCGCGGTGAGCGAGGAGGTCGCCCAGGCGTTGGCCGACGGTGCTCGCGAGCGGGTCGGCACCGACGTAGGCGTCGGCATCACCGGCATCGCGGGCCCCGGCGGCGGCACCGACGCGAAGCCGGTCGGACTCGTTCACCTGTGCGCCACCGACGGCCACGGCGGACGGGTGGCCCGGCAGCTCAACGTCTCGGGCAGTCGCGCCGATGTGCGCAACCGCTCCGTCGCGGTCGCGATGCACCTGATTCGCGAGCTGCTGACCGGCTGACGTGGTACGAAATACCCCTGCGACCGGACGGTGGTGACCTCATGATGCCGGGAATGCCGCGCGTCCCGGGCCTCAACGACGCGATCAAGTTGATGCAGATGCAGACGGAGATGCTCGCCGAACTGCCGAAGACGATCGCCGAACTGCAGCGCGCGGTGCGCGGGCTGGGCGAGACCCTCGCGGCGTCGAAGGAGACCGCGGCGTCGGCGCAGCGGGTGACGAGCCGGGTGGAAGCGGCGCTGGACGAGATCGAGGAACCCATCCGCGCGCTGCGCCCCGGCCTCGAACGTCTCGCGGCCACCCTCGACAGCCCGGTCGTCGACCGGCTGCCGGCCACGCTCGAGGCAATCGAGTCGACGGTGCTGCCGATCGCCGAGTCGATCCAGCGCATGCGCGACCGGTGGTCGGCGGTGAAGGATCGCGGCCGGCGCGTCGCCGCGTCCGTGCGGCGAACCCCCTGAACCCGAGTCATCCGCGCGTCGGCGTCAGCTACGGGCAGCACGGACAACTCACGTGGGCGGCGGGCCGAGACGCGACGTGGCCCCGCAGCGCGAGGCGTGCGGGGCCACGAAGGGCGGTGATGCGGGGCCACGAAGGCGGTGACCGGTCTCAGTCGGTGCTGGTCGAGCTCTCCGACACGACGGTGGCCGGCGTAGTGGCGGCGGCCTTGCGCGCGGTCGTCTTGCGGGCCGTGGTCTTGCGCGCGGTCTTGCGGGCGGTCTTGGCGGCCGGCTTGGCCGGCTTTGCCGGGGCCGGCGGGAACTCGGCGAACCAGGTCTTGAGCGACTTCGCGAGCTCGGCCGGGCTGTCGGCGCCGCGCACCGAGCTGATCAGCTCGTTGGCGTCCTGGACGGCAACGGCCTTGGTCCAGTCGGCGACGATCGTCTCGCCGCGCTTGGCGAAGTCGGCGCGGCGCGACTTGGCGACCTCGGCCCGGTCCTGCAGGGTGCCGCGGACGGTCTCGCGCACCTTGGCCGGGCTGTAGGTCTTGATCACGCGACGCAGCGGCTCGACACCTTCATCGGTCAGCTGGCCGAGCTTGGTCTGCACCTTGCTCGGGAGCTCCTGCACCTTGGCCGGGAGGTCCTGGACCTTGGCGGGAAGCTCCTGGACCTTGGCCGGGAGGTCCTGGACCTTGCCCTGAAGGTTCTGCAGCTGCTGGGAGTCGGGCAGCGACACCGAACGCACCTGCTCGTAGATGTAGTCGTTGGCGCCGATGTACACGTGCACCTGGTAGCGGGAAACGTCGCCGGCCTTCTTGGCCCGCTCGACGAGAACCTCTCGTGCAGTCATCATTACTCCGTTCCTGGTCGATTGCTTGCTATAGCAAGCGTAGCTGCTAGCACTCGGGGATACGGCGGGATCCGGCATGATTCGGATCACTACCGACGCCGCGTGGGGGACACCGATGCCGAGCCGCGAAGTGGCGCTGGGGCTCAACGCCTTGGCGGCGGCCAACGTCGCGAACGCGTGGCAGCCGTTCAGCCGCCGCCGCAGCGCGTCGTTCGCGTCGTTTCTCGCCGGCTGGCCGACCTCCGAACTGCCGCTGCCGGCCCTGTGGCTCCAGCTCGGCGCGATGACCGCGCTGGGCGCCCGCGGCGCATTCCGCGGCCGCGTCGGGATCGCGAACGGGCTGCTCACCGGCGCGGTCGCCGCAGGACTGGTCGGGCTGCAGAAGGCGGCCCGCGACTCCGAGTCGGTGTTCGAGGCTGCGCTGGTGTCCGAACTCGGACCCGACTACCGGGCCCGTATCGCGCAGTTGCGTTATCCCGGCCCCGAGGCCGCCACCGCCCGAACGCCGGGCGTGGTGCGCATGACCCGTATCCGGCGCCGGTTCGCCCACGAGCGCGACATCGCCTACGGACCGGCCGGGCGGGCGAACCTGCTCGACATCTGGCGCCGCGAGGACCTGCCGCCCGACGCCGCGGCCCCGGTGCTCGTGCAGATTCCGGGCGGCGCGTGGATCAGCGGGCGCAAGCAGGGCCAGGCGTATCCGCTGATGAGCCACCTCGCCGAACGCGGATGGGTATGCGTGGCGATCAACTACCGGCTCAGCCCACGCAATGTGTGGCCGGCGCACATCGTCGACGTCAAGCGGGCGCTGGCCTGGGTGAAGGCACAGATCGCCGGCTACGGCGGCGATCCCGGCTTCGTCGCCGTCACCGGCGGCTCGGCCGGCGGCCACCTGACGACGCTGGCCGCACTGACTCCGGGTTACGCCGGCTGGCAACCGGGCTTCGAGGACGCCGATACCCGCGTCTCGGCAGCGGTTCCGTTCTACGGCGCCTACGACTGGACCGACCGCGCCGGCCACTCCAAGCTGGTCGGCCTGCTCGAACACCTGGTGATGAAGTCGACGCTCGATGCCGCCTACGAGCAGTTCGACGCCGCCTCGCCGATCCGGCACGTCAATGCCGCGGCGCCGCCGTTCCTCGTCTCGCACGGCACCAACGACGGGCTGATCCCGGTCGAGCAGGCGCGGCGATTCGTGGTTCGGCTGCGGGCGATCTCGCAGCGGCCGGTGGTGTACGCCGAGCTTCCCCGCGCCCAGCACGCCTTCGACATGTTCGGCACCCCGCGCGCGACCTTCGCCGCACAGGCGGTCGGCCGCTTCCTCGGCGTGGCCTACGGTGACCACCTCGCACGACTCGGCGGGTGAGCAGATCATGAGCAGCGGGCCGATCCTGAACACCGAGGACTTCGCGTCGCCGACGCTCGACGCGCTCGCGGCCACCGGCGCCCTGAAGGCCGACACGCTGCACCCCACGACCCAGGCGACGCCCGCCGTCGGATCCAGGCGATGATGACGCTGGTCGCCACCAAGCCCGTGGTCCAGTCGGTCGCCGACCGCACGACCTCCGGGCCCGGCGGGTCGATCGGTGCCCGGATCGTGATCCCGGCCACCGGCGCCGCGGCCGCCCCGCGCTTGTCAGGTTCCCCGGTGGCGGCTTCGCGTTCGGCGACCTCGTGACGGCCGAGCCCACGGCCCGCGGTCTCGCCGCCCGCCTCGAGCAACAGATCCGGTCGCTGCGGCGCCGGGTCGAGCACCAGCAGCACGAGCGCCGGGCGGCCGCACATCCCTCGGCCGAGGCGGCCTGATAGAACAAGGCGATGCGCATCGGAATCCCGCTGACCTACGCCGGTGGGTTCGTCGAGGCGGTCGCACAGCTGCCCGACTACGAACGCGCCGGCGCCGCGATCGTCTACATCGGCGAGGCGTACTCGTTCGACTCGGTGAGCCAGCTGGGCTACCTCGCGGCCAGGACGACGACGATGGAACTCGCGTCGGACATCTTCGCGATCTACACCCGCACCCCGACGCTGATCGCCATGACCGCGGCCGGGCTCGACTACGTGTCCGGTGGCCGGTTCACCCTCGGCCTCGGCGCCTCGGGACCGCAGGTCGTCGAAGGCTTCCACGGCGTGAGGTACGACGCGCCTCTGGGCCGCACCCGCGACGTCATCGAGATCTGCCGAAGCGTGTGGCGCCGCGATCGGGTCGAGTTCCACAACGAGCGCTACGACATCCCGCTGACGGCCGAACGCGGCGGCGGCGGGCTGGGCAAGGCGCTGAAGCTGATCAACACGCCGGTCCGTGAGGACATCCCGATCCTGCTGGCCGCGATGGGCGCGAAGAACGTGGCGCTGACCGCGGAACTGGCGCAGGAGTGGGCGCCGTTCTTCTTCCGCCCGGAGAGCGCCGACGACGTCTGGGGCGAGGCGTTGCGCGCCGGGTTCGCCAAGCGCGACCCGGCGCTGGGCGAGCTCGGGATCGTCGCGCCGGCGGCACTCGCGATCGGTGACGACGTCGACGGGCTGCTCGACGGCATGCGTGCGCAGTACGCGCTCTACATCGGCGGCATGGGCGCGAAGGGCCGCAATTTTTACCACAACCTGGCGAGCCGCTCGGGCTTCGCGGCCGATGCCGACCGGATCCAGGAGCTCTACCTCGCCGGTCACAAGCGCGAGGCCGAGACCGCGGTGCCGGTGGAGTTGCTGCGCAGCATCTCCCTCGTCGGGCCGAGGTCCTACCTCGCCGAGCGGGTCGCCGCCTTCCGGGCCGCTGGTGTCACGACGCTCGCCGTCCATCCGCTGGCCCCGGACCAGGCCGGCCGGGTGCACGACGTCGAAACCCTCGCCGGTCTCGTGGCCTGACCATGCCCGGACCACTGCACGGCCTGCGCGTCGTCGAACTCGCCGGGCTCGGGCCGGGACCGCATGCGGCGATGGTGCTCGCAGATCTCGGCGCCGACGTCGTGCGCGTCGACCGGCCGGGTGCCGGTAGCCTTCCGATCCCGCCCGGCCGGCGCGACCCGATGCTGCGCGGCCGGCGCTCGGTCGTCTTCGACCTCAAACACGACGACGAACGCGAGCAGCTGCGCGCGCTCATCGGCGTTGCCGACGTGTTCATCGACCCGTACCGGCCCGGGGTGACCGAACGCCTCGGCATCGGCCCCGACGAGTGCCGCGCCGTCAATCCCCGGCTGGTCTACGCGCGGATGACCGGCTGGGGACAGGACGGGCCGCTGGCCGCGCGCGCCGGACACGACCTGAACTACATCTCACTGACGGGCGCGCTGCACGCGATCGGCCGGGCAGGTGAGCGGCCGGTGCCGCCGCTGAACCTCGTGGGCGATTTCGGCGGCGGCTCGATGCTGCTGCTCCTCGGCGTCCTGGCCGCGCTGTTCGAGCGGCAGCGGTCCGGGCAGGGACAGGTCGTCGACGCCGCGATGATCGACGGCGCCAGCCTGCTCACCGAAATGATGTGGGCCCTGCGAGGCGTCGGCGCGTGGACCGACGAGCGCGGCGCGAACCTGCTCGACGGCGGCGCGCCGTTCTACGACACCTACGAGTGCGCCGACGGGCGCTACGTCGCGGTGGCAGCACTCGAGGCGCAGTTCTTCGCTGCACTCATGCACGGACTCGAACTCGAGGTGCCGAAGGGTTTCGACCATCTCGACCCGAAAACCTGGCCCGGCCTGCGCGCGCGCCTGAGCACCGCGTTCGGCGCCCGCAGCCGCGACGAGTGGAGCGCGGTGTTCGAGGGCACCGACGCGTGTGTCACGCCGGTGCTCACCTTCGACGAGGCTCGCACCCACCCGCACGTGGTGGCCCGCGAGACGCTGATCGAGATCGACGGCATCACCCAGCCGGCTCCGGCGCCCCGCTTCTCCCGCACCCCGCCGGACCGGCCGGCCCCACCGCCCCACGCCGGCGCTGACACCGCCGACGTCCTGGCCGAGTGGCGCCGCACCGGCCCCCAGTAACCACGAAGGAGTCGAACACCATGCAGATCAAGGATTCGGTCGCAGTCGTCAGCGGCGGCGCGTCGGGATTGGGACTGGCCACCGCCCGGCGTCTGGTCGCCGCGGGCGGCAACGTGGTGCTGCTCGACCTGCCGTCCAGCAACGGCGCCGAAAGGGCCGCCGAGCTCGGCGATGCCGCGCGGTTCAGCCCGGGCGACGTGACCTCGCCGGACGACGTGTGCGCCGCACTCGACCTCGCCGAGCGGCTCGGTACGCTGCGGATCGCGGTCAGCTGCGCCGGCATCGGCAACGCGATCAAGACCGTGGGCCGCGACGGCGCGTTCCCGCTGGACGCGTTCACCCGGGTGATCACGGTGAATCTGATCGGCACCTTCAACGTCATCCGGCTGGCCGCCGAGCGACTCGTGGCCGTCGACGAGGTCGACGGCGAGCGCGGGGTCATCGTCAACACCGCCTCGATCGCCGCGTTCGACGGGCAGATCGGGCAGGCCGCCTATGCCGCGTCGAAGGGCGGGATCGTCGCGATGACGCTGCCCATCGCCCGCGACCTCGCGGCGTCGAAGGTGCGAATGGTGACGATCGCGCCCGGATTGTTCGACACCCCGCTGCTGGCCGGGCTGCCGGAAGAGGCGCGGATGTCGCTCGGCGCGCAGGTGCCGCACCCGTCGCGCCTCGGCGTGCCCGACGAGTACGGCCTGCTGGCCACCCAGATCATCACGAACCCGATGCTCAACGGCGAGACGATCCGCCTCGACGGGGCGCTGCGGATGACCCCTCGCTAGACCCGCATCGCCGCCGGAACGCTGCCGGAACGCGCCCGTCGCCAGGATGCCGACGTACCTGTGACGTCACTTCTGGAGATTTCCGATGACTGGAACGCAACGCGCGACGCTCGCGGTGGTGTGCGCGGCAACCGCAATGCTGATGCTCGACATCGCGGTCGTGAACACCGCGCTGTCGGCGATCGCGGACGACCTCGACACCGGACTGCCGGGTCTGCAGTGGGTCGTCGACGCCTACACCCTGACCCTGGCCGCCACCGTGCTCAGCGCCGGCTCGCTCGCCGACCGGTTTGGCCGGCGGCGGGTGTTCGCGCTGGGGCTCGCCGGTTTCGTCGCGACCTCGGTGCTGTGCGCCGAGGCGCAGTCGATCACCATGCTCAACGTCTCCCGCGCGGCGCAGGGCGTCACCGCAGCCATGATGTTCGCCGCGTCGCTTGCCGTGCTCTCGGATGCCTTCCCGCACCCGGCACAGCGGATGAAGGCGCTGGCCGCGTACGGCGCCACGATGGGCGCATCCTTCGCGATCGGCCCGCTGCTCGGCGGGTTGCTGACCACGGCGCTGGACTGGTCGTGGATCTTCTTGATCAATGTCCCGCTCGGGCTGGGATGCCTGTCGATCGTGCGCCGGCACGTCGCGGAGTCGACCGACCCGCGGGGGGCACACGTCGACTGGCTCGGACTCGTCACGTTGACCGGTGGGCTGTTCCTGCTGGTGTACGCGCTGCTGCGCGGCAACGACAGCGGGTGGGCGAGCCCGCCGATCCTTGCGTCGTTCGCCGGCGCCGCCACGCTGCTGTGCGCGTTCGTCTGCGTGCAGGCCCGCATCGCCCACCCCATGTTGCCGCTGCGGCTGTTCGCCGAACCCTCGTTCACCGGCGCGCAGGTGGGCGCCTTCGGGATCTCGGCCTCGCTGTTCGCGATGTGGCTGTACCTCACGCTGTACCTGCAGCAGGTGCTGGGGCTCTCCGCCGTGCAGGCCGGCCTGGTGTACCTGCCGGGCACGATCGTCAACTTCCTGGTGGCCGGGTCGATGGCCGCGGTCGGGCAGAAGGTGTCCGCGCGCGCACTGATCACGACCGGCCTGTTCCTGGTCGGCGCCGGGCTCGCGCTGCTCACCCTGTTATCCACCGACTCCTCCTGGTGGATCTTCTTGCCAGGCCTGCTGGTGGCCATGGTGGGCACCGGAATCCTGAACCCGTCGGTCAGCCAGCTCGCATTGGGTTCCGCACCGGGGACGCTCAGCGGGCTCGCAGCGGGCGTCAACGACATGTTCCGGCAGACCGGGATCGCGGTCGGTGTCGCCGGGCTCGGTGCACTGGTGCCGGCCGGCGCGGCGCTCGGCCACGGCGCGCCGCGGGCCTACGTCGACGGACTGCACAACGCGCTGTGGATCGCCGCGCTGGTCGCCATGACGTGTGCCGTGGCGGCCGGGTTGCTGATCCGCACCCGCCCCGATGTCTCGAGCCGAGCCGGGCATGACGTCATCGACGCGATGGTCTGAGCCGGTCGCCGCGCCCCCGGGCTGGCGCGGGCGGCGGCCGGGCCAGCACCATGATCGGGTGCTGACGATGCGCTTGTTCGGCGCGTTCGAGATCGACGTCGACGCGACGCCGATCGCGCTGACCTCCACCCGGGCCCAGCACCTACTGGCCTGCGTCGCCCTGCACCCCCGGGCGCCGCAGCGCCGCGATCAACTCGCGTTCCGGTTGTGGCCGGACTCGACGGACGCGCAGGCCCGGACGAACCTGCGGCACCTACTGCACACGCTGCGCAGCGCGGTTCCGGGGATCGACCGGCATCTCGTCACGACACCGCAGACGTTGACCTGGGACGGCGGCCAGGTCGACGTCACGGCTTTCCTCGGTCATCTCGACGCCGCCTCCGGGCCCGACGAGGCGGCGCACTTGCGCAGCGCGGTCGACCTCTACCGCGGCGATCTCCTCGAGGCGTGCTACGACGAGTGGGCCGAGCCCGAGCGAGATCGCCTGCGCCGGCTCGCACTCGATGCCCTGGCCCGGCTGGTCGCGCTCCCTCGTCTCGAATCCGACACCACCGCAGTCGACGTGGCCATCGGCTACGCCGAGCGTGCCCGCGCGATGGACCCGCTCGGGGAATCGGTCTACCGCTCGCTGATGGCGCTCTACGACGCCCGCGGCGACCGCGCGCATGCACTGCGCGTCTACCACGAGGGCGTCGCCGTGTTGCAGGAGCAGCTGGGGGTGCCGCCGGGCGCGCAGACGCAGTCCGTCTACGCCGGCCTGCTGGCCAAGCCGGACACCGCGCCCAGCCGGGCGGCCACTCCGTTCGTCGGCCGCCGCACCGAGCGGCGTCAGCTGATCGAGCTGTGGCACGACGCGTCGCGCGGGCGCGCCCAGCTGGCGTTCGTCACCGGCGAACCGGGGGTAGGCAAGACCCGGCTGGTGACCGAACTGGGTCGCTGGGCGGCCCGCCGCGGTGCGGTGACGGCCTCGGCGCGTTCCTACACCGCCGAGGGTGCGCTGCCGTACGGGCCGGTAGTCAGCTGGTTGCGCACGCCGGCCGTCGTGCGTCGGCGCGCCCGGCTCGAGACGCACCAGCTCAGCGAGCTGGCACAGCTCGTGCCCGAGATCGCCGGCGGTCGTGAACCCGACGACCCGACGCGGCGCACGACCCTGTTCGACGCAGCGGCCCGGGCGCTGTTGAGCGGACCGGAACCGCTGCTGCTGCTGGCCGACAACCTGCCCGCCGCCGACGCGCAGACGCTGCAGTTCCTGCACTTCCTCCTGCGCACCGAACCACAGGCCGCCGTGCTCGTCGTCGGGACCGGTCGCCTCGCCGAAACCGACGCCGACGATCCGGTGCACGCACTGCTGGCCGGTCTGCAATCGCTGGGGCGGGCGACATGTCTCGAGCTGCCCCGGCTCGGGTTGCCGGAAACCACCGAACTGGTGCAGCGGATGGTTGCGACCCCTCGATCCGCCGAGGATCTCGCAGCGCTGCACGACCAGACCGGCGGCAACCCCCTGTTCATCCTGGAAACCGTACGAGCCGGATGGCCGACGGGCGCTCGTGCGGACGTCCTCACGCCGCGCGTGCACGCGGTGCTCGAGACCCGGCTGCGTCAGGTCGGACCGAGCGCCCGCGATCTACTCGGGCTCGCCGCCGCGATCGGCGGCCCGATTCCGGTCGACCTGCTGGAGGCAGCTCGCGATGCGGCGCCGACCGACGACCGGACCGGTCGCGATCTCGACGAACTCTGGCGCCGGCAGCTGCTGCTCGCCACCGGACCCGCGACATACGACTTCAGCCACGACAAGCTGCGCGAGGTCGCATACGCCACGCTGACGCCCGCGCAGCGCCGCCGGCACCACCGGACCCTGTCGGATGCCCTGCAGGAGCTGCACCGGGACCGACTCGACGACGTCGCCGCGCGGATCGCCGCGCATCTGGACGCCGCGGGTGCCGGCACGCACGCCGTCGAATGGTACGTGCGGGCCGCGCACGGGGCGCGGCGGGTGCACGCCGATGCCGACGCCGCGAGTCTGTACGACCGGGCCCTGTCCACGCAACGGTCCGCGGGACCGGGTGAGGAGGACCGGTCGCGGGAACTGGACCTGCTCGCCGCGTCGATGGGACCGCTGGCCGCGGCCGAGGGTTACGGATCGCCGCGGCTCGGCGTCGCGGTCGCAGCTGCGCTGGAGCTTGCCGGTGAACTCGGTACTGCGCCACCCGCTGCGGTGCTGCGCGCGCGGGCGATGGCAGTGCTGTCGCGCAGCGACTTCGACACCGCCTTCGATCTCGGGGCACGCCTGCGGGCCGGCGGCGCAGCCGAACCGACACCGGCGCGGCGCGATCTGCTGGTGGTCGAGGGGGCGTTCGTGCAGGGCGTGGCCGCCTACTGGCGCGGTGAACTGGTGATCGCCCGGCAGCATCTGGAGCTCGCCGTTGCTCAGTACCGGCCCGAGAACCGCGCGGCACATCTGTCGGCATTCGCCCAGGATCCACAGGTGCTGGCGCTCGCCCGCCTCGCGCACGTCGACTACTTCAGCGGCGACCCGACCGGTGCGCGCAGCAGGCAACAGGACTCACTCGACCGCGCCGAAGACGTCGGGCACCCGTTCACCCGCGCCGTTGCGCTGCTCTTCGCGGCGCTGCTCGATCTGGAACTCGACGACCTTGACGCGCTTCGGACCCGCGTGGCCCAGCTCGGGGAGTTGCGCCGCCGCCTGGACTTCCCGGCCGTCCGCCTCGTCACCGAGGCGCTGCAGGGCCTGCTCGACGTCGTCGACGGTGATGCCGGCGCCGGGCACGCTCGCATCGAGTCGACCCTGATCGACCCTGCTGCACACACCGCACCCGGAGTGCCGGCGATGCTGCTGCGGATCAGGCTCGCCGCCGGCGAGTCCAGCGGCGAGCGCGAACGGGTCGCCGACACCGCACGCCGGCTGCTGGCCGTCGACGTGCGCGTGTGGGACGAGCACGCGCACCGCGTCCTCGGCCACTGACGCCACGGAACGGTTGCGGAACGCCGGTTTCCGCATCCTTGCGGCATGAACGAGGTCACGGTCCTACCGCAGCCACCGACATCCCTGGGCGGCGGCCTGCGGCGCCTGCGCACCCGATTTCGGGGCACTCTGCTGCAGCCGGGCGAGGACGGCTACGACCACGCCCGGCGGGTATGGAACGGGGCCGTCGATCACCGACCGGTCCTGATCGCGCGGTGCGCAGGCGCCGACGACGTGGCCGAGATCGTCGGCTTCGCCCGGGCCCGCGACCTGCCGACCTCGGTACGAGGCGGCGGCCACTCCGTGTGCGGCTACGGCGTCGCCGAGGCCGGCGTCGTCATCGACCTCACCCAGCTGAAAGACGTCGCCATCGACCCCGGGCTACGGCGCGCCCGAGCCGGCGGCGGCGTGCTGTGGGCCGAGCTCGACCTCGCGACCCAGCGCCACGCACTCGCCACTACGGGCGGCAGCGTCAGCTCCACCGGCATCGGGGGGGTCACCCTCGGCGGCGGCTTCGGGCACCTCATGCGTCGGCACGGGCTCACCGTCGACAATCTGCGCGCGGTCGACCTGGTCACGGCCGACGGCGAACTGCGCCGCGTCGACGCGACGACCGATCCGGAACTGTTGTGGGGTCTGCGCGGCGGCGGCGGCAACTTCGGTGTGGCGACCGCCTTCGAGTACGACCTGCACCCGGTCGGACCGCTGGTCCTCGGCGGCCCGGTCTTCTGGCCGCTCGACCAGGCCCCACAGGTCCTGCGATTCCTGCGGGCGTTTGCCGCGACCGCCCCCGACGAGCTCGGCGTGGGACTGGTCGCGGGGTTGGCGCCGCCCATGCCCTTCCTGCCCGCGGATCGCTACGGCACCCCGGCGCTGGGATTGCTCGTGTCCTGGTGCGGTGACCTCGGGTCAGGATCCGACGCGCTCGCACCGCTGCTGTCCGTCGGCACACCCCTGGGCGACCTGGTGCGGCCGGTGCCGTACCGAGCGCTGCAGACGCTGCTCGACGGCAGTGCCGCACCCGGCACGGCGTCCTATTGGCGCTCGCACCGGCTGCCCGACCTGTCCGATCCGGTGATCGACACGATTGTCTCGCTCGTGGGAACGCTCACCTCGCCGCTGTCCCTGTTGAACGGGTGGCTGCTCGGCGGCGCGGCAGGGCGGGTGACCCCCGACGCGACCGCCGTGGGCCGGCGGGACGGCGGCTTCGAATTACGAATGATCGCCAACTGGCGTCCCGACGACCCGGACCCCGGCCGGCACCGGGACTGGGTGCGGGCCGGGTGGGAACAGCTACGACCACACAGTTGCGGACAGTTCGCCACGTTCCTGTCCGACGAGGGTCCCGACGGACTGCGCCGCGCCTACGGCACCGGGCTCGACCGCCTGGTTGCGCTCAAACGCCGCCACGACCCGACCAACCTCTTCCGGTTCAACGCCAACATCCCATCGATCTCTGGAGAGAACCCATGCACATCCTTGTGACTGCTGCCACCGGCACCGTCGGCAGCCGAGTCGTCGCCAAGTTGCAGGCCCGCGGAGCGAGCGTCCGCGCATACGTCCGCGACCGGGGTAAGGCGCTTCGCGCGCTCGGACCAGACGTCGAACTCGTCGTCGGTGACTTCGCCGACACGGGCGCGCTGACCCACGCGATGCTCGACGTCGACCGGGTGTTCCTTGCCTGCGGCAACACCGCCGGCCAGGTCGATCACGAGGGCTCGGTCATCGAGGCGGCGCGGAGCGCTCGCGTGGCGGGCGTCGTCAAGCTCTCCGGCCCGCGCCCAGCAGCGGACTCGACGCTGGTCTTCGAGCGCTGGCATGCCGCGATCGAGCAGCGCTTGCAGGCGAGCGGCATTCCCGCCGTCGTGTTGCGGCCGAGCACGTACATGTCGAACCTGCTCGCCTATGCGGAAAGTGTCGCGCGCAGCGGGATGCTGTTCGCTCCCGCCGACGACGCACGCATCGCCTTCGTCGATCCCGGCGACGTCGCGGCGGTGGCCGCGACCGTGCTGCTCGACGCCCGCCATGACGGCCACACCTACCGGCTGACCGGGCCGGCGGCGATCACCTACGGGCAGATCGCCGAGGACCTGACCGCGGCGACCGAACGCTCCGTCGCCTACGTCGACGTCTCTGACACCGCTGCGCGGGCCGCGATGTTGGACGACGGCCTGCCGCCCTTTGCAGCCGATGCGATCATCGACATCTTCCGGGCGCAGCGCGCCGGGGAGATGTCGCAGGTCAGCACCGACGTCCCGACGTTGCTCGGTCGCGACGCCAGGCCGTTCGCGCAGTTCGCGCAAGCGCACGCTGCGGTATTCGCGGCCGTGACGGTCTGAGCACGCACGCCGCCGAACGCGAATTAGAGCAGTTCGAGGATGGTGGCGTTGGCCTGGCCGCCGCCTTCGCACATGGTCTGCAGGCCATATCGGGTCCCGTTGTCGCGCATGTGATTGATCATCGTCGTCATCAGCCGGGTACCGGTGCCGCCGAGCGGGTGGCCCAGCGCGATCGCGCCGCCGTGCGGGTTGAGCCGCGCGGGGTCCGCGCCCGTCTCGCGCAGCCACGCCAGTGGCACGGACGCGAACGCCTCGTTGACCTCGAACACGCCGATGTCCGACAGCGAGAGCCCGGACCGCTTCAGGGCGAGCGCGGTGGCCGGGATCGGGCCGGTCAGCATGATGATCGGGTCGTCGCCGGTGACCACCGCGGTGTGAATGCGCACGATCGGCGTGAGACCGAGTTCGGCGGCCTTCTCACTCGTCGTCACCAGCACCGCCGACGCGCCGTCGCTGATCTGCGAGGCGTTGCCCGCGGTGATCGCGCCGTCGGGGCGAAACGCCGGCTTGATGGCGGCCATCGCCTCCCGGGTGCCGCCGCGGCGCACACCCTCGTCGACGCTGATCTTCACGCCGTCCGGGTTGATGATCTCGGCGATCTGGGCCTCGAACCGGCCCTCGTCCTGTGCGACGGCGGCCTTCGCGTGCGACGCGAGGGCAAAGTCGTCGAGCTCGGCGCGGCTCATCCCCCACTGGTCGACGATCATCTGCGCACCGACGCCCTGGTGCGGCGCGACGTCGCCGTAGCGCTCCTTGAAACCCTCGCCGTACGGCCACGCGTCGCCGATCGAGGACAACATCGGCACCCGGCTCATCGACTCGACACCACCCGCGACGCACATGTCGTAGTGGCCGGCGATGACGCTCGCCGCGGCGAAGGACACCGCCTGCTGCGACGATCCGCACTGTCGGTCGAGGGTGACGCCGGGCACGGTCTGCGGCCAGCCGGCGGCCAGCACCGCGTTGCGGCCGATGTCCACCGTCTGCTCCCCGATTTGGCTCACACATCCCCAGATGACGTCCTCGACGAGCGCCGCATCGACCCCGGAGCGCTGCACGAGGGCGTTGAGCACGTGCGCCGACAGGTCGACCGGGTGGATGCCCGACAGGCCGCCGTTCCGTTTACCCGTGGGGGTTCTGACCGCTTCGACAATCACCGCATCACGCATGGCGCCACAGTAACCAGCGCGTCGAATATGCGGCTATCGCGTGCACCACACGTCAGGAACGACCCAGCGCGAGCACCTCGTCGAAACCGTCGCGCATCGCGTGCTCGAACAACTCGACGTCGGCGACGGCGGCCGCGTCGAGGGTGAAGCCGATCCGCGCCGTACCGCTGTAGGTGAGCATCACCGACATCACCGCCGGTCCGGGCAGTGGGCCGAACGCGAACATCGACGTCACCTCGGCGCCCGCGAGTCGCACCGGCACCGGAGGACCCGGCACGTAGCTGGCCTGCATGTCCAGGTTGTCCTGGGCACGCCCGGCCAGGCCGAGCACCCAGGTGGGCAGCTGCGCCAGCGCCGGAGCGAACGTCGTCATCGAGTCCAGCGCCGGCTCGGCCCGCGCGGCCCGCACCGTCGCGGCCAGCCGCCGGATGCGTTCGGCCGGGTCGACGATGCCGGTGGGCGCGGCGAAACGCATCCCCGCGAACCGGTTCCCCGCCTGCCGGTCCGGACCGCGGGCCCGCGTGCTGATCGGGATGGCGAACGGCACCTCGTCCACCGGCATCCCGAGCGCATCGTGATAGTGGCGCAGCCCGCCGATGACCGCGGCCAGATACCCGTCGTGCAGACTGCCGCCCGCCGCGCGCGCCGCGCGGCGCAACTCGGCCACCGGCACCTCCACCACCGCCAGCCGGCGCCGGTCGCTGCGGGCCTGCATCGCCGGTGACCTCGGGGTGTTGATCGGCCCGGCCACCCGCACCAGCGATCTGGCATAGCGGCCGGCCCGTTCGGCGCTCTCGCGCGGGTCGTCGAGCACACCGGAGGTGGCGCGCAGCATCCCCATCGTGCCGCGCCAGGCCCGCCGCTGCAGCCGGGCCGGCGTGAGCAGGATGCGCTCGGCGGTCAGCCGGCGGCGCGACAGCCCGGCGCCGGGCACCGGCTCGTCCGCCGGTTCGGGCGCCGCCTCGACGCGACCGCCCGACCCGGCCTCCAGCACGTCGGCGAGCAGTTGCATGCCGGCCAGGCCGTCGGTCAGCACGTGCGACATGCGGGCCACCATGGCAGCCCCGCACACCGCGTCCGGCCCGCCGCCCTCGAGCAGGACCGCGCGCCACAGCGGCTGCGTCGGGTCGAGATCGGCACTGACGACCTTCTCGACCTCGGCGAGCACGTCGCGCAGGGTCGCTGTCGCCGGCATGGTCGCCTGTGTGACGTGGCGCGCGGCGTCGAAACTCGGGTCGAGAGTCCACTCCGGCGGCCCGAGCCGGGCCCACGGGTGAACCAGCCGCTGGCGCAGCCGCGGCTCGCGCTGCGCCGCGCGGCGCATGCGCGCCAGCAGCTGCGGGTAGCCCGGCGAACTCGACAGCAGCAGCACCACGGTGATGGTGGCCCGCCGGCGGGGCTCGGTCTCCTGTTTGAGCAGCAGCAGGTCGACCGGGTCGATCGGCCGCCGGCCGTTGCGCTGCGCCACGCGATGATTATCCCGCGTCCGGTCGATTGCGATTATCGAACGCTGCCTGACGCTGCCGGAAGGCATCTGAGATGATCCGGGAAGTCTCAGTGGCTGGAGGTCGCGGTGAGCGAGGCAATCCTGCAGGTGCGGGTCATCGGCGAGTCGGGGGCACCGGTGCTCGACGAGGACTCGCTGCTCGCGACCACCAAGGCGTTGAGCGACCCCGGCGACGCCCGGGTCGTGCTCATCACCCACCCCGGCACGAACTTCTGCCTCGGCGGCGACGTCACCCAGTTCGCCGGCGCGGACGAGCCCGGCCGTTACGTGTACGACATCGCCGGTGTGCTGCACGACACCGTTCGCGCATTGACGAACTCCCCGCTGCCGGTGGTCGCGGCGGTCCAGGGTTGGGCGGCCGGCGCCGGAATGAGCATCGTCTGCGCCGCCGACGTCGCGATCGGTGGCGCGTCCACCCAGTTCCGGGCCGCGTATCCCGGGCTCGGATTCACCCCGGACGGCGGCATGACCTGGCACCTGCCGCGCATCGTCGGCCGGGCCCGCGCGCTCGACCTGATGCTGACCAACCGCGCGATGCCCGCGCAGGAAGCGCTTGCAGCGGGGTTGTTGAGCCGAGTGGTTGCCGACGAGGACGTGCAGTCCGAGGCCGAGGCGATCGCGCTGGCGCTCGCCGGCGGTTCCACCGGCGCACTCGGCGGGATCAAGCGGCTCGTCGCCGAGGGCTACCTCGGTTCGCTCGACGCGACTCTCGACGCCGAGCAGGCCGCTATCTCCGCACGCGCCGATTCGGCCGACGGCAAGGAGGGTCTGCGCGCGTTCATCGAACGCCGCACGCCGACGTTCGGTGGCTGACCCGGGTTTGCGTGGCACCGGTCACGTCTGGCGGGTCAGGTAGCGCACTTCGCGCGAAAGTGCGAGAAAGTCTTTCAATGGTCGACGTTGACGAAGTGCTCGATGAGGCAGGCCTGAAGAATCCGAACGTGCGCGAGTACGTCAGCTACTGGTTCGCGGTCACAGGCGCTGACCGTCTCGAGGTCATCAGCGCGGGCGACGACGCACGGCTGATGCAGGAGGCGCTCGACGCGGGCGAGATCCTGCCGGCCGGCGAGGGCCGCTACTACTCGCGCAGTTACCCGAAGGACACCGCGCGCTCCGAGGAACGCACTGTTGTTGCGACGAACAATCCCGCCGACAAAGGCGTCTATAACAACTGGCGCCCGGCCGCCGAGATGCGTCCGCTGCTCGAGGGCCTGATGCGCGGCGCCTCTGCCGGCAAGACGATGTACGTCGTGCCGTACCTGATGGCGCCGGTGGGTTCGCCGCTCGAGCGGTACGCCGCCGGGGTGGAACTGACCGACCACCGCACGGTCGCGCTGCACATGATCCGCATGGCGCGCGTCGGCATCGAGCACATCGACAACCTGCACGACCCGGACAGCTTCGTGCGCGCCGTGCACGTCACCGGTGACCTGGAGAACCTCGGGCAGGGCACGCCGGACGACCAGCGCTACTTCGTCACGCTCGCCGACGAGCGCACCATCCTGCACTTCGGCTCGTCCTACGGCGGCAACGCGCTGCTCGGCAAGATCGCGCACGGGCTGCGCCAGGCCGCCTACGACGGCTGGGTGTCGGGCGAGTTCCTCGCCGAGCAGTTCATGCTGCTCGGCATCGTCGACAAGCAGACCGGTAAGCGCTACCACATCTGCGGCGGCTTCCCGAGCGCGTCGGGCAAGACCAACCTCGCGATGATGCTGCCGCCCGACGCGCTCGGCGAGCGCTACCACGTCGAGTTCTACGGCGACGACATCGCGTGGCTGCGCGTCGACCCCGACGACGGCAAGATCTACGCGATCAACCCGGAGTTCGGCGTGTTCGGCGTCGCCAAGGACACCAACGAGCAGACCAACCCGACCGCGATGGACTCCGTCGCGCCCGGCACCGGCACGCTGTTCACCAACGTCGCCTACAACGAGCAGACGCAGCGAGGTGTGGTGGGAGGGCCAGACGCCCGCCGCCGCCGAGCGACCTGACCGGCTGGCGCGACTGGAAGGGCGAGCTGATCGCCGAGCGCGAGGGCGGCGCCGACGGCGGCCCGTGGGCGCACCCGAACAGCCGGTTCACGACGACGCTGGCCAACGTGCCGAACGTCGCGCCCGACTTCGACGACGCCAAGGGCGTGCCGATCGACGCGATCATCTTCGGCGGCCGCACCCGCGACCGCGAGCCGCTGATCCGCGCGATCACCGACCTCGCCGAGGGCGTCTACGACGGCCTGACCCTCGGCGCCGAGGCGACCTTCGCCGCCGAGGGCGTCGAAGGCCATGCTGCGCTACGACCCGATGTCGATGCGGCCGTTCATGTCCTACCCCGAGGGCGCGTACGGCGCGCACTGGCTGAAGATCATCGGCGCCGCGCGGGACCAGCCGATCTTCGCCCATGTCAACTGGTTCCAGCGCGACCCGGACGACGGCCACTTCCGCTGGCCCGGCTACCGGGACAACCTGCGCCCGCTGCTGTGGCTGCTGCAGCTGCAACGGCGAGGTCACCGGGCAGGCAGACGCCGGTCGGGATCCTGCCCACCGAGGAGGAGCTCGACCTCGAGGGCGTTGAGATCTCCGCCGCCGACCTGGACACCATCCTCACCATCGACACGCCCGCTGGCGGCAGGAGATGAAGCACCGCGAGGAGCACCTCGCCCAGTTCCACGACCTGCCCGAGGAGATCTGGGCAGCCGCACCGCCGCGTCGCCGCCGCGCTCGACGCCGACTGACTCCCCGAGTTGTCCGCGCCGCACGTCGCAATGACGACGTGCAGCACGGACTACTCGCGGCTTTTCCTTTGGGCGGGTCAGTGGTGCAGGGCGCCAGCGTTGTGAGGCGTCGAGCGCGGCGATCAGCGCGCGGGTCTCGACGGCTGCCATCACCGCCACAGTCGAGACGATCGCGGCAACACCGACAGCGATCCAGGTGGACGCGAACGCGGTGAAGAGGACCAGCACGATGGCGAAGCTCTGCCCGAGGTACCAGCCCCACCAACGACCGGCCGTACGAGCCGCCGGGTCGCCGGGCGGGAAGGCGTCGCGGGCGACCTGGTACGGGAACCAGAGGTTGACAATCGGAATCAGAAATCCGAGCACTGCCCACACCGGTTCCCGGCGCGCCGGCCAACTGGCCCGACGCCCGACTGTGGCCGCCCGGTAGAGCCAGATCATCAGGAAGACCTGGATCACGAGGAACACCAGCGACCCGAGGTTCCAGAGCTGGAACGAGCGGTCCGTCGGGTCGTCCCGCGGCCCGACGTCGTGGATCGTGTCACCGAAGGCTATGGCCACGAAGAAGTACTGAGCGATCTCGGCGATCGCACCGAAGATCGCCGCGACGGCTGCCCGGCGGCCGGCGCTCGTCACGCCGCCGAGGTCCTTCCCCGGGTCGGCGGCGGCCCAACTGCCGTCGGCAGCAGTGCCGCCCACCGCCGCGGTGAACGACGTCCACTGAGCGCCGTCCCACCACCGAAGCAGGTGCGGGGTGAACGGATCGGGATACCAGCCGGGTCGCACCAGCGCAGTGTGCCCGACGGCACGCGAGTTGTCCGCATCAAACGGGGACACGTCGCCGCGCAGCGCGGACAACTCGAGGGGCAGGGGTGTCTCGGCCTTCAGGACCGCCCGGGATGCAACTCGTCGAAGATCAGCACGGTCTCGGTCGACAGCACCTCGGGCATGTCCTGCAGGCGGGTGAGAACAAGGTCGCGCAGCGTACCGACGTCACGGGTGCGCACCAGCAGGACGATGTCGTAGTCGCCGGACACCAGCGACGCGTGGTCGACGTCGTCGATGGCCAGCACCCGGTCGCGCAGGGCCTGCCACGAGCGCTGGGCGACTTTGAGGTTGACGTAGGCGCATAGCGGCCGCCCGGACTTCTCCGGATCGACCGTCGCGCTGTAGCCGGTGATCACGCCGTCGCGCTCGAGGCGTTCGACGCGTGAATAGACCCCGGCGCGCGAGACGTGCAGCCGCAGGGCGAGCGCGCGCATCGAGAGCCGGCCGTCGCGGCGCAGCGCGTCGATGATGCGGTGATCGGTCGCATCGAGGGCGGCCAGCTGGCCACGAGTTACCGCACTGGAATCGATTTCAGCGGCCATGTGGCCGAACTCTAGCGCAATTGAGATCCAATTGTCTGATGATTGTTGCCTCATAACGTACGAATGGCGAGCGTCGGCAACAATTGGCCGCAATCGGTCTGAAGGAGATTACTGTGGTTTTCATCGTGCCGGACCTGGCTCCCCGGGCGCTGATCGGCCCCGACGGCGCCGTGATCGGCGCCGCGCCGCTACCGGACACCGGCACGCTGCTCGACCTGTACCGGCAGATGGTGATCGGTCGGCGTTTCGACGCCCAGGCCACCGCCCTCGCAAAGCAGGGACGGCTCGCGGTGTACCCGTCCGCGCGCGGGCAGGAGGCCTGCCAGATCGCGGCCGTGCGCGCGCTGGCCGACAGTGACTGGCTGTTCCCGACCTACCGCGACTCGATGGCGATCGCGACCCGCGCGGTCGATCCGGTAGAGGTGCTCGCGCTGCTGCGCGGGTCCTGGCACTGCGGTTACAACCCCTACGAACATCGGGTCGCGGCGCAGTGCACACCGCTGGCCACCAACACGTTGCATGCCGTCGGGCTGGCGCACGCGGCCCGGCTCAAGAGTGAGGACACCGCGGTGCTGGTGCTGCTCGGCGACGGCGCCACGAGCGAGGGCGACACCCACGAAGCGCTCAACTTCGCCGCGGTCTGGCACGCACCGGTCGTATTTCTGGTTCAGAACAACGGCTACGCGATCAGCACCCCGCTGGCCAAGCAGACCGCGGCGCCCTCGCTCGCGCACAAGGGCATCGGCTACGGCGTGCCCGCCGAACTGATCGACGGCAACGACGCCGCCCAGGTGTTCACCTCGGTATCGGCCGCGCTGGCCCATGCCAGGTCAGGCGAGGGCCCCACGCTGATCGAGGCCGTGACCTACCGGGTCGAGGCGCACACCAACGCCGACGACGCGTCGCGCTACCGCGACCCGGACGAAGTCGCCTGCTGGCTGGCGCGCGACCCGCTCGCTCGGCTGGAGACGTATCTGCGCGGCACCGGCGCGCTCGAGGACCCGACGGCCGATGACATCGCTGCAGCGGCCGAGCGGTTCGCCGAAGACCTCCGCACCCGGATGAACGTCGACGTCGAGACCGACCCGGACTCGTTGTTCGCGTCGGTCTACGCACAACCCACCGCGCACCTGCGCCGCCAACGCGACGACCTGCGCGCCGAACTGGCGGCGCACCGATGACCGGCCTGCTTGAACGCGAGACCATGACACCGGCTACCCCGCAACCGATCACGATGGCCGGCGCGCTCAACCGCGCGCTCTGTGATGCGATGGCCGACGATCCTCGCGTGCTCGTCTTCGGCGAGGACGTCGCAACCCTCGGCGGCGTCTTCCGGGTCACCGACGGTCTCGCCGACCGCCATGGCGTGCAGCGGGTGTTCGACACGCCGCTCGCCGAGGCCGGGATCGTCGGTACCGCGATCGGGATGGCGATGAACGGGCTGCGACCTGTGGTCGAGATGCAGTTCGACGCCTTCGCCTATCCCGCCTTCGAGCAGATCACCAGCCACCTCGCGAAGCTGCATAACCGCACTCGCGGCGCGATCGAAGTGCCCGTCGTGGTCCGGGTGCCCTATGGCGGAGGCATCGGCGGCGTCGAGCACCACTGCGATTCATCCGAGGCGTACTACACCCACACGCCCGGCCTGCGTGTGGTCACACCCGGCACGCCGGCCGACGCCTATCGGCTGCTGCGTCATGCGATCGACTCCCCCGATCCGGTGATCTTTCTGGAACCAAAACGTCGGTACTGGTCGAAGGAGAGCGCCTCGCTCACCGCCGCCGGTCCCGCGTTCGACGAGGCCCTGGTACGCCGCGCCGGCCGCGACGCCACGGTGATCACCTACGGCGGTCTCGTCGAGACCGCGCTCGAGGCGGCCACGGCGGCCGCCGCCGACGGCTGGGACCTCGAGGTCGTCGACCTGCGCACCCTCGCACCGTTCGACGATGCGACGGTCGCAGCTTCGGTGCGCAAGACCGGCCGCGCCATCGTCGTGCACGAGGCGTCCGGCTTCAGCGGCTACGGCGCCGAGGTGGTCGCCCGGCTCACCGAGCAGTGCTTCCACCACCTGGAGGCGCCGATACTGCGGGTCACCGGGCTCGACATCCCCTACCCGCCACCGATGCTCGAAGCGCATCACCTGCCCAACGTCGACCGGATCCTGGACGCCGTCGAGCGGCTGCAGTGGGCCGACGATGCCTGACTTCCTGCTTCCCGACCTCGGCGAGGGGCTCACCGAAGCCGAGATCGTGGCCTGGCACGTCGCGGTCGGCGACGAGGTGCGGGTGGACCAGACGGTGGTTGAGGTCGAGACCGCGAAGGCGTCGGTCGAGGTGCCCGTGCCGTTCGCCGGCGTGATCGAGCGGCTGCATGCCGCACCCGGCGATACCGTGCGCGTCGGGGCCCCGCTCGTCTCGGTGCAGGACGAAGGCAGCGGCAACGTGCTCATCGGCTACGGCACGGGGTCTTCGCACGCCCCGTCGGCACGCCGCCGGCGACACCGCCGCGGCGCGGTCGCCGCGCCGCAGTCGCCGTCGCGCACCGTTGCCGTGGTGTCGCCGCTGGTGCGGCGCATGGCCCGAGAGTCCGGAGTCGATCTGGCCACGCTCGCCGGCTCCGGACCGGACGGGTTGATCGTGCGGCGCGACGTCGAACACGCCATCCAGCCGGTCGCCGACCGGCAGCCCGACGCAACTACCCGGATCCCGTTACACGGCGTCCGCAAGGCGACCGCCGACAAGCTCACCCGGTCGCGGCGCGAGATCCCCGAGGCGACCGTGTGGGTCGACGTCGACGCCACCGCGCTCGTGCGGGCCCGCGCGGCGATGAACGCCCGCGCCACCGATACACCGGTGAGCCTGTTGGCATTGCTGTCGGCGTTCGCGATCGCCGGACTGGCCCGCTACCCGGAGCTCAACGCCCGGGTCGAGCACGACGAGATCGTGCTCAGCTCGACGGTCGGGCTCGGTTTCGCGGCGCAGACCGAACGCGGCCTCGTCGTGCCCGTGATCGCCGGCGCGCAGACGATGTCCGTGCGCCGGCTCTCGGCGGCACTCGCGAGCGCGGCCCAGCAGGTCCGCGGCGGCGATGCGACACCCGCGCAGCTGCGGGGCGGCACCTTCACGGTCAACAATTATGGCGTGTTCGGCGTCGACGGCTCGGCCGCGATCATCAACCATCCGGAGGTCGCGATCCTCGGCATGGGCCGCATCATCGACCGTCCGTGGGTCGTCGCCGGCCGGCTCGCGGTCCGCAAGGTCACCCAGCTCACGCTCGCGTTCGACCACCGCGTGTGCGACGGCGCGACCGCGGGCGGGTTCCTACGCTACGTCGCCGATTGCATCGAGAACCCGGTGGCGGCATTGGCCGACCTACGACCGTGAGCTCGGCCGGTCGAGCACGGCGAACAACAGCCCGCCGATCATCGCCAGGTTCTTGAGGAACTGGGTGCGCTGAACCGCACGGGCCGCCGGGTCGTCGACGTTCCAGAAATCGTGGCCGGCGAAGGTGGTGGGCACCATCGAGCCGGCGAGGAGCAGGGCGGCAGGCCGCTGCAGCGTTCCGGTCGCCATGAGCACGCCGGCACCGACCTGCACGCCCGCGTTCGCCCGCACCACGAGCAGGTCGTCGTCGGGCAGGGGCACCGCCTTGCGCAGTGTCGCCAGTGTGGAAGAGGCCATCGCAACGCGCTTGCCGGGATCGCGGACAGCCGCGAAACCGAGAATCGCGTAGGTGGTGCCGGTCAGCACCCGGGCCACGACGCGCAATGGGTTCTGCACCTCGTGAGCCTATCCGGTCGGCCCCGCACGGTCGCTAGGATCAGGTCAGACGATCCCGGCTGAGGAGGATGGCGTGCAAGGCGATCCGGATGTGCTGGCACTGCTCAACGAGCAGCTGACCAGCGAACTGACAGCCATCAACCAGTACTTCCTGCACTCGAAGATGCAGGACAACTGGGGTTTCACCGAGCTGGCCGCGCACACACGCGACGAGTCGTTCGACGAGATGCGCCACGCGGAGAAGATCACCGACCGCATCCTCTTGCTCGACGGCCTGCCCAACTACCAACGGCTCTTCTCGCTGCGCGTCGGGCAGACGGTGCGCGAGCAGTTCGAGGCTGATCTCGCCATCGAGCTCGAGGTCATCGACCGGCTGCGCCCGGGCATCATCATGTGCCGAGAGAAGGGTGATACCACCAGTGCGAACCTGTTCGAGATGATCCTCGGCGACGAGGAACTGCACGTCGACTACCTGCAGACGCAGCTGGAGCTGATGGAGAAGCTGGGCGAGGAGCTCTACCTCGCTCAGTGCGTTTCGCGTCCGCCGACGTAGCGGGTCAGGTGCCGCTGACCGGCGCGCCGAGCGCGGCCAGTCGATCGGCCACGATGCGAAGCACGGCATGGTCGGTGCTCATCCCGGTGTGGCTCGACTGCACCTCGACGAGTTCGGCGCCCGGATCGAGACAGGTGCGCCAATCGATGATCGCGTCGGTTCGCGAGTACACCGAGGTGTAGGCGACACCGGCGGGGAAGGGCGCCTCGAGTTCGGCCGCGATACGGTCCGCGCATTCACCCGTCACACAATCCGCGCCGAGTACCGCGCGGACCCCGCGTTCGTTGAGCCGGAAGAGCAGTTCGAGCTGCTTGCGCACATGCGCGGCCACAATCAGCGTGCCGTTGACCGGAGCGCTCAGCACGACGACGCCCGCGACGAGGTCGCGACGTCGCTGCGCCGCAAGCTTCACGATCATCCCGCCTCGGCTGTGCCCCACCAGCGCCACCCGGCGGCTCTCGTCGCCCACGATGCGCTCGACGCGGCGGATCAGCCGGTCGACCATCGCGTCGGTACAACCGAGGTTCGCGCCGATGGCGCTACCGAACGTGCGATACCCGCGACGGCGCAACTGACGGGCGAGGTAGGCGAGGGAGATGTCGCCGGAGATGAACCCCGGCACGAGAACGACGGGTACGGACCGGCCAGGCGGCGGCTGCGGAACCCGTCGGCCGAACAACCGGTACATGCGGCGGTAGGCGCGCAGCTCCTCCTGACGCGCGGCATCGTCAGGCACGAAGTCGGCGTCGGGCCGCAGGCGCACTGCGGGAGACGCGACGACATCCGACACACCAGCTCAACGTTCACTGCTGGAACGGAATTCCGCGCCGACAATCCTCATATGGACGTTCTCGCGAGCCGTATCCTGCTCCGCCCGGCCAACCTCGCCGTTACCCGGGCGTTCTACCGCGACAAGGTCGGTCTCGGCGTGTACCGCGAGTTCGGCGACCCGGCCGACCCGGGTGTGGTCTTCTTCCTCGGCGGCGGCTTCCTCGAGGTGTCCGGTCACGGCGCGCCGGGCGGTGACAATGCGATCTGGCTCCAGGTACGCGACGTCGACGCCGAACACGAGCGGCTGACCGGTCTCGACGTCCCGATCGCGCGGGCACCGCGGAACGAGCCGTGGGGGCTGCGCGAGATGTGGCTCGCCGATCCCGATGGCACCGCGATCGTGCTCGTGCAGGTGCCGCCCGAGCATCCACTGCGCCGCGACAACAGATCGACCTAGACTTGTTCACGTGCCCATGCCGAAGGCGATGGCCCGAATCAACCGGGTGGCCACCAATCGGGTCACCCGGCCACTGCTGCGGCGGTTGCCCGGCTTCGGCGTCGTGGTGCACCACGGGCGTCGCTCCGGACGCCGCTACGAGACGCCGGTCAACGTGTTCCGGATGCGCCCCGGCCTGCGCATCGCGCTGACCTACGGGCGCGACAGCGACTGGGTCAAGAACGTGGTTGCGGCAGGCGGCGCCACGATCGTGACCCGCGGCCGGGAGTTGACTCTCACCGCGCCGCGGATCACCCACGACCCGAAGCGCACCGGTGCGCGATTGCTGGAACGACCGATGTTGGCGCTGCTGCGCGTCGACGATTTCCTAGATCTGACCGAGGCATAGCATCCTGTACAGCTGTGCGGGGATCGCTGGAGGCCGGCCGGACCTGGAAACTGCCGCCGGGCTGGACGCCGGTGACCACCGAGACGTGGGGCCCGTTCGTGCTGCGCGAACTGGTCCGCCGGCCCGACGGTCAAGTGGTCGAGTTCACCGCACGCCGGCACCGCAAAGGCCACGGGCCACGGCTGGCCGACGGCAGCCGGCCGGCGCCGCGGATGCACGCGGTGGTCTGGTCGCCGGGCGACCTCGGCTGGTACGTCGCGGTGCTGTTCATGATCGGCTCGGCCTGCTTCGCGTTCGGGTCGACTCCGGGCATGACGTCGGTCGTGGCCACATCGACGGTCTCGCTCGTCTACTTCATCGGCTCGCTGTTCTTCACCAGCGCCGGCTACCTGCAGTATGTGCAGGCGATCAACGCAAGCACTGACGGAACCGACCGGATCCGGCGCTGGTTCGGGCTGTCGCCGCGCGGGTTGGGGTGGTGGGCCGCGTCGGTTCAATTCGTCGGCACCCTCGCGTTCAACGTGACCACGTTCGCCGCGCTGAACGAGCAGCTGACGGTGCGGCAACAGAATCTGCGGGTGTGGTCGCCCGATGTCGTAGGTTCGATCTGCTTCCTGGTTGCCAGCTGGTTCGCCGTCGAGGAGGTCCGTAGACCGACCGGACCGAGGTGGCGTTGGCGCGAGGTTCCGTGGCGCATCGTCTGGCTGAACATGATCGGGTCGATCTTCTTCATGGCATCGGCGATCGGCGCATTCGTCGTTCCGAAAACCGAATCGGTGCTGTCAGCCAGCCTCGCCAACGGCGGCACGTTCCTGGGCGCGATCTGCTTCTTCTGGGGCGCCTGGCTGTTGCTCGTCGAGCTCGCCGAGCCGCGCGTCCGCGAATCGGGTGGCTAGCCAAATCCGAAGGCGGCGCTCTGTTCGGCCGGCCATGCGCTCGGCAGTGCGGCCAGTGCGTGCAGCCGCTCGAGCACCGCCCGCAGCCCGTCTCGGCCGAGCGACAGGAGCGAGTGCGGCTCGGCCTCGAACAGGACTGCGCGCAGGTTGGGCAGTGTCGGTACGACCGTCGAGAGTGAACCCGCCCGCCAGATGCACCTCCCAGACCCGCCCCAGCGCGATCTCGGCGAGGAAGTCGGAGGCCCGCTGCCGGCCGTTGCGTTCCTTGGCCCAGATGATGTGCGGACGCAACAGGATGCCGCAGTCGGCGCGATCGGCGATCTGCGCGGCGAATTGACCGTCGGTCAGGTCGCCCGGAACGGGCCGGAGGTAGTTCGTCGGCGTCTCGACGAGGAAGGGTCGGTCGAACTCGGCCCGGAACCGCCCGATGTGCGCCACCGCGGAGTCGACCGTCTGCATGGTCGGGATAGGCGGCAGCAGGTAACCGGCGTCCCTGCCTTCGGCCGGACCGGCCCGGTTGAAGGACCGGTGCTCATCCCAGTGCACCGCGTCGAGTTCGCGCGCCGATCGCGCGGATGCCCGCACGCCGTTGGCCTCCGGGGGCGTGGTGCCGCCCACCGGAAAGCCGACGCCGAGGTCGAGGCGCGGGCACGTCTCCCTCGGGCAAGATGTTGACCGCCGCGCCGTTCGCGACCGGCGACACGTTCCCCACGCCGTCGACGACCAAGTTCTCGTAGTTCTGCCAGATGAACTGCACCCCGGAGGTGCAGCCCGGGCAGTCGACCTGGTCGAGGATGCTGGCATGGACCTTCTGGAAGGCATCCAGGTCGTGCATGATCACTTCCGGCACCTGCACCCGGATCGCTTCGGCGGCAATGGTTGCGGGTTGAGCGAGGTCAATACGTCCTCCGTCGCAGCGTCGACCGTTACCGTGGTCGTGCGGTGCTGGGGGAACGCCGATGCCAGGAGCCGGCTGCCCGGTGCGCATGCCGACCCTGGCACCCGATGGACGAGTGCCGCTACTGCGCCGCCGTGTCCTGTCCGCGGTGATGGTGCCCGTGGCTGATCTGATCCGCTGCCGAGACGTCCAACGGCAGGTCGATGGTGTTCTTCGGGCCGGTGAACCAGTGCTTCACCGACAGGTGCCAGTAGATCCAGAGCAGGATCAGCGCGCCGGGCACGACGAGGATCGTGTAGTTGACGTACTTCCACGCGAACCCGTCGTTCCACGGGACGCCGAGCGATCGAGGTCGGCAGCAGCGCGACGATCGACGTGATGACGATCTCGACGATCGCGACGATCGCACATCCACTTGTACTTGCGGCCCAGGGTCCAGCCGCCTGGCTTGAACGCTGTCGCCGGCCTTCCAGCGCAGGTAGATCGGGATCGCGAAGGCGAGGTAGAGCCCGATGACGCCGATCGAGACGACGGCGAAGAAGGCGACCGGCACCGGGGCGCCGTCGATGTCGACCTTGACCAGCGCGGGCAGGGTCAGGATCGAGCGCGATGACGGCGGACAGCGATGACGCCGTAGACCGGCACCCGGTTGGCGTTCAGCTTGCGACCAGTACTTGACCACCGGGCACGGCGCCGTCGCGGCTGAACGCGAACAACATCCGGGTGGTGCTGGTCATGCAGGCCACCGTGCAGAAGAACTGGCCGGCGGTCGAGATCACCAGGACCGACCGGCCGAGTGCGGTGTCAGCGCCTGGTTGAAGATCGTGTCTGCACCGACGCCGCCGCCCTTGGTGACGCCGTCCTTGTTCTGGACCGCGAACAGGAACGACAGCAGCAGGATCCAGCCGCCGATGCCGGAGTAGAAGATCGACCGCCAGATGCCCTTGGCGGCCGAGTCGGCGGCGCTCTTCGTCTCCTCGGACAGGTGGGCGGACGCGTCGTACCCGGTGATCGTGTACTGGGTCAGGATCGCGGACGAGCGGCAGCACGTAGAGGATGAAGCCCGACGCCGCTGGTCTTGCCGCCGAAGAAGCCGGTGTTGTTGACCGTGCCGGTGAAGACCTCGCTTGGCCGAGGCGTGGTCGCGCCGTCCTTGAGGACGAACACCAGGATCAGCGACGACGACCGCGGCGCCGAAGACGTGCCACCACACCGAGATGTTGTTGAGGACCGCGAGCAGGTGGCTGGAGAAGATGTTGATCAGCGCGGCGAGGGCCAGACGACGATGAAGTACGATGAAGACCCGGTTCAGCGAGTAGTCGCCGGCCCAGGAGTCGAGCTGAAGTAGCCGAGCGTCAGGTCGAAGAAGGTCGCGCAGCCGTAGGCCACCGAGGCGACGATCGCCAGCAGGCCGATCAGGTTCAGCCAGCCGGTGTAGTAGCCGGCCTTCGGCGCCGCCGAGCTTCGAGGCCCACCAGTAGATGCCGCCCGAGGTCGGGAACGCCGACACCAGCTCGGACATGCAGAAGCCGATGATCAGGATGAAGACCGAGATGATCGGCCAGCCCCAGGCGATCGCCGCCGGGCCGCCGTTGTTCCAGCCCAGGCGAAGCTGGTGAAGCAGCCGGCCAGGATCGAGATGATCGAGAACGAGATGGCGAAGTTCGAGAAGCCGACCAGGACCGGTTCAGCTCCTGCTTGTAGCCGAGCTCGGCGAGGCGTTGTTCGTCCGTCGTTGAGACTCGTACGATCTCTGGTCACTGGCACGGCTCCCTCGTGTGCTCACGGTTCGCTGGACTTCGGTGATGAGGTCGTTGAAGCTCCGGGCCGCGGAACTCGGCGAGCGCGCGCTCGTACTTCTCCATCCCCCAGGCCAGAAGTCGAAGTCGAGCTCGCTGGTCGGCGTCCTGGATCGACGCCCACAGCGTCCAGCCGTAGTCCGACATCAGCCCGAACAGCCGGGCCCGGGCGACCTTGCGCCGGCGACGCGGCGCCGTAGTAGCGCCGTGACCAGCTCGGTCGAGCCGGTCGGTCGAGCAGGTGCGACTCGCTCGCAGATGTTGCCGAGCTCGAAGCACGGCGTCGTTGTTGCCGGAGTACTCGTAGTCGATGAACCACAGCCGGTCGCCGTCGTCCATGATGTTGGCGGCGAGCAGGTCGTTGTGGCACGGCACGGTCGCCTCGCCGCGCACGTGCAGCGCCGCGCTCGAGCGCACGAACCTGCGGCATGAAGTCGAGGTAGGCGTCCGGCAGCCGGAAACCCGCGCGTCCTGCACGATGGTCGAGGTAGCGGCGCTGCACGCGAACATGTCGAAATCGGTGGCGAACCGCGGGCCGGCGTGCAGCGGCCGGCAGGTCGTCGGCGACCCGGGACAGAGTTGTCGCTGTCGTCGAGGTCGGCGGCGGTGAAGGTCCGGCCCGTCGATCCATTCGATGAGCAGGACGCCGTGCTGCCGGGTCGTACGCCGACGACGCCGGGGCCGACCCCGGTTGTCGGCCGCGACGCGGCGAGTTGGCGTCTCGGCGTCGCGGTCGATCGCGAGCAGGTCGACTGCGCGACGACAGCCGAACCGGGCGACGTACCGCTTCGCCGGACACCGTATGCACTCGGTAGTTGCGGTTGGTGAGGCCGCCGGGCAGCTGCCTCGAGGTCGAACGACTCGGCCGCGCACCGGGACGCCTGGCGAGCTCGGACACATCGTCAGGGTCGGCGGCGGGACGTGCGGCGTCATCGATCGATGCGGCGCAGCAGTCACGACTCTCCCGTCCGCGGGCTCGCAGGCTGCCGATCGGATGATCGGGATCGTAGGGCGAGGTGGCTCGGATGCTAGGGCTCTGGGCCTGAAGGTCTAGACCCCAAACCTTTTCGCGTGTCTTGTGCCGCGCCGGCGCATGATGTCGCATGATTTGAGCGTGCCGCCAGACCTGCCCGACGGCCGCCCGGATCGTGGTGATCGGCGGCGGGGTCGGCGGGGCGAGCGTGGCCTACCACCTGGCCGAGCTCGGCGAGCGCGACGTCGTGGTGCTCGACCGTGACGAGCTGACCAGCGGCTCGACCTTCCACTCCGCCGGCCTGGTCGGGCAGCTGCGCGCCGACCCGACGCTGACCCGGATGAACATGTACTCGGTCGAGCTCTACCGCGGCTGCAGGCGGGCGATCAGCCGGTCGGGCTGGACCGAGAGCGGCGGCATCAAGCTCGCGTCCAGCCCCGAGCGGCTGCGAGGAGATCCGCCGGCAGATCAGCTGGGCCAGGACCTTCGACCTGCCGCTGCACGAGATCTCGGTCGCCGAGGCGGCCGAGCGGTTCCCGCTGATCGACACCGACGGTGTGCGTCGGCGCGGCGTACCTCGAGTCGGACGGCTACCTCGACCCGTCGCAGCTCTGCTACTCGCTCGCCGCCGGCGCCCGGGCGGGCGGTGTCCGGTATCGCGACCGCACACGCGGGTCACCGGCATCGACGTCGCGGCACGGCCGGGTGACGCGGCGTGACGCACCGACCGCGGCGACATCGACTGCGAGGTCGTGGTCAACTGCGGCGGGATGTTCGCCGCCGAGATCGGCCGGCTGGCCGGAGTCCGGATCCCGCTCGTGCCGATGTCGCACCAGTACCTCGTCACCGAGGCGTTCCTGCGACGCGGCGCGACAAGCCGCTGCCGACGCTTGCGCGACCCGGACCTGCTCGTCTACTTCCGGCAGGAGGTCGACGGCCTGGTGATGGGCGGCTACGAGCGCGACCCGGCGCCGTTCACCGCGACCGCGACCGCGTTCGACGCGATGCCGGCGGACTTCAACGGCCAGCTGCTGCCGGAGGACTGGCCGCGGTTCGAGGAGATCGCGGCGAACGCCCAGCGGCGGGTGCCGGCGATGGGCGACGTCGGGGTCCGCCGGATCATCAACGGCCCGGAGGCGTTCACGCCGGACAACGAGTTCTGCCTCGGCGAGACCGAGGTCGCCGGGTTCTTCGTCGCGGCCGGGTTCTGCGCGCACGGCATCGCCGGCGCCGGCGGCATCGGCAAGGTGATGGCCGAGTGGATCGTCGCGGGCGAGCCGACGCTTCGACGTCTGGCACATGGACATCAACCGGTTCGGCCGGCAGTGCCGCTCGCCGGCTTACACGCTGGCGCGCACCGTCGAGAGCTACCAGCGCTACTACGACATCCCGTACCCCGGCTGGCAGCGCGAGGCCGGCCGGCCGCTGCGCACCAGTCCCGGCGTACGACTGGCACCGCGAGCACGGCGCGGAGTTCGGCGAGAAGGCCGGCTGGGAGCGGGTGGACTACTACGCACCCAACGCAGGCGCCGGCGACGAGTCGCTGCGGCCGGAGGCGTGGGCCGGGCGGTACTGGTCGCCGGCCGATCGGCGCCGAGCACCTCGCGACCCGCGAGACGGCGGGGCTGTTCGACGAGACGTCGTTCGCGAAGCTCGAGGTCAGCGGGCCCGATGCCGCGGCGCTTCCTCGACTGGGTGTGCGACAACCAGGTCGCGCGCGAGGTCGGCGCCGTCACCTACACCCAGGCGCTCAACGGCCGCGGCGGGATCGAGGGCGACTTCACCGTGACCCGCACCGGCGACGACGTCGTTCCTGGTCGTCACCGGCACGGCGTTCGGGACGCATGACCTGGCCTGGCTGCGCAAGCAGGCGCGACGCCGCGGCGCGCAGGTGCGGATCGCCGACGTCACCGGGCTGCTACTGCTGCTTCGCGCTGTGGGGGCCGCGCGCGCGCGACATCCTGGCACTCTGACCGTCCGCCGACCTGTCCGACGAGGCGTTCGGCTTCATGACGTCGCAGGAGCTCACCGTCGGCGATGTGCCGGTGCGGGCGCTGCAGGTGACCTTCGTCGGCGAGCACGGCTGGGAGCTCTACGCGCCGTCGGAGTACGGCGCCCGGCTGTGGTCGGAGGTCTGGGCGGCCGGCGGCCGAGCTCGGGCTGGTCGCCGGCGGCTACCGCGCGATCGAGAGCATGCGGCTGGAGAAGGGCTACCGGGTCTGGGGCACGACCTCACCGCCGAGACGACGCCGTACGAGGCCGGGCTCGGGTTCTGCGTGAAGCTCGACAAGGCCGGCGGATTCGCGGGCCGCGACGCGTTGGTCGCGGCGAAGGAGCGCGGGCTGACGCGCAAGCTGTGCGCGATCGTGCTCGACGACCCGCGAGCGGTGGTGCTCGGCAGCGAGCCGGTGCGGGTCGGCGGCCGGGTGAGCGGCCGGGTGACCTCGGCGGGCTACGGCTACACCGTCGGCGCGTCGATCGCCTACGCCTACCTTGCCGATCGAGCGACGCCGGCCCGGCACGCGCGGTGCACGATCGACCTGTTCGGCGATCGGGTCGCCGGGCGAGGTCGTCGACGGAGCCGGTGTTCGACCGGGAAGGCGGGCGCGGCGTCGATGGACCGTCGCCGTGACCTCGGCCGCCCGCGGATCGGGCTGACCACCTACCGCGAGCCGGCGGCGTTCGGGGTGTGGGACGAGCCGGCCGACCTGCTGCCGGCGACCTACGCCGACGCGATCAGCGCCGCCGGCGGTGTGCCGATGCTGCTGCCGCCGGCCAGGGCCGACCGCTCGACGGAGCGGCCGCGGTCGGTGCTCGACGGCCTCGCACGGGCTGGTGCTCAGCCGGCGGCGCGGACGTCGACCCGGTCACGGTACGGCGCGACCGCGACAGCCAGCGACCGGGCCGGCCGCGGCCGGACCGCGACGAGTGGGAGATCGCGCTGATCGCGCGCCGCGCTTGCGCCGCGACCTGCCCTTGCTCGGCGTCTGCCGCGGCATGCAGGTGCTCACCGTCGCGCTCGGCGGCGACCTTGTACCAGCACCTGCCGGACGTCGTCGGCAACGAGCTCGCACTGCCCGACCGTCGGGGCAGCACGGCCGGCACGAGGTGCGTACTGCGCCGACGGCAGCCGGATCGGCGGCGATCCTCGGCGGCGCAGCGACGGTCGCGACCTACCACCACCAGGCGCGTCGATCGGCTGGCCGACGGCGCTGATCGCGACCGGCTGGGCCGCCGACGGCACCATCGAGGCCGTTCGAAGTCTGCCCGACGCGCACCTGGGTGGTCGGCGTGCAGTGGCACCCGGAGGTGCATGACGGCAGCCGCGCTGTTCGCGCGCCTTCGTGGCGGCCTGCGCGGCGCGTTCGGCGGCGGTGCGCTGATGTCGCGTGACGGCCGGGAATGTCGAAGCGCTGTGGGCGCGGTCCGTCTTCTCGCCGGTGCCGGTCCGCAACGCGTTCGAGGTCACGGTCGAGCGGCTGGCCCAGAGCATCCGGCTCGGCGTGCTCGTCGACGGCGAGCGGCTGCCGCCGGAACGCGAGCTCGCCGAGACCTTCGGGGTCAGCCGGGTGACCCTGCGGGAGGCGATCAAGGCGCTGCGCGCGGCCGACCTGGTCGAGTCGCGCCGCGGCCGCGGCGGCGGCACCTTCGTCGTGCGCGCCGGCGCGGCACGCCGGACGCGGTCGCGGCGCGCAGATCGAGCAGTCGCTCGCGCACTCGCTGGACGACGACCCTCGACCTGCGCCGGTGGTCGAGCCGGGCGCCGCCGCGCTGGCGGCCAGCCGGACGCTGACCGCGGCCGACCGGGCCAGCCTGCACCGCTGCCTGCGACGAGGCGACCGACTGCACGCCGCGCAGGGCCGCCGGCAGGCCGACTCCCGGCTGCACCTGGCGATCGCGGCGTCGGGCGAGCAGCGCGTCGGTGACCGCGGTGGTCGCCGACGTGCAGATGCGGCTGACGAGCTGCTGCGCGCGATCCCGGTGATCCCGGCCAACATCGCACACTCCGACCGGCAGCACGCCGCGATCGTGGACGCGATCCTGGCCGGGCAGCCGGACGTCGCCCGGATCGAGATGGAGGAGCACGTCGACGGCACCGCGGCGCTGCTGCGCGGCTTCCTGAGTTGACGCGGCCGGCAGCTTCCGCCAGCGGATGATCCAGAAGGTACGGTCAGCGGACCTTCTCACGAGAGGTGAGCGGCATGCCGGTCGAACCATTGACCCTCGACGACGCTCCGCGCCGACGTCGACGGCGGCGACGATCGACACCGTCATCGTCGCGATCACCGACATGCAGGGCCGGCTGCAGGGCAAGCGCCTGCGACGCCGAGTACTTCCTCGACGACGTGCTCGCGCACGGCACCGAGGGCTGCAACTACCTGCTCGCCGTCGACGTCGAGATGAACACCGTCGACGGGCTATGCGATGTCGTCGTGGGAGCGCGGCTACGGCGACCTCGTGATGGCGCCCGACCTCGCCACCGCTGCGCCGGGTGCCGTGGCAGCCGGGCACCGCGATGGTGCTGGCCGACGTGCAGTGGCTCGACGGCGCGCCGGTGGTCGAGTCGCCGCGGCAGATCCTGCAGCGCCAGCTCGACCGGCTCGCCGAGCGCGGCTGGACGGCGATGGTCGGCACCGAGCTCGAGTTCATCGTCTTCGACGACAGCTACGAGCAGGCGTGGGACAAGCGCTACGGCGACCTGACCCCGGCCAACCAGTACAACGTCGACTACTCGATCCTCGGCACCAGCCGGGTCGAGCCGCTGCTGCGCGCGATCCGGCTCGGCATGCGCGACGCCGGCATGCAGGTCGAGTCGGCCAAGGGCGAGTGCAACCCCGGCCAGCACGAGATCGCGTTCAAGTACACCGATGCGCTGACGCACCTGCGACAACCACGTGATCTACAAGAACGGCGCGAAGGAGATCGCGGCGCAGCGCGGCTCAGTCGCTGACCTTCATGGCGAAGTACAACGAGCGCGAGGGCAACTCCTGCCACATCCACCTGTCGCTGCGCGACGCGGACGGCGACGCCGGTCTTCGCCGGTGACCGCGAGCGGCGGCGTGTCGCCGGTGTTCGAGCACTTCCTCGCCGGGCAGCTCGCCGGGCTGCGCGAGCTGAGCTACTTCTTCGCGCCGAACATCAACTCCTACAAGCGCTATCAGGCCGGGTCGTTCGCGCCGACCGCGGTGGCGTGGGGATTCGACAACCGCACCTGCGCGCTGCGGGTGGTCGGCCACGGGCCGAGCCTGCGGTTCGAGAACCGGGTGCCCGGCGGCGACGTGAACCCCTACCTCGCGGTCGCGGCGATGATCGCGGCCGGCCTGCACGGCATCGACAACGAGCTGCCGCTCGAGCCGGCGTTCGGCGGCAACGCCTACGACAGCGACGCACCGCACGTGCCGACCACGCTGCGCGAGGCGGCCGACCTTGCTCGACGGCAGCGCGATCGCCCGAGCGGCGCTCGGCGACGACGTCGTCGACCACTACGTGAACGCCGCGCGGGTCGAGCTCGCCGCCTTCGACGCGGCGGTCACCGACTGGGAACGCGTCCGCAGCTTCGAGCGGATGTAGGAGACTCGATGACAGCACGTACGACGTGCATCAACCCGGCGACCGAGCAGGTCGTCGGCGTCGATCGACCTGCTCGACGCGCGAGCAGACCGACGCCGCGATCGCCCGGGCCCGCAAGGCGTTCGAGACCTGGCGCGCGGTCGCACCGGGTGACCGGGCCCGGCTGCTGCGCCGCTTCGCCGACGCGGTCGACGCCGACCTCGAGGACCTCGCGCAGCTCGAGGTCACCAACTCCGGGCACACGATCGGCAACGCGCGGTGGGAGGCCGGCAACGTCCGCGACGTGATCGCCTACTACTCCGGCGCGCCGGAACGGCTGATCGGCCAGCAGATCCCGGTCGCCGACGGCATCGACGTCACCTTCCACGAGCCGCTCGGCGTCGTCGGCGTGATCGTGCCGTGGAACTTCCCGATGCCGATCGCGTCGTGGGGATTCGCGCCCGCGCTCGCCGCCGGCAACACCGTCGTGCTCAAGCCGGCCGAGCTGACCCCGCTGACCGCGATCCGGCTCGCCGAGCTCGCGCTCGAGGCCGGCATGCCCGCCGGACGTCTTCCAGGTGCTGCCGGGCAAGGGCAGCGTGGTCGGGCAGCGGTTCGTCGACTCACCCGACGTCGCCAAGATCGTCTTCACCGGCTCGACCGAGGTCGGGCGGCAGGTGATGGCCGGCTGCGCGGCGCAGATCAAGCCGGTCACGCTCGAGCTCGGCGGCAAGAGCGCGAACGTCGTCTTCGCCGACGCCGACCTCGAGCCGGGCCGCGGCGACCGCGCCGTACGCGGTCTTCGACAACGCCGGCCAGGACTGCTGCGCGCGCTCGCGCATCCTGGTCGAGCGCAGTCGTCTACGACCGGTTCATGGAGCTGTTCGAGCCCGCCGTCCGCGGCGTCGTCGTCACCGACCCGGGCGACGAGAACGCCGAGATGGGCCCGCTGATCAGCGCCGGCCAGCGCGACCGGGTCGCGTCCTACGTGCCCGACGACGCGCCGGTCGCGTTCCGCGGCAGCGCGCCGGAGGGCCCGGGCTTCTGGTACCCGCCGACCGTGCTGACGCCGACCGACCCGGCCGACCGGGCGCTGCGCGAGGAGATCTTCGGCCCGGTGGTCGCGGTCGTCGCCGTTCGACGACGAGGCCGACGCGATCCGGATCGCCAACGACAGCGACTTCGGCCTGTCCGGCTCGATCTGGACCCGCGACGTCGGCCGGGCGCTGCGGGTCAGCCGCGGCATCGAGGCCGGCAACCTGTCGGTCAACTCGCACTCCTCGGTGCGCTACTGGACGCCGTTCGGCGGCTTCAAGTCCTCCGGCCTCGGGCGCGAGCTCGGCCCGGACGCGCCGTTCGCGTTCACCGAGACCAAGAACGTGTTCATCTCGACCACTGACCGGAGCGAAGGAGCCACGCATGGCGAATCCGGCTCGACTGGCCGGCAAGGTCGCCGTCGATCACCGGCGCGGGCAGCGGCATCGGCCTGGCGACCGCGCGCCGGTTCGCGGCCGAGGGCGCGACGGTCGTCTGCGCGGACATCGACGCCGACGCCGGGCAGCGCGGCGGCCGCCGAGGTCGGCGGCGACTTCGTCCAGGTCGACGTCGACCGACGAGGCACAGGTGCGCGGCGCTGTTCGCCGGCGCGGTCGACGAGCTACGGCGGCGCTCGACATCGCGTTCAACAACGCCGGCATCTCCCCCGCCGACGACGACTCGATCCTCACCACCGGCATCGACGCCTGGCGACCGGGTGCAGGAGGTCAACCTGACCTCGGTCTACCTGTGCTGCAAGTACGCGATCGAGCACATGCGCGCCGGCGGCGGCGGGTCGATCATCAACACCGCGTCGTTCGTCGCGGTGATGGGCTCGGCGACCTCGCAGATCTCCTACACCGCAAGCAAGGGCGGCGTGCTCGCGATGAGCCGCGAGCTCGGCGTGCAGTTCGCCCGCGAGGGCATCCGGGTCAACGCGCTGTGCCCGGGCCGATCAACACCCCGCTGCTGCAGGAGCTGTTCGCCAAGGACCCCGAGCGCGCGGCGCGGCGGCTGGTGCACGTGCCGATGGGTCGCTTCGGCGAGGCCGAGGAGATCGCCGCGGCGGTCGACGTTCCTGGCCAGCGACGACGCGTCGTTCATCACCGCGTCGACGTTCCTGGTCGACGGCGGGATCAGCGGCGCGTACGTCACGCCGCTCTGAACGGCGCGGAGATGCGCCTTCCCGCCCCGAACTGTCGCAAATTCCGCCGCGAATCGACAGTTCAGGGCGGGAAGCCGCCGCTCCCCGGCGATGATGGTCGCGTGCGCACGAACCGATGGGTGCCATGCGCATGTTCCGGATGGTGCCGGATCCCGATTGGGTGGCCCGACCCGGACCGTACGCGACCAGCCACGAGGCAGGCCGTCCCGTCGACGGGACGCTCGCGCGCACGGAACCGAGCGCGACGTGCCGGGCGCGGCGCCGGGTGCAGGGTCACTGCCTGCGTGCGATGGGCACCGGGTTCGACGACGTCAGCGCGTGCGCGTACGCCTACGCCAGCGCCGGTATCAGCGCGCTCGCACAGGCCAACCGCGCACGGCTGCGCACCGCCATGGCCGACGGCGCACTGAGCGTCTACCGCGGCGAGTGGTGGCACTTCGACGGAGCCCGGGCGCTCCAACCCCGACCGCAGCTACACGCACCGCTCAGCTAGTGTCCTGCGCCAGAGATTCGCACGATAGTTCCGACGCCCAGGCGCGCGCTGGCTGCGTTGTCGTCGTCGCCAGGACGGCAAGTACAGCTCTCCTCCTCCGCCTTACCAGCCCACGCCTGAACGCCGGACCTATTCGCACAATCTCTGGCGCGCGACACTAGCGCTCGGGGTCGCTGGCCTCGGCCTCGATCACCCCGGCGACGGTGCCGACGAAGATCGGTGGACAGACCCCGACGCCGGGCTCGGAGTCGATCTGTGCCTCGGATCCGGGCCGTTGGAGCCACGCGTGGCGTGCTCGAGCGAGTCGACCTCCTGGATCGACATCACCTCGTCGCCGTCGTCGACCGCGCGGTAGATCCAGAACTGGCGCATGCCCATGGCCGGCAGCCCCGCTGCCGGGCACGCACGACGTCGAGATAGCGGTCGTAGTCGACGAGGCGGACCACGCGGGCGATGACCACCCCGGTCGGCACCGAGCCGCGCGGCAGGTCCGAAGGGCAGCGTTCGCCGAGCCGCCCGACCGCGACGCGAGTGCCCACGAACACCGGCGGGACGTTCTCGAGGCCGGCGCGGTCGAACCACTCCATCAGCAGCGGCGAGGACAGGACCCGGTCCAGCCGGTCACGGGTTCGAAGCCAGCCGTCACAAACATGTGCCGAGCATCGCCGGCCGACCAGTACCCGACCGGCGAATGCACGCCGAGCGCCGCGCGGTCGTCGCGGTCGCGCTGCATCGCGTCCCACCACCGGTCGAAATCCGCGACGCGGTAATCCGCGGAGAGCATGAACGAGCCGGGTGGGCGGGTCATGATCTGCCTCGTATAGTCCCTTTCGGTCCGACCGAGCAGTGCCGGACGCCGCGCGCGACCCGGGGAGACGGCAGCATGTACGTGTGCATGTGCTGCGCGGTCACGAGTCACACCGTAGAGGAGTCGATCCGGTGCGGAGCGCGGTCCACGAAGGAGGTCGCGGAACTATGCGGTGCCGGTTCGCTGTGCGGCCGGTGCCGGGCCACCGTGCGGCGCATGATCGCGCACGGTAGCCCGACCGGCCCGCCTGCTCCGCGTCCGAACCGCGACATGAGGAGAACCGATCGATGAACACCCACGATTTCACGGTGCAGACCGCCGACGGCGCCGACCAGCCCCTCGCTGAGTACGCGGGCCAGGTCATGCTCGTGGTGAACGTCGCGAGCAAGTGCGGATTCACCCCGCAGTACGCGGGCCTGGAGAAACTGCACCGCGATTACGCCGCGCGCGGGCTGCAGGTCCTGGGCTTCCCCTGCAACCAGTTCGGGGACCAGGAGCCCGGCACCGACGAGGAGATCCAGCAGTTCTGTTCGGTCAACTACGACGTCACCTTCCCGGTGTTCGCCAAGATCGACGTCAACGGCCCGGACGCCGCGCCGCTGTATCAGTACCTGCGGGCGGCCGCACCGGGTGATTTCGGCCCGGCGAACGGCCGGCTCTACGAGATCTTGAAGGAGCGCCGTCCCGAGGCCCTCGACAGCGACGAGGTGAAGTGGAACTTCACCAAGTTCCTCGTCGGTCGCGACGGAGCGGTGCTCAGGCGCTACGAGTCGCGTGACACGCCGGAGAACATCGCCGCCGAGCTCGACGAGATGCTGTGAACCGGCACGGGTGAGCAGAACGCGGTCGCCCACGCGTCATCTCGGTGATGATCGCCGAGCGTCAAGCAACCGCCGCCTGTTCCGATGATCGTCGATTGCACCTGTGGTTGCCTGCGCTGCCACCGACGGCTCGACCGCGAACGTGTCGACGATGGTCGCCCGCAACACGTCCGGCGCCGTCGTGGCGAAGCGCACGGCGCGATCGCGTAGGCCGAGCCCACCGCGCGAGAGTGCCGAATCCACGCGAGTACCGTCCGGCCTTTGTCCGAACGTCCTCGAGGAGACCCCGATGGGAACACCGACCGATGACCGCCGCGACCTGCTCACGGTGATCGCGCTCATGCGCGCGAAGCCGGGCAAGGAGCAGGACCTCTACGACGCACTCATCGCGCTGGTGTAACCGACGACACGCGAAGACGGCTAGCGTCAACTACGACCGGCATCGGGGCGTCGAGGACCCGTCGCTTTTCTACTTCTGCGAAGACTGGGAATCGGCCCAAGCGCTCGAAGCGCATCTGCAAACACCCCACCTGGTCGACCTGGGCGCGCGGCTCGACAAGAACGGACTGACGATCACCCGGCTGCGGCGCGTGGCGTAGCCGCTGCACATCGGTGACCCGTTGACAAGGTCATATTCCGGCCAGAAGGCTCGAACTCGGTCACTGTCGACGAGAGGGCTCGAGGATGAAGGCTGCACAGATCAGCGACTACCACAAGGACTTCACGATCAACGAGGTCCCGGACCCGAAGATCGAGTTGCCGACCGACGTCATCCTCCGGGTGGGCGCCGCAGGCTTCTGTCGCACCGACATCCACATCTGGGACGGCCAGTTCGACGAGATGTTCAAGGCGCAGGGCATCGAGCTGCCGTACACCTGCGGGCACGAGAACGCCGGCTGGGTCGAGGAGGTCGGGCCCGGCGTCACGACCGTCGAAGTGGGCGACGCGGTGTTGTGCCACCCACTTGCCACCTGCGGTTACTGCCACGCCTGCCGGGCCGGCGACGACATGCACTGCACCGGCGGCTTCTTCCCGGGCGTCGCAGCGGCTGCGGGCGGCATGGCCCAGTACCTGCGCACCAACGCCCGGGCCTGTGTGCCGCAGCCGGACAACCTCGAACCCGTCGACGTCGCGCCGCAGGCGGATGCCGGGCTGACGGCCTATCGCGCGGTCAAGAAGGCGATCCCGCTTGCCGTGCCCGGTTCGCGCATCGTCGTGCAGGGAGCAGGCGGGCTGGGCCACATCGGTATCCAGGCACTGCGCGCAATGTCGGCCGCCGAGATCATCGTGGTCGACCGCAGCGAGAAGGCCTTGGAGCATGCCCGCGGTTGGGGCGCCGACCACACCGTGCAGGCGAAGGACGACCACTCGCACGTCGCCGAGGTACGCGACCTCACCAAGGGTGAGGGAGCGCAGGCCGTGATCGACTACGTCGGCGAGGGTGGTGCGGAACACGATGCCGTCGACCTGCTGGCGGCGAACGGCACGCACTTCATGGTCGGGTACGGCGGCACGTTGCAGGTGAAGATCCTCGAGCAGGCACTGTTCCCGGAGACCAGCTTCGTCGGCTGCATCGTCGGCAACTACAACGAACTCGTCGAGCTGGTCGACCTGCAGGCGAGGGGTTACGTGAAGCTGACCTCCACGACGTTCCCGCTCGACGGCGTGAACGAGGCGTTCCACGCACTCGACGAGGGCCGCATGATCGGCCGTGGCGTGCTCGTCCCCAACGAGTCCTGAGGAGGGCGCCGCGTTCGCAGTCGCGTTCGTGCTCCGCGAGCAGGACGGCAAGTCTCGTCAGGAGGCGCTGCAGCATTGGGGCAGCACCCACGCCGATCTGGTCCGCAAGGTGCCGGGCGTGCGTCGCTACGTCCAGCAGCACGCGGTCGCCGCCCCGGAGGGCGACCCGCCGTTCCTCGGGATCGCCACCCTGTACTTCGACGACCAGGACGGCTTCGCCGCCGGCACCGCGACGCCGCAGTTCGCCGCCGCGGTGGCCGACCTGGCGAACTTCGCCGATCCGCAACAGCTGCCCACCGCGTTCGTCGAGGATCACTGGATCGTCGACGGCTGACTGGTCGCCGCGTCGAGCCGCTCGGTCCGGATCGGTCCGTACCGGTCGTAGAGCAGCACGATCAGCGAGACAAGAAGCACGAAGAACAGCGCATTGTCGAGCACGAAGCGGGCACTCAGCGCCCGCAGCACCAGCAGGATCGCCAGGTTGAGCAAGCACGTCGCGAGGAATTCGGCCCCGCTGCTGCGGATCGAATGATGCCGGCGCGCGAAGGCGAGCCCGATGACGGAGTTCACCACGACCAGGATCGACACGACCACCGCAACCTGCGCGGCGGTCGCCGTCGATCCGGGCAGGATCTCGGCGAAGATCACGCACACCAGGCCGACCAGCACCACCTTTTCGGCGAGGTGCAAGTCGAAGTCGCGCCACCGCACCGCGCGGAATGCCTCGCGCTCCGCGGGCGTGGCGAGTTCGGTCGGCAACGGGTCGGCAGCGATCCGGGTCCGCCAGTCCGCGGGCGGCAACCAGTGCGTGATCGCCCACCAGCCGACCACGATCACCGCGACGAGCAGGACCGCCAGGGTCGGCCAGACCCAGCCGTGCTCGTCGGCGAAGTCGGTGAAGTCCAGCTTGGCCACGTGGATCCACCACTCCTGCGGCAGCTTGACGAACACCCAGATGCAGATGGCCAGCAACGCGACGAACCGGCGGCTGAGCCGACGCGGATCCCACCGCAGCCGGATCGCCTCGTAGGCGATGAAGAAGTACTCGAAGGTGTTGGGGAAGACGAGCAGCAGCCAGCGCCAGGAGTCCGGCGTGGTGTGCAGGACCTCGAACAGGGCGACGCCGGCCAGGCGGTACAGCCACAGGAACTGGGCCCACCGCAGCGCGGCAGAGTTCGTCCAGTTCCGCATCGTGGCGGTGTACGCGATCGTCAGGTAGTAGACGTCGAGCGCCTTGTCGTAGCCCTGGTAACTGTCCTCGATCTGGTGCCAGAACCCGTGCGAGAGCCAGCTCTGGAACACCGTCTGGTCGACACCGTCGATCACCAGCGCCACGAGGATCGCCGGCAGCGGGAAGCACGGGATGAGCAGCGGCACACCCAATCGCAGGCCCACCACGACGACGACCACCACGACGTCGAGGGTCGTCGCGTCGGCCACGCCTCTACTATTGACGATCGCACCGCGCCGGGACAGGCGCGGCGCGCGGTCAACCGGCGGTCAGTGCCGTGTCGTCCACCACGAACGACGTCTGCAACGAGCTGTCCTCACTGCCGCTGACGGACAGCGTGACCGTCTGATCGGCGTAGCTGCCGACCGCGAAGGATCGCAGCGTGAAGCCGCTCGCCTTGTTCAGGTTGGAGTACGTCGCGAGCGTAGTGGTGCCGATCTTGACCGTCAGCTTGTCGTACGCCGTCGAGGTGGTGGTCTCGGCCGTGTCGATGTGCAGGTAGAACGACAACGTCGAGTTCGCGCAGTTGGCCGGGATCGCGACCGATTGCGACAGCGTGTCGGTGTGGGTGGTGCCGTAGCCGTCCAGCCAGGCGTTCCAGGTGCCGCCGTGCGGCGCCTCACCGCCGGAGGCGTTCTGTCCGATCACGCCTGGGCTCGCGGTCCAGCCGGTGTTGCCGGACTCGAAGCCGGGGTTCGCAAGCCGCTGCCCCGGGCTCGCGCAGCTGGAGCCGCCGCCGGAGATGGTGAACGTGAAGGTCGCGCTGCCGCTGCCGCTGCCGGCGCTACCGGTCGCGGTCGCCGTCACCGAGTAGGTGCCGGCGGTGGTCGGCGTCCCCGACACCACTCCGGACTGCGAGGACACGGTGATACCGGGCGGCAGCCCGGTGGCCGTCCATGTGTACGGCGCGGTGCCACCGCTCGCCGACAGCGCGAACGAGGCGATGGCGCTGCCCACACTGCCGCTGCGCGAGCCGGGGTTCGCCACCGTGAGCGTCCCGGCGCTCCCGCCGGGTGCGAACGCGGCGGTGCCGTTCGGGGTGCCGAGCCCGGTCGGGCCGTCCCACCCGGTCCGCGCCGTGCACAGCGGCGCACCGCAGGTGCCGTTCTTGCCCGAGGTGACGTCGTTGAGGTTCGCGGTGTGGGCATAGGGATAGGCATTCGGCACGTCGGAGGCACCTGGCGTGCCGGCGAGTGCGTAGACCCCGGCGACGATCGGGGCCGCGGCGCTCGTGCCGCCGTAGACAGCCCAGCCGCTGCCGCCGTAGGTCTGGTACACCGACACGCCGGTCGCCGGGTCGGCAACCGCGGACACGTCGGCCTCGGCCCGTCGGCTGCACCCGGTGGTGACGCCCGACTGGAAGGCAGGCTTGGCAATGTAGGCCGAGCAGCCCGACCCGGCGCCTTCGCTGTAGCTGGTCGTGTTCCAGACGGTCTCGCCCCAGCCGCGGCTGGACGCGTTGCGCACCAGGCGGGTGCCGCCGACCGCGGTCACGTTCTTGCCGGTGGCCGGGTAGGAGCCGCCGTCGTAGTCGGCGTCGCCCGAACTCGCGGTGATCGCGACGCCCGGGTGGGTGAAGTACCTGGTGTCGTATGAGGTCACGCTGCTGGACTCGGGACCGCCGTAGCTGTTGGACACGTACTTCGCGCCCAGATTCACCGCGGTGTTCACCGACGTACCGAGGTTCGCCATCGTCGCGCTGTTCGCCTCGACCAGCAGGATGTGGCAGTTCGGGCAGATCGCCGACACCATGTCGAGGTCGAGAGAGATCTCCCCTGCCCAGCCGGTGTCGGCGCTCGGCAGCGGTGCGGACGCGCCGTTCTGGTTCACCTTACGCAAGCAGCCGTTCGCGGTCGTGCAGGCCGACAGTCCGTACTGCGAGCGGTACACCGCCAGGTCGGACTCCGCGCTCGGGTCGTCATTGGCGTCGACGATCGCTACGGTCTGGCTCGCGCTGCCCGACCCGGTCAGCGCGTAGGCGCGGCGCAGATCGCCGGGACCATAACCCGACGGCGTCGCCGCCGCCGTGACACCGGCGCGGTTCAGGCTCTTCGGCTCCTGCGGGCTGACCTGGCGGATGGCGAAGCAGGCCGCGCGGTGCCCGTGGGGTTTCGGGCACAGCCGCTGCGTCTTGACGTGGGCGAGCGCCGGCGTCGCCGCCGCCTGCGGCACCGCCAACATGCCGGCCAGGACTGCCACGACGATTCCAACCAGCGCGAGACGTCCTCGGGACGGCAGCTGCACGGCAAACCTCCGCTCGGCGAATCCATGGGGGGTCGAACAGATTCAAGCAGGAGATGCACGCAGTGTCACGATGCAGGCACGCAAGGTGAGCATGTCAGGCGGAGCCGGCGAGTTCCGGGCGGGCGACCGGGTCGAACGGGCGGTCGCACCGGAGTCGAGCGCGAGCAGCCGTCCGTCTGCGGCGCCGTACCCGCTCGGACACCGATAACCCGCGGACTGCGGCTGGCCGCGGGCGAGTTCGCGCCGGTTCGCCCAGTCGCGGGTCACGAGATCGCAGCCCTTGGGCACCCGGGGGTGTCGATCCCGGGCGCTCACCGACGGTCTGCACCGGGTAGACCCGGTCGCCGACCGGGACTGTGGACCGCGCGTCGATGCCGCGGGCAGGTCCGCGCGCCGGGTGAGCGTGCCTCACAGGGATGCCGATCGGTCACCTTGTCCGAGCGCCCGACCATAGCGATGGCCATCGCATAGTACGTCTTGACCTTCGCGACGTAGCGCTCGAAGGTGTTGACGCAGTGGGCGACCAGGTAGATCCGCACGTCGGCGACCAGGTAGATCCGCACATCGGTGACCAGCACTGGTCCGGCTCGTCGGCAGCCTGGTCACCGCGACGGCGCCGTCTGCCGCATCGACAGCGCGCACGCCGGACTCGGCGTCGGCTCGCCGCAGCGTCCAGCCGGCCCGTCGCGGGACGCGGCGCCGGCGCCGGCGCCGGCGCCGGCGACGATCGCACCACGGTTCGTCGCAACCGCACGATTCCAGTCTGCCGCAGGTAACGGGCACGTCAAACACTGGCAGGAAAACCGACCGGACGGTATAGCTAGACCGTTACACCGATGCAGGGGGTTGCCGCGATGGACTTCGCCCAGAGTGAACTCAGCCGGCGCATGGCGGATCGGCTGCAGAGCTTCATGCAAACCGAGGTCGTCCCGCGCACCGCGGAGTACGAGGCCACGGCGCGAGCCGGCACATACCCGATGGAACTCGTCGACGAGCTGAAGGCGAACGCCAAGGCCGAGGGCCTGTGGAACATGTTCCTGCCCGCCCTGCGCGACGACGAGCCCGGCACCCGGCTCTCGAACCTCGACTACGCGCCGCTCGCCGAAATCATGGGCAAGGTGCCGTGGTCGTCGGAGGTGTTCAACTCGAATCCTCCGGACACCGGCAACATGGAGTTGTTGCAGATGTTCGGCACGCACGAGCAGCAGCAGCGCTGGCTGGTGCCACTGCTCGCCGGCGAGATCCGCTCGGTGTTTTCCATGACCGAACCCGAGGTTGCGTCGTCCGACGCCACGAACATCGCCACCCGCATCCGCCGTGATGGCGACGACTACGTCGTCACCGGTCGCAAGTGGTTCACCTCGGCAGCCGACCATCCGAACGTCCGGGTCGCGATCGTCATGGGCGTCACCGACGACTCGCCCGACGCGCCGGTGCACCGGCGTCAGTCGATGATGCTGGTGCCGTTCGACTCCCCCGGGGTGCGGGTCGTGCGCGATCTCCCGATCCTCGGCCACCACATGCACGACGGACTCAACGAGGTCGCATACGAAGACGTCCGGGTGCCGAAAGAGAACTTGCTCGGCGGCGAGGGTGACGGGTTCGCGCTCGCGCAGGCCCGGCTCGGCCCGGGTCGTATCCATCACTGCATGCGCGCGGTCGGTGCCAGCGAACTCGCGCTCGCGCTGATGTGCGACCGCGCCCTGCGCCGGGTCGCCTTCGGCAAGCCGCTCGCCGAGAACAGCAATGTCGCCGACGCGATCGCCGAATCCCGCGTCGAGATCGACCAGGCCCGGTTGCTCACCCTGCACGCCGCGTGGGTCATCGACAACCAAGGCAACAAGGCGGCCGCGACCGCGGTCTCGGCGATCAAACTGGTGGCCGCCCGGCTGCAACAGCGGGTCACCGACCGCGCGATGCAGGTCTTCGGCGGCATGGGGCTCACCGACGACACTCCGCTCTCGTTCCTGTTCAGTTGGGGCCGGGCACTGCGCTTCGTCGACGGCCCGGACGAAGTCCACCTACGTACCGTCGCCCGCGCCGAATTGCGGAAAGCAAAATCTGCGCTCGGCGCCACCGATGTCTACCTGCGCCGGGAGCCGCGAGGATGAGCATGCACGAAGCCGTCGCCGGACTCGATTTCGACGAGGACAGGCTGCGCGGATATCTCGCCGAACAAGGCCATTCCGGCGCACTTGGAGATCGAGCGGATCGGCGGCGGGCAGTCCAATCCGACCTACTTCGTCACCGTCGGCGGCGAGGCAGCTGGTGCTGCGCAAGCAGCCGACGGGCAACCTGGCCCGCGGCGCGCACAACGTGCTGCGCGAGCACCGCATCATGGCGTGCGCTCGGCCGACACCCCGGTTCCGGTGCCGGTGATGATCGCGAGCAGCGACGACCGCAACATGCTCGGCACCGACTTCTTCCTCATGTCGCGTGTCGCAGGCCGGGTCTTCCACGACATGACCCTCGCCGATGCGCCTGCCGAGCAGCGGCGTCCCATGTACATCGAGCACGCCCGCGCGATGGCGGCGCTGCACGCAGTCGACTACCGGGCCATCGGGCTCGGCGACCTCGAACGACCGGGCAGTTTCGTCGAGCCGCCAGATCGACCTGTGGACGAGGTCGTGGGGTCGACGACCGCGCCGAGGACATCCGCACGGTGAACGACGTGGCTCGTCGAGCATCAGCCGCGACACCGGCCGCCGCACGCTCGTGCACGGCGACGCCAAGATCAACAACCTGATCTACGACCCGACCGAGCACCGAGCTGGTCGGCATGCTCGACTGGGAACTGGCCTCCGTCGGCGAGCCGATGTTCGATCTCGCCCACATCTGGGCGAGCACGTGGGGCACGAAGCCCGAGGAGTACGGCGGCGTGCTCGGCGTCGACCTCGAGGCCGCACAGCTGCCCACCGACGAGGAGTTCCTCGCGGCCTACTACGAGGCCGCGCAGACCGCGCCCGACGAGCAGTTCCTGCCCTTCCACAAGGTGTTCGGTCTGTTCCGCTACGCCAGCATCTTCCACGGCATCGGACGGCGAGCCGCCGAGGGCAACGCCACCGCCGCCAATGCCGCAGGAGCAGGGCCGCAATGCCGACAGGTACCTGGACCGCGCGCTCGAGGTCATGCCGCGCCGACTAACGTCGAGGCGTGCTTCCCGCCGCCGACACCTGGTTCCAGGAGGCCACCTCGCAGGGCTGCGGCGTGGCCGCGCGGCCGATCTCGCGCGGCGGCAAGCGACCGGCCACGGATCAGCGTGGTGATCCCGGCCCGCAACGAGGAGGCCACGATCGGCGGGATCGTCGCCGGGATCCGGCGCGAACTCGTCGACGAGCCTGCGCCTCGTCGACGAGCTGGTGGTCATGGACTCCGACTCGACCGACCGCACCGGCGAGCTCGCCCGCGCAGCCGGCGCGCGCGTGTTCGCGGTGCGCGACGTTCGGCCCGACCTCGGCCGCTACCCGGGCAAGGGCGAGGCGCTGTGGAAGTCGCTGTTCGTCACCACCGGTGACCTGCTCGTCTTCATCGACGCCGACCTCACGACTGGGGCACGCACTTCGTGTCCGGCCTGCTCGGGCCGCTGCTGGCCGACCCGGCGCGTCGAGCTCGTGAAAGGCTTCTACGACCGCATCCTCGACGACGGCAGCGGACGGCAGTCGGCGGCCGGCGGGCGGGTCACCGAGCTCGTCGCGCGTCCGCTGCTGAACCTGTACTGGCCCGAACTCGCCGCGGTCGTGCAGCCGCTGGCCGGCGAGTGGGCGATCCGCCGCTCGGCATTCGAGACCATGGACGTGCCCGTCGGCTACGGCGTCGAGATCGCCGCGCTGCTCGACACGTACGCACGTCGCGGGCTGGCCGGGTTCGCGCAGGTCGACCTCGGCGCGCGGGCACATGTGCACCAGGCCGAGCACGACCTCGGCGTGATGGCCGCCGAGATCCTGCTCACCGCGCGCGCGGCACGGTGCGCCGATGCCGGCTTCGGAAGACGAACCCGCGCTGTGGCAGTTCCGGCGCGACGTCGATCCGCCGTGGCACCATCGGCCGGTGCCCGTCGCGGCAGCGCCCGGCCGCGGTGTCCGTGCCCGGCTACCGGGCGGCCGCGTCGTGACGCCGCGGTGTGCTGCGCTGGGGCGCGCGAGTTCGGCCGCGACGACCGGGTGGTGATGGCCATCGTCAACCGCACCCCGGACTCGTTCTACGACCGCGGCGCGACCTACGAGCTCGAGCTGGCGATGCAACGGGTGCACGAGGTCGTCGCGGCCGGGGCGGACATCGTCGACATCGGCGGGGTCAAGGCCGCGCCGGGCGACGAGGTGAGCGTCACCGAGGAGATCGACCGGGTCGTCGTCGTTCGTCGCCGCCGTCCGCGCGGCGTACCCGGAGCTGGTGATCAGCGTCGACACCTGGCGCGCCGAGGTCGGCCGGCAGGTGTGCCCGGCCGGCGCCGACGTGCTCAACGACGCGTGGGGCGGCTTCGATCCGGCGCTGGCCGAGGTCGCCGCCGAGTTCGACGCCGGGATCGTCTGCACGCACGCGGGCGGGGTCGAGCCGCGCACCCGCCCGCACCGGTCGCGCTACGACGACCTGGACGAGCACATGCTGTCGCCACGCTGCTCGGGCTCGCCGAACGGGCGCGCTCGCTGCGGCGTGCGACCGGACCGCATCGCTCATCGACCCGGGACACGACTTCGGCAAGAACACCTGGCACTCGCTGGCCGCGACCCGGCTCGTCCCGCGACTGGTCGAGACCGGCTGGCCGGTGCTGATGTCGTTGTCGAACAAGGACTTCGTCGGCGAGTCGCTCGACGTGCCGCTCGACGAGCGGCTGACCGGCACGCTGGCCGTCACCGCGCTGACCTCGTCGTGGGGCGCCCGCATCTTCCGGGCCCACAACATCCGGCCCACCCGGGAACGCTGGACATGATCTCCGTCGTGCTCGGCCACCAGCCGCCACGCCGGGCGATCCGCGGCCTGGCGTGAGCCTGCGATCATGACGTCATGACCGACGACGGCCCGGACGAACCGGAGGGCACGAAACCGAAGAAGGCGGTCGAGAAGGTCAAGGACGTCGCAAGTGATGCGAAGTCCGCGACCGCCGAGAAGGCCGCCGCCGCCTTCGACGCCGTCATCGAGGCGATCGACAACCTTGGGTCGGACAAGAAGCACCGCTGAGCACGGGGGTCGCCTATCGCGGCGCCCTCCATCCGACTCTTGCAACGCTGCTACCATGAATCAGATGACGGAAATCTGGTCGAAACGTGTGCAGGTCTCGTCGCGCAGGTCGATCAGGTCGCGCGAGGGGGTCGAACTCGGCGCGGGACTCTCACCGGTTCAGCACCGCCACCCGGCCGACGTCGCCCGAGGCCCAGCAAGACCCGTCGGGCGCGCAGGTCACGGTGTCGAACTGACCGGTGTCGAACAGTGTCCAGCGCTGCCCACCGTCGTAGGTGATGTCCGAGCCGGTCAGGCCGACCGCGATCGCCGTGCCGGCGGCGTTGGGCACGAAGGTGACGCCGGAGCGGTAGCCGTGCACGCCGCGGGTCGGCTCCAGCCACGGTCCGCCGGCATCGGACAGCGCGGTCACGTGCGCCGCCCGGGTCGGCTTGCTGAAGTTGCCGCCGACCGCGATGCCGAGGCCCGAGCGCACGGCGATGCCGAACACGCCGCCGCTGGGGCTGCTGACGATCGGCGTGGTCTGCACGTCCCACGTGCGGCCCCGGTCGGTCGAGTGGAAGATCCGCGACACCCTGGCACCGCCGGTGCCGAACCAGGCGTCGTGCCCACTGGCCGTCAGACATTCGCCTCCGGCGGCGAACCCGGCCTCACCGTCGAGCGCAGCCGGCATCCCGGTGTTCGGGAGCACCCGCCAGCTCTGCCCGCCGTCCTTCGTCGACAGGATCCGGAACTTCCCGCCGACGGGGTCGCTGAGCACGAGCCCGTTCTGTGCGTTGGAGAAGGACATGCAGTCGAAGAACGCCGCCGGGTCGGTGTTCTGGTACGCGAGTTGCCACTGCGCGCCACCGTCGGACGTGTAGTACAGCCGCGAGTCGGTTCCCGTGCCGGCGGCCATCGCCACCGCGTGCAGGGCGTCGAATGCGCTGATGTCGCGGAACTGCAACGCCGAGGCACCAGCCGGCGACGCGTCGAGCCAGGTGTGCCCACCGTCGACCGTGCGCAGCACCGTGCCGTCGTAACCGCCCACCCAGGCGACCTGGCTGCTCACCGCGGACAGCCCGCGGAAGTGCGACGTGCTGCCCGTGTCGAGCACGGTCCATGACGGTGACGGGTCGGCCGCGGCGGGCGACGCCATGGCGAGCCCCAGGGCGATGGCGGCGGCGCCGAGCACAGCCGTGATCCGAACGCTACGAAGTCTCATGCTCGGCAACGTAGCGCCCCACCCCGTTGAGTGGCGAGATCCGACCCTGAGTGGCGACTTACAAGTCGCCACTCAGCCCGAAGTCACCACTCAACGGAGGATCAGCGTCGTGCCCGTCGCGGCCTGCACGGTCTCGACGTCGACGCCGGGGGCGAGCTCGACGAGCTCCAGGCCCGCTTTGTCGGGCAGCACGTCGATGACCGCGAGGTCAGTGATGATGCGGTCGACGACCCCGCGGCCGGTGAAGGGCAGCGTGCACTCGTCGAGGATCTTGGGCGAGCCGTCGCGAGCGACGTGCTCCATCATCACGATCACCCGCCTGGCGCCGCTGACCAGGTCCATCGCGCCGCCCATGCCCTTGACCATCTTGCCGGGGATCATCCAGTTGGCGAGGTCGCCGGTCCGCGAGACCTGCATCGCGCCGAGCACCGCGACGTCGACCTTGCCGCCGCGGATCATCCCGAAGCTGAGCGCGGAGTCGAAGAAAGCGGCGCCGGGCCGGACGGTGATCGTCTCCTTGCCGGCGTTGATCAGGTCCGGGTCGACCTCGTCGTCGTACGGGTACGGGCCCGACGCCGAGCACGCCGTTCTCCGAGTGCAGCGTCACCTCGACGTCGTCGGGCAGGTGGTTCGGGATCAGCGTCGGCATGCCGATGCCGAGGTTCACGTAATCGCCGTCGCCGAGTTCCTGCGCCACCCGGGCAGCGAGCTCGTCGCGGTCGAGGCGGGCCATCAGTCGGCTCCCCCGGGTCGGGGCCGGGTGGTGCGTTTCTCGATGTCCTTGCGGTTCGCCTGTTCCGGGGTCAGCGCGACGACGCGGTGCACGAAGATGCCCGGCAGGTGCACGCGGTCGGGGTCGATCGCGCCGACGTCGACCACCCGCTCGGCCTCGACGATCGTAATCCGTCCGCACATCGCCGCGTTGCGGGTTGAAGTTGCGGGCGGCCGCGTGGAAGACGAGATTACCGGCGCGGTCGGCCACCGCGGCCCGAACGATCGAGAAGTCGGTGACGATCGACTCCTCGAGGACCTGCAGCTTGCCGCTGCAGTTCGCGGGTCTCCTTCGGCGGCGACGCGACGGCGACGCTGCCGTCGGCGGCGATAGCGCCACGGCAGCCCGCCCTCGGCCACCTGCGTGCCGACGCCGGTGGGGGTGAAGAACGCGCCGATACCGGCCCCGCCGGCCCGCATCCGCTCGGCCAGCGTGCCCTGCGGGGTGAGCTCCACCTCGAGCTCGCCGGCGAGGAACTGCCGCGCGAACTCCTTGTTCTCCCCCACGTAGGACGCGATGACCCGCTTGATCCGATGCTCGCCGAGCAGCAACCCGAGCCCCGCACCGTCGACCCCGCAGTTGTTCGACGCAACAGACAGGTCCGTCGCGCCCTGGGCGAGCAGGGCCTCGAGCAACACCCACGGAATACCGGAGAGCCCGAACCCGCCGACCGCGAGGGATGCGCCGTCGCCGATGTCGGCCACCGCATCGGCAGCACTCGCGACGATCTTGTCCATTCAGCCATCTCCTTCTGATTCCAAAATCGATTGCGCGATGGTGAAAGCGCGGTTGCTGCGCGGCAGGCCCGCGTAGAGCGCCGTGTGCTGGAGCACTTCGGCAACCTCGGCCGCTGTGAGGCCGTTGCGTGAGCGCCCCGCGCACGTGCATCCCGAGTTCGGCCTCGGCACCGAGTGTCACTAGTGCGGCGAGCGTGGCGATCGAGCGCTCGCGCCGCGACAGGCCGGGCCGCGACCACACTTCGCCCCATGCGTAGCGGGTGAGGAAGTCCTGGAACGACGCGCTGAACTCGGTGGTGCTCGCGATCGCGCGGTCGACGTGGGCGTCGCCGGCGACCTCGCGGCGGGTGCGGTAACCCGTCTCGGCGGTGGCCGGCGCGCCGAAGTGGCGCAACAGCAGTTGCGTCACGACGCCGGCCTGCTCGATGTTGGCCAGATGCGCCGCCGGGGCGACGACCTCGAGTGCCGCGCCGGCGATGCCGTCGGCGATCGATTGCTGGTGCTCCACCGGCAACGCCGGGTCCTCGTCGCCGCCGATCACGAGCGTGGGCACTGCGATGCGGGACAGGTCCGGACGCAGGTCCAGCCCGCCGATCAGCTCGCAGCACTGGGCGTAGCTCTCCGGGTCGGTGCTCGTCAGCAGTGCTTGCAGAGCGGCGTAGAGCGCGCGGTCGCGGTGTTTGAGGTCAGGCGTGATCCAGCGGTCGACCACCATGTCGGCGACCGCGTCCATCCCGCCGGACCGCACGGTGGCGGCGCGGTCCAGCCAGGCCTGGGTGTTGCCGGGGTGCGCCGACGTGCACAGCAGCGCGAGCCGGCGGACCCGCTCGGGGTGATGCGCACCGATCCACATGGCGGTCATCCCGCCCAGCGACAACCCGGCGATGTGCGCACGGTCGACACCCAGCCGGTCCAGCGCGGCGAGCACGTCGGTGCCCAGGTCGGCAATGGTCACGGACCTGTCCGGCGAGACCGGCGAACCGCCGTGCCCTCGGACATCGATGCGAACGACCCGGAACTGCTCGGCGAGCGCGCCGACCTGCGCGCGCCACATCGCGCCGGACGTGCCGACCGAGTTGAGCAGCACCAGCGGTGTCGCGTCCGCCGGCCCGTCGAGTTCGGCGTGCAGGTCGACCGTGGTCATGTCGGGTCCTTCAGATACCGGTCGACGATGTCGGCGGCATGACCGATGTCAGGCCGCGCGTCGCCGGTGAGCAGGCCCAGGTTGCGGGCCATCGCGTCGGTGTCGATCTGCAGGCCGGTGAGCGAGTCGGCGAGCCGCCCAGCGGCACCGCCGGTGCTGTCGAGCAGCGCGGTCAGCGCCGGCCACTCGGCGTGCCACGGGCCGGCACCGCGCTGCAGTTCCGCGGGCATCGCCGCAAGGAGCGTCGCCACCAGGCCGGGCGCCTGGGCCGCCGCCGCGCGCGCGGTGACGGCAGCGATCGGGTTGTGCTTGTGCGCCATAGCCGACGAGCGACCACCGGCCGCTTCGCGGACCTCGCCGACCTCGGTCTGGGCGAGCAGCGCGACGTCGGTCGCGATCTTGCCGACCACTCCGCACGCGACGCCCAGGGCGGCGGCGAGGTCGGCGATGCGAGTGCGCTCGGTGTGCCACACGACGCCCGGATCGCGCAGCTCCAGCCGGTGTGCGACGGCCGCCCGTACGGCCGGGCCGTGTGGGTACCAGCCGGCCAGGGTGCCGCCCGCGCCGCCGAGTTGCACGACGAACTCCACGCCGGCCAACCGGTCGGCGGCGCGGTCGAGGCCCTCACCCCACCCGGCGGCCACCGCGCCGAAGGTCGTCGGCACCGCCTGTTGCAGCAGCGTGCGCGCGGCCATCGGGGTGTCCCGGTGTACGGCGGCCAGCGTTGCGCAGATGTCCGCGGCTGCCTCGAGCGCAGCCCGGATCGGCTCGCAGGCCCGCCGGGCGACCAGCATCGCGGCGGTATCCAGGACGTCCTGGCTGGTGGCCCCGAGGTGCACGACCTGCGGGTCCTCGATCTCGGCCCGGATCGTGGCGACCAGCGCTCGGACCGGATTGCCGTCGGCGGCCGCCGCGGCGCCGATCGCACCGGGGTCGGCCTGCGCGCCGACCGCCCGGCACGCAAGCCTCACCTGCTCGGCCGCGGCGGCTTCGATCAGGCCGGCCTCGGCGCAGGCGTAGGCGAGCGCCGCCTCGACGTCACACATGGCGCGCAGCCAGGCCCGGTCGTCGGTCGCGACCGCGCTCTCGACCCGTCCGAAGATCGGATCCCACAACGGGTTCATCGCCGCCAGCGTGTCAGATCCGGAAGAACGGTGTCTCGTCGGCTCCCTGCAGCCGGATGTCGAAATGCAGGGCACCGTGCTCGTCGAGCACCGCGATCAGCTGCGCGGCGTCGGCCGGGTCGAGCGAGCACAGCAGCGGGTCCCGGGCGTTCGCCGCTGCCTCGTCCGGGAAATAGATGCGCGTGATCACCCGGTCGAGCAGGCCACGGGCGAAGACCGAGACGTCGAGGTGCGGGGCCTCGGTTGCCTCGTCGTCCGAGGGCAGTGCACCGGGCTTCACGGTGCGCACCCAGAACCGTCCCTCGGCGTCGGTCGCAGTGCGCCCGAACCCGCGAAAACCCGCCGACCCGAGCGCGCCGCGCGGGTCGTCAGGGTGATCGAAGCGGCCCGCCGGGTCGGCCTGCCACGTCTCGACCATCCCGTCCGGGACCGGTTCGCCGGCCCCGTCGAGCAGGCGCCCGGTGATCACCACCGCGCCCGGCGTGCCTTCGGCGACCACGTCCGGACCGTCGTCCCACGGCAACCCGATAGCGAGGTAGGGGCCGACGGTCTGCGACGGCGTGCAGCCCAGCGGGAGGTCAGTCATCGTCGGGCTCGCTCTCGAACGGCGTCTGTGCATGGCCGCGCAACACGATGTCGAACCGGAAGCCCAACGCCCAGTGGTCGGTCGTGACGTCGTGGTCGTAGGCGCTGATCATCCGGGCCCGGGCCGTTACGTCCGGCACCGAGTTGAAGATCGGATCCTGGAAGAAGAGCGGATCGTCCGGGAAGTACATCTGGGTGACGAGGCGCTGGGCGAACGCGCGGCCGAAGACCGAGAAATGGATGTGCGCCGGTCGCCACGCGTTGGCGTGGTTCTTCCACGGGTAGGCGCCGGGCTTGATGGTGGTGAAGCGGTAATGGCCGTCGCTGTCGGTGACGGTGCGGCCCAGTCCGGCGAAGTGCGGATCCAGCGGCGAGGACCATTGGTCGACGTCGTGCCGGTAGCGGCCGCCGGCATTGGCCTGCCACACCTCGATCAAGGCATTGGGCACCGCGCGGCCGTCGGAGTCCTCCAGCCGACCGTGCACGATGATCCGCTGTCCAACGGCCTCGCCGTCGCCCCAGTGGGTGAGATCGTCGTCGCCGGGCTGCACCCGGTCGGCACCGAACAGCGGCCCGGTCAGCTCGGTGAGCCGCTGGGGCAAAGGCTGCACCGGGCGTTTCGGATACCGCAACGCGGTGCTGCGATAGCCCTCGAACGACAGTGGCGGGTTGGTGCCCTCGACGTCGGCGGCGTAGCACGGCGGGAGGATGAGTCCACTCATGCGGCTTCCAGCACCATCGCGAGTCCCTGGCCCACCCCGATGCAGATCGCGGCAAGGCCGTAGCCACCCCCACGACGGTGCAGGACATGGGCCAGGTGGGCCCTGATGCGCGCGCCGGAGCAGCCGAGCGGGTGCCCGATAGCGATCGCGCCGCCGTCGACGTTGACGATCGACGGGTCGAGGTCCGACCAGTCGGCCAGGCAGGCCAAGGACTGCGCGGCGAACGCCTCGTTGAGCTCGACCGCGGCGAGGTCGCCCCAGCCCAGCCCGTCGGGCCGGAAGGCGGGTTTGAGCGCGGCCAGCGATTCGGTACTCGAGCCCGGGCGGATGCCCTCGTCGCGGGCGAGGTCGGCACGCGGCACGGCGACCACCTCCGCGTCGTAGCGGCCTGCCTCCCACGCCGTATGCGCCTTGTGGTGGCTGGCGACCGCGAACGCGTCCTGCTGCTCGCGGGTGATGCCGTACTTCTCGGCCAGCAGCTCCGTGCACTCGCCGAGCGAGACCGTCCAGTCACCGGGCATATGCGGGTTGACCATGCGCCAGCCGAGGGTCGTCGAGTGCAGGGTCTCCGGGCCGGCCGGGAAACCGCGCGCCGGCTTCAGCAGCACCCAGGGCGCCCGGCTCATCGACTCCACACCGCCCGCCACCGCGAGCGACGCATCGCCGACCGCGATCGCCCGATTCGCGCCGATCACGGCCTCCAGCCCGGAGCCGCACAGCCGGTTGAACGTGACACCCGGCACGCTCGTCGGCAGCCCGGCCAGCAAGACGGCCATCCGGGCGACACCGCGGTTGTCCTCGCCAGCGGCGTTCGTGTCGCCGAAGTACACGTCGTCGATGCGGGCCGGGTCGAGGTCCGGCGCCCGACCGACCACCGACGCGACGACGTGGGCGGCGAGGTCGTCGGGGCGGACACCGGACAACGCGCCGGCGTAGCGGCCGATCGGGGTGCGCACCGCATCGAGGATGTAGGTGTCGGTCATCGGTAACTCCATCCGTGCTCGTACGGCAGGCCGGTGTAGTTCTCGGCCAGTGCGGTCGACATCGCCCGCGACGAGACGACGTAGTCCAGTTGCGCCCGCGCGAGCTGCGCGCCGAACTCGTCGTCATCCGGGTCGGCGTGCAGCATCGCGGTCATCCACGAGGAGAAATGCGTCGCTCGCCATACCCGCGCCGACACCGTGTCGGTGTATGCGTCGAGCAGGTCGACGCGCCCGTCGGCGTAGTAGCCGGCCAGCGCGCGCGACAACACCCGCACGTCGGCAATCGCCAGGTTCATTCCCTTCGCCCCGGTCGGCGGGACGATGTGCGCGGCGTCGCCGGCAAGGAACAGCCGCCCGGCCTGCATCGGCGTCGCGACGAAGCTGCGCATCGGGGTGATGCCCTTGTCCAGCAGCGGGCCTTCGGTGAGGCCGAACCCGTCGTCGGTCGCCAAGCGGGTGTGCAGTTCGGCCCAGATCCGGTCGTCGGGCCACTCGCGCAGGTCCTCGTCGGCCGGCACCTGCAGGTACATGCGCGTGACTGTCGGCGAACGCATGCTGTGCAACGCGAAGCCATGATCGTGCCGGGCGTAGATCAGTTCCTCCGATGACGGCGGAGCTTGCGCCAGGATGCCCAGCCAGGCGAAGGGGTAGACCCGTTCGTAGGCGGCGTGTCCGAGCAGGCAGTCGCGGCTCACACCGTGGAACCCGTCCGCGCCGACGACGAAGTCGCAGCGCAACGTCGTGTTCACGCCGGCTTCGACGAACGAGACGCCGGGCCGGTCGGTATCGAGATCGAGCAGGTGCACATCGTCGACCTCGAAACGCAGGTCGCCGCCCGCGTCCAGCCGTGCGGCGATGAGATCTTTCACCACCTCCTGCTGGCCGTAGACAGTGATGCCGCGGCCGGTGAGCTCGACGAAGTCGATGCGGTGCCGCTGCCGGTCGAACCGCAGTTCAGTGCCTGCGTGCGGCATCCCCTGCTGGTCCATCCGGGCGCCGGCGCCGGCCTCGCGCAGTGTCTGTGCGGTGCCATGCTCCAGCACGCCCGCGCGCACCCGGTGCTCGACGTAGTCACGGTTGCGACGTTCGAGCACGCTCGACTCGACGCCTTGCAGCTGCAGCAATTGCGCGAGCAGTAGTCCGGCCGGTCCGGCACCGACGATCACCACCTGCGTGTGCACTGCGCTTCTCATCCAGGTGGATCGGGCAGTTCGTCGAGGAAGTCCAGGCTCGGCACGAAGAACAGCGATCCGGTCACCGGGGTGGAGAAGTCCAGGATCCGGTCGGTGGTGCCGGGCGGGTTGCCGATGAACATGTTGCGCAGCATCTGCTCGATGACGCCCGGATCCGCGCTGTAGCCGATGAAGTAAGTGCCGAACTCATTGCTGCCGACCTGCCCGAACGGCATGTTGTCGCGCACGATCTTGCGCTCGTTGCCGTGCTCGTCCGTGATCGTGTTGAGAGCCAGGTGCGAGTTCGGCGACTTCAGGTCATCGGGCATTTCGATATCGGAGAGCTTGCTCCGGCCGATGGCCTGCTCCTGCTGCTCGACGCTGAGCGCATCCCACGCTGCGAGGTCGTGCAGGTACTTCTGCACGATGACATAGCTGCCGCCGGCGAACGTGGCGTCCTCGTCGCCGATCATCGCGAACTCGATGGCGTCCGGTCCCGTCGGGTTCTCGGTGCCGTCGACGAAACCCATCAGGTCGCGCTCGTCGAAGTACTTGAAGCCGTGCACCTCGTCGGCGACGGCAGCGGCGCCGCGCAGGCGGCTCATCACCTGCGCGGCCAGCTCGAAGCACAGATCCATGCGACGCGCGCGCAGGTGGAACAGCAGGTCGCCCGGCGTGGACGGCGCAACGTGGCGATCGCCCTTGAGCGCCTCGAACTCGTGCAGCGAGTTCGGCCGCGGGCCGACGAAGAGCCGGTCGTAGAGCGTCGAACCGATACCGACAACGCACTCCAACTCGCCGTCGGGGATCCGGAAGCCGACCGCCCGGGCGATGCCCGCGACGTCGCCGAGCAGCACCCGGGTGGTTGCCTCGCCGCCTTCGTCGACCGTGAGCACGAGGAAGATCGCCGCCTCGGTGAGCGGGGTCAGCACGTGCTGCGGTCGCGGTGCCCTACTCAACGGGCCGCTCGGCGGCGTCCTCGCTGCCCTCGTGCTCGGCCTGACCCGGTGCGACGATCCAGTGGTCGCGGTCGTGGTCGTGCGATTCCTTCGGGGTCAACCAGCCGGTGAGGCTGCCGCGGCGTCGCGCCTTTTCCTCGGGCGTGGCCGGGTGCGGGGGCGGCGGCGGCGTGGGTGCGGCAACCGGGGGCGCGGCGGCCGGGTACTCGTGGCGGAAGTCGGCGTGGTCGTGCCAGAGATGGTCGTCCAGCTCTGTCTTGTACGCGAAGCGCAACTCGCACTTCGGGCAATGATGAATCGTCAAGGCTCGACTCCTCTCGCCGCCGCTGACACCGCACCGGCCTTGCCCACGCTAGGGCGTTTTCCCGAAGATGTCATGGATTCGAGTGCCGCCAGTTGCGCCCGTCGCGGGTAACCAGCGTATTCGCCTCAGGCGGTCCCCAGGTTGCGGCCTGATACAGCGGGATCGGATGGCTGTCCGTGGCCCAGTACTTCAGGACCGGATCGACGATGCGCCACGACCGACCGACCTCGTCGGCCCGGATGAACAGCGTCGGGTCACCGCGCAGCGCGTCGAGAATGACCCGCTCGTACGCGTCCGGGCCGCGGTCGTCGAAGCTCGTGTAGTGGAAGTCCATCGACGCCTTGCGCACCGTGAACGCGTGGCCGGGCACCTTGGCGCCGAACTGCAGGCTCAATCCCTCGTCGGGCTGTACCCGCACGATGAGCGCGTCCGGTTCCAACCCGCCGCCGCGCGTGCCGGGGAACAGCGGCAGTTGTGGCGGTCGCTGGAATTCGATCGCAACCTCGGTCACCCGGGCCGGCAGCCGCTTGCCGGTGCGGACGTAGACGGGCACGCCGGCCCAGCGCCAGTTGCTGATGCCCAACCGCAGCGCGACGAACGTCTCGGTCGAGCTCAGCGGATCGACCCCGGGCTCGTCGCGATAACCGGCCATCAGGTCCTCGCGGGTGCCGCCGCGGCTGTACTGCCCCCGAACCGCATTGGTGACGATTCGTTCCTCGGTGTCCAAGGGCTCGATCGCGCGCAACAGCTTGACCTTCTCGTCGCGGATCGCCTCCGGATGAAAGGACGTCGGCGGTTCCATCAGAAACAGTGACAGCACCTGCAGCACGTGGTTCTGCACGATGTCGCGCATTGCGCCGGTGGTCTCGTAGAAGCCGCCGCGATCGCCCACCCCGATCGTCTCCGCCACGGTGATCTGGACGTTGTCCACCCACGTCCGGTTCCAGATCGGCTCGAAGATCGAGTTCGCGAACCGCAGTGCGAGCAGGTTCTGCACCGTCTCCTTTGCCAGGTAGTGGTCGATGCGGAAGATCTGCTCCTCGTCGAAGGCCGAGGTCAGCTCGCCGTAGAGGTCTCGGGCGCTGACCTCGTCCCAGCCGAACGGTTTCTCGATGACGGCCCGGATGAAGTTGTTGCCCTGCGGCCGGCTCATCTCGGCCTTGCCGAGACACACGGCGATCGTGCCGAACAACCGTGGCGGCGTGGAGAAGTAGAACACCCGGTTCCCGGCCGTGCCCAACGTACGGTCGCACTCGTCGAGCACCTCGGACAACCGCGCGTAGGTGTCGGGATCGTCATAGCCGCCCGCGACGTAGCGCGCGGTGTCGATCAACTCGGCCCACCGCTGGTTGCCCTTCACCGGCGCACTACTGCGGCAGTGGTCGCGGAACTGTTCATCGGTCATGGAGGTGCGCGCGACCCCCACGAGCGCGACCTCGGGCGGTAAACCACCCTCGGCGGCGAGTTGCTCGATGGCCGGCAGCAGTTTGCGCACCGTCAGGTCGCCGGAGGCGCCGAAGATGACAAGCGCGCACGCGGGCGCGCGACGTTCCGACTCGGTCGTCGTCATGTCAGACATTGTGGTCCAGGCAACATCGCGACGTTCACCTCACCCTTGGCCGGCCGGTCGGGCGCCGACGTGCCGGAAGCCAGGATGCACGCCGGGCCGCAGCCCGTGGGCCTCGGCGAGCTTGCCCAGCAGGGCGCTCAGGTCCGCGCGTTCGGGCACCGACAGCGGCGCGGTGATGGCGGCCTCGTGCTCGGTGGCGATCTCGTTCAGCACCCGCATCGCGTCCTCGCCGGCGTCGGTGAGGAACAGGGCGTGATGGCGACGATCGTCGGGATTGCGGCGTCGCTCGACCAGACCGCGTTCCTGCAGACCGTCGACGAGCGCCACCAGACGGCTCGCGGGCATCCCCAGATGGTCGGCCACGGCCTGCTGGCTCAGCCCGGGCCGGCGGGCGATCAGGCGCAGCAGCCCCGCCTGCGGTCGCGAGAAGTCGACGGCGTGGGCACGCTCGCCGAACTGCTCGGCCGCATAGGCACCCAGTTGCGCAAGGAGGAACGCCACCTCGCTGCCTTGACGCTTCGGCACGGCAGAACAATACTCGATTGCTATCATTACAGTTTGTAACTATTTTGAATCGGAAGGGCAAGGAATGGAGAACTCGATGGCTGCTTCGACGAGCCGACGGAACCCGCAGGGCGGACCGCCCCTGTTGGCCCCCGCCATCGCCTATTCGGCGTTGACGATCGCCGCGGCGATCATCAACGCGTCCGGTCCACGGCCCAACTCGTCCGCCCATGACGTGCTCACCTACGCGCAGGACCACATCGGGCTGCTGCGGGTCGTCGCGCTGCTCGTGTTCGGCGCGGCTGTCCCGTTGGCCGTCTGGACGGCCACCGTTCATCGGCGCTTGCGCCGGGCCGGGGTCGCCGCGCCGGGCGTCGACATCGCGCTGACCGGCGGCCTGCTCGCCGCGGCCTCACTGTCCCTGTCCGGTCTGTTCACCGAGTCCCTGGCGGTCGTGGCCGACTCCGCGCACGGCCTCGACCCGTCGGTCGCGCGGGCCTTGACGAGCATGAGCATCGCGACCGGCGCGGCCGGGTTCGCCGTGCCCTTCGCGCTGCTGGTCGCCGGTGTCGCGGTGCCGTCGTTGCTGCGCGGGCTGACCTCGCGACCGCTGGCCTGGGCCGGGCTGGTGCTCGCTGTCGTAGGGCTGGCGTCGACGTTCACGGTGCTGACGTCCACGTTCGACCCGTTGCTGCCCATCACCCGCTTCGGTGGCCTCGGATGGCTGCTCGTGATCAGCGTGCGGTTGCGCTCGCGCATGCCGCAGCGGACACGCACCACGGCGGTAGGAGCACGCGCATGACCGCTCGCGAGTTCCGCTTCGGTGTGGTCAACGGCACCGTCGGCGAGCCCGGCGCATGGGCCGACACCGCCCGCACGGCCGAGTCGCTCGGCTACTCGACGTTCGTACTGCCCGACACCACTGCGACCCCCGCACCGCTGCCGGCGCTGGCGGCCGCCGCCGCGGCGACCACCACCCTGCGGGTCGGCACCTGGGTGCTGTGCGATCCGCTACGCAACCCGCGGCAACTGGCCTGGGAGGTCGGCACCGTCCAGCAGCTCAGCCGTGACCGGTTCGAGCTCGGCATCGGCGCCGGCCGCCCCGGCGCGCAAGCGGACTGCGACCGCCTCGGCGTGCCGTTCGGCACCCCGAGCGAGCGCATCGCACGCCTGCGCGACAGCCTGCACGTCCTGCGCGAAGCGCTGCCCCGAACCCACCTCCTGATCGCTGCGAGCGGTCCGAAGCTGCTCGCTCTCGCGGCGCAGACGGCTGACACCGTGGCCTTCGGCTGGCCGCCGACCACCGATCTCGCACAAGCACGCGAACGCATCGGCATCGTCGGTGACGTCGCCGGATCGCGGGTCGATGACATCGAGTTGGCGGCCGGGCTGATCGCCGTCGGCGCGGACGAGCAACCGTGGCTCACCCGCGCCGGGCTCACCGCGGCCGGCCTTGCCGCCGACGGTGCGGTCACCGTACTGACCGGATCGCCGGCGCAGATGGTCGATGAACTGCAGCGACGGCGCGACGCGCTCGGTGTGTCCTATTTCACCGTGCCGATGCAGGCCGCCCGACATTTCGCCCCGGTCGTGGAAACACTCACCGGTCACTGATCTGGTGCGACACGATCGCACGAGTGTGGGAGATTTGTTCGTTCCCATTTCGTTATCCGGATCCGACGGAGGGGCGGGCGGTGCGGCGACGGCTTACCACGGTGCGTGAACTACGCACCACCAACCGTTCCCTCGCGCTGTGGGAGCTGTACCTGCGTGGTGCGCTGAGCCGACAGCAGATCGGCAACGGTGCGGGTTTCTCGCTCGCCACGGTGAGCAACGTCCTCGGCGAACTCATCGACCAGGGCCTGGTCGTCGAGGTCGGACTGGAGGACTCGACCGGCGGCCGGCCCCGAGCACTGGTGCAGATCAACGCGGGCTACGGTCACGTGATCGGCGTCGACATCGGCGAGACGTCGTTCCTCGTCGAGTTGTTCGACCTCGCGATGAACGTGCGCGCGTCACACCGCTCGTCCACGGTGCTGACCCGGCTCGACGCAGAGGACGCCGCGACCCACGTCATCGAGGGCGTCGAATTGGTGCTGCGCGAGGCACGGGTCGCGCCCCGGCAGGTGCTCGGCGTCGGGGTCGGCGTACCCGGCCTCGTCGAACACCGCATGGACGGCGCTGTGGTGCACGGGCAGAGCGTCGGTTGGAACGCGGTGCCGTTCGAGCAGCTGTTGCGCGGGCGCATCGACCTGCCGGTACAGGTCGAGAACGGCGCGAAGACACTCGGGCAGGCCGAGAGCTGGTTCGGCGCGGCGCGCGGCGTCGATCACGCGGTGATCGCACTCCTCGGGATCGGCGTCGGCACCGGCATTGTGTCCAATCGCAGCCTGTATCGCGGCGCGACCAGCAGCGCCGGCGAATGGGGCCACACGATGATCGCCGTCGACGGGCGACCGTGCCGCTGCGGCGGGCGTGGGTGTCTGGAGGCCTACATCGGCGGCGCCGCGCTCGTGGCCCGCTACGAGGAACTGACGGGCCGCAACCGCAGGGTGCGCCAGGGCGACCTCGAGCGACGCGTGGACGCGATGGTCGCGGCCCGCAACCGCGATGCGGCCGCAGCGCAGGTATTCGACGAGACCGCCACCTACCTGGGGGCAGGGATCGCCAACCTGGTGAATCTGTTCAACCCCAGCCGTGTGGTCATCGGCGGGTGGCTCGGGCTCACGCTCGCCACCTTCCTGCTGCCTCGGGTCCGCGAGGTGGCGCTGGCGAACTCGCTGCACCTGCCGGGCAGCCACTTCGCGCTGGTACGCGCGGACCTCGGCCCGGACGCGGTCGCGCTCGGCGCGGCCACGCTGCCGATCGCCGAGTTCCTCAACACCGGCGGCGCGGTCCGCGCGACCACGCCGGTCCCGCTGCGTCATCCGGCGGGCGGGCTGCGCTCGCGTTAGATGAGGCGGGCGCCGCCGTCGAGGTAGAGGACCTGGCCGGTGACGTAGCCCGACTCCTCCGCGGCGTAGAACGCGACGACGTTCGCAACGTCTTCCGGGCGCCCGCCACGGCGGACCGGAATCGTGCTGGCGACCCGCTCGCGCATCTCGTCGATGGTGCTGCCGGTGCGCTCGGCCGTCGCCTTGGTCATCGCCGTCTCGATGAACCCGGGTGCGACGGCGTTGGCGGTAACCCCGAACGGGCCGAGCTCGATCGCGACCGTGCGGGCCAGACCCTGCAAACCGGCCTTAGCGGTGGAGTAGTTGGCCTGCCCGCGGTTGCCGAGCGCGGAGGTGGACGACAGGAACACGATGCGGCCGTACTTCGCGTCGACCATGTGCTTCTGGGCCGCCTGGGTGAACAGGAACGCGCCGCGCAGGTGCACCTCCATGATGGTCGTCCAGTCGTCGTCGGTCATTTTGAACAGCATGTTGTCGCGGATGACGCCGGCGTTGTTCACCAGTATGTGCAGGCTGCCCAGCTGTGCGACGACCTCGGCGACCGCGGCCTGCACCTGATCGCGCTTGGTGACGTCAGCACCGATGCCGATGGCGTTCGCGCCGATGGCCGCCGCGCCGTCCTTCGCCGCTTGCTCGTTGATGTCGACCAGTGCGACCTTCGCGCCGCCGTCGGCGAGCCTCTTGGCCACCGCAGCGCCGATGCCCTGACCGGCACCGGTGACGAGTGCGACGCGATTCTCCACTCCAGGCACCTACCCACGCCTTTCCCTTGTCGGATCGATCATTCGGCGCGCCGGTCGGAAACCGACCGCTCGGTCGCCGTCAGGAATCTACCGCGACCGCGCGTGCTACGCCTCAGCGGTACGCCGCCCATCCCAACCACAGGGCCAGACCGACACCGGCGAGACAGATCGCCGAACGAAGCACGCGCGCCGGCGCGCGTCGCACCACGGCCGGGCCGGCCAGACCACCGACGAGCAGCCCGACCGCGAGCGGCACCATCGCCGCCCAGTCGACTCGGCCGAGCGCGGCGAACAGGATCGCGGCGACCAGGTTCGCCAACCCCATCACCACGTTCTTCAATGCCGTGCACACCGGCAGTGATTCACCCGTCGCGGTCAGCAACAGCGCGAGCAGCAGCACACCGGCAGCGGCACCGAAGTACCCGCCGTACACACCGATCAGTCCGACGCCGACGAGCACCGGCACGGGCTCGCGTCTGCGGTGCGGGTGCGCAGCCGGTAGCGGTCGCCTCGGTGCCAAGATCGCGAGCGACGCCAGCCCGATGAGCCACGGCACGATGAGTTCGAACGAGCGTGACGACGTGACGAGCAGCAACGCGCCGCCGACCAGGCCGCCGAGGACGCCGGCCGCGCCGAGACTGCGGACATGCGTGCGTCGGCCGCGCAACTCCGGCTGGGAGCCGGCGACCGACCCGACGTTGTTGAACACCAGCGCCACCGTGTTGGTGACGTTCGCGGTCACCGGCGCCAGACCCGCTGCGAGCAGCGCCGGATAACTGATCAACGAGGCCAGACCGGCGATGCTCCCGGTCAGGCCGGCACCGACTCCGGCGAGCACCAGCAAGACGCTCTGCCACCCCTGCACCAACGAAGCCTCGCTGATGGGCAATGCGGGCAAGCCGCCGGGGCGGGCCGTGTAGTCTGTGCCATGCCGCTGGGCCCGCGGGCCGAGCGTTCCGGGCGATTAGCTCAGCGGGAGAGCACTGCCTTCACACGGCAGGGGTCACTGGTTCGATCCCAGTATCGCCCACTCCACGGATGCCCCGAATTTCCGGCTCAACTGACTGATCTGTGGGTTGGCTCGGCCGGGTAGGCTGGTTTGTGGCCGGCGAGGCTGCGCATGGCGAGGCTGAGCATGGCGAGGGCGATCAGCGCGTCGAGTGAGCGGAACCCGAACGCGATGCGGGTGATCCGTCGGGCGAGGTTGACGAAGGCCGGGATGCGGCAGCGCCGGGCCCAGGACAACTGGCGCCCACGGTGAACTGAGCGACAAAATCGCAGCTGCAGCATCAGGTCGCCGATCAACCGGGCACGGGCCGGGATGACAAGGGTAAGCCGGCCGGGCGCGGCGAAGCATAGATCACCGCCCCAGATCGATCCGTGTGGTCGGCCCGCTGGGGGTCGACGCGGCGGGTCGTGCTCCGGGCGGAAGGGCCTCAGCCTCGTCGCCCGCCCGTGCCCGCTTCGGCGGTACCAGGTGTGCTGAACCGGGGCCGGCGAGGTGGACGGCTCCGGTTCGGGTCCGGGGCGAGTGTGCCGTCGGGGGCGATGTGGCTGAACATCTGGTCGATGACCGAAAGGATGTGCGGGTCGTCGACGCGATAGAGCTGGCGGCGTCCATCGCGCCGTGCGCTCACGACGCCGGCGGCGCGCAGCTTGGCCAGCTGCTGGCTGACCGCGGGCACGTTGGCTGCGGTGAGCTCGGCGAGTGTGGTGACGTCGAGTTCGTCGGTGGCTAAGAGCCACACGAGGTGCAGTCGGCCGGGCACCGAGAGCAGGTCGAAGGTCAGCGCGGCGGCCGCCAGCTGCGCGTCGGTGACACCGGGCGCCTTGCGCGACGCCGCTGCAGTGGGCTGCGACGGGGCGGCGGTGGTGGTGGTCGACCGGAAGCGGCGGGCGGGCATAGTCGTCCACTCTCACACGGGTCTATACGCTTGCGCAACTGATTGACTATGGCGGGGAAGGCAGATACGGTTCGGCTGCCGGCGGCGCGCGCCGGCGCGGAAGCGTGATCCCCGCGATCAGACGCGGAGACGGAGGTGAGGGGCCGTGAGTCCCGACGCGCATAGACCGTGCTCGGTCGTCCCTCGCGTTCTGCGCGAGGAGCTTGCGGCGGGCTGACAGGGCGGTGCCGGATTCTCAAGTCGACCCTGTCGTGATCAAGTAGGTCATCGGAATACCTTGTCCGCCGCTTCAACACCGCTGACGGCACCGTGATCAGCGTACGAACCGGTGGTCTTCGGATGCGCGCAAGAGGGAGCAATTGTCAATACCGCGGCCTGACCAACATCAATCCACCGGTATTGACAATTGCTCACCAGTCATACGCGCTGAGCTGAAGATGCCACGCGCAGCCATTGTGCGTTGCGACAGTGTCCTTCTGGTCGGTGACGTGCCCTTGATGCAGTCATCGGTGTGGTTGGCCGCCAAGACAATTCCGAACATCGAGGCGCAGGGGACGACACGCTCGGCGTCATGCCTGAGCTCGCGCGCCGGACGCCGCAAGGATTATTCGTCCAGTGGAGGTCGTTCTCCGCCGAGATCGCATCGGACGAGGTAGCGGTAGCCCTCAGTGTTCCGGTCGGTTCACCGATCTTCGTTCGCGACGGCGTCACAGTCGAACTGTCGGGACGACCGGTGCTGAAAACCCGCAGACGCGCGCGAGGGGACCGACTCAGATATCTGTTGAATTTCGGTCCCGATACTCGCGGGCAGGCAACGACATTTTCCTGACGTCGCTCGTCAAAGGGCACCCCGGTATGCGACCTTTGCGCGGATCGGTCCCGATCACCACAGCAATCATGCTCACCCCACCGCTCTCGGCGCCGACCCGCCTCGCCAACATTCGGACATGGAAGCAGTCCGGCCACTCCCGCCCGCGATCATCGTTCCCAACGCACCCTTGGCTGCGCGGACGTTCCGGTTAGGGGCCCCGTTGCGGGACACCGTCCTCTACCGGCCACCGCCACTTGTGTGCAGGTGGTTGGGAATAGCCTCGTTGCGGTCGGAGGACTTCGGCGATCGTGTGGTGGTCGTACTCGCAGACCCAATGAGAGCTCGCTGGCCGTCGACGGCGACAGGGAATTCCCGGCCGTCGTCGGCGTATAGCGGTCACGCGCATCGGTGGCCCGGCAGATTGTCGTTGATGGCGGCTTGGAGTTCATAGACGATGTCGACCAACGCGCCGAGTAGGAGCGGTGCAGTTCGGATCCGCCGCTGGAACTGTGGTACCAATCGGGCCTCTTGCCCAGGTAGGCGTGTCGATGATCCGTCTCAGCGAGCCACAGCAGAGCGAGCCTGAGCGCTCCTGACACCGTACGGGAAGAGTCTGCTTGGATGTCGGCGAGCGCGGTGTCGACCCGTTCCTGGAGCAACTCCTCGGTTCGGGTCCGGTCACGGATCCGACGCAGATCAACCGCGCTGTCACCGGGGTTGGTCGAGGTGAACGAGATTAACTCGGCTTCAGCGACCTGAGCGTTGGAACCAGCTGACCGGTGACGGGATCGGTCACCGCACCCGGGTATTGGACTGTTCGCCACGCATGCTGACTGATCGAGGCGATGGCTCTCGCCGCCGGCGGGTTTCTTGATCAGCACCACCGAGAGCCGACCCCAGCCTTCACGCACGCTGCGACGACGGGCCCGGTCCCATACGCCGAGTCGCCCGCATCAGGATCTCCTCGCTCGCGCCGGCTCTCCGGGCCGTGGCGATCGCGGCGGGTGGCCATCGACGCGGCGTTGCGGCCGGAGTTGGCGTTGCTGGCCCGCAACCTGATTCCGGTGATCACCGGCGCACCCTGCTCAGTGCTGATCGTGGCCACCAACGGGGACAGCCCCATCCTCTACGGTCATCGGTACCGGTGGCTGGCTGCTGGCTGCCGCGATGACTCAGAGATTAGGAGACCGCGTGACAACTTTCTTGTACAACCTCGGCGCGTGGTGCGCTCGCCGCCGTCTTCGGATGGTGGCGGGGTGGATTCTGCTATTGGCCGTAGTCGGGACCTTGGCGGGCACCGTCGCGGGATCGACGAGCACCTCCTTTTCGATCCCGGGGACCGAGGCCCAGAAAGCCATTGACCTGCTGTCGACGAAATTTCCAGGGACCGGTGGCGCGACCGCGCGCATCGTTGTGGCTGCCCCGCCCGGTCACACCCTCAACGAACCGGCCTACATAGCCGCGGCTCAGAAGTCGCTCGCCGAGATCGCCAAGGCTCCGGAAGTCATCGGCGTCACGCCGTATGACAAGGCAACCGTGAGTCAGGACGGTCGGATCGCGTTCGTCGATGTCTCCTATGCGGTGCCCGTTGACAAAGTAAGCACGGAAGCCAAGGACGCTCTTCAAGCGGCGACCAAGCCTGCCACCGACGCTGGGTTGCAGGTTGAGTTCTCCGGTGGCGTCGTCTCAACCACCACCAAGAACAGCAACACCGAGTTGTATGGGGTGCTCATAGCCTTCGTCATCCTAACGATTACGTTTGGATCGCTGGTCTCGGCCGGGATGCCCCTGCTGATGGCACTTGTCGGTGTCGGCATAGGTCTGCTCGGAATCACGGCGCTGTCCGGGGCGGTGTCGCTCACCAGCACAGCTCCTACGCTGGCGCTGATGCTCGGGCTCGCTGTGGGTATCGACTACACCCTGTTCATCCTGTCTCGACATCGGCAGCAACTTAGAGACGGTCTGGATGTTCAGGAATCGATCGCCCTCGCGACCGCCACCGCGGGTGGCGCCGTAGTGTTCGCCGGATTGACGGTCATCATCGCGCTGTGTGCCCTGTCCGTGGTCGGCGTGCCGTTCCTGACAGTAATGGGCCTGGCAGCCGCGGGCACCGTTGCGGTCACGGTGGTGCTGTCGCTGACGTTGCTTCCGGCGATTCTTTCGCTGCTCGGCGCGCGCGTCTCCACGGGCCGGATCAGCTTCCTCGCCCGCCGCCAAGACCGACCGAAGACCAAGCCCAACGGGGGCGAACGCTGGGAATCCTTGGTCACCGCAAAGCCATGGGTGACCGTGATTACGTGCATTGTTGGCATTGGCATCCTTGCCGTGCCGCTACTCCATCTCGATCTTGGACTACCTGATAACAGCAGCAAACCGACGTCGACCACTGAGCGGCGTGCCTACGACCTACTCACCGAAGGCTTTGGCGCCGGCTTCAACGGCCCGCTCACGCTCGTGATCTATGATCCGGACCACAATGATGCTGCCGCGCTCGCCGCGAAGGCTGTGCCGCAACTGCAGAAAGCTCCCGACGTTGCATCGGTCGGCACGCCGGTGTCCAACAAGGCCGGGGATGTGGCCATCATCTCGGTGACCCCGAAATCCAGTCCCTCCTCCGCCGAGACGAAGGCACTGGTCGCCAATATCCGCCAGGCGGCCGCGGATGCGAAGAGCCAGACCAGCGCCACCGCCTACGTAACCGGCACGACCGCGGTCAACATCGACGTGTCAGCGAAGCTCACATCAGCCCTCCCGGTGTTCATCATCGTCATCGTCGGGCTCGCACTTATCCTGCTGCTGCTGGTGTTCCGGTCCATTCTCGTACCAGTTACCGCCGTGGTCGGGTTCCTATTGACGATCGGAGCGTCCTTCGGCTCCATCACCTGGATCTTCCAAGAAGGCCACTTAGGCGGTCTGTTCAGCGTTGAAACGCCAAGCCCCATCGTCAGCTTCCTACCCATCCTCATCGTCGGCATCCTGTTCGGGCTCGCCATGGACTACGAGGTTTTCCTCGTCTCCCGCATCCACGAGGACTACACCCACCACCGCGATCCCACCATGGCCATCCGCCGAGGCATGGGCAACAGTGCCCGCGTCGTCACCGCCGCCGCACTTATCATGCTCGGCGTGTTCGGAGGGTTCATCTTCGGCTCCGACGTCGTCATCAAGTCCCTCGGCTTTGCCCTCGCATTCGGTGTACTCATCGACGCATTCATCGTCCGCATGACGTTGATGCCCGCCGTCCTCAAGCTCCTCGGGCACTCCGCCTGGGCACTCCCACGGGTGCTCGACCGCAGACTTCCCGACCTCGACCTCGAAGGCTCCAAGCTGACCAACAACAGTTCCCCTGGACCTGCTATCTGAGCCAGAAGGCCAGCCGCCCCGCGACCATCCTTGATGAGGCGCGTCCAAACCGGTACCGAGCACGCTTGCTCCGCTTTGCGGCTAAACCTGAATCCGTGGACGGGTAGGTGCGTTCGGCGCGTTGATGACGTGGGAGTGCCTTCTGGATCGGAAGAATCGGGAGTGTCGACGTCCTGATCCGGTCCGAACCAAAAGGCACTGATGGTGAAGCTACCTGATGCGTGGGCGCGGGCCACGCCGATCTTCGATGATGACCATCTGGTGTCGTTCGCGGGCCTTGCTCCGGTGATGGCGCTCGCGGAGCGGGCCGGGCTGTCGGAGTTGATCGGCGAGCGGGTCCGGTTCCGGTCCACGAAGGTCGCCTCGGCGGGGGTAAACCCGGCCGGGAAGCTGACTTCGATCGTGGCCGGGATGGCCGCGGGCGCGGACTGCATCGACGATTTGGACGTGATCCGCGCCGGCGGGATGAAGCAGATCTTCGGCGGCGTCTACGCGGCGGCGACACTGGGGCAGTTGCTGCGCGAGTTCACCCACGGTCACACCCTGCAGCTGGCGTCGGTCGCCCGGGCGCATCTGGTCGGCCTGGTGCAGCACAGCGACTTGCTGCCGGGTATCGAGGCGCAGGCGTTTGTGGATATCGACTCGCTGCTGCGCCCGGTCTACGGGCACGCGAAGCAGGGCGCCTCCTACGGGCACACGAAGATCGCCGGCAAGCAGATCCTGCGCAAGGACCTGTCCCCGCTGATTACCACGATCAGCACCAGTGACGGTGCGCCGGTGGTGGCCGGGATCCGGCTGCGCGCCGGACGCGCCGGTTCGGGCAAAGGTGCGGCGAGAATGGTGGCCGACGCCGTGCGCACCGCCCGCGCGGCCGGGGCCACCGGCGAGGTCCTGGTCCGTGGCGACAGCGCGTACGGCAACAGCGCCGTGGTCCAGGCCTGCCTGCGGGGCCGGGGCCCGGTTCTCGCTCGTGCTGACCAAGAACCCCGCCGTGGCAAGGGCGATCGCCTCGATCTCAGAGGATGCGGATGTGAATATCTGGACGCCGGTGCACTATCCCGGCGCGGTCGAAGATCCCGACACCGGGCAGCTGATCTCCGACGCCGAAGTCGCCGAGATAGCGTTCACCGCGTTCACCTCGACCAAGCATCCAGTGACCGCGCGGCTGATCGTGCGCCGGGTCCGCGACCGCGCCACGACCCAGACCCGCGGCGAGGAGTTGTTCCCGGTCTATCGCCACCATCCGTTCTTCACCAACAGTGTCGAATCGACCCCGGCCGCCGACATCACCCACCGCCGACACGCGATCATCGAGACCGTGCACTCGGACTTGATCGACGGGCCACTGTCCGCGATGCCCTCGGGCCGGTTCGCGGCCAACGGCGCGTGGGCCATCTGCGCCGCCATCACTCACAACCTGCTCCGCGCCGGCGGCACCCTCAGCGGCGGCGCGCACGCCGTGGCCCGCGGAGCGACCCTGCGACGCCACCTCGTCGCCGTCCCGGCCCGCCTGGCCCGCCCGGCCCGCCGCCGGGTGCTACACCTACCCGCCCACTGGCCCTGGGCCAAGCAATGGACCACCCTCTGGAACGCCGCGACCGGGCCACCAGCCCAGCCCTGACAACACCGCCGACCGCCGACAGGCCCGACCGAAAACATCGTGGAACAGCTGGGCAAGAGGTCAGCCCGCCGGCAATTCGCCCCTGCTGTGCATGATGCTGATGCCACGCTCAATTGCGTCCATGCATTGTTTCAGCGCGAAGGCGGGATTCAACTCCAGCGCCTTGGTGGCCTCCTCGTAGATCAGGACATGACCCGCCGGGAAGAAATAGGCCTCGCCGGCCGTCGCAACCTCATCGGGTAGCCCGGTGCTCGGATAAGTGGCGCGGATGGTGCCACTGAAGATGTAGCCGTAGTGCGGGCACGGGCACACGCCACCCGCCAAGCCGCCGACGACGCCGGCCTCTGTGCTGTCGGACGCGAAGGGGATGTCCGTGAGGCCGACTTCCCAATCGCCCCACTGTTCGGAGCGGAACATATCCCCGGCGGTTGGCCAGCGACCTCCGCCGCCCGCTGGGAGCTCTTCGGGCTTGCAATGTGGCATTCGTGGACTCCTCTGGTCGCGGCTTCGCCCGAGCGTAGTTGCGCGATACTGCACCCACAAGCGACGACAATCGCGATCTCGAAGGACCGCACGTGGCTGAAGGACCTGCTCGGGTGCGGCGCCCGACACGGCGCCGAGGCACCCTGCTGGGAGCAGACCTGGCCTACCTGTGACACTCACGAGACCCCGGGGCAAAACGTCTCGAGTAGTGTCACGCAATTCAGTCTTGCCTGTGACGCGGTGAAGGACGATACGTGACTGTGACGTCTGGTGAAACGAGCTCCGGAGGTTCGCGTGTGCAGGAGTTGAGCGCCCGATTAGGCGAGTTGACCGGTGTGGCGTTCGACGTCCGCGGGGCCTGCCGACGACTTTCATCGACGAGAACCCAAGCTGATGCTCACGCCTGTACCGCCGATCCGATACGCGCCCAGCGAGGGGACTCAACATCGCCTATCAAGTCTTCGGCGATGGACCCGTCGGCGTCGTCCTGATACCGGGCTTCATTTCCCACATCGAATACGCCTGGCACGAAGCGTTGCTCAACCGCTTTTGCGCAAGTTCGCCGAGTTCTGCCGGGTCATCGTGTTCGACAAGCGAGGAATGGGTCACTCCGACCGCGATCCGCGCCGCGACACGCCCACCCTCGAGCAGCGGCTGAGCGACATAGCGGCCGTGATGAACGCGGCGAACTCACCGGCCGCGGCCCTGCTGGCCTGGTCAGAAGGCGGCCCTGCCGCCAGCGGCTTCGCCGCCACTCCCGGCGCCGTCGCCGCGTCACTGCGCATGCACCTCGACGTCGACGTTCGACAGCTGCTGCCCACCCTCACCGTGCCGGTCCTGGTCGTGCACCGAACCAACGACATGGTCATCCCGGTTGAATGCGGTCGATACATCGGCGCTCACATCCCAAACGCGTGGTATCTCGAGATGGCCGGCGAGGACCACATGTACTGGGCCGGCGATCAAGACCGAATGCTGGCTGCCATCCGTACACACCTATCAGCCACCGCAGCCGGAGCAGCACTGACCGGCTGGCGAAAGCCCCACCGATCCGTGCGCGTCGGCTGGGAAAGCCTCACCAGCGCCGAACTAGACGTCGTGCAGCTCATCGCAGACGGGATGACCAACCAACAGATCGCGCGCCGCCTGCACATCTCCGCGCGCACCGTGCAAACCCACGTCACCCACATCCCGTAAAACTCGAACTACGCAGCCGCACTCAGGTCGCACTCGAAGCCATGCGACACGCCCACTAGCGGGAGTTTCCGGCCTTTGTAGTTGATCGGGTCTACGCCGCCTTGCAACACGAGCTTCCATACTCGAACTGATCTAGGCTCACTCCGGACAGGCCCGAGTACAGCCGCTGGCCAAGCGCGCAAACGCCGCGTCCCCAGCACCAACCCGTGCCCGCCGCACGGGTCAATGCTATGCCCGCACACCGACATCAAGCCTGAACCATGATCAATTGACCGTGCGCGTCGACGAGCGGACCCAAATTGAGCCTCCCGGGCCCGCCGGCCGACGAAACGATCACACCGGCCGGTCGAAATCGACGCACACCATGATCGGCACGCTCAACGATCGAACACGCTTATACAGGGATAGGCCGGCGTGTGCTCGTTCGAGTTGTGGTCTGCGAATCGTGCGATGCGTTCACGTTCGGCGGCGACCCGGGGTACACGAGGCGTCGCCAGGGCTGCGGACGCCGCTGACCAGTGATGTCACCAGCGCCTGCACTGGCTCGCTCTGCTGCGTTTGAAGTCGTTAGCGTCCCTTTTGCGCAAACCAGGAGACACCAACGGACCATTCGAGGAATCACTGCGGCGCGGAGATCATGTCGGTGCCGAACTGGAGCGAGGCATGCGAGCCGGGTGGTGTGAACTGGATGACGGAACGCCATTGTCGAATGCGAAATCCGCGTCGAGACGCCAGCCCAGTCCGGCAGAGAACTCCTTCGCCCGGTCCAGGTCGGCGACCGGGATGACGATCACCTCGAGCTTGAAGTCCTGCGTCGGTCCGGCGCCACCGCTAGTGGTCATCTTGCCTCCTTTGGGAGTCAGAGATGACGGTCTCGCCCCGCCGTGCAATGCAAGGGGGACATCGCGCCAGCAACCTCGCGAACCGGCGCACTGCGGCCAGCTTGCTTCGCGCGTGCGGGATACTTCGCCGAGCGGTCTGCGGGTGCGATCACGGGAGGTGCGGGTAGTGATTTCGGGATCGACCATGGGATCATCGGTGGGCGCGCCGGTTGGCACCCTCCTGTCTGTCAACGTCGGTTTGCCGAGGGACGTGCCGTGGCAGGGCAAGACCGTTCACACCGGGGTCTTCAAGGATCCGGTGGCCGGGCGTCGACGGGTCGGCAGACTGAACGTGGACGGTGATGGGCAGGGAGACCTCGGCGGACACGGCGGCGAGCAACGTGCGGTGTTCGTGTACCAGATCGAGTCCTACCGCTATTGGGAACGCGAGCTCGGGCGACGCGACTTCAGCTACGGACAGTTCGGTGAGAATTTCACCGTCGACGGGCTCGGCGACGACGAGGTCTGCATCGGTGATCGGTATCGGATCGGGACCTCGGTCTTCGAGGTGACCCAACCACGCGTCACCTGCTACCGCGTCGGCATCCGGATGAACGACCCGCGCATGCCTGCCCTGCTCGTCGCACACCACCGTCCGGGCTTCTACTTCCGGGTTCTCGAGGTGGGCGATGTGCAGGCGGGAGACAAGATCGTCAAACTGGCAGCCGGCCCCGAACAGATGCCGGTGGCAGCGGTCGACGCGCTGCTGTATCTACCCGGACACGCCCGCGAACAGCTGCTTCGAGCGCTGCGGATCCCGGCCCTCAGCCCTGGCTGGCAGGCATCGTTGCAAGCGCTGCTCGATGCGGGGTCCGAAACCGGCAACGCGGGTCTGGCGCTCACCAGCCCGCCGCCTGCCTGGCCCGGCTTCCGGGCGTTGGCGGTCACCGCGATCAGCACCGAAAGCGACTCGGTCATCTCTATCCGCCTCGAAGATCCCGGCGGCATGCCGCTGCCCGCAGCCCGTCCGGGGCAGTACCTCACGGTGCGGGTGCGACCCGGCAACGATCGCCGCCCGCTGCTACGCAACTACTCGCTGTCGGGGCCGCCCGGCGCGGGCTACTACCGGATCTCGGTCAAGCGCGAACCCGACGGCGCAGCCAGCGGCTATCTGCACACCAGGCTCGCCGTCGGCGACCAACTCGACATCGCGGCACCCCGCGGCACCTTCATCCTCGACCACGGGCACGCTCCGGTCCTGCTCGTCAGCGCGGGCATCGGTGCCACCCCGGTCCTCGCGATGCTCCAGGCGCTGGCCGCGGAGAGATCCGATCGCGAGATCTGGTGGCTGCACGGAGCTCGCAGCGGCCGCGACCATGTATTCGCCGCGCAGGCCAGCGGTCTTGCCGCCTCGCTGCCGAACCTTCATACGCATATCTGTTACAGCCGTCCCGGCCCGAACGATCGAGAAGGCCGCGATTTCGACAGCCGTGGCCGCCTGAGCGGATCGCTGCTCGCCGCCCTTGCGCTGCCCCGCGACGCCGAGACCTACCTGTGCGGGCCCGCGTCGTTCATGGCCGAGATCAGCGTTGGCCTGGCTGCCGGCGGCGTCGACGCCGCGCGCATCCACACCGAACCGTTCGGGCCCGCACCAAGCCTGACGCCAGGTATCAGCGCGCCGCCCGCGCCGACGCCGCACCCGCCCACCGGCCAGCCTGAACACGGGCCCGTGATCGAGTTCGCCCGCAGCAACCTCACCGTCCGGTGGAGCGACGCCTACATCAGCCTGCTCGAACTCGCCGAGGCGTGCGACGTCCCCGTCCGATGGTCCTGCCGGACCGGGGTCTGCCACACCTGCGAAACCGCTGTCATCGCCGGCAAGCTCCGATACGACCCCGACCCGGTCGAACCCCCCGCCGAAGGCAGCGCGCTGATCTGCTGCGCGCAGCCGCGCGACGAAGTGACCCTCGACCTGTAACACGTTGAACCACCAGCACGAAGCGGCTGGAACCGGGCACCGGCGAACACATCGCTGGGTACTCACGCACCTCCGACGGCGGCCACCCCGGGCGACGGCATCCGGCTCGAATTCGGGGACGGCCTCGGCGAACGCCTCGACGCACCGGAACCGATCTGGCCGACACCGGGGTCGACCACATCGGTGCGACGCTCGCGGCCAGCGGTCTCGCGCTGCTCCCCGGCACCGGCCCGGTCTTCGCGTGACGCAGATGCCGCACTCACTGATCGCTCGCTCACTGGTGTTACTCGACCCACTACCGAAATTCCTGCGCTCAACTCTCGACGGATCAACAAGAAGCCTGTACAACTTACTGCTGACAGTGTCAGGTAACTCCTGGCCACAGCTCCACTACCCGAAGCTGCCCACCCAGTTGCTCACCCAGGAGAAGATCGCCGCGGCCCTGCTGGACTCCGACGGCTACTACGTCGGAGTGAAGGACTTCCGGGAGCAGTACGAGAAGCTCTGGAAGATCAACTAGGGTTCGAGGGAGCTCGGGTCGGCGGGCACGTCGACGGCAAGTTTACGCAACACCTCGATCGGCACGATGCGCAGCACCGCGACGTTCGTCGCCGCCAGCACCACCGGGGCGGCGACGCCGTCGCGGTATGCGCGTGCCCAGTTCGTCGCGGTGACGCACCAGCGGTCACCGGGCACCAAGCCGGGAAAGCGGTACTCCGGCCGCGGCGTGGACAGGTCGTTGCCGATGCCGCGTTGATGTTCGAGGAACTCGGCGGTCACCACCGCACAGATCGTGTGGCTGCCGAGATCCTCCGGCCCGGTGCTGCAGCACCCGTCGCGGAAGAAGCCGGTGAGCGGGTCGGTCCCACACGGTTCCAACTCCTCGCCCAGCACGTTGCGTTCGCTCATCTGCCCAGCATCGCGCACCACCGCCGCCGACCCTCCGTCGATGGCGAGAAAGTGCCATGAGTGGCGAGTTGTAACTCGCCACTCACCCACGGATGTCGCCACTCAGCGAAGGGCCGGCGTCACCTGGGATTCAGCGAAGTGGGCGACGCGCCGCGCAGCTGCGAGGCCGTAACGTCACCGCTCGTGCACGGATCGGCGCAGCGCTCGCGGCGGGCGATCAGATGGATCGTCGTACTGGCAGTGGCCGACGTGCTGGCGTTCGGGCTCACCATCCACGCGCACCTGACCTATCACCACAGCCAGAACGGACCCACGGTCATGCCGTTGGGTCAGTTGCTCGGCTGGATCCTGTCGGTGGGGCTGCTGCTGATCCTCATCCTGGTCGTGCTGGAGAGCCGCCCGCCGCGGCCGCCGCGGTACCCGCGGCGTTGACCGGTCAGCGCAGGAAGAACCACCACGCCGCGGCGAAGAGGATCGCGGCGACGAACAGTGCGGTCAGTGCGGCCACGCCCACGCGCACCCACACCGGTTGACGTTCGAGCCATTGCCACCAGCCCTGCACCTGGCATTTGACCCAGGTCAGCAACCGGCGCGCCCGCTCGTACTCGGTGCCGAGCAGCCCGAGGCCGGCGAAGATGATCAACCAGCCGGGGCCGGGCAGCGGAAGTAGGACGATGCCGCCGAGGATGATCACCACGCCCAGCGTGGTGATCCCGACCCGCCACGCGGTCCGCCCGCCCGGCTTGGCGCGCACCCGATCGCGGAACCCTTCGATGCGACCGAGGACGCCGTCGTGCTGGCGCGCCGGGGCGTCGGTGCGGCTCATGACTGTCACCGTACGTGAGCCGGCTGTGCGGCGGACAGGGGTCGGACGCAGCAAGCGGGTAGATCGCGTGCTCGGCATCATCGAGAACCCCGGTTCCCGTTGCGAAGCGACCCGAGCCGGCTCTTCGGCCCCGCCCAGCCAGCCTTGAGGAAACCTTGACCTTGCGCTGAGTGCAGCCTGATCGCGAACCCGCGATGGTTGTGCCATGACCGGACGACCCGACCCCCGCCTGCACCGGCGCGCGACGATCATCGGCACCGTTGCGGCCGGCGCCGCCGCCGCGCTCACCGTAGGGCTCGTCTCGGCGGTGGCCAGCACGGCCGACACCGCCAGCGGCACGACGACAGATACGTCGACGACGAAAGGCACCAGCTCCAGCACCTCGAGCGTCAGCCCCACCGCGACGCCGAGCACCTCGGCGAGCAGTCCTCCGAGCGCTCCTCGGCGAGCAGCTCCTCGGCGAGCAGCTCCTCGGCGAGCAGCTCCTCGAGTTCGGACGAATCGTCGTCGAGCGACGTCGAGAGCGTCGACGGGGGCACCACCGCGCAGGGCGGGAGCAACGGATCATGAGCGGGACCTGGGTCGGCTCGGCCTGGAGCTGCACCGTCCGCCTCGTCGTACTCGACGAGGCGGCCCTGCGACCCGCAACCGCCGACCTGCAGGCCCTGCTGCGCCGGGTGGACGCAGCCGCGAGCCGGTTCCGGGCGGACTCGGCGCTGTCCATCGCCAACGCGCGCGCCGGGCGCCCCACTCCGGTCCCGATGTTGCTGGCCGACCTGGTCGCCGCGGCGCTGCGGGCGGCCGCGCAGACCGACGGTGCGGTGGACCCGACCGTCGGGCTCGACCTCGCCCGGCTCGGCTACGACCGCGATATCGAGGCAGTGCGCGCCAGGGAGTCGATCGAGCGCCCGGACGCCGCGCCGGCCGCACGCCGCAACTGGCGCGCGGTGCGGCTGCAGCGCGACGCCGGGCTGCTGCGGGTGCCGCTGGGCGCGGCGCTCGACCTCGGCGCCACCGCAAAGGCGTGGACGGCCGATCACGCCGCCCGCACACTTGCGCACCGGTACGACACCGGGGTGCTCGTCGAACTCGGCGGTGATCTCGCCGTTGCGGGCAACGCGCCCGCCGGGTGGTGCATCCGGGTGGCGGAGCGCGCCGGTGCCGACGGGCAGCTGGTGCGCATCCGCGGCGGCGGCGTCGCGACCTCGACCACCACCGTGCGCACCTGGCAACGGGCCGGCCACACGATGCACCACATCGTCGACCCGTTGACCGGCCGGCCGGCCCGCGGACCTTGGCGCACGGTCACCGTCGCCGCGCCGTCGGCACTTGCCGCGAACACCGCGAGCACCGCCGCGCTGGTGCGCGGCGAGCGCGCGCTGTCCTGGCTCGACGAGCGACACCTCGCCGCCCGCCTCGTCGCCGACGACGGCTCGATCCTCGCCACGCGCCGCTGGCCGACACCCCAGCCGGCCGAACACTTGCGGCCCGTCGCGGGAGCGACGCGATGATGCTCTGGTACACGGCGCGCGGCGCCGGCCTGGCCGCGCTCGTGCTGCTCTCGATCTCGACCAGCCTCGGCGCACTCGTGTCCCGGGGCGGGCGCACCACCCAGCACGTCAACCGCCGCTACCTCGTGCAGTACTTGCACCGGGCGAGCGCGGGTCTCGGTTTGCTCGTGCTGGGTGTGCACGTCGCGACGATCCTCGCCGACTCCTACGCCGGGGTCGGCTGGCGTGGCGCGATCGCGCCGTTCACCTCCGGCTACCGACCGGGCTGGGTCGCGCTCGGCACGATCGGCGTCTACCTGTTCCTCACCGCGGCTGTGCTCGGCCTGGCCCGCGGCCGGATGGCAGCCTCGCCCCGCGGCGCCCGGATCTGGCGCGGGTTGCATTGCCTGGCCTACCTCGGGTGGTTCAGCGCGATGTGGCACGGCTTCTTCTCCGGTACCGACAGCGAGGTGGGCTGGGTCCGCGTGCTCTACCTGGCGTGCCTGGTCGCGGTGTTCGCGGCCGGGGCCGCCCGGCTCGCCACCGTACGGCTGGGGCGGCCGCGTACGGCCTCTCGTTTCGTCTCGACGACAACCCCCCGCCCGCTCTCGGAGGCAGCCCGATGACCGCCACCCTCGACCATCCGGCCGCGGTGCGGTCGGCACCCGCCGCCGACGTCGATGCCTGGGTTATCGGCGGCGCCCGGCTGCTCGCCGGGCTGTGCAACGGCGTGTCGCTCGACCTGCGCAGCCATCTCGCGACGCACGGCCCGCAGCCCGGAACCGACCTCGACCACCTGCTGCGACTGCTCGACGCCGTCGGCGGGCTCGCCGGCCGCGGCGGCGCCGGGTTCCCGCTGGCCGCCAAGCTGCGCTCGCTCGCCGGACAGCACGGCCGCCGCTGGGTCGTGGTCAACGGCACGGAGAGCGAGCCGGCCAGCCTCAAGGACCGGGTCCTGCTGCGCCGGGCGCCGCACCTGGTGCTCGACGGCGCGCTCGCGGTCGCCGACGCCGTTGGGGCGCGCCGGGTCACCATCGCGGTGCACGACGACTCGAGCGCCGCGCGGGTACGCGCCGCCGCCGTCGAGCGCCCGGACCGGCGCCGGATCGAGGTGCGCGTGCTCGGCGGCGGATTCGTCGCCGGCGAGGCCCGCGCCGTCGCGCGGGCCCTCGCCGGCGGTCCGCCGGTGCCGCCCGGCCGGCGCGTCCCGCCGAGCGCCAACGGCACGCTGCTGTCCAATGTCGAGACGTTCGCCCAGGTGGCGGTGCTGTTGCGCCTGGGGCCGCACCGTTTCGCGGAGACCGGCACGTCGGACGAGCCGGGGACCACCCTGGTGACGCTCGGCGGGGCGGTCGCGCGGCCCGGCGTGGTGGAGATCCCGCTCGGCGCGCCGCTCGGCATGGTGCTCGCCGCCGCGGGTGCGCCCGAGCATCCGCAGGCCGTGGTCGTGGGCGGCTACCACGGGTCGTGGATCACGCCGTACCCCGAGATCCGGCTCTCCCGCGCGGGACTGCGGCACGCGGGCGGTTCGTTCGGCGCGGGCGTGGTGCTGGTGCTCGACCAGGACACCTGCGCACTGGGCGAGCTGCAGCGGGTGACGCACTGGCTGGCCGCCCAGTCGGCAGGACAGTGCGGTCCGTGCCACTTCGGCCTGCCGGCGCTCGCCCGCGACGTCGGCGCACTTGTCACCGGCGCACCTGCCGTGGGCGCCGCGCTGACACACGCCCGGGTGGTGACCGGCCGCGGCGCCTGCGCACACCCCGACGGCGCCGCGCGCTTCGTCACCTCCGGTTTGCACCTGCTGCACGACGAGACCGAACGACACCTCCGCCAAGGCACCTGCGGGCGGCCGCTGCTCGGCCGGCTGCCGGTCGGGTGAGCGCCATGCAGACCTTGACGATCGACTGGACCCGCTGCGACGGTCACGGACTGTGCCGCGCCTTGCTGCCGGAGCGAATCGAACTCGACGAGTGGGGCTTCCCCGTCATCCACAACCCGCGTATCGGCTCCGACGCAGCCGCGATGCGTCGCGCCGTTGCCGCCTGCCCCGCGCTCGCCCTTTCGATTACGGAATCAGCAACGCCTCCAGCAGCTGCCGCAGCGCGGTGAGCTGGGCGCCCATGTGCGCGTTGTCCGAAGTCGAGCGACACAGCAGGAACGCTCCCTCGAACGTGACGAACACATGGTCGGCGAGCGCATCGCAGTCGACGGCCGGCGAGCCGCGACGTGCGGCCAGCGCGGCCCGCAGCATGGTGGACAGCGCCGAGCGCCACGCCACGATCGCCTGACCGATGTGCACAGCCGCACCGCTGTCGGCGAGCTGGCGTTCGGTGAGGATCGACACGTAGAGGCAGCTCGACTGCGCGGCCATCAGCTCGTCCGCACCGGCCTCGAAGAACCGCACGAACTCGATCACCTGGCGCGCGGGGTCGTCGGACCGCGCGGCGGCATGCTCGAGCGCCTGCTCGAGGTGCGCGATGTCGGCGACCGCGTAGCGGTCGACGAGTGACCGCGCGAGTTCGAGCTTGGAATCAAAGTGGTGGAAGAACGCGCCTTTGGACGTGCCGGACTCGACGATCACCTGGTCGACCGACGTCGCCGCGAAGCCGTTCTCGATCACCAGTCGCTCGGCCGCGTCGAGGATCCGGGCGCGAGTCGGCGCCCCGTTCTTAGGCACCGCCTATCTGTACCAGACCAATTGGTCTGGTACAGATAGGCCATGGAGATGCCGCAACTGGCCGGCCGGAGGATGGTCACCGACGGCGGCCTGGAAACCGACCTGATCTTCCACCACGGGCTCGACCTGCCCGAGTTCGCGGCGTTCCCGCTGCTCGACGACGCGGCCGGGCGCGAGCTGTTGCGCGACTACTACGACGGGTATGCCTCGATCGCCCGCGCCGCCGGCGCCGGGCTGATGCTGGAATCGGCCACGTGGCGGGCGAACCCGGATTGGGGCGCGCGGGTCGGCTACTCCCCCGCCGATCTCGATCGGGTGAACCGGGCAGCGCTCGAGCACCTCAGTGAGCTGCGCGAGCAGTACCGCGATCTCGACGACGTCGTGCTGTGCGGAAGCGTCGGCCCACGCGAGGACGCCTATCGAGCCGGCTTTGGAGCCGCACCCGACCAAGCGGCCGACTACCACCGCCCACAGGTCGCCGCGCTGGCCGCGGGCGGCACCGACATCGTGACTGCGTACACGCTTACCGGCACCGGCGAGGCGATCGGAATCGTGCGCGCCGCGCGCGACGTCGGCGTCCCGGTGGCAATCTCCTTCACCGTGGAGACCGACGGACGGCTACCCGACGGCACCGCACTCGCGCAGGCAGTCGCGGACGTCGACGCCGCGGCCGCGCCAGATTACTTCCTCGTCAACTGTGCCCATCCCACCCATGTCGTCGGTGGGCTCGACGATGGAGCGTGGCGGGAGCGGATCGTCGGGCTGCGCTGCAACGCCTCGGCCAAGACCCACGCCGAGCTCGACGAGGCCGAGGAGCTCGACGAGGGCGACCCGATCGAGTTCACGTCGTCGCACCGCCAGCTCGAGCCGCTGTTACCCAACCTGACCATCCGCGGCGGCTGCTGCGGCACCGACGCACGGCACGTCGCCGCCCTGTGGTCCGACCGCACCTGAGTTGAGTGGCGACATCCGCGCATGAGTGGCGACTTGTTACGTGCCACTCAACACCCCGAGTCGCCACTCAACACCCCGAGTCGCCACTCAACGGGGGAAGGCGCGACTCAACGCAGCTCGAACACCGCGTAGCCGAAGCGTTCGGCGCGGGCCTGCGCGTCGCGAACCTCGACCCCGGCGCTGACGAGCGGATGGACGTCACGCCCGCCGACGTCGACCGACGCCGCGGCGGCAGCGCCGAGCGGGTTCACCACCACCAGGTAACGATCACCGCGCAGGTAGACCAGCGGATAGTCGGCGTGCAGCACGGTCGTCGCGGCGCCGACCCGGAGGTCGGGCACCTGCTTGCGCAAGGCGGTCAACCGCCGGACGGTGTTCAGCACCGAACCCGGGTCGTCCACCTGCGCGGCCACGGTGGGCCGGTCCGGGTCGGGATCCTGCGGCAGGTACAACTGCTCGCCCGGCGCGGTGGAGAAGCCGGCGTTCGGCAGCGCGTTGTCCCACTGCATCGGTGTGCGGCAACCGCTGCGGTTGTAGTGCGGATCCCAGACGCTGCCCTCGTGGTCGGGCATGCCGGGCAGGTAGCGCATGCCGATCTCGTCGCCGTAGTAGATCGCCGGCACCGTGCCCCAGGTGAGCAGGAAGGTGTAGGCGGCGCCGAGTTGCTCGGCGGTACGGGTGCCGCACGCGAGCCGGGAGAAGTCGTGGTCGGCGCTCGCGAGGATCACCGGCCGCTGCGCCGAGGTGGCCGACCGGTGCTCACGCCACAACCGCTCGAACAGGCCGAAGGTGCCCGGCCCGTCCGGCCCTGCGGCGTCGAAGAAGCAGCCGTGATAGTTCACCAACCAGGGCAGTACGCCCGCGCCGCCGTTGTTGAACAGCGCGCTGTGCGCCTCGTGGATCGGCAGGAAGAAGTCGCCGTCGAAGCCGCCGCGCAGCCCGAAGTCCTCGGGCATCGGGTATCCGCTCTCGGGCAGTAGCACCGCTTCTGGGTAGGCGGTGTTCATCCAGTCGGTCAGCTCTCGCCACAGGTTCGCGGTCTCGACCAGGTCCGGGTCGTCCTTGACGAGCGAGGTCGCCATGTCGACGCGGAAGCCCGACACCCCGCGGTCGAGCCAGAACGCAATGGCCTCACGCAGCGCGGCGCGGTTGGCCTGCGGACCGGGCGCGTCGACGGCCTGCCGCCACGGCTCGTCCGCATCGAGCCGCGCGTAGCCGAAGTTCAGCGCCGGCTGCTCGTCGTAAAAATTTTTCAAATAGAAACCCGGCCGAGGACCGGGTGATGTGACGAATCCCGGGCCGGGTCGATCCGACCACACGTAGCGGTCGTCACCGGGATCGGCGCACGACGCGCGGAACCACGCGTGTTCGATCGACGTGTGCCCGGCGACGAGGTCGAGCAGGACCCGCATGCCGCGTTCGCGTCCGGCGTCGACGATGCGGACGAGATCGTCGTTGCGGCCGTAGCGCGGCGCGATCTGCAGGTAGTCCGACACGTCGTAGCCGGCGTCGCGGAACGGCGACGCGAAGCACGGGTTGAACCAGATCGCGGTGACGCCCAGCGACGCCAGGTGATCGAGATGGTCGAGCACGCCCTGGAAGTCGCCGATGCCGTCGCCGTTGCTGTCGGCGAAGGACTGCGGGTAGATCTCGTAGAGGATCGCGTCGGAGAACCAGGAAGCCTCGGGACGGGTCATCAGCCGATGACGAACGGGTCACGGCTCTTGCCGGTGAGTTCCACCCAGATCGAGATGTCCTCGAGGTACTCGTTGACCGCATTGATGCCGTTCTCGCGACCGATCCCGGACAGGCCGAAACCGCCGAACGGCACGCCGGGTGCGACCGCGCGGTACGTGTTGATCCACACGTTGCCGGCGCGGATCTGTCCGGCCACCCGGTGCGCGCGGTGCACGTCCTTGGTCCACACCGCACCGGCCAGCCCGTAGGGCGTGTCGTTGGCCGCCTGCACGGCGTCGGCCTCGTCGGTGAACGTGTACACCGACAGCACCGGGCCGAAGATCTCCTCGCGCACCACCGTCGCATCGCGGCCCACGCCGGTGAGCACCGTGGGCTTGACGAACAGCGCGCCCACGTCGTCGGCCGGCCCGCCGCCGCAGGCGACGGTGGCACCGTCGTCGTCGACCGCGGTGCGCAGGTAGCCGAGCACCTTCTCGTACTGCGGCCGGTTCGCCACCGGCCCCATCTCGGTGTCCGGGTCGGTCGGGTCGCCCAACTTGATCGTGTTGACCCTCTCGACGAGCTTCGCGACCAGCGCATCGTGCACGCTCTCATGCACGATCAGCCGCGACCCGGCCATGCAAGTCTGCCCGGTCGCCGCGAACACCCCCGCCAGCAGGCCGTCGCGGGCGGCGTCGAGATCCGCGTCCTCGAAGACGATCTGTGGCGATTTGCCGCCGAGCTCGAGGGTGACCCGGTTCAGGTTCTGCATGGCCGCCATGCCGACCGCGCGACCGGTGTTGGTCGAACCGGTGAAAGCGACCTTGTCGACGCCCGGATGCCCGGCCAGCGCGGCGCCGATCTCGCGGCTGTGCCCGCACACGACGTTGAACACACCGTCCGGGAAGCCGGCCTGCGTCACCAGCTGAGCGAAGCCGAGCGTCGACACCGGCGCGTGCTCGGACGGCTTCACCACCGTCGTGCAGCCGGCCGCCAGCGCCGGGGCGAGCTTCCAGGTCATCAGCAGCAACGGCGAGTTCCACGGCGTGATCGCCGCGACCACGCCGACCGGCACCCGCTTGGTGTAGACGACGTAGTTCGGGTTCGGCGTCGGGATGGACCGGCCTTCGAGCTTGTCGGCGAGCCCGGCGTGGTAGCGGTACCAGGAGCCGAGGCCCTTCATCTGCCCGGACATTTCGCGCAGCAGCTTGCCCGAGTCGGACACCTCGAGCCGCGCCAGCCACTCGGCGTTCTCGTCGATCTGGTCGGCGAGGCGGTGCATCAGCGCGGCGCGGGCGGCACCGCCCATCGTCGCCCATTCGCCGGACAGCGCCGCACGCGCCGCCGCGACCGCGTCGTCGACATCCTCGGGCGCAGCGTCCGGGATGACCGCCCAGGGCTTGCCGGTGTACGGATTCTGCGATTCCCAGGTCTTACCGGAGCGGGCGTCGGCCGGCTTGCCGCCGATGAGCATCGAGAACTGCTGCAGGTCCGAGGTCATGCCCACACGATATTGACTGCGACAAGACGTTCGTCGCGGCACTGACACAGTGCGTTCCATGAGCGACCTGCTCGGCGCGCCCATCACGATCCCCACATTGCCGGGGCTGGCCGCCGTCACCACCCTCGGCGTGCGGACCGTCTACGACCTGCGCCCCGAGGCCGAGCGCAGCGCCGACCCGGACCGGGTGCCGGCCGGCACCGCGCACGTGGTGGTCGACGTGCTCGCGGACATGAAGCCGGCGCTGCCGGACCTGTTCGACGACCCGGTACGCACGACCGAGTCGCCCGGCAACGGGCGCGCCGCCGAACTGCTGGCCCAGGCGTATCGCGACGTGATCGGGTTGCCGAGCGCGCTGCGCGGGTATCGGGTGCTCTACACCGGCCTCGCCGATGCCGACCAGCGGCCCCGCGCGGCAACCGATGTTCGACCGCTTCGCCGCAGGCGACGGCGATACCGAACTGCTGCGCCGCTGCGCGGTACTCGACGACCGAGGGCTACTCCGCCGACGGTCTCGGCATCAACGCCACCGGGCGGGACACCCCGCGCACGGCCTTCCTCGTCTGACCGGGGCTCGACCCGCCGCGGTTGGCTCGCACCGGTGCCGGTGATGTAACCCGGTCGGCGTGCAATTCGTTGATGTCGACCAAGTACTCGAAGGTGTCCGAGTTCAGGCTGAGCCGGGCGCTGCCCGCACGCGCTGCTGGTGTCGGGATCTGTCGACGGGGGCCTGAACGCTCGCCTGATTCACCATTGACGCGGTGATCCCCGCACTCGCATGCTCGCCGGGACCAGGAGGCGCGCGATGGCGACACCGGACGGCCTGCGGTGCGTGCTCGCCGGACTGATGATGGTCGTCGCGGGCTACCACGCGATACGGCTGGCGGGCAGCGCGGGTAGCCGCAACCGTGGGCGTTTCGATGTCGAGCTGACGCATTTCGCGATGGGTCTGGCGATGGCGGCGATGCTGGTCGCAACGCTGCCTCGACTCGCGAACCAGGTCGTCGCCGGCGTGTCCCTGGCCGCGCTGGCCTGGTTCCGCACCGATGCGATTCACAGCTACGTGTGGCATGGCCCGGTCGCGCGCGCGCCCGCGCAGCAGGTGCCCTCTGCGCGGCGATGGCGTTCATGCTGCCGGCGCCGCTCCTGGCCACCGATTCGGCTACACATTCGGCCATGCCGGGCATGTCTGCAGGCGGCCACGCCGCGCAATTGCTCGCCCCGACGCTCGCGGTGGCCGTTGCGCTCCCGGCCCTGGCTGCACTGATCGGGCGGCTTCGGCCGAGCACGGCGAGCGGCGCGTTCGGCATCGGGTGCCAGTTGGCGATGACCGGCACGGCGGTCGTGATGCTCGCCAGCGGGTAGTGGCTGAGAGTTTGCTATCTGTGAACTTGATAAGAACCTAACAGCTTCATAACCTGCGGTCATGAGTGTCGGCTCGGGGCTACGTCGCCTCGGGGACCCGCGCGGCAAGACCGAACGGCAGTGGGTCCTCGCGATGCGCCGCAGCCCGAACGTGGTTCGTAACCTCGACGACGGGACCCGGCTGCTGCAATGGCGCTCGGGGCGATACCTGCGCCAATACGTCGACGTCGTCTTCGACCGGCAGCACCTGTTCGTCAAGGTCTCGCGGCGCTACCAGTGTTGATGCGCTTGGATCGGCGTCGTGACCGACGGCGTGCCGGCGGCGATCCGAACCGCGCGGCCGGCTGACCTCCCGGCGCTGCGCCGCCTGTTCGCGCAGACACTCGACCGCGAGCCGGTCCAGCGCGCCGCGCTCGCCCACCTGCTCGTCCATCGCGACGGGCCCGGGCTGGTCGCCGTTGCCGACACCGAGGCGGTCGGCCGCGTGTTCACCTCCGGTGCGGGCGATCGCGGCCACATCGACGGCTTCGCCGTCCATCCGAGCGGGCGGCGACGCGGGATCGGCAGCCGGCTGCTGACCGCGGCGAGCGAGCAGTCGCGCATCGGCGGGGCGCACCCGGTCATGATCGGCGACAACACCGCGACCGCCTACGCGTCGCCGGGTATCGATCTCGGCTACCCGGCCGCGATCGCGCTGGCGCAGCGGTGTGGGTTCGTACGCAGCGGCTCGGCGCAGAACATGACGGTCGACGTCGGCAACTGGGTGCCGGGCGAATGCCGGGCAGGCGGTCTGGTCCTGCGTCGCGGTGCACCCGGCGACCGTGACGACCTCGACGCCTTCATCGCAGCCCGTTTCGACCCCGCGTGGCGGCGGGAGGCGGCGCGCGCTCGACCGCTCCCCCGCCACGGTGTTCGTGGCCGTCATCGGTGACCAGATCGCGGGGTTCGCCTGCCACTGTGTGCACCGAGTCCATTGGTTCGGCCCGATCGGGGTCGACCCGGACCACCGCAACGCGCGGGTCGGGGAGGCGGTGCTCGCAGCCTGCCTGGACGACCTCGCCGCCGCCGGGATGGCGGCGGCCCAGATCGGTTGGATCGGCCCGAGGGACTTCTACCGCCGCACGGTCAGCGCGCGTTGCGAGCGCTCCTTCGCCATGTACACCCACCGCACCGGCAGCGGCAGCGCCGCCAGCACCCGCGCCCGGGTGGCATCGGACGCGCCGTCGAGCAGCCAGCCCAGATAGCTCGCCGCCGATCGCAGGCCACCCGGTCGCGACCGGACGTCGCGGATGAACCCGTCCCAGCCGTGCGGACCGAGGTGGATGACCACCAGCGGCAGCGCGGCCTCCTCCTCGTGACGCAGATGCGCGGCCAACGCCTCGCGCAGCGCCCTCAGGCCTAGCGCCAACTGGTCCTGGCGGCAGTCGGCGAACGCGCTGTCCACGCGCTCGAGCTGCACCTCGATGTCCACGTGTTCGAGTTCCATCGCGTCCAGTACGGCGAGCGCGTCGGCGCCGAGTGAGCACTCGCGCAACCGCGGCCACAGCGCCGTGTCCTCGGCAGTGTGGTGGCGTTCCAACTGCGCCACGAACCGGCGCCACACGGCCCGGGTCGGCCCGGCGAACGCGTCGCCCGCGACCACTGCCGCGGTGATCCGATCCAGGTCCCGCGCGAACGCCTCGTGCGCCGCGTACATCATCGTGAGATCGACTCCGGTCGCCACCGGGATCCGGCCGCCGGTGATCACGACACCGCTGCCTCGAGCGCGGGCGCGACCACGCCGGCCGGGTCGTCGCTCTCCCCGTGGATGTTCGCGGTCCGCAGCGCGATCACCGCGGTTGCCGCGAGGAAGACGCTCTCGGCGAGCAGTGCCCGCTGGAAGCCGTCGGTAAGCGCGTCGGCGGGTGCGGCGTGCCCGGCGAGCAGGTGGTCGGTGCGCGCCGTCGCGATCGCGGAGAAGATCGCCAGTCCCAGCGCGCCGCCGACCTGCTGCGCGGCGTTGACGAGCGCGGCCGCGAGCCCGGCGCGGTCCGCCTTCACCCCGGCGTTCGCCGCGGTGACCACCGACACGAACATCGCGCCGAGCCCGAGCGAGACGATCATCATGCCCGGCAGCAGGTCGGTCAGGTAGGAGCCGTCGGCCGGCATGCGGGACAGCCAATACATGCCCGCGGCGCCGGTCAGCGCGCCTACGACGATGAGCGGCCGGCTGCCGACGCGGTTGAGCAGTTGCGAACTGATCCCGGCCGCCACCGCCACGCCCGCGGTGAACGGCAGATAGGCCGCGCCAGTCTGCAGTGGCGAGAACGCCAACACGTTCTGCATGTAGAGGGTCAGGAAGAAGAACATCGAGATGACGCCGGCAGCGGCCACCAGCATGGTGACGTTCGCCGCGCCCAGGCCGCGCACGCGGAAGATCGACAGCGGCACGAGCGGATCGGCGGTGCGCCGCTCGTGGGCCACGAACGCGAGCAGCAGCACGCCGGCGCCGATCAGCTCGCCGATGGTGCCGGCCGAACCCCAGCCCTGGTCCGGCGCCTTGACCAACGCGTAGACGAGCAGCAGCATGCCACCGGTCACCAGGACCGTCCCGGTGAGGTCGAAGTGCCGCAGGCGGGCGCGACGCCGCTCGCCGGGGATCAGCCGGAACACCGCGACCAGCAACAGGACGGCGATCGGCGGGTTGACGAACAGCACCCACCGCCAGCCCGGGCCCTCGGTGAGCAGCCCGCCCAGAAACACCCCGGCCGCCGACGCGAGGCCGGCGACCGCGCCCCAGACACCGAGCGCGGTGTTGCGGTCCTTGCCCTCACGGAAGTTCGTGGTGAGCAGCGACAGCGCGGCCGGCAGCATCAAGGCCGCACCCAGGCCCTGGGCGAGCCGCGCGGCGACGAGCAGGCCGGCGCTTTGCGAGAGCCCGCCGACGAGCGACGAGACGGCGAACACGGTCGTGCCGGTGACCAGCACCCGGCGCCGGCCGAGCAGGTCCCCGGCGCGCCCGCCCAGCAGCATGAACCCGCCGTAGGTGAGCAGATAGCCGGACAGCACCCACTGGAGATCCTGGACCGAGAAGCCCAGGTCGGTGCGGATGTCGGGCAGCGCGATGTTGACGATCGACGCGTCGACGAAGTCGAGGAAGGCGATCGCGCACAACAGCGCAAGGGTGAGTTTGCCGCGGCGCGTCGCCAGGAAGGACGGCGCGGCGATGGATGACGACATGGGGGGGCTACCTCCGAACGCGGTGAGCGCGACACACAAGCTGTGTCGTAGAGGTGACGGGCCACCTCGCGCCGTTGTGACGGGGTGTGAGGTTTCCCCGGTCGTGTCACATCGGGGCGCGGTGTTTCGTCATGCGACCGTCACTCGACGGTGCGGGCGCGCCGATCGAAGTCCGGCGTGTCCGGAGGCACCACGCAGACCAACAAACCGGCCGGGTCGCGCAGCACCACCCAGGACAGGTGCCGCGACACCTCGGTCGCGCCCAGGCGCACCAGACGCGCCACCTCGGCCTCGACGTCGTCGGACTCGATGTCGACGTGGAAACGCGCGGTGTCCGTGCCGACGTCCTGCAGGCCCACGACACAGCTCGCCGCGGGATCGGCGAGCTCGACGAACTCGGCATAGTCCTTCAGCGGTCGGGCGTCGGTGTCCAGCGCCCTCGCCCAAAACGCGGTCTCGGCGGCCAAGATGTCGGTGGGGACGTCGATGACGACCTCGCGCAGCGCGATGCGGTGAGCCATCCGGTGATTGTGGCGCCCGTCAGCTGCGCGCGGCGCGGCGGGCGCGCGCCCGGCGCTGCGCGGCCAGGCGGCGCCCGTCACTGCGCAATTGCTCCTCGTCGAAGCCGGGCGCCAACGCGCCGAGGGCGGCGACCAGATAGCTCCGGAGCGGGGCGTCCCCGGCGCTGGCCCAGTCGGCGTAGGCGGCGCGGCAGGCCGCGAGCACGCAACGGCCGACCACCGACGGGTAGAGCGAATCGGGCGGCAGGCCGGTGCGCACGGCAACGAACTCGGCGATCACCCGCTCCCACCGCTCGTAGTGCAGCGTTGCCGATGCCTGCAATGCAGGCACCGCGCTGATCAGTGTCATCCGCACCCGCAGATCGGCCAGGTCGGCCGGCCCGTAGCGGTTGCCGAGCAGCACCGCGTCGCGGACGGCGGTCATCATCGACACGTCCCGCTCGACGCCGGCCAGCGAGTCGCGCATCGCGTCGACGTGACGGTCGAAGTCGTACCAGAACACGGCCGACTTCGTCGGGAAGTACCGGAAGAAGGTGCGGCGGCCGACCCCGGCCGCGGAGACGATCTCGTCGACGGTCGTCTCGTCGAAACCGCGCCGGTCGAACAATGTCAGCGCGACCCGAGCCAGCTCGTCGTGCGTCGTGACCGGTGGCCGCCCGCCCGCCACCCCCGCGCGAGTCATAGTCCCTCCTCGTGCCGACGCTGCGGCCCGGACCAACTTCTCGAACTACGGCACTTGGTGTCACAACCAGCATTGCGCGCCGCACAAATGCGCACAAGCCGGGACGGAGATCTCGCATGGGCAAGGTCGAGAGCAAGGTCGCCTTCATCACCGGCGCGGCGCGCGGGCAGGGCCGCAGGCACGCCGTGCGCCTCGCGCAGGAAGGCGGCGACATCATCGGTGTCGATCTGCGTGCCCAGATCGAGTCCGTCGCCTAGCCGATGGCCACGCCAGAGGACCTGGCGCAGATCGCCCGAGAGGTGGAGGCGCTCGACCGCCGCATATTCGTGCAGCAGGCCGACGTGCGCGACGACGGCGCACTGCAGAGCGCGTTCGACGCCGGCGTCGCGGAGATCGGGCCGGTCGACATCGACACGAACCTCACCGGCGTGTTCAACACCGTCGAGGCGGCGATCCCATCGATGATCGAGCGCGGCCGCGGCGGCGCGATCGTGCTCACCAGCTCGACCGCCGGCAACTACGGCATCGGCGGGCCCACGCGGGGCGGCCTCGGCTACACCGCCGCCAAGCACGGGGTCGTGGGCCTGATGCCTTCCTACGCCAACAACCTCGCGCCGCACTCGATCCGGGTGAACACGGTGCACCCGACCGGGGTCAGCACCCCGATGGTCGTCAACGACGTGATGATGGAGTTCCTCGCGCAGGACCCGTCGCTGTCGAATTCGATGCCAACGCGCTCCCGCTCGACATGGGCGAGGCCGTCGACATCTCCAACGCGATCGTGTGGCTGGTGTCCGACGACGCGCGCTATCTGACCGGCGTGACGCTCCCGGTGGATGCGGGTTTCAGCAACAAGAAATGACGCGATCATGACAGGACGGGCAGAAGGCAAGGCCGCCTTCGTCATCCGGCGCAGCGCGCGGCCAGGGCCGCAGCCATGGTGTCGTCGGTATCTGCCGGTCGCTGGCCGACGAGCGGGCCGAGCACCGCATCCGGGTCAACACGGTGGATCCCACCGGCGTCGACACCCCCGATGGTGGCCGGGCTCGGCGGCCTCGACCCGCTGCTGCAGCGCGATCCCACCTCGGCCCGACCTTCATGAACACCTTCCCGGTCGAGATCGTGGATGCGCACGACGTCAGCAATCCGGTGCTGTTCCTCGGCTCGGACGAGGCGCGTTACGTCACAGGCCTGGAGTTCACGGTGGATGCGGGTAATACGATCCGGTGACCCGCTATGCCGGATTGATCACCGAGTAGGTCAAAGGAGACGCAATGCCAGGACGGGTCGAGGGCAAGGTCGCATTCATCACCGGCGCCGCGCGCGGGCAGGGTCGCAGCCACGCCATCCGGCTCGCCCAGGAGGGCGCGGACATCATCGCCGTCGACCTGTGCGAGTCGATCGAGTCGGTCACGCCCTACTACGCGGGCGCGACCGAGGACGACCTCGCCGAGACCGTGCGCGAGGTCGAGGCGCTCGACCGGCGCATCGTCGCCACCAAGGCCGACGTGCGCGACTACGGCGCATTGAAGGCCGCCCTCGACGACGGCGTCGCCCAACTCGGGCACCTCGACATCGTGTCCGCCAACGCCGGCATTTTCGAATTCGGGAATCAGTCACACGAGGTGTCTGACCAGGAGTGGTCCGACGTCCTCGATGTGAACCTGAAAGGTGTTTGGCACACCACCAAGGCCGCGACCCCGCACCTGATCGCCAACGGCGGCGGTTCAATCATCATCACCAGCTCGACGGCTGGGATCAAGGGCACGCCGAATGTCGCCGCCTACACCGCGAGCAAACACGCGGTGGTGGGCTTGATGCGCACCCTCGCACTGGAACTCGGCGAGCATCAGATCAGAGTGAACACCGTCCACCCCTCTGCGGTCGACACCGATATGATTCTCAACGATGCGACCTATAAGTTGCTGGCGCCGGGTGTCGACAACCCCACCCGCGAGCAAGCAGCCGAGGTCTTCACGACGACGCACGCGCTTCCGGTGCCCTGGGTGAACGCGATCGACATCAGCAACGCCGTGCTCTTCCTCGGCTCGGATGAGGCACGGTACGTGACCGGCACCGAGCTCAAGGTCGACGCCGGCTACACGATCAAGTAGGACAGCGAGGTGAGTGCGACCGTCGCGTCGCTGTCCGAGGCGCGGCGGCGCATCGCGGAGCGCATCGTCGGACGCGAGCGCGAGCTCGACCTGGTGCTCGCGGCGATGGGCGCCGGGCGCGACATCGTGTTGGAAGGCCCGCCCGGCACGTCGAAGACGACGCTGCTGCGGGCGATCACCGCCGAATGGGGCATCCCGCTGGTGTTCGTCGAGGGCAATGCGGACCTCACCCCGGCGAAGCTGGTCGGCCACCACAACCCGGCGCGGGTGCTGCGCGAGGACTACAGCGCGGAGAACTTCGTCGACGGCCCACTGCTCGAAGCGATGCGCGGCGGCGGCTTCCTCTACATCGAGGAGTTCAACCGCGCCCCGGAGGACACCCTCAACACCTTGCTGACCGCCATGGCCGAACGCGAGGTTGCGGTACCCCGGGTCGGCCGGGTGTCGGCGCTTGCGTCGTTCCGGGTCGTCGCCTCGATGAACCCGTTCGACAACGTAGGCACCACCCGGCTCTCGACGAGCGTGCACGACCGCATGTGCCGGCTCGCGATCGGCTACCAGGACGAGCCGGCCGAGCGCGGCATCGTCGCGCTGCGTGCCCCGCTCGACGAGTCGCCTGTCGCCGCAGAGCTGGGTCCGACGCTGATCGCCGACGCGGTCGCCCTGACGCGCGCGACCCGACACCATCCGGACCTGCGCCAGGGCAGCAGCGTGCGCGGCGCGATCGACCTGACGCTTGTCGCGGCGCAGTTGCTTGCGCTGCGGGCCGTCGACGAGGCGGGCAAGGGCCGGATCGGCACCGACGACACCGCGCGCCGCCGCTACGCCGACACGATCTATGACGCCATGGTGGTCGCGCTGTCCGGGCGCATCCACCTCGACGAGACCGCCGAGACCACACCCGAGGCGGTCCTGCGACAGATCTGGGAAGACCACTTCCTGCTCGCGCCGGCGACCGCCGAGCCCGGTTGAAGAGCCGTCGAGGCCGACTCCCCGGTCCAGCGCCGTAGCGAGCGTCGCCCGCAACGCCGCGGGCTGCGTCCGTTGCGCCGCAAGCCCAAGCCGCTCGACGCCGATCCGACGCTGTTCGACGCGTCCGCCGGGCCCGGCACGGTGCTGACCGCCGGCAGTGCGGGCCGGCGCCGTCCGGCCGGCGCCGCGCGCGGCAGCGGCGCGCCGGGCACCACCGACGAATCGGCCCGGCTGCTCACCGAACTCCCGAACGACGCCGAACCGGACCCGGAGGTGGTCGCCCAGGCGCGCCGCATCGCCGAGCGTCTGGCCGTGCCGCGGCCCAGACGAGACGTCAGCGCCCGCCGCGGCATCGGCGAACTCGCCAGCGTGCGCTACCGCGGCAACTCCGACGACATCGATCTCGACGCCACGCTCGAGAACCTCGTCGAGCATCCGATGCCCGAGGACGACGACATCATCGTGCGCGACCGGGTGCGCACCCGCCGCTCGGTGGTGCTGGTCGTCGACGTCTCCGGATCGATGCGCGGCGAGCGCGTGCGCACCGCTGCGGCGGCGGTCGGCGCGCTGGCCGCGGAACTGGCCCGCGACGACCTCGCGGTGATCGCGTTCTGGTCGGACGCGGCGCTGCTGGTCCCGCTGGGCCACCGAGTGTCGCCCACCCGGCTGCTGGACACGCTGCTGCGGATCCCGGCGCGCGGACTGACCAACATCGACTTCCCGCTGCGCATCGCCCGCCGCGAACTCGCGCGAGTGCCGGCGCGCGACGCGCGCGCGCTGTTGCTGTCCGACTGCGTACACAACGCCGGCCCGGATCCCAGATCGGCGGCCGCCGGGCTCGCCCGCCTCGACGTGCTGCTCGACACCTCGGGCGAGCAGGACGAACCGCTCGCGCGCGACCTCGCTCGGCTCGGCCGCGGTCGGCTGGCGAGCATCCGGGGCTACCGCGATGTCGCGCCGGCGGTGTCGCGGCTTTTCACCTGAGACCGCTCGTGCCCGAATCGTGGCACTGTCGGTTATCCGACGGCCTGCGCTACTTGTGACCGTGCAGCGGCCGCTTCTAGCGTCGATCTCGCTTGCCGGGTGCCGGCCCGGCACTGATCTGGAGGTACGCGTGAGCACCGTCATTCTGCGCCTGAACGAAGGCGACTCCACCGTCAACACCGCCCTGGACCGGCTGAAGAAGGCGAACGGCGGCGCCCAGGTGATCACCGTGAAGAGCGGCATCAACAAGCTCGCCACCATGAAGAAGGGCGACAAGCTGATCGTGCTCGGGCACGGCAGCACCAAGAGCCTCGGCAAGCTCTCCGCGCAGCAGATCGCCGAGCTGTTCAGCAAGAACGACATGCCCTCCGGAGTCAACATCGAACTCGTCGCATGCAAGGGCGGCGCCGGCGGCGCCCCATTCGCGCTCGAGCTGAAGACCCAGCTGGTGAGCAAGAAGATCGTGCCGGGCCACGTCACCGGCGGCACCAACAACATGCGGGTCAGGCCGGACGGCACGCCCTACACGAAGACTCCGGGTCAGACCGGCACCGAGATCCACGCCGGGACCGAAACCGTCGACACGCCGTGGGGTCAGCGTCGTCGCAATGTCAACCCCACCTACCGCACGAACTGAGGCCGGCGGCTGGGTAGACCCGGGGTATGACCCAAGACCAACGTGTCGTGCCCGTGCCGGCCCGGCCGGATCTGCTCGGCGTGTACCTCAACGACCACCTGGCCGGCGCGGCGGCCGGCGTCGGGCTGGCCGCCCGGCTGGCCGGCGCGCACCGCGCAACGGCGGGCGCAACCGAATTGCACCGGCTGGCCGGGGAGATCGCCGAGGACCGGGAGTCGCTCGCCGCGATCATGAGCGACCTCGGCGTGACCCGCACGCACTACAAGGAGCCGGTCGCGATACTGGCCGAGCGGGTCGGCCGGCTCAAGCCGAACGGCTCGCTGCTCGCCCGCTCGCCGCTGTCGTCGATTGTCGAACTCGAGGCGATGGCCTTGGGAGTGACCGGCAAGCGGGCCGGCTGGCGGACCTTGCGCGAGCTGTGCGATTCCCGACCGCAACTCGACGTCGCCCGGCTGGACGAGCTGATCGCTCGTGCCGACCGGCAGCTGACGCTGCTCGAGGGCCTGCGCGTTCGCGCGGTCGCAGAGGGCTTCGTTGCCTAGCTAGTCGATGTCGGGCAGCGCGCCGGTCTCCTTGACGAGATCGGCGATGTCGCGCAGCTTGCGATTCAGATGTTGGCCGGCGTTGCGGCAACTGGCTGGACGCCTGGTCCTGTGTGCACAGCTCGCGGCCCATCAGGATGCCGATCGCCACGCCGATCTCGCGGTCGCTCGCGAGTGCCCGGGACAGGTGCATCGCCGTGTCCTCGTGGATGTCCGTTCGGCACAGACGTTGAGCGCGCCGCGCTGGGTGTCGGTGAGGACGGTAGCTCAGCATGCTGCGCACTCCGGCCTGCTCGACCGCCCGGGGCGCGAAGTTCGGCCACTTCGGTTCGTCCGCGAGGTCGTTGGCCCAGACCACGTCGCTGTGCACCAGGGCCTGCACACTCGGGCCTTCCCCGGTGTCGAATTGCAATCGTTCGACCTCGACGGGCCACCGGCTGCTGGCGTTTTGCCGCCTGGTCACGGCGGATGACAGAGATGGCCGCGTGTTCCGCTCCGGGCACGGCAGCGGCTGCGAAATGCACGACCCGCCCGGCTCGCAGCCCCTCGGTCTGGCCCTCGGACATCTCCTTGGCGAGCCCTTCTTCTTCGCCAGGCTCGGGTACCGCTTGCGCACCCGGTTGGCCACCGTGCGATAGGTGCCGGCCGTGTCCGCCGGTGCCGTCTATCGCAACGCGGCGCGGGCCCGCTTCTTCGCATCGATCGGGTACTTACCCTGACTGCCCCCGATCCTGGATCCGGGCGTGGCAGATCGCGGCGATCGGCTTGCCGGCGCACGCGAAGTCGCTGAGCAACGCAACGCGGCCCGGTCCGTGCGCAACTGCTCGGGATTGGCCAAGCCGCCCGGCTCGAGGTTCCACCTCTTCGATGCCCTCGTTCGCGACGAGGAAGGCGGCTTTGACACCGGCGAGACGTTGGTTCTTTGGTCATACCGTTCGCCCTACCCACCGGCCGAACTGCTTATCCCGGCGTCGGCGTGGGTATCGATTCGTCAGGCCGGACCGTCACAGCGCACCCGGCTCGCCTTCAATCCCAGGGCCGACCGAGACTCTCGGGAGCTGTTGCCATGACGCAGGACAACGCACCGTCGGCGCCCCCTGGCGACCAGTCGCTCGGCGAACTCGTCTCCCAGATGTCGGAGCAGACTTCTCGCCTGATCCGCGATCCCTGTTGCCTTGGCTCGCGGCGCTCATCGTGGCGGCCGCGCTGTTCGCGGTCGCAGGCATCGCCGCGCTCATCGGCAAGCGTGCGGGTGACACGAGCGACCCCGCCGATGCCTGAGGAGGCGATCAGCGGAATGAGGCAGGACGTGCAGATCCTCAAGCCCGGGAGCCGCGCATGACCGCCGACGCGCCCGACGACATCACCGTAGTCCGGACGGACATCGAAGCGACGCACGCCGAGCTGTCGGTCACCGTCGACGCGCTGAGCGACAAGCTGAATGTCAAGCGAAATGCGCAGCGCCGCGCGCACGACGTCGTGGAGCGCGTCGAACCGCACCGCACCGCACCGCGATCGTGGCTGGGCTCGCGGCGCTCGCCGCGGTCGTTACCGTGATCGTGCGGCGAAGGAGGCGATCGTCGTGACTGTCGTGTACAAGCCGTTCGCGGTGCTCATCAGCGTGCTCGGCGGCATCGTGGCCGGGATGGTGTTCAAGCGCACGTGGCGTGCGATCGCCGGCGAGGACGACAGCCCGAACGCCACCGACAAACAGCGCGCCTGGGGCGAGATCCTCGGCGCGGCCGCCATCGAGGGCGCGCTGTACGGTGCGGTCAAGGCGGCGATCAACCGGGCCGGCGCCACCGGTTTCGAGCGCGCGACCGGCACCTGGCCGGGCAACGAGGAAGGTCCCAAGAAGGGTGAGCACGCATGATGGCCGACCTCGACGACATCGATCCGCGCGATGTATCCATTCCGCCGGAGGAGGACGAGCTGACGACCTTACCGGTCGCCGACCCGGACGCCGAGGCGCGCGCCGACGAGGACCAGCCGGACCTGACGGTCCCGGGCGGCGACCTCGCCGACGACGACCCGAACAAGAGCTGGTGAGTCGCAGCATCTTCGCTTTCCGAAGCGCGGCGCGCTTCTCGATGTCGACACGCCCTGATCGACACCGACTACTGCACCCGGTGCGCTGGTGGCTCGCGTTGCGGCCGGGCGGGATCGACGTGCCGATGTCGCCGTCAGCCAGGTCGCCGACGCCTCGAGCTGATGACCTACGTCAGCTGCTCGACCATGCGCCATCACCGGCGGTCGTCGCGCCTGTGCCGCCGCTGTGACGACGACTGGTCCCGACGACTGGTCGCGGCCTGAATGTGCGCGAGCACACCCCGACCTGGGACAACTTCGGCGAATCAGCGCGATAGACTCGCAGCCGAACGGGAGTAGTCCCTCGACCGGATGTCGACATGCTGGCCGGCCTGAATGTTCGGGTCGGCCCGGTATCCGGGGTCGTACATCGACCGGACGAGACGTTCGGACCACAGCCATCGAGGCTGCCGTCCGCGCGCTCGCCGGTTCTCCTGCCCGACAGCGCCGCGGCGCAGCCCCCCACTGAAGGGGACTTGCTCGTGCTGGATCTTGCGGTGCTCGCCACGGTCTTCGGACTCGTCTTCGTCGGCGAACTCCCGGACAAGACCGCGGTCGCCGGGCTCGTGCTCGGCACCCGGTTCCCGGTGCGCTGGGTCTTCACCGGGATCGCGGCCGCGTTCGTGGTCCACGTCATCATCGCGGTCTTCGCCGGCTCACTGCTCACCTTCCTCCCGCAGCGTCTCGTCGAGGGAGTCGTGGCGGCCCTGTTCCTCATCGGCGCTGTGCTGATCTGGCGAGAAGGCATGGAACAGGAGGAGGAAGAGGAGGCCGAGGTCGCCGCCGTGCCCGACGACGCGGGGTTCTGGCGGGTCGCGAGCCTCGGCTTCGGCGTCATCTTCGTCGCCGAGTGGGGCGATCTGACCCAGATCCTCACCGCGAACCTGGCGGCGAAGTACCACGACCCGCTGTCCGTGGGGCTCGGCGCGGTGCTCGGTCTGTGGGCGGTCGGGCTGCTGGCCATCCTGGGCGGCAAGACGTTGCTGAAGGTGCTGCCCATCAAGTGGATCACCCGCATCGCCGCGGTGGTGATGGCCGTCCTCGGGGTGTACAGCGCGGTGCGCGCCGTCCAGGGCTGAGCTCGGGCCGGATATCGTGCACGGACGCGTCTTTCGACTCGAAATCAGCTGACCGGCACCATCGCCTCCATCGAGGAGGGCGCGGTCATGAGCATCGTCAAGGTCGACCTCGACGGAGGTCAGCAGATCGTCGCATCCATCACCAAGGACGCCGTCACCGAACTGGGACTCAAGGTCGGCGACGCGTGCACCGCGCTCGTCAAGTCGACCGAGGTCATGATCGGCATCGACGACTGACCGAGGCACCAGGCCCGACGGTGCCATGATCGACAACTCCCGACGACCAGTAAGGTAAGAAACGGTACCGGGTGACGTGAGGAGGGCCTCGTGTACTAACGAAATGGGAGTCCGCCACCGTCACAACATTCGACGAGCGGATTCCGAAATACCTCGAAAGCGTCGCCAAGCGCGACCCGTTCAGCGGCAAGGTGGTCGGCGGAGGGTGCGTCGCGGCGCGCGATTCCAGCTGGTTGACGAGCTGGACGGTGAACCGTCAATCTCACTTCAAGCAGCATCCACCGGAGCAGATCGTGGTGTGGGTGCACTCGCTGTTCGTCGACCGGCCGGGCGATTTCGTACCGTAGCCGATGCAGGAGTGCACATGCGGCCCGACTCCTGATCGTGCGGCCGACGCCGAGTGAGAACATGAGCGCGTGGACGCCATCGTGAATTCGTTGACCGAGGCCGAGCGAGCGGTCATCCGCGAGACCGAGTCCTCTGCATTGGCACCCCTGGGCGAGGACGACCTACTCGAGCTGCACCAGCGCGTACGCCGCGCGCGCAACAAGTACGTCGGCCAGTACCGCCGCCAAGGCAGCGCCCGGGTGGGCGCGGTCGGTGGGCGCGGCAAGGCGCGGCAACAGGGCCAGCGCGCCCGCGACAAGGCCGAGCTGTTCGAGGCGGCGCTCGCGCGGGTCAGCACCGCGCTGGCGAAGGCGGCCCGGCAGGCGGCGGCCGAGTTGAGGGCTGAGCGCCTCGCCGCAGCGAAGGCCACGAAATCCAGCGGTCCGGCGGCCCCGCCGGCCGCACCGCGGCGCGCGGCACCGGCGAAGGAACGACCGCCGAAGAAGTCCAGCGGAGGCGTCAAGAAGGACGCGTCGTCGATCGCGGCGGGCAAGCGCCGGCAGGCCAAGCGCGACGCGCGGTGACCATGCGGGTCAACCGGCTCGATCACTTCGTGCTCACCGTCGCCGACCTGGACGCGACGATCGATTTCTACACCCACGTCCTCGGCATGTCGGCGGTGACCTTCGGCGCCGGCCGCCACGCGCTGAGTTTCGGATCCAGCAAGATCAACCTGCACGAGGCGGGCAACGAGTTCGAGCCGAAGGCAGAGCGCCCGACACCTGGAAGTGCCGACGTGTGCCTGATCGTCGACGACCCGATCGACGACGTGATCGAAGCGCTCGAGTCGGCTGGGGTACCGATCACCGAGGGCCCGGTCGAGCGGACCGGAGCCACTGGCGCGATCCGCAGCGTCTACCTGCGCGACCCCGACCAGAACCTGATCGAGCTGAGCAACTACCTGACCTGAAGCCCATCACCGGCGGCGCCCCGGCCCCGCGAGCGCGCGCACCGGCCAATGCGCGACGGCGTAGTGCAACATCTCCTGGCCGCCGAGCTCGCGGGTGGAGTTGCCGATGCGAGCGACGAACTGCGTCGCGGTCTGTTTGGGCGCGCGCAGCAAGACCGGGCGGTGTGCGGCGGGCACCCGGATCAGGCAGATCTCCTGCCCGTCCAGACGCGGGAAAGCTATTTCGACCTGCGCGGCGACCGGTGCGCCGAGCGTGGTGGTGAGCAGGTCGCGCAGCCAGAGTTGATACCGGTCCGCGTCGGGCTGACGTAGCAGTGCGTAGTCGTCGGCCAGGCCGAGGACGGTGCCGTCGTCGGCCACTCCGATCAGCAGCGTGCCGCCGCGCGCGTTCGAGAAGCCGGCGACCGCGGTGGCGATCACCAGCTCGAGCTTCGGGTCACGAGCGCGGGTGTGCTGGTTGTACCGGGCGCTCGACTTGAACTCCACGGTCGCGCTCTCGCCGGCGGCGATGAGCTCGGCCGGGCTGGGCAGCGCGGGCCGGCGGCGGCGCGCCAGCCACTCCGCGGCGGCGAGCACGACCGCAGTGCCGATGAGGCCGCCGACCAGCACCGGTACCGGAGCGTCGAGCGCCGGTTTGCCGAGCAGCAGGGCCGTCCCGGCGCCGCCGACGACGCCGCCGACGATGCCGGCCAGGGTGCTCGCTGCGAGCCCGAGCTGCGGCGCGCTGACCCGCGCCAGGACAAGCCGGACGACCAGGCCGGCCAGGAAGCCGACGGCCACGACGGCCGCAGCGACGATCAGCAGGGCAGCGGGACCGCTCACAGCGCTCCAGTGTGCCGCCGAGTGCCTTGACTCAGGGCCCTACTCCCCCGCGGTCGGCACCGGGCTCTTGTCCGTGTCGCCGACGCCGTCTGGGTGGCCCTTGGCGGTGCTCGCGGCGGCCGCTTCCGCTTCGGCGGCGGCGAGCTTGGCCAGATGCTCACTGCCCTCGATGTCGATATTCGGGGTGATCTTGTCGAGCCACTTCGGGAACCACCAGGCGCTCGTGCCGAGCAGCGACATCACCGCAGGCACCAGCACCATTCGCACGACGCTGGCGTCGACCAACACCGCGACCGCCATGCCGATCGCGAGCATCTTGACCGTCGGGTCGTCGTCGAGGACGAAGCTGAGGAACACGACGATCATGACCGCGGCGGCGGTGGTGATGACCCGGGCGGTGCTGCCGATGCCGATCGCGACGGATCGGTGCGCGTCCTTCGTCTTCGCCCACGCCTCGTGGACACGGGATATCAAGAACACCTCGTAGTCCATCGACAGGCCGAACACGATCGCGAACATCAGCATCGGCACGAAGGCCGGGATCGGCAGCTTCTCGTGGATGCCGACCAGCGACGAGCCCCAGCCCCACTGGAAGATCGCGACGACGACGCCGTAGGCCGCACCCACCGACAGCAGGTTCATCACCGCCGCCTTCGTCGGGATGAGCACCGAGCGGAACGCCACCAAGAGCAACACGAACGCAAGCAGCACCACCACGAGAATGAGCCAGAACATGCGTTTGGCGATCTGTGCGGTGAAGTCGAAGTACTGCGCGGTGGTGCCGACGACGTAGGTGGTGGCGGGCACTTTTGGTAGCACCGTGTTGCGCAGGTCCTTCACGAGGGTCGTCGTCTTCTCGTCCTGCGGCGATGTGCCGGGCACGACGTTCATGGTCGCGACGGTGTTGGCGCTGTTGACGCTCGCCGGGCTCACCGCGACGACGTTCGCGGTCTTGCTGATCGAGGTCTGCGCATTGGTGAGCAGCGTCTGGTTCTGTGAGGCGGTGTTGCCCTTCGGCAGCGAGTAGACGACGACCAGCGGCCCGTTGGAGCCCGGCCCGAAGTGCTCGTCGATGAGGTCGTACGCGCGCCGGATGCTCTCCGAGGTCGGGTTGGTGCCGGCGTCGAGTTGGCCCAGGCGCAGCGAGAACAGCGGGATCGTGAGCAGGATCAGCAGTGCGGTGGAGGCGATCGCCCACGGCCACGGCTTGTTGCTGACCATCCGGCCCCAGCGGGCGAACGCGCTGCGCTCGTGCGCCGCGTCGCTCTTGTCCGCGATGTCGGCGAGCACCTGGTCGGCGTGCGCGGGGTCCTCGGCGCGCGCCTTGCGCTCGGCCAGCCGGCCGCGCAGCGCGCGCACGGTCTGCCCGGCGGTTCCCATGAACGCCGGCATCAGCGTCAGCGCGGTGATCATCGTGATGGCGACGACGACGGCCGAGGCCAGACCCATCGCTCCGACGAACGGCACGCCGGACACGTACAGGCCGAGGATGGCGACCACGACGGTGCCCCCGGCCACCACGATCGCGGCTCCTGACGTGGCGGTGGAGCGGCCGGCCGACGGGATGACCGCCATGCCGTGGTCGAGTTGCTCTCGATGGCGGGCCATCAGGAACAGCCCGTAGTCGACGGCCACACCCAGGCCGAGCAGGGTGGCGACCGTCGGCGCGGTGACCGGGAAGGTGACCACGGCGGCCAGCAGCCCGACCACCGACAGCCCGGACAGCACCGCGAACACCGCCGACACCAAGGGCAGCACGGCCGCGACCAGCGAGCCGAACATGAACAACAGCAGCAACAACGCGCAGGTCAGACCGATGATCTCCGAGGACTTGTCGTCGGTCTGCTGACCGATCTGGCCGGCTCCGCCCCCGTACTCGACCTGCAGGCCGGCCTTGCGGGCGGGTTCCACGGCGTTGTCGAGCTTGTGCAGGTAGGAGGTGTCCAGCGAGGCGGGCACCACGCTCCACGCCGCGGTGCCATAAGCAGTGGTGCCGTCCTTGGCCACCTGCGGCGAGTTCGACGTGGCGAACGGACTCGTCGCTCGCACGACGTCGGGCAGCTTGCCCACGTTGGTCATCGAGGTGTTGATCGGCCCGGTGAACGAACTGTCGGTGATCTTGCCGGTCTTGGTGTGGAAGACGATCTGCCCGGCGTAGCCGCCCTGCTGCGGGTACTTGTCGTTGAGCAGGTCCAGGCCCCGCGACGACTGGCTGCCCGGCACGGTGTAATCGTTGACGAACTCCCCACCGAAGGCGTTCTTCAGCAGCAGCAACGCGCCGAGAATGATCACCCAGGCGACGATGACGACCCAGTGCCGGCGCGCGCAGAACATGCCCATCCGGTCGAGGAATTCATTCATGACTACCTCCGTCGACCGACTCGCGATCGTCGGACTCCAGCCGCTCCAGCGCCGCGAGGAGTTCGAGAATCCCGTCGAACGGCACGCTGACCTCAGCGCCGCCGACATCGTCACTGATCCGAGTCAGGGACCCCTCGTAGCGTTCGCCGCTGCGGCGAATCTCCATGACGACCAGCATGACCGATCCACTATGTCGGTCACGCTCGGCGCAGTCCCTAGGGAAAAGCCCTAGTTGATACACCGAATCACACCGGCATTCCGTGCGTAGCTACCGAATCCGGACGCTAGTGACCCGCGCCAGAGATTGTGCGAATAAGTCCGGCGTTCAGGCGTGGGCTGGCAAGGCGGAGGAGGAGGGCTGTACTTGCCGTCCTGGCGACGACGACAACGCAGCCAGCGCGCGCCTGGGCGTCGGAATTATCGTGCGAATCTCTGGCGCGGGACACTAGTTCGTGTCCGCTCAACAGCGAGTTGTCCGTGCTGCCGTCACTACGTCGCCGGGCAGCACGGACACCTCGTGAGGGAGGGGGTCAGGCCGCCTATCCCGTCAGTGCGGACCGCAGCGCAAACCACGCCAGGCACGCGGCACCGGCGACGATGCAGTACACGCCGAACGGGCGCATCGACCGTACGGCGAAGTACCGGGTCAGGAACCGTACCGACAGGTACGCAGCGAGCCCCGACATCAGCGAACCGAAGACCACCTGGGGACGGATGCCGTCGCCCAGCGGTCCGGCGAGATCACCCAGCTTGAGCACGCCCGCGGCGAGGATGACCGGTGTGGCGAGCAGGAACGAGAAGCGGGCGGCGTCATCACGGGTGAGCCCACGCGCCATGCCCGCGCTCGTCGTCACGCCCGACCGCGAGATTCCCGGTGCCAGCGCGAAGATCTGCGCCGCGCCCACTTGAGCCGCACGGGACACCGACAGCCGCGCGACCCGACGGTCGGACTGCGGGCCGGTGATCCGCTCGTCGACGTACTCGCTGTCGACCGGTTTGTGCTTCCTGGCCCGCTCGATCCAGAGCAGCACCAGCCCGTTCACCATCAGGAAGCACGCGGTGGGCACCGGCCGCGACAGCGTCGTTCGGAATGCGTGCTCGGCGAGCAGCCCGACGATGCCGACCGGGATCGTCGCGAGTACCAGCAACCAACCGAGACGCTGGTCGGCGGTGACGACCTCTCGCCGCACGAGGCTCGTGCCCAGCCCGCGCACGATGCGCAGCCAGTCGCGCCAGAAGTAGATGATGAGCGCGATCGCGGTGGCCACGTGCAGGCCGACGATGAACGCCAGGTACGGCGATTCCGGCGCCCGCACATCGAGATCCTGGGACCACGAGCCGCCGATCACCGCCGGGATCAGGACGCTGTGCCCGAGGCTCGACACCGGGAACAGCTCGGTGGCTCCCTGCACGACGCCGATGACGCCGGCTTCGAGCCAGCTCAGCTGATGGGACACGCCTGCAAACTACTAAGAAATTTGTAGTAGCCGAATCGACGTCTCAGCGGTTGGCAAGCCCGATGCGACGCACCGGGTAGCCGTGCGCAGACGAGAGCACCGGACCGCGGGCGGCGCATAGCCCCCGGAAGTACGATCCAGGTCTTCGACGGTCGCAGCCAGCGGGAGGACCGATCATGGAATCTGGGTTCAGCCCGGCCACCGAAGAAGCGATCGCGATAGCGCGCCGGCATGCGTACGGCGACCTGTTGCGCCGCACCGCGCGGCGCGATCCGGACAAGCTCGCCGTGGTGGCGGGTGGCATCCGGGTCACCTTCGCCGAGTTCGACGTCGCAGTGAACCGGTGCGCCCACGCGCTCGCCGACCGCGGGCTCGCCAAGGGCGATCGGCTCGCGCTGCTGTCCCACAACTGCTGGGAGTTCGCGGTGCTGGCCTACGCGACCGCCCGGCTCGGCGTGGTGCTGGTACCGGTCAACTTCATGCTCGGCGCCGACGAGATCGCGTTCATCCTCACCCATTCCGGCGCGAAGGGAATCCTCGCCGAAGACGCCTTGGCCGAGACCGCCGACAAGGCGCTTGCCGGCGCCGGCCCGGCCGATGCGATCCGCGGCTGGATCGCTCTGTCGGGCACGCTCGCGGCCGACGGCTGGCAGGACATCGGACCGTGGTGGCGCGAAGGACCCGAACATGCGCCGGACGTCGCGGTCGCCGACGACGACCCGTTGCGCCTGATGTACACCTCCGGCACCGAGTCCCGGCCGAAGGGCGTGATGCTGTCCTCGCGCTCGCTGATCGCGCAGTACGTGTCGTGCGTCATCGACGGCGGCATGTCCCGCGACGACATCGAGCTCCATTCGCTGCCGATGTACCACTGCGCGCAGCTTGACTGCTTCTTCTCCGTCGACGTCTATCTCGGGGCCACCTCGATCATCCTGCCGGCTCCGGACGCCGCCGCCATCCTCGCCACCATCGAGCGTGAGCAGGTGACCAAGCTGTTCTGCCCGCCGACGGTCTGGATCTCGCTGCTGCGCCACCCCGACCTCGACACCACCGACCTGTCCAGCCTGCGCAAGGGCTACTACGGTGCCTCGCCGATGCCGGTCGAGGTGCTGCGCGAGATGCAGCGCCGGCTGCCGGACGTGCAGATGTGGAACTTCTACGGCCAGACCGAGATGGCCCCGTTGGCCACGATCCTGCGTCCGCACGAACAACTCGAACACGCGGGCTCGGCCGGCAAGGCGTCGCTGAACGTCGAGACGATCCTCGTCGATGACGACAACAGTCCCGTCCCGGCCGGCGAGGTCGGCGAGATCGTGCACCGCTCGCCGCACGCCGCGCTCGGGTACTACAACGACGACGCCAAGACCTCGGAGTCCTTCCGCGGTGGCTGGTTCCACTCCGGCGACCTCGGCATCATGACCCCCGACGGCTACCTGGTCGTGGTCGACCGCAAGAAGGACATGATCAAGACCGGCGGCGAAAATGTGGCCTCCCGAGAGGTCGAGGAGGCGATCTACGAACTCGACGGCGTGGCCGAGGTTTCAGTTTTCGGAATCAGGCACCCTCACTGGATCGAGGCCGTCACCGCGGTGATCGTGCCGAAGACCGGTGTCAACCTCACCGTCGACGACGTGCATGCCCACGCCAAGGGACGCCTTGCCGGCTACAAGCGGCCGAAGTACGTCGTGTTCGCGGAATCACTGCCCAAGAACCCCAGCGGCAAGATTCTCAAGCGCGACCTGCGTCAACAGCACGCGCACCTCGCAGCGGACTGACTCGGCTGGACGGTCAAGACCTGGGCGCCCACCACCACGGCGACGAGCAGCAGCGCGACGCCGCTGAAGCCGAGGACGACCGCCGTCAGGGCACATGCCACGCCGGCGGCAATGCGTACCGGCCCGTGCAGAATCCGCGCGGCCGAACCGGTGCACAACAGGTACACGGTCACGAACAACGCGGTCGGCACCGCGATCAGCTGAGGAAGGGAGATCCAGCCCGCGCCGACCACGCCCAGGATCGCGACACCGGCGACCGTGACGGCGAGTTGCAGGGTGCGCGGGCGGCTGCCGGGCCGCAACTGCTGGGCCAGGGCCGCAGCGCCGGTGAGGTAGGCGTTGGTCGCGGCCAGCACGAGCGCGGTCGCGACGACCGCCGCCACGACGCCGCCTGCCGGACCCAGCGCGATTCGCAGCAGGTCCGCGAGCGGCGCCGCGCTCGCAGCCGCGGGCCCGAGCACGCTGATGGTCGACACCGCCAGCGCCAGATAGACCACCGAGGTCACGGCGAATGCGATCAGGATCACCCGAGGGAGCTGACGGTCGGGGTCGCGCAGCGTGCCGATGAGCGGCGTGATCGCCTCCCAGCCGACGAACGAGAGCATGAGCACCGTGGCCGCACGACCGATCGAGCCGATCCCGTGCGGCGCGAACGGCGTCCAATTCGCCGCATGGGCATGGCCGGCCGACCCGATGACCGCGAGCGCCACCAGCGCCACCAGCACGCCGACCAGGACGAGTTGCGCGCTGGACGAGGCACGCGCGCCCGTCAAGGTCACCGCGAGCACCGCGAGCAGCAGCCCGGCGGCAAACAGCGTGGCGACGCCCCGGCCGCCGCCGACGACCGATGCGATGTACGCGCCACCCGCCTGGCACACCACCGGCGCGCCGAGGACGACACCCACCAGGAAGCTCCACCCGGCCGCCGCCCCCGCACGCTCGCCCAGACCGGCGCGCGCATACGCGGCGATCCCGCCGGCTTCGCGCAGCCGGCGGCCCAACGCCGTGAAGACCCACGCGAACAGGCCCGACAACAGGAGCAGGCCGATCCAGTCCACGATGGACACCGGTCCGGCGATGGCCGCGGCGAGGCCCGGCACGATGAGCACGCTCGGTCCCAGCAGGGCGCCGATGTACAGGGCTGCGGCACGATTCGTGGTCATGTGCCGAGCATGGCGCGAGACCGGGTGCATACGATTGCAAATTCATGCTTGGAATCGTCATGTCACGCAACATCGTGTGTCTGGTATCGCGATATCATCACCGCCATGCCGCAGCTGACCTTCGATGCCACTGATCGTGCCATCGTGACTGAGCTGCAGCGCGACGGCCGGATGGCCAACGTGGACCTCGCCGACGCGGTGTCCCTGTCGCCGTCCGCGTGTTTGCGCCGCACCAAGGCGCTCGAGGCGGCCGGTGTGATCGCGGGCTACCGGGCCGAGGTCGACCGCGACGTCGTCGGGCAGGGCCTCACCGTGTTCGTCGCGCTGCGCGTCGACCAGCACTCCCGCGAGACCTCCCGGCTGATTGAGGACTCCCTCGCCGCCATCCCCGCGGTCGTCGGGTGCCACGTCATCTCCGGCGAAGCCGACTTCCTGATCGAGGCCGTCGTGCCCGACCTCGCCGCCTACGAACGACTGCTGCTCGACGAGGTGCTGGCGATCAGCCCGGTACGTGATGCGCGCAGCACGTTCGTCATCCGCACCTCGCGCAGCCGCGGGCCTGTTCCGGTGGATCGGCTCGGCCGGGGCTGAGCACTCACCACGTCTGCGTGCCGAGCGGCAGCACGGCCCGGGCCAGCTCCATGCCGAGGTTGGGATCGGCGTCGGGGTTGCCGACCCGCGCGGAGTCGAAGTTGAGGTCGAGGAACACCTCGTCGACACCGGCGGCGGCATAGCGCGCCAGCCCAGCGGCGATCTGCTCCGGCGTCCCGGTGAGCGGCGCCCGGTCGGCCTCGGACACCGGCGAGTCGTGGACGACCGTCACCCCGCGCACGACGGTCCGGGCCGGCTTGCCCGCGGCTTGCGCGGCTGCGGTGACCACGGACACCGCCGTCGTGATGTCCTCGAGCGAGGCGCGGCTGCTGCTGATCCACCCGTCGCCACGGGTGCCGGCGCGCTGCAGCGCGGCCGGGGCCGAGCCGCCGATCAACACCGGCGGCCGGGGCCGCTGCACGCACCGCGGCGCGATCGTCGACCGCGGCACCGTGTAGAACTCGCCGCTGAATTCGACGTCCTCGCCGGTGAGCAGCACGTCCAGGCAATCCAACCACTCGTCGAAGCGACGGCCCCGGCGCGCCAGCGGAACGCCGGCGGCGGCGAACTCCGCCGCGGACCAGCCCAGGCCCAGGCCTGCGTCGAGCCGACCGCCGGAGAGGATGTCCAAGGTGGCGAACTGCTTCGCCAGGGCGGCCGGCGCGTAGAACGGCGCATTCACGATGGCCGTGCCGAGGCGCATCCGATCGGTCACCGCGGCCGCGTAGCCGAGAGCGAGCACCGGGTCGAGCACGCTCTGATAGACACCGGGCAGCTCGTCGTCGGCAAGCCATCGCTGGAAGGTCCACAGGCCACGGAAACCGTGCTGCTCCGCCTCCCGCGCGATGGTCGTGATGTTGGCGGGCGTGGCCCACGCGCCCGAGGTCGGCAAGGCGAATCCGAGCTGCATGTCCTCTGCCTACACCACCGCGGCACAATCGCGCGGGTGAGCCCGAGCAGCTACGACGTCGAACGGATCCGCGCGCACTTCCCGGCCCTGCAGGCCGGCGTCGCCCATTTCGACGGACCGGGCGGCACCCAGACGCCGGACGTTGTCGCCCGAGCGATCTACGACACGATCACCGGACCGCTGTCCAACCGCGGCGAGGCGACCGAGGCCGAGCGCAACGCCGAACGAACCGTGCGGGCAGCACGCGCCGCGCTCGCCGACCTGCTGGGCGGCAGCTCCGACGGCGTGGTGTTCGGTCGCAGCATGACGCAGCTGACCTTCGACCTGGCCCGCACCGTCGCGAAGACCTGGGCACCCGGCGACGAGGTGGTGGTGAGTCGGCTCGACCACGACGCCAACGTGCGCCCCTGGGTGTGCGCGGTGCAGGCGGCCGGCGCGACGGTGCGGTGGGCCGACTTCGACCCGGACACCGCCGAGCTGCTGCCCGGACACGTCGACGAGGTGCTCAGCGATCGAACGCGGCTCGTCGCCCTCACGGCCGCGTCGAACCTGCTCGGCACCATCCCCGACCTGCCCGCGATCGCCGCGGTCGTGCACGCCGCCGGCGCGTTGTTCTACGTCGACGGCGTGCATTACACGCCGCACGCGCCGGTGGACATCGCCGCGCTGGGCGCCGACTTCTACGCCTGCTCGCCGTACAAGTTCCTCGGCCCGCACTGCGGAGTGCTCGCTGCGCGGGTCGAGCTGCTCGAAGAGCTGCAGCCGGACAAGCTGTTGCCGGCGACCGACGCGGTGCCCGAACGATTCGAGCTCGGCACACTGCCGTACGAGTTGATGGCCGGCACCACGGCCGCGATCGACTTCCTGGCCGATCTGGCACCCGATGCCGCTACCTGCGACGCGAGCCGCCGCAGCCGAATCGCGGCCTCGATGGCGGCGCTGGAGGCATACGAGAGCCAGCTGCTCGGCCGCCTCGAGTCGGCGATCACCGACCTACCCGGCGCGCGGCTGTATTCGGTGGCACGCCGGCGCACTCCCACCTTGCTGGTCACCTTCGCCGACACCGACCCGCGCGCCGCGCGCGACTTCCTGGCCGCCCGCGCGGTGAACGCACCGGCCGGTAGCTTCTATGCCTACGAGCCGGCACGCCGGCTCGGACTCGGCGAGGGTGGCGCGCTGCGCCTCGGCCTGGCGCCGTACACCACGACCGAAGAGATCGACCGACTGCTCGCCGCACTCCGTGAATTTCTCATGGAGTGAGCCGTGCCTGATCACATTCGCACGGCCTAGTGTCCCGCGCCAGAGATTGTGTGAATGAGTCCGGCGTTCAGGCGTGGGCTGGTAAGGCGGAGGAGGAGAGCTGTACTTGCCGTCCTGGCGACGACGACAACGCAGCCAGCGCGCGCCTGGGCGTCGGAACTATCGTGCGAATCTCTGGCGCGGGACAATAGCCGGCAGGCTGATCAAGATTGGCAGGTCGATGTTCTCCGGAGGAGTTGCGGGCATGGCAGGAAATGCAAGTGCAGTGCGCGGTCACGCGATCAGTTTCCGTGCGGACCCGTTCTTCGACGACGACGCGCTCGTCGACGTCGCGGATGCGTTGATCGTCAGCGAGGACGGCCTGGTCACCGCGTTCGGTCCGTACGAACAGACGAAGGACTCGATCCCGGATGGCGTCGAGGTCACGTCGTACCCGGATGCGTTGATCTGCGCGGGGTTCATCGACACCCACGTGCACTACGTGCAGACCGGCATCATCGGTGCCTTCGGTTCGCAGTTGATCGACTGGCTCAACCACTACACGTTCATCGAGGAGCAGCGCTTCGCCGACAAGGCTCATGCCGACGGCGTGGCACGGATCTTCTTCGACCAGCTGCTGGCGAACGGCACCACCTCGGCGATGACCTTCTGCGCGGTGTACCCGGACTCGGTCGACGCGTTCTTCGAGGAGTCGCAGCGTCGCGGCACCCGGATGATCGGCGGCAAGGTGCTGATGGATCGCAACGCACCGGACGGGTTGCTCGACACCGCGCAGACCGGTTATGACGACTCCAAGGCGTTGATCGCCAGGTGGCACGACAACGGCGCGCAACATGTACGCGATCACGCCGCGGTTCGCGCCGACGTCCACGCCCGAGCAACTCGAGGTCGCCGGTCAGTTGCTCAAGGAGTCGCCGAGCGTGTTCATGCACACCCACGTGTCGGAGAACGTCGGCGAGATCCAGTGGGTCCAGTCGCTGTTCCCGGAGCGGGCCGGCTATCTGGATGTGTACGACTACTACGATCTGCTGCGGCGGCGGTCGGTGCTGGCGCACGGCGTGCACCTCACCGCTTGCGAACGCGCTCGAGTCCACGAGACCGGTGCGGCGGTGGCGCACTGCCCGACCTCGAACCTGTTCCTGGGCAGCGGCCTGTTCCACGTCCACGACGCGAAGAGACCCGACGCGGCCGATGTACGTCGGGCTCGGCACCGACGTCGGCGCGGGCACGAGCTTCTCGCTGCTGGCAACCATGAACGAGGCGTACAAGGTGGCCGAGCTGAACAACTATCCGATGAACGCGATCAAGTCGTTCTACCTGGCAACACTGGGGGGCGCCGAGGCGCTTGACCTGGCCGACAAGATCGGCTCGCTCGAGGTCGGCAAGGAGGCCGACTTCGTCGTGCTGGACCCGAAGTCCACCCCACTGCTCGATTACCGCAGCTCGCGTGCGGAGTCGACCGAGGAGCTGATGTTCGTGCTGTCGATCATGGCTGACGGGCTGTCGCGGGTGTACCAGGTCGACCCGGCCGACACGTTCGCAGCGGTCACCACGGCACTCGACGCCGGCTACCGGAACGTCGACACCGCACAGATGTACGGCAACGAGATGGAGGTCGGCGAGGCGATCGCCGCCTCCGACGTCGATCGCGGCCACGTGTTCATCACCAGCAAGCTCAACAACGGCTGCCACCTGCCCGACGACACCCGCCGCGCCTTCGACGACACGCTCGCGGCGCTGGCCACCGACCATGTCTACCTGTTCCTGATCCACTGGCCGCTGCCCGGTCGCGACGACGCCGATGACCTGCCGACGTGGAAGACGCTCGAGGAGTTCTACCGCGACGGGCTCGCCCGTTCGATCGGCGGGTCGAACTTCCAGCCGCACCACCTACGGCGACTGCACGAGGAGTGCGAGATCACTCCGGCCGTCGACCAGGTCGAGGTGCATCCGTTCCTCACGCAGGACGAGGTGCGCAACTTCTGCGCCGAACATCAGATCCGCATCGAGGCGTGGTCGCCGATCGCACAGGGCGCCGTGCTGGACGATCCAGTGATCCGCGAGATTCGCGGAGCGGGTCGGCAAGACGCCGGCACAGACCGTGTTGCGATGGCACATCGAGCGCGAGGTCATCGCCGAGCGCGGCCTGGACGGGCTGCAGGTCGTGATCGACTGCTTCTTCGCCGACGACCGCACCGCCGCACACTGGCGACTGTGGCTGGACTTCTGGAGCGTGTCGACACACCACGCGCAGTACGCCCAGTGGCAGCAGGAGACGTATCTGCGCTGGCGCGCCGATGTGCTGCGCATGCTCACGCTGGCCACCGAGCAGGGCGACCTGTCCGATGTCGACCTCGAGGCCTGCGTTCTCGACCTCCTCCCGTTGTTCGACGGCCGGCAGTGCACGCCTATCTGCCGCGCTCGCCGCTGCGCCCCGACGATACCCGCCGCGCCCTCACCGGATGGCTGCGCACGCGCTCCGCGAAGGAGACGTCATGACTTTGCGCCCGGTGCACGTGCGCTCGGTCTGCGGCCTGCTCTTCGTATGCCTGTCCGACACGCCTCATTCGGATTTCGAAGACTTCGCCGAAACCTTGAGCCCATGTCTGGCACCGCACGATCTTGCGCATGCGAAGGTCGCCGCCCAGATCGACTGGATCGAGGACCGCAACTGGACGCAGGTCGACGCGTTCTGCACCTGGTACACCAACCGGCTCGCCGAGAACGCCCGGCGATGAACCGCGCCGAGACGGTGCGTCGTCGGCTGGACGACGAGTTGCTACGCCTCGCATCTGGACACGACGTGCCGGGTGCGTCAGTGGCAGTGCTGGTCGACGGCCAGGTGGTGCACGGCGTCGCAGGCGTGACCAACCTGCGCACCGGGGTCGAGGTCACCCGCGACACGCTGTTCATGATCCAGTCGATCACCAAGGTCTGGACCGCAACGCTGGTCATGCAGCTGGTCGACGATTCGCTGCTCGGGCTGGACGATCCGGTGCGCACGCATCTGCGGGAGTTCCGGACCGCTGACCTGGACGCGAGTGAGCAGATCACGGTGCGGCATCTGCTCACGCACACCGGCGGCTTCGAGGGCGACATCTGGGCCGCGACGACCAGCGGTCCGGACGCTCTGCAACGCTTCGTCGTCGATCTCGTTTCGATTGCCTCGCAACACTTCGCACCCGGCGCGATGTACTCCTACTGCAACGCGGGTTACGGCGTGCTCGGCCGCCTCGTCGAGGTGTTGCGCGACATGTCCTATCCGGAGGCGTCGCAGCGCTTCCTCGCCGAGCCACTCGGCATCGATGAGATCGCCTTCGACGCCGACGAGGCGTTGGCGTTCCGCACGGCCATCGGGCACGTTCGACCATACCCGGGAGCTCTGTCACGGCCGCTGCGCCGATGGGCGGTGCTGCCGCCGTCCAATCCCGCCGCGGGCAACCAGCTGGCGATGTCCGCGCGCGGCCTCCTCGCGTTCGGCGCCGTGCATGTGCGCGACGGCGGCGCGGTGCTGTCCACGCCCGGCGCACGAGCGATGCGCACACTGCAGGTGAACCATCCGCGGTCGATGCGAACAACAAGCGGGCAGGGCCTGGGCTGGATGCTCTCGCGGCGCGCCGGAGTCGTCGAACACGGGGGCGACGCGCCCGGCGTCGCCGCGTTGCTGCGCCTCGCGCCGGAGCGGGACATGGCAGTCGCCGTGCTCACCAATGGCGGTGCGGGCGGGAAGCTGATCGACGACATCGTCGATCTGCTGCCCGACGAACTGGCCGCGACAGCACCAGGATCCGGGATTATCGCGCCGGCGACCAGCCCGGTGCCTAATCCGACGCGGTACGTGGGCCGCTACCAGGACCGGGTGAGCCTGGCCGAGGTCGCTGTTGACCCGAGCGGCCGGTTGTGGCTGACCAGCTCCGATCGCAACGAGGCCGTCGACATGCTCGAGCGCGCGGGATCCATTTCGGAATCCGACACAGTGGAGCTGCGCCCGCTCGACGCGGACACCTTCGTGCGGGTCGACGACTCAGGCGCGCCCGGGCAGCCCATCGAGTTCGTGGACAGCGACGCCGCCGGCCGGGCTCGGTTTCTGCATCGCGGCCGGGCGGTCCCACGAGTCGGGTGATCCTTCGCGCTCGTAGCCGCCGGAGAGCCCGAGCACGCCGAGCACTCGAGATCGGCTGCAAGACTCGGGTAGAGACCGGGCTGCGAGGAAATGGTCAGCCTGAGCACGATCGAAGTGTCAGCGGTACTGCAGCGAGGCCGGTCTCCCGCGCATCGCGCAACAGGGTCCCGGCCTGCTCCTTGTGCGGGTTGTCGATGCTCACCTCGGTTCGAGTATCGGAACCAGCCCGGCGGCCGCGATGCGTGCGCCGTAGTCGAACTGCTGGTCGACGATCGCGGTCACCCGCGCTCGTCGGCGTCCTTGATCACCGACCGCATCTTCGTGCCGAAGATGCGATGGTCATTCGCCCGGGCGAGCAGGTCGTCGAGTGTTTCGATCGGTTTCCTGAGCTGCGGCTCTCGTCGATCTCGTACTCGGCGAGCACCTTCGGCGTGCCACCGCCGCTCTGGTCGAGCGCGGCGAAGACCTCGACGGGATCAGATCTTCGCCGGCCGGATCGCAGCCATGCCGACGGTGTTCCCATCGACACTGCGCATGATCCGCAGCTGCGGGTCAGCGTGTCGGGCTACTCGCTGGGCGATTTCACGAACAATCCGATGAGCGCCGCCAGCGTGGTGGTGAAGATGGTGACCAGGAGATCCGGCGGCGCGGCCGAGTTCTTCAGCACGTAGATACTGGTCGTCAACACTGTGATGACCAGTATCGCGCCCAGGGTGCCGACCAACATCTTCCACAGCAGCCCCGCCTGCGCCTGCGACGGCGGCGGGATGGCCGATTGAACGGCCAGGACGCTGGCGTTCAACGCGGCCGCCTTGACAGTGTCCGACTCGTTCGCCACCGCGTCCACGGCGTTCGTGATGGCGTCGTGGACCAACTGTGCCGGCGGCTGCGTCATGGCTGCTCCAGGCTCGGAGGCGGTCGTGCTCTTCGGTGAGAATGAACACGTCGCCGTCGGATGTCAACGCTGACTCGTCGCGCGCGTCCGGATCGTCCGAATCAGAAGGTAAAAAAACGTCGGCCGGGACGTGTTGACGTCAACCCCGCACCTAGGATGACGCCGTGCCTGATTTCGGGAGCGACGCGTTACCGCGGATCCCGGCGTCCGCCGGCGCGTTGATCTGGAGCCGAAGCGGCCGGTTGCTCATCCTCAAGCCCACGTACAAAGGCGGCTGGACGTTGCCGGGCGGAGTGATGGAGGCGAACGGCGAATCGCCCTGGGATGCGTGCCGGCGGGAGGCCCGGGAGGAATGCGGGCTCGAGGTCACCCACGGTCGGCTCGTGTGCGTCGACTTCCTGCGGCCGCGACCCGGACGCCCCGGAGGCATGCGCTTCCTGTTCGACTGCGGCACCTACTCCAAACGCGCGTTGGCGGGCATCGTGGTGCAGGAGGAGGAGATCTCCCGGTTTCGTCTCGCGCGGGTCGACAGAGCACTCGAGCTGCTCAGTGGGCCGGTTCGGCGACGTGTCGCGGCCATGGTGCAGGAACCACGGCGACTGCAATATCTGGAGGGCGGACTGCTGGTCAGCTCGACGTCCAAGGCCTGAGCTTCTCGGGATTCCGCACCGCCCAGATGTGCTTGATCCGTTCGCCTGCGAGCTCGAACGCGAACACCGTCACGGTGACGCCGTCCTGCTCGGCCACCAGTCCGGGTTGCCCGTTGACGGTGCGCTCCAGGAGCTTCATGTTGCCGGCCGCCCGGTTGGCAATCTCGATCCAGGCGTGTGCGATCTGCTCGCCGCCTTCGATGGGGTCCAAGAAGGTCACTGCGAGCCCGCCGCCGTCCGCGGTCGCGGTCGCGTCGGGATCGAGGAGGGCGATGAGGGCGTCGATGTTCTTGGCTTCCCACGCGCGTTTGAAGTCTCTGATGACGTCCGCACGTCGGGCGATCGGTGGCACCGGCGCCTGGGAGGTGCGTATTCGCCGGCGGGCCGAGGTCGCCAACTGGCGACAGGCCGCCGGTGTTCTGCCGACGATCTTGGCCACTTCGTCGAAGGAGTAACGAAAGACGTCGTGCAGAATCAGCGCGACGCGCTCGGCCGGGGTCATTGACTCGAGCACGACGAGGAATGCCATGTTGATCGATTCGTCTAGGGTGACCCGGTCGGCCGGGTCGGCCCCGGCTGCGGCCGGCCGACCGCTGATCCACTCCGTGCGTTCCGGTAGCGGCTCAGGGATCCATTCGCCCACGTAGTGTTCTCGCCGCGACCGCGCCGAGCGGAGCACGTCGAGGCAGATGCGGCTGGCCACCGTCGTGAGCCATGCGCCGGGAGACTCGATGGCGTCCTGCTGCTGTCGCGACATGGCGTACCACCGCGCGTAGGCCTCCTGGACGACATCCTCGGCCTCGGCGAGCGAGCCGAGCAGTCGATAGGCGAGATTGAGCAACCGGCGCCGCTCGCTCATGATCACGCTCAGGCCCGGGTTGCTCATGGTATCGACGACTCCCTCGATCGCAGCTGTCCGCACCAGTACGACGAGGTAGGGCCGCCGAGTGTGAGGTCGCCGCTCGGCCTCACATTCTGCCGAGTCGTCCCGTCGAGGTTTCATCATCCACCGAACAGCCCGGGAGATCCCATGTCCACGCCGATGCCGACCACCTCGTACGCCGACCCGGCGCCCGCCGAGCGCCTCGAGCGAGCGGCCGCCGCACTGCGCGCGCACAACTTCACCGTCGAGATCCTCGATGACGCCGCGGCCGCACGGGCCCGCGTCGAATCGTTGATCGCCCCAGACTCCAGCGTGTTCACCGGGGCCAGCGAGACCCTCCGCCTGTCCGGCATCGATGACGACATCAACGCGAGCGGGCGTTACGACGCGATCAGGCCGCGAGGTCTGGCCCTGGACCGCGCGACCCAGATGGACGAGATCCGGCGGCTCATCGCCAGCCCCGACGTGATCGTGGGCAGCGTCGCCGCGGTCACCGAGACCGGCTCGCTCGTGATCGCTTCGGCCAGCGGGAGCCAGCTGACCGGGTACGCCGGCGGGTCCGCCCAGGCGATCTGGATCGTAGGAGCGCAGAAGGTGGTGCCAGATCTGAGCACCGCGCTGCGCCGCGTCGAGGAGCACTGCCTCCCCCTGGAGACCGAACGCGCGATGACGGCCTACGGGCAGCCCAGTGCCGTCAACCGCCTGCTCATCCTCAACGCCGAACCCCACCCGGGACGCGGCACGGTCCTGCTGTTGCGCGACGTCATCGGGTTCTGACCCTGCCGGCACAGCCGTGCTGCCGCCTTGTGTGCCGGCGTGGTGTCGCGTGACTGACGTTGTTTTACGGTTCTTCGGTACGGCTTGGTCGAGACGAACGGTTCGCAACGGTCGTTCCAGGCGTCGATGGAGCGCTCGATGGCGGCGGTGAGTTCCTCGACCGAGTCGAAGCCGCCGCGGCGGATGGCCTGGCGGGTGATGATGCGGATGAAGATCGCATCACGAGGTTCAACCACGACCCGCAGGTCGGGGTCAAATGCAGTGTGACTCGCTTGTTCGGCGCGAGCCACGCCGTCACGGCCGGGTGCTTGTGAGCGGCGTCGTCGTCGCAGACGACGTGCAGCCGCTTGCGCGGGTAGGCCTTGGCGACCGGTCTGAATCTGGCTTTTGCGTCGATGCACAGGACCACCGCGTTCTGCGGCGGCTTCAAGTACCGGCCGATGACGTCGCGGATCTTGGCCGCCGACTGCGGGTCGGTGGAGAACTTGAACGTCTCCCGCCGCCACGGCGCCACTTTCCAATCCCGCCAGATCCGGGCCACCTGCCCGAACGAAATCCCGAGGTGATCTCCCAGCAGCCGCGCCGACCAGTGGGTCACCCCGAGTGACTCCGGTGGCGGATTGAGCGTCGCCGTCACCACCTCGATCTCGTCCACCGTCGCCGGCCGCCCGGAGCGGTGCAGGTCGGCCGGCAACGCGATACCCGCGGGCCTCGTATCGCTTGCCCGCCTCCACCGTCGAGGACCGCGTCAACACCGACAACCTCGCCTCATCACCGGCACGCAACACCGACGCCGCGGCAACAGACATGCCTCGATGTCCTGAAAATAACCGTAAAGACACTTTAGGCACGCGACTCGGCGCGTGAGATTGCGGTCGAGCTGCCCCCGGGGCGGCTGCTCGAACACTCGGTCCGGACTGGCATGCCAGGCCAGCGCAGTTGCCCGGGTCAGACCATCTCGGGAACATGCAGGTGGGCCAGCGCGAGTTCGAACTCGGCGACCTCGAGGACCTGCGCGTCCATCTGGCGCGCCGCCTGCTCGCGGACCGCATCGGCTGCCTCACGGCTGTACTCCAGGGAACTTCGGTCGTCATAGCCAACGGTCGTCACCGCGCGCCCATCGGCACGGTTGACCATCAGACTCGCGCTGCAAAAGCCCGGCAGGTCCTCAATCTTGGCCAGGGTGCCCTGCTTGAAAGCCTCGACGGCGTCCGCGACGTCGGCGTCGTCCAGGCCAACCCAGGTCGCGCGCATCCAGGTCCCCTCACGCGCGTGGTGAGCGCGGTGCATGACGGTGACCTCCCATTCATCGACGCCGGCATCTGAGGCCCCGAGGCTGCGCACCGCGTCCGCGCGGATCACGCTCACCTGCTCGGCACTGTTGCGCATCGCGTCCTCCGAACGCCATGCCGAGGTCACGATGCCGCGTCCGAGCCTTCGGTCCACCATGAAGGACAGGCCGAGGTAGCCGTCGAGGTGCGACAGCGCGGGCATCACCGTGTGACCTACGTGCGCGATCGCGTTGTCGATCATCGACGGCTGCGCATTGATCGATGTCGAACGAGCAAACACCGCCCACCTCCTGCGGACCCAGGCGACGCCCCCCGGGTGGGGGCCTCACCAGACAGTTCCACGCTGCTCCTGTCTCGCTGTGCTGACAAGTCCCGACATCCATCGCGTAGGTTCTCGCGCTCCGGATACGCAGCCTGACGTAACCCAGCGGGGACTCGTGCGCGGCCGCTCGGATGATCAACCAGGCGCATCAGGCGTCATTGCCTGCGTGACTGGACATCTGTGGATCCTGAACGAGGCGATCGTCGTCTGCTGTCCCGATCCGGCGGCGGGCCCACGATCTCGGTCGCGATCCGCCTGGCTCGCTGCTCAATGCAGCGTTCGGACCCGTCCCGGCGTGAATCCCTCCCCGTAGCGGCCGATCCACGCACCGGTCCGAACGCTCCCAAGCGCGGGACAATCGGTGCTCGCTACCCGATCTCATCGTCGTCGGTCTCGGTGCGACGACGGGTAGCATCGGCATGTGGCTGATTTGCGGCACTGCGAGCGCTGTGGTGCTGTGTTCGTGCCGCGTCGCGAGTATGCCCGGTTTTGCTCTGCGCAGTGTCGGGTCGCGTGGAACCGCGCGAGGACGGGCGATCCGGTGGTCGGGGTCAGCGCGTTGGGGTGGTCGGTCGCCGGGATGGGCTCGGCCGTCGAGCGGCTTGCCGGAGTACGGAAATCGGGCGGTACGCCGGGGGCGTTCGCGGCGGTAGCAGATGCGGTGTGGAGCGTGACGATGGTCGACGCCGCGTTGGTGCGCGAGTACCCGGGCGCGTACGACCTGGTGGTGGCGGGCAAGTCTGCGTTCGGGCGCAGGCTGATCGAGCAGACCTTGGCAGGGCTGCGTTTCGTCCGGAACCGGATCGGTGAAGGCGCCGACATTGATCAGTTCGCTGGTCCCGGCGCAGCAGATCGTGACGCGGGTGCTGGGTTCGACGGGGCCGCGAGGTTTGGCGGCGGCTGGATCTGGAGGTCCGTGCCGGAACCGGCGCTTACCTCGCTTGCACCGCGTGCGCGGGCGTGGGAGGGAACGCGGTACGACGGGTATCGGGCTCAGATGGCGGGCCAGCCCATCGAGGGGGCCTTCGGCTCGGCCGCGGCGTTCCTCGAGTTGACCGCTGCCAGCGCTCGGTCAATCACGGCCGTCCGCGCGCATGCCGCACGCTGAGCGGCACCGTCGCCCAATTGCGACACGCGTCGAGCGCTCAGAGCGTTGAGGGCTCGTCGGCCGCCAGGGACGGCTCGCGGGCCAGCACGAGCGGCGGTGGTCCCGGATCAGGCCGACGGCTGCTTGTGTCGTCGGGGCCGGACGTGGACGACTTGGTTATGTCTTTGAGCCTGGTCTTCGACCGCTTGGTGGTGTGGGCGTCGTCGAGGCTGATCCCGGACGGCTCGGGCAGGACCAGTGTGAGCGCGAAGCCGAGCCCCGACACGGCGGCGGTGAGCAGGAGTGTGCCGCGCAGCCCCAGCGACGTTTCAAGCAGCGGGAACAAAAACACCCCGATGAAGGCGCCGAGCTTGCCGATGCCGGCGGAGATCCCATGCCCGGTCGCGCGCATTGACACCGGGTAAACCTCACTGGGTATCACGAAAGTCGTCATGTTCGGGCCGAACTCGGTGAAGAAGTAGCTCACCCCGTAGACCAGCAGGAACGGGACCACCACAGTCGTCATGCCCGGCACCAGCGCGATGACCGCGAAGCACAGGCCCATCATCATGAAGCCGATCAGCTGTAGGCGTCGATGCCCGATCCGATCCATGTAGGCGATCCCGAGAAGATAACCGGGGACCGCGGCCACCACGAAGATCGCCAGTTGGATGGCGATCTTGGTCATCGTCGATGCGTGCGGGGAGATCAGATTCAGAATCTGCGGGGTGGAGATAGTGTTGCCGTAGTAGGCGTAATCGAGCAGGAACCACGTGCCCGCTGTGCCGGCCAGCAAGATCAGGTACCGCCGGTCGGTGAGGAAGGAGCGCAACCCGATCTGATGACGGCTCGTCCGCGCCGCGTTTCCGTCGGCGTTGACTTCGCCGTCCGTGAAGGCCGACATCTGACGCGCCGCCTGTGCCGCCTCTCCCTGCACCTGCATCTGATAGCGCGGCGATTCCGGCATCCGCGTACGCAAGTAGACCACCGCGGCAGCGGGCACCGCGCCGAGCCCGAGCAGGAGCCGCCACGCCACGTTGTCGCTGATTCCGGCGCCGAGCAGGCCCAGTGCGACAAGTGGTCCGACGATCAGCCCCAGCGCCTGGGTCGAGAACACCATGCCGACCAGCTTGCCGCGGTCCTTGCGGTTGGCGTACTCACTCATCAGCACCGCGCTGACCGGGTAGTCCCCACCCACACCAAAGCCCAGCAGGAAACGGAAGGCGATCAGCACCCAGAAGCTCGGCGAGAGCGCCGAACCCAGCGAGCCGACCACCATGATCGCGGCGACCATCCAGTACACGCGCTTCCGGCCGACCAGATCGGCGATGCGTCCGAATACGAACGCGCCGAGGAAGGCGGCCGCGAGCATCGTGCTGTTGAGCAGAGCCAGCCTGCCCGAACTCAGGTCCCAGTCCTTGGCGATGAGTGCCGACGCGATCCCGATGACAAACAAGTCGTAGGCGTCGGTGAAGAAACCCATCCCTGACACGAAGACCGCGCGCAGATGAAACCTGCTCAGCGACGCCTCGTCCAGAGCAGCGACCAGATCCCTGGACCGAACCTCACTCACGGAATTCTCCCAGCTGCTCGGGGCGAGTGCGACCTGCCAGGCCGGCGCGGCGATCTCAGTCCTGCGCCCGGAAACTAGCCAGCCGAAACGGCGCACCCCCGACCGATAGATGAACACCAGATGAACACCAGATGAACCCACGGCAGCGCGCACCCGAAATCGAGTCGACGTGGGACCGGCGTGCCCTCACGCCGCGCAGGTCGATCCTCAACCCGGCACTGCCTAGCCGCACATATCGAGCAACGTTCAGCCTCGAACCCTGGACCAGGAGACTTGATGATCTTCGACGTGTGTAGTTGATCATCGGGTGGGTGCCCGCGGGTCCTCGCCACCGCCGAACCGGTCTTCACGAGCGCGGTGATCACGCGTCGTCGTCGACGTTCTCGACAGCAGCCACACAGCCGTCACTGACGTGCCAGGTGCGGTGCAACCCGTCGGGATATGCGGCGACGAAGTGTCGCGCGTCGGCCTGATGTCCCAACCGTAGGAATTCCCCACCTGAAGGCCGCTGCCCAGCGTGGAGCACGATGACAAGGGGTGCCGGGCCGAGACGGCGCTGGGTCGATAGACGCGGTAGGTCCGTCGAGTGGTGCCGACGATCAGAGACCGAGCTGAGCTCGCAACAGCAAGCGCCGGCAACGGCTCATCCAATTTTCCTCAGCAACACCCGGACGCCGGAGGAGCGACCCGCTGTGCTCCCCGGCAGCCGACGCGGTCCGAGACGTAGCAGGTTGGCCGATCGGCCAAAACGGCCTGCCATGACTCGCGCACGTAGCAACTCGATCTGCAGCATCGTGAATCGCGCGCCGATGACGACGACGAGCGCGAGCAGTTCAGGGTCGAGCAGGTACGGCCACATCGCAGGATCGGACAGCATCATCGGGCAAGCCGCCAACACCAGCGCGGCAGCGGCCCACAGGACCCAGACATAGATCGGATGGCGCCACAGGCGACGGCGCAGGAGCCGCGTGGCGCGGCTTCGCCTGACGCAGTCGGTCATCCGCCGGGCGGGTCCGGCGGTACGCGGAGATTGGACACGAGATGCGGTGTCGTCCCCCTCACGCATCGCCGGCCGCCATGATCGTGCGCAGGCGGATCATGAAGCGGCGCTGCCCGTCGTTGAGTCGGCCGCCGAGCAAGGCGTCCATGGCCTCGAGATCGACTGGTGACGGCGCGTTCTCCGGGCGAGGCAGTACGGCGGCCGCCTCCGCGCTCAGGGCCTGCACCTCCGCTTCGCTGGTGTCCGCGTCGAGGCGGCGATACCGCCGCAGCAGCGAATCCAGCGTGGCAATTCGAGAGGGATCTGTCAGCAGTTCGTGAGCGGCATCGATCACGCCGGCGACGCCGCGCGGGTGCAGTGCGTCGAGCAGCTCAGCAGCCTGCACCTCCTGGGGCGCAAGCGTCTCATCGGCGCCCAGCTGCCCGTACTCGCGCAGCGCCCGCGCCAGCGTGTCCGCCGGATCGTCCAGGCTGTCGGCGTCGGCCGCTTGTTCGAGCCGGTCGCGAAGCCGGGTCAGACGCTCGATCTCCTCGGTCAGTTCGCCCGCGAGGACCCGCAGGCTGTCGGACAGGTCGCGGCTGTTGCTGTACCCGACGCGTTCGACGATCCGCGCGACCGGCATTCCGAGTGCTCGCAGGCGGGCTATCCTGACCAGTGCGATCAGATCGGCGGTGCCGTAACGGCGGTAGCCGGAACTGTCTCTGGCGGGTTCGGGCAACAGCCCGACGGCGTGATAGTGCCGAACCGCGCGTGGGGTGAGTCCGCTCAGGCGGGCGATGTCTCCGATCAGCAGACCGGCCCCGTGCGGGCCCGGTTTAGGTGTGCTCATGACGACGAATGAACACCTTTCCGCTGCGTCACGGTCAAGCCGATTTGTCAGTCAGTTCCGGGCGATCTTGGTGCTGGCCGAGCCCGACTGTGCCGAGCAGTTTCACTCCGCGTCTGTTCGGCCACGCTGGCGTTGGCCTGGGTCGCTGCCCGGCGACGTGCGGCCTACCTCACCCGCCGATGGACACCTATTCGACAGCGTCCACTTCTCCAGCGGCATCGCGCTGCGCCAGGCGGCGGGATGCATCGTGACGAACCTGCGCGGCGAGCCGGTGCATTCCGGTGTCGGCGGCCTCATCGTGGCCGCGGACGCGCGGACCCGCGCCGCGGTCCTCGCCCTCGTCAGTCGGCAGTTTTGCCGGACGGGGTCGGATGTCTGCCGGCCGCGCATCCAGCGCGACCGGCGAGTTGATCATTCCGAACACCGCTGCACGGGTCGGGCCGGACGGGATGATCCGCAGAATCTGAGGAGGACACCGACAGCGCTACGCCGTGCGATGCTGGACAGATGGTGTTCAACATGAACGTCGGCGGTGGGCAGTCGATCTTCGCTCAGGCCTCGTCGCGGATGAACGAAGTCGATGCAGAGTTGCGGGACAAGCACACCGGCAGACCTGCCGAGGACATCAAGCCACTCGCCATCCTCGCGCTCCGCCGAATCGGCGTGAGCCTTACTGACGCGGAGCTGGTCGCGTACGCGGACGCGGTTTCCCGCGGCGAGAAGTTCGAGTTCCACCTCAGCTGACGCAGGCTCACGCATTGAATCCCGGGGTGCGCTGGAACGGGTCCCGCCGTTCGCCAAGCACAGTCGGGTAGATGATCTCGAGCCCTGCCGCGGATAACGCTGCCACGCCTCGCGTCTGTGAATAGCCACCGAGGCCCTCCGAGGTCTGAGTCGACGAACCGAGCGGCGATGATGGCGTCGCTGTCTTCGATGGGTGTCGTATTGGAGGTCGGCCGGTCGTTGACCTGGGAGAGGGGCCGACCGGGCGGCGCCATAGGCTCGAGAGTCGGTCATCAGCCGGACGAGAAGGGGGACACGATGAGCAACGTCAGGGTATTGGTGTCGGGCGCGAGCATCGCCGGCCCCGCGCTGGCCCACTGGCTGCACCGGCGCGGTGCCGAGGTTGACCGTGGTGGAGCAGTCGCCCGGGCTGCGCCCGGGTGGGCAGGCTGTGGACGCTCGCGGGGTCGCCAAGGAGGTCATCCGGCGGATGGGACTCGACGCCGCGGTGCGTGCGGCGTGCACCGACACTGCTGGCGCGTACACCGTTGACGCGGACGGCAACGTGCTGGAGACCTACCGCGCGGAAGACAACGACGGCGACGGATACATCTCGGAGATCGAGATCCTGCGCGGAGACTTCTCCCAGGTGCTGTACGACGACACCCGCGACAGTGTCGAGTACCTCTTCGGCGACCGGATCGCCGAGCTCACCCAGGATGCGGACGGGGTCGACGTGACCTTCGCGAGCGGCGACCGACGGCGCTTCGAGCTTGTGATCGGCGCCGATGGGCTGCACTCGGCGCTGCGGGCGATGGTCTTCGGGCCGCGCGAGCAGTTCGTCCGTCACCTCGGGCTGGTGCTGGCCTTCTACAGCGTGCCCAACGAGTTCGGGCTGGACCGCTGGCTGATCGACTACCAGGACGCGGGCCGCTCGGCAGGGCTGCGGCCCAGCCGCGACGCCGGCCGGGCGATCGCCATGTTGTCCTTCCCCGCGCCGGACTTCGACATCGACTACCGCGACGTCGAGGCGCAGAAGCGGCTGCTGCGCGAGCAGATGGCCGGCTTCGGCTGGTTGACCCCGCGCATCCTCGCGCACCTGGACGACGCCCCGGACTTCTACCTCGACCAGGTCGCCCAGGTGGTGATGGACCGCTGGTCCAGCGGGCGGGTGGGGCTTGCTCGGCGACGCCGCGTTCAGCGCATCGCCGATGTCCGGCGCCGGCACCGGACTGGCCCTGGTCGGCGCCTACATGCTGGCTGGGGAGCTCGCCGCCGCCGACTGGGACCCAGCGGCCGGGTTCGCCGGCTACGAGCAGCGGATGCGCTCCTACGTCGAGGCCAACCAGGAGATCGGCCGGATGCACGTGCAGATGCTCACCGCCCCCGACCCGGATGCCGAGCGCGAGCCCAGAGCCCGACATGGAGGCCCTGACCGCCCTGATCGAGCGTGCCGTCGGCGGCCCCGAACTACCCGATTACGAAGGCGTGCCCGACTCCGGCACAATTACCGGTCCGCCGACCATCCCGCCGGCAGGTTCATAGGCCTGAGCACAGCGGGCCGGTGCGCGACCATGCTGCGGACAGCGGCCGGTTGAATCGTCGTTCGGTGCGCGACATCGATCCCGCTGCGCACACGCGCAGGTGAGTTCGTACGGCGCCGCCCGGTCTCGCCGGCGCCATCACCCGGCGAGGTCGCGGATCCACCGAGCGGTGGACCAACGGCTCACCCGGTTGATCGGCCGAACGGGCGAACCCGACAACGGCGTAACGAGCATGGTGGTCGGTGGCGGAACGACCGGCCACCGACAACAACAGGAGTGATCATCATGAACCGTAGGACCGTTGCTGGCATCGTCGGCCCATGAGTGGCCGGGGTGGCGCTGGCCGGTATCGCGAGCGCGAGCACGCCGACCGCCGCGCCGCCGAGGACCGCGCTGTCCAGTACAGCGAAGGAGGCAGTCCACGTGATGCCGAGCAGTTACAGCGCCGGCAAGTACTCGATCGAGCAACTGATCACCAACAACACTGACCAGACCTGGCGGCCGCTACCCACCCTCGCGCCGGGCCAGACCGAGGAAGTCACCGCGTACACCCCTGACTACGCCGGTATCAAGGTGTAGGTGACCTACGCGCAACCCCACGGCGGCGGCTACGTCGCAGCCGACGGCGTCAACCCGCTGGTCGGATCCAACGGCTGCGACTTCGACGGTGGGTACACCAAAGCGCCTGCCGACGGCGAGACCGGCGCTCCGTCCATCGAAGCCGGTTACATCACCACCGCGCACGCGGACAGCGGGGTCCACACGGTGACGAACTTCGCTGTCACGAACGCCGCGAGCTGAGACCCGGACGTCGGTCGACTCACAATGATCAATGGTCCGCCAGGAACCCCAGCGTGCCCTTCGACACAGACCACCCTTGATCCGCAAGTGGCGAGACAGCGGTGCCGATCGGCTGCCGCGTGCCATCGGCCGGTCACGATCTTGATCCTGCATCCGGGAAGTGCGCGCCCTCCCGTCGATACCGAGCAAGGTCCTTCTGACAGCAGCGCACGCAGATGAGGATGCATGCGCGCGTTCAGTCTCGGCCGTGGAAGCTGTTCTGGGGTTCCTTCGCTGAGTCAACGTGCTGCCTCTCGCATGGGCGACAGTTGGTGAGTCGCAAGGCACAGGGGCTGCCGCCGCATATAACTCCTACGACCGTGGTTGCGGCTCACAGGTGGTTCACGCTTCCCGATTGCCGCCAGTCGCGACGGCGACTATTGATTCCTTCACGAGCGCTGTAGTGCTTGTAGGCCCGTACTATGGGCGTCCGCGCGCGTATTGACGGTGCTGCCCCGAGGGGTCGCTCATGACCGACACTGTCGCGAGGTCGAGGGCGTCGAACGGCCCGCTACCGGTGAGGATGCGCCGTCACGATGCCGACGATGATGTCGACGAGGTTCTGGATGTCGTCGGGTCCGACCATCGGGGCGTTGGTGGCGGGGTCGACGTCGGTGGACACCACTATCACCATGTGCCGGGCCGGAACGACCTCGACGAGTTGCCCGCCCAGCCCGTAGGCGTAGAAGGCGCGGACCCCGCCCGCGGGTTCGACCCACCACTCGTAGCCGTAGCCGGTCGGGTTGAACGCGCCGATGGCTGGGCCGTCGAAGGCGCGGACGGCGTGTGCAACGGTGGCCTGCTGCACCCAGTCCGCGGGCACAAGCTGCTTGTCGTGCCAACGCCCGTGCTGACGGAACAGCTCACCGAGCGCAGCCATGTCGCGCGCCCGCAATTTGAGCGAATGTGCGCCGGTGTTGAAGCCCTGCGGATCGACCGGCCAAGCGAACCGCGCTGCGTTGTACGCAGCCAGGTTGGTGGGTGCGTAGCGCGGCTCGATGCCGGGCCTGGACGCAATCCCCAGCGGGTCGAACAGCTTCGCCCGGGCATAGCTGAGCACCGAGCGACCGGTCGCCTGCACCAGGATCGGCGACAGCAGGTGCGCACCGTAGTTCGAGTAGTGGAACTGCGCCCCGGGTGCCGTCTCCTGGTGGGTGAGAATGAACCGGGTCCAGTCGGCCGCCGCCTCGAGGGCCTGGTCGCCGGTGCCCGACCAGTCGTCCGGAAAGCCGCCGGTCATGGTCAGCAGTTGGCGCAACGTGACCCGCGCGACGCGCGGCGTCATCGTCACGGTGTAGTGGGGCAACAGCGTGGATAGCGGGTCGTCCAGGCGCAGTTTGCCCTCGCCGACGGCGATCCCCACCAACGTCGACATGACAGACTTGGTCACCGAGAAGACAGATCGAGACTGCTCGGCCGATGACGAGTAGTACCGCTCGAACCGGGGCCGGCCGTCGACTTCGACGAGAATCGCCCGCACATGATCTTCAGCGGTGCGTGAGTTCAGCTGGGCCGCGATCGCCGCCGGCAGTGGATCGCGCGGGGTGGCGTGTGTCGACGGTGTTGACGGTGTTGACGGTGTTGACGGTGTCGACGGTGTTGACGACGTGCAGGCGCCGAGCCAGACGGCAACGCCCAGCAACGCCACCATGGGTCTCGCGCCATTCATGGTTTTATTCTAGCTAGCCCCTAGGTAGTCGTCAATGAAGGGCGGCGCCGCGGCGCAGCATCACCAGTCGAGGGCTCCGCTGTGTCAAGTTTGATCTGTGGCCCTTCCCTCGGCCTGATAGTGGCACCCTCGACGTTGTGCCCACCGCGGACGGCGCATCGATCATTCGGGCCAGCGGCAAAACGGGGTTCGTGTTCTTCCGGGCGACGTCGGCCCCGGAGACGCCCAGACCGGCCGCGCCTACCTGTTCACCGGCCAAATTAGGTCCATCTGGCGTCATCACCCACTTCAGGTCAGATGGCAGGACCCAGGACGTCTTCGCAATGCTGACGTGATCCGCACACCACCCAGCAACGTGCCCCGACTGCCCTCGTGCGGACGGCCGCCGAGGACAGCGGCAGTTCCGGATAACGCACATTTGGCACGATCGGATGATCGCCATTGCGGCAGGCCCGTAAGTCTCCTCGGTTGGAACACGACTTATCGTTGATCCGATGCCCAGGGTCATCCCGATCTGCCGACGACATTACGAGGCCCCTTCATCTGCAGCGGCAACGGCCGGACCGACGGCCTCATGGCTGCGATGGAGGTCCAGTTGCCGCTTCTTACGGCCGGGCCCGCCGTGCACATCCAAGCCGATCAAGACGAGATGTTTCAAGCGCTGGGCGTTGTGGTGGCCGTGCAGATTCAGATCACCACATAGGCTCACACCGGAGGGCTCGTATGGGGAGCACGAGACACCGCTCATGCCTACGCCAACCGCGCCACAGGGCCGCGGCGCCACCTGATCCAGTTGATACCCGGTGGAACCAAAGTGGCACTCGTTGCGGAATTGGGGGGCCGACCTCGAGATCGTGGACGGAGCTTCCGACGAAGAATGGACGGCGGCGATCATGGCGCACGGCGGCGGCACTCGTGCCGGTCCGACTATCAGCGTTCAGCGAGCTGCTAAAAGCCGCGAGGCAATGCCTCCCGCATGTCCGCTCATCGATAGATCTGGTAACGGGCAGATAGTGTCCGATCTGCGCGCTTGGCACAACGCCCAGAACTCTGACCGAGTCGAACCTGGCAACGGTGCGCAGTGCTCTTGCGAGCGCGCAAGATCATAGTGACCGCCGCGTGCCGCGTGGCGAACGTCGACTACGGCGTGGGTGCGGTCTGGTCGACGCGTGGTGGCCTCGCGTTGTGCGCCCGCCGGTGCCACCGTATGACCAGCGTCGCCGCGGCGATCGCCGCTGCTGCTTCGGCAACAGCGCTCACCCATTTGCCGGTCGGCTGCCAGTACGGGTCGTACATGTTCGGGATAGGTCCGAATGCCCCTACGTCCACATATCGGTAGACCACCACCGCGATCAGCCCCGCCGTGGCGACCAAGAAGGCGAAACCAGCCGTATATGGGCGTGGCCGAATGAGCAGTCCGACTGCCGCAATGATGGCTGCGGCGGCTTCTACGCGGAAGAGGTCGGCCTGGCTCAGCGTGCTGGTTCTCACGTGCTCGAATGCCGAAGCGAGATCCAGATGAACGTAGGCGTCAACGATCAGCCCGACGACGGCAACCGTCAGCAAGATCATCTCTATCAGGGGGGTACGTCGAACGTTCACCGGACCAATACCTCCAGCGACGCCGCACCGTGCCGATGCCGTTCGCGTCACCGTGGGCGGTGTCACCCTAGATACGAGAGGCGGCCAGAGCCGGTTCAACGCAGTGACCGCAATTGGGGATTCAGCTGCCACATAGCGGCGCCGCCGCCATCGCCAGCCCGGTCGCGTTCGGTACTTCCACTACCCGTACGCAGTTGAAGGCAAGTTCAGGACAACAAGCGCGTGAAGACCGGCCGAGCTAACTTGACTGGCTCGTCAGCTCGCTCGAGAACGCTCGACTTTTGGCATGTGCGGTCGATTCGCTTGGCTGTCGCCGAGGCGCGAACCCGCGTGCGCCACAAGGTGATGCGCCACGACGCCGGTCAATCGTCGGCTCGGAACAATCGCCGTTGTTCGGGCTGACGTCGGAACAACGGCGAATACGGTGCAGGTTGTGGGGCCAGGCTGCGGCGTCGCCGGGTGTGGGTGGGCATTGGTGGCGGCCCGTCTGCCGACGGGGCGGTAGGTGAGCGGCATTGGTTGCCGTGATCACGCTGGAGGCAACGGGGCGTGGTGTCCGACAGCGTCGACCCCTCGTCGTAACAACCCCGGCTTAGTACGACCAGATCAGCACGACGATGCGCGCGCACGGCGTGCGGGTGCTCGACCAGACCGATCGCGACGTCGCGACCAGCCTCGAGGCGAAGTACGGCGCGGTCGCCAGGGGGCGCGTGTTCGCGCTGGCACCGCCGGATCGCGCCAACCGGTTACCGTCGTTCTGGGCGGCGACACGGCGTTGTGTAGCGGCTCGTTATCCGCGCCGATCGATCGGTATGGGCTGCCGTGTTGTCGACGGGCCGGTTCCGGGACCGCAGACAAGCAAGCCGGTCGCGGGGGGCGTCGGTTGGGTGTGTGGTCGCGTGCCCGGCTTATCCGCCGATGGTCTGAGAGAGCGAGGCGTGAACCGCGGGGCGCCGGTCGGCCCATGGCCGAGCTGTCTCCAGTTGTGCGGCCAGGCGGAACAACGTGGCCTCGTCACCGTAGCGGCCGAGGAAGTGCACGCCGATCGGCAGGCCTTCGGCGTTCCAGCACAGCGGTACCGACATTGCCGGGTTGCCGGTGATGTTGGCCACGACGCCGGCGTACGCGACGGTCTTGCCGCCGACCTGCAGGGCCCGCATGGGCTCCTGGACCGTGGAGGTGATGGCGCCGATCCGCTCGGGTGGGGTGGACAGAGTCGGAGTCAGCCAGACGTCGAAGCTGTTGAGGAAGTGGGCGACCTGGCGGGCAAACCGTTGACAGCGTTCCTGTGCCTGCAGGTATGCGGCGGCGCTCACCTGACGGCCGAGGTCCCAGTAGGCGTGGGTGAGTGGCTCGAGGTCGTCCGCGCCAGGCCCACGCCCGAGCCGGTCGGCCCAGTATTGGACGATCCAGGCAGTGGCCGCGCAGAAGACGGTGCCGATCGAGGTGCCGACGTCCGGGGTCAGGCCGGGCAGGTCGGCCTCGATGAGCTCGTGGCCGAGCGAGTCGCACAGCGCGACGGCATCGTTGAGCGCGGCAGCGCAGTCCGGGTGCGGAATGATGCCCTCCGGCGTTCGAGCGGTGAAGCCGATGCGCAGCCGTCCCGGGTCGGCGCCGATCTCGGCGGCGTACCGGCGCCCCGGTGCAGGAGCCGGGTAGGGGTCGCCGAGATCGGGGCCGTTGGTCGCGTCGAGCAGCGCGGCGCTGTCGCGGACGGTACGGGTCAGTGCGTGCTCGACCGCCCAGCCGCCGGCTGCGTCGCCGTATTCGGGGCCGAGCGGGTTTCGCGCGCGGGTGGGTTTCAGGCCGAACAGGCCGCAGGCCGAGGCTGGGTAGCGCAGCGACCCCCCCAGGTCGTTACCGTGGGCCAGCGGCACCATGCCGGATGCGACCGCGGCGGCCGAGCCGCCGCTGGAGCCGCTGGTCGACCGGTCGAGGTCCCAGGGGTTGCGGGTCGGGCCGTGCAGCGCCGGCTCGCAGGCGGGCACCATGCCGAACTCAGGCGTGTTGGTCTTGCCGAGTATGACCAGCCCGGCGCGACGCCAGCGGTGCACGAGTTCGCTGGTGAAGTGCGAGACGGTGCCGTGGACGAACCGTGAGCCTTCGCTGAACGCAACGCCCTCAATCTCGGTGATCAGGTCCTTTGCCAGGAACGGCACGCCGGCCAGCGGAGCAGCGGTGTCCACGCGCGAGGCGGCGGTGAGCGCGCGCTCGAACATCGGGGTGATCACGGCGTTCAGCGTGGAGTTGACCGCCTCGATCCGGCTGATCGCCGCCTCGGTCACCTCAACCGCGCTCACCTGGCCGCAGCGCACCAGGTCGCAGACCCCGACCCCGTCCAAGTCTGCGAGTTGGTCGACGAGCCCGGTCATGAGGGGACAGTCTCGCCGACGAGGGTCACCGCGGACGGGTGTGCATAGGCGCGCGCAACGTCGCCGAGCACCTCGATTCGCGGCATCGGCAACCCGGCCTTCGCCAACGCACCGTGGAACTCGGGGTTGACGGCGAACTGTTCGTGGGTGGCCTTGTCCGGGCAGGCGTCGATGACGGTGACACCGGTCGCGCCGACGGCAAGGGCGTGGAAGAGGACCGTGTCGGGTGGAAAATCGGACATCATGCGATCGTGCGCGGCGGCCAGCTCGGTCGGGTCGCCGTCGAAGTGATACGCGGCCAGGTACATGGTTTGGCTCCGTTCGATACTCGTGTCGAGAGGTGCGGACATCGTGGAGGCGCGAGTCCGCACCCAGCGATCCGCTAGTCGTGTCCTCGCGCCCCCGTGAGTAAAGGCTCGAGAAGCCGAGATCCGCACCCACGAGAAGGGCCAGCCCATGACCACGGTCGAAACCAAGCAGTGCGAGGAAGTCCAGACCGCGATCGAGGAGCAGCTGGGCAGGTTGACCGGCGATCTCGGCAGCTCTCTGGCGATGGTGACCATCTCGCTCGGCACGCGTAGCGGGCTTTGGGCCGCGTTAGCCGACGCCGGGCCGCTCACGGCCGAGCAGGCAGCGGCACACACGACGGTGGACCGGGCGTTGGTTCGGGAGTGGCTGCGGGCACAGGCCGCGTCCGGCTATCTGGACTATGACGCGAGCCAGGATACGTACACGCTGCCCGATGCGGTCGCGGCGGTGCTCGTCGAGGGCCCGGGCACGGCGATGGTCGAGGCCTGCTTGTCGATGTTCGTATCGATGGCCGAAACCTTCGACGACTTCAGCGCGGCATTTGCGGCGGGCCGTGGCTTCGGCTGGCACCAGCGCAGCGCCGAGCACTGGCACGGCACCGATGCGCTGACGCGGGTCGCACTGCCCGGTGAGCTCATCGCGGCTGCCATCGCGCAACTGCCCGGCATTCCTGCCGCGTTGAGCGGCGGCGGGGCGGTGCTCGACGTCGGCTGCGGCTACGGCCGGCCGACCCGCGCAATCGCCGAGCAGTACCCAGCGGCACACGTGTTGGGCACCGACTACCACGACGCTTCGATCATGCGGGCCCGAGAGACAGCCGCTCGTGAGGCGGTCGGGAATGTTCGCTTCGAGGTTGCGCCGGCCACCGTCGTCCCGCACCGCCGCGGCGGCTACCACCTGATCACCTTCTTCGACTCACTGCACGACCTCGGCGATCCGCGGGGCGCCCTGGCCCGGGCTCGGGAGGTGCTGGCACCCGAGGGCGCGGTGCTGCTGGTCGAACCGCTCGGTGCCGACAACGTCGCGGACAACCTGAACCCGCTCGGCCGGATGTACTACTCGATCTCCGTCCTTGCCTGTACGCCGAACGCGGTGTCCCAGCGCACGGCCACGTCGTCCGAGCCGCTCGGCGCGCAGGCCGGCGAGGCCACGCTTCGGGCGCTCGCGGCCGAAGCAGGGTTCGGCACGGTCCGCCGAATCGACGTGCCGGCGCCGATCAACCTTGTGCTGGAACTTCGTCCTTGACGGCCGAGCGGGTTGGAACCGCGCCGTTGTCCATCCATCATGGCGGCATGGATCACGCCGAACGACTCGTCGGGCGCAACCATGTCCGCGCGTCGCTGCGTGCCGCGCTGGAGCAGGCGCGGTCCGGCTCGGGCCGGACGGTGCTGCTCAGCGGCGAGCCGGGCATCGGCAAGTCGGCCCTGCTCGCCTGGGTGGTCGACGAGGCGACCCCCGACGCGCTCGTGCTGCGCGGCTTCTGCTGGGAGGGTGACGGTGCGCCGCCGTACTGGCCCTGGACGCAGGTGCTGCGGGCCACGGGGCTGCGGCCCGAGGAGTTGGGCGAGGTCGCGTGGTTGCTCGGCGGGGGCGGGACCGAGGAGCCGGAGACGGCGGCGGCCGCCGCCGACGCGCAGTTCCGGCTCTGTGATGCGATCACCGAAGTGCTTCTCGCGCAAGCGTCGCCCGGGCGGCCCCTCGTCGTCGTCCTTGATGACCTGCAGTGGGCGGACGAGCCGTCGCTGTCGCTGTTGGCGTTCCTCACTCGCGCGGTGGCGGTGAGCCCCGTCCTCGTGGCCGGCGCGTTTCGCGAAGGCGAGGCCTCGCCGCGGCTTTCGGAGCTCTGCGCGCAGGCCCAGCACCTGCCGCTGGCCGGCCTGACCTTGCCCGAGATCGAAGCGCTGGTGGCCGTCATGCCCGGTCCAAGACCGGACTCGCAGGTCACCAGGCGGATTTGGGAGCGAGCCGGAGGCAATCCGCTTTTCGTCGGTGAGCTGACCCGGCTCGTGCAGGCCTACGGTGCCCACGAGCAGCCCAGTCGGCTTCCGACGGGCGTGGTGGAAACCGTGCGGCGGCGCCTGGCGCGGCTGTCCACCGAGTGCACGCGCTTGCTCGACTGGGCCGCGGTCGCGGGACGCGATATCGACATAGGACTGCTGGTGGCGGCGGGTGCTGTTGATGACTTTGCGTCGGCACTGGATCTGCTCGGCGATGCCCGCCGTGCCGGGATGATCACCTTCGAAGCCGACCTGCGCTTCACCCACGACATCTACCGCGACGCGATCGTGGCCGGGCAGCCGGCCGCGATGCGCTCTGCGATCAACCTCGCCCTTGGCCGCGCGCTCGCCGCGCACTCCGGCAGCGCCGCCCAGATCGCGACGCACCTGCTGCGGGCCGGGCCCGAAGTCCGGGCCGAGGCCGTCGACTACTCGCTGCGGGCGGCGCGGCAGGCAACCGCGCGGCTCGGCCATCACGACGCGTGCGGTCACTACCAGCGGGCATTGGCGGTGCTGGATGACGCCGACCCGCGGGCTGCGGAGATGGTGCTCGGTCTTGCCGCGGCGCACGGACGCGCGGGTTCCTCCGACGCCGCGATGGCGCGATACCGGCAAGCGGCCGAGCTGAGCGCTCAGCGTGGCGACGCTGTCGGCATAGCGCGGGCGGCGCTCGGGATGCAATCCCTCGGCCACCGCTCCGGCGCGCAGAACACCGCGGTGCTCGACCTGCTGCGCGAGGCCGACCGGCGCTTGGCGGCCCGACCCGACGAGGCGTCGCTGCACTCCCGGGTGCTCGCCGCGCTGACCCAAGCCCTGCGGCACGGCAGCTACGACCCTCCTGCCGGCGAGGAGCTCGTCGGTATCGCTGATCGCGCCGTCCGGCTGGCCGAACAGGCCCGCGATCCGCACGCCACCGCGGCCGCCTTGCTCGCCGTGCACGACGCTCGCTGGGTCCCCGGCACCGCAGAGGAACGCCTGCCGGTCGTGGACCGCATGCTCGACGCGGCCACGGTGGCGGGCGACGCCGATCTGGTTGCGCAGGCTCATCTGCTGCGTGCGACCGCGCTGCTCGAACTCGGCGACCCCGCCGGGCTCGACGCGCTCCTCGCCCACATCACCCTCGCCGCAGACCTCGGCCATGCCCGCGGGCGCTGGGGCGCCCTGACCCGGCGCGCCACCTACATCGCGATTACCGGCCGCGCCGAGGACGCCATGCGAGTCAGCGAGCAGGCCCTGCAGCTGGGTCAGGCCATCGGCGAGCCGGACGCGCTGGGCGTGTTCGGCACCAATCGAGCCGCCCTTGCCCTGCTCGGCGTTCCCATCGACATGCAATTGCTCAGCGATGTCGCCGGCGACCCGCTGTGGCCGCTGTTCCCGCTGCTCAGGGCCTGGCCGACGGTCGTTCGAGGCGACACCGCCGCGGCACACGCAGCCCTGGGCGACTTCAGCATCCACGTCATCCCGGACAAATACGACCTCGAGATCCTCGCCATCGCCGCGAGGGTGTTCGCCGTGGCCGGCACGGAAGAACAGCGACGCTGGGCATACGGCGAGCTCCGGCCGCACACCGGCCGCCACATCGTCGTCGGCGGCTGCGCCGCGTACCAGGGCGCGGTCGACCACGTCCTCGGCAACCTCGCCGGTGCACTGAACCAAGCGACGGTGGGCGTAGGACACCTGAACGCCGCGATCGAACAATACGAACACCTCGGCGCGGCCGGGTTCGCACGACTCGCCCACCGCGAGCTCGCGGCGCTGACCGCGCCCGCACCGGCGGCCAGCCAGTTCCGGCTCGTCGACGGGCTCTGGCGGCTCGACTTCGCCGCCCGGCAGGCCCAGCTGCCCGACGCGAAGGGGCTACACGACATCGCCAAGCTGCTCTCGGCCCCCGGTACCGAGGTGCACGTCCTCGACCTGCTCGGCGTGGCCGGGCAAAAACTTGGAGCAGACCCCGTCCTCGACGACACCGCCAAAACGCAATACCGCGCCCGACTGAAAGCACTGGCCGAAGGCTTGGACGCAGCCGACGCCAGCGGAGACGTAGCGCTGGCCGGAAAACTGGCCGCCGAACAGGACACGCTGCTGGCCGAACTCAGCCACGCATCGGGCCTCGGCGGACGCCCCCGCCGCCTCGGCGACCTCAGCGAACGTGCGCGCAAGACGGTCGGCGCACGCATCCGCGACGCACTCGGCAAACTCGACCGCGCACACCCCGACCTCGCCGCCCACCTGCGCCAGTCGCTGCGGCTGGGCACAACCTGCACCTACACACCTCCGCAACCCGTCAACTGGCAGGTCAGCTGAGCGAACCTGCACCAAGGCTCGGCTCGCCCCGCAAATCTCGGCCCACAGCGTCACCCGCCGAACCCAGCCGGACGTCGCGCAGCGGGATGAATAACGAGCACTGATTCACTGGGCAGTGTCCAGCGGAGGAGCCGCGGCGGCGTTCACCGCGGTGTAGATGGGATTCACGTCGCGTATGAGCGCGTCCCGGTCCCGGCGCGAGGCGAGCCGGAAAGTGTTGCGAATCAGGTGAACGGACACGTTTGCTCGATCGTTTGCGGCACACGTTGGTGACCACCTCGGTCAGCCCCTTGAGGCTGTCGCAGACCACGAAGAAGGTGTCCTTGACGCCGCGGTTCTTCAGATCGGTGAGCACGCTCATCCAGAACTGCGCCCTCACCACCGGAGCCGGCCCACAACCCGAGGACGTCGCGTTCGCAGTCCAATGTGACCCCGATCGCGGCGTAGAAGGGCCGGTTCGCGACCTGCCGATCCCGGACCTTGACCACGATCGCCGCCACGAAGATCGCCGCACAAACCTCGTCCAGCGGGCGCACCGCCCAGTCCTACGCGCCGTAGATCTCAGCGAAGTGCGCCGAGATCCCGCCGGTGGTCAAACCGTTGGCATGCAAGGAAAGCACCACGTCATCGACCCGGACGCGCGCCGCTGCGCTTCTCACGATCTGCGGCTCGAACGTCCCCGCCCGGTCCCGGGCACCTCGATCTCCACCTCGCCGGCCGCGTCGTGCTTCTCATAACCCAGGTGCTCGACCATCTCCTCGTTCAACGCAGTCTCGATCACCGTCGTCGTCAGCTGCTTGAGCAGCCCATCCGGACCGGTCAACGACAACCCACGCTCCCGTGCCCGGCGCACCAACTCCGCCGCCGCCACCCCGCTCCGGGACTGCTCCTGCTTCTGCTTCGCTGCCATGTCGTGCAGTGTCGTGGCCATCACGACACCTCCCCCGCCAGCCACACCGGGCCGGCGCGTCAGGCCAAAAACACCGTCTTTCGGACAGTCCCCGCTTCTCGACTTACGGCGAAGCCGGCGGGCGCGGTCTGCTCCCTTGGTGGTATCGAGCGGGCGAGATTTTCACCTTGCTTGGCGTGTTGTGGAGATCGGCTCTCGGCGGCGTTGGTCGTTGTGTACAGGTGCCGATCTCGCGTCGGCCGTGGCGTCGGCCGTTCTTGTCTGCGCCGACAGCGATTCGCGTGGCCACAGCAAGTAGGAGACCTGCGGTCAGCAGCCAGTTCGGGTGCTCAAGCGCCCATGGGCGCAGTGGTGAGTTGCGAGTGATTGCGTAACCGCCGTGGGGGAGATCGCGGGAGTACCAAAGGGCCCCGGCGGCGAGCAGCGCGGTCATATGCCAGACGTACATCGACATGACCAGATCGTTGCAGCGATAGATCCGCCTCGAGCGGCCTTTTCGCTGCAGGGCACGCCGAGCCGTGGGCTCGAGCAATATCGCTGCGCCTACCTGGGCCAGGGTCTGCGCCACGATGTAGGCAGATGGCGGGTCCATGTTCGATACCGGCGCGCCGGGTATGCCCTGAATGCTGATCGGGTACCCGGCCAGGCCTGGGAGCAGGATGAGGCCAGCGAGGCCTGCCGCGCACATCGTCCACGGCGTGGGTCGCGGCGCCCGGCGCAGGGTGCCGTCGGCGTAGAGGAAGCCCAATTGATGCGGGATCAGCCATACGACCAGGAGGTTGGTCCAGCCCAGCGCGGTGATGTGTAATGCGAACCGGGCGACGTCATCGCCGACCGCGAGCGCGGCTAAGCACCCGAGTACCCGCCAGCCGTACCGTCGATGGGCCCACAGCGCGGCTGGGCACAGCGCGATGACGGCGAGGTAAACGACGATGAACCATAGGGGCCCGAATGGGCCGGTGCCCTGGCCACTTACCCCTCTGATGAGGTGGGTACCGCCGAGATCGAATAGGTGCAGAAAGCATTCCACTACGAGCCAGGCCGCGAGGAACAGCGCGACCGGACTCAGCAGGCGCCAGGCTCGGGCGATGTAGAAGTCCACGATGCCGCGACCGTTTCGCTGCAGTCGGGTCAGGACGTAAGCGTTGGAGACGCCTCCGGCAAAGAACAGGATCGGATCGGCGACCAGCAACCAGGTCGCCGGACCGAGCTGTGGGAGGTTGGAAAGCACGAGGTTAGAGCCGATACGGCCATCGTTGACCCATAGCTTGGCGCCGAGCCAGTGATCGAGGATGACCGCCATCACCCCGGCGACACGCAGCGTGTCAATGAACGGATCGCGCGCCGCGCCGGCACCCGGTGGTGCGGTTGGACTCTTGGCCTGAGTGTCACCGCGAGTGGGCGTCATGACGCACAGGGCGGGGTCAGGGTGGGCGGAAGAGCACGGTGCGCGATCGCGCTGACGACCTGCGCGGGTCGAAGCCGCTCCACTTTGTCGAACAGCCTCGCCTCGACGAAATCGATCGCGCAGGGTTGCCGAGACACCACATCCTGCGCCGGCTCACGGATCAGGTCACTATTGCGACTGCCAAGATGCCCGGTCCAGCTCGGCGTGAGGATAGTGATCCACCCATCGCCTGAAGACACGACGTATCCGACGAGCGTGCCTCGGTTGGTGGTTACAATCGTCTCTGCCGGCACCCAGATCGTCGGTCGGGCGAGTAGCAGCCCGACAAATAACAGCGCGGCGGCCACGTGCACACCTGTCCATATCCGCGGACGCCGGCCGTGTCCGCGATCGGCGAGCCACCACGCCCACGCGGTCGCGGCGGTCATCAGCACGAAGAAGGGCCACGGAACCGTCCAGAACGACAGCGTGAGAATGACCACGAGCAGTGCCTTCGGCAAGATGCGTTCATCAGATCGGAGGCGGGCCGGTGACCACGAGATGCCGGCCAGACCGCGCGGTGTCGACGAATCCGCTGCGGCGGTCAACCAGAAGCACGCGACGATCGTGATGAGCATGAGTTCGTACTGCAACTGGACAAGGAAGACCCCGACCAGGACCGCGGTGAGCCCGCCGTCGCGGATCAGCTCTACCGCTGTATTCACCTCGAAGTCAGCTGCCTTGTAGATCTGGAAAGTTACGTACAGGAACGTCGCGAGCGAGAGCGTCAACGTCGGATGGGTCGTCACCCATCGACTAATGAGGCTCGCCTCCGACTTGTCATCGAACTCGTGGCCACAGTGGCGGCAAACAACTGCGGCAACAGGGATGTCCGTTGCGCACCGCGGGCAGGACTTCGTTTCACCACTCATCTCCACAGCCTCCCGGCAGGCGAGACAGACTTGGCCCGTCGCGCAACGGGGTCCGCGCGCTCGCGACCGCGCGGATCCGCGGATCAACATCTGCACTCACTATGACGACTCGAGCGTTTGGTGGCAGCGACACGCTGACCAGGCCAGCACCACGCCTCGCGTCCCGATCTGATATTTGCCATGCCATCCGCCGGACTCACGTAGCTGTGGCAATCCAGCCGGCCGCGCCGCCGCGGTAGCCAGCCAGGACGCAGCGAATTCGGCTGGCGGATCCGACGGCGTTCGACGCCAAGCCCGCTGCACGGCACGAGTTCGACAGAAACAACGACACCGGCGAGGCGGAAACGCTGTCATAGCTGACGCCGCCGACACCGCGACGCCAACCCGCAACCGGAACGAGCGAGAGGGCACGTCGGCGGCCCGCTGAACGCCCACCATGCCAGTGGTAGCCGCAGCGCATTCCGCGCCCATGCCCCACCCAGTCGCAAATTCCCTCATCGGCGCATCTACACGTCGAAGCGGGCGAGGACGGGCCGATGGTCCGACGGCGGGTCGGTGCGCGGCGCGAGTGGGACACCGACGCTGGATACCTCGAGCGGGATCGGGGCGGCGTCGAGGGGCCCGCCGACCAAGGCGTGCGAGACCAGCATCTGGTAGATCTGCTCCTGGCGGCCCGCATTGATCCGCGAGTAGTTGTTCGGCGGCACCATCTTGTACCCGACGTCCCACAACCGCTGCCGATCGCCCTGATCCGGGCGGCCGAACCCGCCGGCGCCGATCAGGAAACGGGGCGGCCCGAACAGCACCTGGGTGGTCGCCGCCTCCATGGTGTCGTTGAGGTCCCCACACACCAGCCGCGGCTTCTCGGCCCAGTCGCCGGCCAGACAGGTCGTGACCCACACGCGAAGCGCCGCGGCTTCGGCGGCGCGCCGGTCCAAGGCGAACAGGTCGTAACGAACGCGCTCGGATTCGTCATGGGTGTCGAAATGCTGCCCCGGGAAGGTGAGCAGCTTCGACTTCAGATGACAGGTCAACACCCGCAATGCGGTACCGCCGGCGGTCGTGTAGGTGACGGCCGGCGCGCCGCGGCCGAGATGGTTGATGGCAGTGCCATCGTCGTCAACGTTGACCGGCGCGAGCGCGGCAGGAAGATCAACGACCTCGCCCAACTCGGTCAGCGCGGCCACCTTCGCCTCGTTCGCAGCCCGATCGCCGCCATCCGGTACGAAGACGTTCTCCACGTTCCGCGTCAACACCGTCAGCACGACGACACCCCTCGAGCGCCTGCCCAACAGAGCAACCGAATCGTGCCGGTGATACACAAACGCCAAGGAGCTCTCGATCTGTTGACCTAGACCGAAGTTACGGCGCCGTACCTTCGGCCTAGAATTGCGCTTCCAGAACGTGATCAGGCTGCCGTCGCACACCAGATGGGGCCACATGCACACATCCCGGTGATCGTCAACGCTCACGCCGTCGCTACTACCCAGCCACCGTCGTCATCGGAGATGTCGTTCAACAAAGGTGCGGGAGCCCTGATGCACACGCACACGGAGGACAAGTTGAACAGCGAGATACTGGGCGCGGTGCTCGGAGGATGAGTTTCGCACGCCTCAGTCGTAGTCGGCGGCGCTGTCTTCGGTGTAGTCGAGGATTGCCAGCAGTTGGCCGACGGTCCGCTGGCGCAGGAGGGCCTCGGGCAACGGTTGGTCGACCTGGACTCGGTAGCGGTTGCGGCGCCCCTGTTTGTCCTTGAGGACGTAGCCGGCTTCCACGAGCTCAGTGACGATGCCGAATGCGGCGCGCTCGGTGATGCCGAGCGCGGCGGCGATCTCCCGTAGCCGCACCCCCGGGTCATGCGCGATACACAACAGCGCTTGCGCGTGGTTGGTTAGGAAGCCCCACGCCATGAATCGTGACCCTACCCGTTACAAGAGCCTCAAATCTAGCAGTCTATTGCTAGTTTCCTGTATCTACCGTAGGTTCGGTGCTGGAGCCGGGCTACGAGCTACGCAAGCCGCTCCGCCCAAGGAAGGCGCTACATGAATTGCACACGCATCGCGTTCTACGACATCACATCCGGCAGCTACGACGAGGTAGTCGATCAGGCTCAGACCGGGATGGTCCCGCTGTTCGAGCACAGCCCCGGCTTCGTGTCCTACGCGGTGGCCCAAATCGACAAGACCGCGTTCGTCTCGCTCAGCACCTGGCAGACCCGCGAGCAGGCCGACGCCGCCGCCACGAAGGCCGCCGGCTGGGTCACGGCCAACGCTCGCGACCACTTCGCCCTGCGCGAGAACTACATCGGTGACCTCGCTATCGACATAGACGCCCGCCAGAGCATCGAACTCGCCCGCTAGGGCGCCCGTACCTCGAGCCCCGTCGCGCGACGCGACGGGGCTCGCCGGTGCAGGCCGCCCGTGTGCGCCGCCCATCGTTTCGAGACCCAACCTCGGGTTTCTTCACGACGAGCCCTTCACCACCGATGCGGTTCCCGGACGACGCGAGCCCCCACCCGCCGGAATACATCGACGGCGACCGCACCTGCCCGTTGCCCGATTGGCCGATGAACCGCAGATTGCTATCCAGCCACCGCCGCGCCAGGCGTCACCAACGTCGTTTCCAGATCCCTCGTGGAGGCATCATGACCCAGCACGACAGGCACCAGCATGTCGAGATCACCGACGGCGATCATGTTGTCGCGTTCGCCGACGTGCACACTCTCCCCGATAACGCTCAACCCGCCCGTGCCCAACTGCACGCGCCGGCCGGACACCTCCCACCGGGCAGCCGAGCCAGCCTGGTCGACGCCGTGCTCGACCTTCCCGAAGTGCAACACAGCGATCATCTCCAAGCGACCGTGCCGCTCGGCGACTCCGAGTCCCTGCAGCGGCTTCAAGACCGCTGCGCGGACATGACCACACGAGCGGCCGGATCCAGCGCTTTGGTCCAGGCCGACCCACCCGGACCAACACCGACCCCGGCCCCGCCACCACAAGCGCCCCGCTGATCAATCCACCCGCGGGTCGAACGTCGCCCGGCCACCGGCGACACCGTCTGCGGCCAGCTCGACCGCCGGGTTGAGCGAGCGACGTCGGCGGCAGCGCCGTGCCGGTACCGGCGACATGGGTGTTAGGGCAACACGACACCAAATTTCACCGCCCGATACCGGCCCTCAATACCCCGGAAACCCCGGCGTTCGACGATTAGCCATCCGCCGAACCTTGACATCTGAGTTAGGCCGCCATGACGATTCGCCCATCCGCCGGTCCCTTTTGCACCGGACGCGACCGCGGCGGGCGGCGTCGGCCGGTGGACCAGCGAGTGGCCTGCGGCAGGCCGCCGCGCTGGCAGCGAACCGGACGGCGTGCTACCCGGCGCAGCCGCGCCTTCTGCCGGTCGGGCGACCACTTTGGACCCGTCGATCGGAACGGTGTGGTCGGTGCGGGGGCCTTGCACGCCGCCGCAGTTCTTCCGGCTAACGCCGACCTCAAGTCTGTTCATGGCCCTGCCGGGCGGCGCTGGTCGGTCCGGTCCTGCGCGTCGTCGCACCCGTTCGCCGTGGACCGATGAGCATCCGGCACTCGGATTCCGGCCGCGAGCGCGCACGGCAGACAGCACTATGACGACGTCGAGCGCGGTGATGCGGCGCGCGTACCTCGCCGATGCCGCGCTCTACGACGCCAGGACCGCCCGCTACCAGGTTGACCGGCGCAGGCTGGTCGATCTACTACCGGCGTCGCGTGGGCAGGTCGTCGTCGACGTGGGGTGCGGCACCGGGTTGTGCTTCGACATGCTGCAAGCCAAGGTCGGTTCCCGGGGCGCCATCGTCGGTGTCGACGAGTCGCCCGACATGCTGGCGCTCGCGGCTCGGCGGGTAGCCGACGCGGGCTGGCGCAATGTCACGCTGCTGCCCACCGCCGCACAAGACGCCAGCCTTCCGATCAGGGCCGACGTCGCGCTGTTCTGCGCCGTGCACGATGTCCTGCAATCGCGGCCCGCGCTGAACAACATCGTGACCCAGCTGCGCCCGGGCGGCTGGGTCGCGGCCGCGGGCGGCCGGTTTGGCCCGCGGTGGATGATCGGCCCCAACCTGCTCGTCAAAGCAGCCCATCACCCATACGTGCGCAACTTCGACGGCTTCGACCAGCCATGGCGCCACCTCGCCCAACTGGTCCCCGACCTCACCGTCACCACCACCGCGTTGGGCCTCGGCTACCTGGCGGTCGGCCGCCGGGCCGCGCGCTAGTCCTGACATAAGGCATGTCGGTTCGTCGGTTGCGGGAAGCACAAAGGCCTTATCGTTGCGGTTGTAGGGCGTCCAGGAACTACACCGCCTGGCGAACCATCGAGCGCACCGCCTTCGGATACACCCGCAGCGCCGCGTCACCAGAACCAACCCGTGCCCGCCGCACGGGCCGCTGCCATGCCCCCACGCCCCGACACCCATCACATCCGGCTCAAGAACACAGCCGATCGCGACCAGACAGCCGCCCGAGCGGGCCTTCACGCCCCGGTCAAACGGCGAAACGATCACCCCGACACGCCCGTCAAGATCAACCCGGTCGACAACCGACATCGAAGGCTACCGGCTTATTTCAGGCCTACTGTGTGTGGATCGAGTCGGGTGTGCATCGGGTCGGGTGGCGTGAGCGATGAAACCACAGATGACGATCTCTACGCGGGATCTGCGGCGGCTAGTGGCGCTCGGCGATCCCGGCCGTTTGTGCGAACCTGGCGATCCGCTGCCGTCCTCGATTCTGCATGATCTTGCCGAGCTCGTTCCCTGCGACGATGTGATCTATCAGGTGCACGACGCGTATCGGGAGGAGGTCACGGTCTATCAGGGGATACAGCCGCCGGGCTATGAGGACCCGACAACTGATGCGTGGTTCTGGCGCACTTTCTGGGTGTGCGATTCCGCTTTACCGGAGCTGACTGGCAATCACAATCAGGTGATCACGGACACGGATGCGGAGATGTGGCTGACTCCGGCTGCACTCGATGGCCGGGCCGAGTATGGGCGGATGATCAACGTGCGATACAACGCGATGATCAGCCTGCCGCCGCAGGGTCAGCTCAGCCGCCGCATTGTGCTGCTGCGACGCGACGGCCGAGGCTTCTCGACGCGCGAAAAACTCTTGCTGGAGTTGATCCGTCCGCATCTCGCCGAGCTGGTCGCCGGTGCGCCGCCCATACCGTCGGCACCGGCATTGACCCGCCGCGAGCGCGACGTCCTCCATCTCGTCGGCGCCGGTTTCACCAACCGGCAGATTGGGCGGCGGCTTGGAATCGCGGAGGGCACCGTGCGTAAGCACTTGGAGAACGCCTACGCGGCCCTGCAGGTCACCAACCGGGTTGCCGCACTTGATCGGCTCAGGGCGGCTGATTGGCGCACAACCCAATGACTCGAGGGATACCGGTCGCGCTGTCGGGTCCCGAGGTTTGGTCAACGCCGCAGTAGTGCGACTCGGCCCGAATCGCCGGACGCCCAGCAAGTGCCGTCCGCTGCGCAGTTCGCGGTGTCGAATTCCCCGTCATCGAACCTGACCCAATGCTGGCCGCCGTCGTAAGAGATGTCTGATCCGTTCGCACCGACCGCGACTGCGCTCGCGGGCCGGCCCGGCAACCAGATGGCAGCGAATCGGAGTCCGGACGGTTCGCGCGCCGGTGCGACCCAGCCGGCCCGCGCGTCGAGGTAGGCAGACAGGCCGATGGCCAGATCGGGCTTGTCGAGGTCGCCTCCCACGGCGAGGGCCCGGTCGCCTGATCTCACGGCGAGGCCGAGGATCCCGGCGCCACCGTCGGGCGATCCGCTTGCGATCGGCGTCGACCTGACGTCCCAGGTCAGACCGCGGTCCGCGGAATGGAAAACTCGAGCTGCGGAGCCTCCGCTGCCGAACCACGCCTGCCCATCGGCTACGGCCAGCGTGGTGCCGCTGTCGGCGAAACCGTATTCGTCCGGGAGAGATTGGGGCATGCCCGCGTCCGCTAGCCGCGTCCACGAGCGGCCGCCGTCGGATGTCGACAGGATCTGGAACTTGCGGTTCTGCGGATCGGACATGATCAGCCCGTGCTGGTTGTCGAAGAACTCCATACTGTCGAAGTAGGCGGCCGGGTCATCGGCTTGGTATGTCAGCTGCCAGCTCCGGCCGCCGTCCGCGGTCCAGTACACCCGCGAGTCAGAGCCGGATCCGGCGGTCATCGCGACCGCTCGGCGAGCGTCGAGAGCACGCAGATCGCGAAAGTGCAGACCGGCGCTCCCGGGCGGCGACACGTCGTGCCAGGACCGGCCGCCATCGACGGTTTGCAGGATGGTGCCCGCATCCGAGCCGATCCATGCGACACGCCCGCTGACTGCGTCCATCGAACGGAAGTTCGCGGCGCCAGCGGACGAAAGCAGCTGCCACGTCGGCAAACGTCGCGGGCACGCCGAGGCGCCCACCCCTGGCGCGAGCGCGAATATTGCCGCCAAAGCGCAGGCCGCTGAGACAATTCCGCTTGCCCAGCGCGCGCGGCGGCGTGGGGCGTGCGCGGGCGGCGCCAGCCTCTCCGTTCCAGACATACCCGGGCTCCTTCCACACGTTCGCGTCGACTCGCGGACTGTCCGCGAATCGTCGCCGCCCGCACCGCACCGGCGACATACGCACAACGTCGTACGACCACGAACCGCACAACTGCGTACCGGGCCAGCACGTCTACCACCACCTGCTTGGTGACAGCCGGGATGGGACAATTCCTATCTGGGCTGACCCGGATGCAGGTGAGATCGCAAGTCGTCGGCATCCCCGGGTCGCCGACGTCGATGAAGTCGCCGCCGCGACATTCTGCGCGAGCAGTCATCCACGTGACGACGGGCTGTTTCGGCGGCCCTCGTGCCACTGCCGCACTTCACCCGTCGTAGCCCAGCCCGATCCTCACCGCTGTCACGTGGGCGTTTCACGTAGCTGTGTTGATCACCGAGCTGTCGCACCTCGAGACCCAGTCGGTGACGTACAGGGTCACAGCGCCTGGGCCGAGGGTCTCACCGCCGGCGATACGGGTGCCCTGTTCGGCCAGTTCCGCAGCGGTGCACGATGTACCGCGCGATCTTCACGCCCCGGCAATGGCCGGGCTCGCTCGGGTGGTTGCGACTGCGGCGGCGAATCCGAGGGCGGTGAGCGTCCAGGCGAGGCCGTCGAGGATGCCGCTTGGGTAGATGATCACGCTGAACGCGTGTAACGGCTGGGACACGGTGAGCAGCAGGCAAAGCCACCAGGGCAGCACGTGTCCTTTCCAAAGTGCCGCGCCGAGGAGGACGGTGCCGAACACGTGACCGGCAAGAAATATCGCCACGAGTAGCTGCGCGGGGGCGGAGTTGTTTGCTGCGTCGAGCACTGCGACGGCGCGGGCACCGGTGCCGGCGTGGTCGGCGTAGAGGTCGGTCGCGTAGAGCCATCCGGCGGCGGCGAACCCCGGTACCGCGAGGGCAGTGGCGATCGTGCCGAGCGCCGGGGCGGCACGGCGGGCGACGGCGGCGACGAGCATCGCGGCCGGCACGAGCGTAGTGAGTGCGATCGGTGCGCACCAGACCACGACCGACTCTGCCCAGCGGTGCTGGGCGATGTCGGCGAGCGTGTCGGCGGTGGTCGTTGCCGTACGGTAAGGCAGCACGGTGCGGGTCACCGCGACGGCCAGCGGGCCGGCGGCGGCGACCGTGAGGGCGGTGGCCCGCCAGAGCCCGGCCCAAGTTGGGTACGGCCAGCGCGCGCGGACGCGCGGGTCGTGCGTTGGTTGTGTGACGGCGAGATTGGCGTCCATCGGGTCTCCCGGGGTTGCGGTGTCATTCGGGCGTGCGGCAGCCATCGCCTTCAGGTGGGGCGGGGGGAACGGCTGAGGAGTGCGGGAGCTAGGCCGAGCGTCGGGTGCGGCGTTGCTCGTGCGGCGGCCCGGCGGCAGCCGGAGTCCGGCCCGCGTGGAGGGCCGAGCGCACGATGTAGGCGAGTTCGGTGCGGTTCGGTCCTGGTGCGGGAGTGGGTCGCCACCCGGTCGCGTACAGGGCCCGGGCGCGCGGCTCGACGTCGTGCAGCGACGAGGGTGGGGCGGTCATGCGCAGGTAGTCGATGGTGGCGGCGCGGATGGCGGGGTCCTGCTCGGCGGCCGCGAGGATGAGGTTGGACGGCAGACGCTGGTGCCAGTCGATGTCCTCGCCGCTCCAGCGGCGTGCGGTGGCCTCGTCCATCTCGATGTGGTCCTCGACCCATGGCTTGATCTGCTCGGTGCACCAGGTGTCGAAGCTCTCGCCGAGCGCCACTGAGTCGGTGCCGTTTGCGTCGATGAGCTTGCGCAACTGTTGTGCTTGCAGCAGCGTGGTGGTGATGCCGCGGCCGAAGGTCGGTGTTGTGGTCGCCACGGCGTCGCCGAGGAAGACCAGTCCGGGCAGCGCGAGCCGGCCATCGTGGCCGGTCTGGCCGCGGTAGGTGTTCAGTAGCGGGCCGCCGGGCAGCACCGGTGTGATCGGCTGGGAGCGATCCGGGTCGACCCAGTCAGCCAGCCCGGGAATCGCCCGGCACGCCGCGGTGAACGCTGCTTCGTGGCGCAGGTCGGATAGGGCGCGATCGGCCGCCGAGCGGACCAGCAAGACGGAGAAGACGCCGTGTTCGTGGAGGAAGACGATGGCTTGATAGCCGTCGAAGTCTGCCTGCCAGGCGATCGGATTGACCAGCGGGCCGGGCTCGGCGCCGAGTCGGAGTTGGTATTGGCGGTCGACGTAGGCGATGCCGCATGGGCCGCCATGGGCTGCGCGGCGCAACGACCGTGTGGCGCGCCCGGCCCGCCCCGACGCATCGATTACCAGGTCGGCCGCGAGCCGCACCCCGTCGACGGCTATGCCGTCGGCCCGGCCGTGCTCGCTGGTCACCTCTTCGACGTGGCCACGGTGCACCCGAAAGCCAGGCTGGCTCAAGGCCGCTGCGCGTAGCGCCCGCTCGAAGGTGACGCGCCGGGAGCGCACACCCATCGGGATGTGGCTACCGTCAGGTAGCCGCAACCGGACCGGTTCTGCGCCGAGGTCGAGCCATCGGTGCAGCGCATCGGGCAGCTCGTGCTCCAGCGCCTGGACCACGTAATGGCGAAATGCGTGCGCGTGATGGAACTGCATGACCCCTACCCGTGGCCAGCGCCCATCCTGCGCGGGTCCGGGATCGCGCTCCACGGCGATCACCTGATGGCCCCGGCGCGCCAGACCGGCGCCGAGGAACAGGCCCGCCGGGCCCGCGCCGATGATGGCCACCCGCATGGTGCCCACCCACCTTCGATATACTTGCAGTGTGATGACTGCATCGATAGTGCACTCAACTGATGTCTCTGTCAAGACGACGATTCCGTGCCGATGACCCGGCCGGGCAAGCGCTACACGTCCGAGGTCCGCGACGAGCAGGCCCGGCGGACTCGACGGGCGATCGTCACCGCCGCGCACGACCTGTTCATCGCCGATGGTTATGCCGCCACGACCATCGACGCCATCGCGCAAGCCGCCCATGTCAGTCGCCGCACAGTGTTCAACTCGGCCGGCGGCAAGGCAGCCCTGCTCAAACTCGCCCTCGACTGGGCGATCGTCGGCGATGACGAACCGATCCCGCTCGCCGATCGCCCGGCGGTCAAGGCGATCCAGGCAGAAACGAACCCGCGACGCGCGTTGACGCTCTGGGCGACGATGCAGGTCGAGATCGCCGTCCGCGCCGCACCGATCAGCGAGGTCCTCACCGCCGCCGCCGACGCCGATCCGGACGCCGCGCTACTGGCCGCCGACCGCGACCGCGAGCGGATGGTCGGTGCCCGCGCGTTCGTGGCCTACCTCGCCACAACGCAGAGCCTCGCCCCCGGCATCACCCAAGGACACGCCGCAGACATCATCTGGGCGCTGATGGACGGCCATGTCTACCGTCGCCTGGTTGTACAACGCGGCTGGACCGGCGCCGACTACACCCAATGGCTGACGAACAGCCTCGAAACCGCACTTCTGCGCTGAACATAAGGACTGTCACATCCTCGATTGCCCCGGTACCCGCGGACCTGGCTCGAGGTCAGATGCCAGACCGTCCGCACCATGGCCAGTGTGGCCAGGGCGATCATCACGGTCGCCCCGAATTCGGCAGTGAGCGAATGTCGGAAGGGGATTGACCCTCCCCGCTCGCCAACTGCCCGCGCCCGCCGCGCGGCATCGCATCGTCCTGCTCAGGACTCACGAAACCTTCGATTCCGAAGGTAAAGCCGCGCCCGGACGGCGTGGGTGGATGCCCCTGCCGAGGTGTCCGATCAACCGCCCCGAACGTCAGGCGGCAACTCGTGTTGCCCGCGCCGGCGGTCACCGGCCAGCCCGACAGTGCGGTGTCCGGTGCGCGACCGCGCATAAGACATGGCGGCCGTAATGCGTCCCGAGAGGTCCGGGTCGGCGGCCAGGTCAATGGCCTCTGTCGGTACGACCTACGATTACCGTCAGGGCGCCCGGCGATCGCGGCCCTCGTGGTAGGTCTCCCTCGATGCATGGGTGGCGCAGCCCTGGGGGCGTCCTTACGTATCAGTTGATCGTCTCGTATGGGACGGTTACTGGCGGTGCGGTTGTCCAGTCGAGCGCGGTCGCTTGCGGGGTGGATCCGCTGAAGATGTCGATAGCGTTGGGGTCGGAGGTGTCGGTGTCCTGGCTCGGGGTGGCGGGGTTCCAGTCCCCGGCGCCGCCGCCGAAGCGGTATTGGCCGACGAAGGAGGGGCAGCTTTCGTTGCCTTGCCAGCAGTCGAGGCTGTAGACGGGTCGGATGTTGCCGATGCCTTCGCTGTCGTCGGCGTCGCTGAATATTGACACCTGGTATTTGGCGCTGGTGAGGTCTTCGCTGCCGAAGGCTGTTGCCGGGATGGTGACGACGATCTGGTGGCTGGTGGGCAGTACCTGAAGGTCGGCGTCGGCGAGGCGGCTGAGACTCGGGCTGTATACCCCTTCGCCGTAGCTGCTGGTCTCGTGCCGGCCATCGGCCACGATGGCCTGGTCCCACGGGCCGGCGGCATTCATGTTGGTGCCGGGCAGCAGTGGTGCCGGCGTCGTGTCGGTGGCTAAGGGGTCACGCACGTAGATGTTGAGCCGTTGGGTGCTCATCCCGTTGCCGCCCCAGGGGTTGTTGATCGCCCCGTTGACCCGGGTCACCATGCGGACGTTGTCGCCGTCGCGGTAGACGTCGAAGTTCGTCAGGTCGAAGCTGCCGGCGTTGAATGCCCCGTCGGTCGGATAGAGGTAGCTGCCGGGGCCGTTGTCATCGCCGACCGGGTCGGTCATTCCCCCTTCTTTGACGCCGAATGCGAGCACGGTGCGGACCTGTTCGGCGGTGCCGCCGGTCTTGCTCACGGCGGCGATGACGATTTGGTTGCTGATGTCGGGCAGGCTGATCGTCGCGTCGAAGATGCCCTTGCGCACGGCGATCTTCTGCTTGGCGCCGTTGACCGAGACGTAGACCACGCCGCCGCTGGTGGTGCCGGTGACGTGCGCGGTGCGGCTGGTGGCGGTCGACAGGTCGGTCGGGCTTGTTACCGCCAGTCGCGGGGCGGCGGGTTCGCGGCCGGTGGCGTAGCGGTTGGCCACGACCGAGGGGGTCTCGACCGGTCTGCCGGCGCCGATCCCTTGGGCCAGGCGGATGAATTGTCCCGTCGCCCAGGCCAGCGGCGCGGCGGAGCCGGTGCCCTTGCCGAACACGTGGCCGTAGCTGGTCGGGTCGGCCTGGTCCCATGCCTGTTCGGGGATCATGTATCCATCGTTGGCGGAGTTGGCCATGGTCTGCAGGTAGGGCAGCGCATTGCCGCCGTTGGCCAGCACGTATTCGCCGCGTTCACCTGAGAGCAGCGGCCATGGGCGGCCGATGCCGGTACCGGTCCACGGCGCGCCGGTCGCTGTCTCGCCGTAGCCGTCGAAGGTGTAGCGCTTCCACATCGGCCCGCTCGGCGTGTTGACTTTGAGTGACTGGTCGACGGCGAGCAGCGAGTGTTTGACGTAGCCGTCGCGGGGTGCCTTGACCCCGAGTCGGGTCAGTTCGAGGAACCCGGCGTCGACGACGCTGTTCTCGGGGTGCGGGCCGGCACCGTTGGGCCAGTTGCGGATCGCGCCGTCGTTGGGGTTGCCGCTGCCGCTGATGCGGATGTAGTACTGCCCGTCGGCCAGGTTTCCGTTGGTGGTGTAGGTCCAGTTCTCGACGTTGCGCTGCCACTGGTCGGCGGTGGCCTGGTAGATCGCGTGTCCGGCGGTGTCGCCGACCTTTTGTGCGATCGCGGCGGCCGCGGTCAGTCCGGCTATCTCGTCGGCGATGGTGGACGGTGAGTAGCCGCCGGTCTCTTCCCAGCGTTCCTGCGGGGTGGTGGGTCCGTGCGCGACCAGGTAGTCGGCGGCCTTGGCGATGTGCTGGGTGTAGAAGTCGCTGCTGTAGAAGCTGGCGTCGAGCTTGCCGGCCTGCCAGGCCAGCACGATCGGGTAGGCCGTCTCGTCCATCTGGATGTTCGTCTGGTCCGGCGTGCCATCGACCTTCGAGTTCTGCGGGAAATGCCCGTCGCTTTGCTGTTGGCGGGTGAACAACCAGGTCACGCCCTGTTTCAGGGCGATGCTGTCGCCGGCGGCGAACAGGCTGCTGAGCTGTTCGTACTCGTCGCGGGCCCAGACGAAGTGGTAGCCGTTGCCGCCGCCGGTCGCGCCGCTCGCGTCGACGCTTTGCCCCCACGGGATGGTGAGGGAAGCGATGAACGCCCCGGGATAGGTCTTGTCCTCGTGCGCGCGCACGGTCATCACCGCCGCCCAGTACTGGGCCAGCAGCTTGCCGGTCAGTGCCTTCGGCGCCTTCTTCAGACCGGCGAGATAGGAATGCCAACCATGTTGATAGGCGGCTTCGGTCGCCGCGAACGGTGCGCCGACGGTGGCGGTGGCGGTGGCCAGGGCGGTGTCGGTGCCGGCGCCGAAGCCCAGCGCCAGGCTGACCATCGTGTCCGTACCAGAGAGCGGTATTTGGCCGACCTGGGCGATGTTGCCGGGCCCGGCGCTGGGGTAGGTGGCGCTCAACATGTGATGGGCGGCCAGGTCGGTCCAGCCGTCTGAGGTGCCGACGTAGCCGGAGGAGGTCTGGCTGAACGCCGGCGAGGCGACCAGCGCGGTGGCCACCGGTGCGCCGGCGACGTGGGTGTCCGCGGCGATCAGCGCCGAGCCGACCGTGGAACCGGTGTCGTTGCCGGAGTCCGCGGCCAGCGACGGGTCATAGAGTGCGTAGAGGTGATAGGGGCCACCGCGCAGTGTCTGGAACCGGATGTTGATCAGCACGCTGGAGCGAGCCGGATCGCTGACGTAGGTCTTCGTCAGCGTCCAGCGGCCCTGCGTGTCGGTGCTGGTCTGGCGATAGGTCAACGACTTCGGATCGACCAGCGACACCGCCCGCGTCACCGAGGCGTCGGTCTCTTGTTGGGTGACGGTGGAGCCGTCGGTGACCGCGAAGTCCAGCGATCGCACATTCGGGGTGTCACCGCTCGGGTAGTACACCTCACTCATCGTTCCGCCGGTGAGCGTGTACCACACCTTCGAGTCCGTCGAGACGGACGTGCCCAGACCGTCCTTGTCGCCCGTGGTCCAGGTCGCGGATGCGCCGGGCGCGCCCGGCGCATCCGCGGGAGCGGCCTGCGCATCTGAGCCCGCGGACATCATCGCGAGAACAAGGGCCGCGGATACGGTCGCCGATAGCCATCGGGCGGTAATCGCTCTCAGTGCCGGACGTCGTCGTGGATTCACCACTGCCTCATCTCTTTGTTCCTGTCTGGGCGACGACATGTCCCGCGCGGCGAATGTCGCACATCCATTTAGTGCCTTCTAGATCGAAGACCATCGGGCCTCGCCCGCCTACTATTCGCCGGCCGCGGAGGCCCTCGGCGCTAGCCAGCAAGACGCCTATCAGCCTCCCGGGCGTCCTGCCGTCATGCGGCGCATGTTCTTATCCGTTGCCGGTGAAGCCGGGCAGGACGTTGTTGAAGATGGCGTGGCCGGACCAGCCGACGCGCTCGGCGTCGAAGCGTTTGGCTCCAGCGGGCGGGGTGAGCTTGACCAAGGCGCAGCCGTGTTCGGGGACGTCGGCGGAGTAGGAAGACAGGGCGCCGAGGTCCTTACGGGCCCACAATCCCGCACCGCCACAGGTGCGCTGAGGCCGAGTTCGGTGCTGAAGTTCGATGGTCCGGGTGGCGGGTCCGTCGGAGCGGTTGAACAGCCCGACGATCCAGGAACCGTCTGGCTGCTGACCGACCCACCGCTCGGTTTCTCGGCTGGTTTGGTCCCAGTAGGAGAAGTCGCGGCTCCACTCGTCGTTCTGGGAAACGATGTAGCCGTTCTTGGTGTTCCGATGGCTTGACTCGATCCATCGGTCGGTGGCGATCATGTCGTCGCCGCGGCGATCGCGCCCGCGGCAGCGGTCGCGCCGGTCATGGCGAGGATCTTGCACGAGAAAGCGACATCGGCAGGCCAGCCCTTCCGGCGTTACGAGGATGTGTCGCGTAGTTTCGTCGTGAAACACGTACGTCGTCAAGAGGTACCAGACAGTTGCTGGTTCTGGGCAATTCCAGGGTTAGCGTTTCATTCAGAAAGACACGAGGCACGCGGCGGCCCGCTGACGCACGAGACGCCGGCTGGTCGGTCAAGATTGGACGGTGAGCACCGCGCAGATGGACCCATCATGGCCATGGGCCCCGATCACCAAGGGCCGCCGATCCCCGGTGCTGGAAATCCTGCTCGAGGGACCGCTGTCGCGCGCCGAACTCGCCCGCCGCCTTGACCTCTCCCCAGCGACGCTCACCCGGCTCACCAGACCCCACATCGACAGCGGATTGTTGACCGAGATGGGCGCAGCTCATGACCCGAACAGTCGCGGGTCACGGCCCCTGGACCTGGTCTCAAGTACCCACCACTTCATCGGCGTGCGCGTCACCGAGAACGACGTCCACGCCGTCGTGACCGACCTGCGTTGCACGCTCATTGACGCCATTCATCGGCCGCTGACCTCCCGCACGCCACCGGACGTCGCACGAACGGTCGCCGACATGGCCGGGACTCTCACGGCCCGCACCCCGGCCGTTCGTCGTCTGGGCATGTGCCTCGGCGGCCTGACCGAGCACGGTCGAACCATCCTCCGGGCGCCTTTCCTCGGCTGGACCGAGCCCGTGCCACTTGCCGACATGCTCGAGGAAGCCACCGCACTCCCCACCACCGTCGACAACGACCTACTCGCCCTGACCCGAGCCGAACACTGGTTCGGCATCGGCCGTCACCACGACCACTTCGCCGTGATCACGATCGGCACCGGCATCGGCTACGGCCTCGTCGCCAACGACACCGTCATCGAAAGTACCGACGCCGGCGTCGGACTGATCGAACACTTCCCACTCGACCCGTATGGGCCGACGTGCCGAGCCGGACACCGCGGCTGCGCGTCCGCGATGCTGTCAATGCCCAGCATCCAGGCCCGCGCCGCGCTCGCCCTGCAGCGATCGGTCAGTTACGCCGACGTGCTCGACCTTGCACACCAGTCACACCCCGCCGCAGTAGCGATCATCACCGAAGCCGGCCGCGCACTCGGTCGTCTCATCGCCGCCGTCGCAAACCTCACCATGGCACACACCATCCTCGTCACCGGTGAGGGCTCACGCCTAGTGGATACCGCGCGCGAACACGTTGACGCCGCGGTGAACGCCGACCGCGACCCCGCCGCGCAACCGCTCAGCATCGTCGTTCAACCCATGCAAGCCGACGAATGGGCGCGCGGAGCCGCCGTCAGCTCGCTGCGCGCCTACATCGCGATGTCCTCCGCAACCAGCCAACAGCCAGGGCGCAAATTGACGCGTACCAACAACAGCGCTTCCCGCGGCGGCAGCAACGGCTTGTTCGGCACTGGGGGTGGGCCGGCACGCTGACTCCACGTCGCCCCGCGAGCGTTGGGGTCTTCCTCGCGGAGTCGGACGAGTACCGCCACGGCCGCGGCAGCCTCCGAACAACCCACGAATAAGGGTCAAGAATTTGACAGACCCGCGCGGCGCGTCAGAAGCGCGCCGTCCCGCGAAGCGGTGCGGTGGATCGAGGCCCATGCCCGGCGTGAACCCGAACGTGACGATCGCCGGCCTGATGTCGCCGGTCTCCGAAGATCAGCGAGGTGCTGGCGGTGTCGTTTGTGTGCGGGTCTCGGGGCGGCGACCTCGGGCTGCGCTCGAGCAGTTGCTCGGTATCTGTGCCGGGCTGTCGGTCTCGACGGAGATCCGGCTGACCGAGCAGTGCCAAGACGAGCAGCACGCTTCACGGGCCGGTCGAAGGGTCGATGAGGTCTACTGCCGGGCTGATGGCAGCCGCGTCAACATCGGGTTGGCGTGGACAACCTGTGTCTGCTGGTGCTGATCGGGGGTTCTCCGTCCCCCGATCGGTGGACACCCGGTTCACCCGGCACAGCGGGTTGTCGGTGGACAGACCGAGCCGGCTCGCAACGGCAATGTTGGTGGTGTCAACGACGCGAGGCAGCACAGCCTCGCCGGATCACAAGGAGATTCACGATGAACCACATCACTCGCCGCCTCGCGCAGGGCACCGCGCTGGCCGCCATCGCCGCAGGGATCGTCATGGCAGGCGGCAGCATCGCCAACGCCGCCACGCCGCACCAGGCGCCGGCCGCCGCTACTGTGCACGCCACGGAGCACGCCGCGGTCCGAGCGCGGGTGGGCACGACCCAGGGCTTCAACCTCTACAACTACAGCGCCGAGACGCTGGACTTCGTGAAGGTCACCGGCAGCCTGCCGGCCCCGCCGGAGGCACCGATCCTGCCCGGCCAGCACGTCAACTTCGAACTTCCCGACCCGATGTTCTCGAACGACACCGGCACCGCCTACTACAACGTGATGAGCCCGGACGGCACCCAGGTCGCCAACCTCAAGGTCGGCTTCAGCGACGACAACACCAACGACAGGGGGTTCTGGGGCTACCAGGTCACCGACATGGCGGGCAACCCGACCACCGGCTATGTCATCCCGGACGACACGCAGGACACCACCCTGCATTTCGAAGACGCGAAGGGCAGTCCGCAGGCCACCCAGAACCTGGCCGCGGGCGCGATCGCTGAGCAGTCGGTCGCCGACTCGGTGTGCAAGGCCGAGCAGTCCGCGTGCACCTTCAGCGGCGTCAAGGAGAACACCGGCTGGTCGGACTGGAAGCTGATCGCCCAGGCCTACAACGGCCAAGACGTCGCCGGTAACCTCAACGCCGGCAACAGCTACATCGATCAGACCACCGACACCTGGGGCGCCACCGTCACCGCCGGCGGACAACTCGGCCCGGTCAACGCCTCGGTGCAAGCCAGCTACAGCCACGCAGTCACCACCGGCACCCAGTTCAACATCTCCCAGACCGCGACCGAGCAGCCGAAGGACACCACCTACATCTGGGGCGAGTTCTGGCAGTACCAGGACACCGGCAACATGACCATCCACCTGGGCAACACCACCTGGAACCTGCCGGACCTGACCTACTACAACGCCGACAACACCGCCAGCGACCCGATGGGCTTTCAGAACACCGAAACCGCCGGGAACGTGATGCTGCCCGGCAACGCCACCCTGCCCAACAGCGCCAGCACCCCGCCGCTCACCAGCAACTGATCTCGAGCCCGCACCTGTGCCCCGCCCGCTTCGGCCGGCGGGGCACAGGCATTGGACCACCTGGCTCGAGCCGGTCCCGAAGCTGCTTGTACCCAGGACTCCTGGGTCAAGGAGCGGGCGCGTCCGTTCCGCGATGATCGCGGTGATTCTGCCGAGGTCCAGGGTGATGCGTTCGAGTGTTTCCAGGTTCGTTTGAGCAGCGCGTTTGCGCGCTCGGCTGGTGCGCGCAGGGCGCTGACCATGGTGTTGCGGGCGCGGTCGTCCGGGGCGAGGCTGCCACCCTTGATCGGCACGAGGATGCCGATCCCGGCGCCGACATATCCCTTGTCGGCAAGGGATTTCAGGCCGGCTGCGGCGGCCGGGTCGAGCGCGCCCAGGACGTGTCCGCGGGCGGCGGTGATGTCGTGCGTCGAGCCCGGTTCGGCCGGGCTGACCCATTCGGGTACCCGCTCGGGCCGGTCAGGACCTCGACGTTGCCGCCATGGCGGTGGTGTCTACCGGAGTACCACAGATCGTGCCCGGCCCCGGACTTGCGGCTCGATCGCACGGTCGGGATCAGCGTGCCGTCCCGACACACGAACTCCCAGCCACGGTCGAGACCGCGCGTGAGGACGTCGTGCAGGTCGGGGACACCCGCCGCGATCACGTCGATCGCCTCGTGCAGATATCGGTACGCCGTGGCGATGCTGATCCTCGAGTCCCGCGCCAGGACGTCAACGTCGGTTCTCTTCCTGAACCAGCGCAACACCAGAACCGCTTGCACGTAAGGCGTCGCGGCCCGCCGCCACGGCCGCGCGTCATGGATCCTGCGGTGCGCAGCACGCCACCGCGACACGCAGGCCGCCGTCTCGGAGGCGACATCGAGGGTGGCACGATACGCAATCACGCGCGGTCCTACTCGGGCTGGCTTATTTGGTCGACACCAACCTTCGAGACCAGGACCGCGCCCGGGACCATCTGCTCTAACTAACAGCTCGCCGGCATCTCGGGCACGCCGCACCTCCCCGCGGGAAGAACGATAAGTCGGGTGACGTTGTCGCTCATGCGGTCTACCGTGATGGAGACCAATCGAGAAGGGCAAGGCCACACCATGACCAGGCAATGCGCGACGCAACGGCAGAGCGAAGGCTCTCGCCGTTATCTCGCCGTGCCCGCGTCTGCCCTGCCCCTCCAGCCGTCGTTCGTCATGCAGCCGAGCCACACCCTGTGGTCCGGCTTGCTGAACGGGAACGCCGATGAGGCCATCCGGGGCGGCACATGAGTTAGGGACTTTCCTCTCATGGGGCCGCTGCGGACCTTGCTGGTCCGGGCGGCTTCTGTCGTTTTCGGGCCCAACCACGGCCTCCGCCACCGAAGAACTTCATATGGGCGTAGCTCAACTGGAAGAGCGTCGGTCTCCAAAACCGAAGGTTGCAGGTTCGACTCCTGTCGCCCGTGCAGACCCAAGGGCCTTGGGATGTTCATTGAGAACTCCACGGCGAACGATGCGAGATCGCGTCGAGCACCGACCGGCGGAAGTCCCGTCCGACATGGCCTCGACGCCCGCCCCTGCCTGCTGCCAACGGGAGACCCAGGATGCGGCGCGATGGCCCGACCCCGCCGTCAGCGACGGCGGGCTTCGAGATGTGGTGTATCAGCGAGCATTCCTGCTTTGGGAGCAGGCGGGCGGGGTTCAACTCCCTGCATCTCGACTCTCGCGCCGAGCAGCTCAAGGGCCGAGCGCACGCACGAAACGACCCGAGGAGGTGATGGCCGTGAAGGATGCACTACCGACCAACGCGGCGTACCAGGTCATCACCCGGGTGGCATGGCAGCCCGCAATCACGCTCGTCGTGACGGACCTCACGACTCCGGTGGAGCAACGACCTCGACGCCACGTGACAGTCATGGTGAGTTGTCCGCTGCGGGCAGTGCCTACAAGGCGAACCGCCCGATCATCTGCCCGATCTTTCGAATGTCTGATGTTCCCTTGAACTCAAATTTGATCTTTCCGAGTCCGCTGAACCAGAGCTCGAGCTCGGCGTCGCGGTCGAACGTACCGGCAGACTCCACTGAGAACGCTTGGATCTTCGCGTATGGCAGCGAGGAGAAGTCTCGCTTCTTGCCAGTCATTCCTTGAACGTTCACGGCGATAACCCGCTTCGTGGTGAAAGCGACGTAGTCACGGGCGCCTTTGAACGCCGACACCACGTCCTCGCCATCGATCAGCAGCGGCATCAGGTCATCGCGGACCTCGTCCGGGCTACACGCACTGAGCTTGAACACAGACTGTCTGTCGAAGTCGATCACGGCAGAGAACATACGCCCAAACGCGCTCCGATGTAACCATCTCAAGGTTGAACGCCAGGCGGGAAGGAATCGTCGGCGTTGCATTAGCCTGCGACTTTCACGAGGGAGTTCCGCAACACACCCCGGATAGCACGGAAGTGCCTCTCTCATAAGGGAAAATCGTGCTTGCGACAGTACGAATGTTCCCGAGGAGAAGGCACTCCGTGGGTGAAGCGTAACCGGCGTCGCAGACGAGTCAAGGTCACCGCAGACGGCGAGGGCCTCGTGTCGCGCGCCGGGGTGGCGCTGCTGCGCGAGCTGACGGTCGACACCGGCCTGGCAGAGGGCTGGTCGGAAGCGCTGCTCGACACGTACAAGGCGTTCCCCGCGGTCCACCTGCCCGGGCGGGTGCTGTGCGAGCTGGCGGTCGTCATCGCCGACGGTGGCGACGCGCTGTCGCATCTGGCCACACTGCGCGATCAGGACAAGCTGTTCGGCACGGTCGCCTCCGACGCGACCGCGCGGCGCTGTGTCGAGCGGGTCGACGACGCCCATCTCGACCGGCTGCGGGCGGTCCGTACCGAGGCGCGGGAAGGGCCTGGGCCGCCAGCGCCGGCCCCGACCTCGACGGCGACGGCGACAGCGACGGCGACGGCGACGGCGACAGCGACAGCGACCTCGACAGCGACAGCGACAGCGTCGCCGAGCTATCCGTCGACATCGACGCCACCATCACGATCGCCCACTCCGAGAAGGAGGACGCCGCCAAGACATGGAAACGGTCGTTCGGTTTTCATAGCCTGCTGGCCTACCTGGACCGGCCCGACATCTCCAGCGGCGAAGGGCTGGCCGGAATCCTGCGCCCCGGAAACGCCGGGTCGAACACGACCGCCGATCACGTGCAGATCCTGGATACCGCGCACTGCCGCGAACGTGGCTGCGGCTACTCGATGGGCTTCACCATCAACCAGGCCACCCAGGACGCCGTCCTCGCCCTGCCCGAGGACGCGTGGACACCGGCCTACGACATCGACGGCGAACCACCTGACGGTGCCTGGATCGCCGAGATCTGGCCAAGATCATAAACCAATCGAAGATCAAATACGGCTCAGCGTGAACGATCGGGTTAGGGTGGCGAGGAATTGCCGTTGGGGCCTTTCTGGAACGCAACCCGAGTCCCCTCACCTCGGCGTCGCGGTCGAGGCCGGTCACGACCACGTACCCGCTCAGAAAGGACCATCGGCGCTGCGGGTCTCGTAAGTGATCGCCGGCGTGAGGCGAAGGTTGCGAATCGGCCCGGTGGGTCGACGTCCGGTTGCGAAGCATTCACCTATTGGTGGCCGAAGGGTTATCAATCCGTGTTGTTACTGCTGGGGCCGGTGTGATCAAGCGAGTCTATGATTCTGCGGGGTAATGGATGGCGCACAGCCACCGCGCCGCGTGGTCTTCGGTGCGGTGTTCCCGGGGCGCATTCACATTGGAGTGGGCCGTGACAGCGATGGATATTCCCGCCGATGGCGCGACGCATCGGCCTGCAGTGACCTCGGCGATACCGGTTCCTAAGCCGACCTACATCACGTGGCTGTCGTTGGCGTTCATGACGACGGCGTCGGTTGCGAGCTTGCGATCCGCGCCGACGATGGCGGTATACGGGCTGGCGTGTGTTTTCTTGTATGTGGTGCCGGCGATTGTGTTTCTGCTGCCGCAGGCACTGGTCGCAGCCGAACTGGCGTCGGGCTGGTCGGGCGGCGTGTATCGGTGGGTGAGTGAGGGGATTTCCGGCCCGTGGGGTCTGTTGGCGGTGTGGTGCCAGTTCGCGATGACGATCTTCTACTATCCGACGCTGCTGGGGTTCGTGGCGAGCACGCTGGCGTATGTGTTCAATCCGGAGCTGGCCAGTAACGGGGTGTACACCGGGATCGTGATCATCACGGTGTTCTGGCTGGGTGTGTTCATGTCGGCACGGGGCGGCACGGGCGGCATCGCGAAGCTGGCCTCCAGCGGTCTGGTGATCGGCACGTTGATCCCGGGCGCGGTGCTGGTGGTGCTGGGCATTGTTTACCTGGTCCAGGGCAACCCGTCGGCGGCGCCGATGGATGCCAGTCATCTGTTGCCGAAGTGGACCGGCATCGCGAGCCTGGTGCTTATCGTGAACAACTTCCTGTCCTATTCCGGGATGGAGATGAACGCGGTGCACGTGTCGTCGCTGCGGGATCCGCGCAAGCAGTTCCCGAAGGCGATGTTCTTGTCGGTCGGGCTGGTGCTGGTGATCTTCATCCTTCCGGCGTTGGCGATCAGTTGGGTGGTCCCGGAACAGCAGTTGAGCCTGACCGCCGGCGTCATGCAAGCGTTCACCGAGTTCTTCGGCTATTTCCACATCACCCGGCTGGTGCCGATCGTGGCGATCGCATTGGTGTGCGCCTCGGCTGGTGGCATGTTGACCTGGTTGGCTGGGCCGTCGAAAGGCTTGGTGATGATCGCGAACCGGGAAGGGTATTTGGACCTCCTGCTGTTCCCGTGCACGGTATTGATCATGCGGCGCGTCCTGGAAGGTCGGGGCAGAGCCCGCCGCGGGTGAGATAGGCCATGGCGATAAGGGATTCGGGTGAATGGAAGCCGTAAGAGCGGCGGGTCAGGACACGCAGGTGGGTGTTCGTGGCCTCGACGCGGGCGTTGCTGAGGCCGTGGTCGACGGTGTTCAGGATCAGCGGCTTGTACTTCTCGATGGTCCTGGCGAGCTTGGTGAATTCGGGTATCCGGGAGCGCCTGGCCCAGACGAGCCAGCCCTCGAGCAGCTGCCTTCCCTTCTCGCCCTTCTCCTCGAACACGTAGCGGAGTTGCTCTTTCAGCAGGTACGCGCGGTAGAGGCGATGGTTGGTCTTGGCGATCGAGGCCATCGTGGTCTTCTGTTCGCCGGTCAGGTCCTGCAGGTTCTTCAGCAGCGCCCAGCGGGTGCCTTTCAGGCTCGAGGCCTGCCCGTCTTTCCCTGCCAGCGCAGCTTGTTCCACTGGCCGCGGCGCACCTCGTCCAGCGCTTTGGTCGCCCAGGCCACTACGTGGAAGGCGTCGAGGCAGATGGAGGCCTGCGCGGCGCGGGCCTTGACGGCGTTGTGGATCCATTCCGCGCCGTCGGCGGACACGTGCGTCAACTGCGCCGACCGTTCCGGGCCGAGCTTGTCGAAGAACTGCAGCAGCGTGGCCGTGTCGCGTCCCGGCGCCGCCCACACCAGCCTGCCTGTCGTGTGGTCGACCACGACCGTCAAGTAGCGGTGTCCTTTGCGGTGTGCGATCTCATCGATGCCGATCCGGGTCAGCCCGTCGAGACGGTCGCTCTTGCCGGCCAGGTCATCGACCACCCGGGTGACGATCCCGGACACCGTCCGCCACGTCACCCGCATCATCGCCGACACCACCGTCATCGCCGAATGCGCCGTCAGCCACGCACACGTGTCCTCGAAAGCGTGAGCGTGCCGGGCCTTCGCGCGAGCCCACGGAACCGCCGCAACAATCACCCCGTGCTCCGGACAGCTCACCCGCGGTGCGTCGGCCTCCAGGTACGCCCTGACCGTCCCGAGGTCCAACGTCCGCCAACGACGGCGCCCGTCGCCGGCATCACGGTAGGGGCAGCGTCGTCGACAGTGCGAGCAGCGCAACGCCTGCGAGGCGACCGGCCGCACCGAAGCGACCAGTACCTCCTCGCCGCGCTCGTCGTCGTGCTCCAACTCGACACCCTCGACGACCGTGTGCTCGACGCCGAGCAGACGACGAAATACCCTGACACGTGACACGCCGTTCTCCGTTGACTGGTTCCTGTTCCTAGTGCCGCGTGTCGTAAATAGTTAGGCTGTCTGTATTCGGGACAATTGGGCATGGTCGCTGCGGCTTTGGTACTTCGTGATGGTGATCGCGCTCGTCTGGATTCGTTGATCCGGTCGTCGTCGGTGCGGGCCGGCCTCGCGCAGCGGGCGCGGATCGTGGTGCTGGCCAGTGAGGGTGTCGCGAACGCCGAGATCGCCCGGCGGGTTGGATGTGCGCGGCAGACGGTGATCGACTGGCGTGAGCGCTATCGGGTTGAGGGCATCGCCGGTCTGAACGACCTGGACCGGCCGGGCCGTCCGCGGGTGATCGATGATGCTGCGGTGGTGGTCGAGACGTTGCAGCCACCACCGGCCAAGCTCGGGGTGACGCACTGGTCTTCGCGGTTGCTGGCCGATCATCTGGGGATCTCCTTCGCCTCGGTGGCGCGGATCTGGCGGGAGTGGAAGCTGCAGCCGTGGCGGCGCGAGACGTTCAAGTTCTCCACCGATCCCCAACTGGAGGCCAAGATCCGTGACGTGGTCGGGCTGTACCTGAACCCGCCGGACAAGGCCGTCGTGCTCTCGATCGACGAGAAGTCGCAGGTGCAAGCTTTGGATCGCACCGCGCCGATCCTGCCGCTGCGACCGGGTCTGCCGGAGAAAGCCACGCACGACTACGTGCGTCACGGCACCACGACCCTGTTCGCGGCGTTGGAGATCGCGACCGGCAAGGTGACCGACGCGTGCTACCCGCGCCACCGCCACGAGGAATTCTTGAAGTTCCTCAAACAGGTCGCCAAGGCCTACCCGCGTGTGCAACTGCACATCGTGGCCGACAACTACGCCACGCACAAACACCCGTCCGTGCAAAGGTGGTTGGCGAAGAACCCGCGGATCACGATGCACTTCACGCCGACCTCCGGCTCGTGGCTGAACATGGTGGAGATCTTCTTCGGGATCATCACCCGCCAAGCGATCCGCCGCGGCACCTTCACCTCGGTCAAGGATCTCATCGCCGCAATCGAGACGTTCATCGACGGCTGGAACGAACGCTGCCAGCCCTTCACCTGGACCAAGACCGCCGACCACATCCTGACCAAGGCAAAGCCCCGCCCAAAGACTTCAAACACGCGACACTAGACAGCTCAGAAACCTATACGTAGGACGGCGTGTCGCGTTAACGATCAAGAAAGGTCATGCACGGCAACGGCAGGAGAGCCGGTATTTGCCGCCGTTCTTCCAGAAGGCCAACGAGAACGGGATCCCGGTGAACATTCTCGTTGCGCAGGGCGGGGTGACGACTGTGATCGCGTTGCTGTACGCGCTGATCCCGTCGGTGTCGAGCGCCTATTGGATTTTGAGTGTGATGACGACGCAGGTGTATCTGGTGGTCTACCTGCTGATGTTTATCGCGGCGGTCAGGTTGCGGCGAAACCAGCCGAGCGTGCAGCGTGGATACCGGGCACCGATGCTAAGCGTCCTGTGTAGCGTCGGGTTCCTCGCGTCGGCGGCGGCGATCATCATCGGATTCGTGCCGCCGTCTCAATTCGAGAGCGGTAACGCTGGCGTCTACGTGCTGATCATTCTCGCCGGCACGGTGTTGATCGGGTTGTTGCCGCCGTGGTTGTTCCTCCGGCTGCGGAAACCGTCCTGGAAGCGGCCTGAGGCGGAGGTGGCTTCGTGACTGCCACCGCGCCGCCGTCGCCCGCCACCGCGCCCGCGCAGCACCACGGGCAGATGCGGTGGATCTACTGGGCCATCGCGATCGTCCTGGTCGTCCTCGCCGTGATTGGGCTGATCACCTACAACACGGCCAAGACGAATGACGAGGCGAAGAGCAAGGCGCAGACGCTGTCACAGAAGTTCAGCGCCGCCGGGCTGCCGGTGCCGGACCAGGACGTGATCGTCAATTCACTCGGCACCGACGGCGGGGCGGTCTGCGACAACCCGGCCAACGCCCTCGGGAAGGCGACGTTGCTGGATAGTCTGACCAACGGCGCGTCCTTCGTGGGGCGGCGGCCGGTCATCGTCGATCGCCGGACCCTACTGGGCGAGGTATTGATTCTGCAGACGTACTGCCCAGACAAGCTGACCAGGTACCAGGACAAGATCAACCAACTGAAAACGGCTGACGTCGTCAAGCAGAGATGACGGTGTCCACACCGACGGCGACGGCCGGGCGCGCGGCCAGCATCGGCGTGCTGACGGCGGCGTGCGTGTCGGCACTCGTGGTGAACGCGAACACCTCCGCGGTCACCATCCTGCTGCCGGCGATCAGCGACGACCTCAACGCCCCGATCTCGCAGCTGCAGTGGGCCGTCACCGGTTACATGCTCGTCGGCGCCGCGGTGATCGTCACCTCGGGTGCGCTCGGTGATGTGTTCGGTCGCCGGAAGATCTTTCTGTCCGGGTTGGTGCTGTTCGTCGTATCGTGCGTGCTCATCGCGCTTTCCCGGCAGGGCGCCGGTGTGATCATCGGCAGGATGATCCAAGGGGCTGCCGGCTCCACCATTCTGGCCTGCGGCATGAGCCTGCTGTCCGTCGCGGCTTCTGGCGCCGCGCAGATGAAGGCGATCACGGTGTGGGGGGCGGCGTCGGCCGCCGGTGCCGCACTCGGTCCGCTGGCCGGAGGCCTGCTCGTCGATTCGACCGGTTGGCAGGGGCTGTTCTGGATCGACGCGGCCATCGCCGCGGCGTGCATCCCGCTAACCATCCTTACGGTGCACGAATCGCGTGACGCCTCCCGGTCGCATTCCATCGACGTGCTCGGAACGCTGCTCATCGCGGTCGTGCTGGTTCCGATCGTGCTGGCCCTCAGCGAAGGCAGCGAGTGGGGCTGGGCGTCGGCGGCGACGCTCGGATGCCTGATCCTGTCCGCGGTCGGTGTCATCGGGTTCGTGTTCGTAGAGCGCAGACTGTCCGCGCCGCTGGTCGACTTGCAGCTGTTCAGCAACCGCGCCCTGGTCGGAGCCACGCTCGCTATTCTGATCGTGGCCGGCGTGCTGAATGGGCTGATGTATGTGCTGAGCCTGTATTTCCAGGACCCTGACGCCTTCGGCATGAGCGCGTTCCAAGCCGGCTTGGCGACCCTGCCGGCCGCCGCAGCGCTGATCGCCATCACGCCGCTGATCACACCGTTGGCGATACGGACCGGTACCCGAGTCGCGATCGGTCTCGGGTTCGTCGCTGCGACGGTTGGCCTGCTCGCGCTGGCGTTCGTCCACGCATCGTGGGCCTATGCCGCATTCGTCGTCCCGCTCGTGGTGGCCGCCGCCGGACTGGGGCTGTCGAACGGTCCGGCATCGGCCGCGTCGACCGCGGTCGTGTCCGGCGACGAGGTCGGCCAGGCGTCCGGTATCTCCAACATGGCGCGCTACGTTGGCGGATCGCTCGCCGTCGCCGCAGTCGGCGCGGTCTACAGCACTGTGACCGACAACCACCGTCATGGCGGCGCCGCTGCGTCCGACGCGCTGGCAGCCGGGCTGTCCCGCGCCGCGTTGCTCATGGCGATCATGTGCGCTGTCGGCATCGCCCTCGCTGTCGTGGCAGCCGTCCGCCACCGACCCGGGGCCACCCGACCCGTCGACCGGGCTGCCGCGGCCGCCGCTACCACGCACACCATCCCGACCACGGCGGCGAGCGCGCCGTAGCGGGCCGCAGCAGTCATAGCGAGGAGGACTAGCGATGTCGGACGATCTGCGAGCCGCGATCCACGGGCTCATGGGCCGCGCCCGCGACGATCTGGCCGAGCTCGTCTCGTTCAAATCGGTCGCCGACCCGAAGTTGTATCCGCCCTCCGAATGCCACTCGGCCGCCCAATGGCTCGTCGACGCGTTCAGCGAGGTCGGGCTCCAGGACATGGCGATGTCCGAGACCCCGGACGGCAGCATGGCCGTGCACGGGCACGCCCCGGGACCGGACGGTGCACCAACGGTCCTGCTGTACTCCCACTACGACGTTCAACCGCCGCTGGGCGAAAACAATTGGCACACGCCCGTCTTCGAGCTCACCGACAAGAACGGACGCTGGTATGGCCGCGGCTCAGCCGACTGCAAAGGCAACATCGTCATGCACCTGACCGCTCTGCGGGCACTCAAGCAGGTCTATGGCGACTTTCGCTGCGGCATCAAGCTGATCAGCGAAGGGTCCGAGGAGCAGGGCACAGGTGGCCTGGAAGAGTTTGTCCCTAAGAACCCTGAGCTGTTTCGGGCAGACACGATCCTTGTCTGCGACACCGGTAACTTCGCCGTCGGGATACCGACCCTGACGACCACGCTGCGCGGCATGACCAACGTCGACCTGCGGCTGCAAGCGCTCAACAGCGCGATGCATTCGGGGATGTTCGGCGGCCCGGCGCCCGACCCGGTCGCCGCGCTTGTCGCCATCCTGGCCTCACTCCGCGACTCCGACGGCAACACCACCGTCGACGGCCTCGACAACACCCAGCACTGGAGCGGTGTGAGCTACCCCGCAGCACAGTTCCGCGCAGACGCCAACGTGCTCGACGGTGTGAACCTGATCGGCAGCGCCTCGGTCGCCGACATGCTGTGGGCCCGGCCGGCGGTCACCGTCCTCGGTATCGACATCCCGCCGGTCGTCGGCTCAGCGGGAGCGATCCAAGCCTCGGTCGCCGCCCGGATCAGTCTGCGCATCCCCCCCGGCATGGACGGCGCGGCCGCCCACGATGCGCTGATAGCTCACCTGCGAAAGCGAGTGCCCTGGAACATGCGCTGCACCATCGATTCCGTGGCTCTCGGAGATCCCTTTGTCGCCTCACTCGACGGCCCGGGCTTCGATGCGCTCAAACGATCCCTGGAAGACGCCTTCGGGAAACCCCTCGAACGCGCCGGACAAGGCGGGTCCATCCCGCTGTGCAACGTGTTCGCCGAGACGTTCCCGGACGCCGAGATCTTCCTTATGGGCGTCGAAGAACCGCTCTGCCTGATCCACGCACCGGATGAAAGCGTCGACCCATCCGAGGTCGAACGAGTCGCGCTCGCCGAAGCCCTCTTTCTCGACCGCTACGCCCACGCTGGTGCCTGAAGCAACCGTCGCGCACCCAGACGTCACCGGGCGGATGGCCCGCGCGCCTCGAGCAGGCCACTGCCGCCGGTCGATCGGAGCGTGCACCAGGCCAGAGAAAGTACCCGGTGCTTCGACGATGCGGGCCATGGTCAGGTAAGCCTCAGCACGCCAAGGTCGTCGAGCTCGGCGCTGGCTTCGTTGCGACATGCGGGGATCAGGGCCGGGGTGCACGCGCGCTCGTAACGAGGGTCGAGTTGTTCGAACGCTGCTATGGCCGGTGCGAGGTCGGCCGGACCGGCTGCCCGTCCTCGGTATCTCCCAGCCGATTCACCTCGTCGCTGCCATCTCGGGCAAGCATCCGCTCGACCTGATCGGATGGGGGATGACCGCCCTCGGTATGACGTTCGCCGCCAGGGCCTGGTCAAGTTGCCAAAACGCCGAATGGGACCTCCTACCAAACAGCCCTATACGGTCCGCGCCTGAAATGCTCACCGGATCGGCAGCGGTCTGGGGGCCGGTCGCAGGGCGACCTGCTGGTAGCGGCTGCCGAGGATCGTTCCGTCCGGCGCGTGGGCGAACACGCTGATGTCGCCGGTCGCGGAGGCGACGCAGACGATCGGGCTGAACGATTCCCCGATCGGAGCTCCGAGCACTGCCGGGGTGGTCCACGCGGATCCGGCGGCGGGACGGTAGCTGCTCTGGACGCAGCGGTCGTTCGTCAGCCAGAAGACGCAGGCCGCCCCGGGGCGGGGCCCGCCGCTCTGGTGCAGGTGGCCGATCGGTGCGCTTGCCGCCGCGGCGATGCCGGCGCTGGTCAGGCCGTCGGAGTCGGGGCCGCCACCGGCGAGATAACCGGGCGGCACGATCTGGGCGGCTGGGGTGGGCGCGGTGTGCACAACGCTGCTGATCAGAATGCCGTCGGGCATGGGGCTCTGGCGTTCGAGCAGGGTGTAGGAGCAGGCCATGATCGGAACCTGCTCGGCGCCGGCCGCCGGGGCCCAGAAGACCTCGGCGCTGTAGGGGGCTGTGCTCAGCGCGGTCAAGCCGTTGAGCCACATGGGCGACGCCGGTCCGAGCAGGAACGGGGTCGCCCAGCTCGCCACGCTGGCCCGCTCGTCGTAATAGCTGCTCTGCAGTCCTCGTGCCGAGAACCAGAACGCGCTGACACTGCCAGCTCCGGTGCTGACCGCGGCGAACTCTCGCTGGTCCCAGTCGGTGGCGACGGTCTGCGCCGCGGTGGGGGCCGATGCGACGACGACGGTCTGGCCGCCGGCGGACTCGACGGTCAGCGCGAACGAGCTGCTCAGCACCTTCGTGCTGTCGCTTTGCGCCCAGAACGCCCTGATCACACCTGGCCCGGTGCTCACCGTGGCCAACAGCCGATTCGCGCTGGCCCACGGTGCCCAGCCACCTTCAGCCTGTACCAGATAGAACGGGGCAGCCCACGCCGGGTTCGTCGCTCGAGCGTCGTAGCAGGAACCCTGGATCGAACCATCCGGTGTCGTCCAGAGCAGGCTGATGCTGCCCGGGTCGCTGCTGACCGCCTGCACGACGGTCGAGCCCAGGTTTTCGATGATGCCGGTGTCGAATCCGGCGGCGCCGGCCGCGATGATCGTCGAAGGGCCCTGCCATCGGGTCGGCTGCGGTGACACGTTGGCGCGGACCGAGCCGTCGACCGCGACCCAGAACAGGCTCACCGCGTACGGGTCGTCGCTCGTTGCGGTGAGCGGGAACCGGTCGCCAGGTGCCGGTGTGGTTTGGGGTTGCGAGTCGTCTGCGCCGATGCTGGGGGCGAGCGCCGTCCACGGCAGCCAGGTTCCGCCGGCGGGCGCACCGTCGGCGTACCAGGACAGCATCGCCTGCAGCTGCATGACGGCGGTCAGCCCGATCGCGTTGCGAACCTCGGCGAAATGGTGGGTCTGGACCAGCGCGAGCGCGGCATCACCATCTGCCTGGCTGCCTTCTGCCAGATCGCTGGCGTAGACCGCGGTGGCATAGCCGCCGATCGTGTCGACGGTCTGCGTCCACACGCCGAACGTAGCCGGTCCGGACGCGGTAGCCGGATACACGGTGACGGCCGATCCCGGCACCGGCCGGATCGCTGCGCTCATCCTGGCGACGATGCCGGCCAGATAGTCGCCATGTTTGCCCAGCTCCGCGCCGATGACCGGGTCGGCGGACCAATCCGTTTCGGTGCCCATGATGACCGTCAACCGGACCGTGAGCACGTAGATGTACTGCACCAGCGCCAGCCGGTAGTCGAAGACGTTCTGCGCGGTTCCCTTGGCCTGATTGGCCACTGGCAACTCGAAATAGGTGACCGCCTCACGCATCGTGTCCGCCGCGTCCTCGGAACCGTTCTTGGCATCCTCGATCAATGCGGTGTCGCGGCGACCGCCCTGGACCCACTGCGCGAACTCCTCCGCCGCGGTGTCCGCGGCCGCGACCTGTACCGCCACCGCCGCAGCGATGTCATCGATCGCCTTAACCTCCTGGGCGGCGATCCCAGCCGACACCGCGGTGTTCAACGTCGTGATCGCGTTCTGGATCGCGGTCAGCTGCGTCGACATCTGGGCCAGCGCGCTCAGAATCTCGTCATCGACGTTCGGACCGGGCCCGGCCAAGAAGTTGTAGATCTGCTGATACCAGCTGTAGACCTTCTGAATCGCCTCAACGATCGCACCGATCGCAACGAGCTCTTCCACCGTGAAACCCCCCTCAGGTTCAGTCAGCTCAGACTCGCCCGAACCAGCCCGACTGTCGTCATCCGAGAGTCGGAATCTCACCCGTCCCATCCACCTGCAGGCGTACACGTATCTATTCAGTTCCGACGAAGCCGAACCTCCTGGTGTCGCTTGTCGGATGCCCGCCTGTGTTGCTCGTCGGGTGCGTGGGCTATCGGTGATCCCGGTGGTGCTCGGCGGTGGTGAGGCCGGTTTCGTAGGCGAGGACCACGGCTTGGACGCGATCGCGTAGGGCGAGCTTGGCGAGGATGCGTCCGACGTGGCTCTTGACGGTGCTTTCCTCGATGACCAGCTCGTTCGCGATCTCGGCGTTGGACAGGCCGCGGGCGACGTGGCGCAGGACTTGGAGTTCTCGGTCGGTGAGATTGCGTAGGTGTGCCGGCGTGGCATCGGCCGGGCGTAGCGAGCGAGTGAAACGCGAGATGAGCCGACGGGTCACGGAGGGGTCGATCAACGCGTCGCCGGCGCTCGCGCATCGGATTGCGGCGAAGAGGTGATCGGCGGGCGGCATCTTTGAGCAGGAAGCCGCTCGCGCCTGCCCGGAGGGCTTCGTAGACGTAGTCGTCGGAGTCGAACGTCGTGAGGATGACCACCCGGCTTGGTGTTGCGGTGAGCAGGAGGCGGGTTGCTTCCAGGCCGTCCAAATGCGGCATCCGGATGTCCATCAGCACGACTTGGGGTACTAGGCGGCGCACGAGCTGGACCGCTTCGACGCCGTCGGCCGCTTCACCGACGACCTCGATGTCGGGTTCACCGGCGAGGATGGAGCGGAAGCCGGCGCGGACCAGTTGTTGGTCGTCGACGATCACCACCGTGATCCTCGGCCGGGTCGCGCCCTGCTGGTCGGTCATCGGGTTCCGTTCGTGCGGTGTGGTCGAGGGTATCGGGAGTGAACTCCTCCTTAGGTCGAGTGTTGGCCGTCAGATTCCACCTGTGGGCCGATGCGTTGGCGGTTGGGGTGCGGGCACTGTTCGGATGTGACGTCAACGCGCCGCGCGTTGGCGGCCAAACCGTGGGGAGCGTGCTGTCGTGAGCCCGATCATCGGAGTCCTTGTCGCGATCATTGCCGGTCTGCTGGCGCCCCGACCGCGTTCGGTGGTTCTCATCGTTGTTCCGGCGATGCTCGGTGCCACCGCTGAGCAGTCGTGGTACCTGGGTTCGGGACGGGGGAACAACCCGGCGAGCACGACGACTGACTCGCCCGCGTACTGGCTCGTGCAGGCGCTGATCATCATTGCGGTCTGCGGTGTGGCGGCGACGATCTGTTGGGTGCGGGGACGTCGCTCGACCACCGAGCGGGTGCTGCCGACTGGTGCCCGGCGGCTGCTGTTGCTTGCGGCTTCGGCCGTGGCCGCGTTCGCCGCGACGTTGGGGTTTGCTTTTGTCACCGACCGCCCCAAGCATCCTGGCAGCGGGAGCGGCAACATTCCGGTTGCCGGAGCCATCGCGGTCGTGGTCGGGCTGGGGGTGCTGATGTTTCTTGCGATCCTGTGGTTTCGGGACTCGCGTCGCCCGCTTGCCGGTTGAGGACGCCGCAACGGAGAATGCTGCATGTTCTCGCGAGGTCGCCGCGGTCGTGGTGAGCGCGTCGGGGACCCGATGAGTGGGTCGCGGTCATGGTTGCCGCACGTCGGTGTGGTCTGGGCTGTGGCGATCGGATTCGCAGGCTTGCTCAGCGTGGCCATCTTCGGGTTGGTCCTCACCCAGCCGGGGGGCGGCGTGGCCGCGGCCGCCGCGGCGGTGACCATGACGCTGCCGGCGGCCTTCGCCCCGCGAGCGCCGGCGGGCGCTGGGCTCACCGTTGCCGTGGCCGCCGTGCTCAACGTCGTGTTGTTCGGTCAGTTGGTCCGGTGCGGAGCTGCGTTGCCCGCTGTGTTCATGATCTCCTTCTTCGCCGGCCGGCCAACGGGAGGCCAGGGTCGGGTTGCTTTGCTCGGCACGACGATCTCGCTCGTTGTGCAATGCCTGTTCGACCCGCGCCTGGGCGTCGGTGTGATCGCGCTGATGATTCCCGTCGACGTGGCGTTCTTCGGCGCCGGTCGCTATCTGCGGCGGCGCGCGTCCATGATCACCTCGCTGCGGGAGTCGAGCGTGAGGCTCCACGAGCAACGCGAGCGCACGGCCCGGCTGGCTGTCGTCGCCGATCGGGCACGACTCACCGGAGAACTCACCAGCACGCTGCGTCAACAAATAGACCTGCTCGCCCGTGCAGTCCACCGCCCTGACGAAGGTCGAGCACGTTTCGCCACCATCGAGCAGGTCGGTCGGCAAAGCCTCGAGCAGATGCGTGCACTGGTCAGCTCGCTACGCGACGCACCGACCGAACCTGAACCTCGTCTGGCCGATCTTGGCGACGTGTGCGCCCGAGCAACCAGCGCCCAGGTGCAGCTGATGGTCGACGGCACGCTACGCCCGTTGCCGGCAAGCATCGAACTGTCCGCGTGCCGCATCGTCGAGCAACTGCTTCGGATACTGCGCGACGAGCCCGCCTCCCGGGTAATGCTGCAGGTAGATGTGGCCAGCGCCGGCGTCGACATCGTGGTGGCCGGATCGGCGCCCGTCGGCGATGTCGAGCTGGATCAGGTACGGGCACTCGCGGGTGCCCGTGCTGCCCTGCACGGCGGCAGGCTCGCGATCACCGACCGATCCGGGCAGCGTCGAGCCCACGTTTGGCTCCCTCTCGTCACCGCCCATGACTGAGCCTCGCTGGCCGCTGTATGCGACGCTGTTGGGCAGCGCCGCCTATATCGGTGCTATCCAGATCGATAGCTATCACCCATCGGCGAACAGCGCGGCCGACGCCGTCGTGTTCGTCGTCACCGCTCCTCTCGTTGCTGCCTTGAGCGTGGCCCTGGGCCTGCTGCCCGCACGCCTCGACTCGCTGCTCGGCGCGGCTGTACTGACGGCGGCGTTGCAGTGGGGCGACCCGAACCCGTTTCCCGCCATGATCACGATCGGATTCTGGCTCGTCGGCGTGGCCCTGCGATCCGACCGTCACCTGGCCAGGGACTTGCGCCGGCGAGCCGAGGAACTACAGTCGGGCCGCGAGGCATACATCCACCAAGCGGTGCGCTACGAGCACATCCGCATGGCCCGCGAGCTGCACGACATCGTGGCCCACAATCTGAGCGTCATCGTCATCCAAGCCAGGGCCGGCGCGCGCCTAACCGCTGATGACCCCGCCCCAGCGGAGTTGCTCGAGACCATCGTCGAACTGACCGACCAGGTACACGCTGACCTCGACGCGCTGGCCAGTCTGCTCGCAGAACCCGATGCCCACGCCGGGACCCTGACCCGGCACTCGATCCAGAAACTGCTTGCCCACACCGAGGCCACCGGATCGCCGGTCACCTGTCAGCTACCCGACGATCTTGAGCTGCTTCCCGGCGCTGCCCAGGCCGTCGTCTACCGCGTCGTTGAAGAAGGGCTCACCAACGCGATCAAACACGCGCCCGGCGCGCCGATCCACATCACCATCGGCCTCACCATGAACACAATGGTGGTCGTGACCAACAGCGCCGCCCGGCAACGAACGGCGCACCCACCCGTCCCCGGCGCGGGCCGCGGCATCACCGGATTGACCGAACGAGTCCACGGCGCGGGCGGAACGTTCACAAGCGGGCCAACCCCACAAGGCGGATGGCAGCTCCGCGCAGAACTGCCTGCGTGACCAACGCCCGCCCCGTCGGCCCGGCGTACCCCTGCGCCGATCAGGGACGGATCAGCCCTGGATGCGATTGCCGTGCTCGTCCCAATGCGCAGCGACCTTCTTCGACGGCTGCACGCGGGGCGGTTCGCCCGGCATCTTCGGATAGTTCGGCGGGTACGGCGCGTCGCCGAGGCCGCGGTCCTGCTCGTCACGCTCGGCCCATTCGAGCAGCGGTTCGAGATCGAATACGGCGTCATCGATACCGGCGTGCAGGTCGCCGACCCCGGCGAAGCGGGCGGGCATCGTGGCGATGGTGAAATCGTCCATCTCGACATCGGGCAGGTCGGCCCAGGTCACCGGCGCGGAGACCGGGCCCCAGAGACGGCCACGCACCGAGTAGGCGGCCGCGATGGTGCGGTCACACACCAGTGCATTAGGTTGTAGTAGATCGCCTGGTGGACCAGCGATTGTTGGAGAGTTCGCCGTTCTTCCTGCGGACGATCGACCTCGCGCCGTCGCACGTTCCGGAGCGTCCCGGCCTCTACAAGCGGATCAGCTATGACAAGCTCGGCCTGACCGAGGGAGTCGCGCGCCAGGACGATGACTGCGAGATGTTGCGCGAGCGGATGGGCTGGGGACCGTTCGCCCGCCGCTACGACGAGAACGACACGTCGGCGTACCGGAAGAAGAAGGTCCGCCTGGCCGACGGCCGCGTCGCCTTCCGCGTGATCCGGCCTGCGTTTCGGCAGATGCTCGACGACTTGGAGGCCGGCCACATCGACGGCATCGTCTTCTACGACATGGACCGTCTCGCCCGGCAGCCGCGCGACCTCGAGGACCTCATCGATTGGGTCGAGTACAAGAAGGTCCCGGCCAAGCCGGTCACCGGCGACATCGACCTGATGACCTCGGGCGGTCGCATGCTCGCGCGGATGCTCGTCTCGGTGGCCCTGAAGTCGAGCGAGGACACCAGCCGCCGGCAGGCGCGCGCCGCGGTGCAACACGCACAGCAGGGGAAGGTCGTGCGCGGGGGGCCGCGGCGCTTCGGCTGGGAGTCCGATGGTCAGACGCTTGTCCCGTCCGAGGCTGACCTGCTGCGTGAGGCCGCGGGGCGCGTCGAGAACGGCGAATCACTCACGGCCGTCGCCCTCGACTTCCAGCGGCGAGCAATCCCTACCGTCGGCGGGAAGAAGTGGACGCGCACGGCTCTCACCAACATCCTGCGCAATCCGCGACTCGGTGGCGTGCGCGCCTACACCGGCGTCTTCCACGAGAACCGGCCGAAGGTCAACGAGTGGTGGCTTCGGGCTGTCCGCTACGACGGCGAATGGGTACGCGGCGATTGGACGCCTATCCTCACGGTCGACGAGTGGATCTTGCTACAGAACAGGCTGGATGTCGGCACGGGCCGGGGCGCGAAGAACGTGAAAACGCCCGCCGCCACTGGCCGCAAGCATCTACTGTCCGGGCTGTGCATCTGCGGCAAGTGCGAGACCCGGATGGTCGGCCGCGTCGTGCGCAGCATGCGCATGTACGGCTGTCGCCCCAAGGACCTCGGCGGCTGCAATGGCGTCAGCCGCAACGCCGACAAGGTCGACCGCCTGGTCGTAGCGCTCGCGATCGACTACCTCAAGCGGGAGAACGTCCGCCCACGCCGAGCGGGCGCCGAGCGCGCCGTGAAGGCCGGCGACCTCGACCGGCTCCAGGCGCGCAAGGCCGGACTTCGGACAGCGTGGAGCAGCGGGCAGATCAGCGACGAGGACTTCTACGCCACGCTCGCCGAACTCAACGCTCGCCGAACTCAACGCTCGCCTCGACTCGGCGCGCGCCGCAGCCGCCGAAGGCGAAAACATTCGGCAACTCCCCTCGCGCGAAACGCAGATCGCCGAACTGGATTCGTCGGACGTCTCGAACGAGCGCAAGCGGCTGATCCTTTCGGAGATCATCGAGCGAATCACGATCAAGCCGTCGTCTCGAGGTCCGCACTTCAACCCCGACGACATCGATATCGTCTGGCGTCACAGCGCGTAGCCGGGAACCAAGGGCGTAACTCCTGTGTTACGCTTCTGATGAGGTTCGGAGGAGGCTGGGCATGTCGAAGCGAAGCGTGTTCTGGGACGACCACGAAGCAGCAATGGCCGATCCCGAGTACCGGCGTCACTTCATCCTGGAGTCGCGGCGAATCGCCGTCATCGACGCTGTGGTGAACGAGCTGGACGAGCTGCGTGAGCAGCAGGGCCTTTCGAAGTCCGACCTCGCGCGTGCCATCGAACGCCAGCCGGCTGCAGTTCGACGGTTACTGACCGCCCAACAGGTCAACCCGTCGCTGGGCATGATCACCGACCTCGCGGCCGCGCTTGGCTACGAGGTCGTGCTGCGCCCTATGAGCGAGGGAGATCGAGTGTCAGTCACCGAGCCGCTTCGGGAAGTGGCCGGGGTCAGCTGACAATCAGACGAGTGAGCGCTTCGAACGCTTGAGGTATTCGTCCCGCAGCGCGCTGACCCGGTCGTAGATCTTCTGCGGCAGCTCGGTCCGGAACGGCTTGGACGCGCCGTCGATGATCACCAGCAATGGGCCGTGCCCTTGCGCCTTGGTATCGAGCAGGCAGAACAGCCGGTAGTGCGTGCGGTTGGGTGGGCCGTCCACGCGGATCTCGTAGATGCCGGCCATCGTGTCGTGCATGGCCTCCCACTTGCCGCCGCCGGCGAACTTATGCGGGGGCGCCTTCGCGACGGCGATGACCACAGCGCGCATTCGAGCAGCGATCGCCGGCGGCACGTTCGCAAGGAACTGCTGTCCGGGCGCGGCCTGCGTGGAATCGTCGTCGCGGTGCCGACGGAAGTACGCGATCTCGTACGGGTCGTCCGGCTTCGGAGCGATCGCGGCATCGCGTCGTGCCTGCTTCTTCTTCGCCGCCACGACACCGAACGCTATCGAGTGGTGCGACGGTCTCGACGAACGACGCGAGGTTGATCACGACGCTCGCTTCTCGCTTCTGCCGGCATTGAATCGGTCCGGCGGCAACGCCAGAAGCTGCTCGATCCGTCGTCGCGCCGAGTCATCAATCGGCGGAGCGCTCGCGAGTTGGCGCGCGATCCACGCCTCCTCCTCGTCAGAGAGTCGATGACGATCGACGGCACGTCGGCGCTGACTTGCGGCGTCGTTCGATTGACCGCCCATCAGCACCTCCTCGCGCCGGGCGCATGTCTGCGCCTGTAGCCGAGTAGAGCAAGCACCTCTGCCACGGAACGAGGAGCAGCCGCTGACGCGTGTCCATCTGGACGTCGCCGAGCTGGTCCTGGACATCGCCCTCGACGCATCGCCCGCGCTCGCTGCTCGGCGGCATGCGACGGCAGATGCGGAGGGAAGGCGGTTTGCCGTGGCGAACCCAAAACGCGATCAAGGAAATTCCAGCACGGTGGAACCCCGAAGACGTGCCCACGCGAATGGTCCGGCTGAGAAATTCCAGCACAGGCCATACCCGGAACTGGTCCTACCGCCGTGGGCCGTGCCGCGGCTGCGATCGGACGATGCGCAGATCGTCGGGCGGCGACTGCATGTGCGGCGGCTCGTACCGGCGTCTCACCATGCGTTCGGGCGAACGCCGAACCGCGGGCTCGGGCGGCGTGACGTCGGGAGCGGTCGACCTCGCTGTCGCCGCGACCGCACGGCTCGTCGTCGTGGGCGTGCGGCCACCGATGGTGTCGACGAGCCGGTACGCCAGCGCGGCCGCGGGGTGGTCGATCGGCAGTGGCCGGGCGGTAGCGATGCTGCGCAGCTGGGGCTCGTGCAGGCCTTCGCGGTCGGCGGCGTAGAGCTGCTGGGCCAGGGTCGGCCAGTGCGGGTCGGCGGTGATGCCGGGGTGGAGGGCCTCCGCGAGTTGGGCGATCCGGGCGTCGGACTTCGCGGGCATCGCTCCGGCGTCGCTCACGCGGCGCTCCAGCTGCCGCTGCTGGTAGCCGTACTTGAAGCCGGGCGTGGGCGGCCCGGTCGGGCGCATGTCGGTGTCGTCGACCTCGTGCGTGGCACGCCAGATCGCCAGATCGCGGGTGAGGTCCGGCTCGTGCAGGGTCGGGACGGCCCAGGCGGGCGCGGTCTGTTCAGTCCAGGTGCTGGCGTCTGCGCGGATGGCCCCGGCGTGGCGTTGGATGAGCTCGGCCCGCCGGTCGAAGTAGCGACGCCAGAAGTCGTCGTCGGCGAGCTGGGACGGGACCGGCGGCAGCCAGGGCAACGGCCCGGGGCCGCGATCACGGACCTCGAGCCGGTTCGCCAGGATCGCGGCGAGATCGCGGGAGTGGTCGCGACGGACCAACATCTTCTCGTCGCGCAGCACCTGGCCCGGTTCATCACCGTTGAGCGCAACCCGTTGCAGCTGGGCGTGCAGCGCGGGCCATGCCGGCCAGTCGCTGATGCCGGGGACGGCCGCCTCCGCCTGCGCGGCAATGGCGGTCGTGCGTGTTGGGCCGAGGATGGATTCGCCGGCCACGGTGAGCGCGTCGAGGTACTCGGCGCACGCCTTGCGCAGCAGCGGGACGGGGTCGCGCTCCTGACGGCGGGCGGTGGTGGCCGAGACGGCCGAGTCGTCTCGCTCGATCACTCTCATGAGCACCTCGACTGCCGTGGACGGCCGTTGTGCCTCGATGGTCGTGACGGCATCCTCACCCGGGGCGGTGAGGTCGAGGTAGAGGTGGTTCTCGCGCCGGCCGCGGGTGAGCGCCACGTAGAGCAGTTGCCGGGATTCGGTTCCGGTCAGGACGGCGTGGCTGGTGTCGACGGTCTGCCCCTGCGCGCCGTGCACCGTGGTGGCGTAGCCGAGCTGGACGTGTTCGGCGACGTAGTCGGCCGGCAGCGTGACCCGCCGGTGCGAGCTGGAATGCCGCACGTCGAGCCCGCCGTCGCCCCGGACCGAGGCGACGGTCCACCGGTCGCCGTTGGCGACGAAGTCGGTGGCCGACAGCGAGAGGCGACGGTCGTTGCGGCGGGTGATGATCACGTCGCCCTCGCTGACCGTCGTGCCGTCGGCGAGCGCGACCCGGCTCTCGGCCGGTACTGCGGCAGCGGCCAGCCGAGCGGCTTGGGCGCGCAGGTTCATCTCGCGGACCTGGGCGTTGGTGGATGCGATCAGCAGCGTGTCCAGCCCCGCTGCGCGGTCGGCGGCCCATGCGGCGAACGCCTGGTCGGCGGTCGTGGTGGTGTCGCCGACGTGGATGCGGCCGTGGTCGAGGTAGTAGCCGAGGCCGGTCGGGTCGCCACGGCGGATCGCGAGCGAGGCGGCGGCTTCGGCGCGGTTCGGGGTGCCGTCCGGGTGGCTGAAACGACGCACCTCGGCGAGGGTGACGGCACCGTGGGTGCGCTCGATGTCGCGGAGCACTCCCCCGGCGCCGACCGCGGCGAGCTGCCGGTCGTCGCCGAGGAGCCGCACCGACGCGCCGCGTTTGCCGGCGTAGTCGACGACGGCGGCGAGGTCGAGCGTGCCTGCCATGCCCGCCTCGTCGACGATCAGCAGGCTGCCGGGGCCGATCGCGTCGACCCAGTCGGGAACGGCCGTCCCGGTCCGGATCGCGTGGACGAGCTTGGCGAGCGTGTCTGTTGCGGCGACGCCGTCGCCGAGCTCCTCACGCAGGACGCGGGCCGCCGCGGCGGTCGGGGCGAGGCCGATGACGGTGTTGCCGTCGGCGGCCCAGGCGGCCGCGAGGGTAGCGAGCGTGACGGTCTTGCCGCTGCCCGCGGGGGCGAGGGCCAGCTGCACCTGCGCGCCGGACGTGGCGAGCTGCCGGACCATCTCGGCCTGGTCGGGTCCGAGCCGGACGCCGTTGGCGACGGCTTCGAGCAGCGCCAGGTCGACGGTCTCGGGGGCGATCTTGCAGAAATTCCAGCACGCTGCCTCCTCCAGGACTATGTGCTCGGCGTCCAGGACGGCTGTGGAGGTGTACCGGCGGGACCCCGCCACCTCGTACACCGAGGAGCCGTCGCGACGGCGCAGCTGGTTCGGCTCGTCGATGTTCGGCGGGGCGGTGAGCAGCACCGAGCGGGCGGGCGACAGCGCGCGTTCCGTTACCTGATCGACGAGAAAGTCTGGCACGGCGGCAAGGCAGCGACACACGCGCTCGGCCTCGGCGCGGATGTGGTGCTCCTGCCACGTCGCCCGGGACGCCTGCACCGTGTCGATCACTGTCCCGGCGAGATGGTCCACGTCGACGGCGGCCGGAGCCGTCGTGTGGCCGGTGACCCGCCGTACGAGGGCTTCGACCTGGTCCGCGCCACGGAGGAGTTCGGCGGCTTCGGCTTGCCAGGTGCGCCGTTGCTCGGCCTCCGATCGCGGTTCGTGCTTCGGGTCCCGCGTCGAGAGCGTCGCCTGCTGGGCCAGCTCCGCCCGCTCGACGGTGGACGCCGGGCGGCCGTGTTCCGCCTGGAACCTGCGGCTCAGGTACGCGAGTTCGGCCTCGATGTCGGCGCGGCGCGACGACCAAGCGCGCAGCAACTCGTGTGGCAGTCCGGCGATCTCGCGGACCTCGCGCCTGCCGTCGCCCGCGTCGCCGCGCTCGCCGAACCGCACCCCGACCCGTTCGATCAGCAGCGCTTCGAGGCGGGTGTTGTAGTGCTCGGACGCGGCGACCTTGTTCCGGTACAGCGCACGCCCGTCCAGCGACAGCCACCGCCCGTCCGGGGTGCACACCTTGTTGCTGACCGCGACGTGGGTGTGCAGATCCGGGTCGCCGGCGCGCGAGTCACGGTGCGTGAACGCCGCCGCGATCAGCCCGGTCGTGTCGACCTGGGCGACGCCGTTGGTGCCGCGCCGGGTGTAGGCGGCGTGCTTCTCCAACCAGGCGATGGTGTCGCGCACCGCCTCGTCGTGACACGCGGCGATGCTCGCGGCCAGCTCGCGCGGCGCGATCGCCCACAGCGCCGACACGCTCTTGACCGGTGAGAACGTCAGGTCATAGCCGGCCACCGGCATCGGCGCCGGCCGCGAGATCCGGGCCAAGTAGCCAGCGAACTCGCGCGCATCCAGCGGGTCGCGCTGGTGCTCGGTGCGGAACCACTCGCGACCCAGTTCGCTGCGCATCCGTGCGCGGACGGCGTCCGGGATAGCCGCGTCCCACCGCGCACCGCGGGCCGCATTGAACTCGCGATACCGCACGGCCAGCGCGGTCTGGAACGCACTCGGCTCGTAGACGTGGTACGCGTGACCGAGCTTGGTCGCCGCGTCCTGGACACGCCGCGACACCCCGTCGCGCCCCAACTGCCGGATGATCGCCCGATCATTCGGGTGCCGCCCGAGCCCGAACAGCGCGCACATCTGCTCCTCGGTCACCGCGCCGGCCACGACCGACTCGGGCAGATCCCCGGCCAGCGAGCCGAGACCGGAGCCCAGCCAGACGCCCGGCGACTCACCCTTCTGCTCGTAGTACTCCCCCAGCGACCCGCGCCCGCGATGCGTGTCATCCGCGGCCGCCACCTGCCGCGTCAGGTACGTACCCGTCGCCGGCCGACAGCTTGTGCAGACTCATCACGTCGCGGACGGTGACACGCACCTATGCCACCGCGGGCCCAGATGATCTTGCCAGGCGCGAAATGCACCAGGTGTGTCGCTGCTGGTTGTCCGCGTCCGGGGTGGGTGACAGAGGGTCGTCAGTCAGCAGCGCGACAGACTGACGTGGTGGACGTGGACACGTCGCGAGAGGCGCGCCGGGTTCTGTACGACGGTGACGGAACGGTCGCGCTGGCCCTCGCGCGATCTCTCGGCCGCGATGGTCCCCTGCAACTGGTCGGAGAACTCTCGCTCCTCGCCTTCGCTCACGACTCGTCCGAGGCGGACGAGTTTGCCGCGCAGTGCGCCGGAGCGCTGCGGATACGCGCATGCGACGGCGATCAGGAACTCGCGGACGCAATAGACGCGGCGCGTGGGGTCGGGGTGCCCGAGGCTATGACTCTCAAGCAGGTGGCGGTGGACCTGGAGCAGCTTGCCGACCTGATCGACGGCGGGCCAGACAGCGCTGGCGGCCGCCTCGATCTTACGAACGGTGAGGTGTGGCCGGAATTCGTGTTCGACGAGTCCGTCGATGAGGACGACCGCCAGGAGGAGCCGGACCGCTGGCTACACGTCTGGCCCACCGGATCGCGGCGGGCCTACGGCGACATGGTCGACTTCGCGGCGACACGGTCGGACCGGCGGATACGTGAACGACTGGATCGCGCGCTGGAGGGACGTGGCACTTTCCGTCGGTTCAAGGACGTCCTCCTCGACTGGCCGGATGACCGCGAGGACTGGTTCGTGTTCTCCGAGGACCGTCGTCGAGGACGTGCCCGCGAGTGGCTCGCCGATGCGGGCTACCGACCCGAGATACGAAACGGCCCCGTCCAACCGCGCTGAGCCGCGCCCAAACGCTGCGATCTCCCCTGTCGGTGCCGATCTGCGGCCTCTCCCGCGCCCGACCAGCGGCATCCGGTAGGGGCGCCCGACCAGCGGCATCACCGGTCGTTCGGGTGGGCGGCCTCGGAGTCGAGCTCGCGGCGGATGAAATCGCGCTCGTCGATGACTCGGGCTCGTTCGCGGCGGGCGAAGCGGCGCGACTGGAGGTCTAACACGGCATGAGCATGGACCTCGGGGATCGCCAGAAGTGCCGCCAATCTGCCGACGGCTTCTTCGGCAGATTCGCTGTCGCTGATCACATCAAAGACCTCGACCCGATGTTCGAAGGCTGCGACCATCGCCTCCAGGACTGCTAGCCGCTCTTCGGCGTGCTTCCGTTGCTCGTTGTCGATCATCCCGACAGCGTGCCATCTCGGCCGCGATGGCTACCCGGCTATTCATAATTCGGCGACCTGCACTGGCGGCGGCATGTCCGGTCGGTCGCGACGTACTTGCGAGCGGTTCAGGCGATCGCGGGTCGGGTGAGTTTGAGTTCGCGTGCGAGCGCGCTGGCCGAGGTGAAGGTGATGGTGGGGATGTCGAGGGTGGCGGCGGCGCGGGTGTTGTCGGGCCGGTCGTCGATGAATAGCACCTGGTGCGGTTCGGCGTCGAGGGCGGTGAGTGCGGCGGTGAACGCTGCCGGATCGGGTTTGGCCTGGCGCAGGCGGCAGCTGTAGAGGCGGTGGGTGAAGTGGGCGGCCCAGGGGCGGCGGTCGATGGCGGCGGCGAGCGGTTCGGGCGCGTTGGACAGCAGTGCGAGACCGACGCCGGTGCGGCGCCGGTGCAGGACCAGGGTGCGCAGGGTGAGCGAGTTGAGCTGTAGCCAGCCGTGCAGGTCGATGCGGGTCAGCGTCTGGGCGAGACGGGCGAGCTCGGCCGGGTCGCGGTTCAGGACTCGTGACCAGTAGAGGTGCGCGGGCAGGCCGAGGTCGTAGTCCAGGCGGTGTGCCCAGTACCGGTCGAGGAACTCGTTCGGGTGCTGTCCGGTCAGGGTTGCCAGTTCGTTGATCGTGTCGGCGGGCAGGGCGGTGCTGATGGTTTCGCCGTAGTCGACGAGCAGCCAGTCGATCATCGCGCCGCCTCCGCGAGGTTCGCGGCGTGTTCCTCGTTGCCGCGGTGCTTGAGCGCGGGGGCGGTGGCGGTGCCGATGACGACGAAAGCGATCAGGATCGGGAGCAGGCCGAGCGCGAGCGGCAGCGAGGCGACGGCGGCGAGGTGGCCGATCACTGGTGGCCCGAGCACGAAGCCGGCCCACCCGCAGGCCGAGGCGGTGGCGACGGCGGTGCCGGGGTGCAGTCCGGGGATGCGTCCTGCGGCGCTGAACACGGCCGGGACGATCGAGGCGAGCCCGATGCCGAGGCAGGCGAACCCGACCAGGGCGACGACGGTGTTGCCGATCAGCAGCGCGCCCGCGAACCCGACGCCGGCCACTACGGCGAGCGTCGGCAGGAGCCGGTCGGGGCGGTAGCGGGTGAGCAGCCGGTTGCCGCACAGCCGGACGGTGAGCATGGTCAGGCAGAAGGTGGTGTAGCCCAGACCCGCCACGAGGCCGGAGGCGTGCAGCGGCCCGGACAGGTAGACCGACGCCCAGTCAGCGGTCGCGCCCTCGCACAGCATCCCGGCGAAGGCGATCGCGCCGAGCAGCAGCATCCCGCCCGACCACCGTGAGGCGGCACGCTCTGCGACGGGCGACCCGTCGGGACCGCTGGCCTCGGCCGATGTGCCGGGCTGGTCGGCGGCGTCGGGAAGCATCCCGGTGGTGAGCAGCCCCGCCGCGAGCAGGATCAGCGTGCCGAGCACGAGCAGCTGCGGGGTGAGGGTGATCCCGGCGCCGACAGCCAACGCGCCGATGCCCGCACCGGCGAACGAGCCGATGCTCCACCCGCCGTGCAGCCCGGACATCAGCATCTGCTTGCTGGAGCGTTCGACTGCTATGGCCTGGGTGTTCATGGCCACGTCGAGGGTGCCCTGGAACGCGCCCCATGCGAACAACGCCGCGAACAGCGCGGGCAGGTTGGCGACCAGCCCGACGATCGGCCCGGCGGCGCAGTAGCCCACGAGCGCGACCTGCACGACCAATCGGCTGCCCACCCGCGGCAGCAGGTAGGCCGCAGCCATCATGGCGCACACCGACCCTACCGGCGCACCCAGCAGGGCGAAGCCGAGGGTGCCGTCGGTCAGGCCGAGCGCGGCCTTGACGTGCGGGATGTGCGCGGTCCACGACGCGAACAACAATCCGTGCACGACGAACACGACCGTCACCGCGATCCGCGGCCACGAGCGTCCCAGCCGCCCAAGCCGTCGCGACCGTCCAGCCTGTGCTGGCTCAGTCGTGTCCTGGCCGGTCGCTTCGGCGACTGCTCCGCCAGTCATTGCATAACCCCTTCGCTCGCGGTGTGACGAGAGCGAAGCTATGTGCGAAAGTGAACATGTGCAACGTTCACTTCGGCACAAGATGATCGTTCATGCGGTCCGGGCCAGCGGCTACCTGCGCGTGGACCAGCTCGCCGAACTCGCCGGGGTGTCGGCCATGACGATCCGGCGCGACCTCGAGGACCTTGACGCCCACGGCGCGGTGCAGCGCACCCGTGGCGGAGCCTCCCGCGCGGCCAAGTTCGGCGAAGGCGTCCCGTACCAGGCCCGCGCCGGCGAGGACCGCCAGGCCAAAGCCGACCTCGCCGAGGCCGCCGCAGCGATGATCAACGACTACGACTCGCTGATCATCGACAACGGCACCACCTGCCAATCTGTCGCCCAAGAACTTGCCGGGCGCCCGGTCACCGCGCTGTGTCTGTCCCTGCACTCCGCCGCAGCCCTGGCCGCAGTGCCCGGCGCCCGCGTGATCATCCCCGGCGGCCCCGTCGAGCCCGACACCCTGGCCATGTACGGCGCCACGGCCATCGACGCCGTCCGCAACATCACCGTCGATGTCCTGCTGCTCGGTGCCTGCTCGGTCTCCGGAACCCGCGGGCTGACCTCAGCTACCTACGAAGACGCCGAACTGAAAAAGGCCAGCATCGCCGCGGCGACCAAGCGAGTACTCGTCACCACCGCTGCGAAGCTCACGCAGTCGTCGAACTTCCGCTTCGGCGACCCGGCCGATCTCACCTACCTGATCACCACCCACGACGCCGACCCCGACACACTCGCGGCGTTCCAAGCCGAGGGCGTCGCCGTCACCGTTGTCTAGGCGTACCGAACCGGGCGAGCACTCATCGGCAGAGCCGGTTACTTGATCTTGAACAGGCACCACTGCTGCGGGCGCAGCTGTAAGTGGGTTCTCGTCCACGTTTGTCCCAGACGGAGTGCGATGCGTGGGTAGGGACGACCTGTCGGTGCTGGCCGCGTGGCCGTTCGCTGTTGGTCAGTGGCGGTCGCGGACGGCCCCCGGGCCCACCAGTCGATGCTGTGTGGTTGGTCGTCGATGAGTCGGGCGACGATCTCGACGTCGAGGCCTGCGCCGAAGCAGAACTTCCAGAGTTCGCGCGCGGCTCGGTGGTAGTGATGAATCGCCTCATCGGCGTGGTGGACGTCGATGGACGCGGCGCGGTAGTCGTCCAACGCCGTGGCGAGGCGGTCGACGAGCTCGGTGAGACTCGACTCGTGGTAGGTGGCCACGAGATCGCGCGCGGCACGTCGTTCGGCCTTGCCGGTCGCCACGAGAGCACGGTAGCGCCGCCCCGCGCGTGATCGCAGCCGTGAACGGTCGGATCTCGATATCGACAATCGTGGCGGCGGCGGCGTGTGCTTCGCTAGGTGCCAGAGGACATGTAGGCGGCGAGGATGTAGTTAGGATGCCGGTCGAGGTTGGTGCGGGCACGGTCGTATCTCATAGTCGTGCGTGGGTCAGCGTGACGGGCCGCGATCTGGGTGTCGCGTAGGTGGACGCCGGCGTCGAGCATGGTCGTGACGAAGGTGTGCCTGAGCATGTGCGGGTGCATCCGGGCGATCTTGACTCCCGCGGCATCCTGAAGCCGGTGCAGCCTGCGAGTTGCTGCGTGTCGGTCCATCCGGGCGCCGTTGCGGTTGAGCAGAATCGGGCCGACATCACGACCGGCGACGGCCCGGTCGACAGCGCGTGCCACTGCCGGGGGCATCGGCACAAGAACGATCTTGTGGCCTTTGCCGACGACACGCACGACGCGGTGGCCGTGCTCCTCGCCCAGGTCGCTGATGTCCAGGCTGGTGGTCTCGAAGATCCGCAGTCCGAGCAGACCCAGCAGACACACGAGCGCGAAGTCGTTGGGGTTGATCGAGTCCCGACCGGCGCTCAGCATCGCCTCGAACTGCAGGTGCGTCAGCCCCAGAGTCGGTGACTGTGGAGAGACTGTAGGTCGACGTACGTAGTCGGCGGGCGAGTGTTCGAGGACCCCGTCGATCACGCAGGTCCGGTAGAACCCGACGACAACTGTCAGCCGACGCGAGACGGTGCTTGCGGCGAAGCGTCGTTGTTCCTGCATCCAGCGCACGTAAAGCTCGATGTGTGGCCGGGTGGTTGTCAGCGGGTCAAGCCCGCGTTCGGCGCACCAGTAAAGAAAGCAACGCAGGTCGGAGTCGGTGTGGACGCGGGTGCGGCCCTTGAACCGCGCCAGATAGGCCGCAGCGGCCAACCTGACCGGGTCGATGCGTGCGGGCGGGAGGATCTCGAAACTCGTGGATGTCAACATAGATCGACGGTCGACCTGAAGCACGACGCAGTCCAGTGCCGGACCCTTGATCAAGTAACCGGCTTTGCCGATGGTCGGATATTCGGCGAACAGCCCTACTGCTGCAGAATCGTCGGGACCCAGCTTTCGCTTGCTGCCCCAACCGCGTAGATGGGGCGACGATCGCCGCCAGGTTTGATCGGACTTGAGCTCAAGCGGTCACAGCGCGGAGCGCAGTCAGGGCTGTGTTGTGCGTGTGGTAGCGGGGGTGTGGGTCGTTCGGTCGTACCGCTCGACATGATCCGCCCGCTAAGCTAAGAGTCACTATCCATGGGACCCGGCCGCAGGGTCCGCCGAAATATGCATGGCCGTTTCGCGTATCTGACTGCTAGCCTCACTGTTAGACGCGCCGGAAAGGGATCAAGCGGCATGAGTCGACAAGCAAGTCGGGCTGCACTTGTCGGTCTACTTGCGATTGTCGGCATGTTTGTGTACCCAGGGCTGGCCGGGGCAAGCACCTGCGGGTCATCACTTTCGCCCGCACAGAATGGTTACGCTGGATACGCGACATATCCGGCAAGTTGGGCGCAGACTCCTGAAGGCGTATCTGGCTATATCGAGTCTCGCCTTGGACCCGTCTGCAGCAACAAGAACTTTCCGAGTACGTTTTCCACTGCTTGGGTGATGTTGCAGGATTACAACGTTGGTAATCATTACGCACAAGCCGGATATATGTACGATAACACGGCTGGGTGCAACCGCTATTTCACGGAGTGGAACGTGGGTGGCGGCTACCATCGTGCTCTTGGAGCCTGCGCTCTCAGTGACGGTGAAGAAGTCACCTCGCGCGTTGAGTACCAGGGCTCGCCCGGCGCTTACCCGCCGACGGTGAGCACTATGCTCCTCAGCGCCGGTAGCGTCACTACTGTTGCGAACTTTGATCCATGGAACGAGGGTTGGACATTTTCGCCAACATTTGCTGGCGAAGTGGACCATACCGTAAACGATGTGCCAGGTTCGGTCTATTACAAAGCCGACCTCTCTTCGCTTGGAATTCAAAGTGTCTCTACTGGAAATCTCATCCAGGTTCCCTGCTATTTGAGGAGCTATTGGAACGGAAGCACAGCACGTTATTACCACACTGCTTATGGATGTGACCATATCGCCGTATGGACAGATCCCTACTAGACCGATTTGATGTGGGCGGCATTCATGATTGTCGATCAGGTTCGAGCCGCGAGGATCTCAACGCTCGCGGTAGCGACGGTAGTCCTGTTGCAGATCGGCACTGCCTGTGCGTCCAGATCAGCGTCCGCCGACCACTCACCGGGCCGCGCCTCCGGTTTCAGCAGCGCGTCTTCGAGCTCGTCAGCTTCCGCGAAGCCAGCGGACAGTTCCGGACCCGCCGGAACCGACCCCCAGTCCGACAACGGAAGTTTCGCCCCCTTGCCGCCCGGGACCGACACCAGCGGCTTCATGTCCGCCGAGAGTGTCCAGAAAGTCCTGGAAATGGATGGCGCATCCGCGGACTGGGTAAAGCCGTCCACGACTTTGCGAATAGAGGTCGGTCAATACATCCCGGAGACGGTCCCCCAAACGCTCGGTACAGTAGCGCCTACTCCGAGGCCCGGCGAGCCCCTGCCCGCATTCCGCTTCACGGGGAACACCGCGCCGTGTCCCGCCTCGCCCGGTGGAGCGGTCGCAGATGATTCGTCCACTTCAGCGGCGAACATAGATACCTGTGGCGGAACAGTGATGGCAGATGCGAGAACCGGCGAGATTCTCTTCGTTCAGACCTACGGGATCGGCTGACGTACGCAGTCATCTGATCGATCACACGCGGCGCTGTCCAAGGTAGCCCGCAGTAGCCCTGCACTCCGCTCCACCGCGCTCTACCCCGCTGCCAATGACCGGGTTTGCCACAGGGTGAGCCTTTTGCGCCGATGCGTGGTCGATGCTGCTGGCGCAGTTGGCGACAGCCTGGCATCGTCTACAAATTGTGAAGCTGGCGTCTGCAATGTTGCTAGTGGTTGCGCTGGTCACCGTCGGCTGCGCTACTTCATCTGAGTCGCCCTCGCCATCGCAGCCTAACCGAAGAGACTCGACGCGCTGGTTCACTGCGGCCGAGCTCGCAGTCAAGACAAACTGCCACGCGTACTGGGTGGGCCTCTACATCAAGGGCACCCAGAGAACACAACTACAATGGGAAACGAAGACGCAGTACCGCTCTGGCGATGGCCAAGTAGCGGGGCTCGAACGCTCGGCGTCCGGCGTCCGGTTGAGACAGTGCCGAGTTGCAGATTATGCACACGCTTGAAGATCACGAAGGGGCCATCACCGATTCCCTGCGGGCGTCCCTTCGTGCGCAAAGCGGTGCGCACAGAGCCCATGTCGGCGTCAATTGAGCTGCGAAACGCACCAACATGCCGCTGGTCGGGCGCGGGACGGGGCAGGATTTGAACCCGCGAACTCTGGGTTATGAGCGCGTTGATCTGGACATTTTGCGCCTGGCCGAAATCGAGAATATCCTTATTCTATAAGGGCTTTCGTGTTGGATGGTGTCAGTTCGTGCCAGGTCTTGTCAGGCAGTTCCCTGACAAATGAGGGACAAGAAATGAGGTCCGCAGATGGGCCACTCGCGCAAGCGCGAGGGTGTCAACGGCACCCGCTGGATCGCGCTCTACTACGACGCCCGGGACCACCAACTGTCTGCGGGCACCTTCGAGCGCAAGCGAGATGCTGACACGGCGTGGAAGGCGGCCGAGGCCCTGGAGCGCTCAGGTCGCGGCGGTGATCCCGCCTCCCGCGCGCTGCGGTTCGAGGACTACGTCAACAAGCAGTGGTTCCCCAACCACGTCATCGAGCCGACGACAAAGGAGGGGTACCGCTACAACCTGGACGCGCACATCATCCCGTGGTTCGGCCGAATGAAGATCCGCGACATCATGCCGACCCATGTGCGCCAGTGGGTGACCGAGCTGGTCGACGACGGCGTGAGCCCGGCGCAGATCAGACACCTCAAGATCATCCTGTCCGCGGTGTTCACCACCGCGCTCAATGACTTCGTCGTCCTGCTGCACCCGTGCAAGGGGGTGAAGACACCGACCGTCGCAGTACCGGAGTACCGCATCTTCACCCCGGACGAGTTCGAGTCACTGATGGCACAGATGCCGACCACGACTGCCGGCCTGCTGGTGGAGACCGACATCGGCTCCGGCGTGCGCTGGGGCGAGCTAACCGAGCTGCGCCCGTCCGACCTGCACGTCGGTTCGGGCATCCTGACCGTGAGCCGCGCGGTGATGGAGGTCAACCCGAAGTACCACCCCGACGGTGGCCGGTTCCTGGTCACGCCCTACCCGAAGAACAAGCGGTCGCGTCGCTTCAAGCTCGACCCCGAGCTGGTCTCGGCCTGGGTCGCCCACGTCGAGGAACACAAGCTCGGGCCGGACGATCTGATGTTCCGCTTCGACATGTTCCAGGCGCCGAAAGCCCGTCTCCGACTCGTCTCCGCAGAGACGCTGGGCCTGACCGAACCGAACGAAGCCGGACGCCAGTACCACCACGGCACCCTGTCCGCCTACACCGCCGGCAAGTGCCGCTGCCCGCACTGCCGCGCCTCATTCGCCGCCTACCGCGCCAAGCGCCGCGCCGACGGCAAGGACGACCCACGCGAGCCCCGTCTACGCGACACCGACGGGCACCTTCCGCGCGACTGGTGGCGCTTCAACGTCTGGTACCCGGCCTGCGATGCAGCCGGACTCGACCCGCGGCCGAAGATGAAGGACCTAAGGCACTCACACGCCTCCTGGCTGCTCGCCGGTGGAGCAGACCTCGAAGTCGTCCGCGAGCGCCTCGGCCACCGCAGTATCGCCACCACCGGCAAGTACGTCCACACCCTGCCCACCGCCGACGAGACAGCAATTACCGCACTGCGACGCACCCGGCGCAGCTCATAGGTGGAGCGGGACAGCCGGGTCGTCGTAGTAGGCCTCGAACTGCCGAGGGGTGGTTGGCGACTGTTGATCGTCTCGGGATACCTGGTCTGACCTGCACAAACGCTGTTGGCGGGCGATGGCTGTGATTGAGATCTGACGATTCTCCTGCGGAATGT